>NZ_JBLXIQ010000002.1:0-630508 GCF_048269445.1 Marinobacter sp. | reverse complement strand
CAGCCCAGCAGCCCAAAGAACTCGACATTTAACGGAAGGCGGATATGTCTGTAGCACAAAATTACGGTACTGGTCGCCGCAAGACATCCACGGCTCGAGTCTTTATCAAGCCGGGAAGCGGTAATATTTCCATCAACGGTCGCTCTATCGAAGACTTCTTCGGTCGTGAGACACTTCGGATGATCGTTCGTCAGCCGCTTGTGGTTGCTGAATCTACCGATCGTTTCGATCTTAATATCACCGTTAAGGGTGGTGGTATCAGTGGTCAGGCTGGCGCCATCCGCCACGGTCTGACTCGCGCACTGATGGATTATGATGAAACTCTGCGCCCAGCTCTGCGCAAAGCGGGTTATGTTACCCGTGATGCTCGCGAAGTTGAGCGTAAGAAAGTGGGTCTGCGCAAGGCGCGTAAGCGTCCTCAGTACTCCAAGCGTTAATATTGTTGGAGCAGATCCTGGAAAACCCGGCCCTTTCGGCCGGGTTTTTTTATGTTCGGACGATTTGTCAGCAAATTGATCTGGAACAGGGATGAGGCGCCAGTCGCGGCTTTCCGACTTGTAAGCACCTGGTAATTTCATTACCATTTGGGCGCTTATATTTTTGGGTTGTGAAGTCCTTTTAGATGCACATTGCCGGCTGTGTTGCGGGCTGTGACATCGCCTGATGGGAGAAAACCATAATGAGTAATGGCGACGTGAGCCAAGGCCGGCGCCGGTTTCTGATCGGTGCTACGTCTGTGGTGGGTGGAGTCGGCGTCGTCGGTGCGGCCGTCCCTTTCGTGGCATCCTGGAACCCCAGTGCCAAAGCGGAAGCAGCGGGTGCACCGGTAACCGTCAATATCAGCAAGATTGAACCGGGCCAGCAGATTACGGTCGAGTGGCGGGGTAAGCCGGTCTGGATTATCCGCCGCACCGAGCAGATGCTGGCAAATATTGAGAAGCTGAACGAGGAAGTGAGAGATCCTCAGTCCCAGGCGCCTCAGCAGCCACCGTACATCGACGGTATCTACCGGGCCCTGAAGCCCGAAGTAGCGGTTCTGGTTGGTCTTTGCACCCACTTGGGTTGCGTTCCGAGCTATCGTCCGGAAGTGGCCCCGGAAGATTTGGGGGAAGACTGGCTGGGCGGTCTGTTCTGCCCGTGTCACGGCTCCAAGTACGATCTCGCCGGCCGGGTTTATGACGCGCAGCCTGCTCCCCTGAACCTTGAAGTGCCGCCCTATCGTTACGACGATGACGTGACCTTAACGATTGGTCTTGACCCGGAGGCAGCGTGATGCAGAAGCTCATTAACTGGGTAGACGAACGTCTGCCGATTGTTGACGCCTGGAACAAGCACCTGGCCAAGTATTACGCGCCGAAGAACTTCAACGTGTGGTACTTCTTTGGCTCCCTGGCCATGCTGGTACTCGTTAACCAGTTGGTTACGGGTATCTGGCTGACCATGAGCTACAACCCGACCTCGGAGGGGGCCTTCGCCTCTGTTGAGTACATCATGCGTGATGTCCAGTGGGGCTGGTTGCTGCGTTATCTGCACTCGACCGGTGCATCGGCCTTTTTCATTGTGGTCTATCTCCACATGTTCCGGGGGCTGATGTACGGCTCCTATCAGAAGCCCCGTGAGCTGATCTGGCTCTTCGGCATGCTGATCTACCTGGTGCTGATGGCCGAAGCTTTCATGGGCTACCTGCTGCCTTGGGGCCAGATGTCCTACTGGGGTGCCCAGGTAATCGTTAACCTGTTTGGTGCTATCCCCGTGATCGGTGAAGACCTTTCCCTGTGGATTCGTGGCGATTACCTGATTTCAGGAATCACCCTGAACCGGTTCTTCGCTCTGCATGTGGTGGCGCTGCCGATCGTGCTATTGGGCC
Organism: Marinobacter sp.; assembly: GCF_048269445.1. Taxonomy (GTDB): domain Bacteria; phylum Pseudomonadota; class Gammaproteobacteria; order Pseudomonadales; family Oleiphilaceae; genus Marinobacter. The sequence continues at coordinate 628,641 of NZ_JBLXIQ010000002.1, read as the reverse complement.
TGGTGGTGCTGCACATCCTGGCGCTCCACGAAGTGGGGTCAAACAACCCTGACGGTATCGACATCAAGAAAAACAAAGATGAAAACGGCATTCCGAAAGACGGCATTCCGTTCCATCCTTACTACAGCGTGCACGATTTGGTGGGCGTTGCGGTGTTCTTCTTCATCTTTTTTATTGTCGTGTTCTTCTTCCCGGAGATGGGTGGCCTGTTCCTTGAGAAGCCCAACTTCCAGCCCGCGAATCCCTTGCAAACGCCAGCGCATATTGCACCGGTATGGTATTTCACGCCCTTCTACGCCATGTTGCGAGCTGTAACGGTGGATCTTTTCGGCTTGCCCGCGAAGTTCTGGGGTGTTGTTGTGATGGGCGGAGCGATTGCAATTCTCTTCGTCCTGCCATGGCTGGACAGAAGTCCGGTTCGCTCCATCCGCTACAAGGGCTGGCTGAGCAAGATCGCTCTTGCGGTTTTTGCGGTGAGCTTTGTTGTGCTCGGCTATCTCGGCCTGGTGCCTGCAACTGCCGGGCGCACGACCGTTGCCCAGATCCTGACGGCGGTGTACTTCCTCTACTTCATTCTGATGCCGTTCTACACGCGCATGGAGAAAACCAAGCCAGTTCCAGAGAGGGTGACAGGATAATGAGAAAGCTGATCTTTGGTCTTTTCATCGCAATCCTGCCGGCCCTTGGGCTGGCTGCTGGTGGGGCGGTTCATCTGGATCCGTTCGAGTCAGATCACACTGATAACGCGTCGCTCCAGCGTGGTGCGGCGACGTTCACCAACTACTGTATGGGGTGCCACTCCATGGAATACGCCCGCTACAAGCGGGTCGCCGATGACCTGGAGATTCCGGTTTCATTGTACGAGGAGAATCTGATCTTCACCGGTGCCAAAATTGGTGAGCTGATGAAAAACTCCATGAACAAGGATATGGCCGCCGCCTGGTTCGGTGCGCCGCCGCCCGACCTGACCCTGGAGACCCGCCTGCGTGGTGAAGCTTGGGTATACTCTTACCTGCGTGGCTTCTACAAGGACGAGTCCCGCCCGCTTGGTGTCAACAACGTTGTGTTCCCGGCGGTAGGTATGCCACACGTGATGGTCGGGCTTCAGGGCCTCTGTGCTGTGCCGCCGAACATCGGTGTTGAGCCCAGTGTTGAGCCGCTCAGTGGTAATGTCAATAATGCCGATGTCTGTCCTGAATACGCAATTGAGGGCAGCATGACAGGAGCCGAGTTTGATCAGGCCATGTACGACCTGACCAACTTCATGTCCTACATGGCCGATCCGGTCAAGCTGGAGCGTGAGCGCCTGGGGATTTTTGTTCTGATCTTTGTTGCTATCTTCTTTGTGTTCGCTTATCTCCTCAATCGTGAGTACTGGAAGGACGTACACTGAGAAATAGGGTATAATATCGTCCCCTGAGTTCCAGCGGGCAATAACCGGCCCGCTGGATTTTTGCGTTTTTTCAGGATCATTTCGGTTTGTTTACTCGTGAGGTAGTTCTATGGGCGTTGTGACCAAGCGGTCATCAATGACGTTTTTCTCGGATCCGGCCAGCCATTACAGCCATAGGGTGCGTATCGTTCTGGCAGAGAAGGGTGTTACCGTTGATATTGTTGATGTGGACCCGGACAATCCGCCGGCCGAACTGGCCGACCTGAACCCATACAACGCCCTGCCGACACTGGTGGATCGTGACTTGGTGCTTTACGAGCCCAACATCATGATGGAGTATCTCGACGAGCGTTTTCCTCACCCGCCGTTATTGCCGGTTTATCCGGTTGCACGAGCCAATAGCCGGCTGATGATCCATCGCATTCAGAAAGACTGGTGTGGTCTGGTCGACCAGATTCTGGCCCAGCCAAACGCCAAGGCCTCCGAGGCGGCGCGCAAGGAACTGCGGGAAAGCTTGCTGGCAACGGCGCCGCTGTTCGGTGAAATGCCTTTTTTCCTGTCCGAAGAATTTACCATTGTGGATTGCTGCATTGCGCCGATTCTATGGCGTCTTCCGGCATTGGGCATTGACCTTAGCGATAAGCAGGCCAAGCCGCTGCAGAAATATATGGACAGTATTTTCAGCCGGGAAGGCTTCAAGGCAAGTCTGTCTGATCTGGAAGAAGACATTCGCAGCTGATTTGGAAAAGTTCCGCTGGTCGGAGCAGGAGAGTGGTAGTGGCTGAGAGCAAAAACACCATGACGTCCAGCCGTCCGTACCTGGTACGTGCTTTCAATGAGTGGATTCTGGACAATGACTGTACGCCCTACATTGTGGTGGATGCAGGCATTCAGGGTGTACAGGTGCCGACCGAGCATGTGGCGAACGGGCAGATTGTTCTGAACATCAGCTCGGGCGCAGTACGTGGCCTGGTTATTGGTAACGGTGCGCTGGAGTTCAGTGCCCGTTTCGGAGGTGTGCCCATGCAGGTGTTCATACCTCTGCAAGCTGTTATGGCGATCTATGCGAAGGAAAACGGGGAAGGTATGGTGTTCGGCAGTGAGCCTGGCTCACCGGACCCTGATGGCGGTACCCGCGAGCGCGACGGAGAGCAGTCCCCTTCCGGGCAGGAGGATCGGCCCTCAGGAAGGCCTACGCTCAAAGTGGTGAAGTAACGAGCTTTTCCTGTTCCAGAAAGCCAGCGTAAGCTGGCTTTTTTTATCCTCCGAAAAGCTTGCCATCGATCAGTCCGCACAGCGCATTAATGATCAACAGCAGCAGGGGCGTCGCCTCAGTCGGGCTCAGATTGTTGAGCGCGATCTCGTGGTCCTCGGGATGCATCAGAGAGGTAATATCGGATTTCTCCCTGGCACTGAGGACAACAACGCTCATTTCCCGGTCATGGGCGGCCTGGATGGCCTGTATGAGGTTGGCTTTGTGGCCGTCGTCAACGATTACAAGCAGCAGGTCTCCCGGTTTCCCGATGGCTCTGACTTGACGGGAGAAGGTGTCGTTGAACCGGTTGTCGCGACAGATCGCCGAGTAGGTGGTGGCGTCTGCACCCAGGTTAATGGCCGGCAGAGCGGGCCTGTCCTGTTCAAACCTGTTAAGAAGCGAGGTGCAGAAATACTGAGCCAGTATATTGGCGTTGCCGTTGGCGCAGGTGACGATTTTTCCGTCCTGGAGCAGGGTGGCTACGAAGGCGTCCGCAACGTCCTCAATGGCAGGGCCTGCGGTGCTTGCCGCCTGAGCGGTATGCTCCATGTGACTTGCGAACCACTGGTTAATCTGGTGTTCTGTGTCGGTCATCGTCAGTATCACTATCTTGCCAGAATTGCATTCCTGATCCATTGTACCCGGTATTTTTTGATGGTACCCGGGGTGATCGCAACCACATCAATTCGTGAGACGCTATTCCAGAGTCCGTGCCTGTGCAGATAAAAGGAAACCGCTTTTATCAGTCTCTGCTGTTTCGGATAATTGATGGAGCTTGCGGGGTCGACGAGGCTGCCGGGCCCGCGGTAACGAACTTCAAAGAAGACCAGTGTTTCGCCATCACGGCCGACCAGATCTATCTCGCCGCCGCGATTATAAACGTTACGCTCAACAATCCGGACGCCGCGACTCATGAGGTAGCGGGCCGCAACGCCTTCGAAGTGATTTCCCAGGGCTTTTGTGCCATCCATGGCGATTGAATTGTTCCTTAGTTCTGCCCGGTGATCGGCATTGGCTCACCCTGGGAGTTGGTGTCGGCGACCTCCGGTTCGAGCTTCGGAAGAAGTTCCGGTGTTCCGTTCCGGAATTGTGCCCAGAGCTGTTCCCGGTGGATACTGCCTTCAGATGTCATGGTCAGAACACCTGTCTGCCCTGCGATCGACGCGCTTTCGACCTGTCTGAGCAGGGGTAATCGTTTGCTGAGGTGCCAGGCATCTGCGCCCATGGCAAACAGTCTGCCTGGTTGGCCCCGGGTGCCTGACATGATCTCCGTGGCCCTGGTTCGAAGTTCGTTGTCATCGCCGAGAACCCAGGGAATGTCGGTGAAAATAGCGCCGTTTAGATCACGGTCCCGGGATGGCGATGGGGTGCCTTCGTAAATGATAGAGGGCGAATAAACGGGCAGATCGCCTCCGAAATAGAAGGCAAAGAGCGGGTTGAACTGGCGGGCGATGGTGGGTTCTGCAACCATGACAATGGCATCCGCATCTTGACGACGGCGAGGCTCGAATTCAACGTCTATGCCAATGGTGCGTTCGACCTGGATAGCCCGGTCACGGGAGACGGTAATACCGAGTAGGTCGGCTGTTACCGCCCTGAGATTGTCTTCCCTGAAGAAGCGTTCTGTATCCAGGGCAACACCATCAGAGGTGGACAGCCGCTGCAGGAGAGCTTGTTCCACCCGGTCGCCCCATTCACCCTGGGGGATAAGCACCAACACCTGGCGCAGCCCTTCGGCTAGCAATCTGTCGGCTATCTGGCGCGCTTCGTCTTCGGCTGAAAGGCCAAACTGATAGAGGCCATTCGGTGCCTGGGTCCCGGATGGCAGGTAGTTCAGCCCCAGAGCCGGTATCGGTAGAGTATTCATGGCACCCAGTCCGGCGAGGGCCTCCTTCTCAAGAGGGCCGACTACCAGGTCAATATCCTGTTCCGAAAGCTCGCGATAAAGTTCGCCGAACGGCGTGTCGGAGGTATCGAAGATCCGGATGTCGGTTTTAATGCGATTAGCGGAGTCATCCAGGTAGTAGGCGGCAAGAAAACCGTCCCGAATCGCTTTTCCGGCCGTTGCCAGCGGGCCTTTGAGGGGCAGTGCCAGTGCGATTTTCTCGGGCCGGCTATCGGCCATTGTCGCGATAAGCCGCAGGTCGGATGGCAGCACCTGTGCGGCTGGGTGCCCTGGCCAGTTGTTCTGCCAGCTGCGTATGATTCGGCCCTGCTCATCGATGCCGATATCGGGTGCTCGTACAATGCTTGCCAGCTCCAGCCAGCCCTGGGCCTCATAGCCAATGGCATCTGATGAGGCCGAACCCAGCTCTCCATCAGACACTTGTTCCAGTAATGACCAGACCCGATCATGAATCTGCTGTGCATCGGCCGTAGTGTCGGTCTGAGCCAGTAATATGAGGGTCATGGCCGCAGACAACGGATTCTCCGCAAGGGCGAAGGTGTCTGCTTGCAGATTTGCTGCCCGTACCATCAGGTTTGCCGGGTAGTCGATGAAATCAGAAGGCGACATTTCACTGGCAAGTTCTTTTGCCCAGGATTGATCGTCAAGCGCTGTTGCACTTGCCATGGACAGAAGCCGTTTCTGGTTATCAAGCGCTGGTACAGGTTGCGCCAGTCGCTCACTTTGCAGTAGCGTTCGGGCTGCCTCGTGGTCGCCCTGATCCTGGAATCGGCTGGCAATTCTTAGCAGGTAGGCCTGGGCCGTCTCGAGGTTGTCTTCCCTGCTGGCCATTTCAAGGGCCTGATCGGCAGTTTGTGCGATGTGCGAATCAAGATTGACGCTGGCACAGCCGGCGGAAAAAAGGGCGGCGGCAAGAACGCTGGCCAGGGCTCGTTTATGGATGCGGGTCTTTATCATGGCAAGCTCGATATACTCCGGATTATTGGGCTTGTAGCGCCAGACTAACGGTGGCAAGTTTAACAGCTCCGGGGTTAATTCACATGACGTAACTGTCACGGTCCGGGGGTTGGTATCAATGAGGCAGCAACTTTGAAGAATGTGGTCAGTGATTTTTCCTCCGGGGTCAGCCGGGAAGGGGCTTCCGTCGGAACGCTTTTTATCGTTGCTACACCCATTGGCAATCTCGATGATATGTCTCCGCGCGCAACCCGGGTTCTGGCGGGTGTTGATGTGGTAGCTGCTGAGGATACCAGGCACAGTGGTCGACTGCTGAACCATCTGGGCATTCAGAAACGGCTCATTGCACTGCATGATCATAACGAAAAAGACCGTGCCGCCAGTATACTGGCGGAACTTGAAGCGGGGCGGGATGTGGCTCTGATTTCCGATGCTGGCACTCCGCTGATCTCCGATCCGGGCTATGTGCTGGTCCGCGAGGCCAGAGCCGCTGGATTCGTGGTCAGTCCCATTCCGGGGCCCTGTGCGCTGGTAACCGCGTTGAGTGCTGCCGGGTTGCCCACAGACCTGTTTTTGTTTGTAGGATTTCTGCCTGCAAAACGTTCCGGCCGCCGCGCAAGTCTTGAGTCTTTATCCCGTGAGGTCGCGACTCTGGTCTTCTACGAATCGCCCCACCGGATCCTCGAATCGGTGCGGGATATCGCGGAGGTTCTGGGGTCTGATCGGGAGATGGTGCTTGGCCGGGAAATCACCAAGACTTTCGAGACCTTCTATTCAGGTGCAGTGCACGAGGTTCTGGCGGAGCTGGAGCTGGATCCCCATGGCACCCGTGGCGAGTTTGTGGTGATGATCCGTGGTGCAGAACCCCGCGCTGTCGATAGCGATGCGGCGACACTGGATGTTGATAGAGTCCTGAAGGTGCTGCTGGCGGAACTGCCGGTAAAGACAGTGGCAAAAATGGCCGCCGAATTAACCGGGCTTTCAAAGAACGAGCTTTATCAGCGCGCTCTTGGGCTGAAGGATGCCTGAGTGCCTGTGGCAGTTTCGCTTGCAAGCCCGTAGAGGCAGGAGTATCGTCACGCCCGAGCTCGCCAGACAGTCGCCGCCGGTTTTACCGGGGGAGGAAAGTCCGGGCTCCATAGGGCAAGGTGCCAGGTAACGCCTGGGCGGCGTGAGCCGACGGAAAGTGCAACAGAAAGCAGACCGCCTAAGCGCCTTCGGGCGCCGGTAAGGGTGAAACGGTGCGGTAAGAGCGCACCGCGTGGCTGGTAACAGTCCACGGCGATGGTAAACCCCACCTGGAGCAAGACCAAATAGGAATCCAATGGCGTGGCCCGCGCTGGATTCGGGTAGGTTGCTTGAGGCCTGTGGTGACGCAGGCCCTAGATGAATGACTGTCCAAGACAGAACCCGGCTTATCGGCGAGCTCACTCTTTTATTCCCTTCATGTAAAGTCTGTCATTCTCAACAGATGTCTTTTATAGCCAAAAAATCTTAAACCTCACTTGTCTTCTTTAGACTATTTTGCAGGTGTTTGATTTTGCTTCTTTTCTTTTTCGTAATCTCACCATTTTATTGAATCCGTCTCTGTAACCTCTTGTCATAAAAGGAACTTTCCCGCGTGTGGCGCTGTTTGCGGCGCTTGCATTGTGTATTGCGTGTTTCTATAGTGTGCGGAAGTGGGAAAAAGTGGTTTCTAGTGGTTTTTTGTGGATTTCAGGCACCCAGAGACAGTGTGAATGAGTAATTTTCTCGGCAGTCATGCCATCAATATGGATGTGAAGGGTCGCCTGGCGATCCCCGCCAAGGTGCGCGAACAGCTCGCGCAGGCCTGTGGTGGTCGCATTGTATTGACGGCGAATGCCGACGAAGAGCGCTGTTTGCTGGTCTATCCCGAGCCCGAATGGGAAATCCTGAGGCCCAAGATTGAGGCCCTTCCCAATATGAACAAGGCGGCCCGCCGCCTGCAGCGTCTGATTCTGGGTAATGCTGCGCCCATGGAGCTGGACTCGGCCGGGCGCATCCTGATTCCCCCGACACTGAGAAGCTACGCCCATCTGGAGAAGAAGCTGATGTTGATCGGGCAGGGCAAAAAGTTCGAGTTGTGGAGCGAAGAGCGCTGGTTCTCTTGGCTGGATGAGCCCTCCGATGACGACGAAATGCCGCCAGAGATGGGGGCGCTGTCTCTATGACCTCCGGTCGCGAGCAGGAGGCCGGGGCGGCATATTCGCATCGCTCGGTGCTCCTGGACTCGGCGGTCGACTATCTGGTCAACGACCCCGACGGATACTACGTGGATGGCACCTTTGGACGGGGTGGTCACAGTCGCCTGATTCTTGGGCGTCTTGGCGAGGCGGGCCATTTGCTGGGTATTGATAAGGATCCCGAGGCTATTAGAGCGGCCCGGGAACTCGAAGCACAAGACAACCGCTTCCATTGTTTCCATGGGTCTTTTGCAGAGCTGGATTCAGCGGTCACCGGGCAGGGCTGGGAGTCGGTCAACGGAGTGTTGCTGGATCTTGGTGTCTCGTCACCACAACTGGATGACGCATCTCGTGGTTTCAGCTTCATGCGCGATGGCCCGCTGGACATGCGGATGAACACCGAGCAGGCGCCTAGCGCTGCCCAGTGGCTGGCAACGGCAGAAGAAGCCCAGATAGCCGATGTGATCTGGCGGTATGGCGAGGAGCGCTTTTCCCGCCGTATTGCCCGACTCCTGGTTCAGCGCCGACAGGAAACGCCTGTTGAGACGACTCGCCAACTGGCAGAGCTGGTCAGCGAGGCAGTACCAAAGAAAGAGAAGCACAAGCACCCCGCGACGCGGACCTTCCAGGCGATCCGGATCTTCATTAACCGGGAACTGGAAGATCTCGAAATCGGCCTCAGGGCGGCGGTCGACCGACTGGCAACGGGTGGTCGGCTGGTGGTCATCAGCTTTCATTCGCTTGAAGACCGGCTGGTCAAGCGGTTTATGCGGGATCTGGCCCGTGGGCCCCAGATGCCCAAAGGTGTGCCGGTGACCGCAGAACAGGAAGCATCCGACTTCCGGCTTGTTGGCAAGGCCAGTAAGGCCGGTGCCGACGAAGTAAGTGACAACGTACGCGCCCGCAGTGCAGTCATGCGGGTGCTGGAACGCACTGATATCAGAAAAAACTCGCAGGGGAGCGCGTAATCATGGGCGCGGTAGCCATTGAAGAGCCGGTTAAGACGGCAAAGTTGAACAAGCAGAAAGTCCGGGACGGCGTAGCAACGGCTGTTCGGATCTCACGGCAGGTTTTTGATGCCACGAGGCAGGGCAAGGTCCTGGTGTCTCTCGCTCTGGTAGTGTTGCTGGTTGCTTCCTCCATTGGTGTTGTCGTGAGCGCTCACGAAAACCGTGAACTTTTCAACACGTTGTCGCAGCTTCAGGCGGGACGGGATAGATACCAGAGTGAGTGGAGTCAGCTTCTGCTTGAGCAAAGTGCCTTGAGCGCTCATGGCCGGGTGGAAAGTCTGGCAGCAGAGCGTTTCAACATGGTGGTGCCAGGGCGTCAGGACATTGTGCTGGTACCCCTGATGTCTCCGGTTGCTAGTCAGTAACCGACGATAACAACAACGTTCAGGGTGATTGACGTGTCCGATCAGGGAAAGAAGACAACATGGGGCCAGCGTTTGGCGTCCGGGCTGGCCGCCTGGCGCTTTGGCTCCGTGCTGGGCGTCTTTCTGCTGGTTATCGGGGTGCTGGGTTGGCGCCTGGTCGACCTGCACGTGGTCGACAACGATTTTCTGCGCAAGCAGGGGGATGTCAGGACCATCCGGGTTGAGACCATCGACGCTCATCGAGGCGTTGTTACCGATCGATACGGTGAGCCTTTGGCAGTCAGCACGCCGGTGCAGACTATCTGGGCCAACCCTTCGGAGGCCGATCCCTCTGAGCCGCGCCTGACCAATCTTGCCCGGCTGCTCGACATAAGTGAGGCCTCCCTGCGTGAGCGGCTGAAGGAGTATTCCGGTCGCGAGTTCATTTACCTGCGCCGCAAGGTTCAGCCTGATCTTGCCAGACAGGCACTCGCTCTGGATATTCCGGGAGTGTATGCGCGGCAGGAATACCGTCGTTACTATCCCGCAGGCGAAGTGACGGCTCACGTGGTCGGTTTCACGAATATCGACGAGCGTGGCCAGGAAGGTATAGAGCTGGCCTTTAACCAATGGTTATCCGGCGAATCCGGCCGCAAGCGGGTTCTCAAGGATAACCGGGGCAGAATTATCAAGGACCTGACTCTGATCCGGGATGCCAGCCCCGGGCGCAATTTAGCGCTCAGTATTGATCTGCGCCTTCAATATCTGGCTTACCGTGAGCTCAAGGCGGTAGTTGCCGCCCACAATGCCCGCGGTGGCACGCTGGTCATGCTGGATGTCGATTCCGGTGAGGTTCTGGCAATGGTGAATCAGGGGTCCTACAACCCCAATGACCGCAGCCAGCTGGCTGCGGAAAATCTTAGAAACAAGGCAATAACCGACCTGTTTGAGCCGGGCTCGACCATGAAGCCCATAACGATGGCAGCAGCGCTGGAATCTGGCAAATATACGGTCAACAGCAGTGTTGATACCAACCCGGGTTACCGGAGTTTTGGACGTTTCACCATCCGCGATCATCGCAACTATGGCCTGCTCAGTGTGACTGACATTATAGTCAAGTCCAGTAACGTCGGGATCAGCAAGATTGCCACGGTGCTCGGCGGTGATGTGATCCGCGATATATACGCGCGACTGGGCATTGGTCAGCCGACCGGGATCGGCTTCCCCGGGGAAGCCGTAGGGGTACTGCCCGCGCCGCCGAAGTGGCGGCCCGTGGAAGAGGCGACCCTGTCCTATGGTTACGGTATGAGCGTAAATGCTCTTCAGCTGGCGCAGGCCTATATGGTGATTGCCAACGGTGGCGTGCGTTACCCGCTGAGCCTCGTAAAGCGGGAAGAGAAGCCCGAAGGGCGACGGGTATTGTCCGAGCAGGTTTCCTACGAGGTCCGCAATATGCTCCGACAAGTGGTTTCACGTGGCACGGGAAAGCGCGCCCAGCCCGGCTTCTACTCTGCCGGGGGCAAGACCGGCACGGTTCACCTGGTTGGCGCCCAAGGCTACGAGGACAGCCAGTACAAGGCCATTTTTGCCGGGATGGCCCCGATTGATAACCCCAGGTTGGTTACGGTTGTGGCCGTTGATGCGCCGCAGTCCGGTGAATATTACGGCGGGGAAGTGGCAGCGCCGGTGTTCGCCAGGGTGATGAGTGACGCACTGCGACTGCTGAATGTGAAGCCTGAACTGGACGTTGGGGCGGTGAAAGCTGTTTCTCCAGCGCCCGGGGATCGAGGATAAATCTATGTGCATCACATCTCTCAGCACTTTATTACAAGGAATCGTGGTGGTTCCGTCAGTATTCGACGTGACTATCCACGGCCTGAAGACCGACAGCCGGGAGGTGGCCTCCGGCGACGCGTTTATTGCCTTGTCGGGAGCCAGCACGCCGGCTGATTTTTATGTCGACGCGGCAATTAAAGAAGGGGCTACCGTTATCCTTCTGGAGTCTTATCAGGCCGCCGAATGTTCGGAACGACTTGGCGCTCTGGTGGTCCCGGTGGTCGGTCTTCGTGGTTTGGTCGGGAAGATTGCAGACCGGTTTTTCGAACATCCTTCGCAACGCCTGCGTCTGATTGGTGTCACCGGAACCAACGGCAAGACGTCCGTTTGCCAGTACGTTGCCCAGCTTCTCAAAGAGACGGGAACCCCCTGCGGTATCCTCGGCACTCTCGGTTATGGTATGCCCGGTGCACTGTATCCGGCGACTCACACCACGCCGGACGCGGTTCAGGTGAACCGGGTTCTGGCGCGGATCCTGAAGCAGGGCGGTCGTGCGGCTGTGATGGAAGTTTCATCTCATGCCCTGGATCAAGGACGAATCGATAACCTCACCATGACTGGCGCCGTATTTACCAACCTGACCCGGGATCATCTGGATTACCACGGATCTATGGAGGCCTACGGCGAGGCGAAGGCCCGTCTGTTTGAGCGTGAAGAGTTGCACTTCTCCGTTATCAACTTTGACGACCCTTTCGGCAGGCAGCTGTTTGACCAGTTGGCCGGCAAGTGTGACCGCGTCCGCTACAGCCTGCATGAAGCCCAAACGGAGCTCTGGTTGCGCGAATTCCGGCCAACCGATGAGGGCTTTGAGGCGGAAGTCGATGGTGAGTGGGGGCGGTTTGTCATTGCCGTCCCCCTGATGGGCAGTTTCAATGCCAGTAATGTGCTGGCGGCCATGGCCACTATCTTGACCCTGGGTGTTCCGGTTGAACGGGCACAGCAGGCCGTTGCTCGCCTGACACCTCCGCCGGGAAGGCTGGAGAGGTTTGGTGGCTCCAGTGGTGTCAGGGTGGTGGTGGACTACGCCCACACACCGGACGCCCTTGCAAATGCCCTGGCAGCGCTGCGCCCCCATGTTGCCGGAGACCTGATTTGCGTGTTCGGATGCGGCGGCGACCGTGACGCTGGCAAGCGTCCGGAAATGGCACGGGAGGCTGAAAAGCTGGCGAACCGCATCGTTGTGACTGATGACAATCCGCGCAGCGAAGATCCCGTTGCGATTGCCCGTGACATTGTTGCAGGGTTTAGCGGCCCGGCGAAGGTTACGGTCATTCATGACCGGGCTGAGGCAATCCAGACGGCTATCCGCACCGCAGCTCCGGATGACCTGGTGCTTATCGCCGGAAAAGGCCATGAGGCCTATCAGGAAATCGCCGGCCAGAAGTTCCCCTTCAGCGATGCCGAGCATGTTCGCAATATCTTGAAACTGAATGGGGGTGTGGCATGATGCGCGCCTTTTCGCTGGCTGAGGCCCAAAGCTGGCTGGGTGCCGAGTGCGTGTCTGACGCCCTGGCATCAGTTATGTTTGCCGGCGTCTCAACCGATACCCGCACCCTTGAGCAGGGGCAGCTGTTCGTTGCGCTTCGGGGCGAGAATTTTGACGGCCATCGTTTTTTGCAGCAGGCCCGCGAGCTAGGTGCCGTTGGTCTGGTTGTCGATGTGCCGGACAGCGAGGTGTCATTACCCCAGCTCATCGTGGGGGACACGCTCATGGCCCTGGCTCAGTTAGCGGCCGGGAATCGCGCAGAAAGTGAAGCGAGGATTCTCGCCATCACCGGCAGCAGTGGCAAGACGACCGTCAAAGAAATGTGTTCTGCCATTCTGTCGCAGATGGGGCCGACGCTGTCCACCCGTGGCAATCTGAACAACCACATCGGTGTGCCGCTTACGCTTTTTGGTCTTTCGCCGGAGCACCGTTATGGCGTGATTGAGCTGGGCGCCAGTGGACTGGGCGAAATCGCCCACACCGTTGCATTGGCGAAGCCCGAAGTTGCCATTCTGACCAACGCGGGTCAGGCGCATTTGGAAGGCTTTGGCAGCTACGAAAATATTGTGCTGGCCAAAGGAGAAATCATCGATGGTGTTGCTGCCGATGGTCTGGTGGTGCTGAACCGGGATGATCCGGCCTTTAGCCAATGGCAGCAACGTGCCGGCAGTCGTCGTGTTGCCGGTGTCAGCCGGCTGGATTCGTCAGCGGATTACCACGCAGTGATCGAGAGTCATGGCGCCGGCACCAAAAGCATTCAGGTGCAAGGCCCGGACAACTGGTGCTGCCGGGTTTCGCTGGCGCTTGAGGGCGATCACAACATCACTAATATGTTGCTGGCCATTGCTGCAACCCGGGAGCTGGGCGCCAACGACCGGGCCATTATGAACGGGTTGAAGCAGGTTGCGCCGGTCCAGGGTCGGCTACAGGTGTTGAATCTGTCGCCGGAACTGACGCTGATTGATGACAGCTACAACGCCAACCCGGCTTCGATGAAAGCGGCTTTGTGTGTTTTGGGTCAGCGGGCGGGGCAGACGATCGCAGTCCTGGGCGCGATGGCAGAGCTTGGCCCAGAGGCTCGGGCGCTACACCAGAACGTGGGAGAGTGCGCCAGGGAGTATGGCATTGACCGAATGATCACCGTGGGGCCTGGCTGCGAGGGATATGCGGATGGGTTTGGTGAGGATACAGAGTCCTGCCTGACCCATGATCAGGCAGTGGAATCTGTTGTCAGGGCAAATAACTTACCGTTGACAGTATTGGTCAAGGGTTCTCGCAGTTCCGCCATGGATCGCGTGGTGGAGGGAATTAAAGAAAAGGTGAATAACTCATGCTGCTCTGGCTGACAGAGGTTCTCTCACAACATTTTTCGGCACTGACGGTGTTTCAGTATCTGACCCTGCGCGGAATTCTGGGAACACTCACCGCCCTGCTCATTTCACTGGTCATCGGCCCAGTTATGATTCGCAAGCTGAGTCAGTACCAGATTGGCCAGGCCGTGCGGGACGACGGCCCGCAAACACACCTCAGCAAGGCCGGCACACCTACCATGGGTGGTGCACTGATTCTGGTAGCCATCGGTATCAGCACCCTGCTTTGGGCAGACCTGGGCAACCGTTATGTCTGGGTCACCATTCTCGTGACGCTGCTGTTTGGCGCCATTGGCTGGGTCGACGACTATCGCAAAGTGGTTGAGCGAAACCCGCGCGGCCTGCCGGCTCGCTGGAAGTACTTCTGGCAGTCAGTGATCGGTGCCACGGCTGCGATTGTGCTTTATTTCAGTTCTGCCTTGCCCCAGGAAACCTCTCTGTATGTGCCCTTCGTCAAGCAGGTTTCTCTGACCCTCGGGCCGGTGCTCTTTATCCTGCTGAGCTACTTCGTCATTGTCGGCAGCAGCAATGCTGTCAACCTTACCGATGGCCTGGATGGCCTTGCTATCATGCCCACGGTTATGGTGGCCGGTGCCCTTGGCATTTTTGCGTATCTGTCTGGCCATGCCCAGTTCGCCAATTACCTTCTGATTCCGCACCTGCCCGGAACCGGTGAACTCATAGTGTTCTGTGGTGCCCTGGTGGGTGCTGGTCTGGGTTTCCTGTGGTTTAACACCTACCCGGCCCAGGTCTTCATGGGCGATGTTGGTGCGCTCGCCCTCGGTGCGGCTCTCGGCGTGGTTGCGGTTATTGTCCGGCAGGAAATCGTGCTCTTCATTATGGGGGGGGTTTTCGTGATGGAAACGATCTCGGTGATCCTGCAGGTCGCCTCGTTCCGGCTGACCGGGCGCAGGATCTTCCGCATGGCGCCCCTGCACCATCACTTTGAATTGAAAGGCTGGCCTGAACCCCGGGTGATTGTCCGGTTCTGGGTTATCACGGTCGTTCTGGTACTGATTGGCATTGCCAGTCTGAAACTGAGATAGGAACACGCTGCTGCTATGAGTGTCATTGTTTCGGATCGTCGCACACTGGTTGTAGGGCTCGGTAAAACCGGGCTCTCATGCGTGCGCTATCTATCTGAGCAAGGACGGGACATAGCGGTTGCAGACACGCGCACAGCGCCTCCCGGTCTGGATCAGCTCCGAGCAGGCTGGCCGGATATTCCGGTGCACCTGGGGCCTTTTGATCGCGACCTGTTTGCAGGTTTCAACGAATTGGTGGTGAGCCCGGGCATCAGTATTGCGGAGCCAGCGATTGCCGGTGCCGCCAAGCAGGGCGCACGGATTCGAGGCGACATTGATCTGTTCGCCGAGGCGGCGGATGCGCCGATTGTCGCGATCACCGGCTCCAACGGCAAAACCACGGTTACCACCCTGCTGGGTGAAATGGCCAGAGCGGCGGACCGTAATGTGGCCGTGGGGGGCAATATCGGTACTCCGGCCCTGGACCTGCTAGGCCAGGGCGCAGACCTCTATGTTCTCGAGTTGTCCAGTTTCCAGCTGGAGACCACGGAAGAGCTCAATGCCCTCGCAGCCACCGTGCTGAACGTCAGTGATGACCACATGGATCGTTACCCGAACAAAATGGCCTACTTCCAGGCCAAACAGCGGATCTTCCGGGGCTGCAGGAATGCTGTCGTCAATCTGGATGACGCCCTGAGCACCCCGATGGCGCGGGATACCCTGAGGTTCCTCTGTTTTGGATTTCACAGGGTGAATCCGGAAACGTTCAGTACCCGGGATGACGATGAGGGCACCTGGATTACTTTCGGTTTCGACAACCTGATCCTCGCCAGTGAACTCAAACTGCTGGGCCGCCACAACATCAGCAATGTCATGGCGGCCCTGGCATTGGGGCACGCTGCTGGCCTGCCGATGGATGTGATGCTGAAGGTGGCCCGGGAGTTTCCGGGATTGCCGCACCGGTGCGAGTTTGTTCGCCGGTTTAACGACGTGGAGTTCATTAATGACTCCAAAGGCACCAATGTCGGAGCAACCGTGGCAGCCATAGAGAGCCTCGCCCGGGAGAATGGCAAGGTTGTGCTGATTGCCGGCGGTGATGGCAAAGGCGCCGATTTCACCGCGCTTGAGGCACCCATTGTCCTGCATTGCCGGGCGGTGGTGCTGATCGGTCGCGATGCTCCTGCCATTGCCGAGGTTCTTGGGAGTGGTGTTCCGGTTTATCGGTCCACGAGCCTGGCGGACGCGGTCTCCAGGTCCTCGGAACTGGCACGCCCCGGGGATCGGGTGTTGCTGTCCCCGGCCTGTGCCAGCTTTGATATGTTCCGAGATTATCAGGATCGCGGTGATCAGTTCCGTTCACTGGTGGAGGGCCTGTGATGTACACAGATCTCTCGTTGCCGAACCGGAGCCAGTGGCTTGGAGAAATCCAGCCGCTGGCCATGCTGGTGATCAGTTCTGTGGCTCTAATGGTTGTAGGGGTAGTGATGATTTCGTCAGCATCCATGGATATGGCCGCTGAAACTATGGGTAACAGCTATCACTATGTGATTCGCCAACTTTTGTTTGCCGGCCTTGGTTGTTTTGCGGCACTGGTGGCCGTCAATGTGCCCATGGCCTGGTGGGAACGCAGTGGCTGGTTGCTGTTGGGTATCGGTCTGCTGGTACTCATTCTGGTTCTTACGCCGCTCGGACGAACCGTGAACGGCTCGACCCGATGGATTCCATTTGGCCTGTTCAATGTTCAGGTATCGGAAGTGGCCAAGCTATGCCTGATCGCGTATCTGGCCAGCTATGTTGTTCGCCGTCGTGAGGAGTTGCTTAATACCTGGGCCGGCTTCCTGAAACCCCTGGTGGTTCTCGGCCTTGCGTCGATTTTGCTGGTCATCCAGCCAGACTTTGGTGCCACGGTGGTCCTGGTCACGGCTGCGGCGGGCATGATCTTCCTGAGCGGTGTGCGACTGAGTCGGTTTGTGCCGTTGATCGGCACGCTGGTGGTGCTTGGAGCAATTCTCATCATCACCCAGCCGTACCGTCTGAAGCGGGTCGTAAGCTATCTCGATCCCTGGAAAGACCAGTTTGATAGCGGCTACCAGCTGACCCAGTCGCTAATTGCCTTTGGTCGTGGAGACTGGGGTGGTGTCGGTCTTGGCAACTCTATCCAGAAGCTGTTTTACCTGCCAGAAGCTCATACTGATTTTATCTTCGCGATTATTGCCGAGGAGTTCGGACTTCTGGGTTCGTTGCTGGTGCTGGTTCTGTTCACACTGCTGGTGGTCACTGGCTTCGTCATCGCGCGCCGGGCGGAGAAAGCGGACATGCCCTTCGCCGCCTGCTTTGCCTACGGACTGACTTTGCTGATCGGCCTGCAGGCGGCTATCAACATGGCGGTCAGTACCGGGCTGCTGCCAACCAAGGGACTGACCCTCCCGCTGGTCAGCTATGGCGGCTCCAGCCTGATGATCACCTGCATCAGCATCGGTATTCTGGCCCGGGTTGAGATGGAACGCCTTGACCAGGAGAAGCTGGCCCGTGAGAAGACCGGCCCAAAAAAGCGCGGAGGGGCGGTTTATGACTGACCAACGTCGCTTTCTGATGATGGCTGGTGGTACCGGTGGGCATGTTTTCCCGGCCCTGGCCACGGCACGTGCCCTTGAAGCCCGAGGCCATCAGGTGTATTGGCTCGGCTCCCGCAGCGGCATGGAGCAAAGGCTGATCGGTGAGACCGATATTCCGCTTTCGCTGATTCATATCTCCGGTTTACGGGGCAAGGGCAAGCTGTCGCTGGTGCTCGCACCGTTTCGCCTGATGAGGGCCCTCGGCGAGGCGTTCACCATCCTGCGCCAGATTCGTCCGGATTGTGTGGTTGGCATGGGTGGTTTTGTCACAGGCCCCGGTGGTGTGGCTGCCTGGCTGACCCGGACCCCTTTGGTGATACACGAACAGAACGCCATCGCGGGAATGACAAACCGGATTCTGGTGAGGTTTGCAGCAACCGTGCTTGAGGCCTTTCCAGGAAGCTTTGGCCCGAAAGTGGTTACCCGGTGCACCGGCAACCCGGTGCGGGATGACCTAGCGACATTGCCGGCCCCAGAGCAGCGGCTGGCGGGCCGGAAAGGCCCTCTCAGGTTACTGGTGATTGGCGGCAGTCTCGGCGCCCAGGTGTTCAACCAACAGTTGCCCGAGGCACTGGCCTTGCTGCCAGAGGCACAACGGCCGGTGGTTCGCCACCAGTGCGGTGAGCGCCATGTTGATGCTGCCAGGGAGGCCTATGAAGAGCATGGAGTTGAGGCGAGCGTCGAACCATTTATCAAGGATATGGCAGATGCTTACCAATGGGCCGACCTGGTTTTGTGCCGCTCCGGCGCACTGACTATCTCGGAGCTCTGTGCCGCCGGCATCGGCGCTGTGTTGGTGCCGTTTCCCCATGCAGTGGACGATCACCAGACCAAAAACGGTGAGCAAATGGTGGCCGCGAAGGCGGCTATCATGATCCCGCAATCAAAGATGACCCCGGCCGTACTGGCAGAAACCCTGGGTGATTTATCCCGGGACCGCAGCCGGGTAACCGATATGGCGAAGGCCGCTCGAACACTGGCCCGCCCTGATGCAACGGAGAGAGTCGTGAATTACTGTCTGGAGGCCGCTAATGGCTGATGCAACCAATCCGCCCCTGGTCTATCAGGTGCCTGAAATGCGCCGGATTCGCCACATCCATTTTGTGGGAATTGGTGGTGCCGGTATGAGTGGCATTGCCGAGGTGCTCAAAAACCAGGGGTATGACGTCTCCGGTTCGGATCTGAAAGAGGGCACGGTCACCGATCGCCTGAAAGGCATGGGTGTCGAGGTTCAGATCGGGCATCGGGACGAAAACAGTGCCAGCGCAGATGTCGTGGTGGTTTCGTCTGCCGTCGCTTCTGACAATCCGGAAGTCACCGCCGCCCGCAAGCGGCGCGTTCCCATTGTGCCCAGGGCCGAAATGCTGGCCGAGATCATGCGTTACCGACACGGGATCGCTGTCGCCGGTACACATGGCAAAACCACCACCACCAGTCTGATTGCATCGATTTTGGGTGAGGCCGGACTGGACCCGACGTTTGTGATCGGCGGTAAGCTGAACAGTGCAGGCACTAATGCCCAGCTCGGTGGGTCCCGCTATCTGGTGGCGGAGGCTGATGAAAGCGATGCCTCCTTCCTGCATCTGACCCCGGTCATTTCGGTGGTTACCAACATCGAAGCGGACCACATGGACACCTATGGTGGCGATGTTGAAAAACTAAAACAGACGTTCATCGATTTCCTTCATAACCTACCGTTTTATGGCGTGGCGGTTATGTGTGTAGACGACGCTTTTGTCCAGGAAATCATTCCCCGGATATCAAGGGCGATCATTACTTACGGTATCGACAATCCGGAGGCGGATTACCGGGCAGAGAACATCACCTCCGATGGCTTGCGCACCCATTTCGTGGTGAAGCGTCCGGCCGGTCGGAGTGATCTGACGGTAGAGCTGAAAATGCCAGGTCGTCACAATGTCGCCAACGCGCTGGCGGCGATTGCCGTGGCAACCGATGAGGGCGTCGCTGATGAGGCCATTTGTCGTGGTCTGGCCGGATTTGCCGGTGTCGGGCGCCGATTCCAGGTGTACGGCGACTACAAGACGCCAAAAGGCACGGTCACCCTAGTGGATGACTATGGCCATCACCCCACCGAGGTTGAGGCGGTTATTCGTGCCGCCCACGATGCCTGGCCGGATCGCCGTCTGGTGATGCTGTATCAGCCTCACCGATTCAGCCGGACCAGGGACCTTTACGAAGACTTCGTCCGTGTGTTGTCGGAAGTGGATGGTTTGCTTCTGATGGATGTCTATTCAGCCGGCGAACCTGCGATCCCGGGGGCCGATGGTCGGGCTCTTTGCCGGAGTATTCGCCAGAGAGGCCGCGTAGAGCCGGTGTTCGTTGAGGATAACCGGGAAATCGAGTCCCTGCTGGCGAATGTGCTGCAGGATGGTGACCTGCTGATAACCCAGGGCGCCGGTGATATTGGTGGAGTGGCCGCACGGTTGGCGGCCACAGGAGTAATCGCAGGTGAGTGAGATGCATCATCCGGAACCGCAGGCCTACCAGGCAGACCCAGAACTCGTCCGGGCTTTCGGAAGAGTTGCGGTCTTTATGGGCGGTGATTCCGCCGAACGGGACGTGTCCCTGAAAAGTGGCAAGGCAGTTCTGGCCGCACTGGTGTCAGCCGGCGTTGATGCCTATGCCGTCGATGTTCAGGGCTGTCTGCTGAGAACCGTGGATTGCCCGGACTTTGACCGCGTATTCATTGCTTTGCATGGCCGTGGCGGCGAGGACGGTACGCTTCAGGCCATTCTGTCCCAGGCCGGTATTCCGTACACCGGTAGCGAAATGCTGGCCTCGGCACTGGCCATGGACAAGCTGAGAACCAAGTATGTGTTCGAGGGCTGCGGTCTGCCGACTCCGAAATTCCGGACCATGTCCGATGTCGCCCAAGCCGACCAGATCATTGCCGAATTGCAGGCCCCATTGAGCGTGAAGCCTTCAAGGGAAGGTTCGAGTATTGGTATCCGCAAGGTTCACACTGCCGCAGAGCTGGTCGACGCCTATGAAGCCGCTGCTGCGCTGGACAATCTTGTTCTGGTTGAAGAATGGATCGAAGGGCCGGAGTTCACCGTGAGCCTGTTGCAGGATCGGGCCCTTCCGGCCATTGGCCTGAGCGCGAGCACCGAACACGTGTTTTACGATTACGACGCCAAGTATCTGGCGGACGATACCCGCTACCAGATTCCCTGTGGGCTGGCGCCGGAGGATGAAGTGCGTCTGCAGCACCTGGCGCTCGATGCCTTTCGTGTTGTCGGTTGCAGGACCTGGGGCCGGGTCGACATCATGCAGGACAGCGATGGGAGCTTCTGGCTGTTGGAAGTCAACACAGTGCCGGGAATGACCGATCACAGCCTAGTGCCGATGGCTGCGAGGGCAGCGGGTATCAGCTTCGAGGAGCTGGTGGTAAGGATTCTGAGCGACACACTGGAGCTCGCTGATGCTTGAGACAGTGCTGATCCGGAGCCGGGCGACACCGTCCGAGCCCCCGCGGCGCCGTGGGGCAACTACCCTCGGGCCTGATCGGGACCGGTTTGGCGTACTGAGGGGTGTTCTGGCAGCAGTGCCATGGCTTCAGGTTGGTATGGGTGCGGTGATTGTTCTGCTTGCGGCTCTGGTGCCCTGGGGGACCGGCAAGGTCCTAGGCGCCATGGATCAGCAGATTCTGGCGGTGGATGTAAAAGGGGATTTTGTCGGCGACAGCCGGGTGGCAATCGAACGCGCAGCGGGAAACTGGATCGGCAAGAGCTATTTCGCCACGGATCTGTCGGACATCAAGGCCAGCCTGGAGCGCCGGCCCTGGGTTGAGTCCGCTGCCGTGCAGCGGGTCTGGCCGGATCGCCTGGTGATTGATATCCGCGAGAAGAAGCCGTTGGCCTACTGGAACGACGGGCGCCTGGTAAGTCGGACCGGTGAGCTGTTTGCGCCATCCAATCCGGAAGTGGCGGGAAAATTGCCCAGACTGGCCGGGCCAGATGAGCGAGTACGTGATGTCATCGACATGGCACGGAACATGAGCGAAAAGCTGGTTGCCCGGGAGCTGGGTTTTGCCGGTCTGTCCCTGGAACATCGGGGGGCCTGGACCCTGCAGCTGGCCAATGGCATCGAAGTGGTGCTTGGACGGGATCAGGTGAAACAGCGATTTGAACGGTTTATTACGGTTTATGAAAACCGGCTGGCGGCACGGTCGGACGAAGTCAGCCGGGTGGATGCCCGCTACACCAATGGTGTGGCGGTCAAGTGGAAGGCTGCTGTGGCAGCTTCCGGCCCGAAATCATAGCAACGGTTAATTCAGACCTACGGTTTGGTGAGATAAATGTCATCGGTTGAAACGGAAAACATGATTGTCGGCCTCGACATCGGAACTTCGAAAGTGGTTGCGATAGTCGGCAAGCGCAAGATGGACGGCACCATCGAAGTAGTGGGCATTGGCTCGCACCCTTCCAGGGGCCTCAAACGCGGGGTGGTGGTGAACATTGAAACCACTGTCCAGGCGATTCAGCGCGCCGTGGAAGAGGCAGAGCTGATGGCAGGCTGTCGCATTCACTCGGTATATGCGGGTATTGCTGGCAGCCACATCAAGAGCCTGAACTCCCACGGGATTGTTGCCATCCGTGACAGGGAAGTCACCCAGGCCGATATCGACCGGGTGATTGACGCCGCCCAGGCGGTTGCGATACCGGCAGATCAGAAAATTCTGCACATCCTGCCACAGGAGTTCGTGATCGATAGCCAGGAAGGCATCAAGGAGCCGATGGGCATGTCCGGTGTGCGGCTGGAGGCCAAGGTTCATTTGGTGACCTGTGCGGTCAACGCCGCCCAGAACATCGAGAAATGCGTAAGGCGCTGCGGCCTTGAGGTGGATGACATCATCCTTGAGCAGTTGGCATCCAGTCACGCCATTCTCACCGAGGACGAAAAGGAACTGGGGGTCTGTGTCGTGGACATCGGTGGCGGCACCACGGACATTGCGGTATTCACCGGGGGCGCAATTCGTCATACCGCCGTCATTCCCATCGCGGGAGACCAGGTTACCAACGACATTGCCATGGCCCTCCGCACGCCAACCCAGAATGCCGAGGAAATCAAGATCAAGTACGCCTGCGCGCTGACCCAGCTTGCAGGCGCCGATGAAACCATCAAGGTGCCCAGTGTCGGGGATCGCGCTCCGCGGGACCTGTCGCGACAGGCACTGGCCGAGGTTGTGGAGCCCCGTTACGAGGAGCTCTTCACCCTGGTGCAGTCAGAATTGCGTCGATCCGGGTTCGAGGACTTGATTCCGGCGGGCATCGTGATTACCGGCGGTTCTTCCACCATGGAAGGAGTGGTGGAGCTGGCCGAAGAGATCTTCCATATGCCGGTGAGGCTGGCCTGTCCGCAGGCAGTCTCCGGCATGACGGAGGTGGTCAATAATCCGATCTACGCCACTGGCGTTGGGTTGTTGATTCATGGTTTCCGCCAGATGGATCTGGGGCGGGCACCGGTGCTCAAGGGTGAAGATGCACCCTCGCTGTTTGAGCGCATGAAAGCCTGGTTTACCGGTCATTTCTGACGGGACCGGGTGGTTAGTACACGAAGGTATCTCGAAAACACAATCTCGAACAAACAGCCCGGAACAAGGGCTGAAAACAGCACGAAGGAGTAGGGGAAATGTTTGAACTCGTCGATAATGTCCAGCAAAACGCTGTCATTAAAGTCGTCGGTGTAGGCGGCGGTGGCGGCAATGCCGTTCGCCATATGCTTAACAGCGACATCGAAGGTGTGGAATTCATCTGCGCCAACACAGATGCCCAGGCGCTGACCGATATGGATGCGCGTCAGATCATTCAGCTCGGTGGCAATATCACCAAGG
Organism: Marinobacter sp.; assembly: GCF_048269445.1. Classification (GTDB taxonomy): domain Bacteria; phylum Pseudomonadota; class Gammaproteobacteria; order Pseudomonadales; family Oleiphilaceae; genus Marinobacter. Next base: position 605,386 of record NZ_JBLXIQ010000002.1, on the reverse strand, counting down.
GGCTGGGTGCCGGCGCCAATCCGGAAGTCGGTCGTCAGTCCGCCCTGGAAGATCGGGATCGCATTGCCGAAGCCATCAAGGGCGCGGACATGGTCTTCATCACCGCGGGCATGGGTGGCGGTACCGGCACCGGCGCCGCGCCGATTGTGGCAGAAGTGGCCCGCGAACTTGGCATCCTGACCGTTGCCGTAGTTACCAAACCGTTCCTGTTCGAAGGTGGCAAGCGCATGAGCGTTGCTGAATCCGGACTGAAGGAGCTTGAGGAAAGCGTCGACTCTCTGATCACCATCCCCAACGAAAAGCTGTTGGCGGTAATGGGCAAGAAAACCAGCCTTCTTGATGCGTTTGCTGCGGCAAACGATGTGCTGCTGGGCGCTGTTCAGGGTATCGCGGATCTGATTACCCGCAACGGCATGATCAACGTTGACTTTGCCGACGTAAAGACGGTCATGTCCGAAATGGGTATGGCGATGATGGGTACCGCTCGGGCAACCGGCGAAAACCGCGCACGGGAAGCGGCCGAAGCTGCCATCCGCAGCCCGCTGCTGGAAGATATCAACCTGCAGGGCGCCAAGGGTATCCTGGTCAACATCACTGCCGGCATGGACCTGAACCTGGGCGAATTCTCCGAGGTTGGCGACATTGTGCGTGAGTTTGCGTCTGATTCGGCGACCGTCGTTGTTGGCACCGTTATTGATCCGGAAATGACGGACGAACTGAAAGTGACCGTTGTTGCGACCGGACTTGGCGGCGACCGCGAGAAACCAACCAAGGTTGTGGACAACACCCGCACCCTGGATGGGAAAACCGATTACAACCAGCTGGACCGCCCCGCTGTTCTGCGCCGTCGGGCCGTTTCCCGTGGAAATGTGGCTATCGACCAGAGCAAGGAGAGCGAGGAGCAGGGAGTCGATTATCTCGATATTCCCGCATTCCTTCGTCGGCAGGCTGACTGATAATTTGTTGTAAGTGTGATCTGGTTCCGGGCTGCGTACGAAAAACGGAACCTTGAAGCCGTTAAGTACGTGCGCTGAATGCCTTGGTCTGGCGGCAGATGAAGGTTTGGCAAAGGCTGCGTGGTTAAATGGTATTCAGTCTTATTTTCTGGTATTCTCCGGGCAGAATTTTGCCTAGAATATCGCCTTTTTGTGACGGAATTATGTACCGATGATCAAACAACGGACACTTAAAAACACCATCCGTGCCACCGGTGTTGGCTTGCACTCGGGTGAGAAAGTATACCTGACCCTTAAGCCTGCCCCGGTGGATTCGGGCATTATCTTCCGCCGTTCTGATCTGGACCCGATGGTCGAGATCCGTGCCTGTGCGGAAAATGTGGGTGAGACCATGCTGTCCACGACGCTGGTAAAAGACGGTGTCCGTGTGGCGACTGTCGAGCATCTGCTCTCCGCCATGGCTGGTCTCGGCATTGATAACTGCTTTGTGGAGCTCAGTGCTGCAGAAGTACCTATCATGGACGGCTCTGCCGGCCCCTTCGTGTTTCTGCTGCAATCTGCCGGCATTGCCGAGCAGGAGGCTGCCAAGCGCTTCATTCGCATCAAGCGTGAAGTGACCATTGAAGAAGGCGACAAGAAGGCTACTTTCCTGCCTTTCGAAGGCTTCAAGGTAAGCTTCGGGATTGATTTCGATCATCCGGTCTTCAAGGGTCGAGCCCAGACTGCCACGGTCGATTTTTCAAGCACGTCCTTCGTCAAGGAGGTCAGCCGAGCACGGACCTTTGGCTTCATGCGCGACATCGAGAAACTGCGTGCCATGAACCTGGCACTCGGCGGGAGCGTGGATAATGCCATTGTGGTTGACGACTACAAGATCCTGAACGAAGACGGTCTTCGTTATGACGACGAGTTCGTCAAGCACAAGGTTCTGGACGCCATTGGTGACCTGTATCTGCTGGGCAACAGCCTGATCGGTGAGTTCCGCGGCGTAAAGTCCGGTCACGATCTGAACAACAAGCTGCTGCGTAAGCTTCGAGCTGAGGAAGACGCTTGGGAAGTGGTTACGTTCGACGACGAAGCCACGGCGCCGATTTCCTACATGAAGCCCGCTTTGGCAGCCCAGGCTTAAAGCAGGACGCTTTAATCCCTGACGTGGCTTGCGAGTTTTTCGAGAACCTCGCGTAGTGCTTTATCCTTCGTGTGCCCGGCCTCCTCTTTGAGGAGCCGGGCATTTTCTTTACTTAAAGGCGCCTTTTTAAACGCAGGCTTCTCCTGGAATCTGGCCGGCGCGACTTTAACCTTCAGCTTCCAGACAAATCGGAACAGTTCATTTTCCCGGAGCTTTTCCATGATTTCGTGCTGGCGGAAGCGAATCTGGCTAGCCTTGCCGGCGGCCTCTGCCGAAAGAACCAGCTCACCTTCCTTGCAGCTCACAAAGCGTGTCCCCTTGACCAGGTCCCCGGGAAGGGCGGCTAGAACCAGCTCCTCGGCCTGACGGTGAAGTTCGGCCCGTGCCACCAGATCTTTCAGGACCGGTGTCTTGCCGAGCTTGTCAAAGGTCATTTTTTGCTCGCTTTTTCGTTTCATGGGCGCGTTTTTACTCGACGGCTCTGATTACGATTGGTTACACTTCGGCACGGTTTGTGCGTAGTGCCTGTATTACACTCGTTTTACATTGTGGTAAATGAGTATGTCTACCGGGCGCTGCAATTTTTTCAGTATGTAGCTGTTGCCAAAGGATGGCAGACCCACTCGGAAATTTCTCCGGGGCGCAACGCTACAGGATGCGTTTGCGGCTCAATAATGAAACCAGAAGATGATATGAACATTATTCTTGTTGGCAAACACCATGGAAAATCCCGTGTGTTGGCGATCAACAGTTCCCTTGCCGTCGGGCTGTTCTTTTTAGTGTTTTTGATGCTGGCAGCCGCCGGTTGGGGAGGCTATCAGGTGGCTGTCGAACAGGCAGAGGCCCGGGAGCCTACCAATTCGGAGCTGGTGGCCGAGTGGCAACGTAAGCTTTCCAGGCAGAAGGCAGAGCTCGCCGGAATTGAGGAAAATGTCCAACAACAAGTAGATGCGCTGACTCTGCGCCTTGGGGAGATTCAGGGGCGCCTGTTGCGGCTGGATGCCTTGGGCCAGCGTTTTGTCGAATCCGGCCTTGTTGCCAGTGACGAATTCAATTTCGATCAGCCTGCGGCGGTTGGTGGACCGGAAGGTGCACTGTCCGGCGACTCTTTCTCCGCTCCGGAACTCACCCGTATGATCGAGGAAATGGAGCACAAGATTGAGGACCGTGAACAGCAGTTGCGGTTGCTTGATCAACTTGCGTCAAGCCAGAGGTTAGAAGATGAGCTTTACCTTGAGGGGCGTCCGATTACCTGGGGCTGGCTGTCCTCCCGCTACGGTTATCGTTCCGACCCGTTCACCGGTAAGCGCACGTGGCATGCTGGGGTCGACCTTGCTGGCAAGGATGGTAGCGACATTATTTCGGTTGCCGGTGGCGTGGTGACATACGCTGGAGAGCGTTACGGCTATGGCAATCTGGTTGAAATTGATCACGGCGACGGGCTTGTGTCCCGTTATGCTCACTGCAAGGTCGTGAAGGTTCAGGTGGGTGATGTCGTCCAGAAGGGCCAGGTGGTGGCTTTGATGGGTAGCACAGGACGGTCGACGGGCCCGCATGTGCATTTCGAGGTAATCCGCAACGGCAAGTCCGAAAACCCGGAAACCTATATCAAGCGCGCGAGTCGTTGATCCTGCCCTGGCTCGCCTGTACCTTCCAGTTTCGTTTCGCCGTTCAGCGGTAAGTCAGGTTATTTCCCGGAATCCGGTGCTTTGCCATGGCGTAATCGTGCCAGTGTGAGCCCTGCCTTTTGTCCTGTTACAAAATAAGGTTAGAATGCCGGCTTCCTCCGTTTAATCAAAGAAGCAGTGGTCTATGTTCACAAAGCTTGCAACCAAGATGTTCGGCAGTAAAAACGCCAGAGAAATCAAGAGAATGCGCAAAACTGTCTTGCGCATTAATGAGCTTGAAGAGCTCTATGGCAACCTGTCTGACTCCGAGTTGCAAGGCAAGACATTGGAGTTCCGCCGGCGGATCGACGAAGGTGAGTCCCTGGATGCTCTGTTGCCGGAAGCTTTTGCGACGGTGCGGGAGGCGGGTCGCCGGGTAATGGGTATGCGTCATTACGACGTTCAGCTGATTGGTGCGATTACCCTGCACGAAGGCCGGATCGCGGAAATGAAAACCGGTGAAGGCAAGACCCTGGTCGCGACGGCGTCGGTCTATCTTAATGCGCTGTCCGGCAAGGGTGTTCATGTCGTTACCGTGAATGATTACCTGGCCCGTCGTGATGCCGACTGGATGGGCAAGATCTATCGCTTCCTGGGCATGCAGGTAGGGGTAGTGGCTTCCGGCCAACCGCCTGAAGAGAAGCGGGCCGCCTATCAGGCAGACGTAACCTACGGTACGAATAACGAATTCGGTTTCGACTATCTGCGCGACAATATGGCGTTCAGCACCGAAGACAAGGTCCAAAGGGGGCTGAACTACGCCATCGTGGACGAAGTGGATTCGATCCTTATCGATGAGGCCCGAACCCCGCTGATCATTTCCGGTGCCACCGAGGACAGCTCGAGACTTTACCTGGCGGTCAATGAACTGGTTCCCAGTCTCGAAGAGGGGGAAGAGAGCGAGGAAGGTGAGCCCAGTGGCGATTTCACGATTGATGAAAAGTCCCGCCAGGTTGAGCTTACCGAAGCCGGTCACGAGAAAGTCGAAGAGTTGTTACTGAGCCGCGGGCTGCTGAAGGAGGGTGAGAGCCTTTATTCCGCTGCCAACCTTAGCCTGCTGCATCACGTTCACTCGGCGCTGCGTGCCCACCACCTGTTCCAGAAAGATGTGGATTATATTGTCCAGGGTGACCAGGTGGTCATAGTGGACGAGCATACCGGTCGCACCATGCCGGGCCGCCGCTGGAGTGAAGGCCTGCATCAGGCGGTTGAGGCAAAAGAAGGAGTCAGGATCCAGGCCGAGAGCCAGACTCTGGCCTCTACCACCTTCCAGAACTATTTCCGGCTTTACGACAAACTGGCGGGCATGACAGGTACTGCGGATACCGAAGCGTTCGAGTTCCGCCAGATTTACGGTCTCGATGTGGTCGTCATTCCGCCCAACAAGCCGATTCAGCGGATCGATTACAACGACCTGGTGTATCTCACTCAGGAAGAGAAGTTTCACGCGATTATCGACGAGATCAAGGATGTCACCGCCGAGGGTCGCCCGATTCTGGTGGGCACGGCGTCCATCGAGGCGTCTGAGCTGCTGTCAATGCTGCTCAAGAAGTCGCGGATCGAGCACAAGATCCTGAACGCCAAGCAGCACGAATCCGAAGCTCATATCATTGCCCAGGCGGGCCGTCCGGGCGCCGTTACCATTGCCACCAACATGGCCGGTCGTGGTACGGACATTGTGCTGGGTGGTAACTGGGAGCACGAAGTGGCTGCCATGGAAAACCCTTCGGAAGAAGAGGTTGCCCGGATCAAGGCGGAGTGGACGGAACGTCATAATCAGGTTCTTGAAGCCGGTGGCCTGCACATCGTGGGTACCGAGCGTCACGAATCCCGCCGGATTGATAATCAGCTGCGAGGCCGTGCCGGTCGTCAGGGCGATCCAGGTTCTTCCAGGTTCTTCCTGTCGCTGGAAGACAACCTCATGCGTATCTTCGCGCCTGACCGGGTCAAGAGCCTGATGCAGGCCATGGGTATGAAAAAGGGTGAGGCCATTGAGCATCGAATGGTCACCAACGCCATCGAGAAGTCCCAGCGCAAGGTGGAAGGCCGCAACTTCGATATGCGGAAAACGCTGCTCGAATACGATGATGTTGCGAACGACCAGCGTACGGTCATCTACGAACAGCGTAACGAAGTCATGTCTTCCGAGGACATCTCGGATATGGTCAAGACCATCCGGGAAGACGTTGTCGACTCGCTGATCAGCGAATACATTCCGCACCAGAGCATGCCGGAACAATGGGATGTTGCGGGGCTGGAATCCCAGCTTCAATCGGAGATGGCTATCGATCTGCCGATCCAGCAGTGGCTGGAAGAAGACAGCAAACTGTATGAAGAGAACCTGCGTCAGAAAATTCTCGACGAGATCGTCGCTGCGTATGAGGCCAAGGAGGAGATTGCCGGCTCCGAGTCCATGCGCAAGTTCGAGAAGCAGGTCTTCCTGCAGGTGCTCGATACCCTGTGGAAAGAGCATCTGTCCAATATGGACCACCTGCGTCGCGGTATCCACTTGCGGGGTTATGCCCAGAAGAACCCCAAGCAGGAATACAAGCGTGAGGCGTTCAACCTGTTTGAAACCATGCTCGATACCATGAAGCGGGATGTGACCCGCGTGCTCTGTCACGTGCGCGTTCAGAGCCGGGAAGAAATGGAAGAAGTCGAGCGCCGTCGCAAACAGGAGCTGGAGCAGGAATTGGCCCGCGCCCGCCTGCGCCATGATGAAACCAGTGCCACCGCCCAGAGCCAGAGTGAGGGCGACGCGGAAGGTGCCCGGCCGTCGACGCCCGACACCTTTGTGCGACAGGAGCGCAAGGTAGGCCGAAATGAGCCCTGTCCCTGCGGGTCCGGCAAGAAATATAAGCAATGCTGTGGCAAGGTCAGCTGATCCAGTTAGCTGAGCAGTAATCCGGAACCCGCAATCGGCCAGCAAGAACTGGCGGGCTGCGGGTTTTTTCGTTTTGAGTAGGCCGTACGGTCTCTCGTGCAGGTTTGAAGACAGAGGAGCGACAGAATGGCGGTAGGTCCGGGAACCTTACCTGAGTTTTATCCGGTGGCCGGAGTCCGGCTTGGTATTGCCAGTGCCGGTATCAAGAAGCCGGGACGAAAGGATGTGGTTGTATTTGAACTGGCCCCGGGAAGCCGGGTCGCCGGGATCTTTACCAAGAACCAGTTTTGTGCCGCACCGGTCACGCTGAGCCGAAGACACCTTGCCGAGGCGTCGCCCCGGTACCTGCTGATCAATACCGGTAATGCCAATGCCGGAACCGGCGAGCGAGGCCTGCAGGATGCGGCCGCTTGTTGCCAGGCACTGGCAGCACAGGCTGGCGTCAGTGAGGCTGAGGTCCTGCCTTTTTCCACGGGTGTTATTGGCGAGCCGCTGCCGGTTCAGAAGATTGTTGGCGCGCTTCCCGAGGCTCTTGCGAGTACAGCCGAAGGCCGCTGGGCCGAAGCCGCCAGTGGCATTATGACGACAGACACCCGGCCAAAGGGTGCGTCCTGTCAGGTGGATCTGGATGGCCACATGGCAACCATCTCCGGCATCAGCAAGGGCGCCGGCATGATTCGCCCCAATATGGCGACGATGCTTGGCTTTATTGCCACCGATGCCCGAATTGCACCGGAGCTTTTGCAGACGCTCGCCTCAGACTTGGGTGAGAAGTCGTTCAATCGAATTACCATCGATGGCGACACCTCGACCAATGACGCCTGCATGCTGATCGCCAGTGGCCAATATGGTGGCCCGGAAATTACCGAATCAAGCCCATCGCTGGCGACGCTCAGGGAGGCCCTTCGGAAGGTGTATCTGGAGCTGGCCCATGCCATCGTCCGTGACGGCGAAGGTGCTACCAAGTTCGTCACCATTGACGTCAGTGGCGCAGCCAGTCAGCGCGAAGCGCTGGATGTCGCGTATACCGTTGCCCATTCCCCGTTGGTGAAAACCGCTCTGTTTGCCTCAGACCCAAACTGGGGACGAATTTTGGCGGCGGTGGGGCGCGCTGGCGTTGAAGGGCTCGATCTCAATGCCCTGGAAATCTACCTGGGGGATGTCTGTCTGGTACGCAATGGCGGCCGGGCAGAGGATTACTCGGAAGCCCGGGGCCAGGCAGTGATGAACCGGGAAGAGATCACCATTGCCATTGATCTCAAGCGGGGTGACGTACGGGAAACCGTCTGGACCTGCGACTTCTCCCACGATTACGTGACAATTAACGCCGAGTACCGTACCTGAGGATGACGTCAGATCAACCCCTGGTGAAAGAGATCCATGTCGCCGTGGCGGTTATAATCCGTGACGGCCAGGTGCTCATTGCCCGGCGGCCAGACCATCTCCACCAGGGCGGCTTGCTTGAGTTCCCTGGTGGCAAGGTGGAGCCGGGTGAAAGTGTTCAGGCGGCGCTGGTGCGTGAGATCGCTGAGGAGACCGGCCTGAAGGTCCCTGAAGCGTCCCTGGTGCCACTCATCGGTATCCGCCATGACTATGGCGACAAGCGGGTATTCCTCGATGTGTGGGCGACCAGAGCCGCCGAAGGCGAACCTGAGGGCTGTGAAGGTCAGCCGGTGAAATGGCTTAGTCCTGACCGGCTGCGGGATCAGGATTTTCCAGTTGCCAACCGGCCTATTATCCGGGCATTGCGGTTGCCCGGACAGCTGGCGGTTACCGGAACGGCAGCCAGTGCTGATGAAACCATCGAACGTCTCAGGTCTGGACTGGCTGATGCCCCGCAGTCACTGGTGGTGCTCCGTGCGCCGGCCCTTTCCGGGCCGGATTATCGTCAGCTTGTGGCAGCGGCGATGCCGGTATGCGAAGCGGCAGGTGCAGGTTTGATCGTGCATGGCTCCCCCGAAGTCTTTCACAGCACGTCTGGGGCCTGTGGTCTGCATCTGCCCTGGCGCGAAGCGGCCAAACTGAAGGAGAGGCCGATTCCGGCGGATGCGTGGCTAGGTGTTTCCTGCCATGACGCCGCGGAGATTGACCATGCCGTTTCCATTGGCGCGGACTACGTGACTCTCGGACCTGTCAAACCAACCCGAAGTCATCCCGGTGAGCCGGTCATGGGGTGGGAAGCGTTCGGTACCCTGGTGTCTGGGGCACCGGTTCCCGTCTTTGGCCTTGGAGGGCTCACCCTTGCGGATCTACCTGAGGCCCGGAAACGGGGCGGGCAGGGGGTCGCCGGTATCAGCTTCTGGTGGTCGGAAAACTGACGGCTATCAGGGGCCTCTGTGCCCATCTCTGTTATGCTGATGATTCTGCATTTTCGTTATCTGGTATAACCAATTCCCGGAGATTCTGTGAGCAAACTGACCCATCTTGATGACAAGGGCGAAGCCCGTATGGTCGATGTGACTGACAAGGCCACCACCGAACGTGAAGCCCGCGCCGAAGCAACCATTCAAATGGCGCCGGCGACGCTGGCCATGATTGTCGATGGTGAGCACCCCAAGGGCGATGTCCTGGCCGTCGCCCGTGTTGCAGGGATCATGGCAGCGAAGAAAACTCACGACCTGATTCCCCTGTGTCACGCCCTCAATCTTACCTCGGTCAAGGTAGAGCTGACCCCTGGTAAAGATGGTGCTTCGGTCCACATTGTTACCCGCTGCAAGCTGTCTGGCCAGACCGGTGTCGAGATGGAAGCGCTGACCGCCGCAAGCGTTGCTGCATTGACCCTGTACGACATGTGCAAGGCCGTCGACCGGGGCATGGAAATCGGTTCTGTCCGCCTGCTGGAGAAGAAAGGTGGCCGGAGTGGTCACTGGGTGGCCGACAAGTCCTGATCTGCCCGGTCGTGGTGCTCGTAAGTGTTCGGTACTGAGCACATACCGGAGGAGCTACAGTGTCGAGACTACGCCAAGCAGGCGGGCCCGTGATAGAATGCGCGGCCCCAATGACTGAACCACGAGGAACCACTGTGGCTGTTCGTTACATCCAGACCTGCCGGTTGCCGACCCCGTTCGGGGTGTTTGACATGCATGGCTTCGAAGAACCGGACACCGGAAAGGAGCATGTTGCCCTGACTCTGGGCGATCTGGACAGTGACGAACCCATGCTTGCCCGCACTCACTCCGAGTGTCTTACCGGTGATGCGCTCTACAGCATGCGTTGCGATTGTGGCTACCAGCTTGAGGAAGCCCTGCGCAGCATTGCCCGTGAAGGTCGCGGCATCCTGATGTATCTGCGCCAGGAGGGCCGGGGTATCGGGCTTCTGAACAAGATTCGCGCCTATCACCTGCAGGATCAGGGGGCCGACACGGTAGAAGCCAATGAGCGTTTGGGGTTTGCCGCCGACCTGCGTGACTACAGCATGTGCAAGGACATGCTGGAGCATTTGGGCATCAAGAGCCTGCGACTGATGACCAACAATCCGAGAAAGGTGAAGGCCCTCTCGTCTTACGGCATCGAGATTGTCGAACGGATGCCTCTTCACGTTGGCCGTAACCCTCACAACGAGCATTACCTCAATACCAAGCAGAGCAAGCTTGGGCACTGGTTTGAAACGCACCAGGACGACGACCCAGAGGTGTGAACTGAAACGAAAAAGCCCGCGACAGTCGCGGGCTTTTTCGTTTCAGGAGCCAGGGTTTGCTTATTTGACGGCTTTCAGATTTTGGTGTCGAAGGGTTTCCATTCTCGCGGCGATGGCCGCTTCGATGCCTGCCGCGTCCAGGCCGCAATCCGTTAGCAATTCGCCATGCTTGCCGTGGTCCATGAAGGTGTCAGGCAGCCCCAGCTGCACCACGGGCATGGATACCTGATGGCTGTTCAGGAATTCGGTGACGGCACTGCCGGCACCACCGGCAACGGCGTTTTCTTCCAGGGTCACCAGCAGCTCGTGCTGTTCGGCAAGTTCCAGCACCAGTTCCTGGTCGAGGGGTTTGACAAAACGCATGTCTGCGACCGTCGCTCCCAGCGCTTCGGCCGCCTCCAGAGCTGGTGCGAGCAGGGTGCCGAAGTTGAGAATGGCCACCCCTTTGCCCGCACGCACGGTCCGGCCCTTGCCGATTTTGAGTGGTTTGAGTTCTTGCTGGATTTCAGCGCCCGGTCCGGTTCCCCTTGGGTAACGAACGGATGCCGGGCCCTCATACAACAGCCCCGTCTGCAGCATCTGACGGGTTTCGTTTTCGTCGGACGGTGTCATCACCACCATATTCGGTATGCAGCGCAGGTAGCTGATATCGAAGGCCCCGGCATGGGTCGGGCCGTCTTCTCCCACCAGGCCCGCGCGATCGATGGCAAACAGCACATCCAGATTCTGGATGGCGACATCATGAATCAGCTGGTCGTAGGCGCGCTGCAGGAAGGTGGAGTAGATGGCAACCACCGGTTTTGCCCCATCACAGGCCAGGCCGGCTGCGAGGGTAACGGCATGCTGTTCGGCAATTGCAACATCGAAATAGCGATCCGGGAACCGCTGAGAGAAGGCCAGCAGGTCCGAGCCTTCGCACATGGCAGGCGTTATGCCTACCACCCGCTCATCCTGCTTAGCCGCATCATACAGCCACTGGCCGAAGACATTGGCGTACTTGGGCTTTGCGGGCTTCGGTTTGATCGGCTCGGGTTTGCTCGGAGGAACAGGGTCGATCTTGTTGATGGCGTGATACCCAATCGGGTCGGCCTCTGCCGGCGCAAAGCCTTTGCCTTTGGTTGTCACCACATGCAGGAACTGCGGGCCCTCAAGCTCGCGAATGTTCTCCAGGGTTTCAACCAACAGAGGCAGGTCATGGCCATCAATGGGGCCGATGTAATTGAATCCCAGCTCCTCAAACAGGGTGCCGGGGGCAATCATGCCCTTGAAATGCTCTTCAGTTTTTTTCGCGAGAGCCATCAGGTGCGGTGCGCCCTGAAGGACTTTCTTGCTGCTGTCGCGAACCTGGTTATAGGTACGGCTGGACAGCAGCTTGGCAAAGTAGTTGGACAGTCCCCCGACGTTATGGGAAATCGACATGTCATTGTCGTTCAGGATCACCAGCATGTCGGCGTGCAGGTGGCCGGCGTGATTCAGGGCCTCGAATGCCATGCCGGCGGTCATGGCTCCGTCTCCAATCACAGCGATGCTTTTCCGGCCGGTGCGTTGCAGGCGAGCGGCAATGGCCATACCCAGGGCGGCACTGATGGACGTGCTGGAATGGCCTACGCCGAAGGTGTCGTATTCGCTTTCGGCCCGCTTGGGAAAGCCGGCAAGCCCGCCCTTGCGGCGGATGCTGCCCATAGCCTCCCGCCGACCGGTCAGAATCTTGTGGGGGTACGCCTGGTGGCCGACGTCCCAGACCAGACGGTCGGTGGGTGTGTTGAAAACATAGTGCAGGGCAACGGTAAGTTCGAGCACACCGAGCCCGGCTCCGAAATGGCCGCCGGTCTGGCCCACCGACCACAACAGAAACGCTCTGAGTTCGCGGGCCAGCTGGGTCAGCTGTTCCGGAGCCAAATCGCGCAATTGCGCCGGCGCATCAACCCGGTCCAGCAGCGGAGTGTTGGGTCGCTGTGACGGGATTTCCTTGAAAATATAAGTGTCCTGCATCTGCTCGGGTCTTTTCCGGTACGTTCGGTAACTGACTGGCATTATAAGGGAACAGGGGAGCCTGTTTCATACAAACCAGGCCAGTTGTTACGAAAATGTCTAAGGCCAGTGTGCGCCTTCGGGGCGCCGGGGTTCAATGGCTTCTTTCCACCACGTAATCGGCCATTGCCCGCAACGGGTCTGCTTCGGGGCCGAACTCCCGGAGGCTGTGCTGCGCGGTCTCAAGCAATTCCGCCAGATGCTCTCTGGCGCCGAAAACGCCCAGCAGGGCAGGGTAGGTGGGTTTGGACCGGGCGGCATCTGAGCCCTGGGGTTTGCCAATCACCTCGGTGTCCCCTTCGATGTCCAGAAGATCGTCCTGAACCTGGAAAGCCAGGCCAAGGGCCTGCGCATAGCGGGTCAGCGACGCCAGAGCCTGTTGGCTGACCGAAGACGCAGTGATGGCGCCAATCCGGACACTGGCTTCAATCAGTGCCCCGGTCTTGTGCCGGTGCATGGTCTCGAGCTGGCTCAGAGCCAGCGTTTTGCCGACGGACTCCAGGTCGATTGCCTGGCCACCGACCATGCCCCTGTGGCCGCTGGCACCAGCGAGTTCCTGCACCATGGCCAGGCGCGCGGACTCAGATAGCCCGGGAGCCTCTGCCAGCCAGCCAAATGCCAGCGCCTGCAGAGCATCTCCGGCCAGAATGGCGGTCGCTTCATCAAAGGCAATATGGGTGGTGGGCCGCCCACGCCGGAGTTCGTCATCGTCCATGGCGGGCAGGTCATCGTGAATGAGTGAATAGGCATGGACCAGTTCCACGGCGCAAGCGGGAACCAGAGCCTGGTCACCAGACTGGCCCAGAGCCTTGGCGGCAGCCAAGCACAGGGCAGGCCGGATTCGTTTGCCGCCGCCCAGTACGCTGTAACGCATGGCTTCCTGCAGGCGCCCCGATGCCGAATCCTGATCAATACACCGGTCCAGTTCAGCATCCACACGGGCCCGGCAGGTTTCCAGAAAGTCTACCGCAAGCTGGTTCTGGCCGGGCATCAGTCTGCGTCATCCGAAGAAAAAGAACGGGTTTCCAGGGTGCCGTCGCTGTTCTGAACGAGCTGCTCGACGCGCTGTTCTGCACTTTTCAGGGCCTGCTGACATTCGCGTGTCAGTTTAACGCCGCGTTCAAAGGCGGTCAGGGACTGCTCGAGAGACAGCTCCCCCTGCTCCAGATCGCGAACCAGCTTTTCCAGTTCATCGAGGGATTTTTCGAAATCAGCAATAGATGTAGCGCCTTCTTCACCGGCCATCAGGGGCCCTCCGATCGGGTGGCGGAATTTCGCGGATTATACCAGAGCTTGTACGCTACCGCTGCCAGTGGAAATGACGGCATTCACCAGTTTCGGCATCCGGCCCCCAACTCTGTTCGCTAACGTGTATTTCACCGGTGTCGGAAACACTGACCACAGTCGTCGCCCGCGTTCCGTAGTCTGAGCCGACTATGAAGGGAGACGAGAGAAATCGTTCGGTGTCAATCCCCACGCCGGTGTCGGGCAATAGCCCGTCAGGAGCCGGCGTGGTGTCCTGGAGCAGGGTAACCAGCTCATTGTGCAGGGCGCCCGCATCGGTGCCGGCGGAGGCAACGGCATCGCCGGCGGCCTGCCGCAGACGCAGCAGTTTGGGCCATGGGGTTTGCAGGAGGTGGTTGCTCAGTCCGTAAACGCCGCGGTGAATATGTCGGCCGGGGTGAGCGTCCCGGTTACTGAAATACCACCCATCCCGGACGGTCAGGTGTACCAGGTTAAAGCCGGAAAAGTGGTTGGCATTGCCTTTCAGGTAGCTTTCAAGCTGCCGTCGTGAACTGGTGAGTGCCCGCAAGGGAAGTTCACCCCGACTGATGCGGCCAGCTTCCGGAGCGCCTTCCCGCACGTTGGTAACGGCGCTGACATCACCTTCGGCGGAGACCGCAAGCCAGGTTCCCCCGGACTGGAGATCCCGGCCGGCCAGCACCCGGGTGCCGGTGTCAGTGGTCCACCAGTCCATGGCGGCGGTGGGGCGACGGAAAAATTCATCCCGGTTTGCCGCGACAACCAGTGGGAAATGAGGGTTCTGGCCAAGGCTAAAGGCGATCAGACACATGGTGGAGGGCAGGCTCCCGCAGTTAATGAAGTTGACTCTTGCGCTGTGTATCATACCAGCCTTGGTTTTCCCGGGTGCGCGACAGACTATGACCCTGACTTATGTGATTGCATCCTATCTGGCCCTCGGCGCCCTTGCGGGCACCGTCGCTGGCCTGTTTGGCATTGGTGGTGGACTGATCATTGTCCCGGTGCTGATTTTCAGTTTTGGCCTCCAGGGGGTCAGCCCGGAAATTGCGCCTCACCTGGCGGTGGGTACGTCGCTGGCAACGATTGTATTCACTTCGCTCAGTTCGATCCGTTCCCACCACATGCACGGTGCCGTGCGCTGGGATTTGTTCAGGCCGATGATGGTGGGCATTATTGTCGGCGCTGTGATTGGCGCCTGGACCGCATCGCTGATGACTGGCCGGGCCCTGGAATTGGTTATTGGCGTTTTCGTCATCCTGGTTGGCCTCAAGATGATTGTTCCGGTGGGTCCCAAACCCGGCCGGGATGTTCCGGGTAACGTGGGGCTGGGTATTGCCGGTGGAGGCATCGGCTGGGCCTCGGCCATCTTCGGGATTGGCGGGGGCACCCTCACAGTGCCCTACCTGAGCTGGTGCAGCGTGCGCATGCAACAGGCTGTGGGCACATCGGCCGCCTGTGGCCTGCCCATTGCCATGGCCGGGGCGCTCGGTAACATCTGGACCGGCTGGCGGCATCCGGATCTGCCGGAACTGAGTGTCGGTTTCGTTTATCCGCCCGCGCTGATCTGTATCATCTTCACCAGTATTTTCTTTGCCCGTGTCGGGGCCAACCTGGCTCACCGGCTGAACCCCCGGGTTCTCAAGCGAACTTTTTCCATCATGCTTTTGCTGGTGGGTCTCCGTTTTCTCCTGAGTTGAGAGGTTATCGATGCTGCAACACCCCCAGATTGATCCGGTGGCCATTGCCATTGGCCCCCTCAAGATCCACTGGTACGGCCTGACCTATCTGGTGGGCTTTGTCGCCGGCTGGTGGCTTGGCCGGATCCGCACACGCAAGCCCTGGTCTCCCATCAACGAAGAACAGATGGGAGACCTGCTGTTTTACCTGGCACTGGGCGTCATTCTTGGCGGTCGCGTGGGCTATGTGCTGTTCTACAATTTTGATGCTTTTCTGGCAGACCCGCTTTGGCTTATCCGGGTGTGGGAAGGCGGTATGTCCTTCCACGGCGGCCTGTTGGGCGTGATGTTCGCCATGTGGTGGTATGGGCGCAAAGTGGAGTGTGGTTTCTGGCGCATGGCCGATTTCGTTGCGCCACTGGTGCCGGTGGGGCTTGGCGCCGGCCGGATTGGTAACTTTATTAATGGCGAGTTGTGGGGCAAGCCCACGGACGTGGCCTGGGGTATGGTGTTTCGCACCGCACCGGATTCCCTGGCCCGTCATCCCTCCCAGCTCTACCAGTTTGCCCTGGAAGGCGTCGCCCTGTTTGTCATCCTGTGGTGGTTTTCCTCCCGGCAACGACCCAGAATGGCGGTGTCTGGCCTGTTCCTGATCTGCTATGGCGTGTTCCGCTTCCTGGTGGAATTCGTGCGCCAGCCGGACCCTCAGTTGGGCTACCTGGCCTTTGACTGGCTCACCATGGGGCAGGTGCTTTCCTTCCCGATGATTATTGCGGGCGCTGCCCTGATGTTTATTGCCTATCGGAGAAAAGCTGAATGAAAGCCTACCTCGACCTGATGCAAGACGTTGTCGACAACGGATACAACAAAGGGGACCGCACCGGCGTTGGTACCCGTTCGGTCTTCGGCCGGCAGATTCGGTTCAACCTGCAGGACGGTTTTCCCTTGGTAACCACCAAGAAAGTCCACCTCCGTAGCATCATTTACGAGCTGCTTTGGTTCCTCCGTGGCTCGACCGATAACACCTGGCTGAAAGAACGCAAGGTATCCATCTGGAACGAATGGGCACTGGAGAACGGTGACCTTGGTCCTATCTACGGCAAGCAATGGCGCAGCTGGCAGTGCCCGAATGGTGAGGTGATCGACCAGATCAGCGAAGTCATCCAGCAGATCCGCACCAAGCCCAATTCCCGTCGACTGATCGTCTCCGCCTGGAACCCGGCAGAGCTTCCGGATGAGTCCATCGGGCCCCAGGACAACGTCCGTCAGGGCCGTATGGCGCTGGCTCCCTGCCACTGCCTGTTCCAGTTCTATGTGGCCGACGGTAAACTTTCCTGCCAGCTATACCAGCGCAGCGCCGACCTGTTCCTGGGGGTGCCGTTCAATATTGCGTCCTATGCGTTGCTGACTCACATGATTGCCCAGCAGTGTGATCTGAACGTCGGAGAGTTCGTCCACACTTTCGGTGACTGCCACCTGTATCAGAATCACCTGACCGACGACATTGTCTTCGAGCAACTGAAGCGGGAGCCAAAGGCTTTGCCGAATCTGGTTATCAAGCGTAAGCCGGCGAGTATCTTTGACTACGAACTGGAAGACTTCGAGTTCGAAGGGTATGAGCCTTGCCCTGGGATTAAGGCTCCTATTGCTATTTGACCCGCGGTTTATGGCCCGGTCCGATAGGTTTGGGGGCGGCAGGGGAGCGGGATGGGGCTTTCCGAAAAACGCTGTGGATACGTCCGTGTACGCTTGGCTCCGCCATCCCTGGCTCCGCACATTTTCGGAAAGCCCCATCCCGCTCCCCTGCGTTCAAACTGAAGGAGTTAGAATCTCCCGAATCCGCGAACGAGACGGCACTCCGGCTGTTATCAAGGCATTGTAAGTGCTGGTAAAAAGGCTTTTAGGTCAGCTGACTCAATGTTCGAATCGCAGCAGGGCGGGGTACGTCCCTCCAAAAATGTGCGGAGCCATGGATGGCGGAGCCCAAGCCGCGCATGGATGCCTTGAGGCGTTTTTTGGAGGGACGTACCCCGCCCTGTTGCAGCCCGCGAATCATGAGATTCAAGGTTATACGTTAAAGGGAGAGAAAGGTGAGAAAAGCACTGATAGTAGCCATGTCCCGAAATCGGGTCATAGGCCGCAACAACAACCTGCCGTGGTACCTGCCGGGCGACCTCCGTTACTTCAAGCAGGCCACCATGGGCAAGCCCATCATCATGGGGCGGAAAACCTGGGACTCCATTGGCCGGCCGTTGCCGGGCCGGATGAACGTGGTGATTTCACGGAATGATGCCTGGGAAGCGCCAGTGGGAACCGTAGCGGCAAAGTCACTGCAGGAAGCGTTGGTGAAAGCCGAGGCTCAGGCCGAGCTCGAAGGCGGAGACGAAGTGATGATTATCGGTGGCGGGCAGATCTATGCCGAGGCGCTGCCTATGGTCGACCGCATGTACATCACCCAGGTGCACGCTGAGGTGGACGGGGATGCATTCTTTCCGGAAGTAAACTGGGAGGAGTGGGAGGAAATCGGACGGGAGGATTTCTCCGCGTCCGATAACAACCCTTACGACTACAGCTTCGTCGTCTATCAGCGCTTGGCGTCTGCCTGACGAGGTGGGCGCTTACCGCCCTTGCCGGGGGGCTTACCCTTCGGGCCGGGGCCGCCACGGCCCTTGGGGCCTTTCTTGAAGCCGGGCTTGTATCCCGGCTTGCCGCCTGGGCGACCACCCTGGCGGTCTCTGCGCGGCGGCGCGTTGGCTGAAATCTCCGGCAAGGCTTCCGGCTGCTCCAGCGGCAGCGAACCGGGCTGGGATGCTTCCAGCCAACAGGCCAGAGCGCCGGCTACCATCGCCGTGTCCATCTCATTGCGCTCGGCAATCTCATCCAGCAGCGCCATAGCTTTAGCCAGCTTGCCATCCTCGGCAAAACCCAGCAGCTGCGTTTCAAACTGCTGCTCACGCATTTTTTTCAGCTCGACCGGCGAGGGCAGTTGATAGGCCTGCATCGGCGAGTTGGTAGCGCGCTCCAGGGTGCGCAGCCAGCTGCGCTCCCGGGGCGTGACCAGCAGGATTGCCTTGCCTTCCCGTCCGGCGCGTCCGGTTCGGCCGGTACGGTGGATGTAGGCTTCGGTGTCGTAAGGTACATCGTAGTTGATCACATGGGTGATCCTGGGCACATCCAGACCGCGAGCGGCCACATCTGTGGCGACGATGATGTCCTTTTTTCCGCTCTTCAGGTCTTCAACGGTCTGCTCGCGCTGGCGCTGGTTCAGATCGCCATTGAGCGGTGCTACCGCGTGGCCCCGGGCGGAGAGTTTCTCTGCCAGCAGCGTGGTTTCTGCCTTGGTACGCACGAAGATGATGGCGCCATCGAACGGCTCCACTTCAAGAATCCGGGTCAGGGCGTCCAGTTTGCGCTCGGCGTATACCGGCAGAACGAACTGGGAAATACGCTCAACCGTGCGGGTTTCGCTCTCGATGCGAACCTCGACGGCATCGCGCAGGTAGGTATTGGCAACCTTCTTGATCTGCGGCGGCATGGTGGCCGAGAACAGGGCGCGCTGGCAGTTCTGCGGCGTTTTCGCCAGAATTGCTTCTACGTCATCGATAAAGCCCATGCGCAGCATTTCGTCCGCTTCATCCAGAACCAGCGCCTTCAGGCTATCCAGTTTCAGGGTACCCTTGCGCAGGTGGTCGAGCATGCGGCCCGGAGTGCCCACGATAACCTGGGCGCCACGGCGAAGGCCCTTGATCTGGGGGAAGAAATCCTGGCCGCCATAGATTGGCAGAACATGGAAATTCCGGAACTTGCTGGCGTAGGTGGTAAACGCTTCGGCTACCTGGATGGCCAGTTCGCGCGTCGGCGCCAGCACCAGAATCTGGGGGTCGGTTACGGAGGCGTCAATCCGGCTCAGCAGAGGCAGTGCAAAGGCCGCCGTTTTACCGGTACCTGTCTGGGCCACACCCAGAAGATTCTTGCCGGCAAGCAGTGCAGGGATGGCCTGGGCCTGGATCGGTGACGGGGTTTCATAGCCAACGGCGGATACAGCTTCAAGTACGGCTGGATCAAGCCCCAGTTCGGCAAAAGACAATTCAGACATTGATTCACTCGGAATTCGGAAGGTAGAGCATTGTCAGGCAATGCGTTATGTATTCATATTGTAGCGGTTTTTTTGTTGCTTTAATACGCAAAATCTTGCCGGGTCTGTAGGTAGTTGCCGGTAAGGCCCCACGGATTTGTTTACCGTCCGGTATTGAGCAGTCTTGGCAGTTACTCCGTGCGGCTCAGGCCGCCATTTCTGATTTCAGGGCGTCGATGATAATACGCGCGAAATCTTCTGGTGAGTCTTCCTGAAGGAAGTGTCCACCACGCAGAGTGATGTGGGGCTGGCCATGGGCTCCTGGAATCCGGCGCTGCATATATCGGTCGCCGCCGCGGGTGATCGGATCGCCGCTGCTGAAGCAGGTGATGAACGGTTTTTTCCATTTCTCAAGAACCTGCCAGGCGGATTTGTTGGCTTCGCTGTCCTGAGTCCCTGGTTCTGTTGGCACCAGATTGGGGAATGCCCTTGCTCCAGCCTTGAAATCTGCGGACGGGAACGGCGCCTCGTAGGCGGCAAGTTCCGCCTTGCTCAAGGTTCGTTCAGTGCCCAGTTGGACAATCCGTCCGATCGGGAACCAGGGGCTGTGGGTGGCAAACGTCTTCCAGACCGAAAACACCGCAGGCACCCGAGCTTCTCCCGTTGGCAACATGCCATTACCGACGATGATGCGGCTGAATCGCTGCGGATGTTCGGCAGCCAGTCGCAACCCCAGCAGTGAGCCCCAGTTCTGGCATACCAGGGTGATATTGGTAAGGTTCAGTTGCTCCAGCCAATTGGTCAGCCAAGTCAGGTGGCGGCTATAGCTGTAATCCTCGACTGAGTCTGGCTTGTCTGACTTGCCGAAGCCAATCAGGTCCGGCGCCAGCACCCGGTAGCCTGCGTCTGCCACCAGAGGAATCATATGCCGGTACAGGTAAGACCAGGATGGTTCGCCATGCAGCATTAGTACCGGGGAAGCATTGCGTGGGCCATTGTCAACATAGTGCATCCGAAGGCCGGGCTCTACGTCCAGATAGTTTGGAGCAAAAGGGTAGTCCGGAAGGCCTGCGAAGCGGGCTTCATCGGTTCTCAGAATACGCATGCCATCGACTGTCCTGACTGATTGGTTGCGTGATTGCCGGGAGCTATCTGGCGATCAGGCCTCCCTAATACAATCGTCGAATGTCAGGATAAATCAGATGGAAATTTTGTGTGTTTGAGTTGCGTAACAGAGCGTTGCCGGTTTGAATCAGGAGGCAATTCCAAACAGGCGTTCCGGGTTTTCAACGAGTGCCAGGGCCTGGTCGCAGCAGTTGACCGCCCCACAATCGTCGGCGGAGCAGAGGCCAATGACCTTGCACTCCATCTCCTGATGCTGGCCGCCCTTGTTCCGGAAAATACGGGTACGGGAAAGAATTGACCGGCAATGGCCGCATAGCAGGGTGGGGACTGCGCTGCCCTCGGCGAGGATGGCGGTAAAATGGTGTTGTTCAGTCATAAATATCCTCCTGATACTGCCCAACATATGGGCCAAGTATGACAGTTCAAAGTCCTGTCGCCGGATTTATACGGCTTATTTTTTGTCTGGATTGACCAGTGGTTTACGGTTGGAGCGCTTGTCTTCCCAGTCAAGTTCCTTGGGGTTATACCAGCCGATAGCGTCCAGTACTTTCTCGCGTGTCTGCGGTGACAGTGTGTGCCAGAGCTCCTGGAAGTCCCCAAGACCGAGCTCACGCTGTTTCTGTTGCTTGCTCTGCAGGCGATTGATGATCCGTGGCAGCTGCAGTGCCTCACCCAATTGCCCGGGCACCATCACGTCCTGGCCCATTACTTTGCGCCGGTGAGTCCGTGCGGCCAGAACCTTGCGTAACTGCGTAGCAGCTTCAAGGGCGGTTTCCGTGGTAAAGGTTTCCAGTTCCAACAACATGACCTGTTTGGTGGTTGATCAATAACCGTCCACTATAACCCGAAGAGGACTACAGTGGCCACGTCAGCATGGTAGGCTAGAATGTCTTGCCATCACTCAAAACCATTTCCGGGGAACAGCCAGAATTATGTACGCGAAACTTGAAACACGGACTTTTCTTGCCTTGTTGGTGGGGGTCTCTCTGGCTTTCGTGTTTCTCATGAAACCCTTCTTCGGCCCCATATTCTGGGCCATTGCGATTGCCCTGATTTTTCATCCAGTGCAGCAGGTTCTGGTCCGAAAACTGGGCGACCGCCCGAACCTGAATGCACTGATAACTCTCTGTATCTGCATGTTTATCGTTGTCATACCCGTACTGATTCTCGTTACTTCTCTGGTTGCTGAGGGGGTTGCAATTTACCAGCAGATCCAGAGCGGTGAGCTGCGGCCGGGGGAGTATATTGACAGGGTCAATCAGTCTTTCCCGGCAATTCAGGCTTTTCTGTCCCAATTCGACATCAACTTTAGTGAATGGCGGGATCGACTCGTCAATGCATTCGTTGGTGGCAGCCAGTTCCTTGCAAAACAGGCGTTCGGGCTTGGTCAGAACACATTCCAGTTCTTTCTCGGTCTCGCTCTGATGGTCTATCTGGCATTTTTTCTTCTGCGTGATGGAAGGGCGCTGGTGGAACTGATGATCCGGGCCTTGCCACTCGGAGATGAGCGGGAAAGGCTGCTGTTTGCCAAATTTGCAGAAGTTACTCGGGCCACGGTGAAGGGCAACCTGTTGATTGCCATCATCCAGGGCGCGCTCGGCGGGCTGATTTTCTGGATCCTTGGTATCACGGGCGCCTTGCTTTGGGGGGTGGTGATGGCAATCATGTCTCTTTTACCTGCGGTTGGGGCTGCCCTGGTCTGGGTGCCGGCGGCCATTTACCTGGCGGCGGTGGGTGATCTGGTCGAAGCGACGGTATTGACGGTATTCGGTGTGGTAGTGATTGGCCTGGCGGATAATCTGCTTCGACCAATTCTGGTCGGGCGGGACACCAAGCTGCCTGACTACATCGTGCTGCTTTCGACCCTGGGTGGGATTGTGATGTTCGGTATCAATGGTTTCGTGATGGGACCCTTGGTGGCCGCACTGTTCATGGCATTCTGGGGTATTTTTATCCGCGAGTTCAGCGAGGAAGCCCATCTGGCGCAGTCGGCGGCCGAGGCTCTCAAGCCGGGCCGGGGTGAGGATTCAGGTTCGGATGTCCGGTGAGGCGACATGCGACAAAAGTATGGTAGTCTGTGAAATTGTTGCCCCAGCCTGTGGAGATAGGCACCACATAACAAGAAAGAAACGGGTATCAATTAGATATCAGGAGCTAAGCAGGTGAGTACCATGAGAAACGCAACTACCCGACTGGGACGCCTGGCCACTGCGGCCGGTATGGCGGTTACACTGGGTTTTGCCCCCGCAGCCTTCGCGGACGAGACCGTTGCACTCAAGAACGCACTTTATGGCGCAGGGTATGAGATCACCAATGTTAGTCCCCAGATGGACGACACTACCCGGGCTGCATTGACCAAATTCCAGAAGGACAACGGGCTTCAGGCCAGCGGCGTTCTGGACGAGCCTACGGAAAAGGCTCTGGGCATGATATCCGTACAGGTCGCATCGTCGGCTTCGGCCCGGTCAGCTGGCAGTTCCACCGCCCCTGCGCAGGAAACGGGACCTTCTGCCACGTCGGCACCGGAAGCGAAACCAGAGCAGGAAGGTGCCATAGAAGAAAAGGACGATGGCGGCTGGTCTCTCTGGTAAGTCTGGTTCGCCCATGAAAAAGCCCGCCGGATATGCTCCGGCGGGCTTTTTGTTGTCGGGCTATCCAGTCTTTCAGTCGAGTTTGCTGAGATCCCGGACCGCGCCTTTGTCGGCACTTGTTGCCAGCAGCGCGTAAGCTTTGAGGGCCGCTGATACTTTCCGGTCCCGGGGCAGTTCGGGCTTCCACCCTTTTGCATCGCGGGCTTCACGTCGGCGGTCCAGTTCGTGTTGGTCGAGCTCGACATTGATGGTCCGGTTCGGGATGTCGATCCGGATGACGTCGCCGTTCTCAATCAGCCCGATCGCACCACCGGCAGCAGCTTCAGGCGAGGCGTGGCCAATGGAAAGGCCGGAGGTACCTCCGGAGAAACGTCCATCGGTTAACAGAGCGCATTCCTTGCCCAGCCCCTTGGATTTCAGATAGCTGGTCGGGTAGAGCATTTCCTGCATACCGGGACCGCCACGGGGGCCCTCGTAGCGGATGATAACCACCTCGCCGGGTTTGACTGCGTCCGCCAGAATCCCAGCCACCGCGGAGTCCTGGCTTTCGAACACCTTGGCCTTGCCTTCGAAAACATAGATGCCTTCGTCCACGCCCGCGGTTTTGACCACACAGCCGTCCGGGGCGATATTACCGAAGAGCACCGCGAGCCCGCCCTCTGAGCTGTAGGCGTTCTCAACCGAACGGATGCAACCGGATTCCCGGTCGCCGTCCAGGCTTGGCCAGCGGGTGTTCTGGGAAAAAGCGGTCTGGGTCGGAATGCCGGCTGGACCGGCCTTGTAGAATTCCACCACTTCCGGTGGCGGAGAGCGCATGATGTCCCAGGTATTGAGGGCTTCCTTCATAGTCTTGCTGTGAACGGTGGGCAGGTCGGTATTGATCAGCCCACCGCGTTCCAGTTCGCCTAGAATGCCCATGATGCCACCAGCGCGGTGTACGTCTTCCATGTGATATTTGGGCGAGTTTGGCGCCACCTTGCAGAGCTGGGGAACTCGGCGCGACAGCTGGTCGATCTCATTCAGGGTGAATGGAACGCCACCTTCTTGGGCAGCTGCCAGCAGGTGAAGAATGGTGTTGGTGGAGCCACCCATGGCGATGTCCATGACCATGGCATTTTCAAAGGCAGCCATGGAGGCAATGCTCAGCGGCAGAACGCTGGCGTCATCTTCCTCGTAATAGCGGCGCGCATTCTCCACAATCTGTCTGCCGGCTTTCAGGAACAGCTGTTCCCGGTCTGCGTGGGTGGCGAGCATTGAGCCGTTGCCGGGCAGGGCCAGACCAATCGCCTCAGTGAGGCAGTTCATGGAGTTGGCAGTAAACATGCCGGAGCAAGAGCCGCAGGTCGGGCAGGCGCTGCGTTCGTATTCTTCCACCTGTTCGTCCGAAGCGTTGGGGTCTGCGGCAATGACCATGGCATCCACCAGGTCCAGCTTGTGTTCGGACAGTTTGGTTTTGCCCGCTTCCATTGGGCCGCCCGAGACGAAAATCGTGGGGATGTTCAGGCGCATGGCGGCCATCAGCATGCCTGGGGTTATTTTGTCGCAGTTGGAAATACATACGAGCGCGTCGGCGCAGTGGGCATTCACCATGTACTCTACAGAGTCTGCGATAATTTCCCGTGAG
Organism: Marinobacter sp.; assembly: GCF_048269445.1. Classification (GTDB taxonomy): domain Bacteria; phylum Pseudomonadota; class Gammaproteobacteria; order Pseudomonadales; family Oleiphilaceae; genus Marinobacter. The sequence goes on along the minus strand of NZ_JBLXIQ010000002.1, from coordinate 580,728 downwards.
GGGAGGGAGTACAACATGCCGTCGTGGCCCATTGCGATGCCGTCGTCTACCGCTATGGTGTTGAATTCCTTGGCAACGCCCCCGGATGCCTCGATTTCGCGGCACACCAGTTGCCCGAGATCCTTGAGGTGCACGTGGCCGGGCACAAACTGGGTGAAGGAGTTGGCAACGGCGATGATGGGCTTGCCAAAGTCCCCGTCTTTCATACCGGTGGCGCGCCAGAGGGCGCGGGCGCCAGCCATGTTACGGCCTGCGGTGGATGTCCGCGAACGATACTGAGGCATGGTGTTCTGGTCTCTCTGTTGTTACCTGATTTTTGCCTGGTGGCATGAAGCAAAAAACAAGAGGATACCAGATTAGACTCCAGGCGCATGGTTGTTTTCAGGAGCGCTGTTTACAATAGTTAACAGAGTTGCCAAAAATTTTCCGGTTTGAACCGATAATTTCAGGTTCGAACCGATAAGGAGTATGCCTATGGCTGGCCAGGAAAGCCTGCCGCTACGTCGCCTTAAAGAGTTTCAGCCGCTTAACCGGCTGACTGATGACCAGTTGGTTGTGCTTGCCAGCCGTGCTGAACGAAGAACTTACGGCCCCGGCCAGCGGGTTGTTGAGCGGGGCATCCGGGATGGTCTCGATTTCTTCCTGATTGCCGGCAAGGTGGAACTTGAATCCCTTGACGGTCGGAAATCGTTGGTTGAAGCCGAAACCGAGAAAGCCAATACCCCCATCGCGCGCCTGCAGCCCCGAATATACGACGTGACGGCGGTCAAGCCGTGCGAGTTTCTGGTGGTCGAGCAGGAGATTCTCAATCAGCTCTTGCGAGTAGCGCCGGTTGCGCAGGTGGAAATGGACTCCGGGGAGGGTTTCGGCGGCATCGAGAGTGAGGAGCACCATCTGCTGATGGAGTTCTACTCGGAGCTGCGGTCGAACCAGGTCAGGCTTCCCAGTGTTCCCGATGTCGCCTGGAAAGTCCGGAGGGCTGTGGACCGAGAAGAATCCACGGCGGACCAGGTAGCGCTGGCGGTGTCTGCGGATCCGGCCATGGCGGCGAAACTGGTTCGCGCCTGCAACAGTCCTTTGTACCGCGGATTCAGCGACGTCCGGAATGTCCGTGAGGCAGTGGTCCGATTGGGCATGCGTACCACCCGGCAGTTGGTGACGGTGTTCTCCATGCGGGAGGTGTTCAAGACCCGCCAGGCTGCGCTGCAGAAAGAAATGGAAAAGCTCTGGCGCCATTCAAGGGAAGTGGCGGCCCTGTGCTGGGTGCTGGCGGACCATGCCACTCGCCTTAACCCGGAGGAGGCGCTGCTCGCAGGCCTGCTTCACGACATTGGAGTTGTGCCCATATTGGTTCAGGCGGAGCACCACGTAAATCTTTTTGCCGATGAGGGCAATCTGAATCATGCTATTAATGAGTTGAGATCGGACGTGGGCACGGCGGTTCTGGAGAACTGGTCATTCCCGCCAGCGTTTATTGAAGCGGTTCGGCATGCCGAAGACTGGGGTTATGAATGCCGTGAATCGGCTCCGCAACTGGTGGATGTGGTCATCGTGGCGCAATTGCATTCGATGATTGGTTCCAGCCAGAATGCGGAGTTACCTCCGTTTGACCAGGTGCCAGCTTACCGGCGTCTGGGCGAGCTTGAACTCAATGCCTCTCGCAGTTTGCAGCTTCTGACGGAGGCCAGGGCTCGGGTAGACGAAGTTCAGCAATTGCTGTCCATTCGATAATTGTCCAGACCGCGTAAATTGTGGAGTCTGCTTTCTAGTGACTGTTGCGCTTATGAATGTACCACTGTTTCCCCTGAATTCCATCGTCCTGCCCAGGGGAAGGATTCCTCTGCAGCTGTTCGAGCCGCGCTACATCGATATGCTCACCCGCTGCCTCAAGGAGGACCGGGGCTTCGTGGTTGTGCTGCTGAGGGAAGGCGGGGAAGCCGGGCCCACCGCTACTTTCTATGATATTGGTACCTATGTGCGGATCATTGATTTCCAGCAGCTTGAGAACGGGCTTCTGGGAATTACCGTTGAGGGGGCATCGAAGGTGTCGGTGGTCAGCAGCTGGCAGCAGGAAGACGGGCTCAATGTCGGTGATGTTGAGTGCTTGCTTGAAGAGGCGGAGAGTGAGGTGCCCTCGCATTTTAGCGAGCTGCCTTCGGTGCTCCGGGCGCTGTTCCGGCATCCGGTAATCCGGGACCTGAATATGGATATTGACTTCGACGATGCCCGCGATGTGGGCTGGCGCTTGACCGAACTGCTGCCACTGGACAAGCAGGAGAAGCAGAAACTGGTGGAATTGCAGGATCCGCTGGAGCGGCTCAGTCGCCTGCAGGGACTGCTGGAAGCGCTGGAGGAGGGCTAGAGACCCGGACCTATCGGCCGTAAGTTCATGATGGCGTCCTCCCAGGACAGGGCAATGTAGGTTCCTGCAAACACCAGCCACAGTACGGTAGCAATCGCGACGAACACATCCGGTGTCAGGGGCACCCGATCATACCGGCTGTAACTGGCCCTGACTGCTCCGGTTACCGCAAGACCAAGTAGAAGCCCGCCGATCACATCCGTAAACCAGTGAACTCCGAGATAGAGCCGGCTCAGGGCCACGGGTATCAGGGGAAGTGACAGGGTGACGTAAGATTGCCAGCGCTTGCGATTCCGGGTTTCGCCTGCAACAAAACTGGCCAGCAAGGTAACCATCAGCGTGATCCCGGCTGTGTGGCCGCTGGGGAAGGCGCCGGAATCCGGAGGGCTCAGGACTTCATCCGGACGGGGAACGCCGAGCCAGGATTTCAGGCCCCATACCAGCAAAAAGGTCGCCAGGCCGGCAACCATGATATGAACAGCGGCGGCATAGTAGCCCCGGAACAGCAGCGTCGCGCAGGCCAGGGCTCCGGCAGCAATGAGTACAGGCGGATCGCCGAGCAGGGTGATGGTAATGAATGGGCCGTCCAGTAATGGTTGGCGCAGTTGTTCAAACCAGTGCAGGGTGGCCTGATTGAATCCGTCAAGCAAATGGGTTGTCGTGGCCAGTTGACCCCAGATCAGTAGCAGGGCGGTAGCACCTATTGCGAGCATGAAGGAGGCTAGCGGGAATTCTCCCTCCCGGGCTGGTCGCTGGTTAGTGTAGAGGCGCCAGAAACGGTGAGTGGCCTCGTACCGTCCCATCCACTGTTTCAGCCATTGGTAAAAGCGACTATCTTCCCCGAGCCCGAGCTGAAATCGCAAGAGCACGAAATAGACGACAATTAGCGCTGAAAAGCTGATGCCGGTGACCGCATAAAAATGGGCCGGCGGTCGGATTTCGCTGGCCAAGGCGCTGCCTACCAGGAAACCGGGGAAAACATACACTGGCGCCCAGGCGACCGCCGAACCTATGTTGAATGCCAGGAAGCGATGCCAGGGCATCATCAGTGCCCCGGCAATCAGGGGGATTACTGGCCGTACCGGCCCCACAAAACGCCCGATGATGACACTCTTGCCACCGTGGTGATTAAAAAAGCGCTCACCCTTGTCGATGATCCTCGGGTAGCGGCTCAGCGGCCAGACCTTGGTCAGTCGCCCTTGCATCAGACGCCCTAGCGCAAAACTCAAGGTGTCGCCCATGATCGCACCCAAGCCTGCCCAGAGCAGTGCCTCTGCCAGTGGCATCCCGGTTTCACCTGCCAGCAAGGCCATAGCAAAAAGGATAGCGACGCCAGGAACAATGATGCCGGCAATGGCCAGGGATTCAGTGAAGGCGGTGGTAAATAGAGCCAATGCCAGCCAGCCTGGATGCATGCTCAGCCAGGCCGACAGTTCGTTAAGCCAGGCATTGCTCATGTTTCGATGGTTTCTCCGGGGCTGAACCAGGCTGAATCCGGGCCTCGTCTGCGGGCCTCTTCCATGGCCTGATGGGCCCGCTTACGGAGCGTTTCGGTCCGGGTGTCACCGCTGCCACGGGTGGTGCAACCCAGGCTGACGGTTGCCTTACCAACCACCGGCCATTTCTGCTCTGCTATGGTCCGGCGGATACGTTCGGCAATCACTCGCACCCCCTCTTCCGGGGTGAATGGCAGTATCAGGAAAAATTCGGAGTCTTTCAGGGTATACAGGGTGTCGCCGGCACGGATAACCCCAAACAAGTGCTCGGTCATGTGCCGGAATAGTCCCAGAACCTGGTCCTTGCCGTGCAGGTCGGCAACTTCGTTCGCGTAATCAATGCTCAGGTCTATCACGGACAGGGAATGCCCGGTGGCGATTGCCCGGCTGATTTCCTTTTGAAGGGTTTCGTCCAGAAAGCGGGAATTGTGCGCCCCGGTGACCGGATCGGTGATGGCGAGATCCTCGGCGGACTGGGCCATGTGATCGTAATGCCAGATGTACAATGCGGCAACTGAGAGCAGAATGAAGAGCCCCCCGATGACGGTGATTGCGTCAGCCGGAGCCTGCCGCAGGAACAGGATAACCGATAGCGGAATCAGCAGCAGAAGCGACAGCGCCACGCCCTGGCGCAATGACAGAATCAGTAGGTTCAGCGCGACCAAGGGCATGGCCCAGTGGGTAATTCCCGGTGCATCCATGGTCAGCAAGGCGGCGAGCATGCCGCTGTTCAGACCGGAGAGAATGATCAGGTGGCCCGGCGCTGACAGTTGGTGCCGGCGGCAGATGACGGTGTAAATGGCGCCCGCCAGGGTCAGGGCCGCCATGCCTGTGGCCAGGTAAAACAGCTCATAAAAGCCGTACCGGAGATTCTGCATGGCCAGTGTGAAAATAAACAGGCAGGCGATGCTGTAGCCGAAGGCGTGTGTCCAGGTCCTGAGACGCGTTTCAGTCATGAAACTGGCCCCTGTGCTTGCGGCTGGCTCGGTTGCGCCGGCTGTGACCAGGAACTGTAAGCCTGGCTTCGGTTGCCCCCTTGTTGTTGGGCCCTGCGCAGAGCGTTGGCCGCACTTTGTTGAAGCGTATTGGCGTCATCTCCAATGTTGAGCCCGGCAATGCCGGTACTGACGGTGAGATTCATGCCGTGACTTTCCAAAAGTCTCGCCAGTCCTTTGCGGACCGTTTCGCCCCGGGCGATGGCTTCGCTGGTGGAAATGCCTGGCAGAATAACCAGGAACTGGAGATCCGCCACTCGGTAGTAGGTGTCAAAATCCCGTATCTGGGAATGCAGGTAGCGACCGATGCGTGGCAGGATCGAACGGATATCCTCGTCCGGGTCGTTGTCACTCAGGTGGGTGTCAAGCCCTATCATGATAATGGACATGTCCGTACCTTCCCGTTCGCTGCGCTGGATCTCCTTGTGCAGATCGGCAGAGAGGTATTCCCGGCTGGCGGCCTGGGTCAGTTCATCAGTCCGGCGCAGTGGTGCCAGTTGCCGTGTTTTGTAGTCACGCAGGAAGACCAGCAGGGCCGACAGTACTATGGTCAGAAAAAAGGCACTGATCATCTGGTGGCGATCGGCCAGCCCAACGGCCCACTGGGTTGCAATCACCGCCAGAACAATGATGACCAGGGTAATGAGTGCTGCTGCCGCAGGCGGAACAAGAGCAAAAGCAACGAGAGGGATGGCATACAGCCAGTGGCTGAGCACCCAGGGGCCGGTCCAGAAACTGGTCAGAAGAATCAACAGGAGAACCAGGAAGAAAGCCTGCTGAACCCTCGGCCAAGGTTGATTTACCCGACTGGGATGAAATGTATTGCCGGCAATTACAACGCCTGCGGCCGCGCCCGCCGCTGCCGCAACCATGGGTTCACCCAATATGGCACACAGAGCCGCAATGGCGATCAGGGCGACGAAGCCTGCCCGTGAAAACTTGCTTAACAGGAATTTTTCGGCCATTTGGGCCATGGTGTCCTTCCTTTTTCTCAACTCCCTGAAAAAACCTTCCCGAGGTTTCCGAGTATGGCATACCGCAGCGGTATAATATCTGTTTGGGGTGCGTACTTGAAACGGGAAAGGTAAAGTTAGGGACATACTTTCTTATTTGTGCCTTGAAACAGCACTTTGAAAACGAAAAGGTAATTGAATGGATATTGCAGCTTACATGGCTGAGGTAGGGCAGCAGGCACGTGCAGCCGCAACAAGGGTGGCCCGCTCGACCACTGCGGTACGCAATCAGGCTCTGCTGGCGACCGCAGAGGTGCTGGATGCGGCACGGGATGTATTGGCGGTGGCCAATGGCAAGGATTTGAAACAGGCTCGGGAAAATGGTCTCGATGCAGCCTTGCTGGACAGGCTTGAGCTTACGCCCGCTCGGATTGATGCCATGATTGAAGGGCTGAAGCAGGTGGCATCATTGCCGGACCCCATTGGAGCCATTACCGATATGGCGTACCGCCCTTCGGGTATTCAGGTCGGCAAGATGCGGGTTCCCCTTGGTGTCATCGGCATCATTTACGAGTCCCGCCCCAATGTGACCGTTGAAGCGGCCAGTCTGTGTCTGAAGTCCGGAAACGCCTCCATTCTCCGGGGTGGTTCCGAATCGATCCACTCCAATCAGGCCATTGCCCGGTGTCTCTCGGAGGGGTTGGCAAAGGCTGGCCTGCCAGAAATGGCAGTGCAAGTGATCAAAACAACCGACCGCGCAGCGGTGGGTGAACTGATCACAATGCCGGCGTATGTCGATGTTATCGTGCCCAGAGGCGGTAAAGGTCTGATTGAGCGCGTCAGCCGGGATGCCAGGGTACCGGTGATCAAGCATCTCGACGGTGTATGCCACGTCTACATTGACGGCCACGCAGATCCGGAGAAGGCACTGAAGGTTGCGGTCAATGCCAAAACCCAGCGGTATGGCACATGTAATACCATGGAAACACTGCTGATAGATAAGGAAATTGCGGAGGATATTCTGCCACTTCTCGTGCAGGCTTTCGTTGAAAAAGGCGTAGAGCTTCGCGGCTGTGAGCGGACTCGCGCCATTGTTGGCGGAATCTCCGAAGCGACCGAGGCTGACTGGGAAGCCGAGTATCTGGCGCCGGTTCTGGCGGTGTGTGTGGTAGACGGGCTCGACGGTGCTATTGATCACATCAACCGGTACAGTTCGCAGCACACAGACAGCATCGTCACCGAGAATTACACCCGGGCGCGCCGGTTTATCACCGAGGTGGATTCCAGCTCGGTGATGGTCAATGCCTCCACACGCTTTGCCGATGGCTTTGAGTATGGCCTGGGCGCGGAGATCGGTATCTCCACGGATAAAATCCACGCCCGCGGACCGGTTGGGCTTGAGGGACTTACGTCCCAGAAATACGTCGTCTTCGGCGACGGCCACATCCGGACCTGATGCTCATGCATGTGATTTATGGCGGAACCTTTGATCCGGTGCACCATGGCCATCTGCGGCTGGCCCTTGAAATCAGTGACCGCCTCGGGGTCGGGGTCGTCAGTCTCGTGCCCTGTCATATTCCGCCGCACAGGGGGCAGACCGGCGCGTCGTCAGGTCAGCGCCTGGCCATGCTCAGGTTGGCGGTTTCCGGTGAGCCTCAGTTACAAATTGACGACCGGGAGCTGGCGCGGGAGGGCGCGTCTTACACGGCCGATACGCTTCGTCAGTTACGGGCAGAACTTGGCCAGGACGAGCCGCTGGTAATGGTGATCGGCACGGATGCCTTTGCCAGCTTCGATCGTTGGCGTGAATGGCAGGCAATTCCAGATCTTGCCCATGTGGTTGTGGTTCGCCGGCCTGGTCTTGCGCTGGACCCGTCTGGCAAACCGGCTCAGCTGCTGGCGGAGCGGGCTGTGACGGGGTCGGAGGCGTTGCATCGCCGTCCCTGTGGGGCTTTTCTTGAGCTGGACCCGCCGCTTCTGGACATCTCTGCCACTGGAATCCGGGAGCGTATTCGTGATGGTCGTTCGCCCCGTTATCTGTTGCCCGATCCGGTCTGGCTGGAAATTCGCCGCCAGGGGCTATATGGGGCATGCCCCGATGGGAACTTTTAGTGCTACAATCGCGTCTGAATATGACATTTCGGGCGGCCATTCCGGCAAACGCCCGTCCAACAGGGTGATTATGCAGGCAGAACAACTGAAAGACCTGGTAGTAAATGCGCTTGAAGATGTGAAAGCACAGGACATCAGCGTGATTGATGTCCGTGACAGAACCAGTGTCACCGACTTCATGGTTCTGGCATCCGGAACGTCCAACCGACATGTGAAATCCCTTGCCGATTCAGTGGTTGTTGAAGCCAAAGAGCAAGGCATTCGCACGGGCAACGTGGAAGGTGCCGGCGTGAGTGACTGGATTCTGGTAGATCTTGGCGATGTGGTTGTCCATGTCATGATGCCTGCCACGCGGGAATTTTACGATCTGGAGCGGTTCTGGCGCGATGCCCCGGATCTTGGTGTCGCAGGCAGCGAGTAGTCATGCGGCTACGCCTGATCTGTGTGGGGCAGAAAATGCCCGACTGGGTCAGTACTGGATTCGGAGATTACGCGCGCCGTATGCCGCCGGAGCTGTCCCTGGAGCTGGTGGAAATAGCCATGGCTCACCGGGGCAAAAATCCCGATATTCCCAGACTGATGCAGCGTGAAAGTGACGCCATTCTTGCAGCGACGGGCCCGAAAGACCGGGTGATTGCGCTGGAGGTTGGCGGGCGGCTCTGGTCGACCGAAAAGCTGGCCGGCCAGCTTGGAAATTGGCAACAGGATGGCAGGGATGTGAGTTTCCTGGTTGGTGGCCCTGACGGCCTGGCGGAAGACTGCCGGAAGCGGGCCGACCAGCAATGGTCCCTTTCGCCACTCACTCTGCCTCACCCTCTGGTGCGTATCATCCTGGCGGAACAACTTTACCGGGCCTGGTCGATCACGCGAAATCACCCATACCACCGGGCTTAGGGGGCTTCTATGCCGTGGGGCGAGTTCAAGGATACGGCGGCAGAACGCCGGCTTTTCCAACGCCGTACTGTGGTTATGCTGGTGGTCGTTATGCTGGCCGTTGGTGGCCTGCTTGCGCGCATGTATCAACTTCAGGTCGTGGAGCACGACGTATACACAACCCTGTCTGACAAGAACCGAGTACAGGTCCAGTCAGTCCCCCCTCCCCGAGGTCTTGTCTACGATCGCAGCGACATTCTGCTGGCTGAGAACCGCCCGGTTTTCAGCGTGACACTTGTGCCGGAACGTGTTGACGGCATGGATGACACTCTCGAACAGTTGGGTGCCATTCTGGCTATTTCCGAGGAAGACCTTGAGCGCTTCCGGCGCCGGCTGCAGGAGCCCCGACGGCCGTTTCAGGAAATTCCCCTTCGTTATGACCTCAATGAGCAGGAGATGGCTCGCCTCGCGGTGCATCGCCACGAACTCCCCGGTGTGGAGGTGAGTGCCGAGCTCGTCCGGTTTTATCCGCACAGCGAGCTGACAGCCCATGCGCTTGGCTTTGTCGGCCGGATCAACCGGGATGAGCTGCAGCGTATTGATCCGGTGAACTACGCGGGCACCAACTATATCGGAAAGTCGGGTATCGAAAGGTTTTACGAGGAAATCCTTCACGGCCAGGTTGGTTATCAGCATGTTGAGACCAACGCCCGCGGGCGGACCCTGAGGGTTTTGGAACGTGAAAATCCGGTGCCTGGTGAAGACCTTCAGTTGCATCTTGATCTCAGGTTACAACAACGTGCCCATGAGCTGCTGGACGGACGCCGGGGCGCCATTGTGGCGATCGAACCTGACACCGGAGGCATTCTGGCGCTGGCCAGTGTGCCGGGATTCGATGCCAACAAATTTGTCACTGGTATCAGTGTCAAGGATTACCGTGAACTCAGTGAAAGCCGGGACAAGCCCCTCTTCAACCGAGCTCTGCGTGGGCAGTACCCGCCAGGCTCGACGCTCAAACCGATGCTTGCAGTTGCCGCGCTTGACAGTGGTGCCGTCACCCGAGATTACACCATATGGGATCCGGGATACTTCCGCCTGAATGCAGGTGGCAGACTCTGGCGGGACTGGAAGCGAGGCGGACATGGCTGGGTGGATCTCAAAGACGCCGTGGCCGAATCCTGTGATGTCTATTTTTACGAGGCGGCTGTCGAGATGGGCGTGGATAACATGTATAGCTATCTGTCCCGATTTGGCTTTGGAGAAGACGCCGCCCTCGATGTGTCCGGTGCCCTGAGTGGCTTGCTTCCCTCGCGGGACTGGAAGCGGGCCGTCAGGAATGAGCCCTGGTACCCGGGCGATTCCGTGAACTTTGGTATAGGCCAGGGATTCATGCTTGCCACACCGCTGCAACTGGCCACCGCAACCGCCCTGATAGCCAACCGGGGCAGGTGGGTGGAACCAAGGTTGCTCAAGGACATAAAGGGCGATCATCCGGTCGATGAATATTTGCCCGAGGAAACCCATGAGCCACTCAAGCTGAAAAGCCCCGATGACTGGGAGTACGTGGTGGAGGCGATGGTCGAGGTAATGCACGGGCGGAAAGGAACCGCCAGGCGTGCAGCCCAAGGCGCTCCCTACAAGATGGCGGGCAAAACCGGGACAGCTCAGGTGTTCAGCTTGGCTGAGGATGAGGAATACGATGCGGAAGAGATCCGTGAGCGGCTCAGGGACCATGCACTTTTCGTCGGATTTGCGCCGGTGGATAAACCGAAGATTGCTGTGGCGGTGATTGTTGAGAATGGCGGCAGTGGCAGTGGTACCGCAGCCCCGGTTGCCCGGGCTCTGTTCGATGCCTGGTTGCTCGACTATGCTGAGCAGCCGGAAGGCACGCTGGTCAGTGGAGTTGAAGGGCAGGTGTCGAACTGATGGCTTTCAAGACATTACTGGATCCAACCGCAACTAATCCTCTAGGCCGGGAACGGAGCATCTGGACGACGTTGCATCTTGATCCGATCCTTCTGTTGCTGTTGCTACTGCTGGTCGCCGGCGGCTTGTTTGTGCTGTATAGCGGTGCTGACAGGAACCTGGAAGTGGTCAAGGCGCAGGGTATCCGAATGGGTGTGGCATTCGTGGTGATGCTCGTGTTCGCGCAACTGGATCCGTCGGTGTTTCGTCGCTGGGCGCCTTGGCTCTACGGGGCCGGGGTCATATCATTGATTGCGGTCATTCTGGTGGGTGTGGGGGCAAAGGGTGCGCAGCGCTGGCTGGCTTTGCCGGGACTGCCCCGCTTTCAGCCTTCCGAACTGATGAAACTCGTGGTGCCCATGATGGCTGCCTGGTATCTCTCCAGGCACTTTCTGCCTCCTCGGGTCCGGCACGTGGCAGTGGGGCTTGCGATAGTTCTGATGCCCATGGTCATGATCATGAAGCAACCGGATCTGGGCACTTCACTTTTGGTGGGAATGGCGGGCATTTTCGTGGTGTTTTTTGCGGGTATCAGTTGGAAACTGATCGCCGCTTTCGCGGCCATGGTGTCTGTTTCTGCGCCACTGATGTGGTTTTTTGTCATGCGGGACTACCAGAAGCAGCGGGTCTTGACCATGCTGGATCCCCAAAGTGACCCGCTTGGTGCCGGCTGGAATATTATACAGTCCAAAACCGCAATCGGCTCCGGAGGTTTTGAAGGCAAGGGCTGGCTGCAGGGTACCCAGTCGCATCTGGAATTTTTGCCGGAGAGTCACACCGACTTTATCGTTGCTGTATTGGCGGAGGAGTTTGGTTTTATCGGGATGCTGGCTCTGATGACCATGTATTTCCTGATCATACTCAGATGCCTGTATATCGCAGCCACGGCCCAGGATTCCTTCAGCCGCCTGTTGGCCGGCGCACTGACCATGACCTTCTTTATTTACATCTTTGTGAATGTCGGGATGGTCAGCGGACTTTTGCCCGTCGTGGGTGTGCCATTGCCATTGATCAGTTATGGTGGAACGTCCAGTGTTACCCTGATGGCCGCCTTTGGCGTATTGATGTCAATCCATACTCACCGGCGGATGATCGGCGCCTGACCGGAATGCCGTCAACCATGGCCGCCGGGTAATGGTGAAGACCGCGGATAACCCGTTACAATGGAACAATGCTGCCGGAACGTTGATGATGGCGGCCCAGGTGGTCAAGAGGAAATTCGGACTGTGAACTGTAAACCTTCCTTATTGTTCGTGCTGGCGGCGGCCGGGGCAGTAATCCTCAGTGGTTGCGCCTCTGCGCCGGAGACGGATCATTCATCCCGTTATACCCTGAAGACCGACCGGGCACCTTCGGGCAATTTTGATACCTCTGGGCTCAACGATGCGGTTCCCGCTTATGAGGCACCCCGTAGTGCCGGGAATAAGTCCCCCTACACGGTCTGGGGCAAGCAGTATCATGTTCTTGACAGCAACAACGGTTATACAGCCCGGGGCACGGCGAGCTGGTATGGCGAGAAATTTCATGGCCATAAAACGTCCAATGGTGAGACCTTTGACATGTATTCCATGTCTGCGGCTCACAAATCCTTGCGGATCCCCGGGTACGCCCGGGTAACGAATCTTGATAACGGTCGCTCGGTGATTGTCCGGGTTAATGATCGGGGGCCCTTCCATGGTGACCGGATTATCGATCTTTCCTACGCTGCTGCCAAAAAACTGGGTTACCAGTCCCGGGGCACTGCGAGAGTTGAGGTCGCCGCCATCACGGTGAAGCCAGATGGCTCCATGTTTCTTGCCGGCAAGCCCTTTTCGCCGGTGGATGCGGCCGGAACCGCTGAAAGCGCGGTGACGGCAAGCGGCGAGATGGCAATGGAGAATCGTTCGCTGTTCGTGCAGCTGGGCTCCTTCAGTAGCCGTGATCCGGCCGAGAAATTGCTCAGCCAGGTAAGGGCAGTCCTTGAGAACCCGATGCGGGTAAGAGCTGTCGATACCGCCTCCGGACGGTTTCACCGTGTGCAGGTGGGACCGTTCCGGGATGAAGATTCCGCCAGGAAGACCCAGAGTCTTCTGGAGGCCCGTGGATTTGATCAGTCGATCCTGCTGACGGATTCACACTGAACAAGCCAGAAAAGACGCTGAAAAAGAAACACACCCAACGACGAATGAATGGACCCATGGCCTTAAAATCTGCTTTCCGAACACTATCTGTTGTCTTTGTACTGATGCTTGCCCTGACCGGCAAGGTGATGTCGCAATCGGTGCTGATCCCGTCGCCTCCCCAGATTGCCGGCAGCTCCTATGTCCTGATGGACCCGAAAAGCGGCCGGATCATCATGGAAGAGAACAGCCATGAGCGTCTTCCGCCTGCGAGCCTGACCAAGATGATGACCGCCTATATTGTTGAGCGGGAGCTGGACGAGGGGCGGGTCTCCATGTCCGACATGGTCCCGATCAGCGTCAAGGCCTGGAAAACAGAAGGCTCCCGCACCTTTATAAAGGAAGGGACCCAGGTTGCAGTTGAGGATCTCCTCAGAGGGGTGGTTATCCAGTCTGGTAATGATGCCTCGGTGGCGCTGGCCGAGTTCGTCGCCGGCAGTGAAGGTGCCTTTGTCGATATCATGAACCAGCAGGCGCAGTTGTTGGGCATGAAAGACACCCATTTCGAGAACGCGACCGGTCTGCCGTCTCCCGATCATTTTTCAACCGCTTACGACCTGGCCATACTGGCCCGGGCGATTATTAATGACTACCCGGAAAACTATCCGATCTACGCTGAAAAGCATTTCACCTACAACAACATCCGCCAGCCGAACCGGAACAGCCTCCTGTGGCGAGACAGCAGTGTCGATGGCCTGAAGACTGGCCATACCGAAGAGGCCGGATACTGCCTGGTGGCTTCGGCCAAGCGTAATGACACCCGCTTTATTGCCGTAGTTATGGGCACAAGTAGCACGGAATCCCGGTCACAGGAGGTTCAGAAGATGCTGAACTACGGCTTCCGTTATTATCAGAGTGAACGCCTGTTCCGGGCCGGACAGGAGCTGATTGAGGCCCGTATCTGGGGCGGCCAGTCTGACCAGGTCTCGATCGGCATGGCGGACGATGTTTACGTCACCATTCCCCGGGGCTCAAGGGAGAGTCTTGAATCAACGGTAGACCTTGATTCTGTGATCAAAGCACCCATCAAAGTGGGAGATGAGCTGGGACGGGTGAAGGTTTCTTACAACGGTGAAGTTCTGGTTGACCAGCCGGTACTGGCCCTGACCGATGTCCCCGAGGGCGGTTTCTTCAAGCGCATCTGGGACGCCATAAAGCTCTTTTTCGTTCAGTTGTTTCAGTAGGGTGACTTTGGTCCCCGGGAGTAGAGCGGCATGAGCCAGCCGAAAGCACCAAAAATTGAGTTTCCATGCGACTACGTGATCAAGGTGATTGGTAATTCTGCGCCGGATTTCACAGAGTTCGTGGTAGCGGTTGTGGAACAGCACGCGCCGGGAATCTGCGAGACGGATGTTTCGGTTAATGAGAGCAGCAAGGGGCGCTTTTCATCGGTGCAGCTGAAAATCGTGGCCACCGGCGAGCCCCAGCTGAAAGCCCTGTTTGAAGAGCTGAAGGCCAGTGGCCGTGTGCACATGGTGCTCTGACCCTGATGACTGAGCTGATGGTCCGGTACCTCGGAGAACAGCCCTACCTGGAAACCTGGGAGGCGATGAAAACCTTCACCGCCAGTCGGGATGATTCCGTGGCGGATGAACTCTGGTGTCTTGAACATCCCCGGGTCTATACCCAGGGCCAGGCGGGCAAGGCCGAGCATATTCTGGCACCCGGAGATATCCCGGTGATTCAGGTGGATCGCGGCGGCCAGGTGACCTATCACGGCCCGGGTCAACTGGTGATCTACCTAATGATCAATCTGTCCCGGAAAAAACTGGGTATCCGCAGCCTGGTGGACGAGATTGAGCAGGCCATCGTCCGCACCCTCGCTGGATTGGGAGTGGATTCCGCGCCACGACCGGATGCGCCGGGTGTCTACGTGGGCGCGTCCAAAATTGCGTCACTCGGTCTCAGGGTTCGCCGCGGCTGTTCTTTCCACGGGCTGGCCCTGAATGTAGACATGGATATGGAGCCCTTCCGACGCATCAACCCGTGCGGCTATGCCGGTATGGCCATGTGTCAGGTCCGTGATTTTGTACCGGGCGTAACTGTGGCCGATGTTCAGCAGCGGTTGTCGGATCAGTTGGTCCGCGGGCTGGGTCACTCACTGGTGGAATTTCGTCAGGGCTGGTAGTTCAGGCTTCCGTCTCGCTGTCGTGTCCACAGACCCGGTTACGCCCTCAGATTTTGCCCGGTAAAGCGCCTCATCGGTTCGCTGGAGGAACCGGTCAATGGATTCGGACCGCCGGATGGTTGCAACGCCCACACTGAGTGTGGCCCGAACCTCAGTCTGCTCGGTACATTGGCCCCATGGACGGTCAGGCCGGGTCGACGGGGTTAGGTCAGCCCACCGGAGTATCCGTATAATGGTGCAAGCCGCCAAACGTGGTGAAATTCTCTGATCCGTACAGGTCATTCATGTCATCCAGACGTTCAGGAAACTCTGTTTCCCGCATCAAGACAGGTAGCTTTGAACGCCGCTTAAGCCTGACTCGTGCCGGTTTGTATGCTGGCACACGGATGGCCTCGCACATGGCGACCAACTGGTTCAGCGGCAAGGAGAACCGGGAAAAACGCCACCGGGCCATGCTTTCAAGTCAGGCGCGCTTCCTGGTGGACGAGCTTGGCCAGCTCAAGGGCAGTGTGGTCAAAATCGGACAGGTGATGGCCCTGTATGGCGAGCACTTCCTGCCCGATGAAGTGACCGAAGCTTTGCACACACTGGAAGACCAGACGACCTCATTGGAATGGCCGGCGATTGAACGGGTGCTGGTGGCGGAATTGGGCGAGGACCGGCTGGCGCAACTGGACGTGGATCCAGAGCCCATTGGTGCCGCCTCCCTGGGCCAGGTGCACCGCGCCCTGCGCCGAAGCGACGGGCTTGAGCTGGTTCTGAAGGTACAATACCCGGGCGTGGCTGATGCGGTGGACAGTGACCTGAATGCCGTTGCCCAGCTGCTCCGGGTTGCCAGGCTGGTCAGTTTCGGCCCGGAGTTTAACGACTGGCTGGAAGAAGTCCGGGAAATGATGCACCGGGAGGTGGACTACCGTCTGGAAGCGAAGACGACAGAAAAGTTCCGCCAGATGCTCGCCCAGGATCCTCGGTTTATCGTGCCGATGGTTCTGCCGGAATTCTCAACTGCGCATATCATCGCCTCGACCTTTGAACACGGCCACTCAGTCAGTTCCCAGGCCGTCAAAGACCTGCCTCTGGCACGCCGAAGTGCGTTGGGGGAGGCGGCACTGGAGCTGTTTTTCCGGGAGCTGTTTGTCTGGGGTGAAATCCAGACCGACCCCAACTTTGGCAATTACCGTATCCGGATCGCCGGTGAAGAGGGCGAAGATCCCGGGTATGACCGCATCGTCCTACTCGATTTCGGGGCTGTGCAGGTTTACTCGGATGAATTTCTCAAGCCGGTAATCCAGATGATCAGGGCCTCGTATGAGAACGATCTGCAGGCGGTAATCGAGGGTGGGGTGAAGTTGCGGTTCATGAGCGCGGAATGGCCGGAGGAAGTGCTTCACAAGTTCGGTTCGGTGTGCATGTCGGTACTCGAACCCCTGTCCAGTGACAAGGACTCCTGGCCGGATTATGCCGTCAACAGTCATGGCCAGTACCGCTGGAAGCAGAGCGACCTGCCTTCCCGGGTGGCCCGCCAGGCCGCCCGCTCCGCCATTAACCGATATTTCCGGGTGCCTCCCAAGGAGTTCGTGTTCCTGAATCGCAAGCTGATCGGGGTTTACACCTTTATTGCCGTTCTGAACGCCGAGTTTGATGGCGAGCCATTGTTGCGTAAATACCTCTATGGCGAGGGCGACGATGCCCCGGATGCTTCGGCCACCAGCCAGAGCACGAAGGCGTAGCGGACACCTTTGCCGATACCCACCAGGATAATGAAGTTCAGCCAGGGCACACGCATGATGCCACCCACCAGGGTCAGCGCATCGCCCCCCAGGGGCAGCCAGCCCATCAGCAGTGACCACTGGCCATAACGATTGAAGCGGTTCCGGGCCTTGTGCAACTGCAACTCGCTGACCGGAAACCAGCGTTTGTGCTTAAAGCGATCCACTTGCCGGCCGATAACCCCATTAACGACCGAGCCGAGCGTATTGCCCAGCGTTGCCCAGAACCAGAGCCACCACCAGGAATAACCCTGGGTGACCATGGTGCCAAGCAGGATTTCCGAGTAGGCAGGCAGCAGCGTGGCGGCGGCGAACGCGGTCAGAAATAGCGTCAGGTAAGCCACCGGGCTCTCCTTGCGTTACGATGAAATGAATCTCCAATACCCCGCAGGTCTGGCTATACGATGAAACAGTTATCGCTCCGCTTCAAGCTCTATGCCCTGGTGGTGTCACTGCTCCTGATCATGGGCGTCAGTATCGTTGTTACTGCCCAGTTGTCACTCGCGGACATGGAGAAACGGCTCACCGCTGAAACCCGGAGTACCGTGCAGGGTATTGTGATGGATCAGCTTGCCGCAACCGCCGGAAAATACGGCGAGCTGGTCAGCGGTCAGTTTGCAACGGCATTTCGGACTCCGGAAGTTGTTCGCAATGTGATTATCCGCAATATCCAGGCAGACAGCTCCGGTCGTATCAGCCGCACAGCCCTGCAAGAGACCGTGGGCGCGGTGCTGGAGGAGCAGAAGAGCCTCAGCTCTGTTTACGCGCAGTTTGAACCCGATGCCTACGATGGTCAGGACCGCTATTTTACCGGTGGTGTTGAAGAGCACAGCAGCGACGAAGGTACCCTGGAAATCTATTACTACCGGGATCCGAGCGGCAATGTGGTGTTCAGCCGTACCGAAGATCCCGCCACCAAATACCTGGAGGGTAAGAACGAATTCGGAATCCGGGAGGCCGAGTGGTACCTGTGTTCGCGAGATACCAAATCGCCCTGCATCATGGAACCCTACGATTACGAAATCAGCGAAGGGTATTCTGAGCTGATGACCAGTCTCGTGGTACCGATTCAGAATGATGGCACCTTTGCCGGTGTGGTTGGCGTGGACATCAACCTGTCGACACTGCAAATGACCATCGCCGGAGTCAGCCAGGAGCTTTTCGATGGTCAGTCCCGGGTAACCCTGCTCAGCGGGCAGGGTTTGATTGCCGCGTCCAGCCACTACACGGAGCATCTTGGCCGCCCTCTGAAAGAAGCGATTCCCGACCTTGCGGACACCTTTGCCGGGCTGCATCAGGGCGAGGGTACCTACGACGATGGGCAAACCCTGGCGGTTGCCTACCCCGTGGCCATTCGCCTGCCGAATACCCAGTGGTCGCTGCTGATCGAGTTGCCCCGGGACGCAGCCCTTGCCAGCGTGTCCGAAATTACCGGTCTGCTATCCAGTGAAGTCGCCGCCACGGCTACCCGCCAGACCCTGGTGGGTATCGGCGTGGTTGTTGTTGCCATTATTGCGTTGGTGCTTCTGGTCCGCTCGGTGACTCGCCCGCTGGATGAGATCCGCGACCGGATGAAGAATCTTGCCAGTGCCGAAGGGGATCTGACTCGTGAGCTGGAAATTGACACCCATGCGGAATTGATTGACCTCGCTGGCGGATTCAACGCCTTTCTCGCCCGGCTGCGGGAAATGATCAATGATCTGAAGGGAGTGAATGCCAAGGTTCATGAGCAGGCCCGGGATGTCGGCGCCATTGCGGATGAGACCGACGAACAAACCACCCGGCAGCATCAGGATATCGACAGTGTGGTGGCGGCCATGAACGAGATGTCCGCGGCTGCAGGCGAGGTGGCAGGATTTGCCGGCGAGGCGGCCGACAACGCCAGGATGGCACAGGACGGTATCCGGTTCACTCAGGATACACTCTCCTCTGCGGTGAATGGTGTGAGTGCGGTTGCCAGCGATATGGGCGAAGCCAGCACGGCAATCGGTCGCGTGGCCAATCGCAGTGAGGATATCAACCGGATCATTGATGTGATTCGAGGCATTGCTGAGCAAACCAATTTGCTGGCACTGAACGCGGCCATCGAGGCGGCCCGGGCCGGTGAGCAGGGCCGAGGCTTTGCCGTGGTTGCCGACGAGGTGCGCACACTGGCCTCCCGGACCCGGGAATCCACCGATGAAATCAGCGGCATGATCGACGGCCTGAAGCAGGATGTGAGCGGCGCTGTCTCCGTTATTCAGAGCGGCGTTGACCGGGCCACCTCGGCGGTTGATGGCACCCAGGAAGCTGCCCATTCGTTGGCCACCGTCGTTGACCGGATCGGAACCATTGTCGAGCACGTGACCCAGGTGGCCACGGCGGCGGAAGAGCAAAGCTCTGTGAGTGAGGAAATCAATCGCAACCTGACCCACATCGGCGATGCTGCCAACGATCTGAGAGTGCTGGCCGGCCGGGTCAAGGGAAGTGGCCAGGCGCTGGACAATGAGGTGCAGGTGTTGGAGCGGGAGCTCAGCCGCCTGCGAACCTGACAGCCCGCTTGATGTATCGCAGGGACGCGAGGGTCTGAGCCAGGTATCGTTGGCCACTATGGCGGCGATTCAAAGCATCAATTTTCAATTCGGCCATGCCGTGTCATCATTCTCTGACTATTTTGCCAGTCTCAAAATTTTTCGCTACAGACGTTTTGGAGGTCTTTATGGAGCAGGTCACGATTTACGGCCGTTCAAGTTGCGGATTCTGTGCTCGGGCAAGGGACCTGTGTGAAACCAGAAACATCCCCTATGTCTGGGTCGATATGATCGAGAAAGGCATGAGCAAACAGGATATTGCCGAAAAGATCGGCCGGCCGGTACACACCGTGCCGCAGATTCTTGTTGGTAACCATTACGTTGGTGGCTTCGACCAGTTTTATGCGTACGTGCGTGAACATGATGCGGCACTGGCGCGCTAACGGTTCGCCGTGACTCCGTTAACGAAAAAAGGGCCTGACAGTTGATCTGTCAGGCCCTTTTTTTTGCCCTGGAAGGGCTGAAGCCCTGACCTAAAACCGAAACTCGGTTTTTAGCTTTTTTTCGACCAGAGAATTCTGCAGCTTGGCAACCCGCGGCAGCCCATTGTCGAACGGCGGGAAACTTTCCCCGAAAATCAGGGGTTCCAGGTAGTCCCGGCAATCCTGGGTGATGCCGAAACCATCGTCGGTAATGTAGTGAATCGGCATCTTCTTTTCCTGGTTCGCCACTTCGCTCAGAGGCGCCTCACCAATCTTCCAGCGGTAAGGTTTGGCCTGTTCGCGAACGATGGTGGGCATCAGCGCCTGTTTGCCATCCAGAGCCATTTCCACTGCGGCCTTGCCAACTGCGTAGGCCTGTTCGACATCGGTGGCCGAGGCAATGTGGCGAGCACTGCGCTGAAGATAATCGGCCACGGCCCAATGGTACTTGTGACCCAGGGCCTGCTTGACCATGTTGGCGAGGGCGGGAGCTACGCCGCCGAGCTGGGTATGGCCGAAGGCATCCTTGGCACCGGCATCGGCCAGGAATCGGCCGTCTTCGTATTGGGCACCTTCGGAGGCGACGACAACACAGTAGCCATACTCCTTAACGCAGTGGTCCACGCGGGCCAGAAAACTATCGCGATTGAACGGAATTTCCGGGAACAGGATGACGTGGGGTGGCTCTCCTTCTCCCTGGCCCGCCAGCCCGCCGGAGGCCGCAATCCAGCCGGCATGGCGCCCCATGACTTCGAGGATGAATACCTTGGTTGAGGTCTCGCACATGGACTTGATGTCCAGGCTTGCTTCCATTGTGGAGGTGGCAATGTATTTGGCCACCGAACCAAAGCCCGGACAACAGTCGGTGAACGGCAGGTCGTTATCGACGGTTTTGGGAACCCCAATGCAAGTGATGGGATAGCCCATTTTTTCAGAGATCTGGGACACCTTGAATGCAGTGTCTTGGGAGTCCCCGCCGCCATTGTAAAAGAAATAGCCAATGTCATGGGCCCGGAACACTTCAATCAGACGCTCATACTCACGAGGATTTTCGGTAATGTTCTTCAGTTTGTGCCGACAGGAGCCGAAGGCGCCGCCCGGCGTGTGAATCAGTGCCTGAATGGCATCGTCGCTCTCGACACTGGTATCAATCAGCTCTTCTTTCAGGGCTCCGAGAATGCCGTTGCGTCCCGCAAATACCTTGCCGATTTTGTCCGGATGCTTGCGGGCGGTCTGAATCACCCCGCAGGCACTGGCATTGATGACGGCGGTGACACCGCCGGACTGAGCGTAAAATGCGTTTTTGATAGCCATCTCGGGCTGGTGCCTCCTGCTGGTTCGACAATGGCGCTGATGATACGCCAAACGCGGCCAATTTTCATGAGCAGGATTGCGGATAGCTTGGCTCTTGACGGGCATGGGCGGATACGGGAGGCTTGTCGGGTTTCAACGGAGAGGGCAGTCGCCGAATGCACATTCATATTCTTGGAATCTGTGGCACGTTCATGGGCAGTCTGGCCGTTCTGGCCCGGGAACTTGGGCATACAGTGACCGGTTCTGATCAGGGTGTATACCCCCCCATGAGCACCCAGCTGGAGGCCCAGGGCATCGGCCTGATGGAGGGTTACAGCCCGGACCATCTGGAGCCACAGCCGGATCTCGTGCTTATTGGTAACGCCATGTCCCGTGGCAACGCCGAAGTGGAAGCCGTGCTCAACCGCAACATAGACTATATGTCCGGACCGGAATGGCTGGCGCGGGAGGTGCTACGGCACCGTTGGGTGCTGGCAGTGGCGGGCACTCATGGCAAAACCACGACCACCGCCATGCTGCTCTGGATACTGGATCAGGCCGGATTCGAGCCAGGATATCTGGTAGGTGGGGTTCCCCGGGATTTTCCGGTGTCGGCTAGCCTTGGCAACAGCGATTTCTTTGTTATCGAGGCGGATGAGTATGACAGCGCCTTTTTCGATAAGCGCTCCAAATTCATCCATTACCGGCCCCACACCCTGATCCTGAACAACCTGGAGTTTGACCACGCGGATATTTTCGAGAACGTTGAAGCCATTGAACGTCAGTTCCATCACCTGGTCCGGACCGTACCCTCCCAGGGGTTGATCGTGCGGCCTGCGGTGGATGG
Source organism: Marinobacter sp. (assembly GCF_048269445.1). Lineage (GTDB taxonomy): Bacteria > Pseudomonadota > Gammaproteobacteria > Pseudomonadales > Oleiphilaceae > Marinobacter. Next base: position 558,784 of record NZ_JBLXIQ010000002.1, on the reverse strand, counting down.
TCACCTGGATAATGCCCTTGCTATGGGCTGCTGGAGCCCGGTGCAGGATACCGCCATTGGCAGCGAGACCCCGCGTATCGCGGACTGGCGGGCGGAGTTGCTCTCCGAGGATGGCAGCCGGTTCCTGGTGATTCACCACGAGCAACCGGTGGCGACCCTGAAATGGGATCAGACGGGCCTCCATAATGTCCGCAACGCCTTGTCTGCCATTGCCGCCGCCCGCCATGTGGGTGTCACTCCGGATCATGCGGTGGCGGCCTTGTGCCGGTTCTCCGGGGTTAAGCGGCGGATGGAATTGCTGGCGGATATCGGTGGTGTGCGGGTATACGACGATTTTGCCCACCACCCGACGGCCATTGCGACCACTCTTGAGGGCTTGCGCAATCAGGTGGGTGATGAGCCAATACTGGCGTTGATCGAACCGCGCTCAAACACCATGAAGCAGGGCGTCCATCAGCAAACACTGCTGCCCAGCGCCGAAATGGCAGACCGGGTTCTGTGGGCCAACCTGAACGAGATGGACTGGCTGCCTGCACTGATTTCCGGTTGGCAGGAGCTCAATGCCGGCTCCGATCGGCACCGGGTCGAAGCTACGGTGGAGGGATTGCTGACTCGGGTATTGGAAGATCTGCCCAGCCCCTGCCACATTGTGATCATGAGCAACGGAGGGTTTGGCGGCATTCACGGTAAACTCATTGCCGAGCTTGAGCGTATCCGTGGCTGATCCGGCACGGCCGGTGGCTTCATTTGACTGACGAGTGGCGGAATTTATGACCAACGACCAAACCCGGGTATCGACCGTTAATCTGGCCTTTACCGGCGCCTCCGGCGCCCAGTACGGCTTGCGGCTGTTGCAGTGCCTGGTGTCGGCCGGGTGCCGGGTGAACGTGATGGTCAGCCGGGCAGCCCAGGTAGTGATTGCCACGGAAACCGATCTGAAACTGCCGGGAGCGCCACCCGCCATGCAGGAGACCTTGTCTGCCTATGCCGGGGCTGCGCCAGGCCAGGTGCTGGTGTTCGGCCGGGAAGACTGGTTTGCTCCTCCGGCCTCCGGCTCCGGGGAAAAAGCCCCGCTGGTGGTTTGTCCCTGCAGCACCGGCACGCTCTCCGCCTTGGCAACCGGAGCCAGCAACAACCTGATTGAGCGGGCCGGCGACGTCGCCCTGAAAGAGCGTCGACCCCTGATCCTGGTGCCCCGGGAAGCGCCTTTCTCGGAGGTGCACCTGGAGAACATGCTGAAGCTGACCCGCATGGGGGCCGTGATCATGCCGGCCAGCCCGGGTTTCTACCATAAGCCGCAATCGGTCGACGACCTGGTGGACTTCATTGTCGCCCGTATCCTTGATCATCTGAACCTGCCCCAGGATCTGATGCCGCGCTGGGGCGAAGCCCGCGCAGACGGTAAGCGCAACGGTTGAGGCGGCCTCGGGGCGATGGTTTTGGCCAGCCCGATTGATGCTTTTCATCATTGAGCAAACCGGCCTCCGGGCAGAGACTTGGTGAACGACAATCACAACACAGGTTTTTCACCGAGGTTCATCATGATTCCACGCACTCTCTTCGACGCCGATCTTGAAGGCTTTCGCGATTCCGTTCGCAAGTTTCTGGAGCAGGAAGCCGTGCCTTACCATGACCAGTGGGAGAAGGACGGCCAGGTCAGCCGCGAACTCTGGCAGAAAGCCGGCGAGTTGGGATTCCTCTGCCCGTGCCTGCCAGAAGAGTTCGGCGGCGCCGGTGCGGATTTCCGTTATAGTGCGGTGCTGATTGAAGAAGTGGCGAGAGCCGGCCTGACCGGTATTGGCTGGGGCTTACACTCTGACATTGTTGCGCCCTACGTGCTTAACTATGGTTCCGACGAGTTGAAAAGCCATTACCTGCCGAAACTGGCCAGTGGTGAGATGATCGGTGCAATTGCCATGACCGAGCCCGGCGCGGGCTCAGATCTTCAGGGCGTGAAAACCACGGCGGTCAAGAACGGCGATCACTATGTTCTGAACGGGTCGAAAACCTTCATTACCAACGGCCAGCTTGCTGATGTGGTCATTGTTGTCGCCAAAACCGATCCCAAGGAAGGTGCCAAGGGCATCAGCCTGTTCATGGTGGAATCCGCGTGGGAAGGTTTCGAGAAGGGCCAGAACCTTAACAAGGTGGGCATGAAAGCCCAGGACACCTCGGAACTCTTCTTCCAGGACGTGAAAGTGCCTGTAGGAAATCTGATCGGCCCGGGGGAAGGTCAGGGCTTCTTCCAGCTGATGCAGGAGCTGGCGGCCGAGCGTCTGCAGGTTGCTCTGGGCGCTGTTGCCGCAGCCGAGGCTGCCTGGCAATGGACACTGGATTACGTTAAGGAGCGAAATGCCTTTGGCAAGCCGGTGATTGCGTTCCAGAATACCCGTTTTAAAATGGCGGAAATGAAAGCGGAAATTACCTCTGCCCGGGTGTTTACCGATCGGTGCCTGGAACTGCACCTGGACAAGAAGCTCGACATTCCCACGGCGGCGATGCTGAAGCAGCTCACCACGGACTTGCAGTGCAAGGTGATGGATGAGTGCGTTCAGCTTCATGGCGGCTACGGTTACATGTGGGAGTACCCGATTGCACGGGCCTGGGCAGACTCACGGGTGCAGCGGATCTATGCAGGCACCAATGAAATCATGAAGGAAATCGTTGCCCGTTCATTCTGAGCATGGCCAGGGGGACTGGTCACCCTTGGGTCCTGATCGCAGGGGCAACTGAAGGCAGTGCCAGCACTGCCTGTTTCTTTGAATCAGGAGGGGCATAGATGAATCATCCGTTGTCACAAGAAACCGGCTTCGAAGTGACCAGCCTCGAAGAGCTTGCACCAATGGCAGACTATTCCCTGATGAATAGTCTGGCCTGTGATCCTGATGCGACTCCCGATGGCGTTGATTTCCGTCCACGACAGGTCTTTTCAGGGCACTACGTTCCAGTCAGGCCAACGCCCATCGAGACCCCTGAATACGTCGCCCACAGTGAAGGTTTGTTCCGCGAATTAGGCTTTGCAGACAGTCTGGTCCAGTCCGCTGACTTTATCCGTATGTTCTCCGGAGACCTGTCACTTGCGCCGGAGCCGATGAGCAAAGTTGGTTGGGCGTGCGGCTATGCGCTCTCCATCTACGGCACCGAGTTCATCCAGCAGTGCCCGTTTCAGACCGGCAACGGGTATGGTGACGGCCGTGCAATTTCGGTACTTGAAGCTGTTCTAAATGGTCGGCGTTGGGAAATGCAGTTAAAAGGTGGCGGACGGACTCCCTACTGTCGCGGCGCCGATGGCCGGGCGGTTCTGCGTTCCAGCGTTCGTGAATTCCTGGCACAGGAGCACATGCACGCACTTGGGGTGCCAACCTCCCGGTCTCTGAGTCTGTATGTGTCGAAAACGGAGAAGGTGTCGCGGCCCTGGTACTCTGAAGGCTCCCATGCGAGGGATCCAGACCAGCTCATTTCAGAGCCGGTCGCAATCTCTACCCGTGTGGCCCCGTCATTCATTCGGGTGGGGCAACTCGAACTCTTTGGTCGCAGGGCCCGAAAGCGGGAACATCCCCGAGCAATTGAAGAGCTCGAGCAGCTGGTGCTGCACCTGATTGATCGGGAGTACAGCGGGGTTATTGATCAAACACTTGCGACTCCCACAAAAATCGTGATGCTCGGGCGTGAGTTCCGCAGCCGTCTTGTCTCCCTGGTCGCGAACTGGATTCGGGTTGGTTACTGCCAGGGTAATTTCAACAGTGACAACTGCGCCGTCGGCGGCTTCACTCTGGATTACGGCCCCTTCGGCTTCTGTGAAGTATTTGAACCCTTTTACCAACCATGGACCGGTGGGGGACAGCACTTCTCATTCCTGAATCAACCCGTGGCAGCGGAAATGAACTTCAAGAGTTTCTGTTCGGCCCTGAGGCCTCTGCTGAAGGCTCACCAAGCCGAACTGGCTCAATTTGATGAAATTCAACGAGGTTTCCCGGAAGTGATGCAGGCGGAAATGCAAAGGATGTGGTCAGCAAAGCTGGGCCTTGAGGCTTTTGACGTCGAACTCTTCAGGGAATTGATGATGCTGATGACGCAAACGCCTGTGGATTACACCATCTTTTTTCGCGAGCTCTCCTCAATACCCGATGACCTCGGGCCAATCGAAAAGAGCTTTTACAGGTCAATGAATCAAGCAAGAGGGGCCGACTCGGAAGCGCTGCTCGAGCGCTGGTCAGAATGGCTTGCGGAGTGGAAATCGCGAATTGGAATCGACGGGGATGGCACCGGTTCCCAGTCCCGCGAGGAACTCTCCCGAAGCATGAAACTCGTGAATCCAAAATACACCATGCGCGAGTGGTTCGTGGTTCCTGCCTATCAGCGAGCAGCCGATGGTGATTACCAGCTACTGAGAGCGCTGCAGGATGTATTGACTCAACCCTATGCAGAGCAATCAAATGCCGTCGAGGCGCACTACTACCGGCTGAAGCCGTCAGAGTTGTTCAATCTTGGCGGTTTTTCCCATTACAGCTGCTCGTCGTAACCTGGCGGTATATCGCGGTAAAGGTTTTGATGGGGTTATCCGGTCTCACTTTACCAAACTTTACAAATTGCCAAACCTATCAAGGTCTCCGGCCATCACATCCCCTAAAGTAGCGGCACAACCTCTAACAAGGATAAACGGTTGCCGCGATGAAACGCCTCATTGGTCTCTCTGTTACAGCTTTCTCACTTGTCCTGGCCGGTTGCGGTGAGGAATCCGACGAGCTGCCCGTGGACGGGCGGGATTTCGATGGCGTGGCGTACAGTGATCCGGCCCCCTATACCGGCAAGGTCATCGACGGCTACCTGAAGAACGCCCGCGTCTGGCTGGATATGGATGGTGACAGTCAGTTCACCGCCGGCCCGCTGGTTATCGAACTGGACAATGGCGAAACGGTTACGCTCGACTCCGGCGAACCGACGGCCATGAGCGGGCCGGGAGGCCGATTCTCACTGGATGTTTCAGAGCTGACTCTGGAGCCGGCAATCGGTCCGAACATTGATCCTCGGGACTATCCGCTTTATGCCGTGGCCTTGCCCGGCAAAACTCTGGAAGAGACACGGAACGGCGATGCCCCTGTCGCAAGCGCCTATCTCATGTCGGCACCTCCCGGTGTCCGGAATGTCACGCCGCTGACCACTCTGGCCCGGTACCGGGGGCTGGTGGGGTTGGGATCTTTCCTGGCAACTCCCGCCGGAGCTGCTGCCAGTCTGGGGGATCTGAACCTGGTGCGGGATTACATCCTCGCCCAGGATGATCGTTCCCACGCATACGCCCGTACGCTGGCAAAATTCATGGCCAGCCAGATTCCGGAAGCCTATAACGACTTGTTAGCGACCGAAGGAAGTGACGGTACGGAACGATTCCTAAGCAAAGAAGCCGCATTTCTACTGGGCCTGTCGCTGGTACATAACGCCGACAACGTTATTGCCGTGGTTGATGCCGCTGAGCAGGGCGGGTACGCCAATATTGATGTTGATGCGCTTGAGCTCCCCGAGGTGACGGTTGAACTCAGTGATCCTGTCCTGCTAACCAATCAGAAGGTTTATTCCGAGCCCGCCAACCAGGATACCCTGCCGGCGAACCGCTCTGGTCTTCTGATCTCCGCTGAGCTGAACTTTGACTACAGTGAGGGCGGACAGCTGTTGTCGGTGTCAGCGAACGGATGTCTTGCACCGTCCATGCCGGAGCTGGCAAGGCTGATCAATGTCGGCGGCCGGATGGCAGAGCTGGAGACCCAGTGGCTGCCCTCGGCTGCGCTCTCGCAGCAAAGCCGGATCAGTTATGCCGCTGATGACGTCGATGAGAGGCTGATCTTCGACTGGGATAATCAGAAGATCTATTTTGAGACTGTCACCACCTGCCATGACCATGCGGACATTTCTGCGGATTCGACCGAGCTGGGGGGCGCCCCGGAGGTTGTCTACAGCTGGACCATTCAGAGCGGGGCGCTGGTGGAGTTAGTGGCCGAATATGCTGGTGGAACAACCCATAGGCTTATTCCGGAAACCAACAATTCGTCACAGGTGTTTCCGGGCTACCGAATATCTCGGGATGGTAGTGAGCTGGAGGCGGTTACTCTGCCCGGCGGCATCTCGACGTGCGACGTTCCTGATGAGGTATTGGACGCCAGTCAGGTTGTCACGGGCTATCAGGGGTATAAATTTTCTGGCTATGAGCCTCAGCCGGTCGCTTTCACAGATCTGATTTTCGAATTCGATACCCGGGCGTTTTCTGATTCTGAGCACTCGAATTTGCGACTTTTGCGCTACGGCTTTCTGGATCCGGCGTTGTCCGATCTCGGCCGGGTGACGGGTGACGGGAGTTTCGAATGGGCGATGAATTATTCGCCAGCGGATGCGCCCGGCTTCGCCCAGGAGCAGCCGAATCTTATCCGTGATGCCTATCTGACCCGCTATGACTCCACCGCAAGATGCGGCCGCGAGTTTGAGGGATTGCCAACGTCGGCCTATGCGCGGGTGGAGTATGTCTATCAGACGCTGTCGGAATATTTGTTGAGTTTGCTGGAATGACCGAGCGTACGGGCAGGGCAGCCTCTATCTCTTCACTGCAGCTATCGCAGAGTGAGCCGATGTCCAGTGTGATTTCGCCATAGCCTGACACCGGAATGTCACCTATTTTCCGGTTCCAGGGCTCATCTTTGACGATTTCCGGTCGAAAGCTGTTTTCCAGGCCGCGTCATCGAGCTATCAGGTGTTCAGGTAAGTTATAGCGTTTCAGGCATTCCACCCTCAACGACTCCCTGAAATCGAACAGACCACTGGATATAACTATCCAGTGGTGGGCATTTCGTGGCCGGCCTCCAAAGTAGACTTTGCCCGGTGAATTTCTTCCCAGGAAGAGGTGCTGTTTTTTTTGCGCGCAATGCTGGAATGTGTTTGACCACGAATGGATCGATTCCGGCTTATCCCTAATTTGTAGGTCTTTATAGAAATTGATACGGATCAGGGAAGAGTTCAGGAGCGGCATTTAGTCTGCACAGCAGACTCTATGTCGCATATTTATGCATAAAGTGGTTTTTCTGCGGGCCGTTATAAAACAAGATGTTTCAGAATGGCATACTTGTTGTTGTTTTTGGTAACGCTTTGTGATGATGTGGTTTGTGCTGAACTTTTAAATGGGGACCCGGCAGAACGCGGATTCACTTTCACGTCATCGGAATCCTCGACATCCAGAACAAGTATACGATTGGTATATATTGCTTAAGGTCCCGATGCTACAAAAGATAACGCCGGATATATTCAATTTGCTATAAAAAAATCTCGGTTGACTAATGTGAGCGCCGCTTATAAAGTTTTCAAAGTTCTATTCCTGATGCAAATAATTGCAATATCCGGATACCCCTGACGGGGCCGCTCTCTGTAAACTCTGCGACCACGCGACGAGATCGTGTCCACGGGGAACTTGTTGTGATGCGGGCCTGCAGTAGCCAATTCTTTGTACTTGAGCACTATCTCCGGCTTGCCACACGAAAGCCGGACCGTTGGCTATCCTCGCTGCAGGTGTTAACCGGAAGCACGAGCCTATCCCAAGAGGTAAGGCGCTCTGATGGGCAAGAGGATTTCTTCGCCCGCCTTGCCTTTCTGCAAGCTGAACATATCAATCTTTGTGGTATCTACCTCCACTCGGCGGTAAAAATATTTGGGGCAAATGCGGAAGCTTCGACAATTGTTATGCCCTTGCAGGGATCCGTAGAGTTTAAGGTTGAAGGTCAGCACTTTCTCTGTGCGCCAGGGATTCCTTTTGTGCTTGAGCCTAATGCCGAATTTTGCGCCAGTGTGTCGGATGGAGCGCATCTTTTTATCGTTCAGCTGGCACAGCCTTTGTCACAAGAATCGAATGCATTGCCCGAAAGTGGCGACCCAAAACTTGCAAGCGTACTGGATAGCTTTCTGGTTGAGACGCCGTTTTTCAGGAATCACGAACATGCGATGGAGAGGGTCCGACGTTTTGAGCGGGCATTGGCGCTGTACCGTGATAATGGAGTGTGGTTCGACTCCAAAAGAAGGGGCAGACCACGGGTGGGCGATGAGCGTCGGATTTGTCAGGCAGTGCACCTGATAAACGAACGGCTCGAGCTGGGCGTCGAGTTTGAGTCGATTGCCCGGGATTCAGGGTTAAGTCTCCGGAATCTGTATTACCTCATGAAGAAATACACGGGTATGACTCCGTATAATTATTGCAGGTCCCGGCGCCTGATAAAGGCAAGGGAATCCCTGATCTGTAGTTATCCGGAGGGGCCGTTGATCGCCGAGCATGCACTCAGGTGCGGGTTTAACCACCTGGGGCGTTTTTCGTCATACTACCGTGAGCATTTTGGGGAGTATCCGAGTGAGACCATCAGAAATCTGGAATCCTTAACGAGATATGGAGAAGAGTTGGTCACTCAAGAATGCTGACCGTGTTTCTTGCGTTTGACTTGCTATTATAAAGGGCCTCATCGGCGCGCTTTAAGCTGTCTTCGTGGTTAGTGTCCGAGTTCCGGAATTTGGCGATCCCGAAACTGACCGTCACACCTGCTTTTGCATCATCAAGCTTGAAGCGGGCAGCCTCAATAGTTTGGCGGATTCTGTCTGCGAGGATCCAGGCATTTTCAATACGGTCTTCCCTGAGCAGGATTGCAAACTCCTCACCACCGAGTCGGTAGGCATGATCGGATTGTCGCAGCCGTGCGTGTACCAGTGTCGTTGCCTGGCTGAGCACTCTGTCCCCCAAAGCATGTTCACACAGATCGTTTATTCTTTTAAAAAGCAACATATCTCCTGTGGGCTGTCACAGAGGCTTGGGGTATCAACGTGTCCAGAGTGATACCTTCCAGAACGGCTACGTTGTTGTAAAACAATTCTGCTGCATTATGGTTGGCGGCAATAATGGTTCGTGCTTGATCAATCAGAATGGGGGCATCGGGAATGACGCTGATCATCCACCGGGCGTTGTCCAGCTTCATTGGGCTTCTTGTTCCGGGTAATCCAGATAGGCATTTTTGATGTCAACAAATCCCTTAACATCGTCGAGAAAGAGGTCAGCGAGCTCAGGATCGAAGTGGTTCCCACGATTGTCCCGTATTAGCTGGACGGCATCGGTCAATGCCCAGGCTTTTTTGTAGGGTCGTTCGGAAGTTAACGCATCGAATACATCTGCCAGGGCAGCAATTCTTCCGGAAGCCGGAATGTCCTCTCCCTTGAGCCCGAATGGGTAACCGGAGCCATCCCACTTTTCGTGATGACTTATGGCAATTTCGCGGGCCATGACGAGGAGGTCGCTGTCATTGCCGTCCAGAAGACGGGCGCCAATTTCGGCGTGTTTTTTCATCGTTTGCCACTCGTCGGGATCCAGCTTTCCCGGCTTCAGGAGTATGGCATCGGGAATTCCGATTTTGCCGATGTCATGCATCGGGCTGGCCAGGAGAATAAGGTCGCATTGTTGGTCGGGCCACCCCGCTTTTTCGGCAAGCAGAGCGCACATCTTGCTCATCCTGATGATATGGTTTCCGGTTTCCTCATCACGGTACTCCGCCGCATGGCCGAGCCGGCGAATAATTTCGAGTCGGGTTTCCTGCAATTCCCGGGTCCGCTGTTCCACCAGAACTTCCAGATGATCTTTCTGGTTTCGGACCAGCCTGTGAGCAACGTGGGCGTCCAGGAAATTCCGGACCCGCATCAGCAATTCGCGACGGTCAAACGGTTTGCTGACGAAGTCCCGGGCTCCGGCTTCCAGAGCCTTAAGCAGATACTCCTGCTGGTGCTGGGCAGTCAGAATAATGATCGGTGGCATAAGGGGGTCATCCAGCCCGGCCAGCGCTTTCATTACCTGATAGCCATCCATGCCTGGCATGTTCAGATCGAGGAGAATTAGCGAAGGCCGGTGCTCCAGATAGGCTGGAAGGACTTCGTTTGGGTCGTTGATCAAGATCAGGTTTGTGTACCCTGCAGATGTAAGAACTTTATCCAGCAGCTTCAGGTTCACCAGTTCGTCGTCCACGACAAATATGGTCTGCTTATGAAGGTTTTGTTCTGAAAAAGCGTACATGATTTCGTTACCCGAGAAATTTCTTTAGTGTGTTCATCAGTTCGTCGATATTGATGGGCTTGGTCAGATAGTCATCGAAACCGGAATTCCTGCCTCGTTGCATGTCGTCGCTCATGGCGTTTGCCGTTAGCGCCAGCATGGGCTTCTCACTCAGGTGTTTAAATGACTTCAGTTTGCCAAGGAGCGAATAACCGTCCATGTCCGGTAGATTAATGTCTAAGAGAATGAGATCCGGCGGATAGTTGCTTGCCAGCCTCAGACCATCTGCAGCGTTGGTTGCGGAGACCAGAATAAATCGGGGCTCGCGCTTAATGATTCGCTCGACAAGTTTCAGGTTGGCAGGGTTGTCTTCAATGTAGAGTATCGTGCATTTGCCTGCGTGAAGATTCTTTTCGCCGTTATCCGGGGCAGGATTTGAATGAAGCGTAGGCGAGCCGTTGGTGCATGTGTCGCGATCTTCCGCCGGTAAGCGTATCCAGAAGGTTGAGCCCTTGCCGACGGTGCTGGTGACACCAATGCTGCCACCCATCAGCTCGACCAGTTGCCGCGTCAGTGAAAGCCCGATCCCGGTGCCTTCAATATGGCCAAGTTCTGCCCCCAATCGGTTAAAAGGCTGGAATAGATCCGGGATATGAGACTCTGGAATGCCGTGCCCGGTGTCCGAGATTCGGATTTCTACCCAAGACTCCTGATAAAGTCCGGCTTCAATCTCGACACTCCCATTGAGCCGGTTATATTTTACGGCGTTGGATAGGAGGTTCAGGACAGCCTGTTTGAGGCGAGTCCAGTCAGCGGTCACGTGGTAATGTTCAATGTCACGGGTTGTGATAGTGAGGCCTTGCTTTTCAGCAGAATGCTTGATCAGTGTCAGTGCTTCATGAATAACCGAGTTGACAGGCAGGCTTTCAAGCGACAGCTCCAGCTTGCCGGATTCTATTCTGGCAAGGTCAAGTACTTCGTTGATCAGAGCGAGCAGGTGCCTGCCGGCTGAAAGGATCTCACTAATGCTGTCTTGTTGATCTTCACTGAGTCTTGAGTCGCTTTGCAGTAATTGCCCGAAGCCTTGAATGGCGTTCAGTGGCGTGCGCAGTTCATGGCTCATGTTGGAGAGAAACTCTGATTTTGCGCGGTTTGCCTGGTCTGCCCGCAATTTCGCGCGCACAAGGCTCTTCCGGTTTACTTCCTCCATGTCGAGCATTCTCTGGGAATTGATAATGACCCCATAGGTCGCCATGAAAGGCCGTAAAAACTCGATGATCGTAGTGTCGTAACCTGAATTTCGATTCGCAAGAACAAAGGTTCCAACCAGGTCCGAGCCGATAAAAATGGGAACACTGAGAAGTGTTCGGATTTTTGGGTGTCCGTCGGGGAGGCCAATAAAAAGTCCTTCAGCCTGAGACTCATTGACGGTAACGATTTCTCGCTGGCGGATGGATGCCCCCAGCATGTTATCCAGGTCATGGAGTTCAAAATTGCGCGTGCCGGCACGGCTATGCATTTCGGCGGATTCGGGGTTCCAGGAAATATCTGTAATAGACTGAACCCTGAGGAAGGGGGCATCCTCGGCGGTGAAAAAAACCTCGGCCAGGAAGCCGAACTTGCTGTCGGTAAGGTCGAGCAAACTGCCGAGCATGGAGTCAAGGGTTGCCCTGAATTTACCTTCCAGAACAAATGCGGTGAGAGAGTCGTGGAGCATGTTCAAGAGGGTGGTCTGGCGTGCCAGTTGTTGCTTGGTATCGTGCATCGCCGTGATATCTTCCACCACGCCCAGCATCTGCTGCGCGGTGCCATCCTGTCCGCGGACAACCGCTCCGGTTTCCAGCAACCATCGCACGGCGCCGTTGGGCCAGATAATCCTGTGCTCTATCTGATAAGGCGTGTCATGCTCGATGGATGCCTGTATCGCGCTCTTTACCCTGTCCCTGTCACCCGGGTGTATCGCTGCAACAAAGTTCTCGAAAGACGTTTCGAGTTCGCCCTCTGGGTACCCGAACAACATGGGGACTCTCTCGGTCCAGAACAGGTCATCGGTTTCGAGATTCCACTCCCAGGTTCCAATATTTGCAAATGATTGTGCCCTGCGCAGACGCTCTCGGCTGCGCTCCTGTTGGATCTCTGATATCCAGCGTGTGAGGGCTTGCGAAATGACGTTGCCGAGTATATTAACCAGCCCTTGATCGCAAAAGACTTCGGTCCGGCTGCTGCCTTTGGCGTAAAGCGCGAGGTAACCTATTTCTGTTCCATTTGCTCGTAAGGCTGTTTCAAGCTTGTGACTATTGCCGTTCAGTGGCGGAGTTTCACTGGTGGCTGAAATGGAAATGGTCGGGGCTTTGCCGACATCCGTTGTGAATGTTCGCCACGTTGCCAGAATGTGATCAGTCTGGTGAATTTTAATGGAGACATGACTGACCTCCAGAAACTCGCTAAGCGGGTGAAGGGCCGTCAGGAGCGTTAAAGGGGCGTCGTTCCAGTGGCCGGAAAGAATACCCGCGCTGACCTCGCTGACCAGTTTTGCAAGCTGGCCCTGAAGCTTGATCTGACGCTCGGATGCTTTCACATGAGTGATATCTTTTCGGATGGCTATGTACTTGTAGGGCCGCTTTCTGTTGTCGAGAAACGGGACGATCGTCGATGACACCCAGTAGTGGGTCCCGTCTTTGGCCTGGTTACATATCTCTCCCTGCCAGACATCACCTCCGGATATGGTTTTCCAAAGGTCCCGGTAAAAATCGGGTGAGTGGTAGTCAGACTTCAGAATTCGATGATTCTGTCCGAGCAGCTCGCTTTCGGAGTACTGGCTGACATCACAGAAGCTCCGGTTTACTTCAGTGATGCGCCCTCTGTTGTCCGTTGTGCTGACAATGGCGTGATGATTCAGTGCAAAGTGTTCCTGTTCCCGTTCGTGCAGGATGTCATAGACCCGCCCACCAGAGAGTTTGCGACCAGTTTGTTGACCTGTCTGCTCCAGAATGCACTGCCCCAGTTTTCGGTATGATGAGCAAAAGCTCCCGCTACCGATCAGGTTCAGGCAGTCTTTTGCTTCGTTTTTGGCAATGTCTTCGGTTATGAAAATAACCGGAATCCCCGAGCATTCCGGGAAAAAACCAAAGAGTGCCGAGACCTCGTGATAGCTCAGCGAGTCTTTGTTGTGGCTTATAACAATAACGTCAGAATCGTTATTTCGGGCCAGATTGAGCGCATCTTCAACAGCTCTGGCAGTCAGTGTATTGATTGATTTTTCGGCCAGTGACTGACAGATTTTTTCAAGGATTTTCGGCCGGTCCTCAAGAACTACGGCCGTTTTTGAGGTCAGAGTGCTGGATACGCCGAGCTCTCTGCAGGCGTTGGCAAGAGTGCGTGGTGTGAGAGGTTTATCCAGAAAGCGTCGCGCTCCACCACGGGTTGCCTCCCTGGCAAGCCCGATGCTGATCGATTTCCCGGTAATTAGCACCGGTATCGCATTGCTGGCGCTCATGGGATTGATCTCTTCGAGTACTTGAGCAAGAGACCATTCACCGCAGGCATCGAGGTCAATAAGCCAGATATCAGGGGCATTGGTTGCTCTGGCAGCGCCATCCATGCCAGAAAACTGACAACGTAACCCGGCGGTGGCGAGGCTTTTCCCCTTCCGCCTCAGCCAGCCAACAGTTTCTTCGTTGCCTAAAACCCGGATTTCAATCACTCGGTACAACCATCAGCCGATTCATTGAATGTTACTGAGTCAGGTACTGTTCCGCTCGCGTAGCCGATAAACCAGCCCGGCCACTTCACCGATCTGGCGTTTCAGTTCGTGCATGGATTCCTGGGCTTCCTTGACCACTCCCATGGCTGTATCACCAAGGTCGTTTATGCTGACGATCTTCCCTGATATTTCAGCGGAAGCATTGTGTTGCTGTTCTGCCGCAGCGGAAGTGCCATCGCATGCTTCTGAAATTCGTTCTATGAATGTCACCAACTCTGCAAGGGTGTTTTCCGAGCTGATGGCGTTTTCCACGGTTTTCTGCGCATAGCTGCCACAGCGCTGCATTGAGTCGGTGGCATTCGAAACCGTTTCATGGAAGCGGCCAAGGGTTTCGTTGATCTGCTCCGTTGTCGTTTTTGTTCGCAACGCAAGACTGCGTACCTCATCGGCGACCACTGCAAAGCCGCGACCGGCATCGCCCGCTCTTGCGGCCTCAATCGAAGCATTCAGGGCGAGCAGGTTGGTTTGTTCGGTGATTTCACCAATGACGCTGAGTGCCTGGGCGACACCCTTGCTCGCTTCAGTTAGCTGGCCTACAGCCCGGGATGCTTCAGAAAGCTCTGTCGAGAGCGAGTCCATACTGTGGCGGGTTTCCTGAGTGAGGGATTGACCGCTGGAAACCCGGTCGTTTGCCATCCGAACCTGGTCAAGCATACCGGAAGCGTTACTCGCCACTTCCCGGGACGTGGCGGACATTTCTTCGCTGGCAGACGCAATGGTATCGGTAGCGGTGGACTGTTCCTGAACAGCAGAGTGAGCGTCATTACTCCGGGAAATCGTCTGCTCGGCGCCGCTTTCCAGTTTGCCGATCACATCGTGCATTCGTTTGACGATAGCGTCGAGCTCTGCGGCCTGTTGGGTTATAGCCAGCTCCAGGCTGCCAACATCATCGACGCGTCCTGTAAAGATCTTTTCAGCGACAGTGTCATTGATGACTCCCCGGGCTCTCTGGACGCATTGTCGCAGCGGGCTGGTTAGAGTGGTGATTGCGATTGCTGTGATTAAAAAGGCACCGAGCAAGATTGCGAGGTTGGCGAAGGCTGACGTGGCAAAGAATTGAGCTGCGCTGGCTGCGACCAGTATAAGCGCCATTGTGATTATCAGCTTCACGTTCAGTGGCAGTCCCCGACGAAGGCTTGCTGCCTCTACCGGTCCTTTGGTCGGCTGGGTTGCTCGCAGCTTGGCGTACAGTTTCTCTGCACGGGCCTCCGCCTCAGGATTCAGCTGGGATCGGATTGACTGAAGCTCGACAACTTCTCCGTTCTTCCCGATAACCGGGATGGCATAAGCCCTGACCCAATAATGATCGCCATTCTTGCAACGGTTTTTTACCGCGCCAAGCCAGGTTTCGCCGGATCTCAGCCGGCGCCACATTTCTTCGTATGCCGCCCTTGGCATGTCGGGATGGCGAATAATGTTGTGCGGCTGGCCAATCAGTTCTTCCCGGGAGAAGCCGCTGATATCAACGAACTCATCGTTGATATGAGTAATCTGTCCCTTGGGGTTGGTTGTTGAAAGAATGTTGGCGCCCTTACTGACGGGCACATTTCGGTTGGTGACGGGCTGGTTCGAGCGCACGGATGAACCTCTCTTGCGGCAATATGGTGAATATAAAAACCGACGCTTCAACGGAGGTGAGTATGGTTCAGATTGCGACGTATTGTTTTTAAGGTGAATTTAAAATGCACCAAAAGAACGGCAGGGGTTATTTTATAAGCTATTGTATTTTATTGAAAAAATGAACTGGGTTGATGCTTTCGAATCGTTGCATTCTTGTTTTTTTTGCAGGAAGCGGATAGTGACAGAGTGAATTTTGCAGAATCCGGATAGGGTTTTCACTCGGATCGACGGCTTAAACCAGGGGGCCTGTAACTCAGCCTCGCCTTTATAGTGGAAACTCGATTCAGAAAATACTGCCGACACCGGCCTTGCTCTGTACACCGACTGTGCCGTCCATCATCTCGATGATTTGCCGGGTAATGGGCAGACCGATGCAGGTTCCCTCAATCTCGCGGCGCGAGGCCTCAAGTGCACTCGGTGGCTTGGCGTTCGTGCAGTTGACCTTCCCGTAACCATTTAAATCATGATCAGACTGAAGGGCGCACAAAGAAGGGTGGAGTCGCCATGGGTGAGCTGTTGTTTCCGCAGTTTATTGAGAACAACTTTATTTCCGCACACAGAAGAAACCGCCGTATACAGGCTCTCGATATTACAGAGGATATTAAATTTTTCGTTAAGGGGTCAATCTGGTCTGGAAGGCCATTCTGAAAGAATGGTGCCGAGGAGAGGACTTGAACCTCCACGGGGTTGCCCCCACTAGCACCTGAAGCTAGCGTGTCTACCAATTTCACCACCTCGGCAGGTGATTTGCAGAGCGTTAGCTTGTTGAAAACTAGACGTTTCTGCCAGTGGTGAGGTGTATCCCTCAACCGATGGCGCGTACTTTAATAATTCCCGCCAAGGCTGTCAAACGTTTTCTTGCAAAAAGAATGGCAGGTATTTGTGCCTATTCGGGGCAGGTTGATAGGCAGGAGCTACATCCCAACGTTATACTCCATCGCAAATGAATCCAGACTGTGCCGTTTTGGTACAGAAGTAAAGCAAGGATCCGAATGGTTTCCAGAAATAAGAAAGACCGGGATCCTCACGCCAGTCGTGAGGCCCAAAATTACGATAACCCTATTCAAAGCCGGGAATTTATCCTCTCGCATCTTAAGGATCGCGGGGCTCCCGCAACACATGAAACATTGTGTTCCGAGCTTGGACAGAACTCGCCGGAAGGTATCGAAGCCCTCCGTCGCCGTCTTATTGCCATGTGCCGAGACGGCCAACTGATCTGTAACCGCCGTGGCGCTTACCTACCTATTGAAGAAGCGGATCTGGTAACGGGCCGGGTCACTGGTCACAAGGATGGTTTCGGATTCCTGGTGCCGGACGACGGCGGCTCCGACCTGTTCCTGACGGCGCGCCAGATGCGCCAGGTATTTCATGGTGACCGGGTTGCTGCCCGGGTTGACCGGGTCGATGATCGCGGTCGCCGGGAGGGTGTGATTGTTGAGGTGCTGGAGCACCGCACAGAGCAGACAGTAGGTCGCTTTTTCAAGGAGAGTGGTATCGCCTTCGTTGTTCCGGAGAATGCTCGGATCAATCACGAGGTATTGATACCGGAGGAGCATGCCGGCGAGGCCTACCATGGTCAGTACGTGGTGGTGGAAATTCTGCGCCAGCCCACGATTCGCACCCAGCCAACGGGAAAGGTGATCGAGATTCTCGGTGAGCACATGGCCCCGGGAATGGAGATTGATGTTGCCATTCGATCCTACGACATTCCCCATAGCTGGCCGCCAGCCGTGGGTGAGCAGGCGGCTTCAATTGCCGCCGAGGTTGCCGAAAAAGACAAGGCAAACCGGGTCGACATCCGCAATATGCGGCTGGTCACCATCGATGACGAAAGCGCCCGGGATTTTGATGACGCAATCTATTGCGAGCCCCGTCCCCGTGGCGGTTATCGCCTGGTCGTGGCGATTGCCGATGTGTCCCATTACGTTCGGCCCGAGTCTCCGTTGGATGAAGAAGCCATTCGCCGGGGCAACTCAGTGTACTTCCCGGACCATGTGGTGCCGATGCTGCCGGAGAAACTCTCCAACGGCCTGTGCTCCCTGAATCCGGATGTCGACCGCCTGTGTATGGTGGCCGACATGACGATCAGTGCGGCCGGTAACATCAGCGGCTATACCTTTTATCAGGCGGTGATGCGCAGCCATGCCCGGCTGACCTACAACAAGGTCAGCGACATGCTGGAGCGGCCGGATACCGAGCAGGGCTACCGTCTGGCGTCCCAGTATGCGGATCTTCTCCCGCATCTTCACAATCTGTACGACCTTTACAAGCTTCTGCGCCGAGCGCGCACTGAGCGTGGTGCTATCGATTTCGAAACCACTGAAACCAAGATCGTGTTCGATGCAGAGCGCAAGATTGAGGAAATCGTTCCGGTGCAAAGGAACGATGCGCACAAGATCGTGGAAGAGTGCATGCTTTGCGCCAACGTCGCCACGGCTCGTTTTCTGAAGAAGCACGAGATGCCGGCCCTTTACCGGGTTCACGATGGGCCCTCGGAAGAACGACTGAACGCCCTTCGCCTGTTCCTGGGCGAGCTGGGTTTGCAGTTGGGGGGCGGAGACAAGCCGGCCTCGTCAGATTACCAGGCTCTGCTGGCGGAAGTGGCCGACCGGTCTGATGCCAACGTGATCCAGATGGTTATGTTGCGGTCGCTCAGCCAGGCGGTTTATAGCCCGGAAGAGAGCGGCCACTTCGGCCTGGGGTTTGCAAGTTATACCCACTTTACCTCGCCAATTCGCCGCTATCCGGATCTGATCGTGCATCGGGCCATCAAGTCCCGTATTCATAACCCCGGGGTGAAGAAAGATGTCGTAACGCCACCGGTTACGGATCCCGAACTCGCTGAATATCCCTACGACTATGCCAGCATGGAGCGGCTCGGCGAGCATGTCTCCATGACCGAGCGCCGGGCGGACGATGCCACCCGGGATGTCATGGCCTGGCTCAAGTGTGAGTTCCTCAAGGACCATGAAGGCGAAGAGTACGATGGCATTATTGCTGCTGTGGTGCCGTTTGGCTTCTTTGTGAACCTGTCGGGTATCTACATTGAGGGGCTGGTTCATGTTTCCACCCTCAGTGGCGACTATTTTCACCATGACGCCGCCAAGCACCGCTTGATTGGCGAGCGCACGGCAGTGAGTTTCCGTTTGGGCGATGAAGTTCGTGTGCGGGTTGTCCGCGTGGGGATGGAGGATCGCAAGATTGATCTGGAGCTGATCAGTACGCCTAAGCGGCGCCAGGCAGACCGGGATTCCCTGGACATGTCCAAGCGCGAGGCCCGTGGCGGTAAGGGCAGCAAGGACGGTAAACGTGGCGAGAAAAGCCGGGGAGAAAAGGGCCGTCGCAAGAAGGGCGGCGCGCCCTCGGGCTCCCGTGGCCAGGCCAAGCCGGAGAGTGCGAAGCTGAATAAGGGTGGTAAGTCCTCAAGTGCCAGGGATCAGCTGGTCGCGGAAGCGGCCAGAGAAGCGACAAAGAAAAAGTCCGGCAAAGCGCCGGATAAGTCGTCCGGCGCCAGCAAACAGCGCAAACCCCGCAATTCAGCCAAGTAACAGGAAGCAGAACCAGTGTCCGGAGAGTTTGTGTTTGGCTGGCACGCGGTTGAGGCGGTTCTCAAGCGTGAGCCTGAACGATTGCAGCAGGTCTGGATTCAGACCGGCAGGCAGGACAAGCGGGTCAAGAGCATCACCGATGTGCTGGATACGCTGGGGGTGCGCTGGAAAGTGGTGCATCGCAGGGAGCTCGACGAGCGGGTTGCCGGTGTGCATCAGGGCATTGTGGCAGAGGTCAGCGAAAGCCGGGAGTGGACTGAAGATGACCTTCTGGCGCAACTGGCCGGCAGTGACAAGCCGCCATTCCTGTTGGTGCTCGACGGGGTAACCGACCCCCACAATCTTGGCGCCTGCATGCGCACGGCCGATGCCGTGGGTATTCAGGCGGTGATTGTGCCAAAAGACAAATCCGCATCACTGACACCGGTAGCCCGTAAGGTTGCGTGTGGCGCAGCAGAGACCGTGCCGTTCGTTCGGGTGACCAATCTCGCCCGTTTCCTTCGGGGTCTCCAGGACCAGGGTGTCTGGCTGATTGGCACCGCCGGTGAGGCGGATGCAACGCTTTACCAGGCCGATTTCAAGGGGCCGGTGGCGCTGGTGATGGGTGCCGAAGGCAAGGGCATGCGCCGTTTGACCCGTGAACACTGCGATCAGCTGATCAATATTCCCATGCTGGGACATGTGGACAGCCTCAACGTGTCCGTGGCTACGGGTGTTTGCCTATACGAAGCCCTGCGCCAGCGGCTTGGTTAACCCTTGCACACAGGGGCCCACCCGCCTAGAATACGTGACCCCTTTTCCAAGGGGTGGTTTTGTATTGCCTGAATGTTGGCAGTGCGAAGTTTCGCTTTTGATCAAGCCTTTCTTGCAAGGCTTTATTGATAAAGCAAAAAAACCGGCAGCTCCGGCTGTCAACTCCTTGCTTTCATGTTTGTCGGTCGCGAATTGCTCAATATGACCGGTAAAAAGGAAGCTGTTTAAACCGTAGGGAGAACTCATGCGTCACTACGAAATCGTGTTTATGGTACACCCGGATCAGAGCGAGCAAGTGCCCGCGATGATCGAGCGTTATACCGGCGTCATCACTGAAGATGGTGGCCAGGTACATCGCCTGGAAGATTGGGGCCGTCGTCACCTGGCTTACCCGATCAACAAGATTCACAAGGCTCACTACGTACTGATGAACGTTGAATGTTCACAGGCAGCGATGGACGAGCTGACTCACAACTTCCGTTTCAACGATGCCATCATCCGCGACATGATCCTGCGCCGCGATGGTGCTGATACGGACCTGTCCCCGATGAAAGCTTCTGAGTCCCGTGAAGATCGTCGTGGCGGCGATGATCGCCCGCGTCGTTCAGCTGAATCTGACGAGCCACGTCAGCAGGCTGAAACCCAGGACGAAGAAGAGTAATTAACCGGAGTTGAGGAGTTAAGTTATGGCTCGTTTTTTCAGACGTCGTAAGTTCTGCCGCTTCACGGCAGAGGGTGTTAAAGAGATCGATTACAAGGATCTGGACACTCTGAAAGGCTACATCACTGAAACCGGCAAAATCGTGCCCAGCCGCATCACCGGCACTAAAGCACGTTATCAGCGTCAGCTGGCTACCGCTATCAAGCGTGCCCGCTACCTGGCACTGCTGCCGTACTCGGACAGCCACGATAACTAAGTAACAGAAACACAGGATTTGGGACCATGCGTGCACTTGCACAGTATGTAATGCGCGGTCCCCTGCAGGCGGGCGGGGTAGCAGCAGTAACCACTGCCGTACCCCTGCTGTTCTGGATTGGCGCAGCCGTTGTCGGCCTGGTTATTCTCAGGCTCGGCATCAGTCAGGGGCTCATTATCGGGCTCTGGGCATTGCTACCGGCACTCGGGTGGAGCATTTTCGGGCAAGACCCGACAGCTCTGGCGGTTGTGCTTCAGGTGATGCTGATGGCGGCGCTTATCCGAACCACGCAGTCCTGGGAGAAGGCCCTTCTCGGAGGGAGTTTTCTCGGAATCGTCACAGGCCTGATGTTGCCTGTGATCTATCCCGGTCTGCTGGATGATCTGGTCCAGGCTGGGGTGAGCTTTTACCAACAGTACAACGCCGAAATAGCGAAGAGTCTCGGAGATGACCTTGAGAGGGTAATTCGGGACACCATGAATGCGAGTATGGCAGGCACTTACCTGGCAACAGGTGTGGGCATGACAATGCTGGCGCGGTCCTGGCAGGCGGGGCTTTATAACCCCGGCGGATTTCGCAAGGAGTTCCATGGTCTGAGGCTCTCTCCGCCGATTGCGGTGTTGTGTGCGGTAACCATGGTGGTGGGTCCGTTTCTGGGGCTGAACGCCATGCTGCTGGCCTGGGCCGCGGGAACACCGCTGTTTTTGGCGAGTCTGGCGCTGGTTCACGGTATTGTTGGTTTGAAAAAGCTGAGTGGGCAGTGGCTGGCGCTGTTTTATATAGCGCTGGTTCTGTTGGGCCCAAGCCTGATGATTCTGTTAGTGGTTCTGGCTTTTGTGGATAGCTGGCTGGATATCCGGAGGCGTATAAAGCCTGCCGGGCCGGCTGAATAAAGCACGAAGAGGTTAACGAGATGGAAGTTATTCTGCTCGAGAAAGTTGCAAACCTTGGCTCCCTGGGTGACAAGGTAAAGGTTAAGGCCGGTTACGGTCGTAATTTCCTGCTTCCGTATGGCAAGGCTGTACCTGCCAGCGAAGCAAACCTGAAGGCGTTCGAAGAGCGCCGTGCCGAGCTTGAGAAAGCAGCTGCTGAGAAGCTGTCTGCTGCCCAGGCCCGTGCCGAGGCTCTGGAAGGTGCTTCCTTCACCATCAGCTCCAAAGCTGGTGAAGAAGGCAAGCTGTTCGGCTCTATCGGTGTGCGTGACATTGCTGAAGCGATCACTGCCGGTGGCACCGAAGTTGAGAAAAGCGAAGTTCGTTTGCCGGAAGGCCCACTCCGTGTGACCGGCGAATACGAGATTGAACTTCAGCTGCACTCAGACGTCGAAGCAACCATCAAGCTGGCGGTTGTTGCCGAGTAATCCGTTTTCCCTGAAAACGGAGCCGGGTATTCCCCGGCCTTGGTAATACGCTGGTGGTCGGTGCTGCCTTTTCGAAGGCATTGACCGGCTAACCCAACAGGCCCGATCCGCATCTTGCGGCTTTCGGGCCTGTTGCTTTCTGGTATGCTGTTAGGGTCTGATAACCCTCTCCCATTGCAGCGGCAGGTCGCTTAAACTGTCGTGGTTTTGATGTCCAACTGAAGATTTTTTAATGGCCAAGCCCAATCTGAAGCCCGCGAGTAGCGATCTCGAAACCAGCCGCATCAAGGTCCCTCCCCACTCTGTTGAGGCAGAGCAGGCGGTATTGGGTGGCCTGATGCTGGACAACCGTCGGTTCGACGAAATTTCCGAAGTCATCTCGGCTGCTGATTTCTACCGGCAGGATCACCGGTTAATTTTTGGCGCCGTGGAGCGCCTCGCCAGTGAAAGCGAACCGCTGGATGTCGTGACGCTCGCAGAATTTCTCGAGCGGGCCGGGGATATTGAAGATGCCGGGGGACTGTCCTATCTGGCCGAGCTGGCGGAAAAAACGCCGGGGGCGGCCAACATCCAGGCGTACGCCAATATTGTTCGGGAGCGCTCTGTCTTGCGTCAGCTGGTGGAGGTTTCCGGTAAAATTTCCGATTCCGCCTTCAATCCTCAGGGCCGGAACAGTAACGAAATTCTGGATGAGGCCGAACGGAACGTGTTCCAGATTGCCGAGGCGCGGGTGAAGGAAGGCTCCGGCCCCCAGGCAATCAACCCGATTCTGGCAAAGACCCTGAGCCGGATAGAGGAATTGTTTGAATCCGGTGAGCAAACCACCGGACTGACCACCGGCTTCAGGGATTTAGATGAGCAGACCTCGGGTATGCAGCCGTCGGACCTGATTATTGTGGCCGGTCGCCCATCCATGGGTAAGACCACCTTTGCCATGAATATTGTTGAAAATGCGCTGATCAGCACCGGCACGCCGGTTTTAGTATTCAGTATGGAGATGCCGGCCGATGCGCTGGCCATGCGTATGCTCTCTTCACTCGGGCGTATCGACCAGACCAAGGTCCGGGGTGGCAAACTGGAAGAAGACGACTGGCCCCGCCTGACGTCTGCGGTCAGCCTGCTCAAGGACAAACCGCTTTACATCGATGATACGCCGGGCCTGAGCCCCACCGAACTGCGCTCCCGGGCACGACGTATCGCCCGCGAGAACGGCGGCAAGATCGGCCTGATTATGGTCGACTATCTGCAGCTGATGCGGGTGCCTGGCAACACCGAGGGCCGGACGGCGGAGATTTCAGAAATCTCCCGGTCCCTGAAGGGGATCGCCAAGGAGTTGAGTTGCCCGGTAGTTGCCCTGTCCCAGCTTAACCGGAGTCTTGAGCAGCGGCCCAACAAACGCCCGGTTAACTCGGATCTGCGGGAATCTGGCGCGATTGAGCAGGATGCCGACGTCATCATGTTCGTATATCGGGATGAGGTGTACAACGAAGATACGTCGGACAAGGGCATAGCCGAGATCATCATCGGCAAGCAGCGGAATGGCCCCATCGGAACCATTCGCCTGGCGTTTATCGGCAAGTACACCAAATTCGAGGATCTGGCCCACGGCGATTACAGCGACTATGGCGGAGAGTATTGATGCCACGTAGCACGGTCGCCCGGATCAATCTTGAAGCACTTCGCCGGAATTACCAGGCCGCCTGTGGGCGTGCCGGCGGCGCTCAGGTGATGGCGGTGGTAAAGGCTGACGGCTATGGCCATGGTATTGGTCCGGTGGCGTCAGCCCTGAATAGCCTGGTACCAAAATTCGCGGTGGCCTGTCTGGAAGAGGCTATGGCCATTCGTGAGAGTGGGCTGGAACAGCCGATTGTGCTGCTCCAGGGGGTTCATGCCGGCCCCGATGTGGTCGAATGTGTGCAGAATGATTTTGAGCCGGTGCTTCACAGTGTTCAGCAACTGGAATGGCTGGAGCATTATGATCAGGTGCCGGGGCACTGGCTGAAAGTGAACAGCGGCATGAACCGGCTGGGATTTCATCCGGATGAGCTGGCTGGGGTGATGGCTCGACTGGAAGCTAAGAAGGCCAGTGAAAGGCTTCTGGGTTTTGTGACCCATTTTGCCTGCGCCGACGATGCCGAAAGTGCCATGACCGCCGAGCAAACGTCGGTCTTTGAACAAGCAACTGCGCCCTGGCCCGGATTAATGAAAAGCGTTGGTAACTCGGCCGCCCATTTTCTTGCTGGCCAGCCATTGTTTGACTGGAGCCGCCCCGGCATCATGCTTTATGGCGGCTCTCCGCTGATTGGCAAGACCGGCTTGGAGCTTGGCCTTGAGCCAGTCATGTCGCTGGAAGCGCCGTTAATCAGTACTCGTGTTGTGCGGGCCGGAGCATCCGTTGGCTATGGTGCTGGTTGGGTGGCGGATCGGGATACCCGGATGGGTATGGTTGCCATAGGTTACGGCGACGGCTACCCAAGGCACGCTGGAACAAATACCCCCGCTGCTATTAACGGCCAGAGAATCCGGCTCATCGGCCGGGTGTCCATGGATATGCTGGCGGTCGATCTGACTGGAGCTCCGGAGGCCAGAGAAGGGGACAATGTAGAGCTGTGGGGCAGAACGGTGAGTGTTGACGAAGTGGCGGCTTGTGCCGGCACGATCTCTTATGAGCTTCTGACCGGTATTACCTCGCGGGTAACGCGGCAATACCGTTGATCTTGACTGTCTGACCGTCAGGCCTGTTCCGGCTCGTGAATGATTTCCTCGATAAAGTCGAGAATGGCAGCCAGGCTGCGGTCGTCCAGTTTTTTCAGTACCTTGTGAACGACCATCTTGCTGCCCTTGAGCATGCTGCTGATGCCCATTCTGGCCATGCCCATCATCATGTTGCTGGCATGCAGTCTCCGCAGCGGCTCAAGAAAAAAGAAGTCCAGACCTTCTTCGGTCATGTCCACGATCAGGTTGAAGAGTTTGTCGATGGCTTCCTTGTCGGCTTTGCCCCGCTCACGCAGTTCGTTGACGGTATACAGGGCGCGGGTTCGTAATTCATCGGGAATCGGCGCCACGATGTGGCTTTGTTGTTTCAGCATGACAGTTCCTGTTGTTGTATGCTTTTGAAAGGGATAGCAAAGAAGTAATCTCAGGCTGAGTCCCAGTGTAAGGACCGGAGATGGTAAGCCATTGGCCAGACCGGTTCGGGACTACCGTCATATCAGTGATATCCGGAGGCATTGAACCCGCGTGCATGTACTTGTCGTTCACGATTACGGCCCCTTGGGGAAGATTTTGCTGGAGCGACTGCGGGAAACCCACCTGCACGTCAGCCCGCTGCTCGTCAGTGACCCCTCCAACGCGGATCTGGACGGGCTGGAAAACTGGATCCCCGAGGACACCGATCTGATCGTGAATGCGCTCTGGATGGCGGATCCTGAAGTCGCTGAGAAGGACCCTGAGGGCGCTCATATAGCGGCATTTTCCTTACCGGTGGCCATGGCCGAGTTCGCCCGTGATCGCGGTATGGCGCTGTTTCAGCTGTCCTCATGTTATGTTTTTGATGGCCGCAAGCAAAGTGGCTATATTACATCCAACCCCGGTCAGCCGGTGAATGAGCTGGGCAACTGGCAATGGGAATGTGAGCAGGCGTTACGTACCCTGCTGCCGAGGCACATTATCCTGCGCACCGGCTGGAGCCTGGCACGGTTTATCCGGAAGATGCAGACCAGTACCGCTGCAGGCGAGACTCTGTCACTGCCCGGGCGCTGTCGGGGGCAACCCGTCGCAGTTCGGGATCTGGCGAGGGTGATGGCGGCGATGGTGCTTCAGATTGATTGCGGTGCCGAAGTGTGGGGCACCTATCAATATGCCGGAGCCGAGGAAATCAACCTGTATGAACTTGGGCTGGCCATTGCTGGGCTTCCGGGTATTCCAGAGGGCATCCGAGTGGTCGATGAAGTGCCTGGTTGGGGCCACCTTGAGCCGGTGAATACCACACTCATCTGTACCAAAATCCGCAATACGTTCGGTATCAAACAGCTGCCCTGGCGTTCCGGGCTGGTGGATGAGCTGTCGATGCTGAAACAAACTAACGGCAGGGAAGTGTCCCGCGAACCCGCCGGGTAACTCCTGGGCGGGCCCTTCATTGGGAGGACTCAGGGGTGAGACTGTCGAGAGAACTCGCGGGTAACCAACTGCAGCGCTTCGACATCGAGCAGCTCAACTTCCCGGCCACGGGCCTTGATAATTCCCTGGTTCTGGAATCGCGTGAACACCCGGCTGACGGTTTCCACGGCAAGCCCGAGGAAGTTGGCAATATCGTTTCGTGCCATCGGCAGGCTGAAATTGGTGCCGGACATGCGCCGGCGCTGGAATCGGCTGGACAGTGACAACAGCAGGGCGGCGATGCGCTCTTCAGCTGTATTCTTGCTCAGCAGCATGGCGAGCTGGTGGCTGTTCTGGATTTCCTGGCTCATCAGATGGTACATGTGGTGCTGCAATTCCGGCAGCTTGCCGGTCAGCTCCTCCAGCTTATCCACCGGAAATTCACAAATGCTGGTTCGTTCCAGAGCCTTGGCAGTGCAGGCATAGTGCTCACTGCCAATGCTGTCAAGGCCGACCAGCTCACCGGGCATGAAAAAGCCGGTGACCTGTTCCTCACCACCTTCGGTAATGATCGACGTCTTGATGGATCCGCTTTTCACCGCAAAGCAGGAACGATAAGGCGTGCTCTGGTCAAAGATGTGTTCGCCGCGGTTGAAGATCCGCCCCTGCTGGACAATATCTTCCAGCCGGTCGAGGTCATTCTCTTCAATTGCGAGGGGTAGGCACAGGTTGCTCAGGCTGCACTGGTGGCAGGACGCCTTGAGGGGAGAAGCCTGACGAAACGGAATTGCTTGAGCCATACGTGATGATCCGTCCGATTTGATCCATATCAACTACGTACCTTAATACGGATGACTGTGTTTGCCAATGATCAAGCGGGATGATCTTAGAATATATTATTTAAAAATAAGGGCCCGAGGGCCCTAACAAGAATAGGTCTAGAGCTTTTCAAAAACCAGCGAGGCGTTGGTGCCACCAAAACCAAAGCTGTTGGACATCACGGTGTTAAGATCTACCTCCCGACCTTCCGGGCCCACCAATGGAATATCGCCGATTTTCTCGTCCACATTGGCCAGGTTTGCAGTGCCGGCCATGAAGCCGTTCTGCAGCATCAGCAGCGAGTAAATCGCCTCCTGTGCCCCGGCCGCCCCGAGGGAGTGGCCGGACAGTGACTTGGTCGAGGAAATGGCAGGAATGTCGGATCCGAAGGTGGCACGCACCGCGCCCATCTCGGCCACATCGCCTACCGGGGTGCTGGTGCCGTGGGCGTTGATGTAGTCGACCTTGCCACGGATCGTGGCCATGGCCTGCTTCATACAGCGCTGTGCGCCTTCGCCGGAAGGGGCCACCATGTCATAGCCATCAGAGGTGGCACCATAGCCCGTCAGCTCGGCAATAATATTGGCCCCCCGTTTCTTGGCGTGTTCCAGTTCTTCGAGAACCACCATGCCGCCACCGCCGGCGATCACAAAGCCATCGCGGCCGCTATCGAACGGACGGGAAGCCGTTTCCGGTGTGTCGTTGTACTTGGTGGAGAGGGCTCCCATGGCGTCGAACATCATGGTCAGACTCCAATCTTCTTCCTCGCCGCCACCGGCGAACACGATGTCCTGTTTGCCGGCCTGGATCTGCTCCATGGCGTGGCCAATGCAGTGGGCGCTGGTGGCACAGGCTGATGACATGGAATAGTTCACGCCCCGGATCTTATAGGCGGTGGCCAGGCAGGCGGATACCGTGCTGGTCATGATGCGCGGCACCATGTAGGGCCCGATACGCTTGACACCTTTTGCACGCATGATATCCGTGGCTTCCACCTGGCTGGAGCAGGAGGCGCCGCCGGAGCCGGCAATCAGGCCGGTGCGGTCGTTGGAGATCAGATCTTCGGTCAGGCCTGCCTGGGCAATTGCCTGTTCCATGGCGAGATAGCTGTACATGGCGGAAGGGCCCATGAAGCGGCGGATCTTGCGGTCGATAACGGATGTATCTACGTCCACAGAGCCGGCAATCTGGCTGCGGAAGCCCATTTCCTTATAGGTTTCGTTGAAGCGGATGCCAGACTTTCCGTTTTTCAGGCTGTCTCTGACCTCATCCAGCGAGTTACCGAGGCAGGAAACGATGCCCATACCGGTGACGACGACGCGTCTCATAAATTCCTCCTTACCGGCCGGCCGAAATGGCCGACCTTGCGATCAATTACGTTATCTAACAGTCTAGGCGCTTTGGGCCGGATGTGATATTTGACCTTGGTAAGGGGAGGTTAGTTCGCTGCCTCCCGGGCTTCACGCTCGACCATCTCCGGAGTTTCCAGAGAAATGCGCCCCAGCGTGCCGGCCCGGAATTCATTGAGTAACACTTCTGACACCTTGTGCAGGTCCGGCACGCCACCCCGACCGAAAAACCGGCGCTTCGCCGCAATACCGTCCATTAGCGCCAAACCGTCTTTGGGCAACTCCTCAAAGCCATAACGGGCTTTGACCAGCTCTGGGTAGGCTTCCAGCAGGTACTCGGCCTCGAACATGGCGATATCCTCGAAATCCAATACCGAGCTGCGAATGGCACCGGTGACCGCCAGTCGGTATCCGCAGGCTTCCGGAGACAGCTTGGGCCAGAGAAAGCCGGGAGTATCGTACAGCAGGATGTTATTGGGCAACTTGATGGCCTGCTGGGCCCGGGTCACCGCCGGCTCGTTTCCGGTTTTGGCGGCAGGCCGCCCCGCGAGGGTATTGATCAGGGTGGACTTGCCGACGTTGGGAATACCGAGAATCATTACCCGCAATGCGCTTTTCTGGCGGTCGTGATCCGGCGTCATCTCCTCCGCCAGCTTCAGGATAGACAATGCTTCGTTGCGCTGATTATGGGTGAGGGTAATGGCACGCACCCCACGCTCTTTTTCCAGCCATGCCCGCCATCGCTCGGTGATTTCCGGATCGGCCAGATCGCGTTTGTTAAGAACCTTGATCAGCGGCTTCTCGCCACGCAGGGCCGGCACCAGCGGGTTTTCGCTGCTGAAAGGAATCCGCGCATCCACCACTTCGATGATGAGATCCATCTTCGGCATGACCTGTTTGATCTCCTTGCGGGCCTTGTGCATGTGCCCTGGAAACCAGTTAATTGCCATCGTTTCTGCTCCGGCTGACTGTAATCGGCGCCATTATGAAGGGGAATGACTAAACTTTCACATTTGTTTGAATGCCCGTGTGTGGCGGTTTGTGGCGGAAGGTAGTGAGAAGTGTGTATAAAAAGAGGGCTGGTTGGGGTGAAAAACCGAGTGTGGATGTTTTAGGGTGTAGGGCCGGAACGACGAAACCAATGTATATCGGTGGTGTTAAGGTTGTGGCCACCCTGTTAACGGAGAACTTTATGAAGCTTGTAAAACTGTTTGGTACTGCCCTGGTAGCCTTGAGTCTGTCGGTACCGGCGATGGCCCAACAAGCCGCTGGTGGACAACCTGATCAGGTGGATCAGTTGGCGCAAATGGTGGGTTTGTCTGAGGATCAGCAAACCGAAATTCGCGCCATCATCGATGAGATGCAGGGCGAGATCGGCGAACTCCGTCAGGAAGCCCGTGCGTTGCAGCAGAAGATGCAGGGCGAGATTAAGTCAGACTTTGACGAAGACGCGATTCGCGAGCATGCCGAAAAACTCGGTGATGTAACGGGCGAGATCGCCGCCCTGTCCACGCTGATGCAGGCCAAGGTAGACAAGGTGTTTACCCAGGAGCAGCGGGACGAGCTGGATAAGCGCATGAAGCAGATGCAGCAACAAATGCAGCAGCGTCAGATGATGCAGCAGCAGGGCCAGGGTCAGGGCATGCAGTGATCCTGATCTAGCCTCTCGTTAGCTGTTTTGGAGAAGGGCCGCATCGTTTGGTGTGGCCCTTTTTTGTTTGTAGCGGTTTTTAGGAGGGCACCCTACCTTCCGAACCAAAGGGCTTGACCAGAACAATCAGGCGCGGAAGCAGAGTCAGCGCCCCCACCAGAGCCATGAACATGGCAAACCCGGTGAACAACCCGAAGTAGATGGTCGGGATGAAGTTGGAAAGCACCAGTATCGAGAACCCGGAGATGATGGTCAGCGAGGTGAAGAACATAGCCTGTCCGATGCTCCGGTGGCAGCGGTGCATGGTGGCGATGTAGTCGCCGTCTTTGCGGAACTCGGTCTGGAAGCGGTGGATGTAGTGGATGGTGTCGTCCACCGCAATGCCCACGGTGATGGCGGCTACCGTGATGGTCATCATGTCCAGGGGAATGCCCAGCCAGCCCATCAGGCCGAGGACCGAGCCGGCCGCGATCAAGTTCGGGGCGATGCCAATCAGTGCCAGTTTCAGGGAACGGAACAGCAGCAGGAACATCACCATGATGGCGGCGAAGACCACACCGATGGTCTTGATCTGGGAATCGAACAGGCTTTGCAGCATGTTGTTGTACATCACTGTCATGCCAGCGAAGAGAATCTGGTCTTCTTCATAGCCCAGCTTAGTCGTCAGGTGGCCGCGGATGCGGTCCAGCAGTTCCTGCCGGCGCAGGTCGGGCATGGTTTCCAGGAGGCGGATGCTGAAGCGGGCCTGGTCGTGTTCCTCGGAGATGTAGGGGGTGAGCAGAACATCCTTCAGGTCATCCGGCACGGCTGCCGGCACAAAGGCGAGTTCGAGGGCGTCCAGAGGCTCGCCCTGGTTGATTTGCGCCAGAATGTCGAGCGTGGTGTTGATCGACAGCACTTTGCCGGTCTCCGGTAGCCCGTCCAGATAATCGTGGACGGCTTCCAGTTCTGCCATTTTCTGGTAGGTGTACCAGGTGTCCCGGTACTCTTCCGATGCATCGCAATCTTCCGCGAACGGATCGCAGTCACTGGCAAACGGGTCACCCATGCTCGCGTCCTCCGGAGGCGGGTCGTCGGTGATTACCACGTCCAATGGCGTGGTACCGCCCAGGCGGTTGTCGATGGCTACCATGCCCTGGTGAATTTCGGTGGAGGCTTTGAAGTAGTCGATGAAGCTGTTCTCTACGGTTAACTTGCTGAGGCCCACCACGCAAAGCACTGCAATCACCCCGGAGCCCACCAGCACCGTCTTGCCGAAGTGTTCTGTGAGCCGGGCAAAGGCATCGGTAAAGGGAATTCGGTCGGAAGTAACCCTGCTGTCCAGGGGCGGTGGCAGCAGTGTCAGCAGGGCCGGGAACACGATAAAAGTGATCAGGAAAGCCACCGTCAGACCCAGGGTCATCATCCAGCCAAAGTCGATCACGGGGCGAATGCCACTGAAGGTGAGAGAGCCGAAGGCGACGATGGTGGTGATGGCCATGTAGAAGCAGGGCTTGATCATCGCCATTACTGTGTTGCGAAGGGTGTCTCTAGGCTTGGCTTCCGGATCGTCATGCTGGAACTCCCGGTAGCGCACAATCAGGTGGATGGTCAGCGACAGGGTCATGATCAGTAACAGTGAAATAAAGTTGGACGAGATCACGGTGACCGGCCACTGGGTCCAGCCCAGGAAACCGACCATCAGCCAGACAGTAAACCCGCAGCACAGGAGCGGCACGATCACCCAGCGCCACTGGCGGAAGATGATGGCCAGGGTCAGGAGCAGGAAGGCAAGCACTCCCAGCCCGAAGGTGGAGAGGTCGTTCTCGATGAAGCGGATCATGTCCGCCACAATCATCGGCACGCCGCCGAGGTGGATTTCGGCGCGGTCCCGGTAGTCATCGAGAATCGAGCGGACGGTCCGTATGGTTGCATCGCGTTCGACCCCTAGAGTCCCTGTGAAGGCGATGAACTCCTGTTTTACCCGCTCCAGTTCCGCCAGTTCGGCTTCGGTGACTTTGCCGGCGTCGGTCTTATCTCGCAGGTCGTTACGTTTTCTCAGTAGTTCAAAGTAACGATCCGGCGTAGGCAGGTTCACCTGGATGGCGGTGGTGCGGCCATCCTCACTGATCAGCAGGTTGGGGTAGAGCGGATTGCTCAGTAATGCCTTGCGGGCAGTTTCTGGCGGCACGTCGTGTTGGTCGAGGGTTTTGATCTCGCTGTCCACGGTATCCAGGGTCAGCTCCGGGCTGTGGAGCAGGGGCACGTTCAGGATGCTGTTGGTGGAGCCTACCGCCTCCAAGCGTTGCAGCTCATCTCGCAATGAAGCGAGCCGGGCCAGGCCATCTTTGGAGAAGAGCTCCCCCTCTGGCGTGTAGGTTACGATCAGGAAGTCGTCGGAGGTGGTGAACCGGCGGTTTACCTGGCGGTACTGTTCGAGGGAGCGGTCGTTTTCCAGTACCAGGGATTCGGCGGAAGCATCCAGACGGAACTCGCCGAATTTGAAGGCAGCGAGGGCCAGTAGCAGGCTAAAAGCCGCGAGGATAATAAACGGGTGCGGAAAAATCAGGCGATCATACAGGGCGCGGAGACGATTCATGGACTACTACTCTGCCGGTTCAAACGAGTACAGAGTGTGCCATAAACCTCAGTGAACCGTGACCTTTGAGGCTGCTTCCTCCAGGGAGTCGATCAGCCGCTTCAGGCGGCGGCTCATTTCTGCGCTCTCGGCGAGCTGTGTCACCATGTTCTGGGTGGTTTCACGGATGCCCTGAACATTGGCCAGCACATCATCCGTGCCTGCGGTCTGTTCCGCAGAGACATTGGCGATTTCCTGGTTGGTATGGTCGATCCGGCTGACCACTTCGTTGATCGCCTCAAGCGCGCGCCGGCCCTCTTCGGATTCCTCAACGCAGCGGGTGGCGTCCTCGGAGCTGCCGGTCATCTGGTTTACGGCGGTACTCATTGCGTTCAGCAGCCGATCAATGGTGCCCTGAATCTGATCGGTGGAGTCTTGAACCCGTTGTGCCAGATTACGCACTTCATCGGCTACCACGGCAAATCCGCGACCCTGTTCGCCAGCCCTTGCGGCCTCAATGGCGGCATTCAGAGCCAGCAGGTTGGTCTGCTCGGCAATACCCCGGATCTCGGTAATGGCGTGGCTGATTTCGTGGCTGTTCTCGGCCAGAGCCTCGACACTGCTCGCGGAATTGCGCACAACTTCAGCCAGCTTGCGGATGCTGTCCGCACTTTGGCCTACACGCTTGCTGCCGTCGCGGGCTGTGTCCCGGGCCTCGTGGGACAGGGTTTTGGCAATTCCGGCCTGTTCGGCAATACCGGTGAAGCTTTGCAGCATGGTTTCGATGACTTCCGCAGAGCGGTCGGCGTCGGCCTGCTGTCGACCCAAGTCACCCCTGCGAGACTCGGCTGCTGTGGTCAGTTCCCGAACTTCACTGTGCAGGCGGTCTATGGCTTCCTTCATGCTCTTTACAACGCCTACGGTGCGGTCCTGCATGGCGTTGAAGGCACTGGCCATCTCGCCGATTTCGTCGGTGGAATCCACATTAGCCCGCTGGCTCAGATTGCCGGAGGACTGGACGTTCACCATGGTATCCTTGAGGCGATTTACATGGCGCTCTATAAAGGATATCAGCAACTGGGAGCCGGCCATTTCGAGCGCCATGAGGACCGCGACAACCAGTGCAAATCCCGGCGCCGTTTCCGCAAACACATCACTGAACGCGTCGCCGGTTTTCCCAGCAATCGTATCGATGGCGTAGAGCACCAGCAGGCAGAGCACTGCAAAAACGACAATATTCAACAACCAGAATTTGTACTTCAGCCGGGCATTTCGCAGCAGTTTCAGCATGGGCGTTCTCAGTCGACGGCCTTCACCGGAATCTGCATGGCGTTGGAGGCCGGGGGGACTTCCTGCACGGCAAGACCAAGGTTGTTTTTATCAAAGACTTTATCGGCACGGTAACTGGAGCGGACCATGGGGCCGGACGGCACTTCCATGAAGCCTTTCTCCAGGCCGATCTCACGATAGCGGTTGAACTCTTCCGGCGTCACGTAGCGTTCCACCGGCAAGTGATTCGGGGTGGGGCGGAGGTACTGGCCCAGAGTTAGGATGTCCACGCCAATCGCGCGCAGGTCGTCCATGGTTGCCAGAATTTCATCCTCGGTTTCACCGAGGCCGAGCATCAGGCTGGTCTTGGTGAGCACATCCGGACGGTGCTTCTTGGCGTGTTCCAGCACGCTCAGAGTTTTCTCATACCCGGCGCGGGGGTCCCGCACGTGGCTGGTCAGGCGTTTTACGGTTTCGACATTCTGGGCAAAAACATCCAGCCCGGAATCCACCACTTTTTCAACATCCGACATCACCGCATCAAAATCCGGAGTAAGCGCTTCCACTGCCACCTCCGGGGTGCGCTGTTTGATGGCGGAGACGCAGGCGGCGTAATGCGCGGCACCGCCGTCGTCCAGGTCATCCCGATCCACCGAGGTGAGCACAATGTAACGAAGGCCCATGAGCTCCACCGACTTGGCGGTATTTTCCGGCTCCTCCGCATCCAGCCACCCTTTCGGGTTGCCGGTATCCACTGCGCAGAATTTGCAGGCCCGGGTGCACACCGAACCCATTACCATGATGGTGGCGGTTCCGGCGGTCCAGCACTCGCCAATGTTGGGGCAATGGGATTCCTGGCAAACGGTGCTCAGCCGGTGCTCACTCACGTTCTTGCGAACAGCCTCATAGCGTTCGCCTCCAGGCATGCGTGCCCGCAGCCATTTCGGCTTGCGCTCTACCGGTGTGGCTTCCTGCTTTGATGACCGCTTGACGCCATCCTTGATGGCTGAAAAGCCATGCTCATTGCGGAATTTGGAACCACTGGTAATGCGGGGCTTTGCGCTGTCGCTCATTGCAACCGGACTCTCATAAGGGCGTGGGGAACACTAAAGAATAATGGGCCGGCGGGAGAGTTACAAGACAGGTAGGGGCAATCACGGGGATACCGGGCACGACATTGGTCGTACCCGGTTGATCGTCATCAAGCCTTGGCTTTGTCCAGGGCCTGGGTGATGTCGGCAATGATGTCGTCGACGTGTTCAATGCCGATCGACAACCGCACCAGATCCTCACTCACTCCGGCACTTTTCAGTTCTTCCGGGTTCAGCTGGCGGTGGGTTGTGGTGGCTGGATGACAGGCCAGGGATTTGGCATCACCAATGTTGACCAGGCGCAGGATCAGGTCCAGCGCATCGATGAATCTGGCACCAGCTTCCCGGCCACCCTTGATGCCGAAGCTCAGAATGCCGGAGGCCTTGCCGCCACAGATCTTGTCGCAGGTTGCCTTGTACGGGCTGTTAGTCAGGGTCGCGTAGTTCACCCATTCTACTGATGGATGGTCCTGCAGGAAATTGGCCACTTTCTCCGCGTTCTCGCAATGGCGCTCCATGCGCAGGGCCAGGGTTTCCAGGCCCTGCATGATCAGGAAAGCGTTGAACGGCGCCAGGGCGGCACCGGTGTTGCGCAGCGGCACCACACGGCAACGGCCAATAAAGGCAGCAGGACCGAGGGCGTCAGTGTAGACCACACCATGGTAGGACGGGTCTGGTTCGTTCAGCATGGGGAACTTGGCGGCGCTGGCTTTCCAGTCAAACTTGCCGGAATCCACCACAACGCCCGCCACGGTAGTGCCATGTCCACCGATGTACTTGGTGAGGGAGTGAATGACAATGTCGGCACCGTACTCAAACGGGCGGCACAGGAACGGCGTGGCGACGGTGTTGTCCACCATCAGCGGAATGCCATGCTTGTGGGCAATCTCAGCCCAGCGCTGGATATCCACCACATTGCCCGCCGGGTTGCCGATGGACTCGCAGAACAGGGCGCGGGTGTTGTCGTCAATGGCCTTCTCTACGGCATCGAAATCATCATGACGGACCATCCGGCACTCAATGCCCTGATTTGGCAAGGAGTGGGCAAACAGGTTATAGGTGCCGCCATACAGTTGGCTGGTGCTGACGATGTTGTTGCCCACCTTGCAGATGGTTTGCAGGGCGTAGGTAATGGCAGCCATGCCAGAGGCCACGGCCAGGGCGCCAACACCCCCTTCGAGCTGGGCCATCCGCTCTTCAAGAACCGCGTTGGTCGGGTTCATGATGCGGGTGTAGATGTTGCCCTGAACCTTCAGATCAAACAGGTCGGCACCGTGCTGGGTGTCATCAAAGGTGTATGAGGTGGTCTGGTAGATTGGTGTGGTCGCAGCCCGGGTAGTGGGGTCGCTTTTGAAGCCTGCGTGCAGCGCGAGGGTTTCCGGTTTCATGTCAACGGTCCTTGCTGGTGTGTTGTTCTTTGTGGGTTTCGGCCACTGAGTATGCCACAGAGTTTGGTTTTGGTGGATTGTGCTGAAGATTGGGATTGATGGCCTGGAAAGGCGCTGTCTTGATCCCCGGCGTCAGTCTCGCCCTGGCCTGTTCCGGTCCTTAAGGTAATCGTTTATCGATGGATAGAAAAAGATCCCGAGGCACACCCAAAAAACCCCAATCGAGAGAGCGGCAGCATTCACGCTTGCTGCGGCGAATGCAAGCGCAACGGGCACGAAGACCACTGCCAGGAAAATACTGAATGTGTGACGGGAATTCACGATGCGATACAGCCTTGAAGCGCGTTCTGCTGGAATTCCCATCGTATCTGAATAAATGTTCTGGAATTGTCAAAGGTTGTGTAAGCGTTGAATCTGCAAAGGGTGTCTGTCTGATCGGGAGGAAGGGGAGTGAGCACAAAAAAGGGCCGCGACGTGAATCGCGACCCTTTCGAATACTGGTAGCAAGGGGCGGAGTCGAACCGCCGACCCCAGCATTATGAGTGCTGTGCTCTAACCAACTGAGCTACCTTGCCATTTCGTTTTGGGCAACGCCCCAAACGAGGCGCGTATTTTCAGTATTTGGCCCCCGTGTGTCAAGGCTTGGGGCCCATTTTTTCTGAAAGGTTACACGTTGAAGCGGAAGTGGATTACGTCGCCGTCTTTCACGATGTACTCCTTGCCTTCCAGGCGCCATTTGCCGGCATCTTTGGCGCCGGCTTCGCCGTTGTACTTCACGAAATCGTCGTAGCTCACCACTTCTGCACGGATAAAGCCGCGCTCGAAGTCGGTGTGGATCACGGCAGCTGCCTGGGGCGCTGTGGCGCCGATTTTAACAGTCCAGGCGCGGACTTCCTTTACTCCGGCGGTAAAGTAGGTCTGCAGGCCCAGGAGGCTGTAGCCGGCGCGGATGACCCGGTCGAGGCCCGGCTCTTCCATGCCCATTTCGTCCAGGAACATGGCTTTTTCGTCGTCTTCCAGTTCGGAGATTTCGGCTTCCAGCTTGTTGCAGATGGGAACCACAACGGCGTTCTCGGATTCGGCAATCTTGCGGACGGTATCCAGGTGCGGGTTATTCTCGAAGCCGTCTTCGTTCACGTTCGCGATGTACATGGTGGGCTTGACGGTGAGCAGGCACAGCTCACGGATAAGGCCCATTTGGTCCTTGTCGAGGTTCATGCTGCGTACCGGCTGGCCTTCGTTCAGCACCGGCATGAGCTTCTCGAACATCTCGAGCTGGGCTTTCGCTTCCTTGTCACCGCTCTTGGCCACACGCTGTACGCGTTTAATGGCTTTTTCCACGGTTTCCAGGTCGGCCAGAGCCAGTTCGGTGTTGATGACCTCAATGTCAGAGGCTGGATCGACCTTGTTGGCCACGTGAATGACGTTGCCGTCTTCAAAGCAGCGAACCACGTGAGCGATGGCGTCGGTCTGGCGGATGTTGGCCAGAAACTGGTTGCCCAGGCCTTCACCTTTTGAAGCGCCGGCTACCAGGCCGGCGATATCGACGAATTCCATGGTGGTGGGCACGACGCGCTCGGGCTTTACGATCTCGGCCAGCTTGTTCAGGCGCGGATCTGGCATGGCTACAACACCCGCGTTTGGCTCGATGGTACAGAAGGGGAAGTTTTCCGCACCGATGCCGGACTTGGTGAGCGCGTTGAACAGGGTGGATTTGCCGACGTTGGGAAGGCCGACGATGCCGCAGTTAAATCCCATGGAATGCCTCTGCTGGTACTGGAAAATTTGGCCGGATTATACCGGTGTCTGGGGGTGTAAGCGAATAAGGGGATGTGTCAGGGCGCCGGCTTGAAGCTGTGCAGTCTGTTCATGGCGGCTGAGAGTTTACCGCTGGCTGCGTCGGGCAGTACCCGCATGATTTCATCCATTACGGCGTTCAGTTCTTCGGTTTCCCGTTTGCCAAGGCGGCCGAGAACATAACCGGTTACCTTGCGGCTGTCGCCGGGATGACCGATGCCGATGCGCAGTCTCTGGAACTCGTTGGTACCCAAGTGGGCGATAGTGTCCCGAAGGCCGTTATGCCCGCCGTGGCCGCCGCCTTTCTTGAGTTTGGCGGTGCCTGGCGGCAAATCAAGCTCGTCGTGAGCGATCAGAATCTGTTGGGGCTGAATTTTGAAGAGGTCTGCCAGCGCCTTGATGGCCAGGCCGCTGCGATTCATAAACGTGGTGGGGTTCAGGAGGTGCAGGTCGAGGCCCTGCCACTGAATGCGGGCGTAGAGCCCGTGGTACTTCTTTTCGGGGCGGAGCGTCTGGCCCGCGGAGCGGGCCAGAGCTTCGACAAACAGGGCGCCGGCGTTATGGCGGGTATTCTCGTAGTCGGCGCCGGGATTTCCCAGACCAACCACCATGAGGATATCCTGTGCCATTCACCGTTGCCCTCGTCAGTACAGGAGTAATTACTCCTTGTCTTCGCCTTCTTCGCCTTCT
Organism: Marinobacter sp.; assembly: GCF_048269445.1. Lineage (GTDB taxonomy): Bacteria > Pseudomonadota > Gammaproteobacteria > Pseudomonadales > Oleiphilaceae > Marinobacter. The sequence goes on along the minus strand of NZ_JBLXIQ010000002.1, from coordinate 520,063 downwards.
TCACCTTCTTCGGTGTCATCAACCTTGGCACCGCGCGGCTTGTGGATGGCCACAACAGGCAGGTCGTGATCTTCACCCTGAAGCAGGGCGGCAATCTTGACGTCTTTCGGCAGTTTCAGGTCGCTCAGGTGAATCACCTGATCCATTTCAACGGTAGCCATATCCACTTCGATGAACTCGGGCAGATTCTGCGGCAGACAGATCACTTCCACTTCGGTGATCTGGTGGTTCGCAACACCGCCCTGAAGTTTGATGGCCGGTGCGCTTTCTTCGTTGAGGAAGTGCAGCGGCACGTTAACGTGGATCTCGTGATCCTTGTCGACGCGCAGGAAGTCGGCGTGGGTCAGCAACGGCTTGTACGGATGACGCTGCAGATCCTTCAGGATCACGCTTTCTTTCTTGCCGTTTAGTTCGATGGTCAGAACGTGAGAGAAGAAAGCCTCATTCTCCAGAGCTTTTTTCAGCTCGTTGTGCCAGATAGAGACAGAGACGGCGTCTTTATCACCGCCATAGACGATGGCCGGGATTTTCCGTTCCTCACGACGCAGGCGGCGGCTCGCACCTCTCCCCTGATCGTCGCGAGGAAATGCTTCGATAACAAATTCCTGAGACATGGTATTAACCTCAATCGTCACCTGAACTGCCCGCGACCAGGCGTTGGATCAGGTGATGTTTCTGAAAAGCCGGACGTTTCCGGCTGACTAAAAGAGTCGGGAGCCTGATGAGGCTCCCGACTCGGTAACTGCCTGTTTTGCCTGAACCGGCACAATGCCTTAACGCTCAGGCGTTCTCGAACATGGCACTGATGGACTCTTCGTTGCTGACGCGGCGAATGGACTCCGCGAGCAGGCCAGCCATGCTGAGGACGCGGATTCTATCACAGTTCTTCGCTTTGTCACCCAGCGGTATAGTATCGCACACCACAAGTTCGTCCAGCTGTGAGGCATTGATGTTATCAATGGCCGGGCCAGAAAGAACCGGGTGGGTGATGTAGGCGACGACTTTGGCTGCACCGTGCTCTTTGAGAGCCTTCGCGGCTTTGCAAAGGGTGCCGGCTGTATCAATGATGTCGTCCACCAGAATGCAGGTTTTATCCTTAACGTCACCGATAATGTGCATGACCTGGGAGACGTTGGCTTTCGGGCGACGCTTGTCAATGATGGCCAGATCGGCATCGTCCAGTTTCTTGGCAACGGCGCGGGCGCGAACCACGCCGCCAACGTCTGGAGAAACCACAATAAAGTTTTCGAAGCGCTGCTTCTCAATATCTTCGAGCATGACCGGCGTGGCGTAGATGTTGTCCACAGGAATGTCGAAGAAGCCCTGGATCTGGTCAGCGTGCAGGTCCAGAGTCAACACCCGGTCCACGCCGATGCTTGAGATCATGTCGGCGACGACTTTGGCGCTGATGGCGACCCGGGTGGAGCGTACACGGCGATCCTGACGGGCGTATCCGTAATAGGGGATAACGGCGGTGACACGTGTTGCGGATGCACGTCGAAGTGCGTCGGCCATCACGATCAACTCCATCAGATTGTCGTTGGTGGGGTAGCAGGTCGGCTGGATGATGAATACATCATGGCCGCGGACATTCTCATTGATCTCGACGGTAGTTTCGCCGTCGCTGAAACGGCCTACAGTGGCCTGTCCCATGGGAATATGGAGTTTCTGGGCGATGGCCTTGGCAAGCTCAGGGTTGGCGTTGCCAGCAAAAATCATCAGTTTGGACACGACGGCATCCTTCTCAGTATCGGCGTTTGATTCAGAAGAAGCGGGAGAAAGGTGGCTGGGGTGGCAGGATTCGAACCTGCGCATGACGGGATCAAAACCCGTTGCCTTACCACTTGGCGACACCCCAGTATCGTGCTTTTTTGGCATCATTTCAGCTCTGTTAGCTTTGTGTGAAGAGGTGAAATGTTCACCCCTTGAGCTACGAACCCCGTGACGCCGGAGGGTTTGCTTTCCCAGATAATCCGGGCTGCGGATTCTGTCGGGAAACGTCCAAATATGCAAGCCCCGGTTCCGGTTAATCTTGCAGGTCCGAATTTTGAAAGCCATTCCAGGCTCTGATTAACCTCAGGATACAGTTCGCAAACTACATCCTCGCAGTCGTTTCGGTACCTCGAGGCGTCTCCCTCAAAAGCGGGCGCTATTTTGATTCTCGGGGTGTTCCTTGTCAACCCTTGCTCGGAAAAAATCTTGCCAGTGTTTACGTTACACCCAGGCTTGATAATCACGAACCAGTCTTCCGGTGGATTCGCGTTGGTCAGTGTTTCACCAACGCCCTCCCCAAACGCGGCGTGGCCACGAACAAATACTGGTACGTCGGCGCCCAGGGTCAAGCCAATGTCGGCGAGCTGATCGTTGCTGAGGCCCAGCCTCCACAGGTGGTTTAGCCCGAGCAGCGCGGTGGCAGCGTTGGAGCTGCCACCGCCGAGGCCTCCGCCCATAGGCAGCCGTTTGGTAATGCCTATGGTTACACCGGGTAGTTCTTCGCGGCTGCGTTCTATGAGCGCTTTGGCAGCGCGAGTGATCAGGTTGTCCTCATCGGGCACGCCCGGGATCGACTCCACAAGCCTTACGCCGCGACCCTCAGGGGTGAGGGTGAAGGTGAGGTCGTCGCCGTAATCAAGAAACTGGAAGAGCGTCTGCAACTCGTGGTAGCCGTCTGGCCGGCGCCCGACAATGTGCAGGAACAGGTTCAGTTTGGCGGGCGAGGGCAGGGTGATGCCGAAGCTCACGGGGTCTTTTCCTGCCAGTCGGAGACCACCAGCCTCACCCGTTTGTCTTCTTTCAGGGCGGTGATGCGGGCAGGGAGGGCCGGGTAGCTGGCAAGAAAGTCCTGCCAGCGGTCGTAGCGGATCTCCCAGCCGTCTTGCCGGATGATTGCCAGGCTGCCTTGTGCATCAAACAGCAGACGGTAATCACTGCCGGGTGAGGGTAGGCCGCGGATCCACCAGGTCAGGTTCTCCAGGGGCAATTGCCAGCCCGTGGCAGCTTGCACCAGCGACTCCGGTTCGCTAGAGCGGTAGGTCTCCCCATTGGGGAGGGTTAGCTCAATGAAGCCGGGAACGCCTTTGAGTAGAGTGCTGCCCATGCCCAAAAAGGATGAGGACAAGGCCAGGTCGTAGGCGTCGCCGTCCTGAATCCAGTGATTGATGATGGCTGTGCCGCTGTCTGATGGCTGTCGGACAGCCAGTTTGCCGGAGAGTTGCCAGTGATCCAGCCGGCCGAGGCTGGCCGAGCGGGCGGTCCAGTTCGCCGGCGGCTGGTCTGTCATCCCCTCCGGCAGGGGTTCGATCTGAATGGTGGTGCAGGCGCCGAGGATAGCGAGCATGAGGAGTGCCGCCAGGGTTCGGACAAGTTTCATTACTGCTCACCACCATTTGTCAGCCGGTCAATGGTTTCATTGAGTACTTCGTGACCGGGGTTCTGATCAAGGCCTTTCTGCCAAATGATTCTGGCCTGATCCTCGGCCCCACTCATCCACAGGGCTTCACCGTAATGGGCGGCGACTTCCGGATCGGGATAGGCGGCCCAGGCGCGGGACAGGTACTTGAGCGCAGGCTCGATTTGTCCCTCAAGGAACAGGACCCAGCCCATGCTGTCGAGAATGGCCGGGTTTTCCGGGTCCAGTGCCAGCGCCTTCTCGATGTAACCGCGGGCCTCCCTCAGTCGGTCGGTCCGGGTAGTCAGAATGTAGCCGAGGGCATTCAGGGCAACGGCGTTTTCAGGGTCCTGCTCAACGATCTTCTTCAGGTCGGCCTCGGCATCAGCCGGCCGATCAAGTGTGTCGTAAAGCATCGCTCGTGCGTAGCGGATCTGGAGACTGTCTGGGTGTTCCTCCAGGGCTTCCGTTGCTGTGCTCAGCGCCTCTTGCTGCTGGCTTTCGTCAATGAGCAAGTTTACCTCCAGCAACCAAAAGTTTTCTGCCTGCCTGGGGTTGGCGTCCCTTAGTCTCCGGATTCTGTCGACGGCGTCTTCCAGCTGACCATTTTCGGCAAGCAGCGAGCTGGCACGGGCGAGCGCAGGGAAGTAGTAGTTGCCCTGTTCAACACTCTGGTAGAAGCCGATGGCCTGCTCGGTATTGCCCGCCTGGTCTTCAATGCGGCCCAGATAGTAGTTGGCTTCGCTGACGTGGTTGCCCTGTTCCACCAGTCGTGTCAGTTCTTCCCTGGCCAGATCCGTTTGCCCGTTTTCCAGGGCGACCAGGGCGTGGGAAAGCCTGAGCCCCGGGATGTCCGGGTATTGTTGTACCAGGCGACTGAATTCGTCCTGGGCGGCCTGCAGTTCGCCTTCATTAATCAGCATCCGTCCGTAAAGTGTGCCCATCTGTCGGTTGCCGGGGAAGCGCCGGGTATTTGCCAGGAGGTAGTCCAGGGCACTGCCTCTCTCGCCGGTTTGGTAAAGTAGGTCAGCTCTGAGGATTATCGCCGGCTGGAAGTTTGGGTTCCCTTCCTGCAGTGGCTTCAACCGGTCCAGTGCCTGTTCCGGTTGCCCCCTGATCTTGAGCAGCAGTGCAATACTGTAATCAAGTTCTGGGGTGTTGGGATGGCGCAGGGACATCTCTTCATATAACGAAAGCAGTTCCTGCTGTTGTTCCGGTGGCAGATTGGAGGCCATGGCCGCGAGGCTGTCGAAATCGGCATCCCCCCCTTGCTCCATGATCTGCTCCATGTGGAACATGGCTGTCTGAAGGTCATTGCCCTTTACTGCCTGGATCGCGGAAACCCGGTGCGCCTGCAGGTTGTTCGGGTCAACCTCCAGCCACAGATCGGCCAGCTGTTTCTGGGCGTTGTCCCCGTTCAGGGACTGGGCAATTCGCATGGCGCGTTGAATTACGCCTGGGTCCCGGGACTGTTTGGCGGCCTTGAGGTAATTCACCAGGGTAATGTCGTAACGGCCACGCTGGGCGGCAATTTCGGCGGACAGAAGCAGGTAAAGCGTTTCCGGCTCGAAGTCGGCGTATTCCGGCGGCGGCGGTGCATCGACTTTTTCGTCGGCAGCGGCTGTTTCTTTCGGGGCGGACATTTCCTCGGTGCCGGTGAAGCTGGCACAGCCTGCCAGTGCCAGGCCAAGCAGGCAGGTAACCAGGAACGGTACGGATTTGTGCATGCAACTTCCCATGATCAGTCGAAAACGCATCAGAAATAACCACGCTCCCCCCTTTTTTTGAGGTAGATCGGGTCCCGGCCTCGGCCGAATCCCTATAATGGCATAAGCGCCTGGTCTTGCCCAACCTGTCCGCCCTTGCCGAAGCTGCAGCGGTTTTGGGTGGCAGGTCAGGCCTCTGGCCGTTAAAATGGCCGATAATTGCGCGTATTGCACCGCTCATCGGCAAAAGGTTGTACAACCACGACATGGCACTGGTAACGCTGGGAATCAATCATCGCACGGCCCCCGTTGAATTACGGGAGCGGGTGGCGTTTACGCCTGAGCGTATGGCGGACGCGTTTGCGGAGCTCCGGGCGACCTCCGGTGCCAGCGAGGCGGCCATCCTTTCGACCTGCAATCGCACCGAACTTTACCTGGCGGGTGATGACGACTGTGCCCCCATGGTGCTTCGCTGGCTGGCAGGGTTTCATGATCTGGATGCCAGCGAGCTTGAAGAAGTGCTGTATGTGCATCGGGACGGCGAAGCGGTCAGGCACATGATGCGCGTGGCGGCGGGGCTTGATTCCATGGTGCTGGGGGAGCCGCAGATTCTCGGGCAGCTCAAGGATGCTTACGCTCTGGCTCGGGAGAGCGGTGCCAGCGGCCCCTTCCTCTCCCGACTCTTTGAACACACCTTTTCTGTGGCCAAGCGTATACGCACCCAGACCGCCATTGGTGAGAATCCGGTTTCCGTTGCCTATGCAGCCGTGAGCATGGCTCACCACATCTTTGCAGACATGTCCAACAACAAGGCGTTGCTGATTGGCGCGGGCAAGACCATTGAGTTGGTGGCCCGCCACCTTGCGGATGCCGGGGTCAAGAATTTCCTGGTGGCCAACCGGACCCTGGAGCGGGCGCAGGTGCTGGCCGAATCCCGTGGTGGCAAGGGCATTGTCCTCTCCGAGATTCCGGAGCATCTGGCCGATGTCGACATTATTATCTCCTCCACCGCCAGCCCGCTCCCGATTCTTGGCAAAGGCGCTGTTGAGCGTGCCCTGAAGAAGCGCAAGCACCGACCTTACTTTATGGTGGATATTGCGGTGCCCCGGGATATAGAGCCGGAAGTGGCCTCGCTGGCAGATGTCTATCTGTATACCGTCGATGACTTGCGCCAGGTCATTGAAGAAAACATCCGTTCCCGTGAGGGCGCTGCCCGGGAAGCGGAGAATCTGGTGACTGCGGGGGTTCAGGATTTTCTGAACCAGCTGAGAGCGCTGGATGCGGTGTCTACACTCAAACAGTTCCGCCAGCGTGCCGAAATACTGCGTGATGCCGAGACGGAAAAAGCCCTGCGCGCCCTGCGCAACGGAACAGACCCTGAGACCGTGCTTCGGAGCATGGCACGGGGTCTTACCAACAAACTCCTGCACGAGCCTTCTGTTCAGGTTCGCAAGGCCACGACAGAAGGTCGGACCGAGGTGACAGAGTGGCTGCGTGAGTTGCACCAGCTTGATGCACTGGATGCGGACGCGACGACTACCCCGGAAAAACTATGAAGCCATCGATTCAATCCCGCCTCGAGAGGCTCACTGAGCGCTTCGAGGAAGTCAGTGCGTTGCTCAGCGATTCCACTACCATCTCGCAACAGGACAAATTTCGGGATCTTTCCCGGGAGTTTGCAGAGATTGAGCCTGTTGTTCATTGCTTCCAGGCCTGGCAGGAGTCGCTTGATGATATCGAGGCTGCCAGAGAGCTGGCGAACGATGGCGATGCAGACATGCGAGAGATGGCCGAGGAAGAGCTGAAACTCGCGGAGCAGAAAAACGAGGAGCTGGATGAAGAGCTCCAGCGCCTGATGCTGCCGAAAGACCCCAACGACGGCAAGAACGTATTCCTTGAAATCCGCGCTGGCACCGGCGGAGACGAAGCAGCCATTTTTGCCGGGGACTTGTTCAAAATGTATCTGCGTTACGCTGAGCGGCGCCGCTGGCAGGTTGAAGTGCTGAGCGAGAGTGAAGGCGAACACGGTGGTTACAAGGAGCTGATTGCCCGGGTCGCAGGCGAGGGCGTCTATGGTGCCCTCAAGTTTGAATCCGGCGCTCACCGTGTGCAGCGGGTTCCGGAAACCGAGTCCCAGGGCCGTATTCATACCTCGGCCTGCACGGTGGCTGTGATGCCGGAAGCCGACGAAGCCGAAGCCATCGAGATCAACAAGGCGGATCTGCGGGTGGACACGTTCCGCTCATCAGGCGCAGGTGGTCAGCATGTCAACAAGACCGACTCGGCCATCCGGATAACCCACCTGCCTACAGGTATGGTCGTGGAGTGTCAGGAGGAACGTTCGCAGCACAAGAATCGGGCCAAGGCCATGAGTCTGCTGGCGTCCCGGCTGCAGAATGCGGAAACCGACCGTCAGCAGAAGACCATGGCGGAAACCCGCAAAAGCCTTGTGGGCAGTGGTGATCGTTCAGAGCGCATTCGTACCTACAATTTCCCTCAGGGCCGGGTAACAGACCACCGGATTAACCTGACGCTCTACAAGCTCGATGAAGTGATTGCCGGTGATCTGGATGCAGTGGTAGTGCCGTTGCAGCAGGAGCACCAGGCGGAACTGCTTGCCTCCCTCGCCGATGACCAGTAAACCCTCACTGACCTGTGAAGCGCTGATAAAGCAGGCGGCGGATCGCATCAACAGTGATTCGCCAAGGCTGGATGCCGAGCTGCTGTTAAGTGACATCACCGGGCTTGGCCGGACCAGCTTCCGGGCCTGGCCGGAGCGCGAAGTCACGGAAGCACAGGCTGGGGCTTTCGAAGCGCTGGTGGCAGAGCGCGTTGCCGGCAAGCCGGTGGCCTACCTGCTCGGGCATCAGGAATTCTGGTCTCTGCCCCTGAAAGTGAGTGCTTCCACCCTGATTCCCCGCCCGGATACCGAGTGCCTGGTGGAGGCCGCCCTTGGGCTGTCGTTGCCGGAACAGGCCAACGTTCTCGATCTTGGTACCGGTACCGGCGCCATTGCCCTGGCGCTGGCCAGTGAGCACCCGGGCTGGCGGATAACGGCGTGCGATGAAGTGGAAGCGGCGGTAGAGCTGGCACGGGAAAATGCCAGAGTGCTGGGTTTGCCGGTTTCGGTGGTTAAGAGTTCCTGGTTCTCACAGCTGGAACCCGCCCGGTTTGATCTGATTGTCTCCAACCCACCCTATATACCGGACAACGACCGTCATCTGGGCGAAGGCGATGTGCGCTTCGAGCCGGCCTCGGCCCTGGTCTCTGGCAGTGATGGTCTGGATGATCTCCGGTTGATAGTGACACAGTCGCCGGGCTGGCTGTTTGAAGGTGGCTGGCTGTTGGTGGAGCATGGTTTTGAGCAGGCTGAGGCGGTGGCTGCGTTGTTCCGGGAGCGGGGATTTGCCAGGGTGCACACCCTGCAGGACTATGGGCGTCGTGATCGGATGACTCTCGGGCAATGGACGGGCAATGGTGCCGCCCAACCGCGGTGAACGGTCGGGATTTCAACAGGGGAGACGCGGATGCTCAGTGACGAGGAATTATTACGCTACAGCCGGCAAATCCTGATGCCGAGGTTCGATATTGCCGGCCAGGAAAGGCTGAAATCCGCCCGGGTGCTGGTGATTGGCGCCGGCGGTCTGGGGTGCCCGGTGGCGCTCTATCTTGGTGCGGCGGGAGTTGGGCATCTTACCCTGGTGGATGACGACACCATCGAGCTGGCCAATCTTCAGCGCCAGATCGGTTTTGAGCAGGACCAGTTGGGCGATCCCAAGGCAGAGAGCCTGGCGGGCCGTGTTCACCGGATCAATCCGCTGGTGTCGGTGACCGCCCTGAATCAGCGCCTGGATGGTGAAGAGCTGGTCCGGCAGGTTGAAGAAGTGAACCTGGTGGTGGACTGCAGCGATAACTTCAACACCCGTTTTGCTCTGAGTCGGGCCTGTGTGGCAGCAAAAGTTCCACTGGTCTCCGGCGCTGCTATTCGCGGGGAAGGGCAGCTCTCGGTTTATGACAGCCGGCAGGAGCGCAGTCCCTGTTATCACTGCTTGTACCCTGAACAGGGCAATGAGGATCTGACCTGTTCGGAGGCGGGGGTTATTGCGCCGTTGGTGGGGATGATCGGCGCGGCCCAGGCGATGGAGGCCATCAAGGTGATTTCTGGCATTGGTACACCATTGGTCGGGCGGCTGTTGATTCTGGATGCCTGGGAGATGCAGTGGCGGGAGATGAAGCTGGCTCGCGACCCTTCCTGTCCTGTTTGTTCTGGCTAATGTGGAGTTTGCTGCCTAGTTTTGGAGGCTGCGGGATTGGGCTGGTCTGTCCAAAACACGCTCCTTGCGGCACGTTCTTGTGACGCTTGAGCTCCGCCATCCATGGCTCCGCACAGTTTTGGACAGACCAGCCCAACCCCGCGTCGTGACTTTGAAGCGGCCCTCCTGAAGGTTCGTCTCAGTTTTTCAGGGCCTGAAACTTGGCAATTGCCTCTTTCCTGCTTTCTTTCAGATCAACGATCTGCCTCGGATACCCTTTCGGAATAACACCAGCTTTTGCGCCGGGATCGTGAATCCGTTTGTTGTCCAGCTTGGCCAGTTCCGGGACCCACTGGCGGATGAAGTCGCCGTTGGGGTCGAAGCGTTCGCTTTGGGTGACCGGGTTGAAAACCCGGAAGTAGGGTGCGGCGTCGGTGCCGGTGGAGGCGCTCCATTGCCAGCCGCCATTGTTGGAGGCGAGGAATCCGTCAACCAGATGGGACATGAAGTAGGCTTCACCAAGGCGCCAGTCTATGAACAGGTTTTTGGTCAGGTACATGGCGGTGATCATGCGCAGGCGGTTGTGCATCCAGCCGGTTTCGTTGAGCTGCCGCATGGCTGCGTCGACGATGGGGACGCCGGTGTTGCCGGTTTTCCAGGCATCGAATTTATCGCCGGCTTGGTTCCACGTCAGGGCTTCGGTTTCCGGTTTGAAGGCGCGGTGCATGCTGACCCGGGGGTAGTGGTACAGGATGTTGATGTAGAAGTCCCGCCAGGCGATTTCGTTGATCCAGGTAATCAGGCCTTCCTGGTTGCCGCCCATCCCCTGGGCCTGTTTCGCGGCCAGCAGGCATTGGCGGCCGGACAGTACGCCGTTGGCCAGGTAAGGGGAGAGTTGGCTGGTTCCGTCGATGGCGGGGAAATCCCGTTCGGCTTTGTAATAACCGGCGCGCTCCTGCAGAAAACGTTCGAGCCGGTCGTGGGCTGCGTCTTCGCCAGTGGGGACCAATGGCTTCGGCGCGTTCTGGAACACTTCCGGAATGATGTCGATTTTTTCAGGGACTAACGGATTGCCTCGGACTTTCGGAACCGGGAACAGGCCGGGCCGCGTTTCGTCGATCCAGGTGCGCCAGCGTCTTGAGAAGGGGGTAAATACTGAATAGGGCTCGTTTTGCTGGGTAAGGATCTCGCCTACCGGTGCAACGGTCTGGTCACGGTATTTGCACACGCGTATGTTCAGGTTATCAAAGCGGTGCTTGATGTCCTTGTCCCGTTTACGCTCGTTTACCCCGTACTCTTCGTTGCAATGCAGCGTATTAATACTGCGTTCAGCGCAGTAGCTTTCCAGCCTACGGATGCTGTCTTCGAAGCGCTCGGCATGGATGAAAGAAAGCGGTATGCCCAGTTTGGCCAGTTCCTCAGAGAGGGCATTGGCGTGAGCGATTACAAACTGCACGCGAGCCGGTGACCAGTCGTGCTCGCGCCACTGGCCCGGGGTGAGAATAAAGCAGGCTTGTACCTGTTCGGCCCCCTTGCAGGCGGCCGTGAGAGCCGGGTTGTCGGCAACCCGGAGATCGTTTCGGAACCAGACCAGTTGCGTCATCCGTCTTCCCTCGTCATCTGAGGAGTTGGTGTAGGGGTAATTACAGCCCGGTGTTCAATAAAATCACTAACTTGGATATTCGCCCGGGGTGCCCGATTGGATTATAGTAAAGTGACTTTACCCTCAATTTCGCCTGCACTTCAGGCTGTAGCGTTTCAGGGAGTTTTGTGCCGGGAATGGAGAATAATACCGAAGGCCTTCGAGACGGCGTCTGGGCCCAGCCATACGCTCTGGCCTCCGGGCAGACCCAGTATCACCAGCTGGGACACATTCGTTTATGGGTTACTTTGCTGGACCTGGAATGGCAGATTCGCTCGGAAACGCTTGATCTGGACACCGATCCGGCCAGCTGGACAGAAACTATTGGTCACACCTTGCCGGCCGCTACTGTTCCTCTGCAACGGTTTGTCCGGGAAAGCCAGTCATCGACCGTAACGTTTATACCGGCAGCCGCCAACCTTCCCACCGTGATCCGTCCTTACCAGCCCCTGACGATTCCCGCGGGCGGGCGCTGCACGATTTACGTGGGAACGCCCCTATGGATGAAAATTTGTGTGGGCGAACAGAAATCGGTGTTAACGGAAGTCCCCCTTTCGCTCCCCTCGCTGACCTGGGTGGGCCGGAACACCATGGAAGGCGAGCTATGCTACTCCTCGACGAGTTTCGCGCGGCTGGTGCTTGAGGCTGTGCCCAAACGACCCTGGCGGGCGGTGACTCCGGTTACCCTGATCAACGGGCGTTCCGAGCCTTTACTGCTCGAGCGCTTCAGTCTGCCTACTCCGTTGCTTTCGCTGCATCAGAATGAGCGCGGGCAGCTTTGGACGCCCGGGGTAACCGTGGAGATAGAGACGGATATGAATTCCGCCAGCCTGCATGTCGACGAGACAGTGTTGGCGGCCGCCGGACCCTGCCGACCAGTGGCAGATGCCCGGGAAAAGTTGGCCCGTGGTCGACTGGTGCGGGCTTTCGACCGGATGTTTGGTTAAAACGGATCTGACGGAGTCGATACTTTGCTAGAAGCAATTCAAACCGGCGTTATGGGGGTGTTTACCGACATTGCCTGGAGCCAGTGGCTGAGTTCCGCCTTTTTGCTGGTACTCGGGCTGTTTCTCGGGTCGATAGCGGCCCGGAGTGTTTCCGGGTTCATGGCGCAGCGTTCCTCCCGCCACCACACCGTGATGGTGCGGCGGCTCGTGTTTTACGTCATTGTTGTTGTGTTCAGCATTGCAGCGCTGCGGGAAGCCGGCTTCTCTCTGGATGTGGTACTGGGCGCGGCCGGCATACTCACAGTGGCGATCGGTTTTGCGTCACAGACCTCTGCGTCCAACATGATCAGCGGTCTGTTTCTTTTGGTTGAGAAGCCTTTTGAAATTGGTGACTTTATTGAGGTGGATGCCACCATTGGTGAAGTGATTGGCATTGATATGCTCAGCGTGAAGTTGCGCACCCCGGACAACCTGTATGTGCGTATTCCCAACGAAACCCTGATCAAGACCCGGGTGGTTAACCGGTCCCGGTTCCCGATCCGCCGGCTCGACCTGACTGTGGGGATTGCCTACGCTGAAGATGTGGAGCGAGTTGAGGCGTTGTTGCTGAAGCTGGCTGAGAAGAATCCACTCTGCCTGGAGGAACCCAAGCCTTTCACTCTGGTCACTGCGTTTGGTACGTCTTCCGTGGATATGCAGTTTTCCCTCTGGGTTCCGAAAGACAAGGTGCTTGAGGGTCGAAGCGGTATGATGGTGGCGATCAAGAAAGCCCTGGACCGTGAAGGCATTGAAATTCCGTTCCCCCATACCAGTATTTATGCGGGCAGCCATTCGGAGCCCTTCCGTGTTCAGCTGTTGGGGCCGGAACAAAACACAGAAAAGGATCTCCTGGATGTCGACAAAGACAGCTGAAGTAATCAAAACCGTTGCCTCTACACCCGGCGAGAACAAGATCAGCCTCGGCTGGCGTGAGTGGGTGGCGCTGCCGGATCTGGATATTGGCCGCATCAAGGCGAAGATTGATACCGGGGCCCGAACTTCCTGCCTTCACACCTTCCGCACCGAGCCGTACACCGAAAACGGCGAGCGGCGGGTGCGCTTCTGGGTCCACCCAGTACAGAATGATTTACATCAGGTTGTGGAGTGCGATGCCAGGGTCCTGGATGAACGAAACGTATCCGATTCGGGAGGGCACCAGGAAATGCGCCTGGTGATCGAAACCACGCTGGTTATCGGTGATCAGAGCTGGCCCATTGAAATGACATTGACCAATCGCGATTCCATGCGGTTCCGGATGCTGCTGGGCCGAACCGCCATGGCCGGCCGCTCAGAGATCTATCCCGAAGCTTCTTATCTTGCCGGTGAGCCGGCCCCTAAGGACTGAAAAATGAAAATTGCAGTATTGTCGCGAAATCGCCACCTCTACTCGACCCGTCGTCTGGTTGAGGAAGGTATTAACCGTGGCCACGAAGTTAAGGTTATTGACTGCCTTCACTGCTCCATGAATATCACCTCAGCCAAGCCTCAGATCCACTACCACGAAGAAGTGCTCGAGAATTTCGATGTGGTGGTCCCCCGGATCGGGGCGTCGGTTACCTTCTACGGAACAGCGGTATTGCGCCAGTTCGAGATGATGGGTGTGTTTCCGGTCAACGAATCCGTTGCCGTCACCCGTTCCCGGGACAAGTTGCGCTCGCTGCAACTGCTGGCACGAAAAGGCGTGGGCATGCCGGTCACTGGCTTCGCCAACAAGCCGGACAACGTACCAGAACTGCTGGAGATGGTTGGCGGTGCGCCGGTGGTGATCAAATTGCTGCAGGGTACCCAGGGTATTGGCGTGGTACTCGCGGAAACCCGGAAGGCGGCCGAGAGTGTCATTGAGGCCTTTATGGGCCTGAAAGCCGATATCCTCGTGCAGGAATTTATCAAGGAAGCTGGCGGCGCGGATATCCGCTGCTTCGTCATTGGTGACAAGGTGATTGCCGCCATGAAGCGGCAGGGCGCCGAGGGTGAATTCCGCTCCAACCTTCACCGGGGCGGTACCGCCTCGCTGATCCGGATTACGCCGGAAGAGCGGAGGACCGCCATCACCGCGGCCAAGGCCATGGGCCTGAACGTGGCTGGCGTTGACCTGTTGCGCTCCAGCCGGGGGCCATTGGTGATGGAAGTCAACTCCTCGCCGGGTCTCGAGGGTATTGAAAACGCGACCGGCAAGAACGTGGCCGGAATGATTGTCAGTTGGATAGAGAAGAACCAGCAACCCTGGAAAACCCGGACCAAGGGGAGAGGCTAGACAATGGCCCGAGCACCCTTTGAATTTGTCGGTAACCAGATCAAGGCCGGCACCCGCCAGACCGTTGAAGTGCCGGTGGCCAAGCTTTACACCCATACGCCACTGCATATTCCGGTCGAAGTGGTGCATGGTCGGCGGGATGGTCCGGTGCTCATGGTGTGCAGTGCCATTCACGGCGACGAGATCAACGGTGTGGAGATTGTCCGTAGGGTTTTGACCAACTCGGCCCTGCGGCACTTGCGAGGCACTTTGGTGGCGGTGCCGATCGTTAATATTTTCGGGTTTGTGCAACGTACCCGCTACCTACCGGACAGGCGAGACCTGAATCGGTGTTTTCCCGGCAGTGAAACCGGCTCCCTGGGCGGCCGGATTGCCTATTTGCTGCGTACGCAGATCATGGAAAAGGTCACCCATATTATCGACCTCCATACCGGTGCCATTCACCGTTTCAATCTGCCGCAGATCCGGGCTGAACTGAAAAACCCCGAGACCACGCGCATGGCTGAGGCCTTTGGTGCGCCCATTATCATCAATGCCGGCTTGCGGGAGGGTAGCCTCCGCGCCTACGCCGATTCGCAGGATATACCGGTCGTCACCTTCGAAGGGGGTGAAGCCCTGCGTTTTGATGATGTGGTGATCTCCAGTGGCGTGAAGGGTGTTATCCGGGTGATGCGGGAGCTGGAAATGATTCCTGCCAAGAAGGGCCCAAAGGCCCCGAGGAAACGATCGGAAACCGCCGCCAATTCCCAATGGGTGCGAACTGACACAGACGGGATCATGCGCCCGGTGGCAAGCCTGGGCCAGAAGGTACGCAAAGGCCAGAAGCTGGCCATGGTTGCAGATCCGTTCGGCGAGTCCGAAACTGCCGTGTTATCGCCCTGTTCCGGCATCGTTATTTGCGTTAATAATTTGCCACTGGTGAACGAAGGGGAAGCCATCTACCACATTGCCCGGTTCGACGAACTCGGTGAGGCGGAAAAGGCCATGGATTACTTCCGCAGTAGCTATGAGGGCGACGTGGGTGACGATGTCGTTCCTGTTCACCCCTGGGACGACCGGCAGAGATAATGACGAGGTGAGCCATGATCTGGGATCAGACCTTTATTGAACTGGCGCCGCTGCCGCGAGGGTTTCACCTGGTAACCAATGAGATCATTGCCCAGGCGCCGGAGCTCACTCACTGTGAAGTTGGCCTGTTGCATCTGTTCATTCAGCATACCTCCGCGTCTCTCGCGGTTAATGAGAATGCCGACCCGGATGTACGAGGCGATCTGGAGCGACACTTCAATGTGATGGTGCCCGATAATGCACCGCACTATGAACACCTCATGGAAGGCCCGGACGACATGCCGGCTCATATCAAGAATATCCTGATCGGCCCCTCACTGACCTTGCCGGTCAGCCATGGCCGCCTCGCTCTCGGAACCTGGCAGGGACTATACCTCTGCGAACACCGGGACCGTGCGGGCGGTCGCCGGATCGTGGCGACGTTGCAGGGGCGGTGGTGAGCTTATAGCTGCTGCTGTTCCCGAATTGCACCAACCGGCTCGTATCTGAATCTGTTTCTGCCGCTCCCCTTGGCAGTGTAGAGAGCTCTGTCTGACGCTCTGACAAGATCCCCCATTGTCAGGCCCCCATGAGGCACTACCGATGAAATTCCGATGCTGATGGTCAGGAAGGGCTCAATAGGGCTGCAGTCGTGCTCAATATTTGCTGCAATGATTTGCTCCCTTATGGCCGCGGCGATACTCATAGCGTCTTCGGCGGATGTGCCCGGGAGAACCAAGAGGAATTCCTCGCCTCCGTATCGTGCTGCCATGTCCGATTTCCGCTGCATGGCACTCGCCAGGATGTCCGCAACCTGCGTCAGGGATTTGTCGCCCGCTTGGTGCCCATAGCGGTCGTTGTAAAGTTTGAAGAAGTCGATATCTACAAGCATGACCGTGAGAGGGTCGCCGGTTCGGCAGAGTATTTCCCAGGCTTGCTCCAGCTTCTTCTCGAGAGCCAGCCGGTTTGAGAGGCCAGTGAGAGGGTCGTGCTCTGACAGACGCTTTAATTCCGCGTTCGCTGCCTGAAGGTCACTTTGGACTTCAAGCACCGTTTGATGCCTCGAGGTCAGCTCGGCATTCAGCCGCAGCAATTCCGTGTTGTTTGACTCAATCATCCCCAGCATGGAGTTGAATTCCCGTGAGAGGGCTCCGATTTCGTCGTTGTTGTTGATGCTGGCCCGAAGGGAATAATCCATGGCATTGGATATACTCGACACATCTGCCGTCAGGCTCATGATGGGCTTTACGACGATCCAGCGGAACAGTGCCAGTAGTGCCGCTGCGAGAGCAATGCACAACAAAATGAGCAGGGCGAGGCCGTAATAGGTAATGTCTCTGCCAAGTTCGGTGATATTTCGGGGCAGAATGGCTGCTGCCCGCAGGCGTGGTATGCCTTCGATACTGTAAATTTTCGAGGCGGAGAGCGTGCTCTGGTCAATGATGTCCAGTGAGTAGTTGTCCTGGGCAGCGGGGACGGTGGTTTCCGAGACTGGCTCAATGCTGAAATCCTGGATAATCTGCTCTGAAAGCGCGGTTATCAGCTCGTCGTCCAAAAACTGGCCAAAGACCACATAACCGTTGTGGGGGCCAGCGCCGTCGCTTCGCACGACCGGTCGCATGGCAAATAGAACCGGGATGTCATCCACCTGGACAACACCGCTCGTTGTCTGGTCATCAATTTTTTCGTCAGGATCAATTCGGCCAGTGAACTTGGCCATTGCCACCACTACCTCATCCAGGTAGGTCGCGGTCAAATCGACGATGCCACCGTCCGATGGGAAGTCGTAAACTCCGCCCCAGACCACCTCCCCGTCAAGATCAAGAAATAAAGCAACATCGAAACCGAAGTTAAGGAAGGTGTCCGGATACAGGTTGGACTCGATGTAGTCCGGATCGCCGCTTTGTATAAACGAATAGGTATCATTCCATGCCGACCAATCGTATACCGTGAAATCAATGGCTTGTCGCTGCGCGTCCAGCCTCCGGACCACCCGGTCAATGCTGTCCCTGGCGTAATCTGCCTCTATTTCATCAAAGGCGGGATAGACAATGCTGCGCTGAATATAAGAGGCTGAAAATGACAGCAAAATACCCATCAGCAAAATCAATGCAGTGGTTTTTGCGGAAATCGACATGGCGATCTGCCTTGCTAGGTGCGACTGTTCCAGAGTGGGCTGGGCGGAATATGATTGGTGAGACTGATCTGTATATAGTTTGAACAGTAAATTCCGGCAATGGAAGATGTCGCACAACATTTGACAGTTTGGGGCGGTTCCCACCCATCGCTAGAATACTCTGGGTGCAATCTCACCCATTTTGACGCGCCTTAGTCCGACGTCATTGAAAAGCCCGCTGTTTTTTAAGCAGTTTTCGAACCTGGTCTGCTCTTTGCGTCCATTATCGACACCGAAGCTTGTAGCGCTTCGTGGAACACCCAACAAACACAATGAAACGGGGAGCATTCCTTATGAAAACCCAAATGGTTATGGCGGCAGCGTTCGCCTCTACTCTGGTTGTAGCCAATCCGGTTGCCGCTCAGGATCGTGAAGGCTGGCCGGACAACTTTACCGTGGGTACGGCAAGTCAGGGCGGAACCTACTTCGCCTATGGTTCTGGCTGGGCCAACTTTGTAGCCGAGAACCTGGGAGTATCCGGCGGCGCCGAGATCACCGGTGGCCCGATGCAGAACATGGCTCTGGTACACACCGGCAACCTGCAATTTGGTCTGACTACCATGGGCCCGGCCCGGGAATCCATGGAAGGCAACAGCCCAATAGCGCCGGGTGTGAATATGGACAACGTGTGCGCCATCTTCCCGATGTATGAGACTCCGTTCTCGGTTACAGCACTGTCTGATTCTGGCATCACCTCAATTTCTGACATTCCCGACGGCGCTACCATCGGTTTTGGCCCCGCAGGCTCCACGTCTGACACCTATTTCCCGCGCATGATGGAAACCCTGGGTGTGGATTTCGAGCGTCGTAACGGTAGCTGGTCTGACCTGGGCACCCAGTTGCAGGATGGACTGATTGATGTGGTGGCTTTTGCTGCGGGTATTCCTATCCCGGCTGTTAGTCAGCTGGAAGTTCAGACGGATGTGAACATCATCGGCATGACCGATGCGGAAGCCAAGAAGATCACTGATAACTTCCCGGTCTCCGAGTTCATCATCCCGGCGAGCACTTACCAGTCCCTGGAAAACGATTCCCGTGTGGTATCCATGTGGAACTTTTCCATCGCCAATTGTGACGTTCCGGAAAGCATGGTGTATGAAATCACCAAGCTGACCATGGAGAACAACGACAAGATGGTCTCCATCCACAAGGCGGCGCAGACGTCTATCCCGAAAAACTACACCAAGAACACGGTTCTGCCCTGGCATCCGGGTGCAGCTCGCTGGTTCAACGAAAACGGTTACGACATTCCTGAAAGCCAGATCAAGTAACGACCGTTGTGTGTCAGGGGGCCCGAGGCTGGCCCCCGTTGGACGGCCGGCATTCAGCCGGCCCAGTTTTTCTTGTAGGCAGGGTTTATCATGACCACCGAACACTCTCCCAAGGGTCCGACCCCGGCGTTGCCGGACGACGACCATATTCTTGCCCACGATGTTGACGAGGAGCCAGTTGAGGCCAATCGCCGCCTGTTTGAAGGCTGGTTGCTGAAATTCGTTACCTTGCTGACAATCGGCTATTCGTCATTCCATCTCTACTCCCTGAACATCGCGCCGATGGAAACCTGGAGTTACCGTATTGTTCACGTGGCGGGCGCGTTGGTGCTGGGTTTTATACTGTATGCCGGTGCCCGGTTTGTATCCCATGAAGAGGGTGGCGTCCGGCACAAGTGGACCACCTGGGTTGGTGGCGTTGCCCTGCTGCCTGCCCTCTATGCGCTTTACCAGACGTTTTCCTTCAGCAAGATGGTAGCCGACGGCGCCATGCGCATTCCGCCCGAACTGGAGAGCTGGCATTTCGGCTGGCCCTTGCTGGCGGCCACCGCTCTTGGCATTGTTCTGAGCTGGTTCCATCAGCGTGAGCGCTCACGGTTCAGCGTGCCCGATCTGGTGCTGATTGTGTGCTCAATTGCCGTTGCGGCCTATTTCCTGATGGCATACAACACAAACATGCGCATGTCCACTGGCACGTCGTTTGCGCCCGTGGGCATTTCCTTCGCCGCCGTTGCCGGCACCGCCCTGATCATGGAGTTGACCCGCCGGGTCGCCGGTCTGGCGCTGGTGGTGATTGGTCTGGTTTTCCTGGTCTATGTTTTTGTCGGTCCTTATCTGCCTGGCTTCCTGGGTTTTCCGGGGTTGTCGGTGCAGCGCTTCTTCAGTCAGGTGTATACCGATGCCGGTATTCTGGGGCCCACCACGGCGGTGTCCTCCACCTACATTATTCTGTTCATCGTCTTTGCTGCTTTCCTTCAGGCGTCGAAGGTGGGTGACTACTTTGTGAACTTCGCCTTCGCAGCGGCAGGTCGTTCCCGCGGGGGCCCGGCCAAGGTGGCCATCTTTGCTTCCGGCCTGATGGGCATGATCAATGGCACCAGTGCCGGCAACGTGGTTTCCACCGGTTCGCTGACTATCCCGCTGATGAAGAAAGTGGGCTACTCCAAGAAATCTGCCGGCGCGGTCGAGGCTGCGGCATCGACAGGTGGGCAGATCATGCCGCCGATCATGGGCGCGGGCGCCTTCATCATGGCGGAAATCACCGGTATCCCCTATACCGAAATTGCCATTGCTGCGATCATTCCCGCGATCCTGTATTTCGCATCGGTCTACTTCATGGTGGATTTCGAGGCGGCAAAACTGGGCATGCGTGGGATGCGCGAGGACGAGCTGCCAAAGCTTCGCAAGCTGATCAAGCAGGTCTACCTGTTCATTCCCATTATCATTCTGATTTACGCCCTGTTCCAGGGGTATTCGGTAATCCGTGCCGGCACCCTGGCGACCGTCTCGGCGGCGGTGGTGAGCTGGTTCTCCCCGAACAAGATGGGGTTCCGTGACATCCTCAGGGCCCTGGATATTGCCTCAATGATGGCCATCCAGATCATCGTCGTCTGTGCGGCAGCCGGTATCATTGTAGGTGTGATCTCACTCACCGGTGTCGGGGCGCGATTCTCTGTGTTGCTGTTGGATGTGGCCGAAGCGAGCCAGCTGCTGGCACTGATCTTCGCCATGTTCATTTCCATCCTGCTGGGCATGGGAATGCCCACCACGGCGGCCTATGCGGTGGCTGCGTCGGTGGTTGCACCAGGCCTGGTGCAACTGGGGATCGAACCTCTCACGGCGCACTTCTTTGTGTTCTACTTTGCTGTGGTGTCGGCCATCACGCCGCCAGTCGCCCTGGCTTCCTATGCGGCGGCCGGAATTTCCGGAGCCAATGCCATGGAAACGTCAGTGGCTTCGTTCCGGATTGGTATTGCGGCGTTTATCGTTCCGTTCATGTTCTTCTATAACAGTGCGCTGTTGATGGATGGGGACTGGTTCGTTATCGCCCGCGCCGTTCTGACCGCAACCTTTGGTGTATACCTGTTGTCTGGTGGCGTGCTGGGCTGGTTCGGTAAGGTCAGTGCTGCCTGGCTGGTCCGTATCATGCTGATTGCCGCGGCGCTGCTGATGATCGAAGGCGGTCTGTGGACCGATATAGCCGGTGTGGCCCTCGCGGTGATGTCATTCCTGGTTCAGCGCCAGCGCAGGCAGCGTTTGGCGCCTGCGGCAGTCTGATCCGGCGCAGGGCAGGACAATTGTGCGAGTGCGTGGTTGTCCTGCCTGGTTCCCGGCGTTACGCTTGCGGTTTTTCAGGAACCCGGCTTATGTCCTACCGGATTGGCGCGTTTGTTGTTTTTGGCCTGACCCTCCTCGTGTCCTGGACACTGGGAGGCTGGACCGGCTATCGGCAGGTGGAACAGGAAAGCCTGGAGGAATCGTTTCGTTACCGTCAGCTTGTTGCCAACGAGCTGAACCGGTACCTCCCCATCCCCGAACTCATGGCCGAGCACCCCCTGCTCGAGAAAGCCCTGAGAAACCCGGACGACCCGGGCGTCATTTTGCAGGCCAACGAAGAGATGCAGCGGATGGCCACGATCGTCGGCAGCTCTGATGTCTACCTGATGGATGTGAACGGCCTGACCATTGCCGCCAACAACTATCTGCAGGAAGATAGCTTTGTAGGCAGCAACTACGCCTTTCGCCCGTACTTTTCAGAGGCTTTGGCAACTGGGGGGTCAGCCATCTACTTTGCCCTGGGGCTGATGTCCAATGTGCGCGGCCTTTATTTTTCCCATCCCGTTTTAGATAGCCGGGGCGAGGTGCTGGGCGTAATTGCCGTCAAGGTCCTTGTCCATGAGTTGGAGTCCCAGTGGCACCGCCCTGCATCGTTGAGTGAAGCGGAAATGGTGGTGCTGGACCGGGCCGGTATCAGCTTTCTGGCCAGCAAACCACGATGGCTTTACCGGGATTTCGAACCCTATTCGGGTAACACGCCGACGTCTGAATCCTACCAGCGCTATCCTGACCGGGAGCTGACACCCATCAATATGGAGCGGCTTGGGCGTCCCTGGGGTGTGTCTGACCGGTCGGAAAAAATTCATCTCGTTGGGAGCGACGCGGGTGGGGATTATCTCAGTGTGCGTACCGATCTGCCGAGGCTGGATTGGACGCTGCAGGTAATGGTGAGCACCCGGTCCGTCATTTGGACCCGGCTGGCCTTTCTTGTTGGCGGTGCGGCCCTGTTTTTTGGCGGCTTGCTGACCTGGCTCTATCTTCGGGAGCGCTATCGCCGTGAGGCCGAATTGGCTTTGAGGGGCGAGCAGTTGGAACGGCGCGTGGCCGAGCGAACCGTCGATCTGGAGAGCTCAAACCGCAAGCTACTGGAAGAGATTCGCGAGCGCGAGCGCACCCAGAACGAACTAAGGGAAACCCAGCAGGAGCTCATTCAGGCCGCCAAACTGGCCGTTCTGGGACAGATGTCGGCGGGCCTGAACCATGAAATGAACCAGCCATTGACGGCAATCCAGACCTACGCCAGAAATAGCCGTCGCTTCCTGGAGAAAGGCGCGGAGGACATGGTCGACGCCAACCTGTCCGAGATTATCGCACTGTGCGACAAGATGGCGGAGTTGACGCGGCAATTCAAGGTGTTCGCGCGCAAATCCGAGGGGCCACCTGCGGTGGTGGACTTGCGGCAATCGGTTGATGCGTCCCTCAAGATCATTGCTGCCCAAAAATCCAGTTCTGATATCGACATTCAATGGAATCGGCCGGAACACCCGGTTATGTGCCACGGTGACCTGATTCGTATTGAGCAGGTGATGGTGAATCTGATGGCCAATGCGGTGCAGGCGGTGGACGGATCACGGTGTCCGCGGGTCCGGATTGATGTTGAGGAAGGCTATGACTGCTGGAAATGCCTGGTTCGGGATAACGGCCCCGGCCTTCAGGGCAATACCGAGCAGATCTTTGAACCGTTTTTTACCACCAAATCAGTGAAGCAGGGGTTGGGTCTGGGATTGTCAATTTCACGCCAGATTGTCGACGCCCTCGGTGGCACCCTCACGGGGCGGAACCGTTTGGACGGGCCGGGTGCCGAATTTGTGTTAACCCTCAGGAAGCGGGAGGCCACGGAATGACAGAACCCTCGGTAATCTTTGTGGACGACGACCCCCATATCCGCCAAGCCATAGCCCAGACCCTGACACTGGAAGACCTGCCGGTGAGCTGCTATGAAGGTGCGCCGTCCGCTCTCGGGCACATTAATGCCGACTATGACGGCGTTGTCCTGTGTGACTACAACATGCCGGAGATGAACGGCCTGGAAATGCTGGCGCGGATTCGGGCTGTCGATGAGGCTATCCCGGTGATCATACTGACTGGCCAGGGGGATATAAGCACCGCCGTAACGGCCATGCAGCAGGGTGCCTATGATTTTATCGAAAAGCCCTTTGACCACGACGAGTTGATTGAACTCCTGCGGCACGCGCTGGAGAAGCGCCATCTGGCCCTTGAAAACCGTCGTCTGAAGGCGCAGTTGCGCCAACTGGCAAGGCCGGGACCCCGGATTCTGGGGGATTCCCCGCCAATGCAGAAAGTGATGGCGACCATCGACCCGATTCTGGATATCTCCGCTAATGTCCTGCTCTATGGCGAAACCGGCTCCGGCAAGGATGCCCTGGCCCGTTACATTCACGAGAACAGTTCTCGCAGTGCCCACAATTTTGTCGCCATCAATTGTGGCGCGGTTCCGGAGAACCTGATCGAGAGCGAGCTGTTCGGCCACGAGGCCGGTGCCTTTACCGGCGCGGACAAACGCCGCATCGGTAAAATCGAGCATGCCCACAAGGGCACTCTGTTTCTGGATGAGTTAGAAAGCATGCCCATGCCGCTGCAGGTGAAACTGCTACGCGTACTGGAAGAACAGCGGGTGGAGCGCCTGGGCAGCAATCAGGTTCAGGAAGTGGATGTGCGTATCATAGCGGCCACCAAGGCAGACCTGAAAAAGCTCAGTGACGAGGGTAACTTCCGATCCGATCTCTACTATCGCCTGAATGTTGTGAAGGTGGATATTCCGCCATTGCGGGAGCGCGAGGAAGATATTCCGACACTGTTTCACCACTTCGTACTGATCGCTGCCGCCCGGTATGACCGGGAGAGTATTCCTCTGGACGCCGGCCAGGCGGCTCGTCTGATGCAGCACTCATGGCCCGGCAACGTTCGGGAGCTGAGGAACCTGGCCGAACGTTATGTGTTGCTGGGGCCCGCCGCGCTGGACGAAAATGAGCCGGGGGCTACTGCCAATGTGCCAGGCCGGCAGACCCTCGCCGAGATGACAGACGGATTCGAGCGTTCGGCCATTATCACTGCCCTGAATGCCTGCCACGGTAGCATCAAGGACACCATGGTGCAGCTCGGAATTGCCCGCAAAACCCTGTATGACAAAATGCGCAAACACGGCCTCGATAAGGCGCAGTTCAAGGACTGAGCTACAAAAACTTACTGTCGCGGTTACAGGGTAGAAACAAAATAGGCAGTATCATCAATGACATTGCCGGTCTTTTTTTCGTAGGGTTGCTGTCCTTTTGTCAGGGCTGGACGCTCCGGCTGACCGCTCGCTCAATAAAGAAGACCACCTGCCATGAAAAACCTGACCATCCAGACCCGAGTGCTGTTGCTCGCACTTGTCCCGGTCATTGTACTGACTGCCTTCCTTACCAGTTATAACCTGAACCAGGCTCGCGACATTGGCGAAGAGGCTGTGGCCGGCTTTTCTTCAGACATGGAGGCAAGCAAACGCCAAGAGCTGAAGAATTATCTGGAGCTGGCCAGATCATCTATCGCACATTTATATAATCAGCCGGGCTCCGCCGATGATCGGGAATTACGCGAGCAGGCCTGGGAAATCCTGCGCCAGCTTCGGTTCAATGACTCCGGAAGCGCCGGCTATTTCTTTGCCTACGACACTCGCGGTGTCAACGTGATGCATGGGGCTAATCAGTCACTGGAGGGCAAGAATCTCTGGGACTTTCAGGACCCCAACGGTACCTACCTGATCCGCGGGCTGGTGAAGGCCGCCCGCAGTGGTGGCGACTATGTGCCCTATGGCTGGAAGAACAGCGACAACGGCGAAGTGGCGCCCAAGCTGGGTTACGCGGAGATGCTCCCGAAGTGGGGCATCATGATTGGAACCGGTTTCTGGGTCGACGGTCTGGAAGCTCAGGTGGTCGAGATGGAAGCCCAGGTCGGCGACTCTTTGGCGGATGCGGTGATCGGTTCAGTTACCACCTCGCTGGCTGCCCTGGCGATCATTGTTATTCTTGCCCTGATTGTGGTGCGTAGTATTATCCGGCCCCTGAAATCCGCTGTCTCCGCCATGAATGATATTGCCAGCGGAGACGGTGATCTGACCCGTCGGCTGGATGTCTCTGGGAAGGACGAACTCGGCCAGCTGGCCACGGCATTCAATAGCTTCGCTGACCAGGTACATGGACTGGTTGAGCGCGTGCTGGCGTCAACCCGAACCCTGAATGAAGCCACCGCCGATCTTACTCAGGTTATGAGCGAGGCGGAGCGGGGCGTCGAGCGGCAGAAATCTGAAAGTGACCAGGTGGCAACGGCCATGAACGAAATGACCGCCGCAGCCCAGGAAGTCGCTGGCAACGCCAGTGAAGCGTCGGAGGCGGCCGATCACGCCAAC
This sequence comes from Marinobacter sp., assembly GCF_048269445.1. Classification (GTDB taxonomy): domain Bacteria; phylum Pseudomonadota; class Gammaproteobacteria; order Pseudomonadales; family Oleiphilaceae; genus Marinobacter. The sequence goes on along the minus strand of NZ_JBLXIQ010000002.1, from coordinate 494,598 downwards.
GTGCAGGTTTGCGATGCTCAGGGGCTTGTGCATCAGGCCATTGGGGTAATTGGCGGGCTTTCGGAGCAGGTTGAAGAAGGTGTCCAGGTTATTGAGAGGTTGGGAGCCGATTCCCGCCGGATTGACAGTGTGCTGGAGGTGATCCGCGAAATTGCGGACCAAACCAATCTGCTGGCCCTGAACGCAGCCATCGAGGCGGCCCGGGCCGGTGATGCTGGTCGTGGCTTTGCCGTTGTCGCTGATGAAGTGCGTACCCTCGCCCGACGCACTCAGCAGAGCACCCAGGAAATCCAGGGTATGATCGAGCGCCTGCAGTCCGGCGCCGGCAATGCGGTGAAACTGATCGGCTCAATCAGCGAACGCAGTGACGCGACCGTTGAGGAAACCCGCCAGGTGAACGAAGCCCTGCAACGCATCGGCCAGGCGGTTGCTACCATCACGGATATGAACACCCAGATCGCCAGTGCCGCCGAAGAGCAGACCAGTGTCTCTGAAACCATCAACCAGAACGTGCATGAAATTGTTGCCATTACCGAACAGACCGCCCAGGGAACCCGGCGTGCCGGTAATGCGACTCAGCGCCTGAGGAATCTGGCCTCCGACATGTCGGAGCAGGTCAGTCGTTACCGGGTGTGACGCAGGTAGGCAGAATAGGAAGGCAGTGAAATAAAGGGGGCAGAACTGTGGTTCTGCCCCCCGCCTTCGTCAACGCCTGGTCAGAGGTTGGCTTCAGCAAATTCCGCCAGTACCGAACGTGGAACACCCTGCAGGTGAATGTGGCCGCCGTGGCGGAAGGCCTTGAAGCGTTCAGTCATGTAGGTAAGGCCGGAGCTCAGGGCGCTCAGGTAAGGTGTATCGATCTGGGCCAGGTTGCCCAGGCAGATCACTTTCGAGCCGTTGCCGGCGCGGGTAATGATGGTCTTGATCTGGTGTGGTGTCAGGTTCTGGGACTCATCGATGATAATCAGGCTGTGCTGGAAGCTGCGGCCGCGGATGTAGTTCATGGACTTGAAGTGCAGAGGCACCTTGCTGAGGATGTAGTCCACGCTGGCAGTCATGTTCTCATCGTCTTCGTGCAGCGCTTCCAGGTTGTCGACGATGGCGCCGAGCCACGGCTCCATTTTCTCGGCTTCGGTACCGGGCAGGAACCCGATGTCTTCGTCCAGCCCCTGGGTGGAGCGGGTGGCGATGATCCGCTTGTACAGTTTGCTGGCCACGGTCATTTCGATGCAGGCGGCCAGAGCCAGTATGGTTTTGCCGGAACCGGCGGAGCCGGTTAGGTTAACCAGATGGATATCGGGGTCCAGGAGCAGGTTCAGGGCCATGGCCTGGTAGATATCTCGGGGCACCAGACCCCAGACCTCCTCGTTCAGAAGATCGTGCTGATGCAGGTCTTTGATGATGACCTTGGTGTCCGTGAGGTCTACCACCTTGCCGACGAAACCCAGTTCATCCACCACAAACTCGTTGATCTTAAGCTTGGCCAGCTCACCTTCGCGCTTCAGAATGTGTTCCGTCGAGCCTTCCCGCTGGACAGTCTCCACCTTTTCTATGGTGTCCCAGAACGAGTTGGGAAATTCCCGGTACCCTTTGGGCAGCAGATCAATGTCGTCGAGCAGTTGGTCGTTGTGATAGTCCTGTGCTTCGACCCCGAAGCCGCGCGCTTTCAGGCGCATGTTGATGTCTTTGGACACCAGGATGATGTCCCGGGACTTATGCCGGTCCTGCAATGCGGCGAGGGTGTTGATGATCTTGTTGTCGTTGAGGTGCTCCGGGAGTGAGTGGTTGCCCGTGTGTTCCGTGCTCATCAATATAGACAGGCTGCCCAGGGGCTCCGCCTTTTTGCCCCGCACGATAGGAACGCCTTTCTCGATCTCTTTCGGGCTGGCATCGCCCAGCAGTTTGTCGATGTTACGGATCGCCTGCCGGCAGTCGGCGGCCACGGCCTGCTTGCCGGATTTGAGGCTGTCGAGTTCTTCGAGGACCGTCATCGGGATGATGACATCATGTTCTTCAAAGTTCAGGAGGGCGTTCGGGTCGTGAATCAGGACGTTGGTGTCGAGGACGTACATTTTTCGGCGAGCTTGCGATGCTCTGGGCATAGGTAGCGCTACCTCTCTGGTGGCTCAGTCGTTTTGGGCACAGCGTTGCGTGAGCGCCTCATCCGAGATCACTTTCAGCATATCGTAAGTGGTTATGATGCCAGTGATTTTTGAATCCCTGGTGACAAAGATCCGGTGCAGGTGCTCGCGCATCATGATATTCGCAATGTCGCGCACTGGCGTCGTCTCGTCAACTGATAATACGATAGGCGTCATGATATCCCGCACCTCGACGGGTACCTTACCCATTTCTTCAAAGATGACCATGCGCAGCTGGCGGGCTGCCTGACGTTCGTCGGGCGTCAGGTGCCGGTCAGCACCGGAGCGAGTGGCATTCCAGCGGAACTCGGTGATGTCCTTCAAGGTAGCGATGCCGACAATCTCACCGTCGTCATCGGTTACCGGGCTGCCGGTTATTTCGTTGTCAGTGAGGAAGCGGGCAAGCCGGTCCATGGTCCAGGATTGCGGGACGGCTTTGATACTCGGTGTCATTATCTCGTAAGCGAGAACGGTCATTAACTGGGGCCTGCTTTATGAAGTCCTTTCCCAAAGCTTAGCGCGTGATGTCTTGGCCGTCATCCTTTCGGGGATCCGACGGCTCAGAGGGACGGCGGCTGACCCCGGTCAGTTCTCCGTCTTCGCCGTAAATCAGCTTGTATCCCTGGTACTTCTCCAGGCCAGCCACCCGCTCCAGTTCCTCCATGGACCGCACCGGGATATCCACCACCAGCGAATTCACCAGCCAGCCGGGCAACGAACCGTTGGGGTCGGTATGCTGAATCCACACCATCCGGGTTTTGTCACCTTCCGGTATGAACCGGTACAGGGTATCGGAACGGTCAACTCGGACCCGGTGACTGTTTTCCGCCCGCTGATTCGGGGTGGCGTTCAGGTCCATGACGACTTCTCCGGAAGACCTGTCTCCCCGGGTCCGGATGCGCAGTACATAATCTCTGTCAGCTACGGGCCAAGGCATATCGTTCACCGAGTAGGCGTACCGATCGTGGAAGTCGCCGTTACCAAAGGCATAGGATTCGATGCAGTTGTGGACCCATTCGACACAGGAACCGGGGTTTGCCATTACCGCCATCAGGTTTTCGATGGGGGCATCAAGTACGCCGACGGCCTTGAAAGCCTTGAAGCTGGAGCCTGGCTGATCGATGGTATAGATGCGAATGAGGTCTGCGTCTTTGCGCAGTGTCCATGCTTCGTTATCTTCAGCCGGCAGTTCAGCCCTGGCCGTGGCGGCCGCAAGGGCAGTTACCAGGAATGCACAGACAAGCCCGCTGATGACAGAGGCCCAGCCCGCAATGCCATGGGCTCTTGTCTTTCTCATAAGGTACACTTCCTTGATGATGGTGGGCCGAGTCTAGCATGAGGTTCTGACCGGCACGGCCACGGAAACCGGGGATTGTGAACCAGGTAACTACCTGTTAGACGCGTCCTTCAAATTGGCCTGATCTGACGATGACGATGACAATAACTCAACTGATCGATGGTAAAGGGCAGGTGGCTCCCGGCGTTTTGGATCAGCCGGTAGAAGAGATCAACTACCTGGATTATGACCTGCGCACCGTGATGGACCGGCCCCGCTCTGTTCTGGCCCGGCGCTGGCGGTTCAACCAGTTCCAGTTTGTCAGCGCCATGGGGCCCGGGTGGGTCTTTGGTCTGGCGGTAGTGGATTTGAAACTGCTCGGGAACGGGTTTTTCTATCTCTACGACTTCGAGACCGGCCAGATGATGGAACAGACGTTTTTGCAGCCCCTGGCCCGGGAAACCCGGATTGAGCCCTTCCCCGAGCATGGAATGACGTCTTTTACAAAAGGCGACGTTGCCATGCGCATACTCCCGTTCGCCGGTGGTCGCAATGTCTCGGTGTCTGCCCCCGGCGGTATCCGGATCGAGCTGACCCTGAAGGAGGACCGGGACCCTCTCCGCCTGGTTAGTCCCGCCGGTTACAACGGCTGGGTGTTTACCCGAAAATCGGCAGGCTTGCCGGTGGAGGGAGAGGTGCGCTGGGACCATCGCATCTGGCGTTGTGATGAGTCTACCCGGGGATCCATCGACTGGAGCTGCGGCTTTATGCGCCGGGAGACTGCCTGGAACTGGGCCTGCCTGGCTGGCCTGTTACCGGATGGCTGTTCCCTGGGGCTGAACCTGGCTGCCGGCGTGAACGAGACAGGTATGACCGAAAACGCGCTCTGGCTGGATGGCAAGTGCCACAGGCTTGGCGCGGCACAATTCCGTTTCGACCGCTATCAGCCGGGCAATGACTGGCAGGTGACCACAGAAGATGGTCGCGTTGATCTGCACTTTATTCCGGCCGGTGTGCGCAAGGAGAAGTTGAATGCGCTGGTGCTGGCCTCCAATTTTCGCCAGTACGTAGGCACGTTTAATGGAACGGTGACCGATGGCGCGGGCACCCGTATTCCCGTAAAGGGCTTACGTGGGGTGATGGAGGATCATTTTGCCCGGTGGTAGGAAAAACCTGCCCCGGGCAGGGCAGGCTTTCGGGTTATCGCTCCGGTAGCGTGACGTTCAGTTCCAGGACGGAACAGCTTTCGTTGCGGTCGACTTCTACCTGAACCATGTCATCGCTGATCTGAACATACTTGCGGATGACCGCGAGCAGTTCCTGTTGCAGCTGTGGCAGGTAATCCGGCTGATCACGCTGGCCACGTTCATGGGCGACAATGATCTGGAGCCGTTCTTTGGCCACGCTGGCGGTGTTGTTACTCTTTTTACCTTTGAAATAATCCAGGAAACTCATTCCTTAGCCTCCCTTGAACATCCGTGAGAAGAAACCCTTTTTCTGGGAGGTCATGAAACGGTGTTCCCGTTCCTCGCCCAACAGACGTGCTACTGCGTCGTCGTATGCCTGGCCCGCGTCGCTCTCCTCTTCCAGAATAACCGGCACGCCCTGGTTGGAGGCGTTCAGCACAATCTGGCTTTCCGGAATAACGCCCAGCAACGGAATGGCGAGAATTTCCTCAACATCGGCCACCGACAGCATCTCGCCCCTTTCCACGCGAGCAGGGTTATAGCGGGTGAGCAGCAGGTGTTCTTTCACCGGATCCTGGCTCATTTCGGCCCGTCGGGATTTGCTCTGCAGAATGCCCAGTATGCGATCCGAATCCCGGACCGAAGACACTTCCGGGTTGGTGACCACCACAGCCTCGTCGGCATAGTACAGGGCCATCATGGCGCCGTGTTCGATGCCAGCCGGAGAGTCACAGACGATGTAGTCAAATGTCTCGGACAGCTCGTTAATGATTTTTTCAACGCCTTCCTTGGTAAGGGCTTCCTTCTCCCGGGTCTGGGACGCGGGGAGGATATACAGCGTGTTGACCCGTTTGTCCCGGATCAGTGCCTGATTGAGGGACGCCTCGCCCTGAATGACATTGACAAAATCGTACACAACGCGGCGCTCGCAGTTCATGATCAGATCAAGGTTGCGCAGGCCCACGTCGAAATCAATAACGACGGTTTTGTGGCCTCGTTTGGCAAGGCCAGTGCTGATTGAGGCGCTGGTGGTGGTTTTGCCAACGCCGCCTTTTCCTGAGGTAACGACAATGATTCTAGCCAAGGTTCTGTTCCTGTTTCTCGGTGGATTCGTCGTGTCTGCCGAATTATCCGGTCAAATTATTGTATTCAGCTCCAATATCAGGCCTTGTCCAGTGGCGTTACCACCAGCAGGTCGTCCCTGAGCTGGATCTGCACAGCGCTTTTCCAGCCATTGTCCTGAAGATCTTCAGAGATTTTATAGTGTCCGGCAATGGACACAAGCTCTGCTTCCAGGGATTGGCAGAATATCCGTGCGGACTCCGCCCCGTGGATGCCTGCCAGTGCCCGCCCCCTCAAGGGGCCATATACGTGAATGTTACCTGCCGCAAGTACTTCGGCACCGGCCTGGACCGGTGCCAGAATCACCAGGTCGCCTTCCGGGGCGTGGATTTGCTGGCCGGAGCGAACGGGCTGAGTGATGATGCGGGCAGGGGGTGGGGCACCGGCGCCAGCTGAGGGAGCCTGGGCTACCGCTGCCTCCGTTTCAGGAGCAGCGGCCTGATCGGTTTCGTGGGTCCGGTCCCGCTGGCCGCTGCCGGGCAGGAGTGCCAGGGCCGCGCCGCGGGCCAAGCGGCGCTGGTCTTCATTGCCACCCCGGACGCCGATCACGTGGATGTGATTACGCCGGCAGGTGCCAATAATCTTGAAGAAGTCGAGTTCACTGTCCAGCCCCTGGTACTTTTCCAGGCTGATGATCAGTGGCGTGTCCTTAAAGAACCCCGGTGCTTGGCTGATCTTGTCCCGTAGGACTTCCTCGAACTCACTGTCATCAAAATAATAGAGCTCCAGGGCGGTCATGGATACGCTGGCGCTTTTTAGCTGAAAACCCTGTTTTACCCCGGAGGTGGCGGTATCGCTCATGAAGGAGTCTCTTCCCTGGTCATGTTGTCGGTTGGGTTCGGGCGCTGCCGGAGTGGTACGCCTTCGAATCGGATGCCTGACCAACCCGTGCTGATAAACTGGCGGATATTGCCATGGCTCTCGCCGGTCGGGTCGTCCAGAACCTGCTGATAGTGTTCGGCAAACAGTTTGAGTGTGTCGACTTCACTCAAATTGCAGTACTGGCCAAGGCCAAAGATCCGGCAGGACCCTGCGTTCTCATCTTCCGCGTTCACCATTGGGCCGTTCCGGAAGCTACAGGGCTGGTACTCAAAGTGCTGTTCGATCAGGGCCAGGGAGTCTTTGAAGCTGGCATGGCCAGCGTCCAGGGATGCCAGATGGATCCTCACGGCATCATTGACGCTCATCATTTATGATCCTGCTTGGGGCCTTTCTGATAAAGGGCCTTCCAGTCCTCATAGGGCATGCCATAAATCTCTTCCCGCGCTTGCGGGTCAGAAATCTCGTAACCTCGCTCATCCGCCTCTGCTCGATACCATTTGGACAGGCAGTTACGGCAGAAACCCGCCAGGTTCATCAGGTCGATGTTTTGCGCATCGGTGTTATCACGCAGGTGTTTGATCAGGCGACGGAACGCTGCGGCTTCTATTTCGGTGCGTTCTGCTTCAGGAATCGGGTTGCTCATGTTGGCCTCGCAATGGTTGGTGCGCCGGTTGTTAGGGTTCCTGACATTCTCTGCATGTTAGCTTAAGATACAAGGCTGTATAAATGTACAGAAAGTCGACGCGAGCCCCCTGATTATGCCACAACGCAAGATCATCCATGTGGATTGTGACTGCTTCTACGCGGCCGTGGAGATGCGGGACGATCCCAGCCTCCGGGATGTGCCGCTGGCAGTGGGGGGCGATGGCGGACGGGGCGTGGTAACCACCTGCAACTACAAGGCCCGCGCGTATGGTGTGCGTTCGGCGATGCCGGGTAGCGAGGCGCGGCGGCTGTGTCCCGGGCTGGTGACGGTACCGACGGACATGGGACGGTACCGGGCGGTGTCACAGCAGGTGATGGCCATCCTGCGGGAACTGACAGATCTGGTGGAACCTCTTTCCCTTGATGAAGCCTTTATTGATGTCTCTGATGTGTCGGATCACAAAGGCAGTGCCACCCTGATGGCTCGCTACCTTCGGGAGCGGGTGCTCCGGGAAGTGGGCATCACCATTTCCGCTGGCGTTGCGCCCAACAAGTTCCTCGCCAAGATCGCCAGCGACTGGAAGAAGCCGGACGGGCTGTTTGTGATTCGCCCGGAGGACGTTGAGGAATTCGTGCAGGGATTGCCGGTTGAGAAGCTGTTCGGGGTAGGGCAGGTGACTGCGTCGAAACTGCACGCGCTCGGGGTCAAGACCTGCGGTGATATGCAGGCGCTTGGGGCCGATGTACTGATTGAACGGTTCGGCAAGCAGGGTTATCGTCTTCACGAGATGGCCCACGGCCGGGATGAGCGGGTCGTAGTGGTGTCGCGGATTGCCAAGTCGGTCAGTGTCGAACGAACCTTTTCTCAGGATTTGCCGGACATGGCCGCCTGCGAGACCGTCATGGCCTCTCTGGTAGCCGACCTCAACTTTCGATTGTCGCGCAAGGCCCGTCGGAAACCGATCCACAAGCTCTTCATCAAGATCCGCTACAGTGATTTTTCAACTCATACTCTGGAGCGGGTTCGGGAGCAAATCAAAGAGCCCGCTTTGGAAGATTATCTGCCGCTGCTTGCAGAACTGGTGACCAACCGGGAGCGACCGGTGCGGCTGTTGGGTTTGGGTGTGCGTTTTCGCAATGATGACGCCCCTGTTACCCAGTTGCGTCTGTTCGATTAGTGTTCAGACAGATACTGCAACTAACCTGACGAAATCTGAGTGAAGACAGCTCATGGCCACGTAACCCATCAGTCCCCCAATCAGGGCGCCCGCGGCGACGTCGCTGGGGTAATGCAGCCCCAGAACCACCCGCGATGCGGCGACACTGAGGGTGAATGGAAGCACGATCAGCGCCAGCGCCGGTTCGGCTACGGTGAGCATAACCTGAAAGCAGGCAGCGTGAAGTGTATGGCCGGAGGGAAAACTGTAGCGGTCCAGGGGTGGTGTGCCGCAGTTGATGGCCGGAAAGGATATAAAGGGGCGTTCCCGGATAAGCCAGCGCTTCAGCAGCTTGTAGCCGATGGTACAGGTGAGACCGGTCAGCGCCATGAGGAGGGCCAGACCCGGGCCCGATTCCGGATGTAGAAAGGGGATGGACAGGATCAGGACGTACCAGAACCAGCCGTCTCCGAGTCTGCTGACCAGCCGGAAGTAATCAAGGGCTGGCCGGAAACGAACAGCGCGGTTGATAGACTGGCAGAAGGCGACTTCCCGCTGGTCTGCCAGTTCAAAGAAGCGAGACGCTTTGCTTGTTGATGCCATGGTATCCGGCCTGTGCGGTTTGGTTGAAAACCAGTTGTTCGAACTGTTCGATTTGCGAGCTCCAGCACAGCTCCAGGGCGTCGAGCCGTGCCTGGGCCCGGACCCGGCTAAGCAGTGTCGGCTGGTCAGCCAGGCGGAGTGCGCCGTCAACGTAGGCTTCGTCCTGATCCAGAGGTGCCTTCATGCCATTTTCTTTGTGCCGAATGTGTTCAGCGGCAGCTGCATCATCAAACGCAACCACGCCAAGACCGCTGGCCATAGCTTCAAGAACCACGTTACCGAAGGTGTCGGTTTTGCTTGGGAACAGGAGCAGGTCGCCGGAGGCGAAGTGTCTGGCAAGGTCGTTGTCCCGCCGGGTGCCACAAAAAATGTAATCCGGGTGTCGCTCGGCCAGTTGCTGCCGCAGGGGGCCGTCGCCCACCAGTACAAATTTTGCCTGGGGGTGAAGCCCGCGGATGCGCTCGAAGCACGCAACGGCCATGCGAAGGTTTTTCTCCGGTGCCAGCCGCCCCACATAGAGGACAGCCCGGTCGTTGCCATGCAGCCCCCAGGCTTCCCGCAGGGCGTTGTCCCTTTTATGGGGGGTGAAGCGGTGGCAGTCGACGCCCCGGCTCCAAAGTCCCGTTGCCGGAATGCCCATGGCGCCGGTTTTCTGTAGCATTCTCCGGGTTGGTACCAGGGTGATGGCAGTACGATTGTGGAACCAGCGGCCGTAGAGGCACAGCAGCCGTTCAAGCATGCCAACACCGTAGTAACGGCTGTAAGTGTGGAAATTGGTATGGAACCCGGAACTCACAGGGATGCCCAGTTTCTGTGCCGCAGATGTGGCGGCAACGCCCAGCGGGCCCTGGGTTGCCACGTAAACGGCGTCGGGACGATCGGCCGTCCAGAGTTTTTTCAGGCGGCTGCCGCGCACGAGCCCGAAGCGCAGGTCGGCGTAGCCGGGCAGGGGGCATCCGGTCACCACATGCTCGCTGGTAAACAGGGCCTCGCCAGCGCTGGCGAAATGGCCTTTGCTCTCATGTTGCTGTCGCGGCCGTATAACGGTTACCCGGTGCCCACGCTGCATCAGCCCCTGGCAAAGGTGTCTGAGGGTATTTGCCACGCCATTGATTTCCGGCGGAAAAGTCTCCGAAACAATGGTAATGTGTTGTTGGCGCCGGGTGGCCTGCACGGTCTCGGTCACTGTCTTTCCTGTGCTTCCTCTGACTTACCTCTACTATGAAAATCTGTTGTGACAGTTGGGTGACACTCCCGTGACATTCCCTTTACCCGTTAACCACATTGATTCGGAGACGATATGCAAACACGAAAACTTGGAAAGACGGATATCGACGTTACCCTGATTTGCCTGGGCACCATGACCTGGGGCGAACAGAACAGCGAAAAGGAAGCGTTTGAGCAACTGGATTACGCGGTAAACGAGGGCATTAACTTTATTGATGCCGCTGAGATGTACCCGGTGCCGCCACGGGCGGAAACTCAGGGGCTGACCGAAACCTACCTGGGTAACTGGCTTGCCAGCAGGGGCAAACGCGACGACCTGGTGATTGCTTCCAAAGTGGCGGGCCCAGGCAATGGTCTGAAGTACCTGCGCAATGGTCCGCGTCTGACCCGCGACCACATTCTGGAAGCTTGCGACGCTAGTCTGAAACGCTTGCAGACCGATTACATCGATCTTTACCAGGTGCACTGGCCGGATCGCAGCACGAACTTTTTCGGCAAGCTCGGTTATGAGCACAACCCGGAAGAGTCCTTTACGCCCATCGAGGAAACACTCGAGGCGCTGGATGAACTGGTGCAGTCGGGTAAGGTCCGGCACATCGGGCTGTCCAATGAAACGCCGTGGGGCACCATGGAGTATCTTCGTCTGGCCGCTGAGAAGGGCTGGCCCCGCGTGGCCAGTATCCAGAACCCCTATAACCTCCTGAATCGCTCATTCGAGGTGGGTATGGCGGAAATTGCCCACCGGGAGCAGGCTGGTTTGCTGGCCTATTCGCCGCTGGCGTTCGGCATGTTGTCTGGCAAATATCTGGGCGGCAAGTGGCCGGAAAAGGCCAGAATGACCTTGTACGAGCGTTTCAGCCGTTACACAAGTGGCCGTGGCATGGATGCCACCCGGGCGTACGTTGAGCTGGCCCGGGAAAATGGATTGTCTCCGGTCCAGATGGCGCTGGCTTATGTCAACAGCCGCAGCTTTGTAACCAGCAATATCATCGGTGCGACGTCCATGGAGCAGTTACGGGAGAACATTGGATCCGCGCAGGTCTCCCTGAGCCCCGCAGTACTGGAGGCCATTGAGGCTATCCACCAGGAGTTCACCTATCCCTGTCCCTGAGATACTTCTGGCTGACTGGCTGCAGCCCTGTTCGTCGACTTGGCCGGGCGGGGCTGCAGTTACAGTTTGAAATATCGGGGATTATTTTTTGACAAAAACGTGCTGATCTGGTGACAAAAAGATGGCGTGTTTGTGTGCAAATTCACATCTTTCTGGCGCTGAACCATTAGACTTTAGCCATAGGTATCCGTAGACTCCCGTCCCGGAAAAAAGGTCTCAGTCAGTGTCATGATTATTCGCATCTTTGTCGCATTACTAGCTCTCAATCTCGTCGCTTTTGTCGTTCGCGCCGAAGCTTCCGGGCGTGTGTTTGAGGCAGTCGAAAACGCCCCGACCACTGAAGAAATTTATGAGCTGCAGGAGCGGATGTCCGGCGATTTTGATAACGACAGCTCCGAAGCCTTTACGGAAATTGGCTCACGGCTGCTGAGCCTCACTCTGACCCGCTCCAAAAGTTCCGGCAAGCATTATGCGTCTGATCCGGCCGTGGCCGACCATGGTATTGCGTTACTGAACGAGGGCGCCTGCCTGAACCTGAAATGGAACTTCTGAACACTTTCTCTCTCCTGCCTTGAATCCTTCGTAGTTGGGGCTTCCGCGCCCGTCTTCCACCACTACTACCTGCTGCAAACCCCTGAATCATGATCTGGCGCATTGTCTGTGCTGGAGGCTCGTGTGATCATCGCTCTGGTGACGTCGGGTTTTGGCCAATAAGGAGCTTGGTGATGGCAGTGGAAAGAGGGCAGGTATCGAACGATGTGAACGCCTGTATTGATGAGGTAGTTCGCCGGGTTGGCAAGAACATCACGCTGGGGTTACCTCTGGGGCTGGGGAAGCCTGTCCGGTTTGTTAACGCACTCTACCAGCGAGCCAAGGATGATCCCGAAATCCGTTTGCATATCGTTACAGCGTTGTCGTTGCTGGCGCCGAAAGGCGGTTCGGCGCTGGAGCAGCGCTTCCTCGGGCCATTCGTGGAGCGTCTGTACGGCGCTGTTCCGGAACTGGCCTATGCTCGGGACGTAACGTCAAATCGTCTGCCAGTCAATGTCCAGGTCTCTGAGTTTTTCTTCAAAGCCGGGAGTTACCTCAATAATCGCTCCCAGCAACGCCATTATGTTTGCACCAACTACACCCATGCTGTCCGCGACCTGATGGCTGTAGGTGTCAATGTGGTCGCACAGATGGTGGCGCCGGGCGAAGCTCACGACCAACCCGGACAGGTCAGTCTGAGCTGTAATCCGGACCTGACGCTGGATCTGATCCCACGGCTTCGGGAGCGGGAAGAAGCCGGTACGCCCGTGGCGCTGGTCGCAGAGATGAACCATAACCTGCCTTGGTTCGGGCACGATGCCGCCATCGGGGCAGATCGTTTTGACATAGTGCTTGATCAGCCCTCCAGCGATCACCCGCTGTTTTCCGCGCCCCAGATGTCAGTGAGCTCGGAAGATCATCTGATCGGGTTTTATGCCAGTGCCCTGCTGAAAGACGGTGGCACGCTTCAGGTCGGCATCGGTTCGCTCGGTGCTGCCCTGGTACACAGTGCCATTCTGAGGCACAAGCACAACGATGCCTGGCGAGCTGTGTTTGATCACCTCCGGGTTGATGAGCATTTCCCTCTGGTTAGCGAAGCCGGCGGTACCGGTCCGTTTGAGCAGGGGCTGTATGGCTGCAGCGAGATGATGGTTGATGGCTTTCTCTATCTGATGGAGCAAGGCATTCTGAGTCGCGAAGTGTATGACCATGCTGGCCTTCAGTCCCTGATCAATAAAGGGGAAATAAGCGAGCAGGTATCCCTGGCCACGCTGGATGTGTTACGCCGGGAGAAGCTGATCGACAGCCCGTTGCGGGCCCGGGATGTGCGCTGGCTGGTCCGTTACGGAATTTTCAGGGAAACCGTGGAATTCAAGGGTGGCCGGCTGCGCGCCGGCGATCAGTCCGTTGAGGGCGATCTGGACAATCCCGAAGCACGGGACGCCATCGAAACGCTTGTGCTGGGAGACCGGCTCGCCGGTGGCATAGCCATGCATGGTGGCTTTTATGTGGGCCCGGAAAGGTTCTACCAGTCCCTCAGGGAACTGTCGGACGAGCAGCGTGGCAGAATCTGCATGACCAGCGTGAATTACATCAATCACCTCTATGATCACCAGTTTGGCGATCAGAAGCTGAAGGTGGCGCAACGGGTTCATGGCCGGTTTATCAATTCGGCGATGATGTACACCCTGAATGGCGCGGGCGTTTCGGATGGTCTGGAAGACGGCCGCGTTGTCAGTGGTGTGGGCGGCCAATACAACTTCGTAGCCATGGCTCACGAGCTACCTGGCGCCCGCTCCATCCTGACTCTGCGCAGCACCCGGCAGTCCCACGGCAAGGTATTGTCGAATATTGTATTCAGCTATGGCCACTGCACCATTCCGCGCCATCTCCGGGATATCGTGATTACCGAGTACGGTATTGCGGATCTGAGAGGGCAGTCCGATGAGCAGGTGTTCCTGAGGCTGATACGCATTGCCGATTCCCGGTTCCAGCAGGACCTTCTCAGCAAGGCCCAGAAGGTCGGCAAGGTGGATCCCGCCTTCAAATTGCCGGACTCCTGGTGCAACAACACCCCGGAGGCGATCCGTCGTGCTGTGTCGGTGACCGGTGACCCTGGCCTGTTCCCCCCATTCCCGTTTGGTCGGGATTTTACTGATGAAGAGCTAACGTTAGGGAAAGCCCTTAAGGGGCTAAAGGCCGCAACGGCTACTCGCCGTGGTAAAGTGGCAACCCTGTGGCAGGCCCTCCGGGCCCGGGATGACGAAGGCCGTTATGCGGCTCTGCTTGAGCGCATGGGGCTATCTAGCCCTTCCGGGTTGCGGGAAAGGCTGGATCAGCAACTGGTTGTTCATGGTCTGCAACAGCTCGAATCACCACCGGATACAGGAAACTCGTAAACCTGATGACAGCTTCACAAGCAAGACCCGACGTTTTTACTATCCACTATGTGCTGAAGAACAAGATTGGCGAACTGGTTGATACTTCTGAAGGCAGCGAGCCTCTGCATTTTGTCTATGGCAGCCCTGAGATTATTGAGGGTATCCAGCAAGCCGTGAAGGACCGCAATGTGGGTGACTGCCTTGAAGTGACCGTACCGCCGGCGATGGCCTATGGCGAGCACAAGCCGGAGCTGGTGCGCAAGGTACCGCGCTCACTGTTTGAAGGGATTGAAAACCTGCAGGTTGGCATGAAATTTCAGACCAACACCGGGGATGAGGCGCAAATCGTGCAGGTCGTCGGTATTGATGGCAACCTGGTCCGGGTTGATGCCAACCACCCGTTGGCGGGTTTTACACTGTACTTTGACCTGGAGATTGTCGGCCGCCGTGAAGCGACGGAAGACGAGGTCGCTCAGGGTCGCCCGCTGTTCTGATCGGGCAGTCATCGCCCTGATCCAGCTCGCCCCTGTGGGTGCGGGCGAGTCCATCCAGTATCAGCTCACGGAGCCGGCGGCTAAGGTCGCCGGTTCCGGTTTCAACCGCTGGATCCACGGACGTATGGAAAATCACGTCGACCCTTGCCGATGGCTGTTGGAGCATTCTCAGCAGGTGGGTGTGAAACTCATCGTCACCAATGAACGGGGCCAGATGGTCTGGCCGCCCTGCGCGCCGGTAGCTGATGGTGACCGGCTGAACCGGAGTATTGCTGTCCGGGCCAGCCTTCAGTAGCAGTCCGTGGAAAGGAAGTACGGTCAATCCGGCACTGGTTGTGCCCTCCGGGAAAACCAGAACGGACTCTCCCGCCCCCAGGTTTTCCATGATCTGGCTGCGGACCCGCCTGGCCTGACCACCACCGCGCCTGATAAAAAGCGTGCCCGCCTGTCTGGCGAGCCAGCCAATCAACGGCCACTGACCGACCTCCGCTTTGGATAGGAACCGGACCTGTGCCAGGCTTCCCAGAATTGGAATGTCCAGCCAGCTGATGTGATTGCTGACAAACAGAACGGTGCTATCTGAGGGACTGCCGTGCTGGTGTATGTCCAGTCCCAGGCAGCGGCAGGCCCACCGGAAGCAGAATCCTGCCCAGGGCGTCCGGTCGATGGGTTTCCCGGTGGCCAGTTCAGTGAGCCGCAATCCCGCAGCCAACATCGTGGTCGCTGCCAGAAAAGCAACAAAACCGGTGAGGCGAACACCCAGTCGGAACCAGCCCATCCCTCAACCTCCTCTGATTTACGGGTTCAGGATGCCGTGCGCATGAAGTGCCGGCTATAGCGGCCGGCCAGCTTGCTGACTTCCAGCACAACCAGAAGGTCCGCGCAACGGAATTCCGGATCCCAGCATGGTTCACCGCAGACTCTCGCACCCAGGCGCATGTAGGCGCGAATAAGTGCGGGTACGTCAACCGGGCGGTCGTTGTCCCGGGTATGGGTCAGATGCGGCAGCTCCCGGAGCGGTTTGACCCAAAACGCCGGATCAGCCAGATATTCTTTCTGGAGATGGCGGGCAATGCGCCAGGCTCTCAGGCCGCCGTCGGACATACCGATGCTGGCGCAGCCAATAATATAGTTCACGCCCCGTTCAACCATGTATTCAGCGACCGCAGACCAGAGCAGGCCGATAGTTGCGCCATTACGATAGTCCGGATGGACACAGGTGCGTCCCAGTTCGGCGAGGGTCCCCGGCAGTTTTTCCAGGGTGCTCAGGTCGAACTCGCCCGCTGAGTAAAAGCCGCCAACGGCCCGGGTATTTGCCTGGTGCAGGATCCGGGTAGTTGCCACCAGTTCGCCGGAATCCAGGTCCGTCACAATGAGGTGGTCACACACGGCATCGAACGCGTCGGCATCGATTCCCGTTGTTTCCGCACCCAGGTCACTTCCGTACTCTTCCGAGAACACCCGGTATCGTAGGCGCTGCGCTGCGCCCACCAGTTTCGGGCACCGGGTCATGTCGGTTTTCAGCTGACGTGCACTGCGACGGGCTTTCGCGGTCTGTGTGGTCATGGCATGGTCTCTTTTGTTTCCATTTCCCGACAAGCCTATGAAGTCGGTGTGACACATCAGTGACCACGAGGTGACGTGTCTATGACATTGCAGGGCAAACCGACTTCGCCGCGAGCTGTGTGACGGGCTGTAACGAAGCCGCGGTTCCATGTATATTTCTGAATAGCATGTATAATTGCTGTTACAGCAGGTTGCCTGTATTGTCAGGTACACAGAATGACCTGAAACCGGAATAACAAAACCAGAGATGGATGGCGTGGAACAGACAAACGAAAGTTGGCGAATTCTGATTGTCGAGGACGACGAGCGGTTGGCTGAGTTAACCCGTGAGTATCTTGAAAGCAATGGGTTGACCGTCTCCCTGGAAACTCATGGTGGTCCAGCGGTGGAGCGGATCCGCAACGAACAGCCCGACCTGGTGGTGCTGGATCTGATGTTGCCGGGGGAAGATGGCCTGTCCATCTGCCGCCGGGTGCGTCCCTTCTATTCCGGCCCTATCATCATGCTGACAGCCCGCACGGATGACCTGGATCAGGTTCTTGGTCTGGAGATGGGTGCAGACGATTACATCGGCAAGCCAGTTAAGCCGAGGGTTTTACTTGCCCGTATCCGCGCCATGCTGAGACGGGTAACCGAAACTGGGCAGGGGTCGGCTGATGAATCGAGCGGTGAAGAGCCGGTGCGTCTTCAATTCAATGATCTGGTTGTCGACCGCTCCATGCGGGAAGCCTGGTTGAATGAAGAGAGTATCGATCTGACCAGCGCTGAATTCGACCTGCTCTGGCTGCTGGCCAGCAATGCGGGCCGGGTGTTGAGCCGGGAAGAAATCTTTACGGCACTGCGCGGCATCGAGTATGACGGCCAGGACCGCTCCATCGACGTGAGGGTGTCTCGGATTCGCCCCAAAATCGGCGATGACCCTATCCATCCGCGGCGCATCAAGACCGTTCGCAGTAAAGGCTATCTGTTCGTAAAGGAAGCCTGACGATTCGGTCTCGGGAACCGGTGTGCAAACCCCCTGCTCACCGGTGGTCCAAGCCAGGGTTGGTACTATGCCCCTGAAGTTCTTATTCAAACTCTATGCCCGTCTTGCCGGCCTCACTGCGCTGGTTGTTCTTTTGTGTGTTCTCCTGTTTACCGGCATCAATTCAGTTCGTTCCCAGTTCTGGCATGAGCGTTTTCCTGAGCCTGTGATGCGGTGGCTGGCAGCAGCGCCGGCGCCGGCGCAGCAATATCATTGGCTGAGATCAACCGTTGATCTGCGTGTCGGGCCCGCTTCGGAGTTCGAAATTTCTCAGGTTGCGCTTGAGAGGCTGGGTTACGGCCAGGTGGTCGGAATTGAGAGTGGTGCCGGATATCGGGTTCTCATCATGGGTCTCTCCGGGCAGATTTTGCAACTGCGCCTGACCGACCCCTACCGCGGTGTGGCTGAAACCACCGGGCTGTTCTTCCGTTGGCATCTTGACTCAGCATCGCCCGAGAATCGTCCCGATGTTGCTGCTCAAATGGCGCAGGCTCTCGATGTTGAGGTTCGTGCTCTGGATGACTCGACCCTTTTGCCGGGTTCGGATGTTCTGGACCAGGTTGCCGAGCGTGGCCTGGCATTCTACACAGAAGGCTCTGATGGTTGTGGCCGAGTCATTATTCAACTGTCGGACGGTGAGCTGTTCCGGATTGATATACCAGCTCCTTTCAATGCCTGGTCTTGGCCCGTTGTTCTGCTGTTGGTTATGGTGATGGGTGGAGTGCTTGCGGCCGCCCTGTTCCTGGCGCTACGGGAAGTGGATAACAATCTCAGAACCGTCGAGTCGGTGGCGGTTCGCATAGCTCGCGGTGAAATGGGAGCGAGGGTTCAGGCGGGCGAAGGGACCCTGGTTTCCAGACTGGCCTCTTCCTTTAATGGCATGGCGGAACATATCCAGCGGCTGGTACAGGTGCAGCGGGAAATGATTCATGCGGTATCCCACGAATTGCGCACCCCGGTGGCTCGAATCCGGTTTGGTGTGCAGATGATCGAAGATTGCCAGGATCAGGCTTCCTTGCAAAAACAGCTGGACGGCATCGACGGCGATATTCAGGAGCTGGATGAGCTGATTGACGAGATTCTTACCTATGCCAGGCTGGAGCAGGGTGGCCCGGTCTTCTCTCTTCAGGAAACCTCGGTAACCGACATTGTCCGGCAGGTGGTTTCGGAGCAACAACTGGTACGACCGGAGCTGAGTATTCAGGGCAATATTGATGAGATGTCCGAACGTTGGGCACTGTCGGATGTTGAACCCCGCTATCTGCACCGGGCTATTCAGAATCTGGTTGGTAATGCAGGTCGCTACGCGGCTGGTAAGGTCGTCGTGAGCTGTCATTTTGACGAGGATAACTGCCGGATTGATGTCGAGGATGATGGCCCCGGAATTCCAGAGGGGGATTGGGAAAAGGTGTTCACGGCCTTTGCCCGTCTCGACGACAGCCGTACCCGCACCTCCGGAGGTTACGGACTGGGTTTGTCCATCGTCCGACGGATTCTGTATTGGCATGGCGGCCAGGCCTTCGTCAGCAGAAGTGACAACCTCGGCGGCGCCAGGTTCAGCCTGGTCTGGCCCAGAAAGAAACCACTGGATTCAATTGTGTGAACCAGTCCTCGCTGACTCACCTGATGTAACAAAGCTGCTACACAAGCGCTACTGAAGTTTCCTGTGTCCGCGTCAATAATAATAAGCGTAAGGGATGACTTTTGAGGTTGTAGTTCTTACGAACTTTCCTTGTTTCATTCGTCATTTGAGGGCCGGTTTTCCGGCCCTTTTTTTTGTCTGCCGCCAAATTCCGGATTAGTCACGCTTTCCCGGCTGCTCTGCTGTTAGAATCAAATAAACAACAGGAGGCCGTTCATGACCCGCTATCTGCTCGCCATTGACCAGGGCACAACCAGCTCCCGAGCCATCGTTTTCGACCAGACGGGCAACAGCCTTGCTACTGAGCAACTGGAGTTCCATCAGTATTTCCCAAGGGACGGTTGGGTTGAGCATGATGCCCTGGAAATCTGGGACAGTACTCTGGCGGTGTGCCGGGGTGTCCTGGACAAGGCTGGTATTGAGGCCGGTGACCTGGCCGGCATCGGCATCACCAATCAGCGCGAAACCACAGTGGTCTGGGAACGGGCCACCGGCAAGCCCATACATCATGCCATTGTCTGGCAGGACCGGCGGACGGCCTCCTGGTGTACCAAACTCAAGGCAGACG
This sequence comes from Marinobacter sp., assembly GCF_048269445.1. Lineage (GTDB taxonomy): Bacteria > Pseudomonadota > Gammaproteobacteria > Pseudomonadales > Oleiphilaceae > Marinobacter. The sequence continues at coordinate 475,101 of NZ_JBLXIQ010000002.1, read as the reverse complement.
GGCACGAAGATAGCATTGTCGAGCGGACGGGGCTGCTAATCGACCCCTATTTCTCCGCGACCAAGATCGCCTGGATACTGGACAATGTGGAGGGTGCCCGTGCGCGGGCAGAATCCGGCGACCTGGCGTTCGGCACAGTGGACAGTTGGTTGCTCTGGAATCTTACTGGCGGAAAGTCGCATTACACCGACGCCACCAATGCCTCGCGCACAGCGCTTTTCAACATTCACGAGCAGGACTGGGACGACGAACTTCTGGCCCTGTTCCGTGTGCCCCGAGCCCTGCTGCCGGATGTGCTGGACAGTGCCGCGGACTATGGCACGTCGGAATCACATTGGCTGGGAGGCCCGGTCATGATTGCGGGTATTGCCGGCGATCAACACGCTGCTCTGGTGGGGCAGGCCTGTTTCAAACCAGGCATGGCCAAGAGCACCTATGGCACCGGGTGCTTTCTGATGCTCAATACGGGGGATCAGGCCGTTCGGTCTGAGAACCGTTTGCTGACAACTATGGCCTACCGCCTCAATGGCAAGCCCTGTTACGCAGTGGAGGGCAGCATTTTTGTCGCCGGTGCTGCCATGCAGTGGCTGAGGGACGGGCTGAAGCTGATTGCACATGCCAATGAGTCCGCAGCCCACGCAGAGGTCGTTGGTGTGGAGAACCCGGTTTATCTGGTGCCGGCATTCACCGGTCTGGGCGCGCCGCACTGGGACCCCCATGCCCGAGGGGCAATCATGGGCCTGACTCGGGATACGGGGATTGGCGAGATAGTCACGGCGGGTTTGCAATCGGTGTGTTACCAAACGAAAGACCTGGTTCGCGCTATCCAGAATGATGGCGCCCGGCTTGAATCCCTGCGAGTAGATGGCGGTATGGTGGTGAATGACTGGGTGATGCAGTTCCTGGCGGACATTTTGAATGTCACCGTTGATCGGCCACGGGTAACGGAAACAACGGCACTTGGGGTCGCCTACCTCGCCGGACTGCAGACGGGCGTGTTTGAGAGTCTTGAGCAGATATCCGGTCTTTGGGAATGTGAGCGGCAGTTCCATCCCGGCATGCGGTCAGCCCTGCGAGAATCCCTCTATGCCGGTTGGATTGATGCCGTGGAGCGGGTCTGTAACAACTGATCGTGGTTCAGGCGGTGCGCTCAAAAGCGATCAGGTGATCCGCCTCCACGCGCACCGGCACATGCTCGCCCAGATGAAAGTCCAGGTGGCTTCGGAACAGCGCCTCAAATTCGGTGTCTTCCGAACAGCGGAAACGGTAGAGCGTTGAGGTGCCTGCGAAGGTTTTCTCAATGACCTTAGGTCGAAGATTCGAGTCTGGATCGTGGACAATGTCATCCGGCCGGATCAGTACGTCTACGAGAGTGCCCGAGGACCACTTGTAGGCCCGGTTGCCGTGAATAATGCCGAGTTCCGATTCAATAGTGTCCGGCCCCAGTGCCGTACCTGGGATGAATCCTCCTTGGCCGACGAAGCTGGCCACGAAGCGGTTTGCCGGCTCATGATAGAGGTTGTAAGGCACGTCCCACTGCTGGATCATGCCGTCCCGCAACACCGCAACCTGGTCGCACATGGCGAAGGCTTCCTGTTGATCGTGGGTCACCAGGATAGCGCTGATCCCCAGTGTCTTGAGAATTTCACGAACGTCCAGGCTCAGGCGTCGGCGCAAGTCCGCATCCAGATTGGAAAATGGCTCGTCCAGCAGGATCAGGGTCGGTTCGGGTGCCAGCGCGCGAGCCAGGGCAACTCGTTGCTGCTGGCCGCCGGACAGTTCATGGGGGTAGTTCTCGGCCAGGTCCTGGAGGTGAACGACATTGAGCAGCTCCATGATCTTCTGTCGTTTTTCCGCCTTGCCCAGAGTGCGCAGGCCAAAGCCAACGTTATCGGCAATTGTCAGGTGCGGAAACAGGGCATAGTCCTGGAATACCATGCCGATCCGACGCTTCTCGGGCGGAAGGGTGCGGCCGGGCAGGCTGATGGCCTGAGACTGGAGGCAGATTTCACCACCCGTCAGCGGTAGAAAGCCGGCGAGGGCCCGCAAAATGGTGCTTTTACCGCAGCCGCTGGGACCCAGTAGGCAGCCGATGTCCCCGTGGCTCAGGGCGAAGCTGACATCCTTGACCACGGAATCCCCGCCGTAGCCACAAGACAGGTTGTTGACCTCAAGCAGCCAGTCTGCAGAAGATTGCGCGGTCGTACTCATGGGGGTCAGTCCAGGTGGTTCAGGATGAGAAACTCAAGCAGGGCCTTCTGGGCGTGCAGGCGGTTTTCAGCCTCGTCCCACACCACCGAGGCGGGATGTTCCATCATGTCTGCGGAAATCTCTTCGCCCCGGTGTGCCGGGAGGCAATGCATGAACAAGGCGTCTTTATCCGCCACGGCCAGCAGTTTCGAGTTGATCTGGTAGCCACTGAAGGCTTGCTCACGGGCTTTTTGTTCGTCCTCCTGGCCCATGGAGGCCCAGACATCGGTTACCAACAGGTTGGCATTGCGCGCGGCCTCCGTCGGTTCTCGAAACAGGGTTATCCGATCGCTGTGTGCCTTGATCAGGGATTCGGCGGGCTCGTAGCCTTCGGGGCAGGCAATATTCAGGTGGAAATCAAACTGGGCCGCCGCGTTGATGTAGGAATGGCACATGTTGTTGCCATCGCCGATCCAGGTCACGGTGGCGCCGCGAATGCTGCCCCGATGCTCTCGGTAAGTCTGCATATCGGCAAGCAACTGGCAGGGGTGGAACTCATCCGTCAGGGCATTGATAACGGGCACCCGGGAAGCAGCGGCGAAACACTCGACAGTTTCATGCGCAAAGGTGCGTATCATCACCGCATCCACCATGCTCGAAATAACGATGGCGGAGTCTTCAATGGGTTCGCCCCGGCCAAGCTGGGTATCCCGTGGCGACAGGAACAATGCGGAACCGCCAAGCTGAGCCATGCCGGCTTCAAAGGAAACCCGGGTTCGCGTTGATGACTTTTCGAAAATCATCGCAAGCACACGATTTTCGAGAGAGTTGCGAACCTTGCCCTGACGCCATTCTTTGCGCAGAGCCGTGGCATGATCAACCAGGCTTTCCAGCTCACTGGTTGTCATGTCATTCAATGTCAGAAAATGTCTTGCCGCCATGAAATGGCCCTTATCTCAACGAACCCCGCGGCGGGCGGGATTGCCTGAACGTTGGCTGTAAAAACGGGGCATCAAGTCTAGCCCTTCGGGGCAGGTATGACAACGCTGCAACCGGGCCGGAACCAGTGGCGTTGTCTGAGGTCAAATCACGGTGTTTGGTGAGCGGTCAAGCACCCGTGTACAATAGCTTTAATTAAATTGCCGTGTGGCAAGACTGTTCCAACAGAGGTGAATGTTCATGGATATTAATGAAACCATCAAAAGCCAGCTAGACGAAAACCCGATCATCCTCTACATGAAGGGCAGTCCCCAAGCGCCCCAGTGTGGCTTTTCCGCCAAAACCGTGCAGGCTCTGATGGCCTGTGGCGAGCGTTTTGCGTTTGTGAATATCCTGGACAACCAGGAGCTCCGAGAGGGCCTCAAGGTCTACTCCAGCTGGCCGACCTATCCCCAGCTGTACATCAACGGCGAGCTCGTTGGCGGTTGTGACATCATTCTGGAAATGTCTGAGAGTGGTGAGCTGGCCAAGATGGTCAAAGAGGCAGCAAAGCAGGCAGAAGCCTGAAACCAGTCCTTGGTCAGAGCCGTTTCGGGGTAAACACCAGTTCAACCTCGAAACGATTCTGGCTGTTTCCGCCCTCGGGCGGTCTGGGGTAGGGACTTGCCGCTAGAGCCGCCCGATAGGCGGCTTCATCGATACCTTCAATTCCCGTCGATTTGAGCACCTTTGCCCGGGTCAGGGCACCGTTACCAAGCAGCTGCAATTCCACCTCCATTGCCACAGTCCGGGACAGTTCCCTTATTGCCGGAACCCTGACTTGTTCAAGCTGGCGTGCCAGGTGTGTTGCCAGGATTGCCGTGTATGGATCCTGCTCCGCTGGAAATTTGGTTATGCGGGTTATCGTTGCGTCAGTGGTTTTCACTTCCGGCTGGGCAACCTCCCAGGCGCGGGCGCTGTTGCTGGTGGTTGATTTGCTGGTGCTCTCCGATGTTTCGGACTTTGGTGCAGGCGCCTCGGAGGGAATCTGTTTGGATGCATCTGGGGGCGCAGGCTTCTGCCGGGTTATTATCGGTTCGACAGGCTCCGCCGAGAAACGTGGAATGGGAGCTATCGGACGATCGGTTGCAGAGGATTCCGGGCTGGGGTGAGAAGTCTCGTGGTCCCCCGGATAAATCAGTTCAAATTTCAGGCTTTCGCGATGGGGCTCCTTTTGCTCTCTGACCGGCGAGGGAATGCCAGAGAGCAAAAGGGTGTGCAACAGTAGCGCCAGGGATAACGCAAGGCCGATCCGGTACCTTGCCGGAAGGCTGCTGGCGCTGCCTTCTTCGACCATTAATGTCAGGCCGTTTTGCTCCGCAGGGTGCCGACAACAGCGTCTAGGGCGCGGTCGATCAGAGCGCCCTGCTCCAGCAGAGTCAGGCGGCCACGGCGCATTTCATGGGCCAGCTGTATCCGTGTTTTCTCGATTACCTTCAGCCCCATCCGATTCACAAAAACAAAGCAGTCGGCTTCCTCGATAATGGCGGAAAGCTTGCAGCGGAAGTTGGCGCCATTGACCATGCGAAATTCTACCCAGTTACCTATTTCAACGCTCTCAATCTGGGCGACATACTCGGAAATTGCAGCTTCTTCCAGCTCCTGTTGCCTTTCGACCGCGGTCTGATGAACGGTCGCGATCTCCTCTTCTTCAGCCTCTTGCGGCGAGTCCTGCCGTGCTTCTATGGCCGCATTGGTTCTGAATGCTTCGGCCAGTTCATGTTTCAGGTGACCCATCATTTCGTCCAGCCTGGACGAATTGTAGGAAACTTCCTCCAGGCCTGATTTCAGAGCTTTCAAAAGGCCCGGGACAACCCGAACCCACTGGTCTCTCTCCTCATCCTCCTGGTGGGGATGCAGGCACCAGATCAGATCATCAACCACCTTCACCGTCGCATTCCAGCGATGCTCAACGTCGTCCCGGAGGTAAGCAAGAAACATCACTCGACTCCAGCCATTCATCAGAATGTCATGGATCGATTCTGGCAGTTTGTAGCGTGATACTTTTTCTTTCAGCAAGTTGTCGACGGTTTGCTGTGCTGTCTGAGACTTGATTCGGCCTCGTTCCGATTCCCGTGTCCGCTGCTCAACCAGCGAGGCTTTGCGGTTTTCCCGTTCCAGGAACTGCTCAAACTCCTGGTTCAATGTCTCGAACAGCGCTATGTTCCCATCAAATTCGTTGAGAATCCTCTGAACGATGTTGTGGATCTGGCTGTACAGCTTATCCTTAGTTTTCTCGTCGCTGCTACTCCACCCGATGCCTGCCCGGGCAAGGGAGTTCAGCAAACGTCTGGCCGGGTGTGTGGCCTGGCTAAAGAAGCTTTTGTCCCGAATGACCACTTTGAGTATCGGAATCTGAAGGCGGCTGATTAATACCTGGACCGGAGCAGACAGGTTGTAATCATCAAGAATAAATTCGAACAACATGGAGACCAGGTTGATAAGGTCTTCGTCGACCTCGTTCAACGCCGGTTTTCGGCCATCCCCTGCATCTGCCTTGGCAAGCAACTGTTGCATCAGCTCTCTTAGATCGATACTGACGGGCTGCCCGTAACTCAGGTCGCCTTGGTCGTGCCGGGCGCTAGCCAGAGGCAGCGAATTCAGCAGACTGGCCAGCTCGGAATCGCCAACGACGCGAACATTGGGGTCGGCTGATCGAGGCGGAATCCCTGCATTGGCCCTTTGAAGTGCCAGCATCTGCCTGATCTGGTTAAAAACGGCGCTGCTGGGAGCGGACATTCCTGCCGCTGTGTGGGTTGCTGCGTCTGAGGCTCCGGATGCCTCTTTGCTGGTGTCTTGCGCCTTGGAAGCATCAGGTTGCTGTCCTGCTTTGCCGTGATAACGAAAATTCGGGATGATGCCGGCCTGAATCAGAATGCGGTTTGCTTCGTCCAGCAGCATCCCGAGGTTGGAGACAACGTACCTGTCAAATTGCTTGAGCAGAATCAGGCGTTCCCGGATCTGAATTTCCAGTGCCTGTATTGCCTCAGTAAAGGCGCTGCAAAGGTGTTCCGGCGCCATCGGGTTAACCGGTGATTCGTCGGTGGCCTCGGGATAAACCTGACTGAAGCGGGTCTGAAGTTGGAGCAGTGGACCCTGAAAATGGGCTTTCGCTTTAGTAATCATGGCGTTGAGCGCAACCTGCTCTTCCAGTTCGTCATTGCCAACCAGAGACAGGCTGTCGGCGCTTGCCTGCTTGCTCAGATTTTCTTCCTGTAGAGGGCCGGTATGGGGTGGGTTCGCGAAGTACTGGGCGACTGTGTTCTGGAAATGCCGCTCCACACCTTTTCGCTTTATGCGGATTTCACGCATCGCTTCAAAATACCGATTCTGTTCGTTATTGCTGCGTGCGTTGTTGGCCAATTCGAACAGTGAATCGTCGACGGCGTCGAAAGCGCCCTGCAGCAAGTCACCCAGCCCGGCGACGACGGTGTCCCGTATGCGGGTGACCTCCGCAGGAACCGGTTTGTTACTTCCTGCTTCCCGATGCTCGCGGAGGTAATGTATGCCGGACTGCTTGTTCATGGCAGACTCCTGTTTACGCCTCAACCGGATACATGACCGAGCTCAAGATCCTTGTATTCTCGTTATCGGCTAAATTTACCGCATTTTCGCTAAAGTTAACATGACTAAACGCTAACGTGGGACCGAGTTCAAAAAACACAGGGTGCCCCTCAGGACACCCTCATACAGGTTGCTGACTGGCCAGAGATATCGCGGTCAGTTTACATAAACAGGGCCTATACCCATACTCCAGATGACCACGCTGATGGCCAGCAAGGCAACAAACATCACCAGGCCAACCGTAAGTACAGCAGATGCAAACATGAATCCCCGCTCTTCCGGGATTTTCATCAGGATAGGGAGTCCTTCGTAGAGCAGGTAGACTGCATAGGCAGCAGCGACGAGCCCTGCCAGCATATTGACCCAGATATTAGGGTACGCAGCGATAACGCCGATCAGGAAGATCGGCGTAGCTGTGTAAGCTGCAAGGGTGACGCCCCTGGGTATCCTCTCAACCGCATCGTAGGTGGAGGCAAAAAAATCGATGAACTTGCCCAATACAAAAATGCCCGCAAGAACGGCGACATAGAACAGCGCCGATAGCTGAAACGCGCTGGCTGTGGAAAGTCGGACTATCTGGCCATCGCCAATTTGCCAGCCAACCTGAGTGGTTCCATAAAACCCTGCTACTGCTGGGATCAGAGCCAGCAGCAAAATGTGGCCGGCATATAGTCTCGTAACAGATTCGGATTCTTTGCGTATCGCTTCCCATTCCTGATCCGGATGAGTAAGCAGGCCAAAACTGTGAGTCAGACTCATGGACGAATTCCTTGTGTTTGTTTTTGTGTCGCACGCCCCTTCAGTGTTGGTGGGGGATTGATAGTGGTCAAGCCAGTGATTACATTTTGATCTTTCAAGAAAGGGCGCCACTATAACTAAAGAGTCTATAGCGACAGGGGAAGGGCGGGTTTATTCAGGTTAGCGAAAGTGAGCGCTTTCTGCGCTTTTTCGGATGCACAATAGCTGCTTTCACGACATTGTCCTTAATCTGCAGCACTTCCACCCGGTGCCCACCCACTTTCAGGCAGACGTTGGTGTCCGGGATATTTTCCAGGGTTTCGGTAATCAGGCCGTTGAGGGTTTTGGGGCCATCAGTGGGAAGTTTCCATCCCAGGGTCTTGTTGATGGTGCGCACGGCGGATGCGCCGTCAATGATAAAGGTGCCGTCGTCCTGGGGAATGATGTCCGGGCTGGTTGCCGCGTAATCGGTTGTGAAGTCGCCAACAATCTCTTCCAGTATGTCTTCCAGCGTCGCAAGGCCGAGAACGTCACCATACTCGTCGACCACCACACCAAACCTGCGTCGGCCTTTCTGGAAATTGATCAGCTGGGTATTCAGCGGTGTACTTTCCGGGACGAAGTAGGGTTCCTGGCAAAGCTGCATGATCATGGCCTTGTTGATTTCCTCCTGCTGAAGCAGCTTGGACGCGCTCCGAAGGTGCAGGATGCCCTGGATATTGTTTATGTCACCTTTGTAAACCGGCAGTCGGGTGTGCTGACTGCTCCGTAACTGGCGCAGGATCGTGTCGGTGTCGTCCTCGAGATCGATGCCAACCACCTCGTTCCGGGGCACCATGATGTCGTTCACAGTCACTTTTTCCAGATCGAGAATGCTGACCAGCATATCTTTGTGTTTGGCGGGAATCAGCGCGCCGGCCTCATTGACGAGGGTTCTGAGCTCCTCTCGGCTGAGGTGGTCATTGGCAGCATCTGCCGCAGAAACTCCAAGGAGCTTCAATATGCCGCCGGTAAACAGGTTCACTGCCCAGACAATGGGGTAAAGAATTTTCAGCAGCGGCCCTAGTATGTAGCTGGCGGGAAATGCAATCTTCTCCGGGAACAGTGCAGCCAGGGTTTTGGGGGTCACTTCCGCAAAGATCAGGATCACGATGGTCAGCAGAACCGTAGCTATTGCTATGCCGGCGTCGCCCCAGACACGTATTGCAATAACCGTGGCAATCGACGATGCGAAGATATTGACGAAGTTGTTGCCGATGAGAATAACGCCGATCAGCTGGTCTGTGCGCTGCAACAAACCCTGGGCCCGCTTGGCACCTTTATGGCCGGTCTTGGCCATATGTTTGAGGCGATACCGGTTGAGAGACATCATCCCCGTTTCTGAACTGGAGAAGAATCCGGAAAGCACGATCAGTCCGACAAGGAGAATAAACAGCGCGGTAAGCGATGTTTCGTTCAAAAGAGGTGTCCTTATATTGCTGACAAGTAGCGAAAATAGGGTGTGGGTGAGCCCCGTGTCAAGAGAGTAAAGGGCGTTTCAGGGAGTCAGCCGCCTCGCTGGAAGATAAGTTCCAGCACAAATTTGCTGCCATAGAATGCCAGCATCAGCAATGCGCAGCCCGCCAGCGTCCATCGGCTAGCCGTGATGCCGCGCCAGCCCTTGGTGTAGCGACCAATCAGTAGTGCCACGAAGACTAGCAGGGAGAGTATTGAAAACAGGGTTTTGTGGGCGAGGTTCTGGGCGAAAAGATCCTCAATGAAAAGCGCGCCGGTAACAATCGCCAGAATGAGCATTACAACGCCGGCCCATACCATCTCGAACAGCAACGACTCCATGGTTTGTAGCGGCGGCAGGTTGCGTACCAGCAAGCTGTTGTAATTATGCTTCAGTTGGCGATTCTGGAAATAGAGGAGTACAGCCTGGATAGCCGCAAGTGTAAAGAGGCTGTAGGCTGTCACTGATAATGCGATATGGGACAGCATGCCGTAGCTTTGGTCTGATACCAGTCTTGAGGGTCCATGGGTGACCAGTGCAAGGATAATCGTGAGTCCGGCCAACGGATACACGCCCAGGAACAGGCTTTGAACCGGCTTTTTCAGATTCAGCCCAAGCAGAAGGAAGACGATAAGCCAGGATATCAGCACTGAGCTTTTGAAAAAGCTGAAGTCGAAGCCACCATCATGGTGAACGGTTTGGGCTATCAGAAGGCCATGACTGGTCAGGGCGAGTACGCCAATCAGAGTGGTAATGGCAAGATTACTTTGAACCCGGCCCCTGAAATGCAGGGCTTGCAGCGCAGTACCAACGCTGTACAGAAAAAGAGAGGTGACCGCGAGAATCAGCGTTCCCATGACTTCCTTATTAACCACTGTTCAGACTGGGGATCGGCATTGGTTTCAGCCGATTTGACCGGGCTGGTCGTTTCAGGGCGATAGTCTGGTTATAATGTCGTGATTATGCAACTGGAATCAAGGAGCCGACGCCGGCTCTGTGGTTCGTGCACTCAATTTATCCGGGGTACGGAAGAGCAACATGTTTGATAACCTCCAAGACCGACTTTCCGGCAGTCTGCGCAAGATTTCCGGCCAGGCGCGCCTCACCGATGACAACATAAAGGACACCCTCAGAGAGGTGCGGATGGCACTGCTGGAGGCCGACGTTGCTCTTCCGGTAGTGAAAGATTTTGTCGAAGGTGTCCGCACGCGTGCTATCGGGCAGGAGGTGCAGCGCAGCCTTACGCCGGGCCAGGTATTCGTGAAGGTCGTTCAGCAGGAGCTTGAACGGGTGATGGGTGAGGGTAACGAGTCCCTCAACCTGAACGTTCAGCCGCCGGCCGTGATTATGATGGCCGGCTTGCAGGGTGCGGGTAAGACAACCACCGTTGCCAAGCTTTCCCGCTTTCTCAAGGAACGCCAGAAGAAATCCGTAATGGTTGTCAGTGCCGACATATACCGTCCGGCCGCGATTCGCCAGCTGGAAACCCTGGCGGGCGAGGTAGGTGTCGAGTTTTTCCCGAGCACTGCTGATCAGGATCCCGTGGCTATTGCTGAAGGCGCGATCGCTGCCGCTCGGAAGAAGCATATTGATGTAGTGATTCTCGATACCGCCGGCCGCCTCCATGTTGATGAGCAGATGATGGGTGAGATCGGCAGGCTACACAAAGCCGTTAATCCGGTCGAAACCCTGTTTGTGGTTGATGCCATGACTGGTCAGGATGCCGCCAACACAGCCAAGGCGTTCAACGACGCCTTGCCGCTGACAGGTGTGGTGTTGACCAAGACCGATGGCGACGCCAGGGGTGGCGCGGCCCTGTCCGTCCGTCACATCACAGGCAAGCCGATCAAATTCCTGGGCGTGGGGGAGAAGTCCGATGCCCTGGAGCCGTTCTACCCGGACCGGGTCGCTTCCCGGATTCTGGGTATGGGCGATGTGCTTTCCCTGATAGAAGAGGCGGAGCGAAAGCTGGACCAGAAAAAGGCCCAGAAGCTCACCAAGAAGATCAAGAAGGGCAAGAGCTTTGACCTGGAAGATTTTCGTGACCAGTTACAGCAAATGAAAAATATGGGCGGTATTGGTGGTTTGCTCGACAAGCTTCCGGGTATGGGGCAGATGGCCCAGGTGGCCCAGCAGCAGGTAAACGACAAATCCATGGGGCAGATGGAAGCCATCATTTGCTCGATGACGCCGAAGGAGCGTCGGTACCCGGACGTTATCAACAACTCCCGCAAGCGCCGGATTGCCACCGGGTCTGGCACGCAGATCCAGGATGTGAATCGTCTGCTGAAACAGCACAAGCAAATGCAGAAAATGATGAAAAAGTTTGGCAAAAAAGGTGGCATGGCGAATATGATGCGCGGCATGGGTGGTATGATGCCGCCGGGCGGCGGAGGCGGTGGCGCGCCTCCATTCGGCCGTATGTAAAAAGCCTTACACGGAAAACTGGGAAACAGCCGGTTTTCCTGTTTTCTTTGGCGTTCATTTAGCATAGAATAGCGCCCCTTTCGAGTATGGCTCTTCGCGTCAGCTGTTGTTCAGCAGGCGGGAATCGTACAAAGTTCGTACAACAGAACAGGATATTGGTTAAATGGTAATAATCCGTTTGGCTCGCGGCGGCTCCAAGAAGCGCCCGTTCTACCATCTGACAGTCACCGACAGCCGCAAATCACGCGACGGTCGTTTTATTGAACGTGTTGGCTTTTTCAATCCGGTCGCCCGGGGTCAGGAAGAGCGTCTGCGCGTAGATCGCGACCGTGTTAATCACTGGCTTGGCCAGGGTGCTCAGGCCAGCGATCGCGTTGCCCAGCTGCTGAAGGCTGCTGAGTAACTCAGTATTGACGCCGGGGTTTATGGCATGACACAGAATTCGCAGGAAACTGTGATCGGCCGGATTACCTCGGTGTTTGGGGTCAAGGGGTGGCTGAAAGTCTTCTCCTTCACGGATCCCAAGGAAGGAATACTGAACTATCCGGACTGGACTCTGGATCTGGACGGTAAACGTATTCCGGTCAAGCTGGAGGAAGGTCGCCGCCAAGGGCAGGCGATTGTCGTCAGGCTGAAAGGAATTGATGATCGTGAGCTGGCGCGTACTTATTGTGGCGCCGAGGTCAGGGTTTCCAGGGCAGAGTTGCCCGAGCTCCCCGAGGGCGAGTTCTACTGGTTTCAGCTGGAAGGTCTTGAAGTTTTCACGGTCGACGATGAGTGCCTTGGTAAAGTGCATCATCTGATTGAAACCGGTTCCAACGATGTTCTGGTGGTGCAAGCGACAGTGGGCTCCATCGATCAGCGTGAGCGCCTGATTCCCTACCTTCCAGACCAAGTGGTCCAGAAGGTTGATCTGGCTGCCAAGCGCATTGTTGTGGACTGGGATCCGGAGTTCTGACGAGTGTGGATTGGCGCAGTCAGTCTGTTTCCGGACATGTTCAGTGCGGTAACGGACTATGGGATCACGGGTAGGGCAGTCCGGGACGGTCTTCTGACTTTCCGGAGCTGGAATCCCCGAGACTATACCCACGACCGGCACCGCACCGTGGACGACCGGCCCTATGGTGGCGGCCCGGGTATGCTGATGAAAATTCAGCCCCTGCGGGATGCCATTCATGCGGCACGGGAATCAGCGCCTGGCAAGGCCTGCGTGGTTTATCTATCGCCCCAGGGCGAGACGCTGAGTCAGACTGTCGTCGAGTCGCTTGCGGCCGAAGAGCAGCTGATTCTGGTGGCGGGCCGGTACGAAGGTGTTGACGAGCGCCTGATAACGACGGAAGTCGATCGGGAAGTGTCACTGGGTGATTTTGTTCTTTCCGGTGGCGAGCTGGCAGCGATGGCTGTTATCGATGCGGTTACACGCCTCATCCCCGGAGCGCTGGGTCATGCGCAGTCGGCAGAGCAGGATTCTTTTGCTGACGGTTTGCTGGATTGTCCGCACTACACCCGGCCCGAGGTTTACGAAGGTCAGGCGGTGCCGGATGTTTTATTGGGCGGTCACCATGATCAGATCCGGCGTTGGCGACTCAAGCAGTCGCTGAGGCGAACCCGGCAGCGACGCCCCGACCTGCTTGAAAAGCGGGTGTTTACGGAAGAAGAGCGTCAGTTGCTGGAAGAGATTTTGAACGAACCGGGTGCCTCTGAATGATCAGGGCATTAACAGATTGGGTATCAGGAGCATTACGATGAGCGGCAAGAACAACATCATCAGTCAACTTGAAACAGAACAGATGGCCAAGGAAATCCCTGCGTTTGCGCCGGGTGACACCGTGGTCGTTCAGGTTCGCGTAACCGAGGGTAACCGTGAGCGTCTGCAAGCGTTCGAAGGTGTTGTCATCGGTAAGCGTAACCGCGGTATGAACTCCTCCTTCACCGTGCGCAAGATCTCTTACGGTGTGGGTGTTGAGCGTACGTTTCAGACCTTCTCCAAGCTGATTGACAGCCTCAGCGTGAAGCGTCGCGGTGACGTGCGTCAGGCCAAGCTTTACTACCTGCGCGACCTGTCTGGTAAGGCTGCTCGTATCAAGGAAAAGCTGGGCTGATCAGCGTATTGCTGAACACCAGGCAAGAAAAAAGGCAGCCCACGGCTGCCTTTTTTGCGTCTGACGATCCGGTAGGCTTGCTGTGGCTTAATCACGGTTTGAGGGCTTGGGCGTGAGATCAGAAGACGAATCAATGATTGCCCGGTTTGTTGATGCCATCTGGCTTGAAGACGGGCTTGGCGAAAAGACAAGGCAGGCATACCGGAGTGATCTGTCCCGGTTGTCGGAATGGCTAATGGACCAGCCGGGTCAACCATTACTGAAGGAAGTTCGCCGAACCGACCTTCTGGCCTGGATGTCCCGAGGACTGGCGGAAGGGATAAAGAGCTCCACGGCCGCAAGACGCCTCTCGGGGCTTCGCCGGTTTTACCGGTTTTTGTTGCGGGAAAGCCTTATCGCCGAGGACCCGACCCTGCGTATTGACAGTCCGAGGTTGCCACGACGTCTCCCGGATTCCCTGACGGAGGAGGAAGTCGATGCGCTCCTCGCCGAGCCCGACCCCGGTGTTGCCATTGAGCTCCGCGACAAGGCCATGCTGGAGATTCTCTATGGCTGTGGTCTGCGGGTGTCCGAGCTGACGGAGCTTAGGGTAGATCAGGTGAATCTGCGCCAGGGCGTGGTTCGGATTACCGGTAAGGGTGACAAGGAACGGCTGGTACCCCTGGGAGAAGAGGCTGTGGACTGGTTGCTCCAGTATATGAAAGAGGGGCGTCCTGGACTCTTGAAGGGTCGGTCCTGTGATGCGCTATTCCCGGGCAACCGGGCGGCTGCCATGACGCGTCAGACCTTCTGGCATCGCATCAAGCACTACGCCCTGAGAGTGGGTATCCGGAAACACCTTTCGCCCCATACGCTCAGGCATGCGTTTGCCACCCATCTCCTCAATCATGGTGCAGACTTGCGGGTTGTCCAGATGCTGCTCGGTCACTCGGACTTGTCCACCACCCAGATCTACACGCATGTGGCTCGCCAGCGGCTGCATTCGCTGCACCAGGCCCATCATCCCCGTGGCTGAGTGAAGGCAGGGTTCAGGGTGAACTTTCCCGGCAACGGGATGTCGCATTGAATTGATTCCCCGCCTGTGGCAATACTGCCCGGGTTATTTAACCGATTACTGTAAAAGGGTTGTCTGCCAGAATGAACATTAAAAGTCTTGTCGTGGTGCTCGGTGTCTTTGCCAGCTTGTTGGGGGCGGCCAGCGTCAGCGCTGGTGAAGTGGAAGATCGGATTGCCCAGAGCCTGACCAAAGCGGTGCCGGGTCTGAAAGTTATGTCGGTGCGGAAATCGGAGGCGAAAGGCCTCTATGAGGTGCAGAGCAATAATGGCGATACCATCTACGCCACCGAAGATGGTCAGTACCTGATGACCGGTGACCTTCTGAAGGTTACTGAGCAGGGCATCGCAAACGTCACTGAAGTTGCCCGTGCGGACGCTCGGAAAGCGACGATGACGGAGTTTGGTGACGATGGCGTAATCAGTTTTCCGGCAAAGAATGAAAAGGCCGTGGTGAGCGTCTTTACCGATATCGACTGCCCTTACTGCCGGAAGCTGCACGACGAGGTGCCGCAACTCAACGAGTATGGCATTACGGTCAATTACTACGCGTTTCCCCGCTCAGGCCCCAATACGGCGTCATTCAGGAAGTACGAATCGGTCTGGTGTGCGGGTAATCAGCAGGCTGCCATGGACGCTGCCAAGGCAGGCCGCAAGGTTGATGAGGCAAACTGCGAAAATCCGGTTCAGGAGCAGTACCAGCTTGGCGGCCGGGTTGGCGTAACTGGTACGCCGGCCATTGTGCTGGAAGATGGCAACATGGTCCGTGGTTATGTCCCGGCGAAACGTTTGGCAGAGGGTCTTGGGCTGCTCTGACAGCAGTTTTGATCGTGAGGGCTCCCGGAAAGTTTCGGTATTTGAGTTGGTTCCGATTCAGGGCTTATTCAGTGACGCCTGAATCGGTATACTATGCCCCCTTATTGCAATTCATCAGCACCCCTTCGGGATCAGAGGTGAGAGTTTGAAAGACGTCAGTGTCGGAATCTGCGGACTGGGAACCGTCGGCGGCGGAACCTTTAATGTCTTGACCCGAAATGCCAGGCTTATTGCCGGTCGGGCCGGCTGCAATATCCGGATTGCCCGGATCGCCAGTCGCCGCGCTCGCGAGGACATGGACCTCGGAGACGTACCCTTCAGCACCGACATTTACGACGTGGTGAATGATCCAGGCGTGGATATCGTGGTGGAGCTTATCGGCGGTTACGACGCTGCCCGTGAACTCGTGCTGGCGGCCATCCGCAATGGCAAGCATGTTGTGACGGCCAACAAGGCCCTGATTGCCGTGCACGGCAACGAAATCTTCGAGGCCGCCGAGAAGGCCGGCGTTGTGGTTGCCTACGAGGCCGGTGTAGCTGGTGGCATTCCGGTGATCAAGGCTGTGCGTGAAGGCATGGCGGCAAACCGTATCGATTGGATTGCCGGCATTATCAATGGTACAGGCAATTACATCCTCACCGAAATGCGTGCAGGTCGGGAGTTTACCGAAGTGCTCAAGGAGGCTCAGGATCTGGGCTACGCCGAAGCAGATCCGACTTTTGACGTGGAAGGTATTGATGCAGCCCATAAGCTGACCATTCTCGCCTCTGCTGGCTTCGGCGTGCCGCTGCAGTTTGAAAAAGCCTACACCGAAGGGATTTCGAAAATAACTCCCTACGATATCGCCCACGCCGAATTGCTGGGCTATCGAATCAAGCATCTGGGCATTGCCCGTCGCCGGGACGATGGCATCGAACTGCGGGTACATCCCACTCTGGTTCCCCAGAGCCACCTGATTGCCCAGGTGGATGGCGTACTGAACGCGGTACTGGTTGATGGCGATGCCGTGGGTCAGACCATGTACTACGGCCCGGGCGCCGGCGACGAAGCGACCGCCTCTGCCGTTATCGCCGATATCGTGGATGTCGCCCGCGCCGTGGCCAGCGAAAGCAAGCAGCGTGTCCCTTACCTCGGTTTCTCACCGGATGCCATGGAGGATCTGGATGTTCTTCCCATGGAGGATATCCAGTCAGCCTATTACCTTCGCATTACTGCTCTGGACCGCCCGGGCGTGCTGGCGAAGATTGCCTCCATCCTGAGTGAGCACGGCATCAATATAGAGTCGATCATGCAGAAGGAGTCCGAGCTGAAAGACGGCCGAATTCCGGTGATTATCCTGACCCACACGGTTCAGGAACGGCAGATCAACCGTGCGATCGAAGAGTTGGAAGCCCTGTCCGACACCGATGGTCAGGTTGTCCGCATCCGCGCTGAAAACTTTAACTGACAGGTACGCACGTGAGATACATCAGTACGCGGGGTGAAGCGCCCGCACTGGGCTTTGAAGACGTTTTGCTGACTGGACTGGCCACCGACGGTGGCCTTTATGTTCCGGAATCGCTCCCGCATTTCAGTCTGGAGGAAATCCGTAGCTGGCGCGGGCTTTCCTACAGCGAGCTTGCCTTTAACGTCATGCACCCGTTTGTAGATGATGCCATTCCTGCGGACGTCTTCCGCAAGATGCTGGAAGAAACCTACGCCGTGTTTGCTCACAAGGCCGTTGCACCGCTGGTGCAGCTGGACACCAATGAGTGGGTGATGGAGCTGTTCCATGGTCCGACTCTGGCGTTCAAGGATTTTGCTCTGCAATTGCTGGGTCGTTTGCTGGACTATGTGCTGGAGAAGCGCCAGCAGCATGTGGTCATCATGGGGGCTACTTCCGGTGATACCGGCTCGGCGGCCATTGAAGGTTGCCGTCGCTGTAAACACGTGGACATCTTCATCTTGCATCCCTACCAGCGGGTGTCAGAGGTCCAGCGCCGCCAGATGACCACCGTTGAAGGTGAAAACATTCACAACATTGCCGTGCGCGGCAATTTTGATGACTGCCAGCGGATGGTGAAGGAGAGCTTTGGCAACCAGTCTTTCCTGGGCGGAAAGACCCAGCTTGCTGCTGTGAATTCCATTAACTGGGCACGGATCATGGCCCAGATCGTTTACTACTTCCATGCCTCACTGGCGCTGGGCGGCCCGGATCGCAGCATGGCATTCTCAGTCCCCACCGGCAACTTCGGTGATATCTTTGCGGGCTACCTGGCCAAGAAGATGGGGCTGCCGATTTCTCAACTGGTCATTGCCACCAACCGGAACGATATCCTGCATCGCTTCATGAGTGGCAATAAATACGAGCAGCATCAGCTTGAGCACACGCTCTCTCCGAGTATGGATATCATGGTGTCCAGCAACTTCGAGCGCCTTTTGTTTGACCTTCATGGCCGGGATGGGCTGGCAGTGAAAGCACTGCTGGAAAATGCCGCCAAAGGCCCGGTCAGTATCGAGGATTATCGCTGGAAGCATGCCCGCAAGCTGTTTGACAGTGACGCTGTGGATGATAAAACCACCTGCGATACTATCCGCGAGACCTACGAACAAAACGAGTATCTGTTGGACCCCCACACGGCGATCGGTGTCCGCGCTGCCCGCAACTGTCGCCGCGATCCGGCAGTGCCGATGATTACCCTGGGGACCGCCCATCCGGCCAAGTTCCCGGATGCCGTTGCCGAATCCGGTCTGAGTGTGCAGCCGCCACTACCGGCCCACATGGCGGGCCTGTTCGAGCGGAAAGAACGTTATACGGTGCTCGATAACAACATCGCTGGCGTTCAGGAATTCATCGCCAAGAACTGGAAGAATACCTGACCTGGTATGGCATCCAAAAAGATCCTGCGTCGCCCCCAGCCAGAATCGCTTACCGGCTGGGGGCAAAAACTGCCCCCCCTGCTTCGCCGTCTTTACGCTGCCCGCGGCGTCACCTCTGATGAGCAGCTGAGCTATACACTCAAACACCTCGCTTCGCCCATGTCCTTGCAGGGCATTGACCGCGCCGTGGAACTTTTGGCCGGGGCCATCGAACTACAGGAGCGAGTGCTGATTCTGGGTGACTTTGACGCCGACGGCGCCACCAGCACTGCCGTGGCCATGCTCGGTCTGTCCATGCTCGGTTTGCAGAGTATTGATTTCCGAGTGCCCAGCCGATTTGCTGACGGCTATGGCCTGACCCCCGGAATCATTGAGCGCCTGCGTGACGAAGGTGAATTACCAGACCTGATGGTCACGGTGGATAACGGTATATCAGCCATTGAGGGTGTCCGTGTTGCCCGGGAGCTGGGTGTGAAGGTGGTGGTTACCGATCATCACCTGGCTGGGGAACAGCTCCCGGATGCCCACGCAATCGTGAATCCGAATCAGCCTGGCTGCCCCTTTCTGAGCAAGAACGCCGCCGGGGTTGGCGTAATGTTTTATGTGCTTACGGCACTGCGCAAACACCTCCGCGAGACCGGGCGCCTGCCGCAGCCGGAGCCTAATCTGGGATGCCTGCTCGATCTGGTCGCACTGGGGACGGTTGCGGATGTGGTACCCCTGGACCACAACAACCGTATTTTCGTCGAGCAGGGCCTGCGCCGGATACGCCAGGGCGAGGCCCGCCCTGGCATACTCGCATTGTTGGAAGTGGCTGGTCGTGACCACACGGCTATCAGCTCAACGGACCTCGGGTTCGTGGTAGGGCCTCGCCTGAACGCGGCCGGCCGCCTGGATGACATGAGCATCGGCATCGCCTGCTTGCTGGCAGACAGTCCTGATGAGGCCCGCCGGCTCGCCCGGGAGCTGGATACCTTCAACCGGGAACGCAGAACCATCGAGAAAGATATGAAAGCCCAGGCCCAGGATCTGTTGGCGTCCATGTCTCTGGATCTGGAAGGTCTGCCCTGGGGCCTGGCATTGTTTGATCTTGACTGGCATCAGGGGGTTATCGGTATCCTTGCCGCCCGCATCCGGGAGCAGACCCACCGACCCACCATTGCCTTCGCCCCGGACGACAATGGCGAAGACATCAAGGGCTCGGCCCGCTCTATCCCGGGCCTGCATATCCGAGACGTACTTGCCGCAGTCGACTCCCGTCATCCCGGCATGATGAAAAAGTTCGGTGGTCATGCCATGGCCGCAGGCATGACTCTGGCAAAAGCGGACCTGGATGCCTTTTCCGAAGCCTTTGATCAGGCCGTTCGCGACACGCTCTGTGCGGAGGATCTGGAGGCAGCTATCACCACCGATGGCCCCCTGGGCGCGGATGAGCTTTCCCTCGACACGGCCGCGCTGCTCAAGCGCGCCGGTCCCTGGGGTCAGCATTTTCCGGAGCCGCTGTTCGATGGCGAGTTCCGGGTAGTGAGCCAGCGTGTCGTCGGTGAGAACCATCTGAAGCTGGTGTTGCAACCCGTGGACGGTGGCGGCATCGTCGACGGCATTGCCTTCAACACCGGCCCCCAAGTGCCCGACTACACCCGTACCGGAGCGCGGGTAGTTTACAAACCGGATGCCAATACCTTCCGGGGCCGCACCAGCCTGCAACTGCTGGTGGATTACCTGGAACCACTGTAAGCAATTCCCCACAGGCTGATTTACAGACAGATTTCCGGTAGAATCCGGCCTCTGTTTTTACTCTCCATTTTCAAGAGCGGGTAAGGGTTTCATGGAAATTAATCCCATTGTTACGAAGATCAAAGAGCTTCGTGAGCGCACTGAAGCGCTCAGGGGGTATCTTTGACTACGATCAGCGCAATGAACGACTGACAGAGGTCGAGCGGGAACTGGAGCAGCCCACGGTCTGGGACGACCCCGACCGGGCCCAGGCATTGGGCAAAGAGCGCGCCGATCTTGAGCTGATCGTCAAAACGATCGACAACCTCACTTCGGGCCTTGAAGACGCCGAAGGGCTGCTGGATCTCGCCGCAGAAGAGGATGACGAGGGCACTGTGGCCGAGATCGAGTCCGATCTGGACAGGCTGGACAAAGAGCTGGAGAAGCTCGAGTTCCGCCGCATGTTCTCCGGCGAAATGGACGCCAACAACGCGTATCTGGATATTCAGGCCGGGTCCGGCGGAACGGAAGCGCAGGATTGGGCCAACATGCTCCTGCGCATGTACCTGCGCTGGGCGGAGCGCCGTGGTTTCAAGGCAGAGATCGTTGAACTGATGGAAGGCGAAGTGGCAGGCATCAAGAGTGCCACAATTCACATCCAGGGTGATTACGCTTACGGTTGGCTGCGCACGGAAACCGGCGTCCACCGGCTGGTGCGCAAATCACCATTCGATTCCGGCAACCGTCGCCACACATCCTTTTCATCGGTGTTTGTGTCACCGGAAGTGGACGACAGTTTCGTCATTGAGATCAATCCGTCGGATCTGCGGGTGGACGTTTATCGTGCTTCGGGCGCTGGTGGTCAGCATGTTAACCGGACCGAGTCTGCCGTGCGTCTGACCCATAACCCAACCGGTATTGTTGTGGCCTGTCAGGCTGGCCGAAGCCAGCACCAGAACAAGGATCAGGCCATGAAGCAGCTGAAGGCGAAGCTGTTTGAGCGAGAGATGCAGGAACGGAACGCCGAGAAGCAGAAAGCCGAGGACGCCAAGGCCGATATCGGCTGGGGCAGTCAGATCCGTTCTTATGTGCTGGATGACAGCCGCATCAAGGATCTGCGCACCAAGGTCGAAACCAGCAACACCCAGTCGGTGCTGGACGGTGATATCGACAAGTTCATCGAAGCCAGCCTGAAGATGGCGCTGTGATCAGCGCCTTCGCCACGCTAACCCGGACAAATCCTGATTTCTAGTGAGCCAAAATGACTGATCAAACTCAGAATGCCGCACAGCATGACGACAACAAGCTGATTGCCGAACGCCGCGCCAAACTGTCAGAGATGCGCGAGCAGGGCAATGCCTTCCCCAACGACTTCCGTCGTGACGCCACCGCTGCCGAGCTACAGGCGAAATACGGCGACAAGAGCAAGGAAGAGCTGGCCGACATGGGTATCCAGGTGGCGATTGCTGGCCGCATGATGCTCGATCGGAAGGCGTTCAAGGTGGTTCAGGACATGACCGGCCGGATCCAGATTTACGCCTCCAAGGATGTCCAGAAAGACACCAAGCACTGGGATCTCGGGGATATCGTGGGTGTGCGTGGCATCCTGTGCAAATCCGGCAAGGGCGACCTGTATGTGAGCATGGACGAGTACGTGATGCTCACCAAATCCCTGCGGCCACTGCCAGAGAAGCACAAAGGCCTGACGGATACCGAAGCCCGTTACCGTCACCGCTACGTGGATCTGATGGTGAATGAGGACAGCCGCCGGGTGTTCTACGCACGCTCGAAAATCATCAGCGTCATGCGTCAGTACTTCACCGACCGGAACTTCATGGAAGTGGAAACCCCGATGTTGCAGGTGATCCCCGGTGGCGCCTCGGCGCGCCCGTTCGTCACCCATCATAATGCCCTTGGCATCGACATGTACCTGCGTATCGCTCCGGAGCTGTTCCTCAAACGTTTGGTAGTGGGCGGCTTTGAGCGGGTGTTCGAGATCAATCGCAACTTCCGCAATGAAGGGCTCTCCACCCGTCACAACCCGGAATTTACCATGGTGGAGTTCTATCAGGCCTACGCTGACCACAACGACCTGATGGACCTGACCGAAGACATGCTGCGCACCATTACCCAAGAGGTGCTGGGAACCACCACTGTGGTGAATACCAGGACCCTGGCTGATGGTGAAGACGAAACCATTGAATACGACTTTGGCAAGCCGTTTGAGCGCCTGACTGTGGTCGATGCCATCGTGCGCCACAACCCCGACATCAACGCTGAACAGCTGTCGAATGAGGCGGGTGCCCGCCAGGTGGCAAAAGACCTCGGCATTTACATCAAGAATGGTTGGGGGCTTGGCAAAGTCCAGATCGAGATTTTCGAAGCGACCGCCGAACACCGCCTGATGCAGCCGACGTTTATTACCGATTACCCGAAAGAAGTGTCGCCGCTGGCCCGCTGCAAGGACAGCGACCCGTTCGTCACCGAGCGCTTCGAATTCTTCGTGGGCGGCCGCGAGATCGCCAACGGCTTCTCCGAGTTGAACGATGCGGAAGACCAGGCCGAACGTTTCCAGGACCAGGTGGCTGAAAAGGACGCCGGCGACGACGAGGCCATGTTCTACGACGAAGATTACATCATGGCACTGGAGTACGGCCTTCCGCCCACCGCCGGTGAGGGCATCGGCATCGACCGGCTGGCCATGCTGCTGACCAATTCCGCCTCCATCCGCGACGTCATCCTGTTCCCGGCCATGCGCCCGGAGCACAGGGCGGAGCACCGGAAAGACGAGTCATAACCCATGACTCCGGTTGAGGTACTGGCCAGCCAGCTCAGGCCAGACCGGGGCTGGCAAGAGCACCTTTCGGAAGAGTTCCGCCAGCGCTACATGCAGAGCCTGGCGGCATTCCTGGCCGCCGAGGAGCAGGCCGGCAAGGTCCTGTTCCCGGCCAGCCACCACTGCTTCAATGCTCTGAACAGCACACCGCTGGAACAGGTACGTGTCGTGATTCTGGGGCAAGACCCCTACCACGGTCCCGGCCAGGCGCACGGCCTGTGCTTCTCGGTGCGCCCGAATGTGGCCACCCCACCGTCACTGGTCAATATCTTCAAGGAAATCCAGGGCGACCTGGGCATCTCACCGCCGGACCACGGCTGCCTGCAGCCCTGGGCAGAGCAGGGCGTTTTGCTGCTCAACAGCGTTCTCACCGTCGTCCAGGGCCAGGCCGGTGCTCATCAGGGCAAAGGCTGGGAAACCTTTACCGACCGGGTGATCGAAACCGTCAACCGCGAACGGGAAGGGGTGGTGTTTTTGCTCTGGGGAAGTTACGCGAAGAAGAAAGGCCAGCACATCGACCGCAACCGGCATCTGGTACTCGAAGGCCCGCATCCGTCACCCTTGAGTGCCTACCGAGGCTTCTTTGGCTGCAGGCACTTTTCGAAGGCAAATGACTGGTTACGGCAACGGGGGAAGCCCACGGTAAACTGGGAACTACCTTTAAAAGCGGATTTGTTGGAGCGCTATCGAAGAGCCTGAACTCCATTGAGTGTGCCGCCCTCAATGGAGCCACCCTCAAAGTTGAGACTTACTTAAGCAACGCCATAGCCGCTTCCATCTGCGCGTTCAGATCCTCTTCCTCGCTCATGTCGATATTCGGATCCAGCCCAAGCCGATCAAAGGCGGGAATTTTCGTCCAGTCCATCTCGTTCCAGGAATGCTCGGAGCCTGCAACCAGCTGCAGGTTGGCAACCATCACCAGATCCGCATAGTCCGCTGCCGGAACCTCACGGTTGAAGCTGGCGTATTCCAGTGGAACGTTTTGAAGGTCCTTCGGGAAGTCCCATTTCTTGAGAATGGTCGCCCCGATTTTTGGGTGTAACTCTTCAATCACGTTGTCCAACATGATGCTGCTGATCTGGATGTCCTGATCTTCCACGTACCGAAGGATCGGCAGCACCCCGATCAGATGAACCAGGCCCGCGAGAGTCGCCTGATCCGGTCTGAGTCTGGTGTAGTGCTGGGCCAGTACGTGACAGACACCGGCCACTTCGGTGCTGGTCTGCCAGGTGGCGCGCATTCGCTTGTCGATCATGTCAGAGGTGGCCTGGAACATCTGTTCCATGGCCAGGCCCATCGCCAGATTGCTCGTGTAGGCCATACCGAGTCGGCTCACCGCCATGTTCAGGTTCTCAATGGCCCGGCTGCCCCGGAACAGCGGGCTGTTGCACACCCGTATAATGCGTGCGGAAAGGGCGGTGTCATTGCTGATCACCTTCACCAGGTCGGCAATGGCCGAATCTTCGGATTGAGCAATGTCCCGCACCTGCAGGGCCACTTCCGGGAGGGTAGGCAGCACAAGCTTGTCATTTTCGATGGCGGCATTAAGGTCGGCTTTAATGGTTTCGACAATATTCGACATGGTCAGTTACGGTCCGCGTGTAAGTTCCGGATACCGACCATTGATGTTGGCCGTTACCCTGGAAAATCAAATAAGTGAGCTACTGCATAGCAAAATAGCAAATCCTGAGGGATTTGCCTGTCAACTTATGTATCTGATTGTGGGCTTTTTTCCCTCTCGGGTACGGCGTAGGGCAGGGGTATCGGGATGAGGGTAGCTTCGGGCTGCCCCTCCGGATGAAGGTTTTTTTCGGCCGCATCATGGCGCACCACGGCGAGTAGTTCACAGCTGCCGTCCCGGTATTTTACAGCGTTGACCACTTCGCCCACCGAACGCTCGCCAGCAACCAAGGCACTGCCAGGCTCAGGGAGCTCTCCGGTCTGCCCAATTCGGAAACGGAACAGACTCTTTTTCAGCTGGCCGAGGAAGTGCATCCGGGCAATCACTTCCTGACCGGTGTAGCAGCCCTTCTTGAAGTGGACCCCGCCCACATGTTGCCAATTCAGCATCTGGGGTACGAAGGACTCCTGGGTGACTGCCGTGAGGGATGCGACGCCGGCTGCGATCTCCGAAGCGTACCAGTCTGCCGGGGGCAGCTGGTCATTGGTGTCAAGGCCGTTCTCCTCCCCCGTGGTCTGCCAGAATTCAAAACGAGGTGTGCCCTCGGCGGTCGGCTCTGCTTTCACCAGGAACCCGGTGTCCAGTTCGGCAGAGTCCCCGGGTTCCTTCAGATTGTTCATGGCATCTCCCGCCAGGGTCGCGGCCACCCGGTTACCGAGAATGCCGACAAGCCTGGCGGCCGGAATCACCTCCATGGTTGTGCCCCGGAACAGCATCAGATACTTGCGCAGTTGGGTCAGGGTGTCATCAGCAAGATCCGAGGAAAGGTCCATCAGGATATCCTCTCCGGCCCTGATCATGCGGGTCAGGCAGTAGGCGCGGCCTTTTGGTGTTGAGGCGGCAGCCCGGGGGGAGCGCCCGGCGGTGACTTCATTGAGATTCTGGCTGAACTGACCCTGGAGAAACTTGTCTGTCCCCGGACCGCTGATCCGCACGATGGTCCGGTCAGTCAGAACCGCCCAGCCATCGGTGGGCAAGGGAAAGTCTGCAACATTGGGTACCGGTGTGTCTGTGCCAGTCATGGAATACTCCAGATCGGAACGTCAGGTGGATGATGGCCGGGCCCGGCCCAGTCTGAGCCACATTCTCAGGCGCCGGAATTCGTCTTCGGGGCAATTACCGTTTGTGCCCGATGACGGAGCCAGCAGGATTGTGGTGTATGAGCGGAATCTGGCGCCTGCGGGTCGAAGCTTCAAGAGTGCCAGCCCGGACCAGATTCGACTCGCTGACGAGGTGATCACAGGCACCCGCCTGTGATCACCGGTAGCTGCGTACAGTTGCCCCTGCTCGACTGACAGGCTGCTGACACTATGGCGTCCCCTGAGCAGGCCGTGACACCGGTACTGCCGCAGCAACCCCGCCAGAACCAGCGGCGAGGCTGCCAGCAGCCAGGGCTTCCCTGCCAGCGCCGCGGCCACCAGAAACGTAAGCAGAACCAGCCAGGGGGTCGTTGCCAGCAGCCCGGCCAGTCGGGACGGTGAGAGTGTCAGTTCAATCCGGCTGGACACGGTTCAGGATGATGTCGACCATGAGTTGGAGGTCCGGATCTGCGGGGCGACTGCGCTGCATGAACCATTCGAACATGTCGTTGTCTTCGCAGGTGAGCAGTTTTTTATAGCGGGCCTGGTCTTCGGGGTTCAGATCCCGATAGGCCTCCTCCACGAAGGGGATCAGGAGGTTGTCCAACTCAAGCATGCCGCGACGACTGTGCCACCACAGGCGGTTGTATTCTGTTTTCTCGGACGCTTCAGGAGTCTCTGACATAGTCTATACCATCGAATAGGTTGCAAAAGTCTGCTTTGGTTTACGGCGAAAGGGTTCGGTAAGTCGTCGGGACCAATACGGTATCACGGGCCTCATGGAGCAGTCCCGGATAATCCAGGGTGTAGTGCAGTCCACGGCTTTCTTTTCGTTGCAGTGCACAACAGATTATCAGGTCGGATATGGTCACCAGGTTCCGCAGTTCAAGCAGGTCATTGGTAACCCTGTAGTTGCTGTAGAATTCGCCAATTTCGGCGGACAGCAGATCGGCCCGGTGCTTGGCCCGCTGCAGCCGCTTGGTGGTGCGCACAATACCGACATAGTCCCACATGAAGTGGCGCAGTTCGTCCCAGTTGTGGGAGATCACGACGTCTTCATCGGAATCCCGTACCTGGCTTTCATCCCAGTCCGGCGCGTTCGGGGGCGCCGGAATGTCGGCTTCACGCCGGGTGATGTCTGCCGCCGCGGCCCGGCCATAGACCAGGCATTCCAGCAGGGAGTTGCTGGCCATACGATTAGCACCGTGGAGCCCTGTGAAAGCGGCTTCGCCCACCACATAAAGCTGGTTAATGTCGGTTCTGGCGCGCTCGTCGCTGACAATGCCGCCGCAGGTGTAGTGGGCGGCCGGAACCACGGGAATGGGCTCTTTTGTGATGTCAATGCCAAAGCCCAGACACTTCTCATATATAGTCGGGAAGTGGTGCTTTATAAAGTCTTCGGGTTTGTGGCTGATATCCAGGTACACATGATCGGCACCCAGGCGTTTCATCTCATGGTCAATGGCCCGGGCGACTATGTCCCGGGGTGCCAGTTCTCCGCGCTCATCGAAGCGGTCCATGAACCGGGTGCCGTCGGGCAGCTTCAGCAAGCCACCTTCCCCTCGCACGGCCTCGGTGATCAGGAAGGACTTTGCATGGGGGTGGTACAGGCAGGTCGGGTGGAACTGGTTGAACTCCATATTCGCCACCCGGCACCCGGCCCGCCAGGCCATGGCAATGCCGTCTCCGGAGGCTCCATCCGGATTGGTGGTGTAGCGATAGGCCTTGGAAGCGCCTCCGGTGGCAATAACGGTAAACCGGGCCCGGAACAACTCCACATGGTTGTCCTCAAGGTTCAGGATGTAAGCGCCGACACATCGGTTCCCCGGTAGGGACAGTTTCCGGTTGGTGATCAGGTCCACCGCCACCCGGCCCGACATGAGTTCGATGTTGGCTCTGGCCTGGGCCTGGGATGTGAGGGTTGTAGATACTGCGTGGCCGGTGGCATCGGCGGCGTGGATGATGCGCCGATGGCTGTGACCGCCCTCCCGGGTCAAATGATAGTGGGCATCTTGATCCCGAGTAAAATCGACGCCGGAATCGATCAGCCAGTCGATGCTTTCTTTGGCGTGCTCCACGGTGAAACGGACCGCGTCCTCATGGCACAGACCGGCCCCCGCGTTCAGGGTGTCGGCGATGTGGTTCTCCGTGGAGTCCTGGTCATCCAGCACAGCAGCAATCCCTCCCTGGGCCCAAAGAGTAGCGCCGCTGCTGATCTCGGCTTTGCTGACAACGCACACTTTCATATGCCCTGGCAGATTGAGGGCAACGGTCAGACCGGCAGCACCACTGCCGATAATGAGAACATCATATTCGTAGGACTGTGGCATCGGGTCGTTATCGCAGGCCATAATGTGGACGTGTATTGAACTAAACTTTACGCTTGCTGTCTATTTGGCCTGACAGGGTGAGCTGCCTGACAGGTGGCGTCGCCCGTTTCATGAACGGACGCCGGATAGAATCGATGACGCAACGACACTTGGTACAGGCCGGACAGCTGGCCGTCAAATCAGGGAACCCCGGCAAACAGTCCATGACTCCTGATACAGACAAACAACAGGGTGAGCACTCCGACAGCCAGACGGACCTGCAGCTGGTGCGCAAGGTCAAGAACGGCGATCGTGCCGCGTTCGACCTGCTGGTTGTCAAGTATCAGTCGAGAGTCGCGTCTATCATCAGCCGGTACGTTTACGATAGCCAGGAAGTCATGGATCTGACCCAGGAGACGTTCGTCAAGGCATACCGGGCAATCGAACGCTTCCGTGGTGACAGTGCTTTTTACACATGGCTTTACCGGATTGCTGTCAATACCGCCAAAAACTATCTGGAATCTCGGGGGCGTCGTCCCCAGGGCAGTGCCGATTCTGCCGAGGCAGAGAATTTTGATGAAGGCTCCAGGCTCCGGGATCACGCATCACCGGAACGACTGCTGCAGAGGGAGCAGCTCCAGAAGGAGCTGACCAAGGCGATTGCCCAACTGCCGGAAGAACTGCGCTCGGCATTTTTGCTACGGGAATATGATGGCCTCAGCTATGAAGATATTGCCGGGATTCTGGAGTGTCCCATCGGTACTGTCCGTTCACGAATTTTCAGGGCCCGGGATGCGGTTGATCGTCATCTCGGACCTTTGCTCAACCACTCGGTCACGTAATTGAGGTTGCATCCCATGGATGATCGTCTCAGAGAAACACTGTCTGCCATGATGGACGACGAAGCTGACGAGCTGTCGGTGCGCCGCCTGTTGTCCCACGATAGCCAGGACGAAGTTCGGGCTCAGTGGCAGCGATGGCAGGATGTGAGGGATCTCCTGCACGACGGCCACTCACCGGCCCATGGCGTGGATGTGAGTATTGCTGTTCGTGGATTGCTTGATGGCCGAACGTCTGCTTCGGCGCGAGCCCGGGTCCTGGGGCCAAACACCAGTATTCGCCGCTGGCACTGGCCTGCCGCGGCCATGGTTGCCGCGGCGCTGCTCGTTGGTTTTGGCGCTGGCGCAGGTTGGGATTCTTCTGATGTCGGACCTGGACCTGTTCAGCCAGCGACGGCGGCCGCGCCAGAGGTGTCGACACAGGATCAGCCAGTCAGGGAGATTGCACTGCAGGGTCTGGATGATGAGCAGTGGGAGTACATGAGTCGTTATTTACTGGAACATGCGCAGCACAACAGTGTCGGCGCCGGTCGGGGAGCCGTTGGCTATGCCCGCCTGGTCAGCGCTAATGGCAGCGGTTACTGACCCCGGAGTGACTGTGATTAAACGCAAAACCCTGCACGCTGTTTTCCGGAATCGTTCACTGTCATTGCTGATGGTCCTGGTTTTCGTGCTTGCCGGCCCCATGCCGTTGGCCGCCGATGAAGAGGAGGCAGCGGCCTGGCTCAAACGACTCGGTCCGGCTCTGAACATGACTTCCTATCGTGGCGTGTTCGTCTACGCGCGGGGTGACCGCGTGCATTCAATGCAGATTGCGCACCGTTACCATGATGGTATTGTCGAGGAACGGTTGGTTTTGCAGGACGGTGGCAGCGGTGAAATCGTCCGTAAGGGAATGAACGTGGTCTGCGTGCTTCCTGAAAGGGGTCGTATCAAACTCGATCAGGTCATTCCATCCGGTCCTTTCGCAGAGGCGTTTACCAGTCAGCTCGTGCCGGTGAGTCGCTGGTATCGTGCGGAAATGAAGGGTGAGGACCGAGTCGCAGGTTACGATGTGGTGACGGTGGCCCTGAGTGCCAAGGATCCTTACCGCTACAGTCACCGGTTGTGGCTCGAAAAGTCTACGGGGCTTTTGCTTAAGAGTCATGTACGCAATGCCGAAGGCGAGGTTCTGGAGCAATTCCAGTTCACCAGTTTGCAAATCGGCGAAAACATCCCCGACAGTGAGTTTGAAATTCGCACCCGGGGCCGGGAAATTTCCAGAACACTTGAGGGCTCGTTGCCCCAGGCATCGGCGGTTCAGCGCATGGATGGCTGGCAGCTTGGCTGGCGGCCGGACGGGTTTCTGCCGGCCGCGGCCCCTCGTTCCGGCAAAGGGCAAGCGGTGGCTTTCTCTGACGGACTGGCGGCGTTTTCGGTCTTTGTTGAGCCCGCTGGTACGGTAAACATGCCCACAGGTGCCTCCCGGATCGGTGCCACGACAGTCTATATGCACAAGATCAGTGATGAGGGCAACGCATTTCTGGTCACTGTTGTTGGTGAATTGCCGCCACAAACCGCTCGCCAGGTTGCTGAATCCGTCCGGATCGAGAACGCATTAGCGCTCAGTGCAGGTGAGTTGTGATCACGGAAACTGGCAAAGTTGTTGCGCTGAAAGGAGATCGGGTCTGGGTACAGACCATCCGCGCCAGTGCGTGTCAGAGTTGTGTCGCCCGCAATGGTTGCGGGCAAAAAGTGCTGGCAGCCGCAACTGGGGGGCGGGCGAATCAGATTCTGGTGACGAATACAGTCAACGCCCGGGTCGGGGATGAGGTCACCATCGGAATTGACGAACAGGCACTGCTTGGCGCCTCGCTGGTGGTTTACGCGATCCCGTTGATTCTGATGGTGGTGGCGAGTGTTTTTGGTCACCATTTGTCTGGCGGGCAGGACCTTGCTGCCATGTTGTCCGCAGCAGGTGGCCTGGCCCTGGGCTTTTTGGTTGTCCGTATACTGCAGCGTCGGGGCACAACGGATTACGAGCCCCGGTTGGTTCGGGTTAACCGGATTTCCTCCGAAAACTGTCTATAAACCCTACCGTTTTTTAAGTTGAAAATCGGTGGCAGGGTCTTAAAACTACCGCAAGGTCTTTGTAATTCGAGAGGGTGCAACATGTCGAGAACAAGAGAAGTTGTCCAACAGTCCCGGGGTCTCCAGTCCGGTGGAACACTGGCCACTCTGTTACTGATGTTGTCCATATTGGTCGTGACGGTGTGGAGTACGGCAGGCCTGGCTCAGGGCTTGCCGGATTTTACCGAGCTTGTTGAAAAGAACGCCGGCGCTGTGGTCAACATAAGCACGACCAGCGCACCCAAGGCGGGAAACGCGCGGGGCTTGCCCTTTGACGAGCGGCAGCTTGAGCAATTGCCCGAAATCTTCCAGGATTTTTTCCGAGGCCCGCAGTCTCCGTTTGGCGGTGCTCCCGGAAACGCCCCGCCTCGCCAGTCCATGGGCTCAGGTTTTATCGTATCTGAGGATGGCTACGTACTTACCAACAACCATGTGGTTGAAGGTGCTGATGAGATCATTGTCCGTCTGAATGACCGGCGGGAGTTGCCGGCAACATTGGTAGGAACAGATCCGCGTTCCGATATGGCGGTGCTGAAAATCGAGAACGGGGATGATTTGCCCGTCGTGAAAATTGGCCAGTCGAGAGACCTGAAGGTTGGTGAATGGGTGTTTGCAATCGGTTCTCCATTTGGCTTCGACTATACGGTGACTGCGGGAATCGTCAGTGCCCTGGGTCGCTCGCTACCGTCGGAAAATTATGTCCCCTTCATCCAGACCGATGTTGCTATCAACCCGGGTAACTCCGGCGGCCCCCTGTTTAATCTGGACGGCGAGGTCGTCGGTATCAATTCCCAAATCTACACCCGCTCCGGTGGCTTTATGGGCGTCTCTTTTGCCATTCCCATTGACGATGCCATGAGCGTGTTCCGCCAGTTGCGCGACAAGGGCGTCGTTTCCCGTGGCTGGCTGGGCGTATTGATTCAGGAAGTTAACCGTGACCTGGCGGAATCCTTCGGCCTAGAAAGGCCAAGAGGCGCGCTGGTCGCCGAAGTTATGGCAGACTCTCCGGCCCAGCAGGCCGGTCTCCAGGCCGGCGATATTGTTCTCAGTTACGACGGTGAACCCGTCGAGTTGTCCTCGGACTTGCCGCCGATGGTTGGGCGC
The DNA here is from genome assembly GCF_048269445.1 of Marinobacter sp. Classification (GTDB taxonomy): domain Bacteria; phylum Pseudomonadota; class Gammaproteobacteria; order Pseudomonadales; family Oleiphilaceae; genus Marinobacter. The sequence goes on along the minus strand of NZ_JBLXIQ010000002.1, from coordinate 443,206 downwards.
ACCCCAGTCGGGGAAACGGCCAGGGTCGGGGTACTCCGTAGTGGCAAAATGATTGAGCTGGATGTCGAAATTGGCCGGCTGCCCGAGGAAGGTGGCGAGCAGGCGGCAGTTCCGTCGGGTGATCAGGGCGCTCCCTCCTCTGCGCCACTGGGTATGGTGGTCGAGCCTCTACCCGCAGATCTGGCGGATTCTCTCGGTGTTGATGGCGGAGTCGTGGTAGCCAGCGTCGCCCGTGGCGCAGCCTATGAAGCCGGCATCCGACCGAGAGACGTGATCACCGAAATCAACCGGAAGAAGGTTGCCTCTGTTGAAGATTTTCGTGAGGTGGTCCGGGCGCTGCCTGACGGCAAGGCGGTGTCGGTGAGAGTCGTGCGGCAGGGGCGCGCGCTGTACCTTGTGATGAAGCCCTGACCGGAAGCCACTGACTGAACACCAGGCAGTCCCGAAAAGCCCCCGGGCGTGTTGAAAACGACACGCCCGGGGGCTTTTGTTATACTCCCCATCATCAATAATAACGAGTGGCCATGGAACGGACCAGGACGCATGATGAACAGACAGGAACTTTCCCTCCGTAAGCTGCTGGAATTTCGCAATGCCTGGGTTGCGTGGATGATTTTTGCAGTGGCGGTAGCGGTCACTGTTCTACTTTGGCAGGTTTCCATCAGGCTTGTTGAAGACCGCACCGAAGCCAGATTCCGCACTCAGTCACTGCAGTTGAAATCGGCCATCGAAGAACGCCTCCTCAACTATGAACAGGTCCTGGCTGGAAGCGCCGGGCTTTTTGCCGTGGCCGGTGATGTGTCCCGGGAGCAGTGGAGGGAATACGTCGACAAGGTCGATATCAACCGTTATTACCCCGGCATTCAGGGTATTGGCTATGTCCGTCGGATTGGCGTGCGGCAGATGGCCGATCACATTTCATCCGTGCGGGCCGAGGGTGTTCACAACTATCTCGTGAAGCCGCTAGGAAACGGTCCGTATTACTATCCCATGGTCTATCTGGAACCGGGAACCGAGCGTAATCGCCGGGCCCTGGGCTACGATGCCTTCAGTGATCCGATCCATCGTCGGGCCATGGAGCGGGCTCGTGACGACGCTGTCCCCACCGTGACTGCCAAAGTAGTCCTGGTTCAGGAGGAGCTCGGAGAGGACCAGGCAAGCTTTCTGATGTATTACCCCGTCTTTCAGGGCGGCGATGTTCCCGAGATCCGGGCCGAGCGTCGCATGATGCTGGCGGGTTACGTGTTCAGTGCGTTCCGCATGAACAACCTGATTGACGGGATTGTTGGCCTGATATCGCCATTTCTCGATGTCCGGATCTATGACGCCGGGGTGGCGGAGCGGCAGAACCTGATGTACGGCTCCAATCTGGGTTCGCTTGATAACCAATTCAGTTTCGAGATGAGCCAGACAATCAGCCATGGAGGGCGTGAATGGTTACTGCAGACCCGTTCCACCCCCGCATTCGATTTTTTGGCATCGGATCCGCGGCCACCCATTGTGCTTGGCACAGGACTGGTCATCGGCGTGTTGTTGTTCCTGTTCGTGTTGGCTCTGATTCGCTCTCGGCTGATGGCCCATATGAGTGCCGGCCGCTACCGGGCCATTACCGAGGGGGCTGCCAATGTCACGCTGGTGATGGACCGAGCCGGACAGCCGCTCTATGCCAGCCCGTCCAGTCTCGATATTCTTGGTTTTGAGCCGGATCAGGTGCAGGCGCTGAACTTTGAAAAGCTGGTTCATGGGGATGACTGGCCCCAGCTACAAAAAGGCTTTGACGATTCTGTGAACGCGCCGGGCAAGCAGATGCCGGTTATCCGTGTCCGTATTCGTGATGCCGAGGGCCGGTGGCGGGATATGGAAGGCACTTTCACCGCCATGCTGGCGGTGCCCGGGGTTAATGGTGTTGTTCTGAGCCTTCGTGATCTGACCCAGTTGAAGGCTGCACAGTCTGAGCTTCATCGCCTGGCCTTCTACGACCCCCTGACCGGATTGGCTAACCGGCAGCTGTTCCGGGATCGTCTCAATCATGTGGTGAGCCGCAGTCGTCGCAGCGGGGAGCCGGCCGCCCTGATGTTCCTGGATCTGGACGGATTCAAGCGCATCAATGACACCCTTGGGCATGATTCCGGCGATGACCTGTTGTGCCAAGTGGCCCAGTGGCTGGTGGGCTGCGTTCGTGAAGAGGATTCGGTCGCCCGGCTTGGAGGGGACGAATTTGTTGTCCTGCTGTCCCGGATCAGCGGTCCGGACGCCGCGGGCAAGGTGGCAGAGACCATTCTGCGCAGCCTGTGCCAGCGTATCCGTCTTAACGATCATGAGGTCGGGATCACCGTTAGTATCGGCATTACCATGATCCCTCACGACAGTGAGGACGCCGGAACCCTTATGAAGTACGCTGACCTGGCGATGTATCGGGCCAAGGAGCTGGGCCGGAATACCTTCCAGTTCTTCACGCCCGCAATGAATATCAAGGCTGCCCGGCGGCTGCTGCAGCAGGAGGAGCTGGCAACGGCTCTGGATGGTGAGCGTTTCGTGCTGCACTATCAGCCCAAGATTGATCTGGCCAGCGAGCAGGTGATCGGGGTGGAGGCGTTTCTGCGCTGGCACCACCCCGATAAAGGGCTGGTATCAGCCCAGCAGTTTATCGGACTGGCAGAGGAAACGGGCCTGATTGTGCGTCTCGGCGAGATGGCGCTTCGCCAGGCCTGTATCCAGGTTCAGGCTCTCGAACGGGCTGGGTTTGAGTCCCTCAAGATGGCGGTGAATCTGTCGGTGCGCCAGCTGACAGACTCCGGCTTCCTGGATATGATCCGGCAGGTCATTACCGAGACAGGCGTGTCGCCCGAACAGCTGGAGCTGGAAATGCCGGCCGAGCTTCTCAACGAAGACCCGCGAATGCTGCGCGAGCTGCTGGTTTCGCTCCACGATCTGGGCGTGTGCCTGATTCTCGATGACTTTGGCGCCGGCCCCTGTTCACTGGTCGCGCTGCAACAACTGCCGCTGGATGTAATCAAGATCGACCACCGTTTTATTCGTGATATCCCTTACAATGTAAGCGCCACCGATGTTGCCTCGGCTGTCATTGCCCTGGCCCGCAAGCTCCACCTCACGGTAGTGGCCGAAGGAGTGGAAACGCCGCAGCAGCTGAGTTTCCTGAAATCCCACGGCTGTGCCCAGTGTCAGGGCAACCTGTTCAGTTACCCCCTGGACGAGGATGCCCTGATCGGCTTCCTGATCCGGCAGTACGAGAGGCCGCTGATTTCCTGATCATGGCAATGGCGGCCGGTAACCGGTAAAATCACGCCGTTCCCGGATCCGGGTAGTGGCCTCTCCGGGCTCAATCCTTCGTCTTAACTGAGTATTCATTGTCTGTGACTGAACTGAGCCGAATCCGTAACTTTTCCATTATCGCCCACATCGACCATGGTAAATCCACGCTTGCAGACCGTTTTATTCAGCTCTGTGGTGGGCTGACCAACCGTGAAATGGCCGAGCAGGTCCTGGACTCCATGGACCTTGAGCGTGAGCGAGGGATTACCATCAAGGCCCAGAGTGTCACGCTTAATTACAAGGCCCGGGATGGCCAGGTATACAAGCTGAATTTTATCGACACCCCGGGCCATGTGGATTTTTCCTACGAAGTGTCACGTTCGCTTTACGCCTGCGAGGGCGCATTGCTGGTGGTGGACGCCGGGCAGGGTGTTGAGGCCCAGTCGGTGGCCAACTGCTATACCGCCATTGAACAGGGGCTGGAAGTAGTGCCGGTCCTGAACAAAATGGACCTGCCCCAGGCCGAACCGGAGCGGGTGGCTGCGGAAATTGAGGACATCATCGGTATCGAGGCGTCGGACGCCGTGCGCTGCAGCGCCAAAAGTGGCTTAGGCGTTGAAGATGTGCTGGAAGACCTGATCAAGAAGATTCCACCGCCCAAAGGTGATCGCAGTGCACCGCTGCAAGCGCTGATCATTGACTCGTGGTTCGACAATTACCTGGGCGTTGTGTCCCTCGTCAGGGTGACCGAAGGAACCCTGAAAAAGGGCGACAGAATTGTCATCAAATCAACCGGTAAAGCCTGGAACGCGGATAAGGTCGGGATTTTCAACCCCAAGCCAACTGATACGGATGTGCTGGAGGCCGGCGACGTCGGCTTTGTCGTGGCCGGTATCAAGGATATTCATGGTGCGCCGGTGGGCGACACCATCGTGCACCAAAAGTTCGCTGCTGAAACCCCCATGCTGCCTGGTTTCAAGAAGGTCAAGCCGCAGGTATACGCCGGTCTGTTCCCGGTAAGTGCGGACGACTACAACGATTTCCGGGATGCGCTGGAGAAACTGACCCTGAACGACGCCTCCCTGTTCTTCGAACCAGAGAGCTCGGACGCCCTTGGTTTTGGTTTCCGGTGCGGTTTTCTCGGCATGTTGCACATGGAAATTATCCAGGAGCGGCTGGAGCGAGAATACGACATCGACCTGATTACCACCGCCCCCACGGTGATCTATGAGGTGCTTACCAAGCAGGGTGAGACCTTGTCGGTGGACAACCCATCCAGCCTTCCGGATATTGGCTCTATTGAAGAAATGCGAGAGCCGATGGTGGAAGCGAACATTCTGGTGCCACAGGAGCATCTCGGTAACGTGATTGCCCTGTGTGAAGAGAAGCGGGGCGTTCAGAAGAACATGCACTTCATGTCGACCCAGGTTCAGCTGACCTATGAGCTGCCTATGGCGGAGGTGGTCATGGATTTCTTCGACCGTATCAAGTCTGCCAGCCGTGGCTTTGCTTCACTGGATTACCATTTCACCCGTTTTCAGGAAGCCAATCTGGTGCGGCTGGATGTGCTGATCAATGGTGAGCGAGTAGATGCGCTGGCGCTGATCGTTCACAAGGAGCAGGCGCATCGCAAGGGGCGTCAGCTGATCGAGAAGATGAAGGAACTGATCCCGCGGCAGATGTTTGATATTGCCATTCAGGCAGCCATCGGAAACCAGGTGGTATCGCGGGTTACGGTGAAGGCGTTGCGTAAGAACGTAACCGCAAAGTGTTACGGTGGCGACGTCAGCCGGAAGAAGAAACTGCTGCAGAAGCAGAAAGAAGGTAAAAAGCGCATGAAGCAACTGGGTAATGTCGAGGTGCCTCAGGAAGCGTTTCTTGCTGTACTGAAAGTCGATAACTAAAAGGCCCCCTGGATGGATATCAATTTCCCCCTGGTTCTGGTGGTACTGACCTTCGCAACGGGTCTGATCTGGCTGGCGGACAAGCTGTTTCTTCGGGAGCGTCGCCTAGCTGGATCCCGTGCCGGAGATAACGACGCAGGTGGCTCAGCCGGTGAGGCAGAAGAACCCAAAGAGCCGTACCTCGTTGATCTCAGCCGCTCCTTTTTCCCGGTGCTGGCGATTGTTCTGGTGCTGCGGTCCTTTCTGGTGGAACCGTTCCAGATTCCGTCCGGCTCCATGCTGCCAACCCTTGAGGTTGGCGATTTTATTCTAGTCAACAAGTACGCATACGGGCTTCGGTTGCCCGTCGCGGGCACCAAAGTCCTTACCGTTGATGATCCTCAGCGGGGCGATGTAATGGTGTTCAAGTATCCGAAAGATGGCGAGACCAACTACATCAAGCGGGTCATTGGAGAGCCAGGCGATCGTATCCGGTATCAGGACAAGCAACTGTTTATCAATGGCGAGCGTGTGGAGAGCCGATTTATCGCAAGGCTGCCGCCCATGGAGTTGCGCCGGGAAGATCTGGGCGAGGTTGAACACGACATCTACCTGACGCTTGGCCGCCCCGGTGGAAGTGGTGAAGGGGAGTGGCAGGTGCCCGAGGGCCATTATTTTGTCATGGGCGATAATCGCGATAACAGTAATGACAGCCGCTACTGGGGCATGGTCCCTGACGAGCTGGTAGTCGGCAAGGCCTTTGCTATATGGATGCACTGGAAATCCCTAACCAGTCTGCCATCCTTTGATCGTGTGGGCGGAATCGAGTAACTCGGACAATCTGGAGTGCAGGCATAATGAAGAAAAACAATCTTTCCGGCATGGGCCGTCAAGGCGGTGCTTCGGCACTGACGATGATGGTTATGGTGCTGTTTTTTGGTGGCTTGCTGACTTTAGTGATCAAGCTCGGTCCCGCTTACCTTGATGACATCACCATTCAGGAGGCGCTGGAAAGCCTTGATGGCACCGAGGGCCTCTCGAAGATGGGGCCAGCGCAGGTACGCACTCTGATGAACAAGCGCCTCAGTGTGAACAATGTCCGGGGTTTTGATGCCAAAAACATTTCTGTTGAAAAAGACGGCGAACTTGTTGTCATAAAGGTTGATTACGAAGTGCGTAATAACCTTTTCAGCAACGTGGATACGGTCGTCCACTTCAAGCATGAATATGAGATGAAGGGCAAGTGAGTTCACAGCCGGATCTGGATCAGTTGCAGCGCCGCATCGGCTATCAGTTCCAATCGCCGGAGCGGCTTTTGCTGGCGCTTACCCACCGGAGTTACGGGAACCAGAATAACGAGCGCCTTGAGTTCCTCGGTGATTCCATTGTGAACATGGTCATTGCAGAATACCTGTTCCTTCATTTTGAAAAAGCTCGGGAAGGCCAGCTAAGCCGGCTTCGTGCCCGCATGGTCAAGGGTGTCACGCTGGCGGAAATTGGCCGGGAGTTTCAGCTTGGCAATTACCTGCGCCTGGGTTCCGGAGAGCTCAAGAGCGGTGGATTTCGGCGGGAGTCGATTCTGGCGGATGCGGTGGAATCCATCATCGGTGCCATCTATCTGGACAGCGATTTTCACACATGTCGTGAACAGGTGCTGCGCTGGTTCGAACACCGGCTGGAGAAGCTCGACATTCAGGATACCCAGAAAGACCCGAAAACCCGTCTGCAGGAATACCTTCAGTCCCGGCAGTTTCCGCTGCCGCGGTACGATGTCATTTCTGTCGACGGCGAAGCCCACAACCAGACCTTCAATGTATCCTGTGCGCTGCCTTCTCTGGATCGAAAAACCACCGGGACCGGCAGCAGCCGCCGTGTGGCCGAGCAGCAGGCAGCCCGTAACGCCCTGAAAGAGCTGGGCGTGGAGAACCAGTAATGAATGAGATCACCCGTCCGGAGAACCCGGACAGTCGCTGCGGTTTTGTGGCCATCGTCGGCCGCCCGAACGTGGGTAAATCCACGCTGCTGAACCATATTCTCGGGCAGAAGCTGAGTATTACCTCCCGCAAGCCCCAGACCACCCGGCATCAGGTGCTCGGCATCAAGACCGTCGGCCCGGTCCAGGCGATTTATGTCGATACGCCGGGCATGCACGAAGAAGAGCCCCGGGCCCTGAATCGCTACATGAACAAGGCGGCCACCTCAGCATTAATTGACGTGGATGTCGTGGTTTTTGTGGTGGATCAGCTGGCTTGGACCACCGCCGATGAAATGGTGCTGGAGAAACTCAGCAAGCTGAAATGCCCGGTTATCCTGGCGGTCAATAAGGTCGACAAGATCGAGAAGCGGGAAAGCCTGCTGCCCCACCTGGATATGGTCTCGAAAAAGCGCGAATTCGCAGAGATTATTCCGCTTTCAGCCCTCAAAGAAACCAACCTGAAGCCTCTTGAAGAAGCGGTGGGTCGTTTCCTGCCGGAGAGTATTCACTTCTACCCGGATGACCAGATCACCGATCGCAGCGAACGCTTTCTTGCCTCCGAAATCGTTCGGGAAAAGATCACTCGGCAACTGGGTGCAGAACTGCCGTACTCGGTAGCGGTTGAAATTGAGGAGTTCAAGCGCGAGGGCAAGACCCTGCACATCTCTGCGCTCATCCTGGTAGAGCGTGAAGGTCAGAAAAAAATCATGATCGGGGACAAGGGCGAGCGGATGCGCCGTATCGGTCAGGAGGCGCGTGCGGATATGGAGCGTATGTTCGACAGCAAAATCATGCTGCGGCTCTGGGTGAAGGTAAAGCGTGGCTGGGCTGACAGCGACCGGGCCCTCAAGAGCCTGGGCATGAACGACCTCTGAGGCGGTTATGAAAGGGCCTGAGTTGCAGGAGCCCGCCTATGCCCTTCACCGTCGCCCATGGCGGGAAACCAGCCTCATGGTTGATGTGTTCACCCTGAATTACGGCCGCATCACAGTGATTGCCAAGGGCGCCAACAGCGCCAAAAGTCCCTTGAAAGCCCAGCTTCAGCCTTTCCAGCCGTTGGTTATGGACTGGGTGGGCCGGGGCGACCTGAAAACTCTCACCCAGGTGGATGTGTGCAGTGGCCCGGCGTTGACCCGGACCATTTCCCTGTACAGTGGTCTTTATCTGAATGAACTGCTGCAGCGGGTTCTTCCGGCTTTTGATCCACATCCGACCCTGTTTGCGGCCTACATCGATGCTATCGGCCAGCTGTCCGGCACGACCGATGTTGAGCCGGTGCTCCGGCACTTCGAACTGGCGTTCGCCTCAGCCATGGGCTACGGCTTTGCCTGGGATATCGCCACAGACACGGGGCAGTCCGTCGAAGCCGGCCGGCAGTATTGTTATGATCCCGAGCAGGGCATTGTGGCCGGGGTCTCGCCCGGAGTACGCCTGCAAAATCTTCCGGGAGAGGTGCTGTTAGGTCTGGCCCGGGGGGATTTTCAATCCGAGACCTGTCGCCGGGTGTCCAAGCGGATTATGCGGGTACTCACTGACTACCTTCTGCAGGGACGTCCCCTGAATAGCCGCAGTCTTTTCACTCACCTTCGGGGAGAATCACATGAATCCTAGAGTTTTGCTTGGCGTCAATATTGATCACGTTGCCACCCTGCGGCAGGCGAGGGGAACCCGGTATCCAGACCCGGTTCAGGCGGCGCTGATGGCAGAGGAAGCGGGTGCTGATGGCATCACTATCCATCCGAGGGAAGACCGGCGCCATATTCAGGATCGGGATGTGCTGCTCCTGAAAGAAGTGCTGCAGACCAAGATGAACCTCGAAATGGCCGTTACCGATGCCATGCTGGCGTTTGCAGAGCAGGTGCGCCCCGAATGCGTTTGTCTGGTCCCTGAAAAAAGGGAAGAACTGACCACTGAAGGTGGCCTGGATGTCGATGGCCAGGAGTCCCGAGTGGCGAAGGCCTGCGAGCGACTCGCCCGGATTGGCGCCGAGGTGTCACTCTTTATTGATCCAGACCCGGTGCAGATTGATGCGGCGGTTCGCTGCGGCGCCCCGGTGGTGGAGCTGCATACCGGCGAATATGCTGAGGCCAGGAATGCCGAGGCCGAGGATGCCGCTTTCAAGACCATCGCCGATGCTGTCGCTTATGCGCGCAAGAAGGGGCTGATTGTAAACGCAGGCCATGGCCTGCACTATCACAACACTGAACGGGTGGCTGCGATTCAGGGCATCAATGAACTGAATATTGGCCATGCCATTATTGCCCGCGCCGTCTTCACCGGCCTGAAAGAGGCCGTCCGCGATATGAAGGTCATTCTTGATCAGGCCCGGGGCCGGGCCTGATCGGGCGGCCTCAGGACGTTTTGGCCGCCGGGTGCCGTTCGCGAAACAGCTGTTGCCAGTCGGTCTGCTCACTCCAGATCTGCAGGCGTTCCATGGCGGAAAGAAACTGATCTTTTTGTTGGTCCATATCCGGTGCGGAGCATTTGATGGCTGTTTCCAGCCGGTTGGCCGCGGCTCGAATTTCCGGAACACCGCAGTAGCGGGAAGCGCCATGAAGTTTGTGAACGCACTCCAGCAGCTCATCCATGCTCTGTTTCTCCCAAAATTCGGATACCCGCGGCAGATCGACGTGGACTTGCTCCAGCAGCATGCTGAACAGTTCCTCGGCCAGGTCCGCTTTGCCGGCCGCCAACTGAATGCTCTCGTCAACACTCACGCAGTCCTGTTGCAATTGACGCGTTGACGGGCGCAGGGCGCGGCGCGTGTCCCGGACTTCCGGGATCCGGGTGCGTCCTGTGCCGGTCATGCTCGGGCAGACATATCCAGTGTACTGGTGAATGATCTCGGTGAGCTGGCTACTGCTAATGGGTTTGGGCATGTAGCTGTCGAAGCCCTGCCTGGTCAGCCTTTCCTGTTCGTCGGCGAGAGCATGCGCTGTCAGCGCAATAATCGGCGTGCGGTGATTGCCGGTATCCATCTCCCGTAATCTGGCTGTCGTCTCCACACCATCCATTCCGGGCATCTGAAGATCCATGAAGACCAGGTCGAAGGGTTTCTGCCTCGCCTTACTAAGGGCTTCAAACCCGCTGGATGCCCCTTCGGCTTCGAGCTGGCAGTCGCCTAGCAGTGTAAGGACCAGTTTCAGGTTGGCGTCGTTGTCATCGACGGCGAGCACTCTGGGCACATTGCCAGAGGACAGCCGTTGTTCGGCAGTTTCATATTCCACAGAGGTGCGCCCCACCGAGTCGATGCCATGTACCAGAAGCAACAGCTCATCGTAAAGGGCGTCCCGGCACACCGGTTTGGTCAGGTGACCGCTGGCCAGCGTCGAGAGTGGGGTGTCGTGGTTTTCCAGAGTTGGTGTCAACAGCAGCGCCCGGCAGTCCCGTTCGATTTCCAGGGTGCGTACCAGCCCGCAGTACTGGCTGGAGTTGAGCAGATGACGGGTAATGCCAACAATAGCCACGGCATACCCGGACTGACTTTTCTGGGCTTCCTCGATCTGCTCCTGCAGAGCTCCGGGCGAAGCCACGCGATCAACCACCATGCCCCAGTCGCGCAGCAGGTGTTCTACTGCCAGCCCCGTGGTTTTTTGTTGCTCCAGGTAAATTACCCGTTCGCCCCTCAACGCATCTCTTGGTGCGATGGCTTCACCGCTGGTTGCCAGCTCCGATGTCAGGGTAAACCAGAAGGTCGAACCTTTGCCCAGTTCACTATCAAGGCCGATCTTACCGCCCATCTCCTCGACCAGCCGCTTGGATATGGCCAGGCCGAGGCCGGTACCGCCATACTGGCGGGCAGTGGACGCGTCCGCCTGACTGAAGGCATTGAACAGGGATTGTTGTTGAGCTCGGGAAAGGCCCACGCCGGAATCGGAAATGCTAAGGCGAAGGGTGACTCGGTTGGTGTCTTTCTCTTCGTCTTCCAGGCTTGCTCGGAGCACCACTTCACCCGTCTGGGTAAACTTGATGGCGTTATTGACCAGGTTGGTGAGGACCTGTTTGACCCGCAATGGGTCGCCCATGATGTTGTCCGGCACGTCGTTATAGACAAGGGGCACCAGGTCCAGGTTTTTGGCATGGGCCGCCGGTGCCAGCATCACCATGACCTCCTCGACGATATCCCTTAACTGGAACGGGACCCGATCGAGAATGAGCTTTCCGGCCTCGATCTTGGAGAAGTCCAGTATATCGTTGATGATCGTCAGCAGGATTTCCGAGGATTTCCGGATTGTGCTCAGGTGGTCCCTCTGCTGTCTCGGCAGCGGGCTTTTCAGAAGCAGTTCGGTGAAACCGATGATGCCATTGAGTGGCGTGCGGATTTCGTGGGACATATTGGCCAGGAATTCCGATTTGATCCGGCTCGCCTCCAGAGCCTCTTTCCGGGCAAAGTCCAGCTCAATGTTCTGGATTTCGATGGTTTCCAGGGTTTCCCGCAGGTCTTCGGTGGCCTGGTCAATGTTTTGCTGCATCTCTGCCTGGGCCTTGCTCAGCTCCCCGGCCATGGCATTGAGCCCTGATTCAAGTTGTTCGAACTCAGGACCGGCTCTGGTATACACACGGGTATCCAGCTTTCCTTCCTTGAGTCTGGCAACCGCTTCGTTCAGTTCGAATACCGGGTTGGTGAAGGCGCGGCTGAGCCTCAGGGCAATGGCCATGCTGAGGATTACACCACCGAGTACCAGCAGCAGGGAAATCAGCAGTGCCTTGTAGGTTTCCTTCTCGGTTCGGATGTGGGACATCTCCACAACAACCCATCCCAGGGGTTCCTGCAGGCCGGCCATGGACTGGCGGGCATCCGGGTCCATCATGCTCTCGATCATCAGGTCCTGAAGGAAAACCGGAGTAATGAAGCGGGTGCTGTTATCCCGGGAGATTCGTGTTGCGGGCTCCGCGCTCAGCTTTTCGGTTTTCACGGTGTCGGAGCTGCCTGGCCCCGTGTGAAGCAGGCGTGAGCCGTCACTGCCAAAAAAGGTGATTGAGCGAACGTCTTGTTCTTCAAGCAGGGCATTGGAGAGGCTGCTGAGTAGGCTACGGTTGGCGGTGAACAGACCGTATTCCGAGCCTGCTGCCAACTGGCGCGACAGTGATTCGCCCCGGTCCCAGAGCAGGCTCTCAATATTGGTGACCCAGCTGTAGGTGAAAAACAGCCCCAGCATCAAGGTGGTCAGTAAGGTGGGAACCAGGGTTACCACCAAAACTTTCTTGCGAATACCCCAACGTCGCATACCGTGTTCCTGAGTTATTGCCTGTGACCGTAAGCAAGTACGGAAAACTTCCGTGTTAAGCATAGATGATCCGGGTGCTGATAGCTGTGGTATCAGTCCCGGCATACCGCGAAAATCTCTTGGCGGATATAGCCGCCGGTCATGGATATAGCGAGAAGCTGTATTGGGAGACCGGAGCGATAACGCGTATCATGCGAAGCCAAAAGTGTACCATAGGGTTATCATATGCATTTTCCCACCATTGAAGATTATGTCGGGCACACCCCTCTGGTTCGCCTGCAGCGTCTCCCCGGTGAGACCAGCAACATCATTCTGGCCAAGCTGGAAGGAAACAATCCTGCCGGCTCGGTGAAGGATCGCCCGGCCATCAGCATGATTCAGGAGGCCGAGCGTCGCGGTGAGATCAAACCGGGAGATACCCTGATCGAGGCGACCAGCGGCAATACCGGTATAGCACTCGCCATGGCTGCGGCAATCAAGGGCTACCGCATGGTTCTGATCATGCCTGCCAACATGAGTGAGGAGCGGCGGGCCTCCATGCGTGCCTACGGCGCGGAGATTGTCACGGTCACCAAAGAAGAGGGCATGGAGACTGCCCGTGACCTCGCACTGAAGATGGAAGCGCAAGGCAAGGGCAAGGTGCTGGACCAGTTCAGCAACCAGGACAACCCACTGGCGCACTACCGCACCACCGGCCCCGAAATCTGGGAGCAGACCGGGGGGCGGGTCACCCATTTTGTCAGTTCCATGGGCACCACGGGCACCATCATGGGCGTTTCCCGGTACCTCAAGGAACGCAACCCGGATATCCGCATTATTGGCCTGCAACCGAAAGAGGGTGCCTCCATCCCCGGAATCCGGCGCTGGCCCGAAGCCTATCTGCCGAAAATTTACGACGCCACCCGGGTGGACCAGGTACTGGACATTGGCCAGGAAGAGGCCGAGACCACCATGCGGGCGCTGGCCTCCCGGGAAGGTATCTTTTGCGGAGTCTCCTCGGGCGGTTCCATTGCCGCCGCGCTGAAGCTGTCGCAGCAGGTTGAAAATGCCATTATCGTGGCCATTATCTGTGACCGCGGCGATCGCTACCTTTCGACCGGAGTGTTTCCCGGCGCCTGAATTCGTTTTTACTAAGAGATCCGAATATGAGCAGACGACGCAGGAAGGTTCTTCCCAAAGAGCCCGTGCGCTGTGAAATTGAAACTCTGAGCCACGACGGCCGGGGTATCGCCCGTCAGGACGGAAAAATCCAGTTTGTGGATGGAGCCCTGCCCGGCGAAACGGTGATGGCCAAAGTGGTGTCCAGCCGAAGCAAATTTGATGAGCTGCGCGCTGAGCAGGTGCTGGAAGCAGCGCCTGAGCGCCAGACACCGCCGTGCGAGTTCGCCGACCTGTGCGGGGGCTGCAGCCTTCAGCACATGAGCGGCGACGCCCAGATCCGGTTCAAGGAAACCACCCTGCGTGAACATTTTGCTCATTTCGGGGGCATTGAACCTGAAGAGTGGGTCGAACCCCTGCGCTCGGAAAGCAGCCTGGGCTATCGCCGAAAGGCGCGGCTGGGAGTTCGTTACGTGAAGGCCAGGGAGTCCGTTCTGGTGGGGTTCAGGGAGAAGCGCAACAGCTTCCTGACGGATATAGATCGTTGCGTTGTGCTGGATCCGCGCATCGGTGAGCGGGTGCTGCCCCTGCGCAATATGCTCCACGATCTGGACGCATACAGCAGGATTGCCCAGGTAGAAGTGGCCTGTGGTGATGATGTGGCGGTGATGGTGTTCCGGAACATGGATGAGTTGTCGGCGGGTGACCGGGGAAAACTGATTGGTTTTGGTCAGGCCCACGATTTGCATATTTACCTGCAGCCCAAAGGGCCGGATACCGTGCACCGGATCTGGCCGGAATCGGCCGGCCGGGATGATGAACGCCTGAGCTACCGGCTGGAAGAATTCGATCTGACCATGAAGTTTCATCCCATGGACTTTACCCAAGTCAATGCAGGCATTAATCGGGCAATGGTACACAGGGCTGTCGAGTGGCTGGATATCCAGCCAGAGGAGAGGGTGCTGGACCTGTTTTGCGGCCTTGGCAACTTTACCCTTCCACTGGCCAGGAAGGGCGCGCAGGTTGTTGGTGTGGAGGGCGATGAGGCCATGGTGGTTCGTGGCCAGGAAAACGCGGAACTTAATGGTCTGGACAATGTCGCTTTTCACGGTGCCGACTTGCACGGGGACTTCACCGGCCAGGGCTGGGCAAAGGAAGGTTTCGACAAGATCCTTATTGATCCGCCCCGCTCGGGAGCCGAGGAAATCTGCAAATACCTGACGGCGTTTGGGGCCCGGAAAATTGTGTATGTGTCCTGCAATCCGGCGACGCTGGCGCGGGACGCCGGAGTCATGGTGCGCAACGGCTATCGCCTTGTGCGCGCGGGTGTGATGGACATGTTTCCCCACACCACCCATGTGGAATCAATTGCGCTGTTCGAGCAGGATTCCTGCTGAAGTTGGATGTCGTGGGCAGTCAGGGATGGCTGCGTGAACCATCAGGAAGAACAAGACTGATATGGTAAAAGTTCGCGAAGACTACGCAATAACTGGCGATGGCCAGGTGGATATTGAGGGCTGGGTAAACCAGATTGCCTCGCAGACATATCTGGAAAACGTTGAGCAGTTCCGGCGAGCTTGCGAAAAGGCGGCCGAGATTGATCTGCAGGCGTTTCGGGAAGACCGCCTGTGGGCGCCTGGGTCCAGCAGTTTCCGTATTGGTCTCGAAATGGCCCAGGTGTTGGCGGAGCTGCATCTGGATCAGGCCAGTCTGGTGGCGGCGATCCTGTATCGGGCCGTTCGTGAAGAACGGGTTCCTCTTGAAGATATCCGCAAGGAATTTGGTGATGAGGTCGCAGGCCTGATCAACGGCGTTCAGCAAATGGCCGCGATTTCCTCCATTCATCACCCACTCAAGGGCAATGTACTGGGGCAGAGTGAAGGCCAGTTGGACAACGTTCGCAAGATGCTCGTTACTATGATTGACGACGTCCGCGTTGCCCTGATCAAGCTGGCGGAGCGGACCTGCGCCATCCGGGCCGTCAAGAATGGCACTGAAGAAAAACGCATGCGCGTTGCCCGGGAAGTGTTCGATATCTATGCCCCGCTGGCCCATCGACTTGGTATAGGCCACATCAAATGGGAACTGGAGGATCTGTCCTTCCGCTACCTGCATAGCTCCGCCTACAAAAAGATTGCCAAGCTGCTTGATGAGAAGCGCCTGGATCGGGAAGGCTACATCAAGCGGGTGCTTGAGACTCTGCAGACAGAACTGAAAGCGTTCGGTATTGTGGGCGAACTCTCCGGCCGGGCCAAGCACATCTACAGCATCTGGCGAAAAATGCGCCGTAAGGGTATCGACTTTTCTCAGGTGTATGACGTCCGCGCTGTTCGTATCCTGGTCCCGGAAGTACGGGACTGCTATGCGGCTCTCGGGATCGTCCATACCCTGTGGCGCCATATTCCCAACGAGTTTGACGACTATATTGCCAACCCCAAGGAAAACGGGTACCAGTCGCTGCATACGGCGGTGATCGGCCCGGAAGGCAAGGTCATGGAAGTCCAGATCCGTACCCACAAGATGCATGAGGAAGCGGAACTGGGTGTGTGTGCCCATTGGTTGTACAAGGGCACCGACAAAGGCAACAAGTCCACGGGTTACGATGCCAAGATCAACTGGCTGCGCCAGGTGCTTGAATGGCAGGAAGAGCTTGGCGACCTGTCCGGGCTGGCGGACCATCTGAAATCCGACGTGACATCGGACCGGGTGTACGTTTTTACGCCTGAGGGTCATGTGGTGGATCTGCCCCAAGGTGCAACCCCGGTGGATTTTGCCTATCGGGTCCACACCGAGATCGGCCATGCCTGTCGCGGAGCACGGGTGAACAGCCGTATCGTGCCACTGACTTATCCGCTGAAAACCGGGGATCAGGTGTTTGTTCTGACCTCCAACAATCCGGCCCCCAGCCGGGATTGGCTGAACCCGAGCCTCGGCTACATCCAGACCTCCCGGGCCCGGGCCAAGGTAACGCACTGGTTCAAGCAACAGGATCGCGGCCGCAATATCATTGACGGTCGGGCTATCCTTGAGGACGAATTCAGGCGCCTATCGCTTTACGATGTGGATCTCGGTGAGCTGGCAGTGAAGGTGAACTACCAAAACGCCGAGAATATGTTTGCAGCCGTTGGTGCCGGCGATCTGCGCCCGGCCCATGTCGCCAACGTAGCCCAGCAGATGCTGGAGCCGAAATCCGAGCAACTGGACCTCAAGCTAAGCAGCCAGCGGCGCAAGCCTTACGATACCGAATCCGATATCCAGATTCTTGGCGTAGGCAAGCTAAAAACCCAGGTAGCGAAATGCTGCAAGCCTTTGCCCGGAGACGCCATTGGCGGCTATATCACCGTAGGGCGCGGAGTGACCGTGCACCGTCAGGATTGCCTAACCTTCCTGAATCTGCGGGAGTTTGAACCGAACCGGATAATCGAGGTGAGCTGGGGTGGCCGGCCGGCGGCTGTCTATCCGGTGGACGTTGAGATTGAAGCCTATGACCGGTCCGGATTGCTACGGGATATTACACAGGTGCTCTCGTCGTCCAAGAGTGATGTGCTGGCACTGAATACCCTGAGTAACAAGGACGATAATACAGCGACCATGTTACTGACGGTGGAGATTTCCAGTCTGGAGCAGTTGGCCCGCTTGCTGGCGCAGATCCGTAACCTGCCCAATATCATTGATGTAAGGCGTAAGCGCGGATGAGCTACACCATTGACGACCTGAAAACCCTGATGGCACGGCTCCGGGATCCGAAGACCGGCTGCCCGTGGGACACCCGGCAGACCTACAAAACCATTGTGCCCCATACTCTGGAGGAGGCGTACGAAGTCGCCGACGCCATTGAGCGCGAGGATTACCCGCACCTGCAAGATGAATTGGGTGACCTCCTGTTTCAGGTGATCTTCTACGCCCAGATTGGTCGGGAAGACGGGTATTTCGACTTTGACGGTGTGGTTGATCACCTGGTTCGGAAGCTGGTGCGCCGGCACCCCCACGTCTTCCCCGCAGGGACTCTGGACAGCCGTATTGATCCGGACGATCGGCCGGATGAAGCCTGGATCAAGGAAAGCTGGGAGCGGATCAAGGCGGAAGAGCGGGCATTGGCGCCCGAAACCGGTACCAGCGAGTCATCTAGCCGGCTCGATGGCATTGCCCGAACCCTGCCGGCCATGGCGCGGGCAGAAAAGCTCCAGAAACGGGCGGCCCGCCACGGTTTTGACTGGCCGGATATCGGTCCCGTGTTCGACAAACTCCACGAGGAGATCGACGAGCTCAAGGAAGCCTGGGGAGCGGCGCAATCAGGTAAGGGGGATTCCGATGCCGTGGAGGATGAACTGGGCGACCTTCTGTTTGTCTGTGTAAATCTGGCACGGTTTATGAAGGTCAATCCTGAGCAGGCCCTCAAGCGAACCAACCACAAATTCGATGCCCGTTTCCGGGCGATTGAACGAGTGCTTGAACGCGAGGGCCGCAACATGGACGAAGAATCGCTGGAGGCGCTGGATGCCGTCTGGAAGGCGGTTAAAGGCGTGGAGCGGAGCGGAAAATGCTGACTGACAGAGCCGCCCGGTAAGTACAATCCGTTACCAATTTTCTGGTCCGCGGAGCGACGGCTTCGTCTACACTTCCGGAAACGGATGCACGGGTTTTGTGCGCCGCGCGCCATCAAAAAGATGCAGGAGTGAAGGCACCATGAAAATCAAAGATCTGGTCAACTACTGGGACAAGCATGCTCGTGGTCGGCTTACCCGAGACGCGTATTTCACAGCGTTGTCTGACCAGCATCACAAGCGCCTCGAAAAGCTCGCAGCGCTCTATCCAATGAAGTCATCCCAGGATCTGATGCGGGATCTGATTTCCGCAGCACTTGATGAGATGGAAACCAGCTTCCCCTATGTTCAGGGCACCAAGGTGGTGGCTTACGATGAGGATGGTTTCGAGATCTACGAAGATCAGGGGCTGACTCCGAGGTTTGTCAGTCTGAGCCAGAAGCACATCCAGCGCCTCAAGGCTCGCCAGCTGGAATCAGTAGCCTGACGGGCGGTTAACGGTTAACCGCCCGCCCTTGCCTACTTGACCGGCTTGTCCTTTCCTTCAAGCCTGTCCTTGAGCGGGCTCTGGCGAACCAGATCGTCCAGGGCCGCTCCAATCATATCGTTCAGAATATCGCTCTCACTGCGGTCCGGGTATAGCTCGGCAAGTGCCGCCACCCGAGCAGCATCCTCCAGTGGAAGGCGCAAATTGTAATCGTGCGTGCGCTCCACCAGCTCTTTTTGCTTTTCCCAGTGTTTGGGCAGATCAGTAACCTTCATGATGGCTCCTTACAGCTAGAGGCTTGAATCGCCAATAGACTTTCTCGACTGTTCCTTAGTATCGTAAGTTTACTTCGCCTCCGTCAATTCAAAAGGACGCCAATGTGACTGAGCTACACCCCGATCTCCGAGAAAACGTGCGAATGTTGGGCGAGCTGCTGGGCCAGAGCATACGACGACACCCCGGGCAGGATTGTTATGAGCTGATCGAGGAAATCCGGGCTGCTGCAAAAGCGGACCGCCTTCAGGAAAGTGGCTCCGGCCAGCGGCTGGTGAGCTTGCTGGGAAAACTGCGCGATGATGAACTCCTGCCGGTTACACGCGCCTTCAACCAGTTTCTGAACCTCGCCAATCTGGCTGAGCAATACCATGGCATACGGCGTAAACGAGGCCATCAGTCTGATCTCATGGTTGAATCTCTTGGTGAGGTTTTTGATCGCCTGAAAACCGGAGGCGTCAGTCCGGAGGAGCTTCACAAGCGGGTTGCCGACCTGCGGATCGAGTTTGTGCTGACTGCTCATCCCACAGAAGTGGCCCGCCGTACACTGATCATGAAATACGATGAAATGTCGGATTGCCTGGCCAGGCTGGACCACGATGACCTGATGCCCGCGGAGAGCGAGGAAATTGCCAACCGCCTGTCCCAGCTGGTGACAGAAGCCTGGCATACCGACGAGATTCGCCATGAGCGGCCAACAGCCGTGGATGAAGCCAAATGGGGTTTTGCCGTAATTGAAAACAGCCTCTGGCAGGCGTTGCCGCAGTTTCTGAGAAGCCTCGACACCTCTTTGGAGGGGGCCACCGGC
Source organism: Marinobacter sp. (assembly GCF_048269445.1). Taxonomy (GTDB): domain Bacteria; phylum Pseudomonadota; class Gammaproteobacteria; order Pseudomonadales; family Oleiphilaceae; genus Marinobacter. Next base: position 423,637 of record NZ_JBLXIQ010000002.1, on the reverse strand, counting down.
AAAGGGCTGCCCTTGCAGGCGTCTCCGATCCGGATTGCGTCCTGGATGGGGGGCGACCGCGACGGTAATCCAAACGTGACGCACAAGGTTACCCGCAAGGTTTTCCTGCTGGGCCGCTGGATGGCGGCGGATCTTTACCTGAGGGATATTCAGGCATTGAGAGCCGAACTGTCCATGTGGCAGGCAAGCGGTGAGCTGATGGCTGTTGCCGGTGACTCCCGGGAACCCTATCGCCATGTCCTCGCCGAACTCCGTGACCGGCTGATTAAAACCCGCGACTGGGCCGAAGCGAGCATTAACGGCGAACCGGCAGATGCCACTGGTATTTTGTTTGAAAACGAAGACTTCACCGGCCCCCTGGAACTCTGTCACCGGTCCCTGGTTGAGTGTGACCTGGAATCCATCGCCAATGGTCCGCTGCTGGATACCATTCGCAGGGCTCACACTTTCGGCCTGCCTCTGATCCGGCTGGATATTCGCCAGGAGGCGAGCCGTCACGCCGAAGCGGTTGCCGAGATGGTGGATTATCTTGGTTTGGGGGATTACCTGTCCTGGTCCGAGCAGGAACGTCAGGCATTTCTGGTGCAGGAGCTCCAGGGTCGGCGACCCCTGGTGCCTCGCAACTGGGAGCCCTCGGAGTCGGTTGGCGAGGTGCTTGCCACCTGTGAAGTCGTCGCTCAGCAAACGCCCCAGGCTTTGGGATCCTATGTGATCTCAATGGCCAGCAAGCCTTCCGATGTGCTCAGCGTCATTCTGCTGCTGCGGGAATCGGGTATGAAGTATCCGATGCGTGTGGTGCCCCTGTTTGAAACCCTTGACGACCTGCGTGGTGCCCCTGAGAGCATGGCTGCATTGTACGAGGTGGAGTGGTATCGGGAGTATTGCCAGGGCCTCCAGGAGGTGATGATTGGTTACTCCGACTCCTCCAAGGATGCGGGCCAGCTGATGGCAGCCTGGGCGCAGTACCAGGCCCAGGAAAAGCTCACCCACGTTGCGAACCAGTATGGTGTGCATCTGACCCTGTTTCACGGCCGGGGCGGCACCGTCGGTCGCGGCGGCGGCCCGGCCAACCGGGCCATCCTCTCCCAGCCACCGGGTTCGGTAAACGGCAGTTTCCGGATTACTGAACAGGGCGAAATGATCCGCTTCAAGTTCGGTTTGCCGAGGTTGGCAGTGCAGAGCCTGACGCTCTATACCACGGCGGTTATTGAAGCGACCCTGGCGCCACCACCGAAGCCGGAAGACAGCTGGCGGGAAACCATGGACTGGCTCACGGAGCGGTCCCTGAAGGCCTACCGGGATGTTGTCCGCGAGAACCCGGACTTCGTACCCTATTTTCGCCAGGTAACACCGGAGCAGGCGTTAGGAAAACTGGCACTCGGGAGTCGACCGGCACGAAGAAAAGCGACGGGTGGCGTGGAGAGCCTTCGGGCCATTCCCTGGATTTTCGCCTGGACCCAGATGCGGCTGATGCTGCCGAGCTGGCTCGGCAGCGATGTGGCGTTGGAAGACGCAGCCCGGGATAATCGGCTCCCCGTCCTCAGGGAGATGATGCAGGGCTGGCCTTTCTTCCGCACCTATGTGGATATGCTGGAGATGGTGCTGGCCAAGGCGGATTTGCGCATTGCCAGCTATTATGAGCAGACCTTGCTGGACGATGACAAACTCAAGGCCCTCGGGGAAAGCCTGAGAACACGACTCAAGGGGTGTATTGAGCGGCTCTTGGAGCTCAAGGAGCAGACCGACTTGCTGGAAGCGGAACCGGTATTCGCCCACTCCATGCGGGTCCGCAATCCTTACACAGATCCGCTGCATTACCTGCAGGCGGAGTTGCTCAGACGTGATCGGGAAAGTGAGGGCAAAGGTGAAGTGCCTGAGCTGGTAGAGCGGGCCCTGAAAGTCACCATGGCGGGTATCTCTGCGGGCATGCGTAACACCGGCTAATGGTGCTGGAAAGAGGCCGGATACCCTCGGCCACTGACGTTGGACAACAGGAGTAAGCTGTGGCATTGGCTGCACGATTGGAGCGTTTTCTGGCCCGCAAGGGTGTTGGTTTCCAGGAGTTGCCGATTGACCAGGTAACCAGCATGGATTCAGCGGTTATCGCCTCAGGGCTACCCCAGGCCGATTTTATTCAGGCCACACTGCTGATTGATATTAGCGGTGTGGTGATGGCCGTTCACAAGTTTGACAGCTCCCTTGACCCGGATGCGGTTTACCAGTTGACCGGTCGTCGATTGCAGCCCCTGACCGCCCGCCAGACCATGCGCCTGTTCGGGGACTGCGATCCGGGCTTCACACCACCCATAGGCCAGGCTTATGAGTTGCCAGTGGTAGTGGATGAAGATGTCATCAAGGCCGAGCGGGTGCTTTTCTCCAGCGGTACCGGTCACTCGCTGGTAGAGATGGATGGCCAGTCTCTCAGGTTGGCGCTGGCGGGTGCCAAGGAAGGGCACCTGGTCATCCGTGGGCAGGGCAACGGCAATCGTGAGGCGCTGACCCTGGATGAAGTGGCCGACAAACTTCAGAAACTCTATCGCCTGCCACCGATGCCAGCTCTCGCCCTGCGCATTCTCCGGCTGACCGCAAATACTGAAGCCACCGCGCGTGAGTTGGCCGAGCTCATCGAGTTTGACCCCAGTCTGACGGCCCAGATCATGCGCTATGCCCGATCAGCGCTGTTCAACTATCCCGGCCAGATCAATTCGGTCCAGGAAGCGGTAACCCGGGTGCTCGGATTTGATCGCGTCGCCCATATTGCACTTGGCATCGCGTCTGTCAGGGCATTTGAGGTGCCGCGGCAGGGGATGTTGGGGATGGATAATTTCTGGCGTCACTCGTTGTATTGTGCATTCCTGTGCCAGACCCTTGCACAAAAATGCGGTGCCGAGAAAGGCCTCGGCTATCTGTGCGGGTTGCTTCATAACTTTGGCCTGTTGCTGGTGGGGCACCTGTTCCCCACAGAATTTGACGAGCTTAATCAACTCCGCGAAACCAACCCCGAAGCCAGTATGCATTCCCTTGAACTGCAGGTATTCGGCCACGGGGACGGGCAGGAAATTCTGGCGGTGGGCCATGGTGCCATCGGCGGGATTCTCCATCGCCTGTGGCAACTGCCGGACCCCGTGGTTAAAGCGGCCGGCGTCCATCAGCAGCCCGGCTATCATGGCGAGCATGAAAATTACGTGTTGATGGTGCAGCTCGCAAATGGCCTGCTCAAGGAACGTGGCATCGGTGATGAGTTCAATCCCGATGATGTGCCAGCGCTGGCGGAAGCGCTTGGGTTGCAGCCGGGTGTGCTTGATGAGCTTAATGCAGACATTGACCGGGTGGCTCCAGATCTGGATGCCCTGGCCAGCTCCCTGTCATCCTGACACCCTGGCGTTGTTTGCGGGGAAATGCGCACTTCCGGTGCATGATACGGAGGTCGACTTTCTCTGAGGTGGCTGACTTCGTATAATGCGCCCTCGCCGATTCCGGCGGACACCTGTTCCGGATGGGAGAGGCTGTCGCAAAGACAGGGGTTTTGCCACAGCTTTTCAAACGATAATGACTACAATGGGAGCACAGCGTTATGCGAATCATCATGTTAGGCGCGCCGGGCGCAGGTAAGGGGACTCAGGCCCAGTTCATAACCGAACGGTTTGATATTCCCCAGATCTCCACCGGTGACATGCTGCGGGCGGCGGTCAAGGCCGAGTCCGAGCTGGGTAAGCAGGTGAAGGAGGTCATGGCAACCGGCGGCCTGGTGTCCGACGACATCATCATCGCGCTGATTGAAGAGCGTATCCAGCAGCCGGATTGCAAGAACGGCTTTCTGCTGGACGGTTTCCCCCGCACCATTCCCCAGGCCGAGGCCCTGAAAGATCAGGGGATCGCCATTGATTATGTTGTTGAGATCGCTGTCGACGACGAAGAAATCGTCAGCCGCCTGTCCGGCCGTCGGGTTCACGAAGGCAGTGGCCGTATTTACCACGTCAAATATGATCCGCCCAAGGTGGAAGGCAAGGACAATGAAACCGGTGAGCCACTGGTTCAGCGTGAAGATGACAAGGAAGAAACGGTTCGCAAGCGTCTGAAAATCTACCACGACCAGACTGCACCGCTGATCGGTTATTACCAGGACTGGGCATCAAAGGATTCGGCCGCGGCACCCAGGTACGTGCGGGTAGAAGGTGTTGGCAGCCTGGACAGCATTCGCGACCAGATTCTGTCCGAGCTCAAGTAAATCCACGGCATCCTGACCTGAGGTTTTCACACGCGTGAAACTGTTGGCACTGGATACGTCATCAGAGGGCTGCTCCGCAGCCCTTCTCGTTGATGGCGAGATCACTGAACGTTTTGAACTTGCCCCGCGCGGCCATACCCGGCTGCTGATGCCGATGGTGCGCGAGCTGCTCTTGGCCCAGGGCCTGGTGCCGACAGATCTGGATGCCTTAGCTTTTGCCTGTGGCCCCGGTTCCTTTACCGGCCTGCGAATCGCAACCGGAGTGGTACAGGGGCTGGCCTGGGGGCTGGGTATTCCGGTGGTGCCGGTTTCTTCCCTTGAAGCGGTTGCCCTGGGCGCGATCGAAACACTCGATATCTCCGAGAATAGTGGTATCGCTGTGGCCTTTGATGCCCGCATGGGCGAGGTCTACTGGGGCTGTTTTGAATGTCGTGCCGGTCTTCCGGTTCTGCTGGGTGAGGAGCGGGTATATCCTCCTGCAAACGTTATTCTCCCGTCGGGGCCCGGTTTCTGGTTTGGCGTTGGGCAAGGCTGGCAATATCGCTCCGCAATGCCCTCCGCAATAACCGGACAGGTAGAAATCCTCGATGAGGGGCTGGTGCTTCGTGCTTCCTGGGTGGCACGGTTGGCGGCTATCGGATTTCAGCAAGGCAAGGCGGTTCCTGCGGAACAGGCTCAACCGGTGTATATCCGGGACGAAGTGGCCTGGAAAAAGCTGCCGGGTCGGTAGGTAAGCACTCCGATCACTTTGGCCTGAGTGAAGGCTGAACTGCTGTCTTTTCTTCCGGGTAATAATCTTCCATACTTCCAGTTCACGTTTTCCTGTCAACGGGCCATCGGTATCTGAACATGATTGGCGGAATTAATCCGGGCAACAATTTCGCGTCGCAGACCGGCAACAACAGCCAGGTCCGCGAACGCAGTGATGTAGCACGTGCTCCCGCTTCAAACCCCGAGAAAACGGGTGAAGCAATTCGCCGGGATCTTGCCGATGGCAGCCAGGGTCTGGTCAGTGACCGAACCTCCTCCGAAAGTCTCGAACGCAGGGTCGAAGCCAGACGTGCTTCGGAAGATGTCCGTCTCGAACGATTCCGGGCTGATCAAGTCTCCTTGCCCGCCGCCCGGGCCCTTTCTACGTTTGCTTCCGTTGCGGCTGCCGGTCAGAACGCTGGCGGCGACGGCAGCCTGGCCGGGATCGATATTCTGGTCTGATGTCTGATTCCTCTGCTTCTTCTGTAGTGCCCGCCGACTGGCAACAAACCATTGCCATTGCCCGAAGTCCCCTGGGAGACAGGTTTCAGGCTGAATCTCTGGCCGAGTCTCTGTTCCTGGAGGATCTGGGGGTGGTGCGGCCCAGGGAAGTTCGCGACTTCCCGGTTCTGTTGTTCCTTGATGAGCAGGGCCTGGGCCTGCAAGTTACCGGTAAGGGAGCGCCCGGGCCGGTGCGGGCTGAATTCGTCACCGGCAAGATGGGCTACCGGCGTGAACATGGCGGTGGGGCTGGTCAGCTGGTTGCCAAGGCTGTCGGCCTGCAGAAAACCCGCGCCAATCTGCATGTTGTTGATGCCACCGCCGGGCTTGGCCAGGATGCGTTTATCCTCGCGAGCCTTGGGTGCCGGGTAACGTTGTTTGAGCGCAATCCGGTGATCCATGCCCTGCTGGCGGATGGCCTGGCCCGTGCCTCTCTGAATGTGGATTGTGCGGTGATCATTGAACACATGCACTTGATGGAAGGCAGCAGTATTGATTGGCTCGAACAGGCTGGCGGTGAGGCTGCCGATGTAATCTATCTGGACCCGATGTTTCCGCACCGGGATAAATCGGCCCTGGTCAAAAAGGAAATGCAGGTATTCCGGACGGTTGTCGGCGACGATGATGATTCTCAACGCCTGCTCGCAGGTGCCCTGGAATGCGCCCGTTACCGGGTGGTCGTCAAGCGGCCGCGGAAGGCGCCAGCGATTACGGGGCCGGATCCAACCACACGGATAGAGGGAAAAAGCAGCCGTTACGATGTCTATTCCATCAAGGCCCTGCCTGCGCAGTAAGCCTGTACCCGCTTGAAGCCTCAGGCTCCCATCATGGTGACCTGCTGAATCGCCTGTCGCTTCTCGACGCTCAATACCAGTCGTGCGTCTTCTGCCACTTCATCCAGCCCCTCGCCATAACACAGCAAGCCGTTGTCATCGGTGGTGATCACGCCGTTCTTCTGCATGTTGGCTATGAAGTTCCGGAACAGGCTCTTGTCAAAGAATTCCGGCGCATTCAGGCCAAACAGGATCGACATGCGTTCGGCCAGCAGCGCGCTCTGCTCTTCCAGTTCTGCCGCACTGATCTTGCCCGAGCCGTATTTCCGGAGGATGCCGAGCGCGATGTGGTAGCGCTCTACGGTCTGAATGATAAAGCGTGACAGCACCCGCAATCTCAGCATGGCCTCGGTGCCTTCGTCCGGCCGACCGATCCGGTCGTCGTCCAGAGGCTTCAGCAAGCCCTGGGCGATCAGCACATCGATCCATTGATTGATGACGGTTTCGGTCTCGTCCGCCGGGTATTTCAGGAACAGCTCGGATTGCAGATAGGGATAGGCCACACTGGCCAGGAACACGATCTTCTCCCGTCTCAGGGAATCCTTGTTCTCAAAGAGGCTGGCAATCAATGATGGCAGTGCGAACAGGTGCTGGATATTGTTGCGGTAATAGGTCATCAGGATGGCATTGCTGCCTTCGAGGGCGATGATGTCCCCCAGCTTCTGGGGTTGTCGGGTGATCAGGCCCATACCCTCACAGTAGGCTACCCAGTCTTTACCGCTGCCCTCAGGCAGGGTGACTGTCTCGGCATAGGGGAAGGCTTTCAGCAGGGCGGCGTACTGATCCATCAGCCGGATCAATTGGCCTTCGTCCATGGCCAGGCGCTCAGTCCCGAGCAGAACCGTCGCGGCCATGCCAATCGGATTAACCGCGACAGAGGCATTGATGTTGGAGGCTACCCGGAAGGCCAGTTCGGACACGGCCGTATTGAGCCAGGCCGGTCGGTACTCTGCGTCGTAGGCTTCCTCCCGCCAGCTGTCATGGACATCGTCCAGAACTTCGGAAAGGTGAATGGCCTCCCCGAAATTGACTGCCACGCGACCGAAGGAATTGCTGAGTTTGCGCGCGGTTTTGGCCAACCCCAAGACACTTTCTTTTTCCTTTTTCTTGCCGCGAAGCTCGCCCAGATAAGAACGTCCTTCCATCACCTTTTCGTAGCCAATGTAAACCGGTACAAAAACAATGGGCTTGCGGTGGTCCCGGAGGAAGCTGCGCACGGTCATCGCCAGCATTCCAGGGCGGGGTTGCAGCATTCGGCCTGTGCGACTTCGGCCGCCCTCGACAAAGTATTCAACTGAGTAGCCCCGGGAAAACATCACATGCATGTATTCGTTGAAAACGGTGGCGTACAGCGGGTTGTCCTTGAAGCTGCGGCGCATGAAAAAGGCGCCACCCCGACGCAGGATAGGACCTACGATGGGCATGTTGAGGTTTATCCCTGCAGCAATGTGGGGCGGCATCAGGCCGTTCTTGTAGAGCACGTAGGACAAAAGGAGATAGTCGATATGGGACCTATGGCAGGGTACGTAAACGACAGCATTGTCCTGGGCGACGTCTTTCACCACCCTGATGTTGTTGATGGCGATGCCTTTGTAGATCCGGTTCCACAGCCGGGACAACACCACCTCAAGAATGCGGATGGTGACGACGGACATGCTGGCAGCAATTTCGTCGGCATACTTGTAGGCTTTGGCGCGAACCTTTTCCGGCGGAATGTCATCTTTGGCGGCCGTTTCCCGAATCGCCTCTTTTACTGCCTGGGTCCGCACCAGACCTGCGACGAGGGTCCGACGGTGGGAGAGGTCCGGTCCCAGCACAGCCTGGCGTACCCGACGGAAGTGGGTTCTGAGTATCCGGGCCAGTTTTCGGTTGGCGCGCTCTTCATTATGCCGATATTCATCAATCACCTGCTTGAGTGAGAGAGGCTGATTGAACTGGACGTAGGTGTTGCGGCCATGGACCATAATGATCAGGAGCTTCTGCAGCCTGCCGGCAATGGACCAGGTATCGGACAGCAACAGTTTTACCAGGGATTTCTCCTTGTCCGGGGAGCGACCCCAGAACAGGGAAACCGGAACGATCTGGACATCCTGATCCGGGTGCTCGAGGCCGTAGTGAACCAGCGCCTGAAACTCGCTGGTGGGTGCCGGTGCCTGGCGGCCCCGGAAAAAGCCGCCAATACGGCGGTACAGAAAAAAGAAAGAATGTGACGGTCCGTTTTTAACCGGTAGTGCTTCTGACGCTCCGGGCAATCCGGCCCGGATAACTTCCTGTTCCAGAACCAGCCGGCCGGAGAGGGAGCTGTACTGCAGCACGTAACAGACCGGCTTGTCCGGATCCAGGGCAAGGGCATCAACGCTGTTGCCGCTGACATCTGTCCGGACCCAGATAAACAGTATCTTACGAAAAAGGGTCAGGATCAGGCTGCGAATGCCCTGGTAAAGACGCATAAAGTGCAACTCCGTTGAAAAGACAGGTGCCAAGTTTACTTGGTTGAGTACAGAGCGGAAAGGCGAGGTTGCATTCTTGGCCAGTGAGGCAATGTGGTACATTTCAGATTGGTCTTATAATTATTCAGGTAGCACATAAAATGGTGGTCTCGATGACTCAGTGGAAACCCGGCTGGACAAACAGACCGCCGGAGCAGGGTGACCTGATTCTGGCGCTTGTGGGCTCGGGAGTGGTGAAGCACGATAACGGCTGGTTGCACCCGCGGGGCAGCGCGCTGTTCGGGGATAGCTTGTCTGGCGCCGTCTCTTTGGGATCCTTCGGCGATCGCGATGTATTTGTGACTGAATTGCCGGAAAGCCAGGTTGAAGAACAGGAGATCATTCCACTGAGGGATGCTCTGCTGATGATAGGCGATGCCCCCGCGGATATGCTGAGTACCGGCTTCCAGGTCTGGCAGTGGTGGAGGGACCACCGTTACTGCGGGCGCTGTGGTGAGGAAACTGACTTTCATCTCCGCGAGCGTGCCAAATGGTGTGAACCCTGCGGGATTCCCTGGTACCCGAGGCTCGCCCCCTGCGTTATTGTCGTTATCCGTCGGGATGACCGTTTATTGCTGGCGAAATCGTCACGGGGCCAACGCAACTTCTACAGTCTGATTGCCGGGTTCGTTGAGCCGGGCGAGAGCCTGGAAGGGGCTGTTTATCGGGAGGTGAAGGAAGAGACCGGGTTGGATGTGACCAATATCCGATACCACGCGTCCCAGCCCTGGCCCTTTCCGCATCAACTGATGGTTGGGTTTTTCGCTGACTACCTCGGAGGGGACCTGGTGTTGCAGGAAGATGAGCTCGCGGATGCCGACTGGTTTTTGCCCGGTGACACACCACCGGTTCCCCCGGAAACCACGATTGCAGGCCGCCTGATCCGGGCGATGGAAAAGGAAATTTCCCGGGGAGGTATTCCAGTTTGAGCGATCAGGCGCCACCAAGGGTTCTGGTGTTCGATTCCGGTATCGGTGGTTTGAGCGTTGCCGCCTGCATTCACCAGCTTCTGCCGTCGGTAGACCTGGTTTACCTGGCAGATAACGCCGGATTTCCCTACGGTGACAAGCCTGAAACGGTGGTCGTTGATCGCTGCTGCACCCTGATTGCCCATGCCCTTGAGCAGTACCCCTCCGACGTTATTGTGGTGGCCTGCAACACCGCCAGCACCGTGGTCTTGCCCCACCTGCGGGCGATGACGTCAGTGCCGGTGGTGGGCGTGGTGCCCGCGATCAAGCCCGCGGCGGCGAAAACCCGAAACCGGCGTATCGGCCTCCTGGCAACGCCTGCCACGATCCGGAGACCTTATCTGGACAGGTTGATCAAGGAATTTGCTGGCGATTGCAGGGTCGAGCGAATAGGGCATCCCGGCCTGGTGCGCTGGGCGGAAGATCTGGTTTCCGGTGGCGTTGTACCGGTCGATGAGCTCGAGGAAGCCATGAAGGCATTCCGTGAGGCCGGGGTGGATACGGTGGTATTGGGTTGTACCCATTATCCTCTGTTGCTGGATGGCCTGAAAACGAGTTTGCCTTCCGTCCGGTTCTGGATGGATTCCGGAGACGCGATCGCTCGCCGTGTAGCGTGGCTATTGGAGCAGACCGATCAGGTTGCTGATGCCTGGGAGGACATCACTGAGCCCGCCCGTTCGCCGGTCAGTGCCGCGCTTTTCTCGGATTCAGCCCCCGACGGTATCGCCCGGTTCATGTCCGAACTGGGCTTGTCGGTGCAGCTGGTGAGAGGAACCTGGCCCGCCAAGCCTACAGAAGCCGGGTCAGCTTGAACATCGCGAGAAACTCCAGCGCCGGAATCGAACGTTTGTGGCAGCAGTAGGTCTTGAAGTTGTCTCCCCGAAAGCGTGACTTGGTGAACTCCAGCCCTTTGAAGTTGTACAGGAAGTTGCCTTTCTCATAGAGCCCGTGCAGCAGGCGTTTGAGCAGGCGGCTCTCTTGATGCTCTGTCGCCTGATCGAGAGACAGGGGAATAAGTCCCAGGTCCAGGTAGGGCACGCCTTCGGCCTTGAAAACGTCCAGGGCGTGGGCCATCAGGGTGTAGAAAATGCCCTGGCGAAAATCGGCATTGGCCCGGGAAATGTTGGGCACGTAGCTGATGATCTCGTTGTTGCGGTAAATTGGATCAAAGTAGATAAAGCCGACTGCCTTGCCATCCTGATAGGCATAGAAATGCCGTTCATTCTCCCGGTATTCCATTTCCATGGGCCGGATCAGAAAGCGGATCTCGTTGCTTTTACACTTTCGGGTGCGTATCCAGGCCTCGGAGATCTCCCGGGTATGATCGTCGCTGAAGCGTTCCATGACGGTAATGCCGTTCTTTTCCGCCTGGTTCAGCGCGGTTCTGAGGATCTGTTTCTTTTTCCCGCTGAGAGACCATTTGGCAAGATCGATTCGCGATTCGCTGCCGAACTGGGTGCCGTAGAGGCCAAAGCGCAGATGCAGAAACTCCACCACCGGCTTTGATACCTGAATGTAACTGGCATTCGGGAAGCGTTGATGAAAGCTCTCCAGTAGCCTGCCGAAATCGCCCGGTGCACAAACCGGGTCCGAGAGCACAAATGTCCCGCCCCATTTCCGCATGTAGGCGATGTAGCCCATGCCAGGCAGATCAAAATACTGCATGCCCGGCTGGAGCGTTGAAAACGATTGGGAGTGGGTTCCGAACTTCTTCAGATAACCAACTCGCTCGCTGAAGGTGAACGAACCGCTATCCAGCGTGCCGATTCTGTCCAGTGCGAGTATCTGATCCGACATGCTGCTGCTCCCCGATTGTTTTTGTTGGGTGACCCCTGGGCGATGCTGTTCAGGCCTGCTTGCGTCCCAGAATGGACCAATAGCAGTTCATGTTCAGAAGCTTGAAATGCTTCTTCTCGGTGACCTGGAGGCCCAGGCGCTGCATGTGCTCGGGGTAGTTATAGATCTTGTGGAAGGCGTTGTTGGCAAATAGCCAGAAGATGAAGACGGCCGTGTACCAGTAAAGCTTCTTGAACATCCGGGAGAGGATGTTGCCAGTGGGGTAGCAAAAGTCGCCGACAACCACTCTGGCATCTGGCTTGCCCAGGCGAATCAGGTGCTCAAGGACCCGAACCATCATGTCTTCATCAAATACGTTGAGGAAGAAGTTGGCCACCACCATGTCGTACTGTTCGAACTCATCCACGTTCATGATGTCGCTGTGGATACGGCGGATGGTCAGGTGAGGGGCCTCTTTCTCCTGGGCTTCGCCAAACTTTCGCAACATGGTTTCTGACAGATCAACCACGGTAACCTCCGCGCCGAGTTCAGCGGCTCGAATGGCATCCCGGCCATGACCTACGCCAGCAAACAGAATCCGGTCTCCGGGTTGGACGGTTTCAATGTCCAGCATGGCGGTTTTGCAGCGGTGGATATTTTTGCCACTGTAGAGATCGCTCAGGAAATCGTAGACGGGGCCAATGTACTTGTACTTGTCGCGCATGATGACTGCTGCCTGTTCTTGTTCCTTGGATGCCGCCACCATTTTTGTCGTTTTGGTCCAACAGACTGTCGGACATACCGGTGGTCAACGCCTGATGGAATTGAGCTTAGAGAACAGGGTGGGAGAAATATGTGCAGTAATGCGCATTTCCGGATACACAATGTAACGTGCTGCAATACTTTGCAAACCAGATCGCGCTTTCATATAGGAGTGTCGGACAATAAATAATCGTCTATCCGAAAGAGGTAGCCCGAACTTTCGTGATATCCAGAGTTTTTGCAATTTCGGCGGCAGGCCTTGCCGGCCCATAGAAGAAGCCCTGAACCTGATGGCACCCGAGGCCTCTCAGGTACTCAAGCTGCTCGTCGGTTTCCACGCCTTCCGCAACGATCTCGAGTTTGAGACCGTGAGCCATGGCGACAATGGCATTCACGATGCAGGCGCCGTCTTCTCCGCTGCGTATGGCCTTTACGAAGGACTGGTCCACCTTCAGGGTGTGTATAGGAAGGCGGTGCAGGTAGTTCAGGGAGGAGTAGCCGGTGCCGAAGTCATCAATTGCAATTCGTACTCCGAAGGAGGCGAGTTCGCGTAGCTTCTGGCTGATCTGCTCCAGATCATTCATGATCACATTTTCGGTGATTTCAATCTCCAGGTTGCCGGCCGGGAATTTGTGAGCCTCGACCTGTTGCATCAGGGTCTCCACAAACCGGGGGTGCTCCACCTGGATGGGGGACAGGTTGACCGCCAGGCGGAGATCCGAATGGCCTGAACGAATCCAGCGCCCGACATCCTGGCAGGCCTGGTCGAGAACCCGCTCACTGAGTTGGCCAATAAGCTTGGTTTCCTCTGCCAGTGGCAGGAAATCCCGGGGATAGAGCAGGCCTCTTTCCGGGTGCTGCCAGCGTACCAGTGCCTCCAGCCCAACCACTCGGTTGGTTTTGGAGCACACCTGAGGTTGATAGAAAACCCGCAGCTCATCACGCTCCAGCGCCTGGCGCAGATCCCGTTCCAGATTCAGCCGGTTGGCAGTATCGATGCTCATGCTTTCGGAATAGAAACGATAGCTGTCCTTGCCCTTGGCCTTCACATGGTACATGGCAATATCGGCGTTCTGGATCAGATGATCCATGGTCTCGCCAGCCTCCGGGAAGATGGAGATACCGATGCTTACGCCGACAAACACTTCATGGTCGCCCAGTTGGAAAGGCGCTCGAAGTGCATCGATCAGCTTTTTTGCAATTTGCCTCGCATCCTCATGGTTGTGGATGGATGGCAGCAACAGGGTGAATTCATCACCGCCGAACCGGGATAGGGTGTCGCCCTTGCGAAGGCATTTCTCGAGCCTGTGTGTCACCGCCTGAAGCAAGCGATCCCCCATGGCATGCCCCAGGGTATCGTTGATGACCTTGAAACGATCCAGATCAAGGAACATCACCGCCAGTTTCTGGCCACCGCGCTTGGCGTGTGTGATCGCCAGTTCGAGGCGGTCCTTGAACAGAGCCCGGTTGGGCAAGCGGGTGAGAAGGTCGTGGTAGGCCTGAAAGTTGATAAACGCCTCGGCTTCCTTCCGTTCGGTCACATCCCGGGCGGTTCCATAATACTGGGCGCCGTTGCCGTTGCCATTGCCCTGGGTCGTGCCGGAATGGGGCCAGGTCTGGGGGTCTATGGGAAATGCGGTTATCTCAAAATGTCGGGTGGCCCGGCGGCTGCCTCGGGTTTTCAGGCGGACTTCCAGGGTTCTCGGGTTGTCGGCGGTGATATTGGGGCCCTTAAGGGCCATGGTTCCACGGGTAACATCCCGGTCGTCAAGGATGTTCCGGAAATGCTGGCCGCAGAGCTCTGCTGGTCGGTATCCGAGCAGGCTTTCCACCTTGCTGTTTATGAAGCAAAAATGGCCCTCCTGATCCAGCATGAAGACGATATCGGGGGAGCTGTTGACGATGTACCGGTGCAGGGCTTCGGATTTTTCCAGTCGGAACTGGATGTGCTCGTGGGCTTTGAGGAGGGACTTTTTGCCGATTACGTTTTCGACAGTTGCCAGTAATTCCTCTGGGTCAAAGGGCTTGCGGATATAATCCAGGGCGCCTCGCCGGAGTGCCCGGCTGACGGAACTGAAAGAGCTTTCGCCGCTGACAACGATTACGCCGCAATCGGACTGTACGTCGGCAAGGTGGGCCATGACATCAAAACCGTTTACCTCCGGCATCCGAAGATCCAGAAGTGCCAGGTCGAACCTCTGCTGGTCGATCAATTCGCAGGCTTTCCTGCCACCGTGGGCTTCTGATACGTCATAACCACGACTACGCAGCAGCGAAGCCAGTGTGTCCAGCAAGCGGGGTTCGTCATCCGCCACCAGAATCCGTGCTGTAAACCCGTGACTGAAAGGCTGATCAGTGAGTTCAGGTGCCATCGGTCTGCGTCCGTTGTTTCTGCGTCAGTCGGTCTCGTTATTTTTATGGCTGGCCGCCGGAAACAGAATCCTGAAGGTCGTGCCTTCCTGTCCCGTGCGACAAGCTATGATGCCCTCCATGTCATCAACAAGCTGTTTCACAATACTCAGGCCCAAGCCGCTGTGGCCCTCTCCTTTTGTGGTCCTGACCGGTGAGAACAGGGCATCCCTGATTTCACCGGGTATTCCGGTGCCGGTATCCGTAATCTCCAGCTCCACCCAGGTGCGTTGATTCTGCCAAACCGGGGAAGACGTGCGGATCTCTACCGTACCACCTTCATCCGGAAGACTCTCGGCTGCATTCCGGGCCAGATTTATTACAACCTGGCGAATCCGGGTGTTGCCGGCGGCAACCAGTGTTGGCTGGCTGCAGAGTGTTAACTTCAGGTCGCGATTTTCGGAGCTGAACAGACTATCTTCCAGAATCCGGGCCAGGCTTTCCAGCTCCGGGTTCAGCTCAACGCTATCGGAATCATGGTCCGGGGCGTCAGTATGACTCATCTGCAGTAAAAGGTTACCAGCCCGGTCAAGCTCATCCCGGATCACGTCCAGTTCCTGCTTAACGTCGGCATCCTCCAGCCGACCTCTGAGCTGATAGATGTACTGCCGGATTATAGTCAGGGGATTGCTGACCTCATGGACCTGTTTGCGCAGCTGGTCACGGGCTATTTCCTGATCCAGTTGTTTGCCGTCAGTGACGACCTCTTTGTCCGGGAATGGCCGGTTCGCGAGTACAGAGGACAGCTGGCGGGTGAAAATGTTTGCCAGTTCCAGAGTCGTCGGTAGCTGGGCGTTGTCGGTGCCAAGGGCAAAGACGCCCGGACGGTCGTTGCCATTGGTAACCGGAACCGCCAAAAGTGACGGTGTGTGCAGCAAGGATAGCAGTTGCCTGTCGAGTACGGTTGGTGAGCGTTCCCCGAGGCTGACGGGCAGTCCGGAAATAAAAGCCTCGGTCAGTACGCTGCCGCCCGGTTTGGCGGTCACGGCCAGTTCCGGGATGTCGCCGATGGTCCCGGACAGAAGCACCAGATTGTCACCTGAATGCCCAAAGCAAAGTGCCGGCAGGCCAGTGATCAGGGTCAGGCTGTTGACCGTTTCCGCCAGGATGCCCTCGGTTTCGTCAGTTACACTGGCAAGATTGATTGCCTGGCTGGCCATGGCCTGGCGCAGAATGGTCTGCTTCAGTTGCCTGGACGCACTTTCGCCGTCGTAGTTCTCATCCAGAGGAATGCCAAGAGACGCAGCCATACCTGACACCTCATGCCCGATCCTGCGATTGATCTCACGGGTGAGCTCCTCGTTCAGCCCGAATACCGTTCCTGCAGCCGCAATGCCCGCCGCATCGGAAAGCGCCAACCGGGTAGCCAGGCTGATCAGCTTCACCAGGTGGCCGGCGTCCCGCAGCTCCGAAGGGAGGGCTTGCTGGTATCGCATGGCATCGGCAGCCATGGGGCCCAGGCCCCAGGACGTGACAAGCTCTGCAGCAATATCGGACTGATGATCAAGATAGTGTTGCTTGATTTCAGTTGCTGGCGTTTTAATAGCGATCAGTTCACCGATGTTGTGAAGCATGCCCAGCATGAATGCTTCATCCGGCTCCGGGTACCGAGTGAGGGTGGCAAGCGCCCGCGCGGTCAACGCAGTCGTCAGTGAGTGCCGCCAGAAATCCCGGAGTTGCTGCCACTCATCTCCACCGAGCTCGAACAGCAGCTGGCGAAGGGCGGCGGTAAGTACGAGCGTATGGAATCGCCGGGTACCTAGCCGTAACAGAGCCTGGTCCACTGATCGGATCGGCGTTGAGGGGCCGTAAAGTGCAGAGTTGGCGAGGGCAAGTATGCGGGCTACCAGGGCTGTGTCGGCTGAGACGATCTCGCTGATCTTCCGGTAGTTTTCGTCCTGATGACAAGCATCGAGCGCCCGCAAGGTCACCTCCGGGAGGCTCGGTAACTGAAGATCAGGCGCAATGTGCATAGGCTTACCTGCCGTGCGAAGTAATAAAGTCAGTATCTGACGGATCACTCAATCTTGTTGTCCGGAAAGAGCTTAGACAATAATACGTCGTTATTAAATACTTATTGCTGTTTTTTTAAGCAATATATTATCTGATTCGTGATATGTGTAGAATTTTGACAGGTTAAAAAGCCTGCAACCGTAAAATCAGGGACCTAGATTACCGGTGATGACTGCCAGAGAACCTGTAAAGCACAATCCGAACCAACCCCGAACCATCGCCATTACCGGTGGTAAGGGTGGGGTGGGCAAAACCTCGGTCGCCCTGAATTTGGCGCTCACCCTGGCAAGACAGGATAAACGTGTTTTACTTTTGGACGGCGACACCGATCTGGCCAATGTCAGCATCATGGTGGGTCTGTACCCCCGGAAAACCCTCGCCAACGTAATGGCCGGGGAATGTCGGCTTGAGGACATCATTCTCGAGACCGACTACGGTCTCCATATTGTTCCCGGTGCCTCCGGCGTCCAGGAGTGCATGGACATGGGGCAGGCCGAGAGCCTGCGCATTCTGCGGGCGCTCTATAACCTCGAGACCCGTTATGACTATGTTATTACCGATACCGCGGCTGGCTTGCAGGCCACCGGGCTGCATATGATTGCAGCCACGGAGCTGGCCTGCATGGTGGTAACCCCGGATCCGGCCTCCCTGACAGACGCCTTCTCCCTGATCAAGGTCCTTCGGCGCAGAGGTTATACCCGGATTCCCAGTATTCTTGTCAATATGGCTCAGGGGGCCAGTCAGGCCCGCTCCGTGTTCCAGCGCCTGGACGCTGCCGCTCAGCGGCATCTGGAGATCTCGTTGCATTACATGGGTGGAATATGGCGGGACGAAACTCTCCGCCAATCTGTTCTGAACCAGAAGCCCGTTGCACTGTTACCGGTGTCAGACCCATCCTGCCGGCAATTTCATACCCTCGCGGATATGCTGAATGTACGCCTGTCCCAGCTTCCCAGGCGCAAGGCCGGTATCGCAGCATACTGGCACAAGGTGTCTCGCAAGAACCCGGAAGTAACACCTGCGCCAGCCTCTACGCCCGGGGCAACGGCACAAGAAAAAGCTCCAGATGTTAAAGCTCAGTGCGAGACTGCGGTGAACCAGTTGGAGGCGGTTTTCACCCAGGCGCCGGTCGACCCGATGCTGCGTTATGAAGCATTTATGCGGCTTTTTGCACTCCTGGGGCGCACGCTGGACAGCGACGTCATCGAAATCGTCCAGACCGGACTGGGGGCTTTTCAGTGGGAAAACCTCAGTCCGGAGCGAAAAAGCCACCTGGCGACTCACCTGCGGGTGCTTGCGGACCAGATTTCGCCCCCTCTACAAGAAGCAACCAAACCAGAGCCTGCTTTTTCGGTTCTGCGCGAGCCCTTTTATGACCGCATCAGCTTTGGCGAGCAGGATCGTTTGGTGCGCGTGCTGAAGGAGCAGCCCGCAGATATTTCCCTGGATCAGCTTCTGCGTTCACTCTCGGGCAATGATCAGGGGCGATCGTGATAGGCAGTAAAACCTACCTCCTTTTTTGTCATTTTTTTAGCCCTTTTTGTAGCGTAACTTTGCAGTGTGTCACCGCTCTGTCACCAAAGTTGTGCAAGTATTGAGCATATGTCTGGATCGTGGCCCGCAATATGCAGTGGCTTTTGATGTATCTGATTCGTAAATTTTCCTCGGCCGGCAGGTGTGCGCCGGCGACGCATTCAAATTGAGAAGGAGTTCTCCCATGGCAACACAGCAGCTGAACCCTGGAGCATCATCGAAAGTACTCGAACAGCTCCGCGGAAAGCACGTACTGATTACCGGTACCACCGGTTTTCTTGGCAAGGTGGTATTGGAAAAGCTTATTCGCGCCGTTCCCGATATCGGCGGCATTCACCTGCTGATTCGTGGTAACAAGCGACACCCGGATGCCCGGGGGCGCTTTCTCGATGAGATTGCTACATCTTCGGTATTTGATCGCCTTCGGCAGGAGGATAACGAGGTTTTTGAGTCATTCATTGAGGAACGGGTGTATTGCGTTACCGGTGAAGTCACCGAACCGTTGTTCGGGTTGTCGGGAGATCGCTTTCGCAAGCTGGCGAGCGGCATTGATGCGGTAATTAACTCGGCCGCCAGCGTCAACTTCCGGGAAGAGCTGGATAAAGCCCTGGCGATCAACACCCGGTGTCTGGAAAACGTTGCCGAGCTGGCGCGTCAGAACAAGTCTCTGGCGGTGCTTCAGGTTTCCACCTGCTACGTGAACGGAATGAACTCCGGCCAGATTACCGAAACGGTGATCAAGCCTGCGGGCGAGACCATTCCCCGCAGCACCGAGGGCTATTACGAGATTGAAGAGCTGGTCCGGTTGCTGGACGACAAGATTGCCGACGTCCGGTCCCGCTACTCCGGAAAGGTTCTGGAAAAGAAATTGGTCGACCTGGGCATTCGTGAAGCCAATCACTACGGCTGGAGCGACACCTACACCTTTACCAAGTGGCTGGGAGAGCAGCTTTTGATGAAGGCCCTGTCGGGTAGGGCGTTGACCATTGTGCGACCCTCGATTATTGAAAGTGCACTCGAGGAGCCGGCACCCGGCTGGATTGAAGGTGTAAAGGTAGCAGACGCAATTATTCTTGCCTATGCCCGTGAGAAGGTCACCCTGTTCCCGGGCAGGCGTTCCGGAGTCATTGATGTCATTCCCGTGGACCTGGTGGCCAACGCCATCATCCTGGCCGCCGCTGAGGCGATGGGGGACTCTCCCCGTCACCGTATTTACCAGTGCTGCAGTGGCAATTCCAACCCGGTTTCCCTGGGCGAATTCATTGATCACCTGATGGCGGAATCCAGGGCCAATTACGCGGAGTATGACCAGCTGTTCTATCGACAGCCGACCAAGCCGTTCATTGCCGTGAATCGCAGGCTTTTTGATGCTGTGGTCGGTGGGGTGCGTATTCCCCTGAGCATTACCGGGAAGGTTTTAAAAATGCTGGGCCAGAACCGGGAGTTGAAAGTGCTCCGGAACCTGGATACCACCCGTTCCCTGGCAACCATTTTCGGCTTCTACACGGCGCCGGATTATATCTTCCGCAACGATGACCTGCTGGCGCTGGCCGCGCGCATGGGTGAGCTGGACAAAGTGCTATTCCCTGTTGATGCCCGTCAGATCGACTGGTCCGTTTATCTGCGCAAGATTCACCTTGCCGGACTTAACCGGTATGCCCTGAAGGAGCGTAAGGTCTACAGCCTTCGTTCGGCCAAGGCCCGCAAGAAAGCGGCGTAAAAAACTGAGCCCGGTCGCCATGGCCGGGCCGTTTTCCAGTAAGGCCTGTTTCCCTTGCCAGTTTGCGATTGGCCCCGATAGAACTATCCTTGAAGTAGCTTCTCGTTCGCCACAAATAACCCTTGTTTTCTTGTGGGTTAGCGGCCAGTTTTGGCCAAAAGTTCAGGCGCATTAGGACGTTAGTCTAATTCATTGTGTAGTGGCACACATGTTGAACTACGGCTATCCGTCTAGAGGACCGGAGAGGTCCCAGCGCTCAGAATTCCAAAAACCGACAATGACAACAGACTCTGACAAAGGGGGAGCACAATGACTGGTAAACAGGTATATCCGGTGAGCCCGGAGGTGGCCAAGCGGGCCCTTCTGAACCGGGAACAGTATGAAAAAATGTATCGTCAGTCAGTTGAAGACCCGGACACTTTCTGGGGTGAGCACGGCAAACGCCTGGAGTGGATCAAGCCTTTCACCAAGGTTAAGAACACAAGTTACGATTACAATAATTTGTCCATCAAGTGGTTTGAAGATGGTCAGCTGAACGCATCTGCCAACTGCCTGGACCGTCATCTGGAAAAGCGTGGCGACCAGACAGCCATCATCTTTGAAGGCGATGATCCCGCCGACTCCCGCAATGTCACCTACCGCGAACTGCACGAAGAAACCAGCAAGTTTGCCAACGTGCTGAAAGGTCTTGGCGTGAAGAAGGGTGACGTTGTGACCATTTACATGCCGATGATCGTGGAAACGGCTGTTGCCATGCTGGCCTGCGCGCGCATAGGGGCGATCCACTCCGTTGTATTCGGCGGTTTCTCTCCGGAAGCGTTGGGTGCCCGGATTGTTAACGGTAAATCCCGCTTCGTGATCACTTCCGATGAAGGTGTTCGCGGCGGGCGCAAGATTCCGCTGAAGAAGAACGTGGATGCGGCCCTGAAGAACGAAGACGCCGCCAGCGTTGAGAAAGTGGTGGTTGTGACTCGCACCGGTAACTCCGAAGTGCCCTGGAACGACGGTCGCGACGAGCGTTATGAAGACCTGATGAAGTCTGCTTCCGCAGACTGCCCGCCGGAGCCCATGAATGCCGAGGATCCGCTGTTCATGCTTTACACTTCCGGCTCCACCGGTGCGCCAAAGGGCGTTCTGCACACCACTGGCGGTTACATGGTCTACACGTCCATGACCCACGAGTACGTGTTCGATTACCACGATGGCGACGTGTACTGGTGTACCGCTGACTTTGGCTGGGTTACCGGCCACAGCTACATCCTGTACGGCCCGCTGGCCAATGGTGCAGTTACCGTTCTGTTTGAGGGTGTGCCGAACTACCCGGACAGTTCCCGCATGGGCCAGGTAGTCGACAAGCATAAGGTGAACATTCTTTACACCGCGCCGACCGCGATCCGTGCCCTGATGGCGGAAGGTGAGTCCTGCATGGACGGCACCAAACGCGATAGCCTGAAACTGCTGGGTTCCGTGGGCGAGCCTATCAACCCTGAGGCCTGGGAGTGGTACCACCGGGTCATCGGTAATAGCAAGTGCCCGATTGTGGACACCTGGTGGCAGACCGAGACCGGCGGAATCCTGATTTCCCCGCTGCCCGGCGCCATTGATCTGAAGCCGGGTTCCGCGACGGTACCCTTCTTCGGTGTCCAGCCGGCCCTGGTGGATAACGATGGCAATATCCTGGAAGGCAAAACCGAAGGTAACCTGGTTATCCTGGACAGCTGGCCTGGCCAGATGCGCACCATCTATGGTGATCATGAGCGTTTTGTCCAGACCTACTTCAGCACCTACAAAGGCATGTACTTCACCGGTGACGGCGCCCGTCGCGATGAAGATGGCTACTACTGGATTACTGGTCGGGTCGATGACGTTCTGAACGTTTCCGGTCACCGTCTGGGTACCGCGGAAGTTGAAAGCGCACTGGTCTCCCACGAGAAAGTTGCCGAAGCAGCTGTTGTTGGTTATCCGCACGAGATCAAGGGGCAGGGCATCTATGTCTACGTCACCCTGGTTCACGGTGAAGAGCCATCCGATGAATTGAAGAAAGAACTGGTCCAGTGGGTGCGTAAGGAAATAGGCCCCATTGCCTCTCCGGATGTGATTCAGTGGGCACCCGGATTGCCGAAAACTCGATCCGGCAAGATAATGCGCAGGATTTTGCGTAAGATTGCGTCAAACGAGCACGATCAGCTCGGCGACACCTCTACTCTGGCGGATCCAGGCGTGGTGGATGACCTGATAAGCGGTCGTGCAAACAAGTAGAGCCCGAGTGTTGTTGGGCTGAGCACCTGTAAGGAATCTGTTGAATGGCACAAACAATTATCGTCGCTGATGATCATCCACTGTTTCGCGCAGCACTGAAGCAGGCGGTCAGTCAGGCGGTTCCGGATGCGGAGACAGTTGAAGTCGACAGCATCAAGGCGCTGCAGGTGGCGGTAGAGTCGCACCCGGACGCGGATCTGGTTCTTCTGGATCTCAATATGCCGGGTGCCCATGGCTTCTCGGGGCTCGTGTTCATGCGCGGGCAATACCCGGGGCTGCCGGTAGTGGTTGTGTCAGGTTCCGAGGAATTGCAGGTGATGCGCCGCTCCATTGACTACGGTGCCTCGGGCTTCATTCCGAAGTCGGCACCGTTGCCGACCATCACAGAGGCCATCCAGGCAGTTCTGGAAGGAGATGTCTGGTTGCCGCCAGGTGTGGCGGACAAGATCGAGCGGATGCATTCGGATGCCACAGACTTTTCAGAAAAACTGGCGTCACTGACACCTCAACAGTTCCGGGTCCTGGGCATGCTCGCCGAGGGGCTTCTGAACAAGCAGATTGCGTATGATCTGGATGTTTCGGAGGCTACCATCAAGGCGCATATTACGGCGGTGTTCCGGAAACTGGGGGTTCGTAACCGGACTCAGGCGGTAATTGCAATTCAGCAGATGGAGATTGATCCTTCGGATCAGTCGTTGTCGGGGAGCTGATCGCCAGTTTCGTCGGGTTGAAAAAAAACGGGAGCCATCGGGCTCCCATTTTTTTGAGCGGCCAAAACATACTTACTTGCTTCCGGCGTACCCAAGTTCCTTGTCGACCAGGTTGAACAGCTCTTCCCCCTTGTGCCACCGGTCAAAATTCTCCAGGAACTGATCAGTCAACGCCCGCTTCCAGCCAATGAAATCACCCGCCATATGGGCGGTCATGGTCACGTTTTTCATGTCCCAGAGCGGATGGTCTTCCGCCAATGGTTCCTCCTCGAACACATCCAGCCCGGCCCCGGCGATGTCGCCATTCCTGAGTGCGGCAACCAGATCGTCGGTTTTAACGATCGGACCGCGGCCGATGTTGATCAGGCGGGCAGAGTTCTTCATGGCCTTGAAGGCCTTCCCATTAAACAGGCCCTCGGTCTGCGGTGTCAGAGGGGCGGCAATCACTACAAAGTCGGCGTGGCCGAGCTGTTCGTAAAGATCGTCATTGCCATGCACGGCAACAAAGTCCGGGTCATCATGCCGTGGTTTGCGGGCGATACCATGGGCCTTCAAACCTGCGGCACTGACCAGACGGCCGATCTGGCGGCCAATGGAGCCGGCACCGACCACGAGAACCTGCTTGCCTTCCGCCCGTTCCGTATCCCGATGCTGCCACTGATGTTTCATCTGCAGCCGGATGGAATTCGGGAAATCTTTCGCGAACATCAGAATGGTGCAGAGCACATATTCCGCGATGGTGCGGTCGAAAATGCCGCGGGCATTGGTAACCGTTACATTGCCCTTGATCAAGTCTGGGAACATCAGGGCATCCACCCCGGCACTGGTGGCATGAATCCATTTCAACTTGTCGGCTGTATGCCAGGCGGCGGCCAGGGCTTCGGTACGAAAGTCCGTCACCATCATGATTTCGGTGCCGGGAAGGGTTTCCCGGAGGGTTGGTTCGTCACAGGCAAAACGCACATCCGCGCGGGCCCTGAGTGCATCCATTCCCGGCGGTTCCTGTTCTCCCGGTGCGGTGAGAACGGTTACAACAGGTTTGCTGTGCTGAGTCATTAAGCCTCCGCCTTTTTGATGTGCGACTGGTGATTGCCCGTGAGGGATATTTACAGTCTGGTCGGCAGGCCCGGTCTGGTCAACTTGCTGCGCGCATGATTTCCCCGCAGCGACGATCATGGCACTACTTTTATGGAGGTACTTATACCTACATCCACGGTCATCATCTTTATGACGTTTTGTCTTGTAGAGCCCCTCTATACTGACTAACCTGCAGGAGTGGATTTTATCAGCCCCGCTTGCAGGAGGTGTTTATGGCAGAAGCCGCCAATAAAGAAACTGGCCAGACCAAACCGCGTAAAGTGAAGTACCGGAAGACCAAGGCCAGTTGGAACCCTGCCATGCAGGCGGTTCCGGTGCCGGGCATTCGTCGTATGGTGAACATGGCGGCCACCATGAAGGATGTGATTCATCTTTCTATCGGTCAGCCGGACCTGCCGACACCCAAGCATATTATTGATGCTTACATTGACGCCCTGAACGCGGGGCAGACCGGCTACACCATGGATGCCGGATTGCCGGAACTGTTGGTGGCGCTGCGTGACTACTACGGCAAGCGGTATAACCGGAAGCTGACCCGGGACAACATCCTGGTCACCAGTGGTGCGACTGAGGCCATGTACCTGGCCATTTCTGCCACTTCCGCACCGGGCAGACAGTTTATTGTGACTGACCCGTCGTTCCTTCTGTATGCGCCTCTGATCCGGATGAACGGTGGCGAGGTGAAGTTTGTGCCGACCCGGGCGGAAAACAATCACCAGCTGGATCCGGACGAAGTCATCCGAGCCATGGGCTCGCGCACTTTTGCTCTTATCCTGAATAACCCGAACAACCCGACCGGCGCGGTTTACCCACGCAGCACGGTAGAGACCATTCTCGAAGAATGCGCCTACCGCGGTATTCAGGTATATGCGGATGAGGTCTATGACCACCTGATCTTTGACGACGATGACTTCGCCAGCGTACTCAACTGCTCGATGGACCTGGACAACATCATGTGCATCAGCAGCTTCTCGAAGACATACAGTATGGCGGGCTTGCGGATCGGCTGGGTGATTTCGAGCCAGGCCGCGATCAAGTCATTGCGGCGGTATCATATGTTCACCACCTCTGTGGCCAATACGCCGTCTCAGTTTGCCGGGGTGGCCGCGCTGACGGGCGACCAGCAGTGTGTGCGGGATATGGTGGATATCTATCGGGAGCGCAGGGACAAAGTGGTTGAGCTGATCGACCAAACGCCCTACATGACCGGATACAAGCCCGGCGGCGCCTTTTTCGCATTCCCGGATCTGCCCCCCCATGTAGACGGTTCGGATCTGGCCCTTCGGATGCTGAAGGAAACCGGCGTCTGTCTGGTTCCGGGCGATGCCTTCGGGGAAGGTTGCACCAACGCTGTTCGGATCAGTTTCTCCACCACTTGCGAGAAGCTCGAGCAGGCGTTTGACCGAATCATTCCATGGATGGCAAAACAACAATTCTGAGGTGATGCCATGTCAGCCTTGGACTCGGTTCTCGTTCAGTGCCCGTACTGCTGGGAGACGCTGGAAGTCAGCGTCGACCCCTCGGTGCCGGAGCAGGAGTATGTCGAGGACTGCCAGGTCTGCTGCCGGCCCATTCTGTTGCGCGTCGCCTTCGACGACAATCTAACCCCTCACGTGGATGCCCGAGCTGAAAATGAATAAAACACCCCTGAACGGTCTTTGGGCCCTTCTGATTCTGGCGCTGGCACTGACAAGCGGCTGCGCCAGCATGTCACCCTACTCCGTTTCTGAAGGTGAGCTGGAGAGGCACCTTCAGGATGTGGTGAGCGAGTTCGACCGCCAGCAATTGAGCAGCGGTTCGCCACTGAGCCTGAGCCTTGACGACGCCGATATCACCCTGGGTCCGGATGGTCGGGACGTGGCCGTGATCGATTTGCGGGGGCAGGTCGCTCTGAACGCACTGATGGCTAAGTTGCCAGTGGACATTGCCCTGAAGGTGGAAGGAGCTCCGGTATACGACAGTACGGAAAAAGCGATCTTCATCAGGCGTCTGCAGTTGCTGGAAAGCAGCATTGATTCACCGTTTTTTAAGGGTGACCTGAAGCCGGTTACCGACACGGTGATGCGGCTTGTCGCTCAGATGCTGGAAACCATGCCGGTTTACCGTCTAGACGAGACCGATTTTGCCCAGCGAATGTTTGGCATGATGCCTGTGGATATCCGGGTGGCGCCGGGCCGTCTAGAGTTTGTAATGGCAGACAAGTAAATCCGTGGCCAGGCACTCTGACATGGCCACGAAGATGCAGTTCTCCTGATCAGTCGTATAGTTTCAGGCAGACAGGCGTGCGCAGATGGCTGTTCCTATTTCATGAGTGCCCCGCCGGGTTTCGGAGTTCTCCGCAAGATCTGCCGCAATCGCATCGAACAGCTCCTTGCCAGCTGCAGCGATTGCCGGGTCTTTTCGGCCGAGCCATTCGAGCATGCGCGCGGTGGTGAACAGCATGGCGGTCGGGTCCGCGAGGCCCTGGCCCGCAATGTCCGGTGCACTGCCGTGGGTGGGCTCAAACATGGAGGGCATGTTCGGGTCTGTGGGGTTCAGGTTGCATGAGGGCGCCACGCCCATGCCACCTGACAGCACGGCAGCCAGATCGGTAAGAATATCGCCCTGCAGATTGCTGGCAACCACCACGTCAAAGGCCCAGGGGCTCTGCACAAACTTCATGCAGGCCGCATCCACCAGTTCATGGTGCGTCGCCACATCCGGGTACTCCTTGCTGATCTCTTCAAAGGCTTCAGTGTACATGTCGCCCCAATAGCGCAGCGCATTGCGTTTGGTGACCACACATACCTGGCTTTCGCAGGAGCGGCCATCCAGAGTACGGAAAGTGCGGGTTCGGCCTTCGTTAATGCGGTCTGCCGCCCGGGTTCGGGCCTGTTCAAAACCATACCGGATGATCCGGTCCGTGGCTTTTCGGGTAAATACCTCCATCTGGGTCGCCACTTCATCGGGAGTGCCCTTTCGCAAGCGGCCACCCTGGCTGACGTATTCTCCCTCTGAATTTTCCCGGATCACCAGCATGTCTATGTCTTTGGCGCGGTCATCCGCCAGATACTGGCGGGCACCTGGCAGCAGCCTCGCCGGACGCTCACAGACCCACTGGTCGAAGCCCTTGCGCATATCCAGAAGAGGCGCCAGGGAGATGCTGTCCGGCAGCAGGTAACGGTCCGGATCATCCATCGGGCCCGGGTCACCCAAAGCACCGAGCAGAATGGCATCGTATTTTTGCAACTGCTCCAGCGCATCCTGCGGCATGGATTCTCCGTATTCCTCATGCCAGGCATGGGAAGGCCAGGGGAATCGCGTCCACTCAATGGCAAGGCCATGCTTGGCTCGCAGGGTTTCGAGGCAACGCACAGCTTCAGCCACCACTTCTGGGCCAATGCCATCGCCGGGGGTGACTGCGATTCGGATAGTTTCGGCCATTCGGGAGACTCCTTTTGTAAACAGACTCGTATAAGCAACAAACCCCAGTTTAGTCATGTAAACCTGGGACGCCAGCGTTTCACATGCTTTAACCAAAAGTGGTTTTACCGGGGAAAGGATCGACGCTATAGTTAATTGAAAATACGTCTTATTGACACATAAAATCGCCAGATTTGAAGTTCAGGAGTTGAAGTGAACCAACCCGCCGTACTGTTCGATGAATCTCACTGTGAGCAATGTGCCTGTGGAGCGGGACTGGACTTTGCCTTTACCTTCGCATTCCAGCCCATTGTCGATGTGCTGAACAAGTCTGTTTATGCCTACGAAGCACTGGTGAGGGGGGCTGAAGGGCAGGGCGCCATGAGTATTCTTTCCAGGGTAAATGAACGGAATCGTTACGCGTTTGATCAGGTGTGTCGCGTAAAAGCCGTGAAGCTTGCCGCGAAGCTGCAGATGGAACCAATGCTCAGCATCAACTTCATGCCCAACGCGGTCTACCGGGCTGAGTACTGCATCCGGACCACCCTTGCGGCAGCAAGGACGTACAATTTTGATACTCGCAAGATCATTTTCGAGCTCACCGAAGACGAGCACCTGAATTCGACGTCTGTTGATCACCTGGTTTCCATCATCGAAGCCTACCAGGAGATGGGGTTCAGCACCGCCATTGATGATTTTGGTGCCGGTTTTTCCCGCTACAACATCATGATGGCCAGCCCGCCGGATCTGCTTAAACTGGATATGGCCTTGATACGTGATATTCATCAGGAACCTAACAAGCAAGCAGTAGTAGCGGGCATCATCACCATGATGGGACAGCTGGGCGGCCGGATCATTGCCGAGGGCGTTGAAACCAAGGAAGAGTACTTCTGGTTACGCTCGCAGGGGATTAGCCTGTATCAGGGCTACCTGTTTGCCAAGCCCGGTTTTGAGTGTCTCCCGGAGCCTGAGTTTCCGGACTGAATTATTTTAAACTAACGGGATCGACCCTGTGCTCTACCGAGTCATAACGATTGTTGGCGGACTGGTTTTTGTTATTGCCCTGTTCGCCTTGCTCTGGTTTTTCTGCAAGAAATTCCTGGAACATCACGGTGTGACCGACCAGGTCGATGATCGTGCCATGGTGCTCGCCACCTGGACCTTTGCTGGCATCAGTGTCGGGCTGATTTTCGCCGTCGTGGGTGCCTTTATTCTTGGCCCCTGGGCCTTCTACCGAACCCTGCGGGGCCATGGCGTCGGTATTTCCGACGGTGCTGCGATCTGGTGGGGCTTCGGCATTGTTCTGGCGGCCCTTGCCATTACGGGGATCGGCTTTTTTGGGTTTTTGATGGCCGTGGGTGCGTATTAGCCTTCAGCTGATTGCGTTGAGTTGTTCCCGGAACCAGATCAGCGCAGGCTCTCTCTCGTAGGCTTTGTGCCAGTATAGATGCACGTCAATGGATGGCAGATCCGCTGGCGGATCCATAAGCCGGATATTTGCCCGCTCGGCGATGATTCGGGCGTAGGCTTCCGGCATGGTCAGCAGCAGGTCGGTATCCTCAACCACCCGGCAAGCCGCGTAGTAATGCTGACACCGCAGCCTGATACTGCGTTGCACACCCAGCCTGGATAGCTCAAAGTCCTCAATGCCGGGCCCCTCAGCGCGCGAAGACACCAGAACGTGCTTCGCAGACAGATAACCTTCCATATCCAATGTCTTTGCCGTCAGCGGGTGGCCCTCCCGCGCCAGCACCACCAGACGATCCCGCCGCAGTAATTCGTGGGCGGTCTGGTTACTGACCGGCAGCAGCACATCCACCGAAAAATCCAGTTTTCCGGCGGCCAGCTGGGACTCCATATCCCGCCGCGCGATCCGCTGGCTGACAATCTCAAGCTCCGGATAGGCGTCCAGACGTTTCATCAGCCGGGGCAGAAAGGTGGACTCCAGTATGTCCCTCAGCCCCAGCGAATAGGTCTTGCGTTGAGTGGCAGGGTCGAAAGCGTGGAACTGGTTGACCGCTCCCTGAATCTGGGTGAGTCCCGGGCGCATGGACTCCAGGAACCGCCGGGCCAGGGGTGTTGGCACCATTTGGTTGCCCTGACGGGTAAACAGCGGATCATCAAAGTGATCCCGGAGTCGTGACAGGGAGTGGCTGACCGCTGGCTGTGTCAGGTGCAGCGCCCGTGCGGCGCGGGTCAGGCTGCCTTCCCGGTAGATGGTGTCGAAAACGTGCAGCAAGTTAAGATCCAGGCGATTCAGGGCCATGATCAACATCCGTTATAGAATAAGTGTGGCTAATAATAAACGATAAGAATAATTCAGTCGCGTAATAGTTTAGCCCGCCCTAGACTGGAAACATCAAACTATTCAGCGCACCCGGTCGTGCAATTTCAGTGAGGATATGGCGATGGATTTTAATATTTCCGAGAAAGGTCAGGACTATCTCAACCGAGTGAAGCAGTTCATGAAGGATGAGATTTTCCCCATTGAAGAGCAGTACCACAGGGAGCTGGCATCCCTTGAGAACCGCTGGGTTGTGTTGCCCGTTATCAAGGAGCTGAAGGAGAAAGCCAGGGCCCAGGGCCTGTGGAACATGTTTTTCCCGGATGAAAAGTACGGTTGTGGTCTGCTGAATTCCGACTATGCCCTGATTGCCGAGGAAACCGGTCGCAGCTTTATTGCCCCGGAGATCTTCAATTGTAATGCGCCGGATACCGGCAATATGGAAGTGCTGATCCACTACGGCTCTGAAGAGCAGAAAGCCGAATGGCTGCCGCGGTTGCTCAGCGGCGAAATCCGCTCCGCGTTCTGTATGACCGAGCCGGCGGTCGCATCGTCCGATGCCACCAACATGGAAGCGACCGCCGTTGTTGAAGGCGACGAAGTGGTTCTGAACGGTCGCAAATGGTGGAGCACCGGCATCGGCCATCCGGACTGCAAGGTGGCTATTTTCATGGGCCTGACGGACCCGGGCGCCCACAAGCATCGTCGTCATTCCATGGTGCTGGTGCCGCTGGACACACCGGGGGTAAAGATTGAGCGAATGCTGCCCGTATTCGGTGAGTACGATGAGCCCTACGGCCATGGCGAAGTGCTTTTCGATAACGTTCGTCTGCCCAAGAGCGCATTTATCGCCGGCCCAGGCCGTGGTTTCGAAATCGCCCAGGGCCGTTTGGGACCAGGGCGAGTTCACCATTGCATGCGGGCTATCGGTGCGGCAGAGCGCACGCTGGAGCTGTTGATTAAACGCGCCACCACCCGGGAAGCCTTCGGGCGCCCGATCGCCAAACTGGGCGGAAACCCGGACATCATTGCCAATGCCCGCATGGCCATTGAGCAAGCGCGTTTGCTGACTCTGAAATGCGCCTGGGCGCTGGATACCAAGGGTATCATGGGGGCGCTTCAGGAAGTCTCCATGATCAAGGCGGTGATTCCGTCCATGCTGCAAACGATTGTGGATCAGGCCATTCAGATTCACGGTGGTGCGGGGGTCAGTGATGACGACTTCCCACTGACGCAGCTGTTTGCCTATGCTCGTGTTTTACGCCTGGCCGACGGGCCTGACGAGGTGCATCGGGCTATGGTGGCTCGTCTGGAGCTGCGTAAATATAAAAGTTAAGAATTTAAATCAGGAGGCTGGATTCGGCGGAAGGGTGTTTCTGAAACACGCTCCTTACGGCACGTCCATGTGACGCTTGGGCTCCGCCATCCCTGGCTCCGCACAGTTTCAGAAACACCCTTCCGCCGACTCCGTCGTATCTCGGAGTTGGCTTCAGTTTTTAGCGAGACAACAGCGGGGAAGCATTGATGACTCAGAGAGTGTTCATAACCGGAGGCGCGAGCGGACTTGGCCGCGCCATAGCACTGCGTTATGCCAAAGAAGGCGCCAAAGTCTGCATTGGCGACATTAACCCGGAGCAGGGCATTGGTGTTGAGAAAGAAATCAATGCTGCGGGCGGCGAAGGCTATTTCGTGGAGTGTGACGTCCGCAGGCTGACCGATTTCGAGAAAGTCCGGGATGACCTGGTCAAGAAGTGGGGTGGGGTTGATGTGGTGGTGAACAACGCCGGCGTCGCCTCTGCGGGCTCCATAGAAGACACCACCATGGCCGATTGGGAATGGATTCTGGATATCAACGTGTTGGGCGTGGTTCGTGGCTGCAAGGCATTCACGCCGCAGTTCAAGGCGCAGGGTTCTGGTGCATTTGTGAATGTGGCCTCCATGGCCGGGTTGATGCTGGCGCCGTTGATGGACAGCTACAATGTCACCAAGGCCGGAGTTATTGCCCTGTCCGAGACCCTGAGCCAGGAGCTGCGGGATGACGGTATTCATGTGAGCTGTGTGTGCCCGGCGTTTTTCCAGACCAACCTGACCAGCAGCATGCGTTCGGATATTCCCGGTATCCAGCAGAATGTGAACAAACTGATGAAACGGTCCACGGTAACGGCTGAAGATGTCGCCCAGGATGTTTTCCGTTCGGTGAAAGAGAAGAATTTCTGGGTGCTGCCCCACGCCAAGGAACGTCGCATGTGGATGTTGAAGCGCCATGCGCCCAAGGCTTTTGACTGGCTGATGCATCAGGAAAGCAAGCGCTGGATGAGCAAGATGGGCGGCAGCAAGGCCTGATTCGGCCGCTGCTGCTCTGTAAAGAAGATTTAAGAGGAGAGTCCTGAATGACCCAGATCGACGAGGCCGTGGACATCCGCGAAGGCGAGGAACTGGATACTGGCGCAGTAGACCGGTTCATGAGGCAGGCCATTCCGGATCTGCAGGGGGCGCCGGAGATTCGCCAGTATCCTGGTGGCGCCTCTAACCTGACCTATCAGGTGGACTATGGCGACCGGTCTTTTGTCCTGCGCCGGCCGCCGTTCGGCAAAATTGCCAAGTCGGCCCACGACATGCTTCGCGAGGCCAGGGTGATGCGGGCATTGAAGCCGATCTATCCCTATGTGCCCAACATCATCGCCATCTGCGACGATCACGACGTTCTGGGCTGTGATTTCTATGTGATGGAACGCCTGAAAGGCATCATCCTGCGCCAGGATTTTCCGAAGGACTTTGAACTCAGCGAGGCGGATACCCGCAAGCTTTGCCTGAGCGTGATCGACAAGCTGGTGGACCTGCACACAGTGGACGCCAAGTCGGCGGGCCTGGACAAGCTGGGCAAGGGCGCCGGTTACGTGCAGCGACAGATCGGGGGCTGGAGTGATCGCTTCCGCAAGGCACGCACCGAGGATGTTGGAGATTTCGAAACGGTGATGAACTGGCTCAACGACAAGATGCCGGAGGACATCGCCCAGGTGGTGATCCATAACGATTTCCGCTTCGACAACGTGGTGCTCAATCCGGACAACCCATTTGAAGTCATCGGTGTGCTCGACTGGGAAATGGCCACCATCGGTGACCCGCTGATGGACCTGGGTAACAGTCTGGCCTATTGGATTGAAGCAGATGACGAAGGCCCATTTCAGATGTTGCGCCGGCAGCCCACACATCGCCCGGGGATGCTGACCCGCAGGGAGGTGGTCGATTACTACATGCAGAAATCGGGCTTCAAAGCCGATAACTTCGATTTCTATGAAATCTACGGCCTGTTCCGTCTGGCGGTGATCATCCAGCAGATCTATTATCGCTTCTTTCATGGCCAGACCAAGGACAAGCGATTCGCCGCCTTTGGCCATGCTGCCAATTACCTCGAGAAGCGGTGCCAGCGTCTGATTTCGGAGAGCTCACTGTAATGGCAACGATTTATCTGGTTCGCCATGGCCAGGCCAGTTTCGGTAAAGACAACTACGACCAGCTTTCGCCCCGCGGGTGGGAGCAGGGCCGGGTGCTGGGTCGATGGCTGGCGGGCAAGGTCCAGCCCAATGCGGTGTTCGGCGGCAACATGGAGCGCCACCGCGAAACCGTTGAAGCCATCACCAGTGGTTTCGGTGACGCGCTACCCGATATGCAGGCGGTCGATGGGCTAAATGAGTTTGATCACATGCAGGTGGTCGAGCGCTTGCGGCCGGAATGGGCAGACCGGCAGCGCATGGCATCGGATCTGGCGTCCTTCCCGAAACCGGCACGGGCGTTCCAGCAGGCGTTTGAGAAAGCCATGGCCCGCTGGGTCAGTGGTGAATTCGATAGCGACTACTCCGAAACCTGGCCGGAGTTTCGTTCGCGGGTGATTACGGCACTGGATGAACTGATCGAATACACCGATGGCGGCGACACGCTGGTGTCCACCTCCGGCGGTCCCATCGCGGTTATCGCCCAGCACCTGCTTGAGCTGAGTGACAAAAAAGCGCTGGAGATGAACAACGTGATTGCTAACACCAGCGTGTCTCGCGTTCTTCACTCCGGGCCCCGCCGCAGTCTGGCCGTCTTCAACAACTACAGCCACCTGGAAGCGGATGATCCCGCCCTGGTGACATTCCGATAACGCATTGAGGTGAACGAATGAGCAGCAAAAACCTGTTTGATCTGACTGGCAGGGTTGCCCTGATTACCGGCGCCAGCCGTGGCATCGGCGAGAACATTGCCCGCACCCTGGCGGATTACGGTGCCCATGTGATCGTCAGCAGTCGTAAGATTGACGGCTGCGAGGCAGTGGCCAGCAGCATCCGTGACGCGGGTGGTAGTGCCGAAGCCTATGCCTGCCATATCGGGGAAATGGATCAGATCGAAAGTATCTGGGCTTATATTGAACAAACCCATGGCAAGCTGGACATTCTCGTGAACAACGCCGCAGCCAACCCCTATTTTGGGCCGGTGGAGGACACTGACCTGGGCGCCTTCAACAAGACCGTGGACGTGAATATCCGGGGCTATTTCTTCATGTGTGCCCGCGGCGCCCAGATGATGAAAAAAGTGGGTGGAGGCTCCATCGTCAACGTGGCGTCCGTCAATGGTGTGAACCCGGGGCACTTCCAGGGCATCTATTCGGTGACCAAGGCAGCCGTGATTTCCATGACCAAATCCTTTGCCATGGAACTGGGGCAACAAAAGATTCGTGTGAATGCGCTGTTGCCAGGTCTGACCGACACCAAGTTCGCCAGCGCACTGACCACCAATGAAGCGATCAAGAAGCAGGCCATGGCTCACATTCCGATGAAACGGGTGGCGGATCCGAGTGAAATGGCGGGTACGGTGCTGTATCTGGTTTCCGATGCCTCCAGCTACACTACCGGCGCATGCATCAATGCGGACGGAGGTTACCTGACAATCTGACGGTAGCACCGCCGAACTTGGATCAGATGAAAATTTCATCTGACCTCGGCTTTACCGACCTTACGTCAGGCAGGTGCGCAGACCAGGGCCCCGAAGTCGTTGTTGAGTTCCGCTGCCCGATTCTGCAAGTGCACCAGGGTGGACGCATCGCCTGCCTTGATCAGATCGTGCATCAGCGAAGCCATGGCGATACGGCTTTCAGCCATCATGGCTTCATAGGCTTCTCCCCGGATCTTTTCGGAATTCATGATCAGGTTTTCCAGTTCCCCGGGGAATGACGGCCCGTTCCTTCGCTCGAGCACTTCCAGCAGCGCCAGTTGCCAGTTTCTGCGGCCCTGAAGCCAGATCTCGGTTTGTGCTCCGCGATTAGCGGACCATTTACGAACCGTCTGACGTTGTTCATCACTGAGATTGCCCAGCCAGCGTTCCACCCTCGCCGCTGTCCGGTCAGCCCGAGCTTCCGCTGTTGCTTTCGGGGAATCGGCCAGGAATTTTTCCTCCATTTCACGCTGATTCCGTTCCATGTTTTCCGCCAACTCCTGCACCTGCTTGTCGCTCAGACTGGAAAGCAGGTTGACGGCAACGGGGGTGGCCTGTTCGAGCAGGCCCGGAAAGAAAGCAAACAGCTGCTCCTGGTGGTAAGCCACCGTTGCACGGTCAAGCGGGCCATTCTTCACGTCGGATTCAAGCTCTTCAAGCCAGGCCTGGTAGCGGGGAAGCTCGGCGCTGCAATGCCATTGCCGGAGGTTGTCGATATCGGCGTTGAGTTGTTGCTTTTGTGCGTCAGTGAGGGAAATATAATCTTCCACCCACCAGACAATGCCCCAGTCGGCGTAACGATAGGCCGTCTTGGTGGAGCTACAACCTGCCAAGGCCACGGCCAGTGCCAGCAATAGAGCGACCATCGTGAAAGCATTAACAGGATTGCGACCGTAGAAATCCATATCTCACCCAACTTGGCAAAAAGGCGTATCGAAAAAAGATTGCAAGCTCATTATCATTCAGGCGCGGTGTTACGTCATTTTACGATATCTGAAAGCATTCAGATGCAATCACCCCGGCACCGATCAGCCCACCAGGAGAGGCCATGAGCAGAATAAAGCTTTCACGTATACGCCAGCTGATATTCGGCTTTTACATGTCCGGCATTATGTCCCTGCTGATGTCCGGTGTGATCACCTTCATTAACACAGGTCTGGCCGGCGGATTTATTTATCGGTGGATGGCGGCTTTTGTGGTTGCCTGGGCGGTTGCTTTCCCATTGGTAACCTTTATTGCGCCGCTGGCGGGAAAGATGACTGCATTCACCATCCGCCGGCTTGATAAAGAAAGTACATCTGCCAACTGAATTGTCAAATATTGTAAATCCGATTTTTCTGTCACCTCGTAAATTGCAATGACGCATAATTCAAGGACTGAATTTGTGCAGGTTCGAACCACTCAACCCTGGTAATCAACCTCTGCAAGTGGGGAACGGAAACAATGAAAACGAACTTTGCTCTACCAATGGTTGTGGCGGGCAGCGTCTTGCTCGCGGGATGTTTCGACGGATCGGATTCTTCGCCGAGCACCGATGTTCGAATTGTGCACGCCTCTTCTGACGCACCAGCGGTGAATGTTCGCCTGAATGGGGACATTGTCGTCTCAGGCGCGGACTACAAGCAGGCGGCCGTGCTCAAACCCGATGCCGGTGTTGCGTCAATTGCTGTCGACGGACTGTTGCCAGGCGGCGGAACCGCCACGGTAATCGAAGCGGATGGCGTGTCTCTTCGCTTCGATACCAAGTATGACGTGATTGCGGTTGGCAAGGTTGGCGACTCAACGATTGAGCCTCTGATATTGACCGACGATGGCGCCCGGGATGACGCGAACAGTGCGCGTCTCAGAGTTGCCCACCTATCCCCCGGGGCGGAAGCTGCCGCCGATGGTCCGGTAGATGTTTACGTCACCGCATTTGGCGATCCTCTGCCTGCCGAGGCCACCTTCAGCTTCTCCTTCAAGGAGAGTGTCGGGCCACTGGAAGTTCCGGCAGCTGACAACTATCAAATACGGGTTACACCCACCGGGTCGGAGACTGTTGTGTATGACAGTGGTCAGATTGCCCTTCCTGCGGGAGCGGATCTTCTGGTGGCAGCCGTCGACAATACCGTTTACGGCAACTCGCCTGTGAGTCTTTTGGTTCTCAGTGGAGCTCAGGTCACAGAGGTTCTTGATGCCGGAACAGGTGCCGGTATCCGGGCTGTTCACAACTCTGGGGATGCGGGCCTTGTCGACTTATACGTGAATGGCGCGCCCGGTGTCGATCCTGCTGCGGTCCAGGATCTGGAATTCACCCAGACTGTCCCTGCCGATCCTGTCACTGGCGGTTATGTAGGTCTCGATACCGGTGAGAATCAAATCGTTGTTACTGTTGCAAATGGAACTGAAGCGGCTATTGACGCGACACTGGATCTGGCCCTGGGCGATATTTTGACGGTAGTGGCTGCCGGGACTGTGGCTGATAGCAGTTTGCAGGCACTTGCTTTCCCAGACGACAACCGAAGGGTTGCAACGGCAGCAAAGCTCCGCGTGATCCACGGCGCATTTGAGGCTCAGGTGGTGGATGTCTATCTCCTGCCGACTGCCGAGGGTGGTCCGGGTGCGACTCAGATTAATAATAGTGCGCCGGCGCTGGATGACTTCGAATTCGGTGAGTCGTCCGGATACTTACAGGTTTCGGAAGGGGAGTATGTGGTCTTTATTACAACAACTGACGGCAGTGAATTGTTGAAAACCGGCAACATCACCTTGACTGCCGGCGGTATATACACCGTCGTTGCGCGACTGGCAGTTCCGGGTGAAGTGGGCAACATTGCTGGACTGACGTTACTGGATGACTTCGTTTCGGTGCAGTAAGTTAGAGGCTCTCAATGTTGGTGAACGCCCCGGTTATGCCGGGGCTTTTTCATTGAATCGACGTCTCGGAAGAACCGGATTGGGCCTGCGAAATCGCTGTGCCTGTCGGAGGCCTGAAATGCAGTGAATACAGAATCCGGTCCAGGACTGCCTGGCCATTCCACGCAGGATCGTTATTGACCATTCCCACCACCGCCCAGGTTGTATTGTTAGCATCGCGAGTAAAGCCGGCGATCGATCTTACATTCTCCAGGTAGCCGGTTTTGATGCGGCCTTCGCCATCCATACCGGTATTGCGGAGGCGGCGGGCCATGGTTCCGTCCATGGCGATGATGGGCATTGAGGCCATCAGGTCTGCCGAGTAGGCGCTATTCCAGGCGTGCTGCAATATC
Source organism: Marinobacter sp. (assembly GCF_048269445.1). Taxonomy (GTDB): domain Bacteria; phylum Pseudomonadota; class Gammaproteobacteria; order Pseudomonadales; family Oleiphilaceae; genus Marinobacter. The sequence continues at coordinate 385,683 of NZ_JBLXIQ010000002.1, read as the reverse complement.
TGTGTGCCCTGACGGGCAGAAATCCTGCCATGGCGGGTAAGCCCGGCGCCGTTATCGATCACCATGCCGGCGGTGTTGATGCCTTTGTCTTCCAGCCATTCATAGATCACCCGAATGCCGGCTACCCGATCATCGTTTTCGTTTTCCAGTCGGTTTTCGGCACCAATGGTGAGCAACAGCTGTCGGGCCATGACGTTGCTGCTCCATTTATTGATGTCTCGTACCATGGACACCAGATCCGGCGACGTGGTTTTCATGACCAGCCTCGCATCATCCGGGGTAACGCCATTGAGGTCGTTGCCGGAAATATCCACGCCCATGTCTGTCAGAAGTGAGCGGATTAACGATGCAGTGTACTGTTCATGGGGTAACAGGGACATGTATGTCGTGGTGCGGCAGCCCTGGGGCAATTCGCCGGTTACCCGCACCGTGACCCGCTGGTCATCATGAAAAATAGGCTGCCACTCAAAACTGCGACGGGAGGGGCATGGTCCTTCCGCCGTTGCAACGACGCGGTTGTCGATCACTATCTCGCCCAGGGACGGGGTACTCCAGGCCTGGGTGCCCCGTTCATCTGCTCGCACCTGAAGGTGCACCAGATTCAGGTTGGTCAGGTAAGCGGAAGGCTCAACGAGGAAGGGGGCATGGGGATTGTCACCGTTGTCTTCGAAGCTCGGGAAACCACCATCCACTTCAAAATAGCTGCCATCCAGTACCAGGTTCCCTTCGATTCTGGTAATGCCCATGCTCCGCAAATCCCTCAGGGTCGTCCAGAGGCGCTCAATGGTGAGCTTGGGGTCGCCGCCGAAGCGGACATAGAGATTGCCTGTCAGGGTATCGCCGATCATGGCCCCGTCGGTCAGAAAATCGGTGTCCCAGCGATGGTTGGGACCGAGGACTTCCAGCGCCGCAAAGGTTGTAACCAGCTTCATGATGGAACCGGGACTCATGAGCGTATCGGCATTGATATACTGGTTAATGCCGGGGCCATTCAGGGGGATGGCGGCCATGCTCATGGCGTTCTCGTTGTGGAGCGATTCCTGAGCGTAATCTCTGAGTTGATTGCTCCATAGCGGGTTCCCGGGGAACCCCTTTCCTTCGGTCTCGGCGGTTGCAGCGAGAGGAGATGCCATCAGGGCACAAGCAGCCAGTGATGCCAGCGCGGAACGTCTGAATTCAGGCCACATTTTTTCTTCTCTGCCAGAGAGTCGCATTCCCGAAATTACCATCGTCGCAGTCCAATGAGTTCTTATGAATAGACAATAGCCCATCCTGGTCGGTTGTACTATGCAGAGAAGCTCTACATGACGTTAAAAAATGGCAGTAGTGTCGTTGTTTGTATTGAATTTTTGTGACTAGATGTAAGTGCGCTTGTGAATCATGGGGTTAGGTGGACAAAAATTAACAATGTCAGGCGGGCCACCCGGGAGCCAATGGAAAATCCTCAGATTGCGTGATAATGGCGTGGTCTCCAACAGAAGGTTTGTTTATGTCGAATTTGCTGTCTCATAACGCTCACGTGCTGGGTTCGGTCACCACTTCGTCGTTGACGGCGTGGCGCGGCTGTCTGATGGTGAAAAAGGTACCTCAGCCGGAAAAGCCGATTGTGCTCTACGATATGGAGGGCTGTCCCTATTGCCGCCGGGTGCGTGAAGCCCTGACTGCCCTGAATCTGGATGTTGAAATCCGCCCCTGTCCGAAAGGCGGTTCGGTGTTTCGGGCGCAGGCGGAGGCTCTGGGTGGCAAGCAGCAGTTCCCGTTACTGGCGGACCAGAACACGGGGACAATGATGTATGAGTCCGAGGAAATTATTGAGTATCTATTCCGCCAGTATGCCGGGCGGTCGGTGCCCAAATATTACCGTGGCCGGGTCTGGCAGCCGGTTCTGGGTTCGGTAGCCTCGGTGGTCAGTGCCATGAGGGGGCTGAGAGTCAGCCCCGGGCAGCGGCCGGACCAGCCTTTGCACCTGTGGAGTTTTGAGGGCAGCCCGTTTTCCCGTTTGGTGCGGGAGCGGCTGTGTGAGCTGGAGATTCCGTACACGCTGCATAATTTGGCCAAGGAGCACTGGTCGGAGATCGGGCCGGCGAAGCAACGGATCAAGCCCGGGCCTTATACGCCGATCCCCGGTGGCAAGCGGGATACGTTTTTTCAGGCGCACAAGCGGGTTCAGGTGCCTTATCTGGAGGATCCCAATACCGGCGAGGGACTCTTCGAGTCTTCCCTCATTCTGAAATATCTCGATAGTCATTACGGGAACTGACTTGACCGTAAGACTGTCAGCCTTGGAGTAGCCGCGCGGGTGGGTCATCCCTTTGCCAGACACGCCGTAAATACTTCCATGTAGGCTCGGTCGGGCCGTCCCTGGCCCTCCACGGTCTGTCAAAGGGATGACCCACCCGCGCTTTTCGGCCTCGTGCTATTCACACTGAAATTTATGACAGTGGGGCAGCAAATATGGCGAACTATGTGAGTCGTAGACGATTTCTTGTCAGTTCCGGGGTGTTGGGGCTGGCACTAACAGCACCTCGGTTGTTTGCAGGCAGTACCGCCAATCCCTCCTCCTTACCCATCACGCGCCGGATTCCCGGCACGGGCGAAGCCATTCCGGCGATCGGGATGGGAACCTGGATTACTTTCAATGTGGGCGGCGATGCAAAGTTGATTGAGCAGCGCACCGAGGTTCTGAGGACGTTTTTCGAGCTGGGGGGAACCGTGGTGGATGGCTCGCCGATGTATGGTTCAGCGTCGGATGTGGTTGGCGAGGCGCTTGAGGCTCTTGATGCCCATAACAAGGTGTTTGCGGCGACCAAGATCTGGACCGGGGATGAGTCGGAGACCCGGGAGCAGGCGGAGCAGTCTCGCCGGCGCTGGGGCGTTGAGCGGTTTGATCTGCTTCAGATCCATAACCTGCTGGGTTGGCAGGGACATCTTGAGACACTGAAGGCGATGAAGGCGAATGGGGAGGTTCGGTATATCGGGATTACCACGTCCCACGGTCGCAGACACCGTGAATTTGAGCAGATTATGGAGAGCGAACCGCTGGATTTTGTGCAGCTGACTTATAACGTGCTGGACCGTGACGTCGAGGATCGACTGTTGCCCCTGGCCCGGGAGCGGGGGGTTGCGGTGATTGTGAACCGACCATTCCAGGGAGGTTCGCTGTTTCGGCGCATTCAGTCGGAGCCGCTGCCGGGCTGGGTCGGTGAGGCTGGCGTTGCTAATTGGGCAGAGTTTTTCCTCAAGTACGTTATTTCTCACCCGGCGGTGACCTGTGCGATTCCGGCAACAACCAAAGTAGAACACATGAAGGAAAACATGGGAGCGCTCTATGGGGTGTTGCCGAATCCCGAGCAGCGTCAGCGGATGACGGACTATGTGAGGTCCCTGTGAGTGGCGCCGATTGGCTGAGCTACTCGCTGCAGGACTTTGTGATGTTCGGGCCGCAGGCGTTTCTGCGGCTTTTCGTAAGGATCAATCAGGATATCTGGCCCTGGCAGTTGCTGGCCGTGCTGGCCGCCATTGCGGTACCGGCAATGCTTCCGAAGCAGGATGGTAGGTCCAGACACCTGGCTCTCGGGCTGGTGTCAGCGGCCTGGATATTCAGTGGTTACGGGTTTCTGGTGGGTTACTTCGGGCCCATTAACTGGCCAGCCGCCTGGTTTGGCTGGGCGTTTGTGGCTCAGGGTGGTTTGTTGGCGGCGGCAGCGCTCTTTGGCGGTGTCCATGAGCGGAGACTGCGGAACGGGCCGTTGGTTTTATGCTGGTTGATGGCAGTGTGCGGATTACCCTGGTTGCCAGTGGCGGAGGCCGGCAGCTGGCAGGCCATTGCGCTCTTCGGTGTGGCGCCGGGCACGACAGCAGCGGCTGGCGCCCTGGCCATCGCCTTGATGACAGGCTTCTGGCGCGGACTCTATCTGATAGTGCCGCTGCTGTGGAGCCTGTTCAGCGCGGCCATATTCTGGGCGCTGCAAACCTGGTGGTTGCTGTTATTCCCAATGGCCACGCTGATGGGCATCGGCGTCGCGTTCTGGTTCAGTCCCAGACAGGGGCGAAGCCCGGGTTAGCAATCCGTTCGTTGCGGTCTAGCGCGTCAATGGCGCGAATCTCATCTTCATTCAGCTGGATGTCCAGTGCGTCAAGGTTGGCCTTCTGATGAGCTGGGCGGGTGGATGAGGGGATGGGCACAACGCCTCGAGAGGCAACCCAGGCGATCGCGACCTGAGCCGGTGTCAGGTTTCGTTCGCCGGCAATGCGTTGCAGGGTTTCGTCTTCCATAACCTTGCCCACGGCCAGCGGCATATAGCCGGTCACGGTTATGCCGAGCTTCTGCGCATGCTCCACAACCTTGCGATTGGCCAGGAAGGGGTGGACCTCGACCTGGTTGGTGAAGATGGGTGTGTCGCCCAGAATCTCTTTCGCCTCATCCATCTGGGCGCAGGTGAAGTTGGAAATGCCGATATGTTCTGCCAGGCCTTCCCGCTGGGCATCCCTGAGGGCGCTAAGGTATTCCTTCATGGGCACTTCATCGCCGGGTGATGGCCAGTGAATAAGCGCCAGGTCGACATGGTCGGTTTTCAAACGCGCGAGACTGTCGTGCAGGCTGTTGATCAGATCGCTCGCGTGCAGTTGGTCATGCCAGATCTTGGTAGTGACAAAAATCTCGCGTCGCGGAATGCCGCTGGAGGTGATGCCATCGCCAACTTCCGCTTCGTTTCCGTACATCTGGGCGGTGTCAATGTGGCGGTAGCCCAGGGACAGGGCACTCTTGACGGCATCCCGGGCATCATTGCCCTTGAGCCGGAAAGTTCCCATGCCGATTTTCGGAAGTGCGCTGAATGACATACTGTCCTCCTTTGCGAATCGTGTGTTTTTAAGGTGGTGCCGGCACTCTGGTTCTTCAAGTAGCTCCCGGGTATCATCGGCGCTTGATTACTCTCAATCATCCCCGACTATTCTGAACCGCAACCCTGAGGGACCGACCATGTATACTGGCCACTGCCTGTGTGGCGACATCCGATTTGAATACGATGGAACTCTCGGTCCAGTTGCCCTGTGCCACTGCAGCCAGTGCATGCGGGCCCATGGCAGTGCTTTCTCGGCCAGTGCGCCGGTACAGAAGGTGCGGTTCCGTTTCATGTCAGGCGAAGACAAAATTACCGAGTTTGAATCTCGCCCCGGAAAGTACCGGGGCTTCTGCAGCCGCTGCGGCAGTCAGCTCTATAGCCGTGTGGATGCCATTCCCGGGATTCTCCGCCTGCGGGTCGGTTGGATCAACGAGCCCCTGGGCAGGGGGCCGGCCCACCACGTTTTCGTGGGCTCAAAGTCCGACTGGTTCGAGATTACCGACGAGCTGCCACAGTTCGACAAAACCGAGCGAACCAACGACCCTCACTGAACCGGAACCATTCGGTAGACGTTGCCCCGCGGCGAATCCGTGAGCAGCCAGAGGGCCCCGTCCGGGCCCATGCGTACATCGCGGATTCGCTCCCCCAGTTCGGTCAGAAGATCCTCTTCCCCGGACACTTTGCCGCCTTCGAGTTCGAGACGAACCAGCTTACGCATCTTGAGTGCGCCCACAAAAAGATCGCCTTGCCATTGCGGGAACAGATCGCCGGTATAGAAGGCTATGCCAGAGGGGGCGATGGACGGATCCCAATAGTGCAGAGGCTGAGCCATACCTTCCTTTTTGGTGTCCAGGGTGATGGGCAGGCCGGAGTAATCAATGCCATAGGTAATCTCGGGCCAGCCGTAATTGGTTCCCGCCCGGATGATATTGATCTCATCGCCACCCCGGGGACCGTGTTCATGGCTCCAGATCTCGCCGGTCTCCGGGTGGATGGTCATACCCTGGATGTTCCGGTTGCCGAAAGTGAAAAAGGTGTCGTTGCGCCTGCGGTCATCAAGGAACGGATTGCCGGGGGCCGGTCGGCCGTCCGTGGTAATCCGGTGCACGCCGCCGGCATCATCTTCGGTATCCTGAGCGCGGTCCATCTCGCCCCGGTCACCCACAGCTACGTACAGGTTGCCTTCCCGATCAAATTCCATGCGCCCGGCAAAGTGCCGGCTGGCGCCAGAGCGGGGCAGGGCCTCGAAAATCACATCAACGCCAGTTAGTTGGTTTCCATCAAAAACCGCCCGGGCAACCCGGGTGGTCATACCCTTCTGGTTTCGGTGGGCATAGCTCAGAAACAGGGTCTGATTGTTTTTGAAGTCGGGGTGCAGGACCACATCCAGCAAACCACCCTGGCCGGAGACAACGAGCTCAGGGAGGCCGCCGACCGGCGTGTCGACCAGTTGGCCATTGCGGATAACTCTCAACCGTCCAGCCCGCTCGGTAACCAGGCTGGTTCCATCCGGCAGAAAGGCGAGACTCCAGGGGTGCTCAAGTCCCTGTGCCACGGTTTCCAGCCTGAAATCCGCCTGTTCAGAGGAAAAAGCCTGACTTGCTATGCCGACGGTAGACGTCAGCAGCAGGCCGCTTGCGAGAATCAGATGCTTGCAGATAGGCATGGAAACCTCCGTTTTGCCGGCGCCAATCAATGAACGGTTGATGATTGAGAATAGCAGTGTGGATATATAGGGAGGCAAAAACTTTCCGGATCATTGCTTTATGTATTCCAAATCACAATCATTCGCATTAAGATGTTCGGGTAATACTTCAATGCTGTATCAAACCCAGAACGGAGAAGAAGATGTCCCGAATTCCGGAACCCCTGTTCCGCCGAAAGGCGCTGTGTACTGCAATTCTGTTCGCGGTCCTGCCCGCCGTGGCACCGGCGCAGGACGCCGGGCCCACCACCCTGGAAGTGCTGGATGTGTCTGCCGAACGCGGCCCGGTCCCATCTGAGTCCACCGGCAGTTACACCAGTGGCGCAACCACGACCTCCATGAAGTTGGAACTTGGCCACCGGGAAACGCCACAGGCGGTCACGGTTGTCACCCGAAAGCAGATGGACGATTTTGCCCAGAATGATATTAACGACGTTCTGGAAGGCACCACTGGTGTTACCGTGGAATCCGTTGAGACGGATCGCACCTATTACACCTCCCGCGGCTTCGACATCAACAACTTCCAGTATGACGGCGTCGGCCTGCCGGCGGTGTATGACAACGTTCAGGGTGAACTGGATACTGCGTTCTTCGACAGGGTTGAGGTGGTGCGCGGTGCCAATGGCCTCATGGCCGGTTCCGGTAACCCATCGGCAACCGTCAACTTCATCCGTAAGCGTCCGACGGCGGAAACCAGTGCTTCAGTTGCCTTGACCGGTGGGTCCTGGGACAAGAAACGCATTGTCGGGGATGTGACCGGCGCGGTTTCAGAGTCCGGCGCGATTCGCGGCCGGGTAGTGGCCGGTTACGAGGACAAAAACTCGTACCTGGACCGCTACAGCAACGAAAAGCAGATGTTCTACGGGGTGCTTGAAGCTGATCTGACGGACACGACCCTGCTGACTCTGGGCCACTCCATCCAGACCTCGGATACCGACAGCCCATTGTGGGGTGCTTTACCCCTGTTCTATACCGATGGCACCGCAACCGATTTTGCCCGGTCGACGAGTACCGCTTCGGACTGGTCCTACTGGGACAACACCCAGCTCAACAGTTTTGTAGAACTGCAACAGGAGCTGGCGGGCGGCTGGCGGGCCAAGGGCTCTGTTTTGCGGTTGGAAAAAGACAGCAACTCAGAGCTATTCTACCAGTATGGCACCCCGGATCCGCAGACGGGGAACGGTCTGCTGGCCTACCCGAGCCAGTATGATCTGAATGTCGAGCAGTGGCTGGCAGATGTCTACGCAACCGGTCCCTTCAATCTGGCCAACCGAACCCATGAACTGGTATTGGGAGCCACATGGTCGCGTTCCGAGACCGTGGATGAGTCCCGCTATGGCCAGGGTATTGGCGACCCACTGCCGCCCCTGAACGAATGGGATGGCAATTACCCCCGACCAACCTTCGACAATGGCGTTGCAGGATCAGACTGGACTGATCGTGAAACCGCGACTTATGCCGCTGCCCGCTGGTCCCTGACCGACAGCCTGACAGCCATTACCGGTGTCCGGCTCACCTGGCTGGACAGCGAAGGCATCAGCTACGGAGCGACGAAAAATACCCGTTACCACGCGGTGGAAACGCCCTATGCCGGGCTGATTTACGACCTCAACAGGGATCACTCCGTATACGCCAGTTATACCGAGATCTTCACCCCGCAAACCGAGGTGGATATCAACCGGGACCGCCTGGCCCCGATCGACGGGGTTAATTACGAGCTGGGGCTGAAAAGTGAATTTCTGGATGACCGGGTGAATACCACCGTGGCCCTGTTCCGGACCGAGCAGCAGAACGTAGCCGAGGTGGCCGGAACCTTCTCGGGCACCCAGGACGCCTACTACCGCGGTATGGACGGGGTTCAAAGCGAGGGTGTTGAGCTGGAGTTTGTTGGTGACGTAACCGACCGCATCCAGCTGTTTGCCGGCTACACCTACGTGAACATTGAAGACGCGGATGGTGACTCCGCGAAATCCTTTGTACCGGAGCATCTGGCCCAGTTGAGAGGAACCTGGAAGGTGCCGGGTGTCGACGGCCTTGAGGTTGGCAGTGAGATTCGCTGGCAGTCGTCCATTACTCAGGAGCAGGGCGTTGCCACAACCGGACCCAATGCCGGGGCTACGATTATCACTGAACAGGAAAGCTATGCGGTGGTCGATCTGATGGCCAGCTACGATTTTGCTCGTAACTGGAATGCCACCCTGAACGTGAACAATGTGACCGACGAAAAATACATCGAGAGCCTCAAGAAGTTTGGCACTTCCGCCCAGGGCTTCTATGGTGATCCGGCCAACGCCAGCCTGAGGGTTTCCTGGGCTTACTGACCGGGAGGGTGAGGGCGGGAAATAGCCCCGTCCTCTTTGTTCAGGATATATGGGGAAAAACGGAATGACACCCGAACAGGAAATGATTGAAGGATTAAAACTGGCCGCTGGCGCCGGTGCGTTTATTGGCCTGGTTGCCATTGGTCTGGCCCTGGGCTCCGCCTTGGGTACCTGAATGTTGCTCGAGAGCCGCAAAACGTTCCTTTCGATAAATGCCACAGGTACCGCAATAACCACCCTCGGGCAGCAGATATTTCAGGCAGCACCCCTTTCGTTGGGGAATCGCGGTCATCTTTTCACCGAACACCGCCGGAATCCAGTCAATGAACTGGTTGGCGTCGTTGCCAAATTCTTCAAGCCAACGCTGAGCCAGATCGCAAAGCGCTTCCGGCTCAGCCAGGTTCCACACGGCCGAAAATGGCGCCCCAAGCCCCAGCCCAATGCTGCTCCAGTAAGCTCCGGGGCTGACCCCGAGTCCTTTCCGAAAAACCGGATACCAGTCTGAAGCCAGACGGCCCAGTGACCGGATAAACGTGGGTTCATCGACCGAGTCCCAGTTCGCTAAATGGAACCACCGGGATGCGGCCTGCACCCCTTGCTCAACGGGTGCGAGGAATATGCGGCCAGGATCAGGCAGGGGAGACCGGCCGTCCCGGAACAGGCGCAAGGTGAGAGGGCCAATGACGCTTAACGCCAGATCCTGCTGAAGCACGGAAAGCTGTGCCCTGATGGCTCTGGCATCGGAAACGTGCGGGTGATCCCTGGCCACCTGATCGCTCAGCAATGCCGGCTGCTCCAGGCACTGTGCCAGAGAAAAGAGTGCCCGGCGCTCACCGGGAGCAGGCTGAAGTGCCTGACCAAAAACGGATTTAGTGTCCAGCCCGGATGCCTGTAGCAGACGGGCGTAGCGTTCAGACCAGACGCCCGGGATTCCAGCTCCTTCAGGCCCGGCCATGGCGACTCAGCCCCCAGAGAAAATACACACCACCCACGAGCGCCGCCAGCAGGCCTGCCGGTAGTTGGTTGGGATAGACCACAATCCGGGACAGATAGTCGGCCACGCCGAGCAGCAAGCCGCCGGCAAGTGCCGCAACAATCAGTTGCCGGCCCACCGTCTGCTGGCCCAGCACTCGTGCCAGGTGGGGGGCAATCAGGCCGACAAAGCTCAACGGTCCGATAACTGCGGTTGCCGAGGCTGTTAACAACGCAGCCAGCAGCAACAGGACAAGGCGCATCTTTGCCACCGGCAACCCCAGAGCACTGGCCGAGGTTTCTCCGAGGGGAAGAATGGTCAGAGGGCGGACAATCAGCAGCAGGGTAGCGGAGATCAAAAGGATCAGCGCCAGAAGTACCAGGGCCTCATTCTCCGACACCAGCCAGGTTGAGCCGTACATCCAGTTGAGCAGTTGCGAGGCGACGGTGCCGCCGGAAGCCATTACCAGGCGCAGGCCGGCGTCCATGAATACGTACAGAGCCAGTCCGCCAAGTAACAGCTGGTTGCCCGCAAAATGGTGTTTTCGCGCCAGCAGGATCAGTAAACCAAGTGCCGCCGCAGCGCCCAGGGTGGCGCCACCCAGTTGCCCAGCCCGGCCAACTTCGGCGCCAGACAGGACAATCAGCACCATTACGACTGCCGCTCCGCCGCTGATGCCTAGCATTTCCGGGCTGGCCATGGCATTGCCTGTCATCCGCTGGATGAGTGTTCCGGCCAGGCCGAGAGCTGCGCCAGCGAGGATGGCCGCCAGCAACCTCGGGCCGCGCCATACCCACACCTCATGCCATTGTGAAAATGCTGTCCAGCTCCAGCCCTCGAGGCCTGGGGACCAGCTCATGGAAATGACCGTGGTAATGATCAGGAGTATGGCCACGGAACCAGCCACTATCATCACCGGGCGTCGCCTGCGCAGGAATCCGGCCGGACCGGCATCCTGCCCGGGCATATGATGACTGTTTTTGAGACTTTGCAGTGACAGCAGGATAATAGGGCCACCGATCAGCGCGGTCGTGGTGCCGGTGGGTACCAGGGAGCCGTCGCCCCAGGTGGATGCCCAGTGCGCCAGGGTATCGGCCAGCAGCAGCAGGCCTCCGCCGAGGAGGCTGCTCCAGAGCAGCCGGGCGACAAGGGTTCGGGCGCCGAGCAGTCGAGCCAGCACGGGTGCAGCCAGGCCAACGAAGGCCACTACACCAACTCGGCTGACCACCGTGGCGGTCATCAGTACCACTAGCAGCAGTGCCAGCAGGCGAACCGTTCCCACTTTGGCGCCGAGTGAGCTTGCCGAGGTCTGCCCCAGTTGCAGCACCTGCAGGGGACGCATCAACAGCAACATCAGTACGGTAAGCACCAGAACCCGGGGCCAGAGCTCCCTGAATGGCGCCCAGTTATTCTGAACCAGAGACCCGGCGCCCCAGATAAACAGGTTGCCCAGCCATTCGCCCTTGAGGAGCAGAAACGCCATGTTCACGGCGCCGAGGAAAAAAGTGATCACCAGGCCGGCAAGAATGACAGTGACCGGGGAAAATCCGAGCCGCCAGGTAAGCGCGATCACCAGCCCGATGGCCAGTAAGCCTCCGGCAACGGCAACCAGATCCGGGCTGAAGGCCAGCAGCCCCGGGAAGAACATGGTAGCGACCGTTATTCCAAACTGGCCACCGGCCTCCACTCCCAATGTCGTTGGAGAGGCCAGGGGGTTGCCCAGAATCTGCTGGGTAACTGCACCGGCAAGAGCAAGCCCGCAGCCAATGAGGATGGCAATGGAAACTCTGGGCGCCCAGCTGTAATGGGCGAGGACGGAGGAGTAATCACTGGCATTGAAGGTCCAGAAAGCCGCGAGCAGTGCTCCGGGGTCCAGCTCGCCAAACCAGGGCGCAGCGCTGGCCAGAAAGGCGCCCATCCAGAGCAATGCCGCCGCGATGGGCAGCCCGGGCGGAAGAGCCGGTTGCCGGGCCGGTACTGCGGCAGATTCAGCGTACATTGTCCGACCCTCCTGCCAGCAGACTGTCGGTCAGCAATGTCGCAAGGCGCTTGATTGGGTAGACACCACCGAACGGCCAGACCGGTTCGATCTGGTAGACCTGCTCGCGTTGGACCGGCGGAAGATAGGTCCAGAACGGACTGCTGGCCAGGGTATCGGCCAGGCCGGGCAGAGTGGGGGATATGACCACAATCCGGCTGTCCTGAAAGGGCGCGATGGCTTCCAGCCCCACCACGGAAAAGCCCCAGTAGTTGCCCGGGTGCGGCCAGGCATTTTCAAGGCCCAAGGCATTCAGGGCATGCTGGAACAGGCCGTTGGGTGCGTAAATACGAACGTGCCGGTCGTCCAGAAAGTTCACCAGTGTTACGGGCCGGTCCGTCAATCCGGCTTCTTCCAGGCGGTGCCGCTGGGTTTTCAGGGTTTGGTTGATGCCGTTGAGAACGGCTTCTGAACGACTCTCGCGGTCCAGTATTTTGCCGAGGGTGGTGAGCATGTCACGGGCTTTCTCGAAAGGCCGGGTGCCTTCCTTGTAGATACTGACCACGTAGGTCGGGGCAATTCTTTTTAGCAAGTCAGCCGCTGGCGCCATTTCGGAACTGGTAACAATCAGGTCTGGCTTGAGTTCGGCGATGGCTTCCAGACTCGGCGCAACCCGGGTGCCAATGTTGGCAACGCCTTCGGGTAGCTCAGGCTCCTTCACCCACACCTTGTAGCCGTCCCGGTCTGCAACGCCAACAGGTGTTACGCCCAACAACAACAGCGCCTCGGTAGCCGCCCAGTTAAGTGTGATCACTCGCTTGGGCGTTTCCTCAAGATTAAGGGTGCCCTGTTCGTGCTGCCAGCTACCCGCACTTGCCAGAACAGGCAGCAGGCCCAGCAGAGCGGCCAGCCCACAGCAGCGCCAGGTAAAGAGCCTAGTGAACATAGGAAACCCACTGCCCCGGAGCTCGTTCCGTCACGCCCATGGGCACGCCGTAAATGGATTCGAGAATGCCGGTATCCATGATTTCCCGAGGGCTGCCATCGGCGACCAGCTGCCCTTCTTTCAGCGCCACCAGGCGGTCGCAGAAACGGGCGGCAAGATCGACATCATGCAACACAACGATCACCGTCAGTGCCCGGTCTTCGGCGAGGTGATGCACCAGCCGGAGAGTTTCCACCTGATGTTTCACATCCAGTGCAGAGATGGGTTCGTCCAGCAGCAGGCAGAGGGTCTGTTGGGCCAGCAACATGGCTATCCAGGCGCGCTGGCGTTCGCCGCCGGAAAGGGAATCTACCGACCGGTGGCGGAATTGGCGAAGTCCCGTGTCGTCAATGGCCTGGTTAATCAGCCGGTGATCGTCTTCGTTATAACGCCCCAGGGGCCCCCGCCAGGGGTATCGCCCCAGCGCAACCAGTTCACGAACCGTCAGGCCATCGGTGCCGGGTGGATTCTGGGGCAGGTAACCAACATTTCGGGCAAACTCCCGGGCGCCGGTATGTTGGAAGGCTCTGCCGAGGAGGTGAATATCACCAGACGAAGGCGTGAGCTGGCGGGCCAGTACTTTCAGAAGTGTGGATTTACCGGAACCATTATGGCCGAGCAGGGCGGTGACCTCGCCCTCGCGAAAACCAAGATTTATGTTGCGAAGAATGGCCGTGCCACCGATGTGCACGCCCAGGTTGGATACGTCGAAGAAGGCAGACATGCAGACTCCCGATAGGCTGAGGGTCTGCAGAGTAATCTAAATACGAATCACTATCAATAAAAAGCGTGATGGCCCGGCACGCTTCAAATCTGCCCGGTCTGGACCCGCCACTGGGCGGCGTAGGCGCCGTCTTCCTGGAGCAGTTCTTTATGGGTACCCCGCTCCACCACTTTGCCTCCTTCGATCACGGCAATGTTGTCGGCATCAACGATGGTGGAAAGGCGGTGAGCAATCATGATCACGGTCCGGTTATGGCCGATCCGTCTCAGGGAGCGCTGAATGGCGGCTTCGGTTTCATTGTCCACTGCACTGGTGGCCTCATCCAGCACCAGGATGGGAGGGTCTTTCAACAGGGCTCTGGCCAATGAAAGGCGCTGGCGCTGGCCGCCGGACAGTCGGACGCCGCGCTCTCCCACCGGCGTTTCCAGCCCCTCCGGCAGGGCTTCGATAAAGGACCAGGCTTCGGCGGTTTTTGCGGCCTCCATGATCTCGGCATCGGAGGCATCCGGCTTGCCGTAGGCCAGGTTCTCGCGAATGCTGCCCTCGAACAGGTAGACATCCTGGCTGACCAGCCCGATGGCACCCCGCAGGGATTTCAGGCTGACATCCCGGATTGGCTGGCCGTCGATCCGGATTTCGCCATGGCTGGGGTCGTAAAACCGCAGTAACAGCTTGATCAGGGTTGACTTTCCCGAGCCGGTCGCGCCTACCAATGCCAGGGTGTTCCCGGCCGGTACCGTCAGGCTGATATCCCGAATGCCGGCGCCGCTGGAGGGATAGTGAAAGCTTACTTTTTCCAGCTCCACGGAGCCTTTCACCGGCGCCTCAAGTTCCTGGCCGGCCTCGTCCCGAACGTGCACGGGCTCGGCCAGCAGGTCCAGGATCCGCCGGGTGCTGGCCATGGCCCGTTCGAACAGGTCGATGACCTCGGCAAGGCCGGTCAGGGGCCAGAGCAGGCGCTGGGTCAGGAATACCAGCACGCCGTAGGCGCCCACATTCAGCGAGCCCTCAAGTGCCATCATGCCACCCACCGTAAAGGTGGCCAGGAAGCCGGCCAGGATCGCCATGCGGATGACCGGAATGAATGCCGAACTGATGCGGATGGCCCGGCGGTTGGCTTCCACATAAGCCTCACTGCTTTCCTTGAGGCGCTTTGCTTCCCGCTGTTCGGCGGTGAAACTCTTGATGGTCGCAATGCCGCCGAGGTTGTTGGCGAGCCGGCTGGAGAGATCTCCCACTTTTTCTCGCACATCGGCGTATAGCGGGCCAGCCTTACGCTGGAAATAAAAGGCGCCCCAAATGATCAGGGGGATCGGTGTGAACGCCAGCAGGGCGATAATTGGAGAAAGCACGAAGAACACGGCGCCGACAGCCACCACGGTCACCACCACCTGGATCATGGCATTGGCGCCACCGTCGAGGAATCGTTCAAGCTGGTTCACGTCGTCGTTCATAGTGGCCACCAACTGACCGGAGCTGCGGGCCTCGAAGAAGCTCATGTCCAGGCGCTGTGCGTGCTCGTAGGCATCCTGCCGCAAGTCCGACTGCAGCCGCTGGGCGAGGTTGCGCCAGAGGATCTGGAACAGGTATTCAAACAGCGATTCGCCGGCCCAGATAAAGAAGGTTAGGACCGCCAGAATGGTGATCTGTTCTTGGGCAGTTTCAAACCCCAAGCCTGCCACAAAGCTCTCTTCCTGGTTTACAACCACGTCGATGGCGACGCCGATGAGGATTTCCGGGGCAATATCGAACAGCTTGTTGATGATGGAGC
The DNA here is from genome assembly GCF_048269445.1 of Marinobacter sp. Lineage (GTDB taxonomy): Bacteria > Pseudomonadota > Gammaproteobacteria > Pseudomonadales > Oleiphilaceae > Marinobacter. Next base: position 370,382 of record NZ_JBLXIQ010000002.1, on the reverse strand, counting down.
AAATCGTGGCGGTAATAATCTGCCTGCGATAACCCCGGGCGTACCTCAGCAGACGGGCCAGGGCGGCGAAGCTGCTGGTGGCGTGGTGGCTGTGTGAAGACATTTTTGGCTACTCTCCGGTCAAATACGCAGGCATCAGGGCGGCAAGGGTAGCGGATTCTCCAGAACTTTAGAATAGAATCATTATCACTTGCGACCGTTGCGTTGCAGCCAGCGGTCGAGTTTGTCGGCGAATTCCTTCCGGTCGGTCTGGCTGAAAGGGGCAGGGCCTCCGGTAACCTGGCCGGCGTTTCGCATTTCTTCCATAAAGTTGCGCATGGCGAGGCGCTGGCGAATGTTCTCTTTGGTGAAAGCCTGGCCGCGAGGGTTGAAAACGTCGGCGCCTTTCTCGATGGCTTCGGCGGCCAAGGGGATGTCCTGGGTGATGACGAGGTCGCCTTTTTGCATCTGGTCCATGATTTCGTTGTCGGCCACGTCAAAGCCCTGGGGGACCTGGCGACGTTTGATGTAGGGGCTTGGGGGCAGGGTGATAATGTGGTTGGCGATGAACGTCGTCTCGATCTGCCAACGGGTGGCGGCGCGGCAGAGGATCTCCCGGATGGGGACGGGGCAGGCGTCGGCGTCGACCCAGATTGGCATGGTTGGTTCCTTCTTTTGGCTTGGTTTTGGGTGAGTTTACCTTCTGTTGTTATGAGCCTGATAGATGCTGCCCGCGTATCTGTTTAATAGCCATGGACATTAGTGCCGGAGGCATTGTGAGAACCTTTCCAAAAACCGCTACGAGCACGTCCATGTGCGCTTGTTTCCGGCCATCCTTGGCCTCCAACATTTTTGGAAAGGTTCTCACAATGCCTCGATCGGGCATCATCAGTTTATCCGCGGGACGCAGAAAATTTTTGGATCTTCTCAGAGGGTAGCAACTATGCTTAGCCGATTTTTCCTAGCCGTTTTTCTGGCAGTGGCTTTATGCTTCAGCGCTTCCGCCGCTGAAACCAACGAAGAGGCCTGGGACGCGCTCAGAGAGGGACGGGCCGTATTGATGCTTCGTCATGCTCTGGCACCGGGTACCGGGGATCCGGCAAATTTTGATATCAACGACTGCAGCACACAGCGGAATCTGAACGCCACGGGGCGGGAGCAGGCTCGGGCCTGGAAGCCGTTTCTGGAGAGCCACGGAATCACCGAGGCGCGGGTGTTCAGCAGTCAGTGGTGTCGGTGTCTGGACACGGCCAGGGGTATGAACATGGGGGAGGTTACTGAGTGGCCGTCGCTGAATTCGTTTTTTGGCAATCGCGGGGATGGTTCGGCGCAGACTCGGCAAACCATTTCTCTGGTTAACGGGCTGGGGGTCGGGGCACCGGTGATTCTGGTGTCCCATCAGGTGAATACCACGGCGCTGACCGGTGTGTATCCTTCGTCCAATGAGGGGGTAATTATCGGATTGCCCTTGTCTGAAGATCCGAGGGTGCTGGCGAGAGTTTCACCCGGGCGTTGATGGTATAATTCAGCACTCATTCAATTAACAGGAAATGATAATGTCCCAACTTCCTCCGTGCCCGCAGTGCAGTTCCGAATACACATACGAGGATGGCGTCCAGCTTGTTTGTCCAGAGTGCGGGCATGAATGGTCTGAGGCGGAGGCTGCGGCTGATGCGGCCGGGAAGCTGATTCGGGATGCCAACGGCAATGAACTTCAGGACGGCGACACGGTCACTGTGATCAAGGATCTGAAGGTCAAGGGCTCCAGCTCTGTGGTGAAGGTGGGTACCAAGGTAAAGAATATCCGTCTTGTGGAGGGCGATCACGATATCGACTGCAAGATTGATGGTATTGGTGCCATGAAGCTGAAATCGGAATTCGTGAAGAAGGCCTGATTCAAATCGGTGTTCGGGAGCGGCAGGGAGAACTTGAATGGTTGATCATGATAATGAAACGAATCCGGTCCAATTGCCGCCAGAGCGAAAGCATGAACTCCATCAGGAACTGCCAGTCGATTTCCCGGATCCGTTTTTCCGCGCACTGCACCGGGTTATTCGTTTCGCAATCCGGGTGCTTGCCGTGTTGATGGTGGCTGTGATCCTCTGGGGGGTCGGCGACGTCATTTACATCATTTACGACAGGCTCATCACGCCGCCCTTTCTGCTTCTGAACATCAACGATATTTTTTATACCTTTGGTGCGTTCATGGCGGTTCTGATTGCGGTGGAGATCTTCATCAATATCCGGCTCTATCTCGGCACCAATGTCTTCCCGGTACAGCTGGTTGTGGCCACGGCTCTTATGGCCATCGCCCGGAAAGTGATCGTGCTCGATTTCGAGACACTGACACCCATGTATCTGATCGGGATTGCCGCAACCACGCTGGCGCTCGGGGTTACCTACTGGTTGCTGAGGCAGGGCAATCAGTACCATGAATGGGATGACTGATCGTTTGCTGCCTCAGAGGCTGGTTGATCAGGCGTTTGTGGCAACCCGGATTTGTTGCTCCAGCTCTCGGGCCATTCCGGTATCAAGTTTCAGAGCCGACGCCAGCTGGTCCAGCCATGCCCGCTCCATGGGGTTCTGTTCGTCGATCATCACCGCGCTGACGATGTAGATTTCCCGGCTTGCCTGGGGTGAGTCTGCGTTCCGGGCGAGGGCTTCTGCGTCCAGTGGGGCGTCAAACTGTTGTTGTATCCAGGCGTGTAATTCGTCATCCGGACCCAGTTTCTCGATTTCCTGGGTCAGCAGGGCACGTTCGTTAGCGTCGATGTGGCCATCGGCGCGGGCTGCCATGATCATGGCTTGCAGTATCTCCAGGCCGCGTTGTTCCTGCGCCTGGCCCTGCAGCTGTTCCAGAGGCTGACCTTGCTGGGCCAATGCTGGCTGCGATGTGCTCTGGTTGCTGGACTGGTAGTTCTGGTACGCCTTCCAGGCCAGTACACCCACGCCAGCCAGGGCGCCGTACTTCAGGGCTTTGCCGCCCATCTTCCGGCCGCGTTTTGACCCGAGCATCATGCCGAGGGCGCCGCCGCCCAAAAGACTTTTGACGTCGATGCCTGAACCCGAGCCTTGTCCGCCTTTGAGTTGGCTGCCAAGGCTGTCCATCATCCTGTTGATGTCCATTCCTCCACTGCGGGACTGGCCTCCCTGGGCCTGTTTCATTACCTGGTTCAGCACCGACATCACGTTCATATTCAACTCCTGCTAATCGGGTCACTTGTTGGCTTCTGCGGTCATTCTATGTCCGCCGGGCTCCCGGGTCATGAGGCCGGGATTAATCTGTTGTCATGAATCAGGGCATTTAGTTCCATTGATCACCGCTACATTAGCCCGGAGGTATGAAGCTTCTGCTGGCTGGCTATTGCAATGGCTAGCTGCGACCATTCGCCGCATCTAGCCATTGCTCGCTTGTCATCAGTAGATCCAGGGGCAACACTAGGATCTGAATGACGTTTCCAAAAAACGGATCGACGCGAGACACCATGAACAGACTCACCGCATTGACCACCGGTCTGCTGATTGCCTGCAGTGCACTGATCACCACACCTGTCCTGGCCCACGATTACAGCCAGGGCGATGTAAAAATCGATCACCCGTGGAGTCGCCCCACACCACCAGGTACGCCCATGGGTGTGGGCTACCTGAGCATTTCAAACACCGGTGGCAGCGATATCGTTCTTGTCAGTGTCCGAACCCCCCGGGCAGAGAGGGTCTCCATCCACAGGAGCAGCATGCAGGATGGCGTTATGCGAATGACGCCGGTGAAAGGCGGGCTGGCCATTCCAGCCGGCGCAACCGTAGAGCTGGAACCCCACAGTTATCACCTGATGCTGGAAAAACTGAAAAGCCCGCTTCAGGAAGGCGAAGCTATTCCGGTAACCCTCAGCTTCAAGGGCGCGGAGGATATGGATGTGGAGCTGAATGTCGCGCCGCTGGATGCCCCAGCCGTTAAAAGCAAGGACATGGACCACTCCGGTGCTGGAATGGATCATAGCGGGAGCTGAGGAGATTGCCCGGCGGAGCATTACGCACTGACCGGGCTACCATTCTTTGTCTTCTGCACTTTCCTCAGCCTCTATTTCCGCCTTGCGGGCCTGGATTTTCTTCATTCTCTCGTCAGAGATTTTCATGCTGTGGGCGCTGTTACGCAGTATCATCATGCTGCCCACTATCAGCGCCAGTGCGAGAAACAGAATGACCCATCCTATCGTTGGCATGTGTGCGGCTCCCTGATCGATCCGGTTTCCTTTATAGTGAACCACCTAACACCATATCGACAACCAGATATCCGGACGGGACACCAAATGTCTTTCTCCCGAATCCATGATCAGGCGATCGCCCACAAGGGCGGCGCAGATGCATTACACGCCCTTCTGCCTCCTGTGGCCGAGCATGGCGAACTGGAAGCCAGAAGTGACGACCGGTATTTGTCCGAGGTAACCCGTTGTATCTTCAAGGCCGGATTTGTCTGGCGGGTGATCGAGAACAAATGGCCGGGCTTCGAGGCCGCTTTTAAAGGCTTTGTGCCTCTGTACTGGCAGCAGGTGCCGCCGGAAGTACTTGAGGATCTCTGCCAGGATGAGCGGATCGTCCGTAACATGCAGAAGATCCGTACCGTGCCGGAGAACGCCCGGATGATCGTGGATGCGGCTCGGGACCATGGCAGTTTCGGGCGCTTTCTGGCGCAGTGGCCATCGGAAGACCAAGTTGGCCTTCTGCTCTGGCTGAAACGCAATGGTGCCCGCCTTGGCGGAAATACCGCCCAGTATTTTCTGCGCCGGGTTGGTTGGGACGGCTTCATTCTCTCCAGCGATGTTGTTGCAGGTTTGCGTCGGGAAGAATTGCTGGATGCGAGTCCGGGAAGCAAGAAGGCGCTTGTTCAGGCGCAACAGGCCTTCAACACCTGGCATGATGAAACCGGGCTGCCTTATAGTCACTTGTCCCGGATTCTGGCCTGTTCTGTCGGTGAATAACGCCGATGGTGGGTGAGCTTAAGGCATGGCAGGCTCATCTGATAGATTCATCGGATCCAGCCGGTAGTACCCCTGAAGAGCCTTGTACACCTCAGGTTGCTCGTCCTTCAAGTGGCCAGGTTGCTGGAAAAAGGCTTCCGTCAGCACTGCAAAGAACTCAGCTGGCTCGGTGGCGCCATAAGGATCGAGCCAGGGTTTGTGGTGATGACTCAGTGAGTGCCTCAAATCCTCGTAGGCTTTTGTCATTGTATGCTGCCAGTGTCCGGCTTGCTCGCCGCTAAGAGGTGGCGCTCCATCGGCGGTGCCGTCCAGATAATCCAGCTGGTGGGCAAATTCGTGGAGGATGACGTTGTGGCTGCTGTGCGGGTTGCCGGCAGCTTGTTTGCACTCCTTCCAGGCCAGGACAACCTGGCCCCGGCTCGATGCCTCGCCAGCCCGGATTTCATGACTCTCGCTGACCACCATGCCATCGCTTTGGACGCCTCGCACGTGGTAGGCGTCGGGGTAAACCAGAATGCTGCGGACATCATCGAAATCCGAGTAAGTGCGGGCGAGTATCAGCAGGCAGGCATGGCCGGCGATGGTCAGTTTCACGCTTTCATCTACTTCGAAGCCATCACAGCCGTAAAATTCCTTCTCGGCAAGAAAAAGCTGTACCCTCTGTTCAAGCGCCTGCTTGAGGTGTTTGGAAAGTATCCGGTAAAGCGGCACCTGCGATTCCAGATGCCGGCGCCAGGATTTTGGAAACGGTCCCCTTAACTCACGCTCCCTTCGCCATGTCTGGTAGTAGAACAGGAAGAAAACCGCTGCCGCTATGAGGGTCACTGCGAAGACCGCAAATACGAGTGCTGCTGACATGTTTCTCCAAGCGACCATTCGGTGAGTTAACGACTATCTTAACGAAAAACGGCACCTGACAGCAGATTGGTTCCTTGCTGATGGTGTTTTTCCGGGCCCGGAAAACGGGGAAATAATTTTCAGTTGTTTGCATTTCCATGACACAAGGTTCCTGATTTCAGGGTAATCTTGTGCCACATTCAAGGAACTATGCAGTTTATGGAAAGCTTCAATACCACAGCGACCTATGAGCCGGCACGAGAGCGCCGACCGCAGTTCTGGCGCCTGGCCATGCGATGTGCCCAGATTGCAGGCACGGTCGACGTTATCTTCTTCTTTCTTTTTCTCGCACTGGGCTCCCCGATTCTGGCATGGGTGAACGTGGTCAGTGTTGCCATGTATACGGGCGCCTATTACGCGCTCAAATACCACAGGAATAAAATCGCAGTCGTATTGATCTGGGCGGAAGTGCTTATCCACGCGGCGCTTGGCATCATTCTGATTGGCTGGGAGAGCGGCTTTCATTATTACCTGCTGATGTTCATACCGGCGATCTGCGTTTCAGCACCCCGGAGGTGGGCCGTTTATGCCCTGCTGGGGCTAGGGGGCTACTACATAGCGCTGGATGTGTTGATGTGGTTTATCGAGCCCCTGCAGCCTATTCCCCAAACCGCCCTGCATATCGTCCATCTGTTCAACCTTAGCGTGGTCTTCGCCATGTTCAGCTACCTTTCTTCGTATTATCTGAGAATGGTAGTGTCCGCTCAGCGTAAATTGCGTGAGATGGCAACAACGGATTCACTGACTGGCCTTTCCAACCGCCGTCACATGACCTACCTGGCTGAAAAAGAACTCGCCCGGTTCCAGCGTAGTGGTCATCCGGTGGGGTTTCTTCTCCTCGACGTGGATCACTTCAAATCCATCAATGATGCCTACGGCCATGAAACCGGTGACCGGGTGTTGGGTTACGTTGCTGACGTCATCCGGGAAGAGCTTCGGGCGCAGGACCTCACCGGGCGATGGGGTGGCGAGGAGTTTCTTGCCATTCTTCCGGATACCGATTCCGGAAAGGCCTGGGCAAGCGCAGAACGGGTGCGAAATGCCTTTTTGGCGAAGGACTGGAAAGCAATCACCGGAGTTGAAGTTGAGGTTACGATCAGCATCGGGGTGAGTGAGCTTCGTGTCGGAGAAGATCTGAGTGCCGCTGTCAGCCGTGCCGATGCGGCGCTTTACCGGAGTAAGGCCAGTGGCCGGAATCGGGTGGAATTGGAAGCGGTCTGAATACTGGAGAGGTTATTCTTATGGGGTTGGCAATTGCGTTGCATGTTCTGTCCGCGGTTATCTGGGTTGGAGGTATGTTCTTTGCCTATATGGCCATGCGCCCGGCCGTGGTTGAGGTTGTGGAGTCGTCACAGCGGGGCACCCTCTGGTGCGAAACGCTCTCCCGCTTTTTCCGGTGGGTGTGGCTGGCTGTCCTGTTGCTGCTGGTCACCGGCTACTGGATGATTTTCAGTGTCTTTGGCGGCATGGCGGGCGCGGGCTGGCACATTCATGCCATGCAGGCACTCGGCCTGGTTATGATGCTGCTGTACTTTCACGTTTACTTTGCGCCTTTCCGTCGGCTCAAGCAGGCGGTTGCAGAGAACAATCCACAAGAGGGTGGCCGTCAGGTAGGCCGCATTCGCCGGCTCGTGGGGATAAATCTGATTCTCGGGCTGATTGTGGTGGCGATCGGTGCTGGTGGCCGTTACCTTTAGGCCTCTGACCGTTCGAGATTTGATTGCATGTCTGACATCCGAAAGAAAACCATTGCCGGCCTGAAAGCGGGGGATTCGTTTTCCCTGACGCGAACGTTTACCGAAGAGGAAACCCTGTCCTTTGGTGAAATCAGCCGCGATCAGAACCCGGTCCATTACAGCGATGAATTCGCCCGGGCAAAAAACCTTGAAGGCAAAATCTGCCATGGTCTGCTTGTGGGCGGCATGATTACGGAAGTCGGTGGGCAGATCGGTTGGCTGGCGTCCGGCATGAATTTCCGTTTCCGCCGGCCCGTCTATTTCGGTGACACCATCACCTGCGTATTCACCCTTACTGAAGTGGATGAGCGGAATCGTGCCCGGGCAGAGGCAGTGCTGTCGAACCAGCATGGCGAGACGGTGATCGATGCCTGGTTGACCGGCGTGTTACCCGGGCCGGAGGAGCAGGAAGTCATGTCGGCGATGCTCAGCGAACAGGAGGCAAGGTCCCGCCGCTAAACCGGCGCGCTCAGTCTTCCTCGTCATCCTTCATGCGTTCCTGCCGCTCCCATTCCTCTTCCTTGGCGGCGTCGATGATTTCCATCAGTTCGTCGACGTCGGCGGCCGTATCGTCGTGCTGGAAGCATCCGGTGAGTTTACTGTCCGGGTGCAGGTCGCCCGATTCATAGAGAGCCCAGATCTCTTTGCCGTAATCGGTGGTCAGGAGCTCCGGCGCGAAACGCCCGAAATACCGGCGCATATTGTCGACATCGCGCTCCAACATCCGTTCAGCATTGTTGTTGCCGGAGGCATTGACTGCCTGGGGCAGATCAATGATGACCGGTCCGTCGGTATCGACCAGAACGTTGAACTCAGACAAATCCCCGTGGATAAGTCCGGCGCTCAGCATGCGGACCACTTCCCGGATGACCTGTCCGTGAAAGTCCCGGGCCTGCTCGGCTGACAGAGTAACGTCGCCCAGCCGCGGTGCGGCCTTGCCGTCCTCATCTGCCACCAGTTCCATCAGCAGCACACCATCCACAAACCCCAGAGGCTCAGGAACCCGGACGCCGGCCGCAGCCAGTCGGTAGAGGGCGTCGACCTCGGCATTGAGCCAGGCATCTTCCTGCTCTTTCTGGCCATATTTCGTTTTCTTGCTCATGGCCCGGGCCCGCCGACTGTTCCGAACCTTTCGGCCTTCCTGGTATTCCACTGCTTGCTTGAAGCTTCGTTTTGAGGCTTCCTTAAACACCTTGGCACAGCGTACCTGGTCGCCGCAGCGTACTACGTACACCTGAGCTTCCTTGCCGCTCATCAGCTGGTAAAGCACTTCGTCCACCATGCCATCGTCAACAAGGGGTTGTAATCTTTTCGGTACTTTCATAAAACCTTTCAGACTAACAGTGAGCGTGCCGACCGTGTTCGTTGATCTGGGGCAAGGCCGGGTATGAGCAGGGCAGGGAAAATAGCCACTACGGAGCATAGCTTACATGAAAATCTTTCTGTTGATCCTGTTGATTTTGGTAGCGGCCGCTGTTGCGGGGTTGTGGCTCTGGCGCCAGGCTGACCACAACGCTGACCGGTCTGCGGTGGTGCGGTTGGTGGCCTTTCAGCCGGCCACACCGGAACGGTTTGATCCTGTCCTTGTTCGAAGCCTGCCGGAGCCTGCCCGGCGGTATTTCCTTTTCACCATTCAAAAGGGCACGCCCCTTTATACCGTGGCGCAGATTTCCATGGCGGGAAAATTCGGCATGGGTAACCGGGAGGCTCCCGACTATGTGGAGATGGTGGCGAGTCAGACGCTCGCCATGCCGGAAGGGTTTATCTGGAAGATGAGCGCCCGGCGGGGACAGTTGAGGTTATCAGGATCGGATACGGAGCAGTGGACCCGATTCTGGCTGATGGGAATTCTGCCTGTGGCCCGAATGGGCGGGAACCTGGACCATACCCGCTCTGCCTTTGGCCGGTATGTGGCAGAAGCCGTATTCTGGTCGCCCGCAGCCCTGCTGCCACGCCCGGGTATTGTCTGGCAATTGGTTGATGTGAATACGGCCAGAGTCATTGTTCGCCACAATGGCATGGAACAGGCAGTGGATGTTGTTGTAGCCGACGATGGCCGACCGGTGCAGGTCAGTTTCGACCGCTGGAGCAATGCCAACCCGGAAAAGGTTCATCGATGGCAGCCGTTCGGAGGCTACCTCTCGGAGTTCCGTGAGTTTGATGGTTTCAGGCTGCCAACCCGCGTGGAAGCGGGAAATTTCTTTGGCACGGATGCGTATTTCCCATTTTTTGTCGCTAAGGTCAGCGGCGTTGAATTCCCAAGATCCGATATCCGCAAGCAGCCCTGATTAATGCCCTGGATGGTTATCTTTATCCAACTCATTCTGCCGGTCCTCATGCTGATCTGGCTGGCATTATTTCCCGCCGCAGGTCTGTTTGCGCTTGGGCTGCAAGTTCTGTCCGTCGGCGCAATTGCGAAAGCGGTTGATGGTATTGAGGGCATGAGGATTCCGGACATGAACCGAGGCGAGATGGGGAACTCCGGTAACAGCTCAGAACCCCACCTTCACATCCATGCCCAGCGGAGACTGCCTGAATAAGGGCAGCCTCAGCGCACCACGAAAACCGAAATATCACTGTGCCTGACGATGTTGGCCCCATTGGAATGGAGAATGTGGAGCCTGTCTCCGATGCCGGGCGCATGTGAGGCCATTACGACCAGGTCGGCACCGGTTGTTTTAATGGCTTCGAGCAACTTGTCATCCAGCTCAACAGCGGTGTCGGCGGATTGCATGACGATGCTATCGGTATCAATGCCGTGTGATTGCCCCTGCTCCTCTGCGAACACGCTGAGTTTCTCTGCCAGTTCCTTCGGGCTATGGGCGGCGGCCGAGGGCGTGCTGTTGGTCACTGTTACGTAACAGAGAGTGGCGTTGTAGTGTTTGGCAATATCGATGGCGGTGTCGAGTGTCTTTACCATCTTGTCGGTATGGGCGAGGTCTACCGGAACGAGGATTTTTCTGTACATGGCGTACTCCTTACTTCCGTTAAGGCATTGAAGCCGAAAACTCCTTAACCCCAGATTGGCAGCAATGTTTATTAATTGTCAAAAAGCCCGGTGGATTACACCGGGTCTTTTGCAGTCGAACAACTCCGTGCTGTAGAAAGCCCGGTCAAATCAGATTGTAAAGGAATACCACCCCGATGCCCGCAGGCGTCAGATAGCGGAGTACAAACATAAAGGCCTTAAAGGCAGAGCCTTGCAGACCTATGTCCGCCGGCAGACTTTCCCGCCTCATGGCCCAGCCCGCGAACAGGGCTATGGCAAGCCCGCCCAGGGGCATCATCAGATTGGACACCAGGAAGTCGAGGAGGTCGAATACGGTCTTGCCTTCAAAGAGGGCGATGAAGCCCAGTGGATGCAGGTCTTCCCATACGTTGAACGACAGTACTGTACCTATGCCAATGAACCAGATCGCCAGTCCGCCTCCAAGCGCGCTTTTGGCCCTGCTCACACCTTTATGTTCTTCCAGCCATTCCACCACCGGCTCGAGCATGGAAATGGCGGAAGTAATGGCGGCCACCAGGAGTAGGGCGAAGAAAATGGTGCCGAACAGGGCACCACCACCCATCTGGCCAAAAGCCAGTGGCAGAGTCACAAAGATCAGGCCAGGGCCTGCACCTGGCTCAAGGCCGTTGGCAAACACCAGAGGAAAAATGGCAAGACCGGCGAGCAGCGCAACACTGGTGTCCATAACGGCGATGGTCATTGCAGTTCTGGCGATGTTGACGTTTTTCGGCAGGTAGGAGCCATACGCCATGAGCACACCAATACCAATGCTCAGCGTGAAGGCGGCATGCCCGAGCGCTGTCAGAATGCCAGCAGTGGTCAGCTTGCTGAAATCCGGTGAGAACATGAAGCTCACGGCGTGGCCAAAGCTGCCGCTATTCATGGCGTAGATCACCATCGCAATCAGCAACACAAACAACAGCGGCATCAGCATGGTCACGGCTTTCTCAAGCCCTGAGCGAATGCCGCGACCAACGATGAACACAACAATCGCCATGAACACAGAGTGCCACAGCAACAGCTCCCAGGGATTTGCGAGCAGCCCGCCGAACTGACCGCCAATGGTTTCGGCATCGGCGCCGGTACGCCAATAAGAAAAATGCAGGTGAGATAGACAAGGACGAAAGCACCGCCGCCGTTCTCGCCGGTAATGTAGGGGAACTTCCAGATGTTTCCGAGGCCGACTGCCGAACCGGCCGCGGCGAGAATGAAGGTCATCCGTGAAGACCAGAGGTTGTTGGCCTGCTGGTGTGGTTGGGTATTCTGACTCACTAGGGTCTCCGGCTAGTTGTTCTTGTCGGATTGACGTTTCGGGCCTGGTTTAATCTCTAAGCGGACTGCTTACTTGAAGACGTCGCGTATTGCGTCTGCTACCCGTGGTATGGCCTGGTCGTTCAGCCCTGCAACATTCACACGGCTGCTCTCCAGCATGTAGATCCCGTGCTCCCTCCGTAATCGGTTAACCTGCTCAGGACTGATCCCGAGGAACGAGAACATGCCCCGCTGACGGGCGATAAAACTGAAGTCGCCAACCGGCGCCAGTGCGCTGGCAAACTCATGGCGCAGGTGCAGGATGCGTTTGCACATTCCGCTGAGCTCCTCCTGCCATTGGGTCCGCAACCCATCGTCCCCCAGAATGGTCTCGACGATGGCGGCGCCATGGGCCGGGGGCATGGAGTAGTGGGAGCGGATGACGCTCAGCAGCTGGCTGGTGGCGGCCGAACTGATGGGTGCCGTGGCAGAGATAAGAACCAGGGCCCCGGTTCGCTCCCGGTAAAGCCCAAAGTTCTTGGAGCAGGACGCCGCTATCACCATTTCCGGCACGGCCCCGGCGAGGTGTCTCAAGCCTGCTGCATCGGGATCGAGGCCCTCACCAAGGCCCTGGTAGGCCATATCCACGAAAGGCAGAAGCCCCTTGCGCTGGATCAGACTGGTGACTTCCTGCCATTGCGTCAGGCTCAGATCGGCGCCTGACGGGTTATGGCAGCAGCCATGGAGTAACACCACGTCACCCGATTTGGCCCGTTCGAGGGTCGCCAGCATGGCGGTGAAGTCTACCTCCAGCGTTTCTGGATCAAGGTACGGATATTCCCGGATGGCAAGGCCTGCTCCTCCCAGCAGAGGGAGATGATTGGCCCAGGTCGGGGTGCTCACCCACACGTTGGTGTCCGGCTTGCAAAGGCGCAGGAACTCGGCCGCCATCCGCAGGGCGCCGCAGCCGCCCGGAGTCTGGACAACGGCCGTCCGACCGGCCCGGATGAGCGGGCTGTTGCTTCCCAGGATCAGCTCCGCCATGGCATTGTTAAACCCGGCGGCGCCTGCGGGCCCGACATAGCTCTTGGTCGTTTCGCCCTCAAGCAGACGCCGTTCGGCTTCATGCACAGCGGCCATGATCGGCGTATTGCCGGCGTTATCCTTGTAGACACCGATGCCCAGATCCACCTTATCCGGCCGGGTATCTTCCCGGAATGTCTGCATCAATTGCAGGATCGGGTCCTGTGGCAGCGGCTTCAGGGCTTCAAACATGGTTTGCCTCCTTATCGGCCAGTTGGGTGCGGATGAGAGTAGGGCGGCCAGTGTCCAGGGCCTTGATCAGTTGGGTCTGTTTTTCCCGGATGCCTTCTGCCGCCTGTTCGCGAACCGGCCCATAGCCCCGGACGTCGGCTGGCAGTTCTGCCAGTTGCAGGAAGGTTTCGTAGTTGCTTGCGTCCAGTTCCTGACCAATGCGGGCCACCAGGCTCTGATAGTCCCTCAACATGGCACGATCCAGTTTCCGGTCGGTTGAGTAACTGAACGGATCCACCACGGTTCCGCGCAGGCTGCGGAATTTTGCCAGCAGCCTGAAGGCGCGGAACATCCAGGGGCCGAACCGGCGTTTCTTCGGGCGTCCCTGGGCATCGGTTTTCTTGCTGAGCAGGGGTGGGGCCAGGTGAAAGTGGACCTTGAACTCACCTTCGAAGGTTTCATTCACTTCTTTCATGAAGTCAGTTTCTGCGAACAGCCGGGCCACTTCGTACTCGTCCTTGTAGGCCATGACGCGGTACAGCTGCTGCGCCACGGCTCGGGTCAGGAGCAGGTTCGTCTGTCCCAGGGCTTCCTCGGCCTTCCGGACGTCGGCAACGCTGGCGCGGTACTGATCGGCCCAGCGCCGGCTCTGATAGTTGACGAGGTGGCCGTGACGGGTCTGGATCAGCTCATCAAGGGTCGGCTCGGACTTGACGTCCGCAACCTTCGCGCCGCCGGTGTCCAGAAGGCCCGTTACCGCGCTCAGATCAACAGCCGCCACGCGGCCCCAGCCGAAGGCTTCCTTGTTGCGGTCAATCGCTACACCGTTGAGCTCGATGGCCTTCATCAAGGCCGCTTCAGACAGGGGCAACAGCCCTTTCTGCCAGGCGAAGCCGAGCATCATCACGTTTGAGAACACGGTATCGCCCATCAGCTTCTCGGCGATGCCATTGGCGTCTAGCTGACTGAAATGGTCCTGACCTACCGCATCCCTGAGCAGGCCCAGTCGCTTGTCGGCCTTCATGTCGGCATCCCGGAAGAGCACGTAATCGGCGGTGGGTAGTTCCGCTTCGTTGGCTACAATCCGGGTGTGGTTCGGCCTCAGTACACTCAGGGCTTTCTGAGAGGACGCCACCACCAGATCACAGGCGATAACCGCATCGGCCTGGCCGTTGCTGATCCGAACCTGGTGCAGCTTGTCCGGAGACGGCGCCATGCGTACATAGCTCAGAACGGTACCACCCTTCTGGGCGAAGCCCATGAAGTCCAGTACCGAGGCACCCCGGGATTCGAGGTGCGCGGCCATGGTGATCAGCTGTCCCACGGTGACCACGCCTGTGCCACCGACGCCGCCCACGAGGAGGTCGTAGGAACCGGTCATTTCCGGGACTTGGGGGGCAGGTACGTCAGCCAGCTTTCTGGTCAGTACAGAACCGGTGTCCATTCCCCGGGATTTGCGCAGCTGTCCGCCTTCAATGGTGACAAAGCTGGGGCAGAAGCCGTTGACGCAGGAAAAGTCCTTGTTGCACGAAGACTGGTCGATCTTGCGCTTGCGGCCCAGCTCGGTTTTGCGGGGCACAACCGAGAGGCAGTTGGACTGCACCGAGCAATCGCCACAGCCCTCGCAAACATGGTGGTTGATAAAGGCCCGCTTTGCCGGATCCGGGAACTGATTGCGCTTGCGGCGGCGGCGCTTTTCAGCGGCACAGGTCTGGTCGTAGATCAGCACGGTGCATCCCGGAATGTCCCGGAGTTCCCGCTGAACTGTATCCAGTTCGGAGCGGTCGTGAAAGGTGACATCCTTTGGGAACTGGTCTTTATGGCCATCGTACTTTTCCGGCTCATCGCTGAGCACCACGACCCGGCGAACGCCCTCGGCGGCCACCTGCTGGGCAATCATGGGCACAGTGATCTTGCCATCTACCGGCTGCCCGCCGGTCATGGCCACGGCATCGTTGAACAGAATCTTGTAGGTGATGTTGATGCCTGCCGCCACGGCCTGGCGGATGGCCATGGAACCGGAGTGGAAATAAGTGCCTTCACCCAGGTTCTGAAACACGTGGGGGTTGCCGATATAACGGCTCTTTCCGATCCAGTTGACCCCTTCGCCACCCATCTGGATCAGGGATTCCGTGTTCCGGCCCATCCAGGAGGCCATGAAGTGGCAACCAATGCCCGCCAGCGCCTTGCTGCCTTCGGGCACTTTGGTGGACGTGTTGTGAGGGCAGCCGGAGCAGAAATAGGGCATCCGTCTTACGCCACCCGGGTCTTGGGCATTGGACATGGCACTGATCTCGGCCATGCGCTCGCTGAAGTCCACCGAGAAAAAACGACCAAGACGGGCAGCCAGGAAGCCGGCCACAAGCTTGGGACTCAGCTCACCCACATAGGGGATCAGCGGGCGGCCCAGCTCATCCTGTTTGCCGGTAATCAGCACCTCGCCGGGGCGATCCGGCTCAGACATGGTTTCCTTGATCTGGCTTTCGATGATGCCCCGCTTTTCTTCAATAACCAGAACCTCTTCCTTGCCATGAACGAAGTTGAGGATGCCGCGTCGCTCCAGCGGCCAGACCATGCCGACCTTGTAGATATCCAGCCCCATGTCACGGGCCTTGTCTTCATCAATGCCAAGCAGATCAAGGGCTTCAAGCAGGTCCAGGTGGCCCTTGCCGGTGGTTACAATGCCGAAACGGGCTTCCGGGTTGTTGTACAGGCAGCGGTCAATGGGGTTGGCCCTGGCGAAGGCCTGCACGGCGGCCAGCTTGTGTTCGATTCGGGTTTCCAGTTGGGGTCCGGGCAAGTCCGGCCAGCGGTAGTGGAGGCCGCCTTCGGGTGCGGTGAAGTCATCGGGCGTTACGAATTCCGGCAGGGGAGGCAGCTCCACGGATGCCGCGCTTTCAACCGTCTCCGAGATCGCCTTGAAGCCCACCCAGCAGCCACTGTAACGGGACAGGGCATAGCCCCACAGGCCGAATTCCAGATACTCGGCGAGATTGGCCGGGTTGATGGTGGGCATGAAGAAGCTCATGAACGCCACATCGGACTGGTGGGGCATGGAGGAGGACACACAGCCATGATCGTCACCGGCAACCACCAGAACACCACCGTGGGGGGATGAGCCATAGGTGGTGCCGTGTTTTAGGGCATCGCCGGCGCGGTCAACTCCGGGGCCTTTGCCATACCAGAGCCCGAATACACCATCGACCTGCCGGTCATCATCGGTCTCCACCTGCTGGGTGCCCAGCATGATGGTGGCAGCCAGGTCTTCGTTAATCGCCGGCACGAAATCGATACGGTTGCTATCGAGCAGAGTCTGGGCCTGCCAGAGTGCCTGGTCGTAGGCCCCCAGTGGAGAACCCCGATAGCCACTGACCATGCCGGCGGTATTCAGCCCCAGTTTGCGGTCCAGTGCAGCCTGCATCAAAGGGATGCGGACCAGAGCCTGTGTTCCGGTCAGGAAAACCCGGCCTGAATCCCGCAGGTAGCGGTCTTCCAGTTTGTAATTGTCGAGCTGTGGGGTATCGGCGGACATGGCGCCCTCCTTTTGTCGATTTTATAACCAGAATTCTAGAGGGAAATCGGCAAAAGGTGCTTGCTTATTAGGTGAAGGTTTCTCGAGTTTGCGAAAGGATGTTTGATAAAAGACAATGTGAAGAAAGAACCTTTGATAAAAATCCGGTGTTACCAAATGAAACAGGTTAATCTCGATAAACTGGACCGGCGAATCCTGTCCGTGCTTCAGCAGGACGGACGTATCAGTAACCAGTTATTGGCAGAACAGGTGGGGTTGTCGCCGGCGGCCTGCTGGCGGCGGGTACGGACTCTGGAGGAAAGCGGTGTCATTCAGGGATACAGCGCAAGACTGGATCCGGACCGTATCGGTCAGGGGTTGTGCGTGCTGGTCAATCTGTCATTACAGCGACACAGTATCGACAGCACCGCAGAGATTGAACAGCAGGTCAGCAGCTACCCGGAGGTACTTCAGTGCTTTGCGGTTACCGGGAATGCCGATTTCGTACTGAGGGTGATCGTGCCGGATATGGCCAGCTATGACCGCTTCCTGAACGAAAAGATTTTCACCCTTCAGGGCATTGCCCAGGTGAATTCAAACTTTGCCTTGCGGGAAATAAAGAATACCGAGACGATCCCGGTGGAGGGGCTGGAGTAAGGTCAGAGACGAAAGCCAGAAACGAAAAAAGGCAGCCGAAGCTGCCTTTTTCATTACGTGTTGTCTGTTATTTAAACAGCAACTACGTTTTCCGCCTGAGGACCTTTCTGGCCCTGGGTAACGGTGAACTCGACTTGCTGGCCTTCAGCCAGAGTCTTGAAACCGCCGCCCTGAATAGCGCTGTAGTGAACAAAAACGTCCGGGCCGCTTTCGCGAGTGATAAAGCCAAAACCTTTTGCTTCGTTGAAAAACTTAACGTTGCCGGTAACTGTAGACATAATATACTTTCCTGAATTCAATCTTTTAATGTGCCGTCAGATCATCTTGGTGATGCCTGATCAGCGGTATGCGGAAACAAAAAACTTGCGTGATCAAAAACAGGACGTGCTACGTGTTACAACTGAGCGGTCTTATTGATGAAATGCTTTGCTAAATCTTTCCAACGAGGCCCACCATACTCTTACTGCCGGTAAATGCAAAGCTATTTCTTGTAGGCATAAACCGGGGTGCCGGGTTTTACAGTACCGAGGAGGCTATCCAGCCTGCGCGGCTTCCCAATGGCGAAGCCCTGTGCGTAGTCCACCTGGATCTCCTTCAGGGTGTCCATGATTTCCATATCCTCGACGTATTCGGCAATCGTCTGCAGGTCCAGGAAATGACACAGTTCGTTGATGGAACGCACCATGGCGTAATTGGTCAGGTTTGTGGCCATGTCCCGGACGAATATGCCATCTATCTTCACGAAATCCACCGGAAGTTTTTGAAGGTAGGCGTAGGAGGACAGCCCGGTGCCGAAGTCATCCAGGGCAAACCGGCAATTGAGGCGCTTCATCTCGCGCATGAAGTCGGAGGCAAAGTGCAGGTTGGCAACAGCTGAGGTTTCGGTCACCTCGAAGCAGAGTTTGTGGGCAAGTTCAGGGCTTGCCCTCAGATTTGACTCCAGGCCGAGCATGAAACCGTCATCACTCAACGAAGAGCCTGACAGGTTTACGTTCAGGGTAGCGATATCGGCCAGGGTCTCGGGATTGTTGCGCATCCAGGCCATGGCCTCTGAAATGACCCACAAGTCGACCCGGGTGCTGCGGTGGAACTGCTCCGCTGCCTCGATATAACCCTGAGGTGAAATCTCCTTGCCAGAGCTGTCCCGGAGCCCCAGCAAAAGCTCATACATTTTGCCTTCGCCGGTTTTCGGGCCCAGGGGGACAATGGGCTGGGCGCGAAGGTAAAGACTGCCATCACGGATGGTCCGATCAATTTCGGTCACCCATTGCGGAGTGCCAATCTGTGAGGGGTCGCGGCTCTCTCTGGCCAGTTCAATCCGGTTGCCGCCCTGCTTTTTGGCAGCCTTGAGCGACAGGCTTGCCTGGTTCAGAAGGTCTCCGGCGGAATGTGCGGCGCTGTTAACAGGCCGGATGCTGATGCTTACCGTCGCCCGGTACTCTGCCTGCCCATGCTGAACGACCTGTTGCTCGAAGTTGCGGCGAATGGATTCCGCCAGGTCAAGGCTGTCTTCGACGGTGATTTCGTCGATGAGTATGGCAAACTCATTGCCGCTGATCCGGCCAACATGTGATGCCGGAAATCTGGCGTGGCCTTCTCTGCGAATGGTTTCGGCGACCTGTTTCAGCAAGGCATCGCCGGCTTCCGCGCCATAAGAGGCGTTGATAACGCTGAACTCATCAATGTCGAGAACAATTAACGCGCCCTTCCCGGGTTCCGACGATGATGGTGAGGCGCCTATTAAGCGGGAGACCTGCTTTTCAAAGTCGTGACGATGCATGCAGCCGGTGAGGGCATCGTGGGTGGCCTGGAAATTCAGCTTCCGGTAAACATCCTCAACAATAGTGAAAAGGCTCTGATCGAGAAACGGTATTTCTCCGTCCTCTACCCGCCATGCGCTACCGTTTGCCAGTTTCTCGACAAATTCCGGAAAACCGTAACTGACTTCACTCATGCCTTTGGGCGAAAGGAACACAAATCTGAGGGAGTCCTCCCCACCCCAGACCAGTCGCATGCGGCGCGGTTCGCCCTCGTCCAGTCGGACTTCGACCCAGTCCCCAATCGAAATCTCCTTCGCCCTCGAGACCCAACGACTCTGTTCAAGTTCCAACGGTACCGCCGGCGCAGGTTCATCCGCCTCTGCGTATTCTTCGACCCAGACCGTGTCCGCCGCCATCTGGCCCTGAAGCTGTCTGGCCAGCTCCTCCATGACCGGGATAATTCGCGATATCTCACCGGCTGTCTTGAGCTCGCGCTCGACGAACTGAAGCATGACACTGCTCTCGAGCTCCCGCTCGAAGGCAAACTCGCCCGTCGTTCCGGAGGGGGACAGCCAGGCCTGAAGCTGTGCTACTACATCGAACAGCTCCTCACAGTGTTGGCTGTCGGCGCCTTCCCGAAGCATGGTAAGTACGATTATCTGCTCCCACCCGGCCTGAAGAAGCCGGATCAGGATTTTCGGAACCTCTCTCTGTCTCAGGAGGGCGTCGAGACGTTTCTGCGCGTCTTTTCGTGTCTTGCGCAGGCGCTCCTTGCCCTCCAGGGTTTTTGCCAGTCGTTCAGAGTTTCTGATAAACGACTGATCCTGCCGTTCCACCAGCTGTTTTAGCTTCTGGCTGAGGCTTTCCAGCAGATCCGGCTTGGATGACTCGATTCGGGTGAGCTCGTCAACAATGTCGGCAACCGTGGCCTCAAGCTTTTTGCTGGAAGCCCTTTCCGCAAGACACAGCCGCATCAGGTTGTTGATGATTTCCCGTGCCGGGTGGTCTTCAGCATTCAGGAAGTCCGGCGTTTCGATGAGGGCTTCAAAAACCGGTAACCGGAGCTGTTGCAATTGATGGCGAAGCGAACCGGAAAGCTCGTCATGGGCCTGAAGAGGCGCAAACAGACGGTCCACAAGGCTGGCCTTTTCGACCGCCGTCCGGTCAAGCACCTTGGCCAGATCGGAATCTGAATTGGCCAACTCCCGAAGCAACCCTGCCATTTCGGACTCGTCGTCGCGTAAGCGATCCAGAAGTTCACTGCGTCGGGATCTGATGTTTTCGGATAGCTTTGGGTTGGGTTCTTCCCAGTCTCCTGCCTCAGATGCCGGATTGCCCTCCAGAGCCATAAGCTGGAACAGGGCTCGTCCGGCTGATGCCGTATCCGTTGGAGCTCCGCCAGGCGTTTCCGCTGCCGGATTGTCGCCGGAGCCGGGTGTCTTTTCGTCGTTTTCTCCCGGAGAGCTGCTGCTTTCGGGTGCGCTTTCCCTGCGAGACCAGTTCGCCGGCAATTCGCTGATGTCGAGGGCTTCCAGTCCGGCCCTGCGGCAGTCATTGATCAGGGACTGAACCGCTGCGGGCCAGATTCTGCCAAGGGCATTCCCCCAGGCTTTGTAGATTGTGAGGCGGTGTTCCCGCGCAATTCCCAGATGGTCCACCATATATTGCAGGCATACGCATAGCGCCCTGGGCGTTAGAGGGTTGTTGTCATCATTGATTTCTTGCCGGAATATCTGGTTTAACAGCTGATTAAGCACGAAGGTCGTGCCGGTATTCGCCTTGCTTATCCCGACAGCGATCGTCTGCAAATCGAGCCAGTCCTCGAACTCATGCTGTTGCAACAGGTGGAGCTCTGTTGTCCGGGCTCTGGATTCTGAAGCGGGCTCAAGGACGGCCTGATTGGCCTGAAACCGGGTCTGGAAATCCTGAAGCATTCGTTGTTGCCGGCTCTGGAAAATAAACCGCATGTCCTTGAGGCGCGTGATCTCGCGGAGCTCGGCCGCCTGCGCCAGATCGGCCTCAATGCCCTCGAATGTGCCATCCATGAATTCAGGCAGTAACTGCTCTAGAAGGCGACGGCAGTGCTGGTGGTAGAGCCTTTTCAGCGACGGGTCTGACTCCGGCTCAGCAAGCCGTGATCCACCGCTGTCTCTGAGCAGCTGCTCGATATCGCTAATTGTCGCTGCCGTCAGGTTGGTAAGCTCAAGCGAGGCGCTACCCCCGGGCCCGGACCGGACCAAGCCCTTGAAGTGGATGTGCTGCGTCTCCCGACCCGGCTCAAGGAAGACGTGCATATCAGCCTGTGCCGCTGCCTGAGAGGAAAGCTGCTTGAGTACAGCCGGAGAGGAAAAGTGCTTCAGTTCAAGGCGAAGCTCGTTGTCATTGCGAGTCACACTTTCGATGGCACAGCCGCAGGGAATAAAGCCCTGGACAACGACAATCGCATCCTTGTTGAGTCCGGATCTTGGCACGTTGGCCTTGGTCATTGACCGCCTTCCTGAGCAGTGGAAATTGAATCGGATTTCAGTTCATTGCTGACGTCAGTGTAAGTTGATATTCACTGAACGCAAAGTGAATATACAAAAGCGATATATGTAAAGCCGAATGAGGCCTGGCAAGTCTCTGTCAGGGGGTTGGGTCCTCGATCAATCTCAGAATCAGATCCTTGCCAAGCCCATAGCTCGCAAAATCCCGGGCCAGAAACAGGTTGCCGCGGTAAAGCCCTCTTGCTTCAGACTCAATCTCTCCAATGTGCGGGTAGGCATTCGGACTGAACTGGTAGCGGGAACTGAAATGGGTGAGTACGAGATTCGGAACACCGGCGGCATCAGCGAAACGGGCCACCTGGGCGGCTGAGCTGTGTTGTGGCCACGGACCTACGCGGTCAGACACCGCTTGAGTGTAAGTGGCCTCATGGACCAGAACGTCGATATCGGAACAGGCTTCCCGCAGCAGTTCCGGACGGTCGTTATCGCCGGCCACGATCACTTTTCTTGGTTTTCTGGCAATCCGGGTGTAGTCCTCGCAACGAACCAGCCGTCCGTCGTCCAGTATCACATCATGGCCCTGCTGAAGGCGGCCCCAGGCCGGACCCGCCTCGATACCGTCGGCGTCGAGTTTGTCCCGCAGCAACTGGCGCTCGAGTTTCTTTTCGGTTAATGCGAAGGCCCGGCAGGACACACGGTGAGACAAAGGGGTGGCGGCTACGGCCAGGGCCTCGTCTTCCCAGTGGAACCCATCTGCCTCGGAATCGACAAATCTCAGTTCGAAGCTGAGACTGGAGTCACTGTTGCCGATGGCCGCCTCCACGAAGGTTTTTACCGGTCTCGGTGCAATCAGGAACAGTGGTTGGGTGCGGCCGAGCATCGAGGCGCTGGTCAGCAGCCCCGGAAGGCCAAAGGTGTGGTCGCCGTGAATGTGGGTAATAAAAATCGCCTGCAACTGCATCACCGAATGGCGGGTTCTCAGCAGCTGATGCTGGGTGCCTTCCCCGCAGTCGATCAGATACCAGTGTTTCGGCCGGCCGTGAGTCAGTGCGAGGCCGGTCACGTTCCGTGATTTCGTCGGTGTTCCGGCAGACGTTCCGAGGAAGGTGAATTCCATACTGTACCTTTTCGGGTTAACTTGTGATCCCATGATACGAAGGTAGAAGAATTGAGGATACATCTGCCTGGGATTGCCGATAATGACCGGAAAAATGAACGTTACATGAGGAGTGCTGTCTTGTCTGATCTGTCCAGTTACCAGAGTTTTTCAATCGAGGTGAACGACCACATTGCCCACGTTCAGTTCAGCCGCCCGGAGGCG
Source organism: Marinobacter sp. (assembly GCF_048269445.1). Classification (GTDB taxonomy): domain Bacteria; phylum Pseudomonadota; class Gammaproteobacteria; order Pseudomonadales; family Oleiphilaceae; genus Marinobacter. The sequence goes on along the minus strand of NZ_JBLXIQ010000002.1, from coordinate 347,544 downwards.
CTGAATACAATGAACAAGGCATTCTGGCTCGAGTTGCCGCGCTGTATGCAGGATATCGAAGCCAACACTGATGCCCGGGTGATTGTTATTTCATCCACCGGCAAACACTTCTCCGCGGGCATGGATCTGGGGGTGTTCAGCGACCCCAAAGCGGTGCCGATGGATGGCGATCCCGGCCGAATGGCAGAGAACCTGCGCAGGGTCGTATTGCAGCTGCAGGATACGCTGACGTCCCTGGAGAAAATCCGGCTTCCTGTGTTGGCGGCTATTCATGGAGGCTGTATTGGTGGCGCCCTGGATCTGGTCTGCGCCGCTGATAGCCGTTACTGCACGGAAGATGCTTATTTCACCATCAAGGAAACCGAGCTGGGCATGACGGCGGATGTGGGCACCCTGCAGCGCCTGCCCAAGCTGATGCCGGAAGGTGTTGTGCGCGAATTGGCGTATACCGGGCGCAAATTTTCGGCGGAAGAGGCCCGGAGTCTGGGGTTTGTAAATTCGGTCTATCCGGATCAGCAAACCCTACTGGCAGCCGTAATGAAAATAGCCGGGCAGATTGCGGCCAACTCTCCGCTGGCAGTGACTGGTTGTAAGGAAATGCTCAACTACAGCCGCGATCACAGCGTGGAGGACAGCCTGAAATATATGGCCACCTGGCAGGCCGGGATGTTCCGCCCGGTGGATATGATGAAAGCCTTCCAGGCCAAGGCTCAGAAGCAGCCCCCCCAATACGATGCCCTGTTCCCGGTAAAACAACTGTTCGAGCAGTAGATGGCACTGAGAAAACGGCGCAAATCCGGCATTTCCTCCAATGCCGCCCTGATGTTCCAGGGCGGCATTGGCGTACTGGGGTTGATTACCATTCTGGTTTTCGGCATTCCGGTGCTGCTTATTGGCCCGGGCCTCTGGCAGAGCGTGTCTTACGGGGTGCTCGGCGCCGCGGGTACCTATGTCTTGCTGCTACTGTTCACTCGAATCCCAGGGTTGTTCCCGGACAACCTCGAACGTCAGATGCAGGGGTTGTATAACTTTGCATCAGGTTATTCCCCAGCTGTATTGATTCTGTTGTCCTTGCTGGCTGGCGTCGGAGAAGAGCTGCTTTTCCGTGGCGCGGTGCAGGGATGGCTAATGGAGTACACCAACCCGTCAACGGCGGTGCTGGCGGCATCGGTGTTATTCGGGCTGGTACACTATGTGTCGTTCACCTATTTTCTGGTTGCAACCGGCCTGGGGCTGATTCTGGGCGGGGCTTATGTTCTGTCAGAGAGCCTCCTGCTGGTCATGGTCTGGCACGCTGCCTACGACATGATTGCGCTGTTCTGCCTGCTTCGTTTTCCCCGGTGGTTCGGCGTCAGGGTTAGGCCCGCCGGCCGGTCAGAGCCTCAGGAATAGTCGACGTCTTCCTTGCCTGCACTTTTCCGAGCCTCAAAGCTTGCCAGCTCGACGTTGATGGCATTGGTGGAAATCTGGATCTCGTATAGAGAATACAGTAGCGAGAGCGACAGCAGCACCAGGCTGGCACCAAACGCCACAACACCTGGGAAACTGGCTCCCAGGAAAAGCAGGAACATGGACACAGTGCAGAGGAAGAAACTGAGTACGCCATAGGCCTGCATTCTCTTGGTCAGCACAATTCGCTTTCTCAGCATGCTGATCTGCCGGGAGATCAGGGCATGGTCTTCTTCGGTATCCATCTGCTTGAGTTGACGAATCAACTGCGCCAAAACCAGAAAACGGTTGGTATAGGCGAGCAGCAGCAGCGAAATCGCGGGGAAGAGCAGGGCAGGCGTTGTCAGATCCAATCTTCTGTTCCTTTCATAGATAGCAGCAAAGTGTTTGGCTCGTCTGAATCTGCGATGCATCAGCAGGAGTCAAATGTTTCAGCTAGTTGCAGAGCCCGTGTCAGGCGGTCCATCACGCCGCCACTATGGCGCCAGAAGTGCCAGTATAGTTGCACTTCCAGCGTTTGTTCCGGTGCGATGCTGACCAGGCGACCGGCATCAATTTCCGGGCGGGCCTGCATGGCGGGAATCATGCCATAGCCCATGCCGGCCGAAGCCAGTTTTACAAAACCTTCGGAGGAAGGGCAAAGGTGGTAGGGAAAGGTGCCGTGATAGCCGCATTGGGCCAGGAACCTGTGTTGCAGCTGGTCGTTGGGCCCGAAGACGATGGCCGGGGCACATTGCAGGCTGTTTTCGGTCAGGCCTTCCCCGAAAAACCGCTGAACATAGTCCGGTGTTGCCAATGGCAGGTAAGTCATGGTGCCGATAGAAACACAACGGGCGCCAGCCACAGGTTGGGGGCTGCTGCACAGGCAGGCGGCCACATCTCCTTCGCGCATCCGGCGCAAACCAATGTCCTGGTCCTCGACCACCAGGTCCAGCAGCAGGGCCTCATCGGCGCAGAAACTGCCCACGGCGGCTGCCCACCAGGTTGCCAGGCTGTCTGCGTTCAGGGCAATGCGCAGCCGCGCAGCGGGTTCGGAGAGTGCCGGGATGGATTTGGCCAGATCTCTTTCAAGGAGCTGTACCTGTTGAACGTGGTTGAGCAGGCGTTGTCCGGCCGGGGTGGCTTTCAGGACCGGACTGCGCACCAGCACTGGTTGCCCAAGGCGAATCTCCAGAGTACGGATCCGTTGCGAAACTGCGGACTGGCTTAGACCCAGCGCCAGGCCGGCGCGTTCAAAGCCACCACTTTCAATGACGGTGGCCAGTGCCTCCAAAAGCTTATAGTCAATCATAAGAGAAACTGATGCAGCATTATGAGTATGAATTTCCAGTATAGATATAAGCCGGTAACCTTGCGCCATTGATTGAGGAGAAACCAGCGTGCTTGAGAGTTATCTGACCGGATTGATTGTTTGCGGCGGTATCATCGTTGCGATTGGGGCGCAGAATGCCTACGTGCTAAGCCAGGCCATCCGCCGGGAACACCACTGGTGGTCGGCGGGGTTGTGCATGCTGGCGGATGTCATCCTGTTTACTCTGGGTATGTTTGGTATCAGTGCAGCATTGATGGCCATGCCAGAGGCCCTGGAGATTCTTCGCTGGCTCGGAGTGGCGTTTCTTGGCTGGCTTGCGATTCAGTCCTTTGTTCGCGCCAGCCGGGGCAGGGTTGCCCTTGAAGCCGGGGAAGTCACAAAGCGCAGCCTGAAAGCCGTGGTGTTTACCACACTGGCAGTCACCTTGCTCAACCCGCAGGTTTACCTCGACACCTTGTTGTTAATTCCGGCGGTGGGAGCCCAGCAGCAGGATGCCACGACCTTTGTTGCCGGCGCCAGCAGTGCCTCCATTCTCTGGTTCGGCTTGCTGGCGTGGGGCGGATCGGCGCTGGCACCAGTGCTTTCACGCCCCGTCGCCTGGCGGATTATCGATTTTGTTATTGGCGTGATGATGGCCAGTATCGCACTGCATCTTGCCGTTGGCGGTGCGCTGTAGAAGGAGAGTCCTCCGAAGCATACCCGCGGTAAGGTTTGTCTGGGTTAGTCAAATCGTCGGGCCTGAGTCAGGCGCCCCTGCCAGTAATAACCGCTGATCGAGGATTGGGTAACACCGGTTGAGGTGGAGGCGTGGATGAACCGGTCTCCACCCATGTAGATGCCAGCGTGCTGTTCCTTGCCGCCGATGCGAAAAAACACCACATCACCGGGTTTGATTTTGCCTGGATGAACCACGTCACCACTGGCCAGCATCTGTGAGGTGGTTCGGGGCAGTTCTTTGCCGAGGCCTTCCTGATAGGCCGTGAGAATGAATCCGGAGCAATCGAAGCCGTCAGAAGAGGTGCCGCCGTACTCATAGGGCGCTCCCTGATAACGCTCGAACACCTTCCAGAGCTTCTGTGCTTTTTCGGATTGATCAGCTGACGCTGTGGGTATCTGGTGCGGTTGGTCTGACTGATCTGGTTGCAGGTGCCCGTTGCTGGCACAGCCACCGAGTGTGAGCGAAATGAATACCAGAATAACGACGTGTTTGAAGGAATAAACCATGTTTCAGCCCTGAACGAGTGTCCTCTGCTTCCACTGTATTATTCGAACGCGAATATGTCAGGTTACGGTTCGTGTGATTTTGTGGATGCGGCCCGTGGAATTTCTCGGTAATCGTCGGCTATCTTTTTTCAACAGGCCGGAATAGTCTGGGTTCAGACCAACGAGGAGAGTCGCTTATGAGCGAAGGACGCCGCACGGATTCAATATCACCGGAAGCCCTTGCAGCCATTCTGGAGAGCGCAGTTCTGGCCCCTTCCAGTCATAATACCCAGCCCTGGCGCTTTGAAATCGGAGAGAACGGTGTATCACTGTTTGCGGACCGACTGCGGGCGTTGCCGGTGAATGACCCGGATGACAGGGAACTCACCATCAGTTGTGGTTGCGCCCTGTTAAACCTTCGGGTTGCCGCTGCCCATGCCGGGTTTACCGCAAATTGCGTCCTGCTGCCGAATCCGGTAGATGAGGATCTGCTCGCCACGATTTCGTTTGAACTCTCTTCTCAAACAGTTGGAACAGAAAATCGGGAAACGGCGTTGTTCCGGGCGATCACCCGACGCCGCACCTACCGCAAGCGTTTCGAGCCAAAACAAGTGCCAGCCGGTGTGCTGGATACACTTGCCGAAGCGGCATTGGCCGAGGGGGCCTGGTTCCAGGTTCTGGAATCTGAGTCGGCCCGCCACCAGGTGGCTGAACTGGTGGCCGAGGGCGATGCTGCCCAATGGTCCAATCCCAGCTGGCGGCGGGAACTGGCAGCCTGGATGCATCCGCGTCGAAAGGGCGATGGCCTGACAGTGCCGGGCATGGTTGCTCCGGTGGCACAGCTGGTCGTGCGCACCTTCGATATGGGTAATGGTGTCGGTGCCAAAGACCGGCAACTGGCGGACGAATCCCCGGTTATTGCAGCATTGGGAACGTCCGGGGATGGCGACGAAGACTGGCTGAAAGCCGGGCAGGCCCTGGAGCGGGTGCTGCTAACCTCGCTCGGACAGGGGCTGCAGGCCTCCTACCTGAACCAGCCGATTCAGGTGGCGGTACTACGCCCGAAACTTCAGCATCTTCTGGGTAGCTCCGGCTTTCCCCAGATCCTGCTCAGGCTCGGTTACCCGGCCACAGATCTGCCAGCTGCGCCGAGACGCAATCTGCAGGAAGTTGTTGAAACCTCAGATATGGGAGAGCGCAAAGCAACGCAGTATCGCCGGAGATAGCGGACGGTGCCGGTCCTTGCTGGTCAGTGTGTGAATCTATTCATCACATCTCGCGGATCAGGTCCGGGGTGTTGTGCTTCGGGTTATTGACTTTGGCAGAGACGATCACAGCTTTCAGTTGGTCGGCATTGAGGCGATGGGTGACCGTTCGCACCTGATTCCGGTCGGTGATTTCAGGGTTCAGCCAGTCCCTCAGGCAAGTCGGGTCCAGAACCACCGGCTGGCGGTCATGGATATGCTTCAGGGGCTCGCTGGCGGGTTCCGTGATGATGGCGCAGGCCGTGGTTTCATCCCCCTCTCTGGGTGTCCATAGCCCGGCAAAGAAGATAGCGGGGTACTTTTGAGAATCGGTCGGCGTCACGTAGTGAGGCTCTTTGCCGTGCTCAGTTTCTGCCCACTCGTACCAGCCATTGGCCGGAATCAGGCAGCGGTGGTGGGCGAACGCCTCCCGGAAGTAATTCGAGGTGGCCACACTTTCCGCCCTGGCATTAATTGGAGAGGGCGCCTTGTCGCCGGCCCAGACCGGGCGAAACCCCCAATGGGAGGGAGCCATGATCAGAGTGCCATTCATGCTCATCCGGATCATGGGAATACCAATGCCCGGAGTGATGTTGTAGCTGGGGTCAAAATGGCCATCCACCTCCATGCCCTCCGGAAAATACTCGAGGATCAGGGTGTCGGGTGGCGTGTAGAAGGTGAATCGTCCGCACATGATGGTTCATTACCGTATTTTCGAAGCCCGGTTGTCCGGGATTTGTTAACCTTAGCAGATGCTGAAACTATCCAATGCTGTTGAACTTGCCGACTGGGAAATCGAAATTACCCAAATCCGTGCCCAGGGCGCCGGTGGCCAGAATGTGAATAAAGTGGCCTCGGCGGTGCACCTGCGCTTTGATATTCCGCACTCCACCTTGCCACCGTTCTACAAGGAACGACTGATGTCGCTCAATGATCAGCGAATCAGCAAGGAAGGTGTACTGATTATCAAGGCGCAATCCTTTCGTACCCTGGAACTGAACAAGGAGGACGCCCTCGAGCGTCTGAAAGAACTGATCCAGGAAGCGGTGAAACCCCAAAAAGCCCGGAGGCCAACCAAACCGACTCGGTCCTCCCAGCGCAAACGTGTCGACAAGAAAACCAAAAAGGGCAAAACCAAGGCGCTTCGCGGCAAGGTTCAGGTCTGATCCTCCGCGGACGTCCTGCCGTCTGATTCAATCTGTTCCAGAAATGACCGTATATCCTCAAATGCTTCTTCCGCCTCAGGAAGAAGCGGCACGAAGATCTGCCAAACATGCACCATCCCGGGCCAGGTGCGCAAGGTAACCGGTGAGCCCGCAGCCTTGGCCCGGCCAGCGTAACGCCGGGCGTTATCCAGCAGCATTTCAGTATCACTGGCCTGAATCAGGGTGGGTGGCAGATTTCTCAGGTCGCCTCGCAGGGGAGAGGCCGCGGGGCTGGTAGGCGAGACTCTGAAGGCCGCCAGAGTCGCCCACCAGATCACCGGCAGGGGGATCTTTGATAACCCTCCAAAAGCCGGTCCCAGCAGAGGGTCAGTATCGATATTGGCGCGATTGCTAGGAGCAGTCAGGGTCAGGTCGGTGGATGGCGAGAAGGCTATCGCGGCATCCGCCTGGCGCAGTCCCGTGTCCCGTATCCAGGCAATCAAACTGAGCGCATGGCTGCCGCCGGCGGAGTCTCCGGCGACTACCATGAAGTTGGCAGGTTCAGGGCCGTCCGGGCCGTGCTTCAACAGCCAGGTGTAGGCCTCCCGGCAGTCCCGGACACCATCCATAAACCGGTTTTCCGGCATCAGCCGGTAGTCCACGGCAAACACTGCAGCTCTGGTGATCTGTGACAACCGGTCGGTAATCGCCCGATGGCTTCTGGGGCTGCCCGCGGCCCAGGCGCCGCCATGGATGTACAGAATCCGGCGACGGCTATCGCTGCCAGGGGCAATGACCCACTCACCGCGGGGAGACTCGCAGTGACGGAATTCAGACACCAGCTCCAGTCCCTCACTGAGACCGTCCATGTGTTTGCGCAGGGCCATCAGTCGCGCCTTGCCGCGCAGCCCCTTCGATGACTGCCCCAGCTCGCGGATGCGTCCCAGAACTTCCCGGTTCGCATCGCTGGGCTTGCCATCCCGGACGGGGTAGTCGTCCCGGTCCAGGTGAGACAGATCCTCAAGGCGGAACAGCAGCAGTGTTGCGGCGACAATAAAGACAATGATGGCAAGAATAATCCAGAGCATGGGCAGTCCACAGGTTATTGGCCCCGGCAGGCGGGGCGAACTATGCTTGGGATAATACTCGCAGATTTGTCCCGGTTCTGCCCGGAACGGTCACAGAAGGAGTCGCGTGTTGCAAATTGCCTATCGGGCGCGAGACATTACCGAGGCGCACATTGTCGCTGGTTTGCTGGAAGCCAACGGCATTGAGGCGTTTGTGGGCGGCCATTACCTGCAGGGCGCCATGGGCGAGATCGGCGCTGCCGGCTTCAGCAATGTCCACGTCGCCGACGAGGATCTTTACCAGGCGCGTCAGCTGGTAATCGAGTATGAGGCCAGCGGTGGCAGCATTGCCTCACGGGTCGCTGATGAGGATAACGACCGGCCTGACCGCTACGCCCGCTGGTTCCTGCTGGCCTTGGTTATTGTTGGCCTGGTGCTGATTCAAATCTATTGAATGATCGGGCTGGCGCCCGCGTGCGTAGCCCTTCCAGTACAATCCAGGCAACAGGAGAACAAAGCTATGGTAGATCAACCTGTAATGCTGATCACCGGCGCCTCATCGGGCATTGGTGCAGAAACTGCCCGTGCGGCGGCGAAGCAGGGATATCGTCTGGTGTTGGCGGCCCGTTCCGAAGACAAACTGAAAGGCCTGCAGCAGGAACTCGGTGGCGAAGCGAAAGTGCTGACGGTTAAGTGTGACGTCCAGAACGGCGATGACCAGAAAAACATGGTCGACCAGGCCCTGAAGGCCTTTGGCCGCATTGACGCCGTATTCGCCAATGCTGGCCGAGGCGGCGAGCCCGGCGGATTCAGTGAGGCTGACCCGGATGTCTGGAAGGACATGATTCTGACCAACATTTATGGTGTTGGCCTAACGCTTCAGCATTGTCTGCCCGCATTGCGGAAAAGCAAGGGCCACCTGCTGTTGACCGGTTCGGCAGCCGGCCGTGTCACGATTCCGGGGTCCATGTACAGTGCCACCAAATGGGCGGTCTCTGCCATCGGTTACGGCGTTCGCGAGGAGCTTCGTGGCTCTGGCATCCGTGTCACACTCATTGAACCCGGTATGGTGGATACGCCATTCTTTGACGAGCCGCCAGCTCACGCTCTGAAGCCGGAGGACATTGCCAACGCCGTGATGTACGCGGTGGCCCAACCGGCACATGTTGATGTGAACGAGATTCTGGTCAGGCCAACGCCGGCCGGATAACACTGGTTGCGTGATCGTCAGGGAAACAGAATATGCCCCGGCTTTTCTTCGGGCTGGAGATTCCCGCTGAGATCAAAGAACGCTTGCTGATGGTCAGGGCGGTGGTCCCAGGTGCCAGATGGCAAAGTGCTGAACAGATGCACATCACCTTGTTGTTTCTGGGGCTCACGGAAGAAGCGCGACTATCGGCGGTGTGCGATGCCGCACGTTATGTTCCGATGGAGACTTTTGAGGTGGATGTGGCCGGCCTGGGCTGTTTCGGTCAGCCCCGCAGCCCACGAAACCTCTGGGTGGGAGTCCAGCCGGTGGCTCCCGTTGTCAGTCTCCATGACACGCTCAAAGACCGAATGGAGAGTCTTGGATTGGCTCCGGAAAGTCGGATATTTCGTCCTCACATTACGCTGGCCAGATTCAGGCGCCGGGCCGGTTCGGCCGAGAGCTTACTGGCCAGGCATGGTGAAACGGCGTTCGGGAGGTTTCCAGTAAATCAGTTTGTGTTGTTTGAAAGTACACAGGGTCCCGGTGGCTCTGTATACAAGGTGATTGAACGCTTTCCTCTGTCGCTCAGTGATTAACCGATTTCCCTTGACGAAAAACCGTTTGGCCACCAAAGATTAGGGAAAATCAACGCCTTTACGAGGTGTCTATGTGCCCGCCGTTTTCCGACCCTGATCAGCGCCTGTATGTTCGCAATGCCACACTGGCGGATATACCCGGCATCATCCAGCTTAGCCGCCGCGTCTATGAAGGCACCGGCATGTACGGCTATACCAAGGGACCGTTAACCGGGCAGATCAATACCTTTCCCGATGGCCAGTTCGTGGCCATGCTGGGTGATACCGTCGTGGGCTACTGCGCCACCTTCCGGATCGCCGAAGAAGTGGCGCTCGCGCCACACGACTGGACCTCCATCACCGGTAACGGTTACGCCTCACGGCATGATCCGGAAGGCAACTGGCTATATGGCATGGAAGTCTGCGTTGACCCGGAGTGCCGTGGCTACCGCATTGGCGAGCGACTGTACAACGAGCGCAAGCAACTGTGCCAGGCCCTGAACCTGCAGGGAGTGGTATTTGCCGGGCGCCTGCCCAGCCTGCGCCAGCGTCTGAAAAAGTTCGGCAGTGTTGAGGCCTACGTCGAGGCTATAAAGGGTAAGGAGCAGAAGGATCCGGTGCTGTCCTTCCAGCTCCATCAAGGTTTCGAGATTCACGGCATCATTCCCCATTACCTGGATGCCGATCACGATTCCATGGGTTATGGGATTCATCTGGTCTGGCGTAACCCGAAAGTCCCTCAGGTCGAAAACAGCGAGCGGCGCAAACGATATGGTCACCGAATGCGCGATACCGTGCGTATTGGCACGGTTCAGTACCAGCAGCGACCGGTGGGATCCTTTGATGAGTTCAGCGGGATTGTCCGTTACTTCGTGGATGTTGTATCCACTTACAAGGGCGATTTTGTGGTGTTTCCAGAACTGTTCACTCTCCAGTTGTTATCGATTGAGGCCCGCAAGGGCAGCCCGGCAGAAACCTTCGCAGCAGTCACCCATTACGCCGAGCGCTACCGGGAATTGATGCGGGATCTGGCCCTTCGGTACAACATCAACATTGTGGCCGGCTCCACGCCAGTGCGTGAGGAAGACGGCACCATTCGGAACATGGCTCATGTGTTCCTCAGGGATGGCCAGGTTTTCACCCAGCCCAAGATCCACCCGACTCCGAATGAGGCCTTCTGGTGGAATGTGCAGGGTGGCAATCGGGTCAGCGCCATTGAGACTGACTGCGGCACCATCGGCGTACTGATCTGTTATGACGCGGAGTTTCCGGAACTGACTCGCCATTTGGTGGATCAGGGGGTTCATATCATCTTCGTGCCCTTCTGCACCGATGAGCGCCAGAGCTACCTGAGGGTCCGTTACTGCTGTCAGGCCAGGGCGGTGGAAAATCAGGTGTATGTAGTGATGTCCGGAAACGTCGGTAACCTGCCCAAAGTGCCGAACATGGAAATCCAGTATGGTCAGAGCTGCATCCTCACGCCCTGTGATTTTCCGTTTGCCCGGGATGGCATTGCCGCAGACACAGAACCCAATGTTGAAACCGTTGCCTTTGCCGACCTCCGGCCGGAGGTGCTGATCACGGCCCGCAACAGTGGTACCGTGAAGAACCTTCAGGATCGCCGTCACGACCTCTACAGCGTGACCTGGCGTGGTGAGTAGCCCGAGTCGGCAGGAGTGTCGTTTTGCCCTTTGAAGGATATCTAAAGCCGAGCCGGATGATCCGGCGGCTCCGCCTGGTTGGCTGGCTTCTGTTAGCGGTGCCAGCTGTTGCCGCAGGGTGGTCGCTGGTGGTCGAGCAGGGAACGGTCGGCATGGCGTTGCCGGATATCCAAGCTGGCGGCTGGGAAGTGACAGGAAGCAAGGCTGATGTCATGCCCTCGGTCACCGCCAGTGGTGAGTCGGCGGTCATTCGGTTCAATCCCACCTCCCTGGTTCTTACCGAACGACTGGCGTACACCGATTCGGAACAGCCCCTGTTGCTACAGGATGTCCGCACCAATCTCAGCAATGTAACGCTGACACTCGATTATGGCGCATCAGGTAGCTGGGCCGAGCGGATCGCGATTGAAGGCGAGGTGAAGATCGAGGCGTCCAGGATTGAGCATCCACTCCTGGAGCCACTGGCGTGGAGTTTCCAGGGTAGGGTGCGGGGTCGTCTCGCTGATCTCCGGGTTCGGGGTTCGCTGGTCTCCGCCGCCGGGCTCAAGGTCGGCCTTGATGTTCAGCTTTTGCCGAATGGCGCGACCGCGATTTCGGTCAATTCCGCGATTGAAGGGCAAGTGGGCATTCGCGCCCTTGCCGAGACTCTTACTGGATGGCCGGAGTTGTTGACCGTGGATTCGGGCAGTGCAGCGGTGTCGGCGGGGGTTCGTCTGGGCCCGGATGGTGAACTGGAAGCGAGCGGCAGCTCCGACCTGGAAAATGTCACCGGCGTGTTCAATCGAACCGCTTTCTCCGGGCTAAGTGGGCGGGTTCTTGCCTCTCTGGAAGGTGACCGGTTGATCGCCGGGTTCAGGGGCCTGACTATTGAGCAGGTGAATCCCGGTATCCCGGTGACCACCATTCGCTTTAACGGCGACTACACTGCGCCGGTTGCCAACATGCTGGAAGGCCAGCTGGAGGTAACTCAGGCGAGGGCCCGATTCCTGGAGGGGGCACTCAGAATACCGCCGGGTGTCTATGGTCTGGAGGGCGGCTCTGGCGGGATACCTATGGAGGTGCTGGATATTTCGCTGGACAGGCTAATGGAAGTCTATCCTGCAGAAGGGCTTGAGGGCAGTGGCCTGCTCAGTGGTCGTATTCCCATTGGCTTCAGCACCGATGGTATTCAGGTGGCGCAAGGTCGCATTTCAGCGGCAGCGCCGGGCGGTCGATTGCGGCTGCCAGCTGAGAAACTGCAGGCCATGCTGGGTGGCAACCAGGCCATGGATGTGGTGGTTCAAGCGTTGCAGAACTTTCACTACTCGGTGCTGTCCAGCACGATAGACTACGATGAAAAGGGGAAGTTGACGCTGGGTCTGCGCATCGAGGGAAAGAACCCGGAACTCCGGGGCGGGCAGCCGGTTGTACTCAACGTGAACCTTGAGGAAGACATTCCCGCGCTGCTGACCAGCCTGCAGTTAAGTGGCAGGGTAAACGAAGCCGTTACAGAACGGGTCCGGAAGCTGTTACAGGAGTCCGGCAAGGAGGCAGTACCATGAAAAAATCGTTGCGGCCAACAGGCTCGCCTTTGGTAAGAGTGCTGACGATAGTGACGTTGCCGCTGGCAATGGTTGCCTGCACGCCAACGGTCCAGATGGCGGCCCCCAAAGAGCCGATTACAGTAAACCTGAACGTGAAAATCCAGCACGAAATCTACGTGAAAGTCGATAAGGACGTGGAAGACCTGTTCAGCGAAAAAGGGTTGTTCTGACCGAATCCGGGTAGCTTAAGGGGTTAAAGATGAAACGATTCATACAGATGTGTGCCTTGATTCTGGCGTTCGGTGTCACCTTGTCGGTGTTTGCGATGGGGCTGGATGAGGCCAAACAGAAACTGGATGTCGTCAAGCAGCAAGGGCTGGTGGGCGAAACGCCGACGGGCTACCTGGGAGTGGTCCGTGCCGAAGGCCAGGCCATGGAAGTGGTTGAGGCGATCAACAGCGCCCGCCGGGAAGAGTATAAGCGCATTGCCGAGAAGCACGACATTCCGGTTACCCAGGTCGAAACCGTTGCCGGGAAGAAGGCCCTCGAAAAAACGCCCGATGGTCAGTACATTCAGGTTAATGACAAGTGGGTGAAAAAGTAGTCAGGCGTTCTGGGTGCAGGGCCAGGACTACCGTTTAACGCTCTTTTGCCGGGGTTTCCCGGCCTTGGGGCGTTTGCCCGATGCCGGCTTCTTGCCGGGGGCAGGCTTACCTTTCGGTCCGGGCCTCTGAGAACCGCCGGGGGCGCCCGGTTTGGCTTTGGGGAGATGCTTTGGCTTTGCTGAAGGCTTCTTTTTAGCAGGTTTTCCGGGTTGGTGCGGAGCCACTGAGGAGGAGTCCCGGATGGCATCAAACAGTCCGGCCAATTCCTTCTCTGTCAGATCGCGCCACTGGCCCACAGCCAGACCCTTCAGGCTGACGTTCATGATCCGGATGCGCTCCAGTTTGGTCACTTCATAACCGAAGTATTCACACATGCGACGAATTTGCCGGTTGAGGCCCTGAACGAGGGTAATGCGGAATACGAACCGGGATTCCGGGGCCACTTTACACTTCTTCGTGACCGTCCCCAGGATCGGCACCCCATTGGCCATACCCTCAACGAACTCCCGGGTAACCGGTTTGTCGACGGTGACCAGATATTCCTTTTCATGGTTGTTTCCGGCCCGCAGGATCTTGTTGACCAGGTCGCCGTTGCTGGTCATGAAGATCAGGCCCTGGGAATCCTTGTCCAGCCGTCCGATCGGGAAAATTCGTTCACTATGGCCGACAAACCGCTGGATGTTGTGCTTCTCGGCACTGTCAGTGGTGCTGACAATGCCAACGGGCTTGTTCAGGGCAATAAAGACCAGGTCCTCGTCGGAGCGGGGCTCAATCACCTGGCCGTTGACCTTGACCGTATCCCCGGGCAGTACCTGATCGCCAACAATGGCACGTTTGCCGTTGATGTAGACGTTGCCCTGTTCAATATATCGATCGGCCTCCCTGCGGGAACACATGCCGCTTTCGCTGATGTATTTATTGAGACGGGTCGAATTGCCAGTGGTCATCGGTTTTCCGGTTGCCGGTTAGAATGTGGGGCATCATATCAGGCTGGAACACGGGTCGCAGCAGGGGCTGGTTCTTTCATGGCGTCTCTGCCATTCTTTGCGGCGCGACCTATAGATCCAACAGATCATAAATCCAGCAAATTCAGAGCCGCCATGGAAAAGACACGCATAACCATCGTTGCTATAACCTGCATTGCCCTGTTCTTTCTCGCCAACTACCTGTTCCGGTATCTGATCGGATTTACGGGATTGCTTGCCTCCCTGGCGATTGCTGCCCTGATTGCGGTTTATATGAGCTTTTCCGTGGCCCGAACACTGGAGCGGCTGCCCATGGCGGAGGAGCGTTCCCGGGCGCTCTGGATCTATGGTGGTTTTCTCGGCGCACTGTTTGCCGCTTTTGGCGCCTGGATGTTCCTTGATGCAGGGATGGATGCTGTCACACTCGCCACTCTATTTATTCACTATCTGCCTTACCCGGCCCTTGCCCATGTGCTGCTGTCGGATCGAGCAGTCAGCGCTTTTCTCAAGAAGGATCAATGAAACAACCCATTCCAACCAGCCTTATTCCAGGTTTTTCGGGTGTTGGTGAAACCACCGCCCTCCTGCAAACCGAAGGGGCTTTCGCAGCGGCATGAGCATTTGCCCGGTTTGTGAGCAGGGCAGCCTGGTGGAATTCCGGGTGGTAAAGTCTCAGTGTTATCTCCGTTGCCCGGCATGCGAGGCAACGGTAATGGATGAGTCGTGCCGGCTTTCTCCTGATCAGGAGCGGGAGATCTACCTGCTGCACGATAATAACCCCTCTGATCGGGGCTACCGAAAATTTCTTTCAAAACTGGCAGACCCGCTGCTTGAGCGCATGCAACCGGGCGCTACCGGGCTGGATTTCGGCTGTGGACCAGGGCCAGCCCTGGCAAAGATGCTGGAGGCTAAAGGCATGGTTGTCAGCCTTTATGATCCGTATTTTTACCCCTCTGAAACAGCCTTGTCCGGTATCTATGACTTCATTACCTGTACCGAGGTCGTGGAGCATTTGTACGAGCCGGCTGAGGTGTTCCGGCGACTCGATCAATTGCTCAAACCGGGCGGCTGGCTAGGGGTGATGACCTGTTTCCAGACCGACGACGACCGGTTCGACAACTGGCATTATCGCCGTGACCCCACCCATGTTGTGTTCTACCGTGAATCCACGCTGGCATTGCTGGCGGAAAAATTCGGCTGGCGTTTGGAGATTCCGGGAAAGGACGTAGCGCTTTTCTTGAAGCGTGGTTAAGGCGCGTCCCCGGGACATTCCGGTAATACCGGGCAGTCTATCGGGGAAGTGCCGGGCTTTTTGCCGAGTAATGTTGAGTCGCTAAAGCGTTCTGGTGCCAGGGCAGCTGCGCATTGGGCGGCCTCGGTGGCATTTGCCGTGCACCCTGTCTCTTCCAGGGCGAAGGCCAGGTTGTTCCAGCCTTCGGCGAACTCCGGAAAACGGTTTGCCGCGCGGAGGAAATGCCCGGTCGCCTCGGTATGCATGCCCAGTTGCCAGGCCAGATTGCCTCTGGCCATGATGGCGGCCGGTTGGTCCGGCCAGGTGGTTTCCGCAGTCCGGTATGCCATTGCCGCGGCGGTGGTTCGCCCGGTCGTCTCCAGATCGTGGGCGGACTGGAGAAATCTCAGCGGTTTTGCAGTTGCCGGTACCTGATCGGGAGGCAGAATCACCACGGACCAGTTGTCGGCCCGCCCCCAGGTGTTGGCAAACACTTCAAGGGCCACGGGCTGGCGTTCGCGGGTATCGGTATGAAGAATCACGTCACTTTGCTCAGCGTCGTAACCGATCACAACCGCGAAGTGCCACTGGGGCCACCAGCCAAATCTCAGATTCTGCATAACCAGCACCGGGTTGCCGGCCGCCACTTCTGCCAGCATGCTCTCAAACTCACCGTTCAGCGGATAGACCAGCATTCCGTGGGACCGTGCCGCGGCGACCATCTCAATCTGCAGGGAGCCTTCCCGGCCAGGAATGTAAACCAGTTCTTTAAGAACGTCGGGATTGGTCTCAAGGCCCTGGCTGTTGAGCATCATGGCCAGAGAGGCTGGCCCGCATTGGTACCTTTCCTGTGGAAAAAACGGGACATCCTCAAGCACGATCTGTTCTGGCAGACTGTGGCGGGAGGTCCCATTGTCCGGGGCCGGCCATTGCGGCGTGCTGGCGCAACCGGCCAGCAGGGTGACCAGGAAAAACAGGATCAGCCTGCTGGACGTTGCTCTTATTGCAGAAAAAAAGAGTGCCACAGATCGATGCTATCGAAGGCAGTTCACAAACGGGAATACGTTAGTGGCGCACAGCATATCGGTGATAATGAACACAAGCAGGAACAGCACAATGATGCCAACCACATCCTGGCCCGCAGGGGCTTGGGCGAGCTGTTGTTCGAAATCCGCCAATTCCGCAGGCGTGAGATTCTGGATTCGTTCCTTGACCTGATCCTGGCTTACACCAAGGTCCGCCAGTTTGTCCTGAACTTCCTGCTTCTCAAGCATGTCGACGAGCTGTTGCCTGTCCAGCTGAACCTGTTGTTCGCTGATCATCTCGCCGGTTCCCACCATCCCGGCGGTTGCCGTCACCGACCAGACAGAGCCAAGCGCCATCATCATGGCCATAAAAAAAGAAACATACCGCAGGTGCTTGCGAATTCCTGACATGGTTAACTCCTGTTGTTGGCTTGTTCCTGTGCAACTGATGGAGTTCAGTTGCGCTGAACTAACCGGACGATAGAATACCGCATTGCGTTCCCTCAACATACAAAACGTTTAGATTCCGCGGACTTTCAGCTTTCGTTCGGGCCAATGGAGTATGGCGGCGCGGATGATCATGCGCCTTGCCAGTTCCGGATAATCTTGGCGAATCACCCCGGCGGCGAAATCCGAGAGGAAATCCGACTTCAGGGTTGCTCGAGCTTTCTGGGTGCCGGGCTCCTGGTAAGGGGCGGAAGACAACAGCAGAAAGCCGTCATCGGGAATCCGGCCGTTGTCCATATTGCTTTTGATGATGCCTGCGGCCTGACGAATAGGGTGTGAAAGGTCAGGGCTGTAAGGCCCGATGATCAGGGCCACATTGGGCGCGTGCAGGAAGTCGAAACCGCGACCCAGGCAGATCACCCATTCCCTGTGTTCAATATTCAGCTCCCGGTCACTGTGGCGGATTTCGGAAACATGCCGGATGTTACCCCGCACCAGGGGCAGCAGATCACGTCGCACCGGACCGGGCATGTCGGGGCACAGAGCCGCAATCTCAGCGGGCATATCCTCCAGCCGCGATACCGGCACGAATGACAGGTCAAGGACCTGCTCCGGGCTACCGTGCAACACCAGTGCGTCCTCATCGGTCTCAAAGCCGCACACCAGCGGGTAAACCGTCTGGTGCCCGGTGCCAAAAAGCTTTTCCATCTGGCTTTTAATCTGGAACGCGTGGTTCATGGCTGCCTGGCGGTCACAGTCGAAACCGGCGCAGCCTCGCTCCCGGGCTCCCTTCGAGTAGTGATAGGTGATGATCACCAGAACCCGCCGCCCCTGGCTGACGGCTTCCTGAACGCTATCGGCCAGCATGTCTCCCAGGTAAGGCCAGCCCAGCTCAAAGATCCCCCCCAGATTGCGAAAAGGGTGAATGACTCCCAGCGGTGTCTGGGTGACATAAGGCAGGTGAATGCGACCATCCATGCATTTCATCGCGATGATCTGGGTGTTGTGCTCTGCCAGGTATCGCTGCCTTGCCAAGTGGTTTTCAGGACTGCAGAAGCTGGCGGAATGTGCGCGGCTCAGCTCCATCAACCAGTCAATGCGTTCCCCGATGGGGAGGGCATGCACAGGTGTCGTCATTGGTCTTATCCTGTTGCGTTCAGAAAGTCGACAGGCCAGTCGCCTCCATAATCCGGTAACGCCAGTAGCGCAGCCTTGATTCGTCAGCCCAGCGTTCATAGGGCAGGCTCAGAACCGGTTCGTTGCCAGGGCCTTTGTGCCATTGTTCGTCGAAGAATGCTCTTGCTTTCGTGGCGACTGCAGAGCTGTCCTCAACCGAGATCCAAACGTCTGTTTCCAGGTTCAGGTCATCCAGATTGCGGCGGGTGAAATTGGCAGAGCCCAGGAGCATCTCAATTTTGTCGTTTTGTTTTTCCAGTATCAGCAGCTTACTGTGGCATTGCTCACCCCGGGTATTACACCAACGTACAGGAATGCCCGCCTGGACAAGTTCCATGGCGACCTGCCGGTTGGGAATGCCGCTTTTCTGAAGACCAAAGGCCTCGCTGTTGGCATCAAGCAGAATCCGAAGCTGTGCGCCACGCTCTGAGGCCCTGGCCAGTGCTTCGACAATCTGCCGGTGAGACAGGTAGAACATCGCCAGATCCAGCTGGTCGCCCTCTGCCGCCGCGCGAATCATATCCAGAGCCTGGTCGAGTATGGCCGATTCGGTCAGCACCGCCACTTTGTCCTTTTCACCCCCTCCAGATCCAGGGGCGTTTTCAACCCGGCTGATCCAGTCATCAAGCGTTTCTGTGCCGACTCCGGACATGGCCAGAACCGCTCGTTCACTTCGCAACACATCGGCCACGGCGGGCCCTTTGAAGCTCAGTCCGAGGTTGCCGTGGCGGCTACTGCCATCATGGGGGTTGGCTGAGGTCACAAGGGCTCTTAGGGAGCCGGCATCATCCACCACCAAAAGTTTGCGGTGATTGGCCTTGAAGTTCAGCAGGGCCAGGTAGCTTCGAATGGTAACCGGGGTTTTGCCCAGGGCATTGTTGAGCCAGCCGCCGTCCGGCTTATTACCGAACCATTGGCAGCAAAACCGCCAGATGGAAGACCAGGTGGGGTTGCTGTCCCTGAGGGGATGAAGCGCCGTTTCGTAAACGGGAATGCCGGCGTTATGCAAGGCTTCAAACCAGGGTGACGTTGTCCCGCCATACATGGTGTTCAGTGGATCGGAGATTACGATCACAGACAACCCCGGTTTTGCCGACTTCCGGGTCAGCAGGGCCTCAGTCAGTTGCTTTGCCAGGGGGCGATGAACCACGTCTTCCGGTTTGGTGCTGTTGAACAGGAACATGTCGACAAGAATGAACTCTTCGGCCTGCCCGATCAGCCGGAATACCTCATTAAAGATTTCATGGTCTTTCTCTTCGTGACCATCCGGGTAATGACGAGTGACATCGGTCAGCAGGACAGGATCTTCCAGCGGAAAGACCCCACCACGATAACTGATGCCCTGAGGCAAGGGTTTGTGGGTGTGGTAGAGCCCGATACCAACCAGCGTGAGGAGAAACAGAAGCAGCAGTAACTTCAGTGTCATGGGCGTAATGCCATCATCCTTGAGTGAAACGGTGAAATTACCATACGTGACCTTCCTCTCAGGTAAACAAACACTTACAAAAAACACCCCTGTCACTGTATCACCCGACACCAACGCTTTCTAAACTAGGCAGATCAATCATTTATAACGAAGTTGCCTGTGAACGCCATTATGTCATTCATACCGCGTCTGTTCAGCCTGCGGACGGTTGTTCTTTTGGCTGCCGTGGTGTTTGCCCTGGCAGGAGAACAGCTGGCGCTTGTTGGCTGGGCCGACCGGGTGCTGTTCAGTATTCTTGGAGTGCCAGAGGGTGTTGGCCCGACGTCTATCCTGCCACCGGAAGCCCTGCACTCAGCATTAGCTGACCGGGGCCTGGCGGAACCCCGTTGGGTGGATATTGCGGTTACGGCCGGGCTGGCCGTTACGGCACTGTACCTGACGCTTGCAGTCCCGGTGATGGGCGCCGCCGTTTCCCTGCCTGTTACTCTGCTGCTTGGTGGCACCCTGGTGGTATTGCAGGCCGCCCTGATGTTCTACCGCAATGCCTGGGTGCCTCTGGGGGAAGTACTGACCCTGCTGGTGGTCGGCTTTTTGATGATGTTGTTCTGGCTTCAGCCCCACAATCGAATTCGCGCCCTGACGGACAACGTCCGTGAGGCACGTCTGAAGTTGGCGAAACTGATTTTACAGCAGGGGCACACCGACGACGCCCTCGAGGCACTCAATCAGTGCCCGGACTGCGAGGGGGCGCTGGAGTTGCGTTACGACATCGCCATCCAGCAGGAACGTAAACGCCAGTATGAGAAGGCTGTAAACACTTACCACGGTATCCTCGCGCGCAAGAAGAATTTCCGGGATACCGCGGCCCGCCTGGGGGCACTGGAAAAAATGACTCCGGACGGTTCAATGGTGCAGACCGGCAGCTTCGACAATACTCGCACCCTGCTAATGCCGGAGCCCACGGTGAGTCGGCCAACTCTGGGGCGCTATGAGATCGAGCGGGAGATCGGCCGGGGCGCCATGGGCGTGGTTTATCTCGGCAAGGATCCGAAAATTGCCCGAACCGTTGCTATCAAGACCCTAAGCTACCAGGCATTTGATGATGGCCTGCTTCAGGATCTGAAGGAACGTTTCTTTCGGGAGGCCGAAGCGGCTGGTCGTCTGAATCACCCGGCGATCGTGACGGTTTACGACGTCGGAGAAGAGGCGGACCTTGCCTACATCGCCATGGATTACGCCAAGGGCCGGCCACTCAGTGAATTCGGGAAACCGGGGCGGCTGCTGCCGTTGCCCAGGGTGCTGGATATTGTCGCGCGGGTTGCCGAGGCGCTGGCCTACGCCCACAGCCAGAAAATTGTCCATCGTGATATCAAGCCGGGGAACATTATTTTCAATCCCGACACCGGCGACATAAAAATCACCGACTTCGGCATTGCCAAAATCTCCGACGACTCCCGGACCCGCACCGGCGCTGTTATGGGCAGCCCGCTCTACATGTCCCCGGAACAGCTCAAGGGCCAGAAAGTAACAGGCGCTTCCGATATCTACAGTCTGGGGGTTACCCTGTACAAACTGGTGAGCGGTGAAACACCGTATCAGGGCGATACCCTGGCAAATCTGACATACCAGATCCTCAACAAACGCCCGCGCAGCGTCCGGGAATTCAATGCCGAGCTGCCCAATGGAGTGGTTCGGTTGATCAACAAGGCAATCCAGCGTGAGCCGGATAAACGCTTTGCCAGCGCCGCCACCATGGCCGAAGCAGTTCGTCGCCTGGCGGTTCGGGAAGCGGGCCAGGAGGTGTCTTGATGAGGTATTGCATTGCAGGCCAGAGTCACCGGGGTGCAGTCAGGGAATCGAACCAGGATGTGGTGGACTGGCGGGTTAACGATTCCGGTGATCAGGCGCTGGTGGTGGTTGCCGATGGCATGGGCGGTTACCAGGGCGGCGAGATCGCCAGCCGTCTGGCGGTTGAGGCGGTTGTGGAGTTGCTTGAGTCAGAACTATCCGGATCACTGTCCGTAACGACAGACGCTTTAGTCAGGGATGGCTTGGAGCGTGCTTTTGCGCTGGCCAATGAGCGAATACTGGACAAGCGCTCCGAGGATGCAAAGCTTGGCAAAATGGGCACAACCCTGGTGGTGGCCTGGGTAATCGGCAACAGGGCACACATTGCCCATATCGGCGATTCCCGGTGTTACTGCCTGCGCTGCGACCAAGCGATCTGTCTGACTCGGGACGATACCGTCGTTCAGAACATGCTGGAAGATGGCAGTATTACCGAGGCAGACGTTCCCAATGTGCCCTTTAAGAATGTACTCACCAGTGCGGTGGGCGCCATTGAGCTGGTGCAGCCCAGTTACCGCGTTGAGGGTTTGGAAAACGGTGATGTGCTGTTGCTGTGTTCCGATGGACTGACGAATTCTGTCCCGGAAACCCAGTGGCTTGAGATCATGAAGGAAAGTGACGGAATGGAGAGCACGGTTCAGGCATTGATCGACGCTGGCCTGGCAAACGAGGCTGGCGATAACGTGTCTGTGGTATTACTGACGTTGGAGTATTGAGGAAACTGACATGGCTTCGCTTTCGCAACTGGTGGACAACGTGGTGGTCAACACCTTTGAACTTGGGCAGCCGGAAACCCGCCTTGGCCGCCGTCCGGATAATGATATCCGGATCGATGAGATCTCGGTGAGTGGCCAGCACGCCCTTATTGAAGCAGTACCCAATGCCTATCTCGAAGGTACCGTAGACTACTACATCACCGACAGCGCCAGCACCAATGGTACCTTTGTTAACGAATTGCGAGTTGAGGGCCGGCAGCGGTTGAACAGTAACGACATGGTGCGTATCGGCTGGAATGAGTTTCGCTTCATTGATGAAGAAGAGCAGGCGATGGAAAAGACCGCCTATATCCTAGACTGAAGGAAAATGCCGGCCCGCGTATTACCGGGCTCGTTCCATAACCAGCCTTGAAAAACGAGGGAGAAGCGAGGACGCATCCGGGGCGGGCTTCACACCGGCAATCAGGGCTTCCGCATCAAGCCCTTCCCGGGTCAGGTCCGGCGCCTGCACTTCCAGGTAGGCTCTCATGACGGCATCAGTGAATTCGGGATGGAACTGCACGCCCCACGCGCAGGAGCCGATTCTGAACGCCTGGTTGGGCTCGAAACGGTTGCGTCCCAGCAGCACCGCACCTTCGGGCAGGCTGAGCACGGATTGCCGGTGCGTCAGCTGGGCCGGGAATGTTTTAGGTAGCTCCCGGAACAGGGCGTCCGAATCGGCCTCGGGAAGCAGTTCAATCTCATGGGTACCGGTTTCCCGGCCGTCCGGGTGATAACCTGCTTCCCCGCCCAGTGCATGGGCCAGTAACTGATGCCCATAGCAGACACCGAGTACCGGGATTTCGCTTCTAACCGCTTTTGCCAGCCAACGCCCCGCGTTCTCACTCCATTCAGCCCGGTCGCTGACCATAGCAGGCGAGCCTGTTACCACAATGCCATCCCAGTCTTCCGGGCTTCCGGGTAGCTCTCCGGCTTCCACATTTATGACGGTAATATCCAGTTCCGATGACAGTCCGCGAAGGAACCAGTCGTCGAAATCGCCGAACTGAGCCAGCAGGCGAGGGTACGTGCTGCCTGTTTTCAGCACCACCACCCGAGCCTTTCGGTTCAGAGAAAGGTTCTGTTGCACGGTGTTGTCTTCCTGCATGGCACGGGCCTCCGGTTTATTGGTCCGGCAGTTCGGCGTTGTGGAATACGTTCTGTACGTCGTCCAGTTCGTTCAGCATATCCAGGAATTTTTCGAACATGGGGATGTCATCGCCTTCCACCAGTGTGGTGGTCTTGGGGAGGAACTGGATTTCGTCGACCTCAAAATCGATGCCTTCGATGGCGTCAACCAGTGCCTGACGGGCCTTGGCATATTCCGTGTTCGGTGTGAAAACCGTAATCAGGCCGTCTTCGTTCTCGATATCTGTTACGTCTACGTCCGCCTCCATCAGTGCTTCCAGAACGGCTTCCTCATCATCGCTCTTGAACGCAAAAATGGCGCTGTGATCAAACATGTGGGCAACGGTGCCCGGAGTGCCGATCTTGGACTTGGTCTTGGTAAAGGCCAGGCGTACGTCGCCAAAGGTGCGGTTCGGGTTGTCTGTCAGACAGTCCACAATCACCATGCAGTTACCCGGTCCATAGCCTTCATAGCGGGCAGGGGAATAGTCCTCACCGGCGCCGCCCCGGGCCTTGTCAATCGCCTTCTCGATAACGTGTGAGGGCACCTGGTCTTTCTTTGCACGGTCGATCAGGCCGCGCAGGGACAAGTTGCCATCCGGGTCTGTTCCGCCGGATTTGGCGCTCATGTAAATCTCTCGTCCGTACTTGCTGTAGACCTTGGTTTTTGCCGCAGCCGTCTTGGCCATGGACTCTTTGCGGTTCTGGTAGGCTCTGCCCATTTGCACTGCCTCTTGGTTCTCTGGAAAAGGCCGGATTTTACTCAACATTGCCGGTTTGGGACAGGCCTATTTGGCAACGATTCCGTGGCGCCCTTCCTGAAATGGTCTATATCAAAGTGTCGTGCCAAGGTGCCAACAGCGCAGCAATTTCCGGCGGATCTTCCCTCGGCTATACGTAATCGACCGGGCGCCGATAGTTGTCCTGGGTCATGAGGTCGATCCCGCACTCCATATCACTCACCCAGCTCAGGAAACGATCAACCATCATTGGCCCTTCAAAGCGCTTTCCATGTTGGGGAACAATCATCGCCACGTCCATTTCACGAACCATGTTGGCCCACAGCCGGCAAACCTTTTGGGAAGCGATATACCGGCGATGAAAGCCGATCATGCTCGGAATGTGTTTGTCGAAATCTTTCACTGGCAGATGATCGTCCTCGCCACCGAGCGAGGCGCCCAGGTCACCCGAGAACAGAATTTTCGACACCGGGTCGTAGAACTGCAGGTTGCCGACCGAGTGCATAAAGTGTGCGGGTAGGCACTGCAAGAAGGATTCCCCGAATTTAACGTTGGCGCCGGCATCGGGAATGCTGACAATGCGATCGAACACACTGCCGCTGAGCTGGCTGGTGACATAGCTGGACACCAGGTGCGGAAGGAACCGGGCCCACAGTTTCGAGGTGACGATTTTGGCGCGGGTATGCACGATCCAGCGGTCAATGGCGCCGATAATATCCGGATCCTGATGGGATGCGAACACGTAATCCATATCCCGAATGTTCATGTAACGGGAAGCGGCAACCGAGAGCGGCGTGTAGGTCAGGTCACCGCCTGGGTCGATCAGGGCTTCGTGTTTGCCATCGACAATAAGGAACTGGTTGGACTGAACGCCCTCGCCGGTTACCAGGGAATCGAACATCAGGCATTTGTGGTGTCCGTCATCGAACAGGACAATCGGTTCGGCTGCCATTTCGGTCTCCCGCTGAAAACATAGGAACCCGGCCGGAATGGCCGGATATTGCAAGCTGCGCGGAGGTTACAAAATTGACAAAAGCCAACTCTTGCCACAGGTCAATTATCTGATATTCATCAAGTAACGATTTGTTTTCGCCGGAATTCAGGCCAGTTGCGGCACCCGTTTAATTCCGCGACGAATTCCCTGTTCAAGTGCCGTACTCACCATTTTCCCGGTAAACGGCACAATGTCCTCAAAAGAGATGGTGTAGTTCACCCGGGTCTTGCCTTCCGGGGTATCTTCAAAACGGATTCGCCCCAGATGATTCCGGATCGGGCTCATGCTGGTGATGGTGTACTCAATCAGTGAATCCGGCTCGAAATTGGTTACGGTCTCTTCCAGGCCTACCAGCCCAATACCAATCTTACGGACTGAACCGATGCCATTTGGGTCGGCCTGGTGGCTGTCCCTGATGCGTTTGACCGGCGCACCCAGAAGCTTTCCAAAACGATAGTGATCGGCAAACAGGGCAAACACCTTTCTCCGAGGCACATCGACGGTTTCATCAATTTCAATTCTGTACATGGCCATGGGCTCACTCTTTCTATCCATTTATCGATCAAGACTAACTCGTTAGCTTCTACAACAAAAGTCGTAGTAGGCGGCAGGTTTCAATCTGGCCCGGGACACCTTGTCAGTGGCGGGCGGTATGCCGGTAATCCCGGGGTGACTGGCCCATAACCTTCTTGAAAAGCCGCGAAAAATAATAGGCGTCGTCGTACCCGAGACGCCGGCTGATGTCGGCAAAACTGAGGCTGCTGGTGTCCAGCATCTGGCAAGCTCTTTCTACCTTCAGATGCAGGAAGTGCTGTATCGGAGAGGTGCCGGTCTGTTCCCGGTAACGGGTGGCAAAATGGGCCGGAGACAGGCCAGAAAGGTCCGCAAGCTGCTCCAGGCTGATGCGCTCATCGAGGTGTTCACGCATATAGTTGTGGATGGTTTCCAGTTCGGCCTGCCGTTCGTGGCCGGTCTCATCGGCGTTGATAGGAACGGCTGCCATGAGCTGCCGGAGCCGGTTAGCGGCATGGATCAGCCCGCGAGCCCGAAAACCGGTCTGGCGTACCGATAACAGTCCGTTGAAATCCACCAGCAGGCGAGGCTGGCGCCCCAGGTGGCGGATGCGGGTTGAGTCGTCAAACCCCATGTAGTTCCGGAAATCCTCGGCCAGTGGCCCGGTGTAATGAACCCAGTGAATGGTCCAGGGATTCTCCGGGTCCGCGGTGTAGCGGTGGTTGGCTCCGGCTGGCAATAGAAGCAGGTCGCCGGCTTGCACAGTGTGGGGCTCTCCCTGAATATTCAGGAACGCCTTGCCTTCGGTGCAGTAAATCAAAAGATTGTCGTGGTGATGTTCCCGGTGCATGTGATGGCCCATGGCGCGGCGGTAATGGCCGAAGGCAAGGGGGTACAGGTCCCTGGTCAGTGGGTGACTGGCCAGAAGCCGGATAATTGGCTCAGGTACCACGTAGCGAATGCTGTCTTTGGGCACCGGCCATTGTGAGGTTTGAGTCATTTTTCCTGTCGCCTTGATTTCCTGAATCGAAAGATAGTCCATCACGGACGAAATTTAGTCAATCACACTCTCGCCTTTCCCGTGCTAGTCTTTTGTTAAACGTGGTCAGAGCCCAATGGGTTTTGGCTTGCTTCCCCGATAACAACAAACAGGGATATGAACATGAAGAAAGTACCTCTTTTTCTCGCAGGTGAGTTTGTCGACAGCAATACCAGTGATTGGATTGATGTCACCAACCCCGCCACCAACGAAGTCATTGCCAAGGCTCCGTGCACCACCGATGGCGAAATGCGTAAGGCCATCGAAAGCGCCGGTGAAGCTTTCAAGACCTGGAAGGAAGTTCCTGTCTCTGAGCGAGCCCGCGTGATGTTGCGCTACCAGGCCCTGCTAAAAGCCCACCATGACGACATCGCAGAAATCCTGGCCCTGGAAACCGGAAAGACTTTTGATGACGCCAAAGGCGATGTCTGGCGCGGTATCGAGGTGGTTGAACACGCCGCTAACGTTGCCTCCATGATGATGGGCGAGACGGTTGAGAACGTGGCCCGTGAAGTGGACACCCACTCCTGGATTCAGCCGCTGGGTGTCTGCGCCGGTATTACCCCGTTCAACTTCCCGGCCATGATCCCGCTGTGGATGTTCCCGATGGCGATCGCCTGCGGTAATACCTTCATCCTGAAACCGTCCGAACAGGACCCAATGACTCCGATGCGCCTTGCCGAGCTTTTTGAAGAAGCCGGTGCGCCCAAAGGTGTTCTGCAGGTGGTTCATGGCGGTAAAGAGCAGGTAGATGTGCTTCTGACCGATCCGGCCATCAGGGCCGTTTCCTTTGTTGGTTCTGTTCCTGTCGGCCGTTATATCTATGAAACCGGCACCCGTAACATGAAGCGTGTTCAGAGCTTCGCCGGTGCCAAGAACCACATGGTCATCATGCCGGACGCCGACAAACAGCAGGTGCTCAATGCCCTGGTGGGTGCATCTGTTGGCGCTGCCGGCCAACGCTGCATGGCGATCTCCGTTGCCGTTTTCGTAGGCGAAGCCCAGCAGTGGATTCCGGAACTGAAAGAAGCCATGGCCAAGGTCCGTCCCGGTGCCTGGAACGACGCCGGGGCCAGCTATGGCCCGGTGATTTCCGCCAAAGCGAAAGACCGTATCGAATCTCTTATCGCCACAGGTGAAGCCCAGGGCGCCAAACTGCTGCTGGATGGCCGTGGTTGCACGGTGGATGGTCTGCCTGATGGCAACTGGGTTGGCCCGACGCTGTTCTCCGGCGTGACTACCGAGATGGATATCTACAACGAGGAAGTCTTCGGCCCGGTTCTGTCCTGTGTTGAGCTGGACAGCCTGGGAGCGGCGATTGAGCTGATCAATAACAGTCCATATGGTAACGGTGTATCCATCTTCACCGGTTCCGGTGGCGCTGCACGTCGTTTCCAGCACGAGATTGATGTAGGCCAGGTGGGTGTGAACATTCCCATTCCGGTGCCCCTGCCGTTCTTCTCGTTCACCGGTTGGAAGGGCTCCTTCTACGGTGATCAGCATGCTTACGGCAAGCAGGCGGTTCGCTTCTACACCGAGACCAAAACAGTTACCTCCCGCTGGTTCTCCAGTGAGGCGACAAGCTCGGAAGCCAACTTCTCTATCCAGTTGCGTTAATTGCGTTGAAGGTGGGGTATTTGGGCCGGAATTCGTTTCCGGCCCCTTGTTTTTTGCCCCTTTCAATGTCAAGCCTCTATTACTTGGAGCGTAACGATGGACTTTAACCTCACTGAAGACCAGCAGGCGTTTCGCGAAGCGGCCCGGGCGTTTGCAGAGAAATCCATGGCGCCCTACGCGGCAAAGTGGGATGACGAACATATTTTTCCGAAAGACGTACTCAAAGAAGCCGGCGAGATGGGGTTTATGGGCATATACACCCCGGAAGCTCTGGGAGGCATGGGCCTGTCACGGCTGGACACCTCCGTTATTGTGGAAGAACTTGCCGCTGCCTGCCCCTCAACCGCCGCGTTTATCACCATCCACAATATGGCGACGTGGATGGTTGCCAGCTTCGCCTCGGATGACCTCAAACAGGAAATTGTGCCGAAACTGGCGAGCGGCGAATGGCTGGCGTCCTACTGCCTGACGGAGCCGGGTGCCGGTTCAGACGCGGCCAGCCTGCGCACCAAGGCAGTCCGGGACGGCGACAGTTATGTGATTAACGGCAGCAAGGTGTTTATCTCCGGTGCCGGCGCCACCGACATCCTGGTGCTCATGGCCCGAACCGGGGCGCCGGATTCCGGCTACAAAGGGATTTCCACCTTCGTGATCCCCGCGGATGCCGATGGCGTTTCCTATGGCAAGAACGAGGAGAAGATGGGGTGGCACAGCCAGCCGACCCGGATGATCAGCCTCGAAAACGTCCGCATTCCTGCCAGTAACCGTGTGGGCGAGGAGGGCGACGGTTTTGCCATTGCCATGAAAGGCCTTGATGGCGGGCGCCTGAACATCGCCACCTGTTCCATCGGCGGTGCCCAGGCGGCGTTGCTGCGAGCCCGCAATTACATGCACGAGCGTGAGCAGTTCGGCAAACCGCTGGCAGCCTTCCAGGCTTTGCAGTTCAAACTGGCTGATATGGCTACCAACCTGGTGGCTGCGCGGCAGATGGTTCGGCTTGGAGCCTTCAAGCTGGATAACGCTGATCCGGAAGCGACACTGCATTGTGCTATGGCGAAGCGCTTCGCCACCGATGTCTGTTTTGAGGTGGTTAACGATGCGCTGCAGCTGCACGGTGGTTATGGCTATATTCGAGAATACCCGCTGGAGCGCTATCTGCGAGATCTGCGAGTGCACCAGATTCTGGAAGGCACCAACGAAATCATGCGCCTGATTATTGCCCGCCGCCTGCTCGATGACGGCGTCGCTGAGGCCATTCAGTAAGCATAAAGACGGGTCAGATGAACATTTCATCTGACCTCATTTTCAGAAGAGGAACATGAAATGAGCGACCTGATTCAGCTCGAAAAACGCGGACACATTGCGGTCCTTACCATCAACAATCCCCCGGCCAATACCTGGACCCGGGATTCACTGGTTGCCTTGATGGACACGGTTCGTGAACTGAACGAAGACCGGAACATCTTTGCCCTGGTAATGACCGGGCAGGGCGAGAAATTTTTCTCCGCCGGCGCTGATCTGAAAACCTTCGCCGACGGTGACAAGGCTCGGGCCAATGAAATGGGCCAACTGTTTGGTGAAGCTTTTGCGACCCTGAGCCGGTTCCGGGGGGTGTCGATCGCAGCGGTGAATGGCTACGCCATGGGCGGCGGTCTGGAGTGCGCAATGGCCTGCGACATCCGAATTGCCGAAGAGCATGCCCAGATGGCCTTGCCGGAAGCGTCCGTCGGCCTGTTGCCCTGTGCCGGTGGCACCCAGAATCTGCCCTGGCTGGTGGGTGAAGGTTGGGCCAAACGTATGATCCTGTGTGGCGAACGCGTAAATGCAGATACCGCCTTGAGAATCGGTCTGGTAGAGGAAGTGGTGCCCTCCGGCAAGGGGCTCGAAAAGGCCCTGGAGCTGGCGGAGATGGCTTGCAAGCAGAGCCCGTCCTCCACTGCCCGCTGCAAGACCCTGGTGATGAGCGCCCGGGATGGTCGTAGCCATGACGATGGCTGGCGCATGGAGAGAGAACTCTTTGTTGAGCTGTTCTCCACCGAAGACCAGAAAGAAGGCGTGAATGCGTTTCTAGACAAACGCAAGCCGGAATGGAAAAACCGCTGAGGCCGGCCCCTGAAGGCTGGCTCAAGGACCTGATATGAGTGATCACCCCATTATCTTTGAAGAGTGGAAAACGGGCGACGGCGCGCTGATTGCCGTGGCCCGGCTGAACATGCCCAAGACGCTTAACTCGCTGTCTCTGGAGATGATTCGCCTTCTGACACCACAGTTGAAGCGCTGGGCCGAAGATCCGGCGATTCAGGCAGTGTGGCTTGAAGCCGAAGGTGATAAGGCGTTCTGTGCGGGTGGCGACATCGTAGCCCTGTATCGCAGCATGACCGAGCCCCAGGGTGCTAACGCCAGTGAGGGCGAGGCCTTTTTTACCGAAGAATACGAGCTGGATTATCTGATCCACGTCTTTCCGAAGCCCATTGTGTGCTGGGGCCATGGCATTGTGATGGGAGGCGGCATGGGCATCATGCAAGGCGCTTCCCACCGGGTAGTGACTGAAGGCTCAAAACTGGCCATGCCGGAAATAACCATCGGCCTCTATCCGGATGTAGCGGCTGGCTGGTTCCTGAACCGAACGCCTGGCCGTACCGGGTTATTTCTGGGCCTGACGGGCGCCCGTCTTAACGGCCCGGACGCCTTGTTTACTGGCTTGGCAGACCGGTTCATCCGGCACGACCTGAAAGCTGATGTGATCGCTGAGCTTTGCAAACGCAACTGGCAGGAGGATGAAGGCCACGCCGTGGTAGGAAGCGTGCTCAGACAGTTTGAGCGTCAGAGTACCGATGCCATTCCGAAATCACCGGTACGCACTCATTTTGATGAGATAAATCGCGTAACTGATGCCGACTCCCTGGAAGCGACCGTGAGCCAGCTCAGCGAGCTTGCTGGTGGTGAAGGTTGGGTGGCAAAGGCGACTCGTTCCCTGGCCGGTGCCTCGCCGACGTCCCTGGCTCTGGTCTGGCGCCACCTGCATGGATGCAAACACGATAGCCTGAAACAGGTGCTCGACAAGGAGCTGGTGCTTTCCAAAAAATGCCTGTCCAAAGGGGAGTTCGCAGAAGGTATCCGTGCGCTTCTGATCGACAAGGACCAACAGCCGCGATGGCGCTATGCGTCCCTGGCCGAGATGGAGAGTGCCTGGATTGACGGCTTTTTTAACCAGTAGCGGGCCTGTTGTCGGATTAAGCTGCGCTAATTCGGTAGGCTCCAGTTCTTGAACTTCAGGACCGTCCGACAAGGCCGGTCTGCTAAATCGCATACAACAAGAAAGGGGAAAAGACATGGCAACAATTACCTTCATCGGCCTTGGCAACATGGGCGGCCCCATGGCCAGCAATCTGGTTAAAGCCGGCCACGATGTCACCGTGTTTGATCTTTCGAAAGATGCCGTTGCAGCTCTTGTGTCCGAAGGCGCAAAAACTGCCGACACTGCCCACGAAGCCGCTAAAGGCGCTGAGTGTGTAATCACCATGCTGCCCGCAGGTCAGCATGTGGAGGCCGTGTATCTGGGCGACGATGGCCTGCTGGCCAAACTGCCGGCCGGTACCCTTGTGATTGACTCCTCTACCATTGCACCCGAGACCGCACGAGGCGTGGCAGAGGCCGCAAAAGCCAAGGATATTCCGTTTCTGGACGCACCGGTCTCCGGTGGCGTAGGTGGTGCCAAGGCGGGGACACTGACCTTCATCTGTGGTGGCGCGGAGGAGGACTTTAACAAGGCAAAGCCGATCCTCGATGCTATGGGCAAGAACATCTTCCACGCTGGCGAGCACGGTTCCGGTCAGGTTGCCAAGATCTGTAATAACATGCTGCTCGCTATTCTGATGGCGGGCACCAGCGAGGCGTTGGCACTGGGCGTGAAAAACGGCCTGGATCCGGCGGTGCTCTCGGAAATCATGAAGCAGAGCTCCGGCGGCAACTGGGCGCTGAACGTCTACAACCCCTGGCCGGGAGTGATGGAAGGCGTGCCGGCATCCCGCGGCTATGAGGGCGGTTTCCTGGTGAACCTGATGAACAAGGATCTCGGGTTGGCCTTCGACAATGCGGTTAAGAACCACGCGGCGATTCCCATGGGCTCGCTGGCCCGCAACCTGTTTGAGCTCCATGCCGGGCAGGGTAATGGCACGCTGGACTTCTCCAGTATTCAGAGGCTTTACAAGCCTGAGTGATGTGAAACCGGGGTCAGATAATGACCGCAGATTTCGTTTGCTTTTGCCGTGGAACTGGGTGGAGCAGGTGACGGAGCCGATTCTCCGGCTCCGTCCGGTCTGCAGGGTGATCGCAGGCTAGCCATAGTAATAGATAGTCGTAACACACTGACACATCCCCGAATCTCACCTATCCTCTCTGAGTATCTCAAATTCAACGGACAGGGAGGATCACCCGCCCATGATCCCGAACACCATGAAAGCCATGGTTCTCACCGGCCATGGTGATATCGACAAGCTCGAATATCAGGACGTGATCACCCCCAGGCCCGGCCCCGGCCAGGTGTTGGTTCTGGTGACTGCTACAGCGAAGAACAATACCGACCGAAAGGCACGGGAAGGGCTTTATCCCACCAAAAAGGGTGAAATGACCTCGTTCCAGATGGGCGGTAAGCCCACGCTGGTTTTTCCCCGGATTCAGGGAGCGGATATTGCCGGTCGCGTGGTGGCTGTCGGTGAAGGGGTCGATGAAGGCAGAATTGGCGAGCGGGGCCTGCTGGATTTCAACATTTACGCCAATGACCGTCGGGATATCAACCTTACTCCGGACTACTACGGCCACGGTGCTGATGGCGGATACGCGGAATACGTTGCGTTGCCAGCGGACCAGTTTCACCACATTCCCAACCCTGAGCTCGCGGATGCAGAAGTGGCATCCATGGGCATGTGCTCCTACCAGACCGCCATGCATATGGTCACCTCGGCCAACATCAAGGCCGGAGAACGGGTGCTGGTAACCGGGGCAAGCGGCGGTGTGGGTACGGCCCTGATTCAGCTATGTCGGATCATGGGAGCCATTCCCTATGCCCTGAGCAAACAGGACAAGGCTG
This sequence comes from Marinobacter sp., assembly GCF_048269445.1. Taxonomy (GTDB): domain Bacteria; phylum Pseudomonadota; class Gammaproteobacteria; order Pseudomonadales; family Oleiphilaceae; genus Marinobacter. The sequence continues at coordinate 314,578 of NZ_JBLXIQ010000002.1, read as the reverse complement.
CAGCTCTGCTGAAGTTGGGCGCAGAGGCCGTGCTGGATCGCTCCGATATGGACACCTTTGTGGAGCGTGTAAAGGCGGAAACTGGTGGCAAACCCATCGATGCCGTCATGGATCTGGTCGGCGGTGAAATGACCGACGTGTTCATCGATACCATGATATTCGACATGAACGCCCGGGATACCTACCCGCGCCTGAGTATTGCTGGCGCCAGCGGCGGCAACATCAGCGAAATCCTGTGGACCCGGATCTACCTCTACCAGGTGCAGATTTTCGGGGTATCCCATGGCACCCGGGAAGAGGCGGAACAACTGATGGCCTGGATCCGGGGAGGGCAGCTGAAACCGGTTTTGCACGGTGCCTTCAGGCTCTCCGACCTGCATCGGGCAGAAGAGTATTTTGTGAACCGGGGCAGTAATTATCTCGGCAAGATCGTGATCGTTCCCGACTCACAATGGGAAGAACACGGCCAACGCTGGTCACTGGAGAGCGCCTGATGAAACCCGAACTAACCATTCAGTTGATGGATACCCATGCCGGCGGTGATGTCAGCCGGATCGTGACCGGTGGTATTGATCCGTTGCCGGGCGATACCATTCGGGCGCAGATGGAGTACCTGCGGGATGATGCCGATGGCCTGCGCCGGCTGCTGCTGGAGGAGCCGTACGGAGTTCCGGAGATGTCCGTGGATTTGCTGGTACCGCCAACCGATCCCCGGGCCGCCGCAGGTTATATCATCATGGAAGTTATGGGCTACCCGATCTACTCCGGCTCCAACACCATCTGCACGGCCACGGCAGTGTTGGAATCGGGCATTGTTCCTAAACAGGAAGGTAAACAGAGTTTTATCCTCGAGTCTCCCGCTGGCCTGGTTCAGATCGAGGCGACTGTGCACGACGGCGTGGTGGAAGCCATCACCTGTGAAGGTCTGCCCAGTTACATCCACACCTACAAGGCCAGCATCGACGTGCCCTCACTGGGTGAGGTTACCTACAGCGTTGCCTACAGTGGCGGCTTTTACGCATTGGTTGATGCGGCCAGCATGGGCTTCGACCTGACCCTGGACGAAGAGCGCAAACTGGCGGAAACCGCTCATGCCATTGTCGAAGCAATCCAGGCCGAGCGGGGCTTTTCCCACTATACCCTGGGCGATGTGGGGCCACTGCCGTTCCTGCACTTCATGGGCCCTGTGGGGCATGTGGCCGAGGGCTATTACCGGTCCCGGTCCGCAACCTATGTGCATCCTGGTGTGATTTGCCGGAGCACAACGGGCACCGGCACTTCGGCCCGCCTGGCGTTGATGAACTACGAAGGCAGTATCAAACCGGGCGACAAGCTCGAAACCGTTTCCCTGAGAGAGACCGGCTTTATCGGTGAGTTTACCTCTGTCGAGGAAGAGGGTGAGTACCAGGTGATCAGGAACAACATCACCGGCAAGGGCTATGTCATCGCCCGCTCCGACATTGTGGTCAACTGCGATGACCCCATGGTTGAGTGCGGATCCCTGCACCACATCCTCTCGAGCCGCGATCCCGGAAAAGTTAACCCTCAATCCTGAGTTCCTTTCGGGATCCCTTTGCCGGGCGCGGCGTGCCTGCCGGGCCCGGTTTCCCTACTCATAAAACCAGACAGGTTTCTTCCTTTTTGGTCTAAAGTTTACCTTTACGTAAAGTGAAGCCTGTGATAAACCTTGACCCGTGCTTTCAATGATAAAAACAACAGGAGTTGAGAATGAGCCTTCCGGAATATACCGACGTTTACAACAACTTCGATCCTGCTGCTCTGGAAGCGGACATCCTGGATGGACGTCTGGATAGCGGGCTCAACGTGTGCCACGAAATCTGCGACAAATGGGCGGATGACCCCAGTCGGGTTGCTCTGTACTACGAAACCGAGGACGGCGGTGACGGCACTCTGACCTTCGCCGAGTTGAGAGAGGCCTCTGCGCGCTTCGCCAATTATCTGAAATCAAAGGGCATCGGGAAGGGTGACCGGGTGGCTGCACTCCTGCCGCGCACTCCGGAGTTGCTGATCGTTATCGCCGGAACCCTCCGTGCCGGTGCCGTGTACCAGCCGCTATTCACGGCCTTTGGTTCCGGGGCCATTGAATACCGTTTTGAGCGGGCCAGCACCAAGCTGGTGGTGACCAACCCGGAAAACTATTCCAAGCTGAACGACGTTAAAGTCTGTCCGCCGATTGTTGGTGTCAACGCCAGTGAGATTGGCGCAGACATTCCCGATTTTGAAGAGACCCTGGTGGCCCAGTCCAGCGAGTTCGAGCCTGTCATGATCAAGGGCGACGATCCGTTCCTGCAGATGTTTACCTCCGGAACCGTGGGTAAGTCCAAGGGCGTTGCTGTCCCCGCCAAGGCGCTGCTGGCGTTCTATGTCTACATGAAGTACGCCATCGATCTGCAGGACGGCGACAAGTTCTGGAATGTGGCTGATCCCGGATGGGCTTACGGTCTTTACTATGCCGTGGTTGGGCCCCTGCTCATGGGTCACGCCACGCATTTCAACCCGGGCGGTTTTACCCCGGAATCCACCTACGACATGATCCGGAAGTACAAGATCACCAACCTGGCTGCGGCGCCCACAGCCTACCGCCTGCTCAAGGCCAACGATCACGTGCTGCCGGAAGGCGAGAACCTCGGTCTCCGGGTTGCCAGTAGTGCCGGCGAACCTCTCAATCCGGAAGTGGTGAACTGGATTCGCAACCGCCACTTCTGCCCGGTAAAAGATCATTACGGCCAGACCGAGACCGGAATGACCTGCTGCAACTTCCACGGCCTTGAGCATCCGGTGCGTGAAGGCTCCATGGGCTATGCCTCCCCGGGCCACAAAGTTGTCGCCCTGAACGAGAAAAACGAGGAAGTAGGCGAGGGTGAGGTCGGCCAGTTGGCTGTCGATGTGAAGGCCTCCCCGCTGTTCCACTTTGACGGCTACACCTGGGGTGAAAAGGACCCATTCGTAAACGGCTACTACCTCACCGGCGACATGGTGATCAACCATGGCGATGGCTGTTTCTCCTTCAGCGGCCGGGATGACGACATCATCACCACTGCCGGTTACCGCGTGGGCCCTGCGGACGTCGAAAGCACGTTGCTTGAGCACGCCGCCGTGGCGGAATCAGGCGTTGTCGGCAAGCCGGACGAAAAGCGCGGCTCCATCATCAAGGCGTATGTGGTGATCAAGGGTGATTACGCCGTCGGAGACGAGCAGGCGCTGAAAGACGAACTTCAGGAACTGGTGCGTCGCAGGCTCTCTACCCACGCCTTCCCGCGGGAGATCGAGTTCGTTGATGAACTGCCCAAGACACCCAGTGGGAAGATTCAGCGGTTTGTCCTGCGTAATCAGGCCAAGGAAGAAACCGGCGGATGATCATCACGTTTGAAGAGCTGCAGGCCTTCCTTGACGAGCAGTTTCCGCAGGGCGCCGCCTTCGGCACTCTGCAGAAGCTCGGGGACGGCTGGGCAGAAATGAAGCTGGAAGTGGATGAAGAGCACCTCAGGCCTGGGGGGACCGTCTCCGGGCCGGCCATGATGGGGCTGGCGGACGTCACCCTGTATGCTGCGCTGCTCAGCAAGATTGGCCTGGTGCCTTTGGCGGTAACCACCAACCTCAATATCAATTTCCTGCGCAAGCCAGTGGCACACCAGCCAATCTGGGCCAGGGCGACCATGCTGAAGGTCGGCCGTACCATGGGTGTGGGCGAAGTGTTCGTCTACTCCGAAGGCGCGGAAGAGCCGGTTGCCCACTCCACCATGACTTATTCGATCCCTCCGAACCGGTAACGCCATGCAGATAAGAGATATGATGGTGCCGGTGGGCGCGGGCGTTGAGCTGGAAGTAAGGCGAATACAGCATCATGATCCCAAAGGGCCGGTTCTGGTTTTCCTGCACGAATCCCTTGGCAGTATTGCCTTGTGGCGCAAGTTTCCGGAAAAGCTGGCCAGAGCGACTGGCTGTGATGCGCTGATCTATAACCGACGGGGTTATGGTCACTCCACCGACGAGGTTTTGCCGCGTCCCTATGACTTTCAGGAAGAGGAAGGTTCTGTCTGGTTGCCACGCCTTCTGGACGAGCTCGGCATTGAGAGGGTGGTGCTGATCGGCCACAGCGATGGCGGGTCCATTGCTTTAATAACAGCCGGCGCGATGGGGAGCCGCGTACAGGCGCTCGTCACCATGGCGGCCCATATCTATGCCGACCACCTGACCCTGGCGGGCCTGGAAGAAATGGCCATCCGTTACCGGGACACTGATATCCGTGAACGCCTGGAGCGTTATCACGGCCATCGCACCGACGATCTGTTCAACGCCTGGCAAACGGTTTGGCGTGACGAAGGGTTCCATGCGGCGATGGATTTCAGCGGTTGGCTGGCGGCAATCGAATGTCCGGCTATGATCATTCAGGGGGAAAACGATGAATATGGAGTGCCCGAACAGGTTACCGACATCGTAGCCGGCATAGGCGCCAGCGCCCGCGAAGTCTTTCTCGAGGGCACTGGCCACTCGCCCCATCTGGAAAAAACGGACCAGGTGGTGGCGTTGATCTACGACTTTTTGTGTAGCGAGATTGAACTGAAAAACAGAATTAACTGTTGACGTTTACGTATACGTCAATCTAATCTGTGATATAGATGACATGTACAACAATAACAAAGGTAGATTGGCTCATGAGTGAACAGTACGTTCTGGAGACTCGTAACCTTGTCAAGGAATTCAAGGGCTTTGTTGCGGTCGACGACGTGAATCTGAAGATTCGTAAAGGCCATATTCATGCCCTGATAGGCCCCAACGGCGCCGGCAAGACCACGGTCTTCAATCTGCTCACCAAGTTCCTGATTCCGACTCGGGGCCAGATCCTGTTCAAGGGTCAAGACATCACACCTCTGAAATCGGCTGCCATTGCCCGCAAGGGCATTGTCCGCTCATTCCAGATTTCCGCGGTGTTTCCTCACATGACGGCACTGGAAAACATTCGGGTTGCCCTGCAAACCGCAGAAAACAATTCCTACAGCTTCTGGAAGTCCGGTGCTTCGCTGAACAAACTGAACCAGCGCTGCATGGAATTGCTGGATTCCGTGGGGCTTACAGAGTTCGCTAACACCACAACCGTGGAACTGGCCTATGGCCGCAAGCGGGCATTGGAACTGGCAACCACTCTGGCCATGGAACCCGAATTGCTGCTTCTCGATGAGCCTACCCAGGGCATGGGTGGCGAAGACGTAGACAGTGTGGTTGAACTTGTTCGCAAGGCAGCCAAGGGCCGCACGGTACTGATGGTGGAACACAATCTCGGGGTGGTCAGCAAACTGTGCGACCGTATTACGGTGCTGGCCCAGGGGGCCGTGCTGACCGAGGGAGAGTATAACGAAGTGTCTGCCGACCCCCGAGTGCGCGAAGTCTACATGGGGACCGCGAACGATAAAGCTACAGCGGAGCGGGAGAAAACAGAATGAGCCACCGTCCCGACAAAGAATACGAACAGCTGCGCGTTTCCGGCCTGCATGCGTTTTACGGTGAGTCTCATATCCTCCACGGCATTGATCTGGTGGTTAACCGAGGCGAGCTGGTCACCCTGCTCGGGCGCAACGGCGCTGGCCGCAGTACCACGCTCAAGGCCATCATGAACATGGTCGGCCGTCGCACCGGTTCGATCATGATCAACGGCGAAGAGACCATGTCTTGTGCGCCGCACCATATTGCCAGGTTGGGTGTCGGGTATTGCCCCGAGCATCGGGGCATTTTTTCCGCACTCAACGTCCAGGAGAACCTGACCCTGCCACCGATAGTGCGCAGCGGCGGCATGAGCCTGGAAGAGATTTACAGCATGTTCCCCAACCTCTATGAGCGTCGCTTCAGCCAGGGCACGAAACTGTCCGGCGGTGAACAGCAGATGCTGGCCATGGCCCGCATTCTGCGGACCGGCGCCAACATGTTGTTGCTAGATGAAATCACCGAGGGGCTGGCACCGGTCATTGTTGAAAAGCTTGGGGAAGTGCTGATCAAACTCAAGAACAAAGGCCTGACCATTGTGCTGGTGGAGCAGAATTTCCATTTCGCCGCGCCCCTGGCCGACCGCCACTACGTTGTGGAGCACGGTCAGATCGTGGAAGAGATAAGCGCCGACGAGCTTGAAGCCAAGCAGTCGCTGCTGAACGACTATTTGGGTGTGTAACACCGGATAGAAGAGAGCAACAACCAAAAAAAGTAACAACCCGAACAACCAACGCAAGACAGTAGCGGAGAAACAACAATGACAATGATGAAAAAGCTTCTGACAACAGCCGTTGCAACAGCCATGATGGTGGGTGGCGCCCAGGCGGCCGTTTCAAATGACACCGTCAAAATTGGCTATCTGGCCGATATGTCCGGTACCTATCGTGATCTCGCCGGGCCTAATGGCATGAAGGCTCTGGAAATGGCCATTGCCGATTTCGGCGGAAAAGTGAACGGTGCCAAAATCGAAGTGGTAAGCGCGGATGACCGCAACAGCCCGGATGTGGCCTCCAGCACAGTGCGCCGCTGGGTCGAGAATGAGAACGTCGATCTGGTTGCCGGTCTTGTGGCTTCCTCAGTTTCTATCGCGGTGAGCGACATTCTTGAAGAGAATGACAAGCTGGGTATCATTTCCGGCTCTGCAGCCTCCAGCATTACCAACGAGCACTGCACGCCTAACCATATCCACTATGTGTACGACACATATCCACTGGCGAACGGTACCGCCAGTGCGGTGGTCAAAGAAGGCGGCAAAACCTGGTATATCCTCACTGCGGATTATGCCTTTGGTCACGCCCTGGAAGCAGACGTAACCCGCGTTGTTGAGGCCAACGGTGGCGAAGTCATCGGCACCCTGCGGCACCCGTTCCCGACACCTGACTTTTCCTCCTTTATTTTGCAGGCTCAGGCGTCCGGTGCCGATGTGGTCGCCCTGGCGAATGCCGGTGCGGATACCACCAACGCCATCAACACCGCCAGTGAGTTTGGTGTCACCCAGTCCGGACAGACCCTGGCAGCTCTGTTGCTGTTCCTGACAGATGTGCATGCATTGGGCGCAGACGCAGCCCAGGGTATCCAGCTGACTACTGGCTGGTACTGGGACATGAACGATGAGACCCGTGCCTGGTCGGATCGCTTCATGGAAGAAACCGGTGTGCGCCCGACTATGGTTCACGCCGGTATCTACTCAAGCGCCATGCAGTACCTGAAAGCCGTTGAAGCCACCGGCTCCGACGACGCCCAGACTGTACGCAAGCAAATGATGGATACCCCGATCAACGATATGTTTGCCAAAAACGGCAAGATTCGTGTCGACGGCCGCATGGTGCATGACATGTACCTGGCAGAGGTCAAAACTCCAGAGGAGTCCACAGGTGAGTGGGATCTCTACAAAATCCTCCGCACTATCCCGGCAGACGAAGCCTATCGCCCGCTCTCCGAGAGCAAGTGCCCGCTGGTAACCAGCAAATAAAGAGAAGAGCGTAATCTTCGGGGCTCCCTTCCTTCCGGTCGGGCAGCCCCGGGAACTCGCAACGATGATCCCCGGTATCACGTTTGCGCTGCTTTTGGAGTGAGCAACATGTCCATGATTTTCGGTGTCCCCCTTGCTGTGCTGGCTGGTCAGCTTCTGATCGGGGTCATTAATGGCGCGTTTTATGCGCTCTTGAGCCTCGGCTTGGCAGTTATCTTTGGCCTGCTCAAGATCATTAACTTTGCCCATGGTGCGATGTACATGCTGGGCGCCATGTCCACGGTCATCCTCTTTGATAGCCTCGGCGTCAATTACTGGGTCGCGCTTTTCCTTGCCCCCTTGCTGGTGGGAGCGGTCGGTGTGCTGATCGAATACTTCCTGCTGCGGAGGATTGCGGGGCAGGATCACATCTACAGCCTCTTGCTCACCTTTGGTGTAGCTCTGCTTTTAGGCGGGGTGCTAACGAATATCTACGGGGTTTCCGGGCTCCGTTATGCTATGCCTGACGTGTTCCAGGGTGGAATGAAACTTGGGTTCATGTTCCTGCCCTATTACCGGCTCTGGGTTATCGTGATGGCGTTGCTGGTCTGTTTCGGCACCTGGTACATGATCGAAAAAACCAAACTTGGGGCCTACCTGCGGGCCGGAACCGAAGATTCACAGCTGATGCAGGGGTTTGGTATCAACGTGCCGTTACTGGTCAGCCTTACCTATGGCTTTGGCGTAATGCTAGCTGCGTTCGCCGGGGTTCTTGCTGCGCCCATCTATTCGGTAACGCCGGTGATGGGGTCTCACATCCTTATAACCGTCTTTGCGGTGGTGGTTATCGGTGGTATGGGTTCCATCGGTGGCGCGATTATCACTGGCATTCTTATGGGTGTCATTGAAGGCCTGACCAAGACCTTCTATCCGCCTGCTTCATCCGCGGTGATCTTCCTGGTCATGGTGATCGTTCTGATGTTCCGCCCCAGTGGCTTGTTTGGTAAGGAGGCGTAACCATGACTCAGCCTGTCAATCAGACCGATATCCAAAAGGCCATTCTGGAACAGCAGAGCGCGGACAACCGGAAGAAGATGATACTGAACGGTGTTCTGCTGCTGCTTCTGCTCGCAGCACCGTTTGTCATGTATCCGGTGTTCCTGATGAAGATCCTTTGTTTTGCACTGTTTGCAGTGGCCTTTAACCTGCTGTTCGGTTTTACCGGCCTGCTGTCTTTCGGCCATGCGGCTTTCCTTGCTACAGGGGGTTACACCACCGGTTATCTGCTGAGCAACTTTTCCGGCCTGACGACTGAAATGGGCATTATCGCCGGTACCGCCGCAGCCACAGTGCTAGGCCTGGGGTTCGCGCTGTTATCGATTCGCCGGCAGGGGATCTACTTTGCGATGGTTACCCTTGCGCTGTCCCAGCTTGTGTTCTTTTTCCTGGTCCAGTCGGAATTCACAGGCGGGGAAGACGGGATGCATGGTATTCCCAGGGGCCATCTGTTTGGTCTCGTTGATCTCTCGGACAATTACAACCTGTATTATTTCGTGTTGGCAGTGTTCCTCGGTTGCTATCTCCTGGTCCAGCGGATTGTAAGCAGCCCCTACGGCCAGGTGTTAAAGGCGATAAAACAGAACGAGCCCCGGGCCATATCACTGGGCTATAACGTAAATCGCTACAAGGTGTTGGCCTTTGTCATCTCGGCGGCGCTGGCAGGACTTGCCGGCTCCCTGAAATCGGTGGTGTTCCAGTTGGCTTCCCTGAATGACGCCCACTGGCACATGTCCGGTGAAGTCATCCTGATGACCCTGGTAGGCGGCATGGGCACCCTGCTCGGGCCCGTTGTGGGCGCAACCTTCGTGGTTAATATCGAGTATCAGCTCTCCCAGGGTCCGCTGCGGGATTGGGTAGACCCGATTCTTGGTGGTATCTTTGTGCTGACGGTACTGGCGTTCCGCAGCGGTATCGTTGGTGAGATCCAGAAGTTCGTAAAGAAGAATCTGGGCTGATTCAGCCCTGTCTGAGGAAAAGAAAAGGGCCACCTCTGAGGGTGGCCCTTTTCAATCGAGCTTCAGGAAAATAGCCTGCGTTCTAGAACTCGGCCAACCGGCTTGGTGTTCCTACGTAAACATAAACCGCAGAATCGCGGCGAAAAGCCACCTTGTGGACAGACACATTCGGCATTTCTGCCTCCAAAGAGCGGAATCTGGTCACCATTCCGGCGTTTTCGCCATCCCGTATTCTCTCGCTTTCCTGAGCTTGCCAGCCATCGCCAAGGCAGTTGTCCATCCATGTGACAGCCGCGTCATATCTTGTGGTGGCAACTTCGTCATCAGGTGTATTGCCGGAACAGACATAGGCGCTGTCGTTATTCGCCCAGGCCCATATTTCACAGTGCCCTCGTATGATCTGTTCCGTCGCGGAGTAGACCGTAACGGATCTGAAATCGCTGGCGCTGCCTCGGTATTGCTCAAACCCTGAAGGGTAGTCGGCGATGATACCTTTGAGCGAGGCGCAGGGGTCGTCGACACCCAGCGAGAGAGTGTTCTGGGCAGAGCAGCCAGCCAGGGACAGCCCCATAATCACTGAAGCAAATTTGGTAACCTTGGGAATGGTCATACGTTGGCTCATTTGTTAAAGGACTTTCGAAGTTCTCGCACAACGGCCCGAGAAAAATCTCTGGTTGCCTGTTCCAGCGATTCCGGATTAACGGTGCGGGAAAACATCTGCCAGATGGCCTGGCCTGATTCAGCCTCAAACAGTGTTGTCCGCAGAATGTATTCGGTGGACTCCTCGTAATGAGCGGGAATGGTCATGGCTTCCATATAGGTGACGGAAGCCAGGGTGCCCATACTTGTCGTCACGGGGTTAAAAACAACCTGGTTCGGGACATGCGCAACTTGTCGGGTTTTTCGCACCAGCGAGACCGTTAAAACCCCGTCTGCATCCAGAGTCTGTAATCTCTCTTTCACTTTCTCACGAAGTGCTGTTGGGTCCTCCCAGGGCAACGAGGGAGCAGGGCCATACTGTTTCGCGTTATATCCAGCAGATTCAAGGCGCGACACCAACGCAGCCTCCATGATTGCCCGGTTATGCTCTTTGGAACTGACGGCCAGGACCAGAAGGTTCTGTGGTGCTTCGGAAATGCCTGGCGCCTTGCTGATGCTTTGTACTTCCGGGCCTGAGTTGCACCCGGAAATCAAAAAGACAGTGACGCTGATAGCAAACAGAAAACGAGCGGAAATAAGCGGATTCATAAAAGTGTCCATCCATGGTGGGCGCCGTTTTCACTCAATACCCGGCCGCAACTCTAAAAAATATAGCAAAGCTTAAAAGGTACTCGGTGGTTTTTGTTCGATCGGTTACCTGAATGATTTTCAGATCATGGCCTGGATGACCCTGCGGACTATGCCGTTGTTGTTTTTGTTCCGTCGACCGGCGCATTAATGGTCTCCATTGTTTCAGCCCGGCTGTTGCCGTTTGCGTTCGGCCCTGCGCATCAGATACCAGGCAATAAACGCGATCAGGGAAACGGTCAGAATGATCAGCGCAGCCAGCGCGTTAATTTTCGGGGAAACCCCCATCCGAACCGATGAGAACACCACCATGGGCAAGGTTGTGGCGCCCGGGCCGGACACGAAGCTGGCAATCACCAGATCATCCAGGGACAGGGTAAAGGCAAGCAGCCATCCCGACACCAGCGCCGGGGCAATCACCGGCAGGGTGATGACAAAGAAGGTTTTCAGGGGCGTGCAGCCCAGATCCATGGCCGCCTCTTCAATGGAACGATCCACTTCCTGCAAGCGGGCTGACACCACAACCGCCACATAGGCACTGCAGAAGGTGGTATGGGCAATCCAGATAGTCGCCATGCCACGATCGGTGGGCCAGCCAATGGTTTGGGCCATCTGGACAAACAACAGCAACAGCGACAGGCCGGTGATCACCTCGGGCATCACCAGCGGCGCCGTAATCATGCTCGATAGCAGGGTGCGGCCGCGCATGTTTTTGAAACGGGTTATTACGAATGCACACAGGGTACCCAGACACATCGCCATGCTGGCGGAATAAAAGGCAATTCGCAGGCTCATCCACACCGCAGACAGAATCTGCTCATCACGGAGCAGCTCGCCATACCAGTGAGTGGAAAACCCGGCCCACACCGAGACCAGCCGGGACGCATTGAACGAATACACGATCAGTACAAACATCGGCAAGTACAAGAACACCAGGCCTAGCGCCAGCATGATTTTGGAAAAGCTGAATAGGCGGGATTTAACCATGCTTTTCCATCTCCCGCGCCTGGAACCGGTGGAACAGCACGATGGGTACCAGCAGCAGCGCCAGCATCACGATCGCCAGAGCCGAGGCTACTGGCCAGTCGCGGTTGTTGAAGAACTCCTCCCACAAGACCTTTCCGATCATCAGGGTATCCGGCCCGCCCAGCAGTTCCGGAATCACGAACTCGCCCACCGCCGGAATAAAGACCAGCATGGAGCCGGCCAGAATGCCGGCCTTTGACAGCGGCAGAGTGATCGTCCAGAAGGTAGTTATGTTGCGGCAGCCGAGGTCGGAGGCCGCTTCCAGCAGGCGCACGTCCAGCTTCACCAGGTTGGTGTAGATGGGCAGCACCATGAACGGCAGATAGGCATAGACAATGCCCAGCACCACTGCGAAGTTGGTGTTAAGCATCTTAAGAGGTTCTTCAATCAATCCCAGCCACATCAGAAAGGTGTTGAGCAGGCCCTGGTTTCCGAGAATGCCCATCCAGGCATAGACCCGGATCAGGAAGGAGGTCCAGGAGGGCAGCATTACCATCAGCAGCAACACCAGTTGCCAGTGCTTCGGCGCCCGGGCCATGGCATAAGCCATGGGGTAGCCAATGAGCAAACATGCCACGGTTGCTATAAAGGCGGTTTTCACCGAGCCCCAGTAAGCGGCGACATACAGGCTGTCTGACATCAGGAACAGATAGTTTCCGACGTTCACCACCACTGAGAGGGTGTTGTCCATCCACCGGAAAACCGGCTCGTATGGGGGGATGGCCATCACCGCCGAGGTCAGGCTGATCTTCAGCACTAGCGCAAAAGGCAGGAGGAAGAAGAGCAACAGCCACAGGAAGGGAATGCCGAACACCACCCGGCGATGGAACAGCAGCGCACGCACCCGCTCGATCAGAAGGGCAGAAAGCCGTTTCTGATTCATGGTTTCAGTTCCAGAGCAGAATGGGGCTGGAGGCTTCCCAGGATACAAACACCCTGTCACCCCAGGTGGGCCGCTCACCGCGGCGCTCCACGTTCGCCATGGTTGCCTGCACACGCTTGCCGCTCGCCAGTTTCACGTAGTAAGAGGTGATGTCGCCCAGATAAGCAATGTTGTCCACCGTGCCGCAGCTCCAGTTGTGTTCGCCATCCGGCTTGTCCGGGGTCAGATAGATTTTCTCGGGCCGCAGGGCAATCAGGGTTTCAGTGGATTCCGCCGGGGTGCTTACCCCCCGGTCAATGAACACCGGCGCGTCCAACAGATCACTGGTCAACGTAACGCTGTCGGCCTCGTCTTCGTGAATGTTAGCTTCGAAGATATTCACTGAACCGATGAACTCGGCCGTCATGCGGCTGTTCGGGCTTTCGTAGATATCAACGGGGGAGCCTATCTGGGCAATGCGGCCCTGGGCCATGATGGCAATCCGGCTGGCCATGGTCATGGCTTCTTCCTGGTCGTGGGTGACCATCAGGCAGGTGGCGCCCACGTTCTCCAGAATCTCCACCAGTTCCAGCTGCATTTCGGTGCGCAGCTTCTTGTCCAGCGCGCCCATGGGCTCGTCCAGAAGCAGCAGTTTAGGGCGCTTGGCAAGGGATCGGGCCAGGGCGACGCGCTGCTGCTGTCCGCCTGACAGCTGCTGTGGCTTGCGTCTGGCGTAGGGTTCCATCTTGACCAGCCTGAGCATGGCCGCCACCCGATCCCGGATTTCGTCTTTTCTCAGCTTATCCTGCTTCAGGCCCAAGGCGATGTTCTGTTCCACCGTCATATGAGGGAACAGGGCGTAGGACTGGAACATCATGTTGGTCGGGCGCAGGTACGGGGGCAGGGCAGTAATGTCCTGGCCATCCAGCATGACGAGCCCGGCATTGGGTGATTCAAAGCCTGCCAGCATGCGCAGCAACGTCGACTTGCCCGAACCGGAACCGCCCAACAGGGCGAAGATCTCGCCCCTGTGGATGTTCAGACTGACATTGTCTACCGCCAGCGTACCGTCAAAGCTTTTGGAAATGCCCTGAATGCTGAGTAACACCTCCGCTCGCGCGGAGGTGTTGTTGTCGTTTTCCACCTTTTAACGACCGGATTTCACGTTGGTCCAGGTACGGGTCATCAGGCGCTGAGCGTCCTGGGGCCGGCCTTCCATGATATACAGCTTCTTCATCACCTCATCCGTGGGGTAGATGCTGGTATCGCCCAGGATTTCCGGGTCCACGAACTCGTTGGCCGGTTTGTTGGGGTTGGCGTACCACACGTAGTTGGTGATGTCTGCGATGATATCCGGACGCATCAGGAAGTTCATCAGCTTGTGGGCGTTTTCCACGTTAGGGGCGCCCGCCGGAATGGTCATCATATCGAACCACAGCACCGCACCCTCTTTGGGAATGGTGTAGCGGATCACGTTGCCGTTCCCGGCTTCTTCGGCGCGGGCTGCGGCCTGCAGGATGTCGCCGGAGTACCCGGCGGCCACGCACAGGTCACCGTTGGCCAGGTCGCCAATGTAGCGGGATGAGTGGAAGTAGGTAATGTTCGGACGGACCGCCTTGATCACCTCGCCGCCTTTCTTGATGTCGTCAGCGTTGTTGCTGTTCGGATCCAGGCCGGTGTAGGCCATGGCCGCACGAACCATTTCTTCACCCGAATCCAGCATGGCAATGCCACAACCGCCCGCCGCCAGTTTGCCGGTTACTTCCGGATCAAACACCAGTGCCCAGGAATCGGTGGGGGCGTCGTCACCCAGGATTTCCCGGATGCGACCTTCGTTATAGCCATAGCCGTTGGTGCCCCAGAGGTAGGGCAGTGCGAACTGGCTACCCGGGTCAACCTTTTCGAGGTCGTCCATCAGATCCGGGTTAAGGTTCGCCATGTTGGGCAGTTTGCTGTGATCCAGCGGCACGAATGCCTTGGCAGAGATCTGCTTGGCGACGTAATGGTTGGAGGGCACAACAAGGTCATAGCCGGAACGGCCGGACAGCAGGGCGGCCTCCAGGATCTCGTTACTGTCGTAAACGTCGTAGATCACCTTGATGCCGGTTTCTTCCGTGAACTTCGCCAGAGTGTCCTCGGCGATGTAATCGGACCAGTTGTAGACACGTACTTCTCCAGCGGCAAAAGCGGAAGAGGCACACAGAGACAATGCAACAGAGGCGGCCAGCGCCTGTGGCTTACACAACTTGAACATTGGCTGAATTCCCTCACTGAAAAGGGATTAATACAAAACGTGCAGGACGCACGCGGTGTTGTGCAGGTCTGCTGAGGGAAGGTCGCCTTGGGGCAACTCCTTTGAGGCTTGTCCTGGAAACGGCGGTGGGGAGCCTACCGTATTCGGCCGATATTTAGCATGAGAACTCCCGACGCGCTATAAAAATTTTGAATGCAGGAATGGGTGGTTGTGCTTATCCGTGCCGGATTACCGTTGTTTTAATTTGTAATCATCTTCTGCGGGCAGCTGGCCCCAGGGTTGTCCAACGGTGGGGCCAGGTCTCAGTAAGGTTAGCCAAAACAAAATGTTAACCGAAAATTTCAGCCCTCTTGCCATGTAACCTTCCATCTCAAGGTGTATCCCTCCGTAACCGCCAATTTCCTGACGAATTCAGCCGGTTAAATCCGGAACCAAGCCGCATATCACTGAAAATCGCCGCTGTATGATCTGCCCGAATTCGTCAATAAAATGGTGTAAAAGATGTCATATCGCGGCAAGAAATTTTCGAAGCAAGGACTGCTTATGTTACCGGCGGTTGCTCTGCTTTCGGGCTGTGGTCTCGACATTTCGACTGATGACAGCACTACATCGGCGCAATCCCAGGGCGCAACCGAGCCAACAGTGCAGATTGCCGGTGCCGCCATGAAGGGCGTTATCCAGCAAGGCCTTGTCGTCGCCAACCGCCTGATTGCGGATAAAGACGGCAATTACGCTCCGCAACGTCAGGCCGCAAAGCCCGTGCGTACGGCTGAAGATGGCAGTTACGAATGGCAGCTTCGTGGCAAGGCGGAAGGCTGGGCCCTGGTGGAGCTCCAGGCCGATGGCAGCACCCGCATGATCTGCGACGTTGTTCCCCAGTGTGATCAAGCCGGCTCGGCGCCCGTTGCCTTTGGTCAGCCAATGGCACTGGATAGCAACTTCAGCCTTCGCGGCGCCGGCGATCTGAGTATGGAAACCGTCAACCTGACTCCGTTGACGCACCTGGCCGTTACCCTGGCGGAACGAAGTGCCAACGGGCTTTCGCCGAATGCGCTCTCCAGTGCCTACACAACGGTGGAAGACTGGTTTGGGCTTCCGGCCGGGGCGCTCCGTCTCACTCCGCCGGATGTGACCCAGCTTGACAACATGACCGGTGTTTCCGCTGACGCGATTCAGGTCGCTATCGCTAACGCCGCTTTCCTGGCTCTGGTCAACGACAATGTTCAGTGGAACTCCATTTCTGATGTACTGGACAACCTCACCTCTCAGGTCAGTGCCACGGGCCAGATCAGCGAAATGGGTGATGGCACTAACGTAGCACTCGCGGACCTTGTTTCTGCTGCTGCACTGCAGGCCTCCGAGCTCCAGTTAACCATAGACTCAAGCATCATCAGCCAGAAACTGGCGGTGGTTGAGAACCGCAATGTACAGCGCTTCAAGACCATTGCAGATGTGAACGCGGACAGCGACACGACCGCTGGCACGGTAGTCGATTCCGGAACAGTGACAGGAACCACTGAACCGCCGGCTACTGAGCCTCTCCCGGAAGAGACCATTCCCGTTAATGCGGCCTTGTTGAGCTGGACCGCGCCGCTGACCCGGGAGAACGGTGAAAGCCTGGCCATGGGCGAGATCGCCGGTTTCGAAGTAGTTTACGGTTCCAGTGCAGAAACCCTCGATCAGAGCCTGGCCATTGGCGATGCCTCTGTGGACCAATTGCTGGTCGACGAGCTCACCGAAGGTACCTGGTATTTCGCTATCCGCACCCTGGATACCGATGGCAACCGTAGCCGGCTGTCGGAGGTTGTTTACAAGCAGATCTGAACGAGGATGAAACGCAGCGGCGTGCCTCTGTGGCTGCCGCTGCCAGACTGCTACTATGTACCGGTCCGATCTCTACGCCGAGTACACAATGTCTGATCCAGACTCCCTGAATACCCTCCTGGAAGTCATTCCGGATGTCCGCGATGGCCTCACGCGCACCGAGCGTATCGTCCTCTATGTTGTTCATGAGACCCAGCGGGAACTGAACGGCCGTAACGTCCCCACTGCCATGCTGTACGGGCGGGTGCTGGAATATGTAGATATGAGCGAGGCCGACCTTCACCTGTACCTGGACCGATTGGGTGTGAAAGGAGACGGTTCGTGACCATCGATTTCAAGGCACTCTATCCCAAGCTGATCCACCTGTTGCTCGACACGGTGTTCGTGGTCGATGAATTCGGGCAAATCGTGTTTGTCAGTGACGCCTGCCAACCCCTGCTTGGATATTCCGCCGACGAGATGATCGGCACTCGGATTCTGGATTATATTCACCCCGACGATCTGGAGCGCACCCTCGCGGCAGCCAACAGCGTTATGAGTGGTAAATCCCACACCGATTTCAGAAACCGCTATCTGCATAAAGATGGCAGTGTGGTGCATATTCTGTGGTCAGCCCGATGGTCGGAGGAGGAGCGGTTAAGGATTGCCGTGGCGCGGGATGTTACGGCGTTGCGCCAGGCGGACCAGACACGAAACGCGCTTTATCGAATCTCCGAAGCCGCGCATGCGGCGGAAACACTCCGCGCCCTTTGCGATGGTGTGCGTGAAGTCATCGGCGAGCTTTTTCCGGAATCGGATCTGTACCTGGCATTCCACGATGCTGAGAAAGGCGTGCTCAGCATTCCGGACTGGTCCGCGAACCAGGAAAATGATTGGACAGAGAAGCCCAAAGATGCAGGAACTGCCATTGCGGAGGTTATCAGAACGGGGCAGGCTTGCATGGCATCCCGCGATCCGGCGCACCAGGGGATGGGCCTGATAACCCCGCCAAAGCCCGAAGATGCGGATTGGCTGGGGGTTCCCCTGATATCGCCGGATGCCGTTCTTGGTGCTCTGGTTATAGAAAGCCCGTTACCGGGTATTCGCTACCGTGAAGCGGACCGGGAACTGCTGCAGTTTGTAGCCACCCAGCTTGCAACGGTCGTTGAGCGCAAGCGGGCGGAAGAACGCTTGCGGTTCATGGCGCACCACGACGCGCTGACCGGTTTGACCAACCGCTCATTGTTCTACGACCGCCTGGAAACTGCTCTGCGTTCGGCCACCAGGAACGAAGGCCGGCTGGCGTTGTTGTACCTTGACCTCAATGGCTTCAAAAAGATCAACGATACCAAAGGGCACGAAACAGGGGATCAGATGCTCATTGAAATGGCACGCAGGCTGGAAGGTTGTACGCGGGAGACGGACACCGTTGCCCGAATGGGGGGCGACGAATTCACGGTGCTTCTGACCGATGTTCATGGCCGTGCCTCGATCGAGACAGCGGTAGCCAAGTTTCGTGAACTCATGTCATTGCCGATGAACCTGGAAGGCAAGGCCTTTCATGTTTCATGCAGTATCGGCACCGCGTTGTACCCGGAAGACGGGGCAACGGCGCGGGAGTTACTGAGCAAGGCCGACGCGAACATGTATCTGAGCAAAAGGCATACAAGCTAGTGCGACATCAGGAGTTGGGCAGGCAGACCTTCTTGCTCCGGGAGGAAAGCCTGTCCCATTTCTGCTTGTTGTTACCGCGAACTGCTTTCAGATAATCCGTGACGTCTTCAAAGTGCTTTTTCGTGGCACCCAATTTTCTGGCCTCATTGCGATGCATGTTGGACAGGTAGGCCAGAGCCTGGTGCTCCTTTCCTTTCCCGTCGAACGATTCACTGATGACTGCCAGGTGGGACGAGCAGAAAATATGCGTGTTGCGCTTATCGTAATCGATCTCCTGAGCCCGGCTATTGAGGCTGAACGCCATCAGAAATATTGATAGGCCGACTGCGGCTTTCATGGGGGCTTTCTCCCTGTAACGACAGTGAATGTGGGTTCAATGACAGCTATGAACCTTACATCCTATCGAAGCTTTCCTCTATGATTTTTCCGCCCAGTACAGCCCATCCCCCACTTCCGATGGCAAATACCAAAATCACCGCCTGATACGGTATATGCCTATCTTGCAAAATGCTCCGAAAAACTGGATAAAGGAGCGTTAAGACCCCCTGTGCCGGCCCCCTCGCCACAGGCCTGTCAGAGTTTGTGGAAGGCTTTCCCTATGGGTTCTGGTTATGCGAGCGCTGAGGCGTTCCTTCAGGCGCACCCCGAACTGCAGTTCGTTGATCTGCTGATTCCGGATATGAATGGCATTGTTCGTGGCAAGCGGGTGGACCCGTCTGCGGTGGCCAAGGTGTTTGAGCGCGGCGTTGCCATGCCGGCGTCCATCTTTGCCCTGAATATCCAGGGCACCACAGTGGAGGAAACCGGCCTGGGCCTGGATATCGGCGAAGCGGACCGGGTCTGCCTCCCCATTGAAAGCACCCTCACCATGGAGCCCTGGCAGAAACGCCCCACCGCCCAGCTCTTGCTGACCATGTATGAGCTGGATCGCGAAACACCGTTTTTTGCAGATCCGCGCGTGGTGCTGCAGAACATCGTCAAGCGCTTTGAGGAACTGGGTCTGACGCCGGTTGCCGCCTTTGAGCTGGAGTTCTACCTGATTGATCAGGAGAACCTCGCTGGCCGGCCACAGCCTCCGAAGTCGCCCATTTCGGGGAAACGCCCGGCGGGTACCCAGGCCTATTCAATCGATGATCTGGATGAGTATGCAGAATTCCTGGCGGATGTTCTGGATGCGGCTCATGAGCAGGAATTGCCGGCCGATGCGCTGGTGGCGGAATCCGCCCCTGGCCAGTTTGAGGTAAACCTGCATTACGTGGACGACGCCGTGCGCGCCTGTGACCATGCCACTCTGCTCAAGCGCCTGATCAAGAACATGGCTTACGATCATGAGATGGACACCACGTTCATGGCGAAGCCCTACCACAGCCAGGCGGGCAGTGGTATGCACCTGCATGTAAGTCTGGTAGACAGCGAAGGGCGCAACATTTTCGCCGGCGATGCCGAACAACCCAACGATATGCTGCGGTGGGCGGTGGGTGGGCTGATCGCCACCATGAATGATGCCATGGCGTTGTTCTGCCCCAACATCAATTCCTACCGCCGGTTCAGCCCGGAATATTACGTGCCCAGCGCAGCAACCTGGGGTGTGGACAATCGCACCGCGTCACTGCGCCTGCCGGGCGGAGATCCTGATGCACTGCGGATTGAACACCGTGTTGCCGGTGCTGATGCTAATCCCTATCTGTTGATGGCCGCAGTGCTGGCAGGTATTCATTACGGCATTTCCAACAGGATTGAGCCGCCACCGGTGACCGTGGGCAATGCCCACGAGCAGCACGAAGCAACGCTGGTGAATAACCTGCGGGATGCCCTGCGGGAGCTGGGGCAGTCAACCGTAATGGTGGACTATCTCGGCAGCCAGTTCCTGGATGTGTTCGTGGCCTGTAAGGAGCACGAGCTGAACGAGTTCGAGATGACGATCTCGGATCTCGAGTACCTCTGGTATCTGCATACGGTTTAAACGATCAACCCGCAGTGATCAAAGGCGCCTGCAAGGCGCCTTTTCATATAGGGGGCTATTCAATCACCAGCCAGGTGGCCTTGATTTCGGTGTACTTATCGAAAGCGTGCAGAGACTTGTCACGGCCATTGCCGGACTGCTTGAACCCGCCAAAGGGCGCGGTCATGTCACCGCCGTCGTAATGGTTGATCCAGACGCTGCCAGCTCTGAGCGCCTTGGCGACCTTATGGGCGGTGTTGATGTTGGACGTCCACACCGCCGCTGCCAGGCCATAAATGGAATCGTTGGCAATGTTTATGGCTTCCTCGGCAGTGCTAAAACCGATCACCGACAGCACCGGCCCGAAGATTTCCTCTGATGCAATGCGCATCCGGTTATTCACCCCATCAAATACCGTAGGCTGAACAAATAAGCCACCGGTCTCTTCCATCACCTGTTTGCCGCCCGCCACCAGAGTCGCCCCTTCGGACTTGCCGATACCGATATACTCGATGATGCGGTCCAGTTGGGCCTGATCGACAATCGCACCACAGGTCGTTGCCGGGTCGAGGGGGTGGCCGGGGCGCCAGGTTGTCAGAGCCTCACGAATCAGGCCAAGGAACTCGGCGCGGATGCTTTCCTCTACCAACAGCCGGCTGCCGGCGGTGCACACTTCACCCTGGTTGAAGGCAATGGCACTGGCGGCTTCGGCAGCGGCCTTTTTCAGGTTCGGTGCATCTGCAAAGACGATGTTGGGGCTCTTGCCGCCGGCCTCCAGCCACACCCGTTTCATGTTGGACTGGCCTGCATAGATCATCAGTTGCTTGGCCACGTTGGTGGAGCCAGTGAATACCAGACAATCAACGTCCATGTGCAGGGCCAGGGCCTTGCCCACGGTGTGGCCATAGCCGGGCAGCACGTTGAACACGCCAGCGGGTATACCTGCTTCCTGCGCCAGTGCCGCCAGACGAATGGCGGTAAGCGGAGATTTCTCGGAGGGCTTGAGAATGACCGAATTTCCGGCGGCCAGGGCCGGTGCAATTTTCCAGGAGGCCATGATCATCGGGAAGTTCCAGGGCACGATGGCCGCAACGACACCGATAGGTTCCCGGGAAATCATGCCGATCTGGTCGTGGGGTGTAGCGGCCAGTTCGCCATACACTTTGTCGATGGCCTCTGCAGTCCAGCGGATCGCGCGTGCGGTAGCCGGTATATCGATGGTCCGGGCATGGCCGATGGGTTTGCCCATGTCCAGAGTTTCCAGCAGGGCGAGTTCGTCACCATGGGCGTCGATCAGGTCTGCGAAACGAAGCAGAACGGCCTTGCGCCTGGTGGGAGGAAGGTGGCTCCAGATGCCGTTTTCGAAGGCTTGCCTGGCAGCAGCAACAGCAAGCTCGGCATCGGCCTGGTCGCAACTGGCGATTTGAGCCAGTTCCCTGCCGTTCACCGGGCTAGTGCAGACGAATGTCTCGTTGTTACTGGCCCACTGATAAGCGCCATTTATGTAGGCCCGGCCCTCCAGAGTGAGCTGATCTGCCATCGCCTGCCATCCGGCCTGGTCAGTGGGTGTGGTGGAATGCGTCGATTGATTCATGGCCGTCTCGCAGGCAGGGGAATTGGCCAATCATAGCAGCACTTGCACAACCAATCGCGGCCTCAGATATAGGTAGAAGAACGTGTCTTCACGGATGTCGGGTCCTGGCATAGACTTGCTTCGGCGGCCGCTGTTTTGTGCCGTTTCTTTATCTCTCACCAATGCCTGTCTGATTGTTACCCGATCAGTCTGTCACCCTGCTTGGCGCCAACTTATGACCCAGTACCCTACGGTTCCTTCCTATTATGCTGCTTCTGCCAATCCGGCGCCGAGACGCCCTGCACTGAAGGGCCAGTGTGAGGCTGATGTGTGCGTGGTGGGTGCCGGTTATACCGGTCTGTCCACCGCGTTGTTTCTGGCTGAAGCCGGTTTCCGGGTGGTGGTGCTGGAAGCGGCGACCGTGGGCTGGGGTGCCTCCGGCCGGAACGGTGGCCAGATCGTTAACAGTTTCAGTCGGGACTTGGACACCATTGAGCGCCAGACCACGCCGGACCATCTGCGCCTGCTGGCGGAGATGGCCTTTGAAGGCAGCCAGATTATCCGGAGGAGGGTGCGGGATTACAGCATAAAGTGTGATTTGAAAGAGGGTGGCATTTTTGCCGCCATGAACGCGCACCAACTCAAACATCTCGAAGCCCAGCAGGGCCTGTGGCGGCGGTTCGGGTATGACAAGCTGGAATTGCTGGACGAAAAAGCCATCCGCGCCCGAGTCGGCACCGACCGCTACGTGGGCGGAGCCATCGACCACACGGGCGGCCACATCCATCCACTGAACCTGGCGCTGGGCGAAGCGGCTGCGTTGGAGTCCCGGGGTGGGGTGATCCACGAACATTCGGAAGTCACGCAGATTCTTCCCGGCCAGCCGGCAACCGTGAAAACCAGAGAAGGAGAGGTGAGGGCGCAGTTCGTAGTGCTGGCGGGCAACGCCTACCTGGGCGGGCTGGTACCTGAACTGGACGCCAAATCCATGCCCTGCGGTTCACAGATCATTACCACGGAACCACTGGACGAAGCCACTGCCAAACGACTGCTGCCAGAAGATAACTGCGTGGAAGACTGCAACTACCTGCTGGACTACTTCCGCCTCTCCGGCGACAAGCGCCTGATCTATGGCGGCGGTGTGACCTACGGTGCCCGTGATCCGGCCAATATCGAACGGCTGATCCGCCCTCACATGCTGAAAACCTTCCCGGAGCTGGCGGGAGTCAGAATAGACTACGCCTGGACCGGGAATTTCCTGCTCACCCTGTCCCGGCTGCCGCAAATGGGCCGCCTGCAGGACAACGTGTTTTACTCCCAGGGTTGCTCCGGGCACGGCGTCACATTTACCCACGTGGCGGGCAGGGCGCTGGCCATGGCCGTTCAGGGCCAAGCCGAACGGTTCGATGCGTTCGCCAGCCTGCCGCATTACCCGTTTCCGGGAGGCCGGACCTTCCGGGTACCTTTGACGGCAATGGGTGCCTGGTATTATGCATTGCGTGACCGGTTGGGGGTTTGAGTCACCGGCTGGCCCTGGAATGACTGTAAATAGATAGTTCGCGTTCATGCCGTTCAGGTTTGGGATCGTCGATGGACTCAACGGCTTCGATCTGCGCAATGTACCCGGCCGGTAGCCCGTTTTCCCGGGCGCCGATGAGGACGTGGTCTTTGTACCAATGAAAGGGTTTTAATGCCTTATTGATGCGCGTGGCGAAATACATCCAGGCCTGAAGTCCGCCTCTCTCGGTTCGCAGCTCTACCTGCTTTTCATCGTAGCCAAATCCCAATGCCTCATGTCGGTCAAGGTCAGCCTTTTCTGCATCGGCAATCTCGTAAACCACACCAGTCACCCGATCGGCCGGATTGCCGGTTTCCTCTGCGTCGCATTTGGCGGAGCCATCCCCGGCGGATTTATGGAAGCGAAGTCGATGGGAGGGTAGCTCTGCCACGGCCACAAACCGGGCAGAGGGAACCCGGGCCTGGAGTCTCTGTTGTGACATGTTGGAGCCGTAGCAGAAGCAGAGCATGGAACCTCCTCATCGAATATACCCAGAGCTTGCCGGTTGCAGCTCCCGTTCCGGTTTACCATCCTCAATCCTGCCGGTCTTAAAGATGCCTTACGGGAGCATGCAAAGCGACTGCTGGAATGTTGTGAGTGAATGCTTGTCCATTTGTGTTTTCAGCAGTGCTGGCTGCGTACGCTGGATACGTCGCAGCCAGCAATGATGTCAGCGACTATTTTGCCGTAATGGTTGTCATCACCAATTTTCCATCCTTCTTGATCGGGCCGTCTTCCTTGGCACCCAATGTGTATTCAAAGGCACCGGTCTTCATGCCGCCGTCTTCGCTGTGAACCATGAGCATCAGCATGCCGCCGGACCTCACCTCGTCGCTCAGGATGGCCGCTACGTCCATGTTCATGCCTTTGCGCAAGGGCGCATGACCCACCACCGGGCCGGGCTTCATGGCTCGGTCCGTGCGGTGCACCACCAGCCAGCCATTCTGTTCGGCAACCACTTTTCCGGCCGAAACAACGCCGTTGGCAACTGACTGATCGTTGGCCCAGACCCCGGCTTTGTGTTCACCCGCCAGTGCGGAACCGGTCATGAAAGCGCCGGAAAGCAGTGCAGCCATAAGTGCAGACGTTTTTGCGTGCTTGTTCATTGTGTTCTCCTTGCTGTCAGTGTTGCCCGTCCGTTCAATCAGTTTTGGACGGGTTAACAGCAGCTACGGGCACTTATTCGCAAAGTTTCAGGCACGTCTGATTTTTTTGATGGCCCCGGCTAGGGGGTGCGCTCGGTGGTGGGGTAGAGATATCCGTGAATCGCCGGGCCGGTTGGTTGGCCAGTCGGTGAGCCACCTTCGGGTTCAACGCTGATGCCGAACGTGGCTTCTTTGAGCAGAGCCGGGTCGTAGTTGCTCAGCGCCCCTTCATCAAGTTTGAAATCGTTGCTCAGCACGCCGACCGACTGTGGTTGCGGGCCCAGCTCGTCAGCCTTGATCCACAGCTGATAGGATTTGCCAGGCCGGGGCTCGGCGGTCACCGGGCGGATATTGAGCTGGCGCTGTTTCAGGTCGACAGTAAGCAGGAATGCCGGCTGCTCGTCGTTGTGCTGGAACACCGCCACAAAGGATTGCGGCTCTGGCGTCGGGGCCGGCTGGAACGCCAGAATTGCGACCAGTACGAGGGCTGCGGCCGAAGCAATTGCAGTACTCCAGCGCCAGCGGTTCAGCTGACTGCGCAGTGCCACCACCGTGGGTGCACTGGCAGCCTCACGGGGCGTCGATTCAAGGCGATCCAGAGCGTTTTCGATTCTCGAGAACATGTCCGGGGAAGGTTCCACGGGCTCGGTTTCATCAGCCAGTCTCCCCAGCCGCTCTTGCCATTGCAGAATCAGGGCCTCCACCTCGGGATCCTCGCGGCGCCGGGTTTCAACATACTGCCGTTCCGAGGCTGGCAAGGTGCCCAGAACGAACTCTGCAACCAGCATGTCCAGGTCGTCACGTTCTGTCATGATTCCAGGCACCTTTTGATCTGTTTCAGGGCGCGGTGTAGCCAGGTTTTCACCGTGTTCACCGGCTGCTCGAACTGGCTTGCCAGTTCTTCCCGGGACCAGCCATTGAGGTAGGCGAGGCGTACCATGTCCTGGCGGTCTTTTTCCAGTTGGTCGATGCAGTGATTCAGTTGATTTTCCGCTCGTTGGTCTTCCAGTTGTTCCTGGGCCGTTGCCTGCCTGCCCGCCATTTCGTCCAGTTCGTCACTGGTTGTGGTACGTCCGACAGGGTGTTTGCGTAGCTCATCAATGGCGCTGTTCCGGGCAATTGACACCAGCCAGGTGATCGGCGAGGACTTGCCGTAATCAAACTGCTCGGCCTTCTGCCAGATCTTCAGGTAACTGTCCTGAAGAACATCTTCTGCCCAGCCTCTGTCTTTGAGGATACGTACCACGGTGCCCAGAAGTTTCGGGGCAGTAGCCTGGTAGAGCAGGGCGAAGGCCTGGCGGTCTTTTTTGGCCACACGGTGAATCAGCTCGGTGACCCGCTCAGTTGTTTCTGACGGCGGCTGCGGGTTCTGCCCGGGGCTGGCTTTGTCTGGGAGCTGGTGGGAATCAGGCGTCATGGGGCCCCGGGGCTATAGTGTCTGAACAGCAGGTTACTGGTTGCTCCCGCTCTGCTCAACAGGAAACTGTCCCGATACCGTTACCGTGCACGTCATGTCCGCCAGGAAGGGTGTCATCGCCGGCGTACTCGGTGTGTTCCTCCTTGTTGACGGTTGGTACAGCTGCAACCAACCCGTCGACATAGCTCATGGGGTTTCTCGTCTTCGATCTTTTGGGGGCAGTTCCCTCGCCGGCCGCACTTCGATGCTGCCAAAGCGGGCCGGCGGGATCCGGCTGGCGAGCTGCACAGCCTCGTTCAGATCATGCGCCTCCAGCAGGTAGAAGCCAGCCAGCTGTTCCTTGGTCTCGGCGAACGGACCATCGGAAACCAACACTTCGTTGTCACGGACTCGTACTGTTGTTGCGGTGTCCACCGGATGGAGTGGCTGGCCAGTAATGAAGTTGCCCAGTTGGGTCAACCGTTCCACCCCAGCCACACATTCCTGGTTGAGATCGTGCCATTCCTGTTCTGTCATGGCGTTGATAATGCTTTCCTGGTAATACACCAGGGCTACGTATTTCATGGGCGCTCCTCCGTTTTGTGTGGTGTTCCTGATAGGAAGTCGTATGGCGCAGCCGAAAATCGACAGGGCAAGGAAAAATCAGGAGGATTCCGTAAGCTCCGCCAGTCTGCGCTCCAGAAATCGCCGCTCGGGCCCCTGGGATACGAGTGCGAGAGCACGCTCGTAGGACTGTCTCGCCTCTTCTATATGGCCTTCCCGACGCAGCAGGTCTGCGCGCGCAGCGTGGAACAGGTGGTAGTCAGCCATGGCCTTCTGGCTCATAAGCACTTCGAGGTGTCTCAGACCATCCGCCGGAGTGTCTCTCATGGCAATGGCCACCGCGCGGTTGAGCGCAATCACCGGAGATGGCTGCTGCTTATAGAGCGCATCGTAAAGACGCACTATTCGGGCCCAGTCTGTTTTGCCTGCTTCCTCAGCAGCGGCATGGACAGCTGCTATTGAAGCCTGAAGGGTGTAAGGCCCGGTGGGTGTGCGGGCCAGAGCGGCCTCCAGCCACTGAAAACCTGAGTCTATACTGGCCCGGTCCCACAGTGAGCGATCCTGCTTTTCCAGAGTGATCAGATTGCCATCCTCATCCTGCCTCGCTGTCTGTCTTGAATTCTGCATCAGCATCAGCGCGAGCAAACCGAACACTTCGCCTTCAGGAAGCAGTCTCGCCAATACCTCAGCCAGGCGAATGGCCTCCGCCGACAGGTGAGCGTCGAGCATGTCGTCGCCATCGCTACGGGAATAGCCTTCATTGAATACCAGATAGATAACCCGAAGAACGCCGGGCAGTCTCTCGGGCAATTCTCGCGACTCGGGCACTTCATAGGGGATGCCGGCATCACGAATCTTCCGCTTGGCGCGCACGATCCGCTGGGCCAGAGTCGCCGGTTTCTGCAAGAGCCCACTGGCAACCTGCTCGGTGGTCAGTCCACACATCTCACGCAGTGTAAGGGCGATCCGCGCCTCCAGGGACAGTGCCGGGTGGCAGCAGGTAAACAGCAGCCGGAGCTGATCATCATCGATGGTCTGTTCATTAGGTTCCGTGACATCCGGGTACGACTCACTGACGAAGTGGGCATAGCTGTGTGCGGTCCGGGCCCGTCGAATCTGGTCAATACCCCGGCGATGACCGGTGCGAATGAGCCAGGCCGTCGGATTCTCTGGTATGCCTTCGGCGGGCCATTGTCGCACGGCGGCAGCGAATGCCTCCTGCATGGACTCCTCAGCGAGTGAGAAGTCACCGAGCAACCGGATCAGGGTGGAGAGCACCCGGCGCGACTGTTGCTGATAGATTTGCCCAATCCATTGGTCATCGGTAATCATCGTGTTTATCTGCCCCCGGTGGCGTCAGGTGTTGAACTTCACCCTGTTTTTTTCGTATCCGTAAGTCTTTACCAAAGCAAAGGAGGTTTCCATGCCAGACAACAAAACTGTAATTATTACCGGCGCCAATCGCGGCATCGGCCTGGAGCTTGCCCGCCATTATGCCGCCGAAGGCTGGGCGGTGATCGGCGTTTGTCGGCAATCCTCCAGCGAGCTTGAGGAGGTTGCAGCCAGGGTGATCGATGGCGTTGACGTCACGACTGACGCAGGCATCCGGAAGCTCACCGAAGAGCTGGCCGGGCAAACCATCGATCTGCTGATCAACAACGCCGGCCTGCTGCAGGATGAAAAGCTGGGCAGCATCGATTTCGATTCCATCCGCACCCAGATGGAAATCAATGCCTACGCGCCGTTGAGGGTTGCCGAGGCGTTGGTGTCGCAGATCCCTTCCGGCGGCAAGATTGCCAACATCACCAGCCGCATGGGCTCTATTGCGGACAACGATTCCGGTGGGCGCTACGGGTACCGCGCTTCAAAAGCGGCATTGAACGCCTTTGGCAAATCCCTCGCCATGGATCTGAAGCCCCACGGGATCGCAGTGGCACAGCTGCATCCAGGCTACGTGAAGACCCGCATGGTGAACTTTGGCGGTCTGATTACGCCGGAAGAATCCGCCAAAGGCCTGGCTGCGCGCATTGAGGGGCTTAACCTGGAGAATACCGGGTCCTTCTGGCACAGCAATGGTGAGGAGCTGCCCTGGTGACCGGGAATTAGCCGCTGCGAGCCGCCTCAAGTGGCGCCAATGTCAGCACAACATGGGAGCCGTCAGCGAAGTATGGCTTTGCGCCAGCGAACCGGCGGCAATCCGGTCCAGCGGCGGAAGGCCCGGTAGAAGGTACTCACTTCAGCAAAGCCCAGTGCCTCGGCTATTTCCGGCAGGGTAATCGTGGTGTCGGCGACCGCCTGAAGGGCTTTTTCCCGGCGCACGTCATCCAGTAGGGCATCGAAAGTCTGACCCTGTTCCCGCAGCCGCCGCGCCAGCGTCCGTTCGCTGATACCCAACGCCCCGGCTGCCTCGGCTCTACGGGGAAGGGTCGGGCCCAGGCGGGCCACCAGCCATCTCCGAATCTCTGGCACCGAGGCGCTGTTAATGGACAGCGCGGCAAGCCGGGCGGTGGTGTAGCGTTCGTGCACCTGCGCGAGTTCCGGATCTGCCTGGGGCAGGGGCTGGTCCAGAACGGCATTGTCTATCAGCACACCGCTGAACGCCTGATCGAATTCCACCGGGCAGTTGAACACCGACTGGTATCCCGCCAGGGGCCCGAGCCGGGGCTGGCTGAACTGAACCCGTGAAGGCTGCATGCGGGTGCCGGTTACCCAACTGGCAAACCCGACTACCGCAGCCAGCACGGCCTCAATCTGATGCGGGCTGAAGGCCAGTTTTCCCTGCCGGGGATGGTAAACCAGCCAGGTGGCGGAATGGCCTGCCAGAATCTGGAAGCGCCCGCCATCGGAGATCAGCCGCTGGAAGCGCTGCACCATCACAATGGCTTCGCGCAGGGTAGCTGCAGATTGCAGCGCGAAGCCCACACTACTGATGCTCATCGGGGTGAACTCGGCCCCCACCTTCAGGCCAAAACCGGGATCGCCAGTACAGCGCTCTGCTGCATGCCAGAGCCGCGTGATGTCATCAATGGGCCAGCGTTCCCGGGTGCCGGCAGCCTCCGGAATACCGGCTGTTGTCAGCAAGGTACTCTCAGCCACAGACAGCCTTTGCGCTGCCGCGATAACGGTATTTACCCAGCCGATGGAAACCGTGGCCTCTAATGTCAATTTTACTGGCCTCTAAAGTCAATTTTAAAGCGATGGTACCGGTATATCTTTAGGGCTGACAACTCATTGCTATCGAGTCGGATGCGCATTATGGCCAAGGTAATTTCCTCAGACATTCTGGTGGTCGGCGGCGGGTTGGCTGGCATTGTCGCGGCACTTGAAGGTTTGCGCGCTGGCAAGTCGGTAACCCTGGCAGATCGGGATACCCCGGAGCGTATGGGTGGCCTGGCACTGTGGGCCTTTGGCGGTATGATGCTGGTGGGAACGCCACTGCAAAAGCGCATGAGGATTGCCGACACACCGGAGGTTGCCCTGGGCGACTGGCTCAGCTTTGGCGAGCTGGCCCCCGACGATGAATTGCCCCTGCAGTGGGCCCGGTACTACGTGGAGCATTCCCGCACCGAGGTGTACGACTGGCTCAGCGAGGAGGGCATCAAATTCCTGCCGGCGGTAAACTGGGTCGAACGTGGCCGTTTCGGCGATGGCAACCGACTGCCCCGTTATCATGTGGTCTGGGGCACTGCCCGGGAACTGGTCCGTTGCCTGGTGACGGCGCTGCACCGGGAGAACACCAGCGGCAAACTTACCCTGCTGCACCAGCACCGCATCATCGAACTGGATCACGAAGCTGGCAAAGTGAGCGGCGCCCTGGCCATCAACGAGGCCACCGGGGAGGAAGTCCGCCTGGCTGCGACGGCCGTGGTTCTGGCCACCGGCGGTATCAACGGCAGCCACAAGGAATGCCGCGCCAACTGGCCGGTTGACCGCCCACAACCAACCCGCATGTTGAACGGTGCTCACCCCTATGCCGACGGCCACATGCATCACTGGGTGGCCGACACCCTCGGGGGTAAGATTACCCACGCCGGCGAAATGTGGAATTACGCGGCCGGCTTCCCGCATCCGTACCCGCACTTTCCCGGCCACGGCCTTTCCACCATTCCCTGCAAATCCTCCCTGTGGCTGAACCACCGGGGCGAGCGTATCGGCCCGGAACCCCTGGTGACCGGCTTCGATACCCACTGGCTGTGTCAGCGGGTGGCAGAACAGGAAAAACCCTGGACCTGGCACCTGCTGAACTGGCGCATTGCCGCCAAGGAATTTGCCATTTCCGGCGCCGAACACAACGCCCGCATTCGGGACAAACAGTTTACGCTGTTCGTGAAAGAGCTGTTGCTGGGCAACCATAATCTGGTGCGCCAGATGCAGCACGAAAGCCGGGACTTCCTGGTGGCGGACAACCTCGCCGATCTGGCCGACAAGATGAACGCGCTGACCTGTTCCCACGACATCAACCCGGGCACGCTCCAGGCCACTGCCGATGCCTTTGATGCCAATTTCGCCAGCGGCACCAGCCTGCATAACGATGCCCAGATCCGAATGATCCAGCACGCCCGGGAATGGAAGCCAGACCGGCTGCGCACCTGCAAACCGGCGCCCCTGCAGAAACCGGGCGCCGGCCCCTACATCGTCATCCGCATGCAGCTGATCACCCGAAAGAGCCTGGGCGGACTGCAAACCGATCTGCAGAGTCGCATCCTCAACGCCCATGGAAAGCCGGTTGAAGGCCTGTACTGTGTGGGCGAGGCCGCAGGCTTTGGTGGCGGTGGCGCCAACGGAAAACGCTCCCTGGAAGGCACCTTCCTGCCCGGGTGCATCATGACGGCCCGGGCAGCGGTGCGCTCCATTGTGGCCGGAGGTTGAACTCTATGACGTTGAAGCTTACCTACCCGGCTACGGCTGAAGACTACCGTGAAATGGCCCGCGCCCGGTTGCCCCAG
Source organism: Marinobacter sp. (assembly GCF_048269445.1). Classification (GTDB taxonomy): domain Bacteria; phylum Pseudomonadota; class Gammaproteobacteria; order Pseudomonadales; family Oleiphilaceae; genus Marinobacter. Next base: position 283,080 of record NZ_JBLXIQ010000002.1, on the reverse strand, counting down.
TTCCTGTTCGATTACCTGGACGGAGGTGCAACAGACGAACAGACCCTCCGCGCCAATGAAACCGAGTGGCACAACATAAAATTGCGCCAGCGGGTATTGAAGAATGTCGACCAGGTGGATACCACAACCACACTGGCCGGGGAGTCCTGTGCCATGCCCGTGGTTCTGGCACCGCTAGGCCTGGCCGGCATGATGGCCAGGCGTGGGGAAGTGCAGGCGGCCCGCAGCGCGGAATCCGCCGGTATTCCGTTCACCTTGTCCACCGTCGGCATCTGCCCGGTGGAAGAAGTTCAGGCCGCCGTTTCCAGGGCTGCGTGGTTTCAGCTTTACATGATTCGTGATCGGGCCCGCATTGAAGCCCTGCTCGAGAAAGCCTGGGCAGCTGGCTGCCGGACACTGGTGTTTACCGTCGATCTGCCGCAGCCGGGGATGCGCCATCGCGACTTCCGTAATGGCCTCTCCAGCACCGGACCCCGCGCGAAAGCCCTGAAGGCTGTTCAGTTGCTGTCCCGCCCCGCCTGGCTGTGGGATGTCGCCATGCGCGGCGGGCCGCTGAATTTCGGCAACCTCAGTGATGTGGTGCCGGGTGCCGGGGATCTGGATGCGTTCAAGGCCTGGATTGATGCTCAGTTCGATCCCACGGTGACCTGGAATGATATTGAATGGCTGCGCAGTCACTGGAAGGGCACCCTGCTACTCAAAGGCATCCTGGATGGAGAAGACGCTCGCCAGGCGGTCAATGTGGGGGCAGACGGCATCATCGTCTCCAACCACGGTGGCCGTCAGCTGGACGGTGTTGCCTCCGGCGCAGGCAAGTTGCCGGACATAGTGGCCGCCGTTGGCCCGGAAACGGAAATTCTTGTGGATGGCGGCGTTCGCAGCGGTGTGGATATCTTCCGTGCCCTGGCGCTCGGTGCCCGGGGCGTAATGATCGGCCGCCCCTGGGCCTGGGCATTGGCCGGCGCCGGTGAGGCCGGGTTGAACAACCTGCTGGCCAGTCTCCAGCAGGAACTGCGACTGGCCATGACCCTGACCGGCGTTACCCGAATTGCCGACATTGGCACAGACCAACTGGATAGAAACGCAAACCCCGAACCCGGAAAGCTTGGAGAACAACAATGACAAACGGCGCTCAAGCCCTGATGAAAACCCTGGTGGACGCCGGTGTTGAGGTCTGCTTCAGCAACCCCGGCACCAGCGAGATGCACTTTGTCGCCGCCCTGGATGATGAGCCGAAAATGCGGGCGGTGCTTGCCCTGTTCGAGGGGGTCGCCACCGGCGCCGCTGACGGTTACGCTCGCATGGCGGACAAACCCGCCGCCACCCTGTTGCACCTGGGTTGCGGGCTGGGTAATGGCCTGGCCAACCTTCATAACGCCCGGAAGGGCAAAGTGCCGGTACTGAACATTGTGGGCGACCACGCCACCTACCACGTGAAATACGATGCCCAGCTGCAGTCTGATATCGAGACCGTGGCCCGCAACGTGTCCCCGGGGTTTGTCCGCACGGCCAAGAGCACCGAAACCCTGTGCCAGGACGCCGCCGAAGCCATCGCCGCTGCCCGCACGGCACCCGGGCAGGTCGCCACACTGATACTGCCGGCCGACGTGTCCTGGGGGGAGGGCGGAGTGCCCAGTGCGCCCATGGCGCCGCCGACACCAGAGCCGGCAGACGATGCCACGGTGGAAGCCATTGCCAAGGCCATCCGCTCCGGCAAGAAAACCGCCCTGTTGATGGGCGGTCATTCCCTGCGCGAACCCAGCATGATGGCCGCCGCCAAACTGGCCGCACACAGCGGCGTTACCCTGCTGGCAGAAACCTTCCCCACCCGTATGGAGCGTGGCGCCGGCCTGCCTTACATAGAACGCCTGGCCTACCTGGCCGAGCTGGCCACGGTGCAGCTGACGGACGTGGAGCAACTGATCCTGGTGGACGCCAAGGCGCCGGTCTCCTTCTTTGCCTATCCCGGCAAGAAGAGCTATCTGGTGCCGGATACCTGCGAGGTGCATACCCTGGCTGCCCCGGACCAGGACATCCTGGCCAGCCTGAACAAACTCAACGACGCCGTGGGTGCCAGCCAGAGTCAACCAAAGCTACAGCCGGAAAAACGACCGGGCCGGCCCCGGGGCAAGCTCACCGCTGAAAAGGTCTGCAAGGCGGTGGGTGAACTGATGCCCGAGAACGCCATCATCGTGGACGAAGGCATCACCTCCAGCCTGATGCTCTCGGTAATGACCGCCGGCGCGCCCCGCCACGACATGCTTACCCTCACCGGCGGCGCCATCGGCCAAGGCCTGCCCAATGCCGTGGGTGCTGCCGTGGCCTGCCCGGACCGGCCGGTCATCGCCCTGATCGGAGACGGCACCGCCATGTACACCATCCAGGCCCTCTGGACCATGGCCCGGGAGCAGCTGAACGTCACCTCCATCATCTTCAACAACGCCTCCTACTCCGTGCTCAACATCGAACTGGAGCGGGTAGGCGCGGAAGAGGCCGGAGAGAAGGCCAAGTCCCAGCTGGACCTGCGCGGTCCGGTAATTAACTTCGCGGAAATGGCCAACGGCATGGGTGTTCATGGGGTGCGTGTGTACACCGCCGAGGAAATGGCAAAAGCCCTGGAATACGCCCAGAGAATGCCGGGACCACACCTCATTGAAGCCGTGATCCCGGAATCCCTGAGCGGGGTGAAGCGCCGGATACTGCCGTGGATGCTGCGGTCATTGCCCAGCCTGCCGCTGTCGGTTTCCAGGGCCCTGAAGCGCAAGCTGGCACCCTGAAAAGCGCAACAGGCGCCATTAACCCCGACGGGCCGCCTCAATGCCGGCGATGTCGATCTTGGCCATGGTCATCATGGCTTCGAAGGCTCGCTTGGCAGCGGCGGGGTCTGAATCATTTATCGCTTCGGTGAGAGCGACCGGGGTGATCTGCCATGAGATTCCCCACTTGTCTTTACACCAGCCGCAAGCGCTCTCCTCACCGCCATTGCCAACGATCGCATTCCAGTAGCGATCCGTTTCCTCCTGATCCGCAGTGGCAACCTGAAACGAAAAGGCCTCGTTATGCTGGAAGGCCGATCCACCGTTCAGGCCAAGGCAGGGAATGCCCAATACCGTGAACTCCACCGTAAGGACATCGCCCTCCGAGCCAGCGGGATAATCCGCCGGCGCACGCAGTACCCTGCCCACCGATGAATCGGGGAAGGTCTTTGCGTAAAACCGGGCAGCCTCTTCTGCTTCGCTCTCATACCAGAGGCAAATGGTATTCTTCGGATGCGTCATCAAGCTGATCCTCCGGGTGGGGTTACTGACAGTGTTCAATTTGGCTGCTGATCATCCACTGGATACCAAATCGATCCGTGGCCATTCCAAAGCGATGAGCCCAGAATGTTTTCTCGAACGGCATGATGATCGAGCCCCCGCCCGACAGCGCGTTAAAAACCCGCTCCGCCTGTTCCGGATCGTCGTATTCAAGGTGGATCTGGGCACCCTGGGGGGGCTGGTAGCAGTCCCCAGCCATATCAGCGCCCATCAACCGGCGTCCACGGATATTCAGGGATGAATGCACGATGCGGCCATGCATCTCTGGTGGCACGTCCTCTGCTGCCGGCGTTTCCCCATAGGTGATCATGGCTTCCAGTTTGCCAGCGGTTACCTCCGAGTAGAATTCCATGGCTTCTTTACAGTTTCCGGCAAACGCCACATGCACGTTCATCTCCTGGGGGAGTCGTCCCAGGGCACGATGTTGCTCGAGGGCCTGGCCGGGTTCGAAATCCTCAAGCTCAAAATAACGCCGAAGCTCAAGGGTCACATTCCCGCCCGCGTCTTCCCGGGGCCATTGTTTGGCCCAGGCGATGGCGTCTTCCAGTGAATCCACTTCGAGCACGCTATAACCGGCCAGCAGCTCACCGGCCGGCTCGAATGGCCCGGAAACAACGTTGGGCTCGCCGCCCCTGAACTGTATGCGGCACCCTTCGCTCGTTGGCCTCAATCCCTGGCCCCCTGCAAAAACCCCGGCCTGGGTCAAACGCTCATTGTAGTCCGCCATCGACTGCAGGAGGTCTTCGGACGGCATTACGCCCTTCTCGGTGTCGGCATCGGCCTTGCGCATCAACATGTATTTCATCGTATTGGTCTCCAGTGAAAAATGGGTTGGCTTCACTGGTTAGTCGCGCAACGCAACCGGACATCGACACCGAGACGAATAAATTCTTTACTGTTCCTCAGTCAAACCTGGCCAGGTTCTGGAGCGCGATGGTGTACTCACCCTTACCGGCATCAAATCCGATCCGGTAGGTGGCCGGATACCAGGCCGGGTAGCTGTACCGCTGGGGTTGCTTCACAGGTGTAGTCATTTCCGGAAGCGACTCCAGAAAGGCCATCGACACCATCGGCTCAACAAACATCAGCTCGCCTTTGTAATAGCCGTAGATGAAATTGTGGCTGAAGGGTTGGCCGTTGAATTCATGCCCTGTGGGATCAAGACCATGCATTCCCATCCGGTCCACGGCGGCATCCGGGGGGATGACATAGCCAGCCGGAACCAGTTGTGGGTCTGGTGCCGCCATAGCCAGTTCACGGCCTTCGCCGTGGAAGGTTATGGCTTCACGTTCACCACCGCTGATCAGATAGAAATGCACGTCAAAATGGGGAACGTTGTAGACCCCTTCCGGAATATGCCCGACCGGGTTCCAGTCAAACACCACGTGGTCGAAGCCCGTGCGCGGACCGGTATCCGGCATGGGTAAGGAATATTCCCAGACCATCTGCTCACCCTGGACCTGGGGCAGGCCCTGGAGCGCATCCCTGGTCAGGACCACGGAGACGGATTCCGGTTCATTCATTCCATTGGTTGTCACCACCACCCGTGCAGTGCCGTTACCCACTGCCACGGGTGCACCGGTGTGGACCGCAGGCTCAGCAGCCAGGGTGGTACCGGCAATACTCAGAAAAGCCAGCGCACAGAGTGTGCCGGCAGAGCGAAACAAACAGACAGCAGGCTTCATGATCTCATTCCTCCATGACAGCGCCGTTTGGCATTTTCAAAGGCCATAATGGCCAGAAAGCCATAGCCCTTCGGGCTGACTCCAACGAGATCACAAGTGGCAGGCGGGTGACAGCAGCAAAAAACGCATCCTTCGGGCACGCTTGGTCTCACTACCACCAGAAAAGGTTTTGGCTGGCTTGTTCAATATATCACCAGATTCAGAGTCGGAAACTGATTTTTTCTGGCCTGCTCAACCTTTCCCGGCGTTGGCCCGCGTGGTGTGCCGGGCGCTCTCGATCAACGGAACGAGCACCAGACACTAGGGGGCTTTATCGTCCGTGGCGTCATCAGACGTCTGAGGTTTTTTGTGCGAGAAGTCGACGCTTGAAAACACCTCGGACAGGATTGCCTGCTCAATGTAGCTGCGTTGGCCGGATTTGGCGGGCAGGCGCACGACGAGGTGAATCTCGTTCGCTACCGGTGCCTGGATGGTGACTCTCGGGTCCACCGATGGCACCTCCAGCCCCCTGGATACACCCACCTTTTGCATGTGCTTGCGAACTGACTCGAGGTAGGGAGCACAGTGGCGGTTAGCAGCCTCCAGAAGTGCTTTCTGGGCTGCCTGCCAGTCGTCTTCCCGTTTAAAAGGAATGGTAAAAACATGAAAATCCCAGTGATCGGTAAAGCTCTCGTTGATCACGGGTTCGGCAACGAACAGCGCGTTCGGAATAACGATCATTCGACCGGTACGCTGGTGCCCGGTTTTTCCGGGCCCCACCTCCAGAATCGTCGTTGCCAGAAGGGTCTGGTCGATCACGTCGCCGCGAAAATCCTTGATCTGGATGCGATCACCCAGATTGAATGAACCGGCGCCGCTTTTAAGGATCGAGCCGGAGATACAAAGGATCAGTTCCTTGGTCGCAACCACAAACGCAACAGCAATAGCGACAATCGACAACGCCAGGGAGCGAATCTGATCGCCCCATATCAATGCCACACCAAGAATGCCAAGAAGTAAAAAGCCATTGCGGAAATTCACCAGCAAGCGGCCCCGCAGTTCCGACGATGCAACATTGTGGCGAATGAACCGGGCCGTCAGGGTGCGCATAATGACAATGGCCACCACCAGAAGGACAGTGCTAATGATCGGCCTGAGCAGGGAAGCCGGTAAGGTAAAGTTTTCCGGTATCAGGGAGAATTGTTCGAGCATGTTGGGGCGGTCCTGGCGTTTTGCTAAGGGGCCATTGTCAGGCGAAAAAGAAGAGGTAACAAGGGAAGCATCCCCCAGAGAGCGAATGGCTCACTTGGGGAGCAGGACAGCGGTCGCCCTTGCTTCTCAGCAGGAACTCAGGACACCTCGATGCGGGGGGCGATTGACGCGGCCATATATGCGTAGCCCTCCGGCCCCGGGTGGTAGCCATCGCTGGCGAGCAGGGTCGAATCGGTCACGGTTGGGTAGTCCACATAGAAAAAGTCTGCAGAGGCTTCTCTGGCGAGGTGTTGGTAGACCCTGTCCAGCTGCCGGGCGCGCCAACCCACCACATATCGAAGCGGGCAAGGCAGCGCCGTGAACAGGTGCATGGGCGGCACGCTGAGCAGCAGCATGGGCCCCGAATACCGTGGTGCGAGCAATTGGCGCAAGTCCCGCAACTGCCGGCGGAAACGAAAACGGGGGGTGAATCCCGTGGTGTCGTTCACCCCCATGCTCAACAACACCATATCCGCTTCTGGCAGTTCAGTCGTTTTCAGCTCGCCAACCAAGGCCCCAAGCCGACTGCCGTTGATACCGAACGTGTGCCAGGCAATGGTCTGGCCGGTGTGCTCATGAATCTGGCGCGCCAACTGGCTGGCCAGGCCCTGATCATGGGTTTCAACGCCGACACCGGCCGCCGTTGATTCGCCAATCACCAGAACCCGCCTTGCAGGGGCGCCTTCCCCATATTGACCACCCGGAGCCCCTCCAGCCTCGGGCAGCCTGGGCGTTGTGCGGCGCACCCGCTTGCCCTGGTACAGCAGTACCGGAAAGAGCAGGGCGGTGGTGAGCCAGAAAGAGAGATGCATGGAGAGGGGCTCCGGTTTTGCCGACAGATCAGTGAGCGACTGACTTGGAAAACAGATTGATCACCGCAACACCGGTGATGATCAGCGCCATACCAATCACACTGGCGGCATCCAGAGTCTGCCCGTAAATCAGCCAGCCGATAAACGCCACCAGCACAATACCCAGCCCCGCCCAGATGGCATAGGCCACGCCTACCGGGATTTCTTTCAGTGTGATCGAGAGGAAGTAAAAGGCAACGGTATAGCCTGCAATCACCAGCAGGCTGGGCCAAAGTTTGGTGAACCCTTCACTGGCTTTCAGCCCACTGGTTGCCACCACTTCCGCAACAATGGCAATGCCCAGAAATAACCAACTTTTCACAGTGAATCTCCAGTACCGCACGAATTCGGGACCAGACAATACCAGCCCACAGCGCCGCCGGACAGACTGACAGCAGAAACGTGAAACTGCACTACGCTGGGAGTGCGTGCCGAAGTAATACGAACGCGTTCGCAAAACTCCGGGATACCGGGTGAGAAAAGAAGGTAACTATCTGATAGGGTTGAAAAGTTGGAAAAGGAATGGCGGAGTTATACGCCTGTGGTGAGAGCAGGAGTGGCTCAGAAGAGGGCGTATAACTTCGGCGGTAGCCGTGGTAATTGGTGTTTAAGGTGCTGTTTTTAATAAATAAGTCAGACTTGCACCTGGCGCCTGTAAGAAGACCTAACCAAATTCGAAATAGTGCCTATAGATAGTTCTTCGCAGGAATGAAGCCATGTTTAACAAAGAGCATCAATTCGCTGCGGCTTTCCCCGGACTCGCTACTGCGTCGCTCGCCGTTGGGCATGACCAACACTCACAATGGTTTTAAGCACCCGGATATAGCATCCAGTAACCCAATTTCTGAGCATGTCCTTTATAAAATAACCAGATCGGAGCGGTAATGTCAGTTGTAATACGAGAAGCAAATAAAGATGACTCAGGTTTAATTCTCAGGTTTGTTAAAGAATTAGCAAAATATCAGAAATCTGAAAATGAAGTCCTCGCTACTGAGTCGTCTATTGAGAATTCGATCTTTGCTAAAGATTCTTCTACAAAAGCTGTTATTTGTGAGAAAAAAGGTGAGCCAATTGGTTTTGCTGTTTATTTTTTCAATTATTCAACCTGGTTAGGAAGGCATGGTCTCTACCTTGAAGATGTGTATGTCACTCGTTCGGAGCGAGGTACAGGGGCAGGAAAGTGCATTCTAAAATATTTGGCTAAGATTGCTTTGGATAATCGGTGTGGAAGGCTTGAATGGAGTGTTCTTGAATGGAACGAAACTGCTATTGAATTTTATAAATCACTTGGTGCTAAACCCAAAAGTGAATGGATTGGTTATCAGTTAACTGGTTCCGAGTTACTTTCTTTGGCTGAGAGCTGAAGCTAAATGGTTCAGGTGGTCGGGGTTTCCATGACTCCGGAGTGCATCTGTTTCGCCACGAGGTGGTCCGGTAACTCCGGTATCATTTCCTTGAGCAAACCGATCAACCGATTGTTCACCCATTTCTGCTTGTACACCAGTCCAAAACGATAGTGAAAGGCCGGCTTGAACGGCTTTATCAGAAGGTCATTGCGGGCAGCCTGGTGGTCGTAAGCTGTAATGGGGTTGATCAGGGTGATGCCGACACCGTTTGCGACCAGTGAGCAAATGGCAGCGATGTTGGCTTCGGTTTTACCGGCAATGCGAATGTTCTTCTCCGACAGGTGCAGCAGGAGCTGGTCGGCTGCCAGGTTGGGCTGGTTGGGTATGACCAGATGCTGGCCTTTCAGGTCCTCTGTTGTGATCACTTCGGCTTTGGCCAGGCTGTGGTTTTTGGGCATCAGGCACACGGCTTCGGTTGAGATCAACTCATCAACCGCCAACACCTGACTGGTAACCGGAAGGGTGACAAATCCGACATCGAAATAACCCGCTTCAACCGCCCGCACCACTTCCGGGCTGGGCATGATGTCCAGATAGATGCTGTATTTAGGGTTGTCACTCAGGATGCGGGCGATGGTTTTGGGGACATAGGCAAAACCCAGAGCCGGTGCCGAGGCGATGCGTATACGCGAAGCGCCAAACTCACGCAGTGACACAATGCTGTGCTTCATGTTCTCCAGGTTGCTCAGCAAACCAAGAATCTCACCATAGAGCTCATCGGCCTCAGGCAGCGCGACCAGCCGCTTCTTGTGCCGCATGAAAAGCGGAATTCCAATATTTTCTTCCAACTGTGCCAGAGATCGACTGACACCAGACTGAGTAATGCCCAAATCCCTGGCGGTCCGTGTCGCGGTGCCGGTCTCATACAGCGTTTTAAAAATGAGGAGAGATTTCAGAGAGTTAAGGTTTATATCACTCATATTGGCTGGTCCCGACGGTTGTTTTTATAGCTTATAACATGAGTTTAAATCATCAAATAATGAATAAACATTATGCATTGAAATTAAGTTGTAGCTGTTCTTTAATGAAAATAGATTAAAAAAACACCGATTTCCCAAGGGTCATTGATGCCATGTCCAGCAACGCTTTGTTCTACTTGACCAGCAATGACATGCCGCTGGTCAGCCATGCCGATGGCATCTATATGTGGGATACCACAGGTCGTCGTTACATCGATGCCTGCTCAGGAGCCATCACCTGTAATGTTGGCCACAATCACCCCGCCGTAAAACGCGCCATGGTTGAGCAGCTCGATAAGGTTGCTTTCAGCTATCGCACCCAGTTCGAAAGCCAGGTCGCGCTCGACCTGGCTACCCGATTGGTCGATCTCACAGACGGTGAGCTCGACAAAGTCTTTTTTGTCGGCAGTGGTTCAGAGGCGGTCGAGAGTGCAATCAAACTGGCGGTCCAGTATTTTGTCGCCAAAGGGCAGCCGGAGCGTTGCAAGTTTGTGTCGCTGCGCCCTTCCTATCACGGCAGTACCATCGGAGCACTGGGGCTGACCGGATACGAACCCCTGGAGGCACCTTATCGCTCAATCACTCTTGGCTCGGTCAAAGTGCCCTCTCCGGACTTGTACCGTTACCAGGAAGCCAGCGCTGAAGAACACATTGCATCGGTGCTGGAACAGACCGAAAGCGCCATTCTGGCGGCGGGCCCGGAAACCATCGCCGCCGTGGCGCTGGAGCCGGTGGGCGGTGCCAGCACTGGAGGGCGCATGGTCACCAGGGCCTATATGGAAGGGGTGCGGGCTTTGTGTGACCGTTACGGTTGCCTGTTGATCCTGGACGAAGTGCTCAGCGGCATGGGTCGCACCGGCGCCTGGTTTGCTTACCAGCATTTTGGTGTGGTGCCCGACATTATCGCGCTGGCCAAAGGGCTCGGTTCCGGCTATTACCCCATAGCCGCCATGATGGCGCGTCAGGAGCTGGTTGATGAGGTGAGCCGCAGTGGTGGTTTCATGCACGGTCATACCTACGCCGGTAACCCCCTGGCCTGTGCCACGGGCCTTGCTGTTATTGATGTGATGGACTCAGAGCGGCTGGTTAGCAATGCCGCAGAGCAAGGTACCTATCTTCGCCAGCAACTTGACCAGCTGGCTCAAAAGTACGATTGCATTGGCAATGTACGTGGGGTTGGCTTGTTGCAGGGGGTGGAACTGGTGCAGGACAAGGCCAGAAAACAGCCGTTCCCGGCCTCGTTCAATGCTTTCGACAAGCTCACGGCCCTGGCCAAGGCCCGTGGCCTGCTGATTTACCCTAGGCGTTCCCTGAATGGCCTGGAGGGGGATCATGTGTTGATTACGCCGCCTCTGACGGTTACCGCTTCAGACATTGACGACATAATCTCCCTGCTGGATGACAGCCTCGCGGCCTTCGAACAGGCGTCGCTGGAGCTGGAGGTCTGTTCATGAAAAAGAACCAGACCCTGGAAAATGCCATCGCCGCCATTCCCTCCGGGGCTGTGGTCATGGTCGGTGGTTTTGGCAACCCGGGTACGCCCTTTAGCCTGATCAACGAATTGGTGCGTCAGGGGCAGACCGGTCTGACGATCATCAAGAACGATGCCAATGAACCCGGTCATGGCTTGAGCCGGCTGATTGAGAATGGCCAGGTGCGCAAGTTGATCACCACGCACATTGGCCTGAACAAAGGCGTGATTGAGCTGATGAATCAGGGCGACCTCGAGGTCGCGTTTCATCCCCAGGGCATGCTGGCCGAAAAGATTCGCACTGCCGGTGCCGGCAGCTTTGGTTTCCTCACTGACATCGGTATTGATTCCGAGATTACCCGGCCAGAAGATCTGCTCGAATGGCAAGGCCAGACCTACAAGGTCGAGATGGCGTTGCCGGCTGCCTACGCGCTTATTCATGCCGCACAGGCGGACTGGATCGGCAATCTGGTGTATCAGGGCTCGGCTATCAATTTCAGCCCTCTGATGGCCATGGCTGCGAACCACGTTATTGTCGAGACGCCGGATCTCGGCGCGCCGGGCCGATTCAAGCCGGAACAGGTGCATACGCCGGGTGCCTTTGTCGACAGCATTGTGCCGCTGGAATCACTCACCTCTGAATACGGGATCCTGGAACATCATGTCCGCCGCTGAACGCATTTTGAGCCGGGCGGTGAATGAAATCACCCCGGGCAGCATTGTCAATCTGGGCATTGGTTTGCCAACGCAGGTTATCCGTTACCTACCGGACGACTTCGATGTACAGATCCATTCAGAGAACGGCATTCTGGGCGCCTGGAAGCAGAGTCCGCCAGGAGCAATGGACCCCTTCCTCATTGATGCCGCCGGTGCCTATGTTTCCCTGCGCGAAGGCGCCAGTCTGTTCGATAGCGCTGTCTCTTTCGCCCTGATTCGTCGCGCTCGCCTGGATTTGACCATGATTGGCGCCTTCGAAGTCGACGAGCAGGGCAACCTTGCCAACTGGAAAATTCCGGGCAAATTTTCGCCGGGGATTGGTGGCGCTATGGAGCTGGCACAAAAGACGCAGCGCATCGTTGTGCTGACGACCCATACCGACAAACACGGGCGACCCAAGATCCTGACGTCTTGCAGCCTGCCATTGACAGCCAAAGCCTGCGTCAGCCGCATAGTGTCTGATCTCGCTGTAATGGACGTTACCCCGCAAGGTCTGGTGGTGCGTGAAAAACTGGTCGAGATCAGTGACGCCGATTTGCAGGCCCGGACCGAAGCGGAGCTGACGTTTGCCCTCGAGGAGGAGGTGACCGGCGCAGCACACAACGCAGTTAAACCTATAATTGATCTGGACGGATGAAAACGACCGATCCTGACTCAACGGGTATGGTCATTAACCAGTGTGAAGAGGTGCGATGCATTGATGTGTGCATTGCTTTATAAAAAAGTCTGAACAGGAAGAAGAATATGAAGGCTCTTACTAAAAAGTTCTCTCAATCTCTGGCTGTCGCAGCAATCGTTACAAGCGCAGCGGTCATGTTCGCTATGCCGGCACAGGCGCGTGATCTGTCTGAAATCCGTGACGACGTATTTCAGGTGGTAAATTCCGGCGCTTACCCTCCCTTCAGCTTTGTTGATACCCAGGGCAACCTGGTTGGCTTTGATGTTGATATTGCTAAGGCTCTGGCTGAAAAGATGGGTGTAGAGGTTAACGTACAGTCCTCCCCCTGGAACGGCATCATCGCCGCCCTGGTCGGTGGCCGTTTTGATGCCTGCATTTGCAGCATGAGCAACACAGAAGAACGTCGGCAGGCGGTTGACTTTACCGATCCCTACTACAGCGCGGGCCTCTCAGTCTGGGTGCAAGGAGATACCAACGATATCAATAGCATCGATGACTTTTCAGGCAAGCGTATTGGTTCCACTCTGGGTGAAACCGGTAACCAGTGGGCGGTGGAAAACGCTGACGGCAAATGGCATAACCAGACCTTCCAGGGCTTACCTGACATGATGAATGGCCTGACCACCGGCCGCATCGATGCCATGATCGCTGATGACGTGCCCGTGCTGGTTGCCATGCAGGAAAATGCACCCGACATCAAGATGGTAGACGTTGGCGAATTGCCACGCTGGCCAGCTGCCATTTCCATTCAGAAGAATCACCCTGAGCTGCTTAAGGCTCTGAATTCAGCCCTTAAAGAAATCAAGGCTGATGGTACTTACCAGGCCATTGTCGATAAGTGGATCGGCGAAGGCGCCAACATCGAGTAAAGGCCGGGCAAGGGGGGAGCCAGTTGCAGCCTGCGCTTTAAGGCTCTCCCCTGGGTCACCACTTCGAACGATGTATTACCAATAACAGCGAAAAGGTAAGACCATGGATTTCAACCTGATGGTCGAGGTCACGCCCTTGCTGATCAAGGCGGCCTGGGTCACGATCGATATCTCGGCCCGTGCACTGCTCTTTGGATTTTTCGTCGCCTGTGGGCTGGTCTTCCTGCAGTCTTTTCGCTTTGCACCCATCCGCTGGTTTGCCCGTGGCTATATCAGCGTGGTTCGCGGGACCCCCTATTTCGTCCAATTATTGCTGGTGTTTTATGGTGGCCCCAGTATTGGCTTAAAGCTTGATCCCTTCACGTGCGGTGTCGTCGTGGGCGCTTTCAACATTGGCGCCTATATGAGTGAAGCGATTCGCGGCTCTATTGAATCGGTGGATAAAGGCCAGGCGGAAGCAGCCAGGTCACTTGGGTTTGGCAAGGTACACACGATGGTGTCTGTCGTGTTGCCGCAAGCTGCCGCACTGATGATTCGTTCTGTCGGGGTGTTGGCCATTGTACTGGTGAAAAACTCCTCTCTGGTTTCCATCATCTCGGTGGTTGAGTTGACTTATCAGGCACAGCGCCTGATCGGTTCGACCTACAAGCCGCTGGAGATTTTCACTCTCAGTGCATTGATGTACATCGTCATTGTCTACGCGGTGATGGGCATCATCGAACTGGCCTATCGTCGCGCGACGCGCTACACAACCCAATAGAAGGACGCAGAGATGGAATTTGATTTCGGTCCGGTCATAACCTATTTCCCTACCTTGCTGAAAGGCCTGGGTGTGGGTTTCCTGGTAGCCCTCGTCGTTGCATTCATGTCTATTGTGGGTGGGCTGGTGGTGGCGGTGATTTCCATTTATATCAATAAGGTTCTGAGCTGGCCATTGCGCTTTTTTATCTGGCTGTTCATGACGACGCCACTGCTGTTGCAACTCTACTTTTTGTATTTTGGCCTCGGCGAGTGGATTCTGATTCCCGCCATCCTGGTTGGCATTCTTGGGCTGGGTTTTCACTACATGGCCTACAACGCCGACATTTTCATTGCCACCATCAAATCAGTGTCCGACGGTCAGTATGAAGCTTCACGGTCCCTCGGCTTTGGGCATGGTGCCACCATTTTCTACATTATTGTGCCGCAGGCCTTTATTCGCGCGATCCCGCAGCTGGGCAACAATATGATTTTAATGGTGAAAGATACGTCCGTCTTATCCGCTATTGGTGTGGCTGAGCTGGTGTATGCCTCTCAGTATGCGATCAGCGTAACCTTCCGGCCATTCGAGTTTTTCATCGTTATCGCGATGCTGTACTACCTGATCAACATTTTTATGGAGCTAGGCCAAGCCTGGCTGGAGCGGCAGACGGCCTATCGTCGCTAAACCCTAATCTATTGCAGCATCACAGGCGGGAGAACCCATGAGCACTGAACATCAAACCGAAACTCCGATGGTCGAAATCCGCAACGTGCACAAGCGGTTTGGCGATCTGGAAGTTTTGAAGGGCATCAACCTGACGGTAAATCGCGGAAAGATCATATCCATTATTGGTCCTTCCGGTTCCGGCAAGAGCACGCTGTTACGCTCGGTGAACCAACTGGAGGTGATTGACCAGGGTGAGATTCTTCTCGATGGTATCCAGGTGAACCGCCCCGATAAAAAAGGCCTGGCATTTGAGCGGCATATCAACCACATCCGCCAGAACATGGGCATGGTATTTCAACACTTCAATCTCTTTCCTCACCTGTCCACGATCGACAACGTGACCCTGGCACCACGCAAGCTGAAAGGTATGGATAAAAACGTTGCCCGGGAGTTGGGCATGGAATTGTTGAACCGGGTTGGTCTTGCCGAGAAAGCCGAGGTGTTTCCCAACTGGTTGTCGGGCGGCCAGAAGCAAAGGGTGGCGATCGCCCGGGCGCTGGCGATGCAGCCCAAAGTGATGCTGTTTGACGAGGCGACGTCAGCTCTGGATCCGGAGCTTGTTGAAGAAGTTAACCGG
The DNA here is from genome assembly GCF_048269445.1 of Marinobacter sp. Lineage (GTDB taxonomy): Bacteria > Pseudomonadota > Gammaproteobacteria > Pseudomonadales > Oleiphilaceae > Marinobacter. The sequence goes on along the minus strand of NZ_JBLXIQ010000002.1, from coordinate 267,851 downwards.
GTCATGCGCGGCCTGGCAGAAGAACATATGACCATGTTGATCGTGACACACGAGATGGGATTTGCGCGCGATGTTTCGGACTGGGCCATGTTTATGGATGGGGGGGTGGTCGTTGAAGAAGGCACCCCGGATAAGCTCTTCAGTAATCCGGATCAGGAGCGAACGTGCAACTTCCTGAGTAAACACCTCGGTGGTAATCACTAGGCGGTGAACCGTGAAATGTTTTTACCATGAGACGCAAAAGTTTCACGCCCCCAAGCACTTTTTGCTCCGTGGTCACCCTGCGCCCTCACCAGAGCAACCGGTTCGCTCTGAGCGCCTGAAAGCGGCGATTGAAGCGACGAGTGCCAGTCTGATTCTGTTGCCACCGCTTACCAGGGATACGCTACTTCTGGACCGGCTGAAGCGTATTCACACCTCTCGCTATCTTAGCTTCCTTGAGAGTGTGGTGGAGCGTTGGCGGGCCCTGCCCGGTGCTTCCGATGTGGTTGCTCCCAATGTACATCCTTGTGGCTATGCCCGTTTTTACCCTCGCCACATAATCGGCCAGGCAGGGTGGCACATGAATGATATGGCGTGCCCGATGGATCAAGGAAGTTATACCGGCATTCTCGCCAGTGCAACAACAGCACAGGCAGCGGCGGATGCCGTGCTGCAAGGCGAGGTTGCCAGCTATGCTCTGTGTCGACCGCCGGGCCACCATGCCGGGCCGGAACGGGCAGGCGGCTTCTGCTTCCTGAACAACTCGGCTCTGGCAGCCACCGTATTGCGTGAGCGCTATGAGCGCGTAGCCATCGTCGATGTCGATGTCCATCACGGCAACGGAACCCAGGACATTTTTTGGCAACGAAACGACGTCTGGACTGGATCGGTCCACGTCGACCCTGCGGATTTCTACCCCTTTTACTGGGGTGCGGCGGATGAAGTGGGGGAAGGTGATGGCGAGGGGTATAACCGAAATGTACCTCTGGCACTGGGTGCCAATGGCATTGATTTTTTACAGGCCCTGTCGCGCCTGTTGTCAGCGCTTGCCGAATTTCAGCCTCAGGCCATCGTCATCGCACTCGGGCTTGATGCCCATAAGGATGACCCCCTGGCTGGGATGACGCTGGAAACCGAGGATTTTTACCGCATTGGCCAGCGCCTGGCGCAGGTCAAAGGCCCGAAAGTGATCGTTCAGGAGGGCGGATATCCAACTGACAGCCTTGGTGATAATCTTGCCGCCTTCTTGCAGGGCTTCCGTTGTGGTTAATGGCGCGGGCTTCCCGCTTTATTCAACTAGAAAGAGTGTATTTTATGAGTGATCGTTACATCGACAGCAACCAGCGTATGAGTCAGGTCGTAGTGCATGGCAACACGGCCTATCTGGCAGGCCAGGTAGCTCATGACGCCAGTGCCGGCATGCGCGGACAAACCGAACAGATTCTGGAAGGCATCGATCAACTGCTGGCCAAGGCCGGTACTGATAAATCCCACATCCTGTCTGCGACCATCTGGGTAACTGACATGGCCGAGTTCCAGGAAATGAACACGGCCTGGGATGCCTGGGTTACACCAGGACGTACCCCAGCTCGTGCCTGTGTCACAGGCAATCTGGCCAAACCGGAATGGAAAGTGGAAATTATGGTCATTGCCGCCATTCCCGCTTGAGAAAGCGGGTTTTATCGGTTCGGGTTACCCCTCTGATGTATCGCAGATACGGGGCGTTTCGGTTTTGCCCGTTCATAGCGAAAGCTGTGTAACCCGAACTTCACCGCGGAGCCGGTCGACCGTTTCCTTATTGAACAACTCCGTTCCTGGCTGCATCACCGTTGCCGCGCTGCAGGCAATCCCTTCACGTAATGCCTCCCGTTCAGATGCGCCCTGCGCCAGTAGCCCCGCCGTACCGGCCACCATCGAATCACCGGCCCCGACGGTGGAGATCACGGGAACCGAAGGCGCTTCCGCCTTCAGGACACTGGACGAGGTCACCAACAACACACCCTCAGCGCCCATGGAGACGCATACCCAGGTCACGCCCCGCTCCTGCAATCGACGGGCTTCCCGAACGATATCCTGATGATTGGTCAGAGGCTGCCCGACCAGGGCTTCCAGTTCGAAACGGTTGGTCTTGATCATGAAAGGCCGGGCTTCGATTGCATGCTGCAGAAGTTCATCATGAGAGTCGACGAGTGCGCGCCCCCCGGCCGCCTGCACCCGCCGGACCGCTTCGGCGTACAGGTCCTTCGGTAAGCCCTGCTGTAACGAGCCGGTCATAACCCCCAGCCCCTCGCTGCAATGGGTCACGAATTGGTGAACTGAGCGGCTCGCATTAAGAGTGCGGGTCGTGAGCGACAGGGGAAAAGGCCACCAAGAGTGGTCAGGTAAGTGCCCAAGGAGATGAACGAAGGAGAACCGCCGATGAGGTGTCGAAACGGTGAATGTTGCTGTCAGAACCGGAGTCCCCGCGAAATTCCGGGAAGAGCTACGACGCGGACTGGTGACGGGCGTAGCGGCAGCCGGCATAGAGGCGGCATGACCTGGGTTCAGGCTTGAGTATGGAACATGAGAACCTGTCGTCCTGATGTTAAGGGAGAAGCACAAGTGGTAACCCCACGAGGCGAGAGTACCGATGCTGGGCATAGGGACGGATTGTCCCGTAGTAGTGTTGAAACACCTGTAATGGGTGTGGAGCGAAGGGGGCAAATTATCCCGTCGAGTTCAGATGGCCAACCGACTTCCGGGAGGAGTCATGTAGCCCCGACAAAGCCGTATACCATCTCGAAGGCTCTGGTGTATCAGGCCTATAAACGGGTTCGGGCCAACAGGGGTAGTGCCGGCGTAGATCGTCAGAGTCTGGAAGACTTTGACGCAGACCTCAGCAATAACCTTTATAAGCTTTGGAACCGTTTATCCTCGGGAAGCTATCATCCGCCACCGGTATTACGTGTAGATATTGAGAAAGCAACGGGAGGAACACGTCCTCTGGGCATTCCGACCGTAGCGGACCGTATTGCACAGACGGTGGTTAAGCTGCAAATCGAACCGGAACTGGAACGGCACTTCCACCCAGATTCTTATGGCTATCGACCTGGGAAATCGGCGCATGATGCGTTGAAACAAGTTCAGGCCCAATGCTGGAAGAAAGCCTGGGTGTTGGATATGGATATCCAGGGCTTCTTCGACAACATCGACCACAGCTTGTTAATGAAGGCGGTGAATCGGCATGTGACGGAAGACTGGCAGAAGTTGTACGTCCGTCGTTGGCTAAGCGCTCCGGTTCAGTTGGCGAATGGCTCCATCAAGTCACGGGACTGGGGCACTCCGCAGGGCGGTGTGATCAGTCCGCTGCTGGCGAATCTGTTCCTGCACTACGTCTTTGATCGCTGGGTAGAAAAGCGCTGGGTCGGCATCCAGTTCGAACGCTATGCGGACGACATTGTGTGCCACTGCTCCAGTGAGCGAGAATCTCAAGCGCTTAAAGCCATCCTCGATGAAAGGTTCAGAGCCTGTGGTCTGACGCTGCATCCGGAGAAGACGAAGATCGTCTATTGTAAGGGTGGGCAGCATCGGCAGGGTCGCCGTGGAGTGTACTTCATGGGAGCCATTAGCCAACGGGCAGCAAAAGAGATCCGTACGAAGATCACTGACTGGCCCTGGAAACGGTGGCCGACCTCCAAGCCGGCGCGTGAGCCGGGCGTTACAAGGCCAACTGAAAGGGAATTCAAGTGGTTACCTGCTATCTGAAGTACGTCATCGATCCCTATAAATTCGCCGAGGAAACTCGTTGTGTACTCAGCTGTGAGCGCAGTTTTATGAGGCCGGTCTTCGAGTGAACTCTGAACAACTTTCGGAGTGTGGCTAAACAAAAGCATTACCTGTTGCCAAAGGAGATTAAAGCCGGTCGGGCAAATCGTCAATACAGGCAACCGCAACAAAACAAGGTAGGGAAACACTTTTATGCTGGAAATGATTCTGTTGGTTAACACCGTCTGGTTTGCAATGGGCTTCCATGCCTTCTCAATTCGCCACAGGATATTTGCGAAAATCATGGTGCCCAGGGAACACAGGGATACACCCGTCTTTGATATTCTGGCCGAATCGGGCCGGTTTCTCGGTGGTTTCAATTTCGCTTTTGCTGTTTTTAATATTCTGTTGTTAACCAACCTGGACCAGTTTCCGAGCGATGCCCAAAGGTCGATCTTACTGTTCGTCTTCGCCATTGCTCATGGCTCACAGTTTATTTTTAATGTGCCGATTGCGATTCAAAATCGCAGGGGTGGTGGCGTATGGCAGGTTAAGGGCATGATGCTTTTTATCTTCATCACAGATTTCATCATGATGGCGTTAAACCTGGTTGCGGCTGGTTTTTACGCCATGTAAAACGAGTGAAAATGGGGGTTGAGCGAGAATTGGCCCCATAAAAGAGAGCATAGTTATGGTAGATATCATTCTGGAATCGACAATCAAATGCCCAAAATGCGGCCATGGGAAAACAGAAACTATGCCCACCAATTCAGCAGGGTTCAGGGTGTTGTGATTCTGGCCAATGACAGGTCAAAGCAGCACGCGGCTGACGGCCGCGCATGCTGCAAGAGTTGGCCAAAGGAAAATGCCCCATGAAACCCGATGTCACTATCAGGAATGAAACAAGCGACGACGCCAGCGCAATCAGCGAAGTGACTATCGCTGCCTTTAATACGCTGGAGATCAGCAACCACACGGAGCAATTCATAATCGAGGCGCTACGCGCCGCCAAGGCCCTCACGGTATCGCTGGTGGCAGAGATGGATGGCCGGGTCGTTGGTCATATTGCGTTCTCGCCTGTGACCATTTCTGATGGCACACCGGACTGGTACGGGCTTGGACCTGTTTCGGTCTCGCCGGAATACCAACGTCAGGGCATTGGCAAGGCCCTGATCCGCGAAGGATTGGCACAACTGAGGGAGATGCATGCTCGCGGCTGCTGTCTCGTAGGGCATCCGGAATACTACAAGAAGTTCGGATTCGATAACGTTCCAGAACTTGTCCATGAGGGAGTCCCACCGGAAGTTTTTCTCGCAATGTCTTTCGACGGGAATATTCCCCAAGGCACTGTCACTTTCCACGAAGGATTCAAAGCGGATGGCAAGCAGGAGCATGCAGGCGACGCTTGACAGCGCGCCTGAGGCTCGGCCTTAGCTGTGATCGCTTCACCTGCAAGCTGATATTATGGTGTCTCTATCGGCATCTAGCCAAAAGTCCTGCTTCGTGGATTAACCCGTGGACATACAGATTTTGAAAAGATCCCCAGCCTTGAGGACCGGCCTATGATGGGCCTTATTATCGCTGTCCAGATCGTGCTGCCATTGGCACTTTTGTTATGGCTTGCTATAAAGCCTGCCGGCAATTTGCTGGGATTCGCTTGTCAGTCGGCGGGCATTGGCGCGTTGATTTTTGCCCTGGCGCGGGTTTCGCAATGGGCGTTGCCAGCCTGGTGGTTACCGTCTGTTTACGGGCTGCTCTGGGTGGCGATTGTCTTTGCCTACCAATTGCGCCAAAAGCTTTCAAGCCAGCCAGCGTTGCCGGCAGGGCCATGGGCATGGGTATCGGTTGTCCTGTCACTCGCTCTGTTGGTGCCCAGTTGCGCGCGCCCTGCTCGGGGCGGGTCGTTGCGACGGAAGGAAACATGCCGGACTTCCAAGTGCCGCAAGAAGACTCGATTAACCGCCTGGGCAACCATGTCGTCCTGCGCTGTGATGGTGTTGAAATCGTACTGGCCCACATGCGCCAGGGCAGCCTGAAGGTGGGGGCCGGCGAGCGGGTCGAGACGGGGGCACCGCTTGGGGAGGTAGGCAACTCTGGCGCCAGTACCGAACCTCACCTGCACATTCACGCGCAGCGACCGGCGGTAGAGGGTCAGCCGCTCATCTCGGGGGACCCGTTGGCGTTGCGGATCGACGGGCGTTTTCTGGTACGAAATGACCGCCTGATCGGTGCCGGAGAGAGGTGAAAATAGTTTCCCGCGCAAAAACTGACCATTCTGCGAGAGCATGGGCCGACTTCGGAGGCGTTCACCTTCAAAAAGGCATTCCCAGATCCTGATGAACTTGCTAGCGTGCCAACTGCTCAATTACGTTCCCGGCCTATCGGGCGACCACCGGAGAAAAAACGAAATGAACACGGCTCCAACATCCTACCCAATCGGCACTCCTGGCACCCCGTGGGGCGACGCGGAACGCGCCGAATGGTTGCCACGGCAGACCCGTCAGCGCAGCTACGAGTCCGAGGTGTTGAGTGTGATCGATCGCCTTCGCTCGCGCTTTGACGTGGAAGAGTACGGCGCTCTGGATTACGGTCCGGATTACTATCCGCTGATGGCGATTCGCAGCCGGGACTGGAATGATGATCTGCCGGTGGTACTGATCACGGGCGGCGTTCACGGTTACGAAACCAGCGGTGTGCATGGCGCCCTGCAGTTCCTTGATAAGCACGCAGCGGATTATGCAGGTCGCGTGAACCTGCTGGTGGCCCCCTGTGTCAGTCCCTGGGCCTACGAGCGCATTCATCGCTGGAACCGTAATGCGATCGACCCCAACCGTTCATTCCATGAGGGCAGTCCGGCTGAGGAATCGGCCGCCCTCATGCGATTGGTGGCGCCGGTTCGTGATCGTGCACTGATTCATGTGGATCTCCACGAGACCACCGATACCGACGAATCGGAGTTTCGACCAGCGCTGGCTGCCCGCGATGGCAAGCCGTTCGAGCCGGCCGGGATTCCGGATGGCTTTTATGTGGTTGACGACAGCGAGAACCCGCAGCCGGAATTCCAGCAGGCATTGATCAGGGCGGTTGAGCAGATCACGCACATTGCGCCGGCTGATGAGAACGGCGAGATCTTCGGCTCACCGGTGGTCGCGCAGGGCGTGATTGAGTATCCGCTTACGCAGTGGGGTCTGTGCGCCGGTATTACCCGCGCTCCCTACCGGACCACTACTGAGGTTTATCCCGATAGCCCCCGTGTAACCCCCGAGCAATGCAATGCCGCGCAGGCTGCCGCGGTGTGTGCGGCAATAGACTATGGGCTGGCTCATCCAAAAACCTCTGAATGATGTTCCGGATCAGAATAGCGCCATAACCCGAACTAGACTTCCTCCCGTTCCTGTTCCTCCGCCCGCTTGTTGTCTCTGGCGGTAAACCCCCAGCCAACGGCGGCCAGCAGAATCAATCCGGTAATGATGGGTGATACCTCACCCAGGGTAACAACGGCGCCAATCAGCGACGCTACGGATGCAATTGCAGACAGTTTCCAGGAATAGCCGCTGGTTCCGGACTGTTTTTGAGGTACTTCGGTCATAACATGATCCTCGTGAGCCAGCCTCAACAGTAGCAGGAATCGGCGGACAAAACCTGTGGCTCAGTTCTGCATGCGTATGTCGTCTTTCCAGCGGAATCCCACGCCGCCGGCCTGCCACACGCCGTCTTTATTGAACGGGTGGGGGCCGGCCATATTGATGTACTGGGGCAAACCAAAGTGGGGTGAAAGGTTCCGCGGGGCCTTGATGGTTACCCGGTCCATGATGCGCAGCCCTTGCTGCTCCGCCGGCAGGTGCGCCTCGGGCGAGGCGCGGTGGGCGACAGCCCAGTTGTCGATAAACAGCAAGTCGCCGGTGTCGTATTCGTAGCGAATGCCGTAGCCATCCTTGAAGGAGTCGTTCAACAGGTCGTTGTAATCGTTGAAGAGCTCTTTCATGGCGGTTTCGTCCAGCAACTGGAAGCTGTCGGCGGGGGCGGGCAGAGTTTTCAGTTGGTCGAGTGTCAGGTCTTTTTCGGGCAGACGTTCGAGCACGGCGCCGGTCATGCCCAGGTGCAGCCACACGCTTTTGCGGCCGGAAATCGGGTGGGTATGAACCACGGGGTGGGTCACGCTGGATGCGGAGTTCACCGACACCAGGCGTTCCCAGAGATCCTGTTTTTCCGGCGGCAGTGAATCAAACGCGGCGCCCTGGTGCGCGAAGTGGGTACCGCCTCCGTTCTCCGGTGCCCGGGCCATGTAGTAGGCGCTGTGGGAGAAGGTGGCGGCCTCGAAACTGCCGTCGTTGTGCCACTGGGGGCCGACACCGAGAATGCCCTGGCGGCCATCGTTGGAGCAGCGGAAGATGTGCCGGTTGCGACCGGGCGTTGCGGGATGAACACCGTGGGTGGAATGGATCTCCCGGCCGCCCCACCATTTGCAGGCATCAATCAGTTCTTCGGGCGAGAGGCCGGCCTGGTGCTTGAAAACAATGAACCCGCGATTTGCCATTTCCTCTTCCAGGGCCTTGATCGCCGGCTCTGGCAGCTGGTTGCGCACGTCTGCGCCATAGATTTCAACGCCGATAGGGTCCAGCGGCTTGAGCGACAAGCCTTCCCGCTCGAGCAGGGCCACATTCTCCGGGTTCAGGGGCGCTACGGTGGAGGTCGGTTCGCGGGTTATTTCCAGGGTCTGTGCCATAGCCGTCAACTACCATGCTGCTCGTTTTCTAGACAGCCTAACCCGGTGGGTTTTTGGAATTCAATCCTGATATCCCCATGTCCATGTTTTGAATTGGTCGGGAGGTGGCTCTGCAGGGCAAGACCAATTCGCCTTTGCCTTCGTAGATGCGGCCTCTAGACTGTTATAGGTAACCAAAAACCAGAGGAATGACCGTGACTCCCATAACCCTTATTCGCCGCACAGCGGCATTGTTAGCGTTCGTGATGTCAGGCTCGGTATTGGCTGCTGATCCGGTGGTGGTGTCTTCCAAGATTGATACCGAAGGCTCGGTGCTGGGGCAGATGGTGTTGCAGTCCCTCGAAGCGGCCGGCATTCCGGTTGAAAACAGGCTCCAGCTTGGGGGCACCAGCATTGTCCGCAATGCCATCAAGGCCGGCGAAATCGATATCTACCCGGAATACACCGGCAACGCCGCCTTTTTCCACGATCAGGCCGAGCGGGATATCTGGAAGGATGCCGACAAGGCCTACCAGGCCGCTGCTCGCCTTGATAAGGAGGCCCACAACATTGTCTGGCTGGAACCGGCAGAGGCCAACAATACCTGGGCCATGAGCGTGCGGGGCGATCTGGCGCGGGAACACAACCTGGCCACACTGGAAGACCTGGCGCGGTATATCAATGAGGGCGGCAAGTTCAAGTTTGCGGCCAGCGCCGAGTTTGTGGAGTCCCCCAGTGCCTTGCCGGCGTTCCAGGAGGCCTATGGCTTTGAGCTGGAATCCGACCAGTTGCTGATTCTCTCGGGCGGCAACACGGCAGCCACCCTCCGCGCGGCGGCGCTGAATAACAACGATGTGAACGGGGCCATGACCTACGGCACCGACGGCGGCCTGGATGCGCTCGATTTGAAAGTGATGGAAGATACTGCGGGTGTTCAGCCGGTCTATCAGCCGGCGCCCATTGTGCGGGGCGAAGTGCTGGAAGCTTACCCACAGATCCGGGAGGTTCTTACTCCCATCTTCGAGTCGCTGGATCTGGAAACGCTGCAGCGCCTGAACGGCCAGGTTGCTGTGAACGGTGTGCCGGCAGACACGGTCGCCCGGAATTATCTGGATTCCCTGGCCCAGGACTGAGGTTTGTCGATTTTCAGTTCCGTTTCCCAGGATTCACTCCCGAACCGTGTCCTGCCTGTGCTGGGGGTGCTTGCCCTGGCGCTGGTCTGGCTTCTGGATATGGGTGTCATCCAGCCCAACCGGATTGTCCCGGGGACCGGGCACGGTCTGTTGTCGGCCGTTGGTGGGATAGGGGCTGGCCTGGTCACGGTGATTCTGGCTGGCTGTATTCTGCTGTCTCTTCTGCCTGTCCGCAGGCGATACCTGCCGCTCCTGGTTTTGGTAGGCCTTTCATTGGCACTGATGCCGTTACTGCTTGAGGTCTTCGCAAGCCGGCATCTGCCGGAAAATGCCCCCTATTCGCGCTCGTCCATTGGTGCGGGTTTTTGGTGCCTGCTGTTCCTGTTGTCCCTGATGCTGATCGAGATCCTCGGGCGCCTCGGGAGTGGGCGAGGGCTTCAGCTGCTTATCCTGGCGGCTATTTGTGGCAGCTGGCTGTGGTTCCTGCAGGGCGACGGCCTGGAGAGTCTGTCCCTGGTTCGGGAGTTCAACGCCCGGCCGGATAAGTTTGAGCAAGCACTCTGGACACATCTGGCGCTGGCGTTCGGTGCGGTAAGCATCAGCGCCTGTCTGGCGTTTGTGCTCGCCCTGAAGATGATTCGCAGCGCGGCTTGGCGCCGGCCCATCCTCGGTGCCGTCAGCTTTCTCCAGACCATTCCCAGCCTGGCGGTGTTCGGGCTGCTGATTGCACCGCTCAGCGCACTGGCGGCTGCATTCCCCGCGCTTCAGGCCATGGGCATCCGTGGCATTGGCTGGGCGCCGGCCTTGCTGGCGCTGGTGGCCTACAGCCTGCTGCCGATGGTGCGCAATACCTTTGTCGCGCTTACCGAAGTACCCGAAACCCTGGCGGATGCGGGGCGGGGCATGGGAATGAACGAGCGGCAGCTGTTTTTCAAACTCAAGCTGCCGCTTGCGCTGCCGGTGATCGTGGAGGGCGTTCGCATTACCACGATTCAAGCCATCGGCCTGACGGCGGTGGCTGCGCTGATCGGGGCCGGCGGTTTTGGCAGCTTTATCTTCCAGGGGCTGGGGCAGGCGGCGATGGATCTGGTACTGCTCGGTGCCTTGCCGACGATTGCCTTGGCGCTGCTGGCCGATGCGCTGCTCACGATGCTTGCGGACAGTTTAAAGCCGATACCGGCAACGGCCTGACAGGAAAAGGATGAGTCCGGATGATCGAACTGAAAAATGTGACCCGTCGCTTCGGTGATGCCGTGGCCGTGGATCGAATCAACCTGACGGTCGAAACCGGGGAAGTCTGCGTTCTGGTGGGCAGCTCGGGCTGTGGCAAGTCCACCACCCTGCGGATGATCAACCGGTTGTTGCCCCTCAGCGAGGGGGAGATTCTGGTGGATGGTGAGGATATTACCACCATGAACCCGGAGCAGCTGCGGTTGAACATGGGCTATGTTATCCAGGGCACGGGGCTGTTTCCGCACTGGACGGTGGCCCGGAATATCGCCATGGTGCCCCAGCTTCTGAAATGGCCCCGGGAGCGGATCGATGAGCGCGTGCATGAATTGCTGACGCTGCTGGATCTCGACCCGGCCACACACGCTAACAAATATCCCCAGCAATTATCCGGCGGCCAGGCCCAGCGGGTGGGTGTTGCCCGGGCGCTGGCGGCCAACCCCAATATTTTGCTGATGGACGAGCCTTTCGGCGCGCTGGATGCCATCACGCGGGAAAACCTGCAGCTGGAGATGCTGCGCATTCAGAGGCAGGTGCGGAAAACCACCGTGTTTGTGACCCACGACATCGACGAAGCCCTGAAGCTGGCAACCCGGATTGCCGTTATGGATCAGGGGCGTATTATCCAGCACGACACGCCGGAGAATATTCTCCGCCGGCCGGCGTCTGAATTCGTGGAGAACCTCGTGGGCAATCAGGACCGGGGCCTGAAACTGATGAGCCTGCGCACCGTGCGTGATCTGATGCAGAGTTACCCGCAGCCCAGGCAACCGGAACCCGGCACCGATGGCCTCAAGGAAGACGACAGTCTGAGAGTGGCCCTGTCCATCATGCTCTGGCAGGACTGCAACCAGATAACGGTGTTCAATGCCGATGGCCAGGAAACCGGAACCATCACCCGTGAACGCATTATCGGGGAAGGTGCCTGATGCGGATCTGGCTGCCACCTTTTCTGCTGACTGCGCTGCTGTGTGGTTTGAGTGCGGGTATGCCGGCCCTGGAGCCGTTGTTCGAGTGGGTCCAGCCGGACAAACAGAACGTGATTTATGAGCGGGAGAGCTTCCTGTCCCTGCTCCAGAACCACCTATTTCTGGTGGTTATTTCCGCCTTTGTCGGTACTGTCGCTGCGGTTGCGGGTGGTATCTTCGCAACCCGTCCCGCTGGCCGGGATTTTCTGCCACTGGTGAGCCAGATCGCGTCCATTGGCCAGACGTTTCCGCCGGTGGCGGTTCTCGCCCTGGCGGTGCCAGTGCTCGGATTTGGTGAAGCGCCGATTCTTGTGGCGCTGATTCTGTATGGGTTGCTGCCCATTCTGCGCAATACCCTGGCGGGCCTTGAGGGGGTTGATGACACGGTAAGGCAGGCGGCGCTGGGCATGGGCATGTCGCCCTTTCAGGTACTGCTGCAGGTGGAACTGCCACTGGCGGGCAGGGTGATCCTGGCCGGCATCCGAACGTCGGTCACCATCAATATTGCCACCGCCGCCATTGGTTCAACCATTGGTGCCCGCACTCTTGGCGACCCCGTGATTGCCGGTCTGGTAAACGGTAACACGGCTTATGTCCTGCAGGGTGCCATTCTGATTGGCTTGTTGGCGCTCACGGTGGATAGCCTGTTTGAAGCCGCTGAGCGGGTCTGGGACCGTCGGTTTCTGCCCCAGACTGCAGGCTTATAGCTGGCGCCCAGTCGCTGGTGCTGAACATACCGGCAGCTTCCAGCGAGCGAGCCCGCCGGTACCACGCATCAATGCCGGCTTGAGCGCAGGGTTAGTGTCCCGGCGCTCCATAGTGTTGGCGACCCTTGCCGTCAGGGCAGGATTATCAGGTGATTGGGCAGTTCGTTGCGCTCGTGGGTGGCGGGCATATGCTCTTTCAGGAGCTTGCCGCAGGCAGCAATGCAGTCAAGAAAGCCCTGTCGGGTCTGGCCTTGGCGCACCTTCGCGGTGAAGTCCGCCACGATGTCTTCCCATACCGAGTTATCCAGCACGTCGGCAATGCCCTGATCCACAAGGATCTCCACATAGCGTTCCGCTTCCGAAACGAAAATCAGCACGCCGGTGGCGCCTTCAGTGTGGTGCAGGTTCTGCTCCAGGAACTGCCGCCGCGCCAGGTTGGAGGCCCGCCAGTAACGCACCTGCCGGGGAATCAGGTGGGTGTTGATGCGGGGAATCCGGAACAGCAGGCTGAGCAGGATAAACGTGCCCCATTGCACCAGCATCAGCATGTCGGCACCGAACCAGCTGCCGAAGTAATTACCAATACCCGGCACCAGCAACGCCAGGATGCCGGCCCAGAGCAGGGGAATATAGCTGTAGTTATCGGACTGGGCCGTCAGCACGGTGACCAGTTCGGCGTCGGTTTCCCGCTCCACCTCGTTGATGGCAGCAGTAACGGATTCCTGATCGCTTTTGCTTAATAATGTCATGATTCTGTGATTCTCATTGTCAGGTGAGGGGGTTCAGCGTTCGCGAATACCAATGTGGAGCTACCAGCCACCAGAAGCACCGCCGCCGCCGAAGCCGCCTCCGCCGCCACCAAAACCGCCACCACCGAAGCCGCCGCCGCGGCCACCCATGGCGCCACCCAGCAGAGCCGCGCCTAATAGGGCAGCGCCCCCACGGCCGCCACGGCCACCGCGACTGCCGATAAAGAACACCACCGCCATCATGATGATGAAGAACAGCGCGACCATTCCGGCTTTGGGCTTTTCCTGCAGTGCAACGGGCTGTTGGCCTTGAGACGCTGCCAAGGGCTCGCCACCCAGAACCTGGATCATGGCGGCGGCGCCGTTAACGATACCGGCCTGAAAATCCCCCTGACGGAACGCCGGGGTAATTACGCGATTAATGATGACAGAAGATTCGGCGTCGGTTAGCCGGCCTTCCAGGCCATAGCCCACCTCAATGCGGATTTTGCGTTCCTCCTTAGCCACGATCAGCAGGGCGCCGTTATCCTCGCCCTTTTGACCGATACCCCAGTGCCGGCCCAACTGATAGCCAAAATCCTCAATGGGAAAACCCTGAAGGTCCGGTAAGGTAACCACCACAACCTGTTCCGTGCTGGCCTCCTCGTGGGCCTGAAGCATCTGGCTCAGGCGTGTTTCCACCTCAGGAGAGAGCATCTCCGCCCGGTCTACCACCCGGCCAGTCAGTTCGGGAAACTCCGGCGTGGACTGGGCCCACACGGTGGCTGGCAGCAACACCAGTAATACCATCAACCAATTCTTGTGGAACGGGACAGCCATCAGAATTCCACCGCGGGCGCTTCATCCGCGTTGTCCGTGGTGGCTTCAAAGTTGGCGCGGGGCTCCAGATCGCTGTACAGGATGCTGTGCCAGATCTTGCCCGGGAAGGTGCGCAGCTCGGTGTTGTAACGCTCCACCGCCTGGATGAAGTCCCGGCGCGCGACGGCGATACGGTTTTCCGTGCCTTCAAGTTGAGACTGCAACGCCAGGAAGTTCTGGTTCGATTTCAGATCCGGATACCGTTCCGACACCGCCATCAGTCGGCTCAGGGCACTGCTCAGCTCACCCTGGGCCTGTTGGAACTGTTTCAGCTTCTCGGGATTGTTGAGAATACTCTCGTCCACCTGAATCGAGGTGGCCTTGGAGCGCGCCTCGATGACCGCGGTTAGGGTTTCCTGCTCCTGGGCCGCGAAACCCTTGACGGTTTCCACCAGGTTGGGAATCAGGTCTGCACGGCGCTGGTACTGGTTTTCCACCTGGGACCAGGCGGCGGTGACTTTCTCATCGTAGGTGGGGATGTTATTGATGCCACAGCCACTGAGTAATAAAACCAGCGCCATCAGCGACGCCAGTTGCCAGGCAGACCGCTGTTGAAACGGTTTTTGAAGAGCTTCCATAGTGTTCTGTCCCGGTGGTGGTTGCATGAAAAAGGGGAGACGCCAGACCGGCAGGCGGCAACGTCAAACTACCCTTTATGTTGGGACAGAGCCACTGTTTTCAAGGTGTCGGGAGGATTGCCGCGTGGTAATACTGCACATGCGCTTTCATGAAAAGATTCTGGCGGCTGAAAGAACACGTTGCGCTTACGTTGGGCGCCGGATAATGACAAAACTGGCTCTTGTTCCCTACATGAGGCACATTCGGTGTGTACGTACACCGTGACAACCTGAAGTGAACCCGAACGCAGACTGACACACCGACACACTGACCACCACAGGAGCCCGCCATGAAGGCCCCTCTCGACGGTATCCGCATCATCGACCTTACCGCCATGATTTCCGGGCCCCTGGCCACCATGATGCTGGCAGACCAGGGCGCCGAAGTGATCAAGGTGGAGAATCCGGCCGGTGGCGATTTCACCCGCTTCGCTGCCAACCGGCAGGGCGGCGTGTCGGCGTCGTTTATCAACAACAACCGCAACAAAAAGTCCATTGCGCTGAACCTGAAAGAGCCTGCGGGGCGTGAGGCCTTGCTGAAGCTGGTTGCGACTGCCGATGTGTTTGTTCAAAACTTTCGGCCGGGCGTAATCGAAAGGATGGGTCTGGGTGAGGATGAATTGCGCAAAGTCGCGCCAAATCTGATCATGGTGTCGATCAGCGGTTTCGGCGACACCGGCCCCTATGCCCAGCGCCCGGTTTACGATCCGCTGATTCAGGGGCTCTCAGGCCTGGCGACGGTTCAGGCCGGGTCAGACGAGCGCCGGCCGCAACTGGTCAGAACCATTTTGCCCGACAAGCTGACCGGTGTGACGGCGGCACAGGCCATCACAGCGGCTCTGTTTGCCCGTGAGCGAAGCGGTGAAGGTCAGCATGTGCGGCTGTCCATGCTCGACACCATCATTGCGTTTCTGTGGAGTTCGGACATGGGCAGTCAGACCTTTGTGCAGGGCGATGTGGCGCAGCAGGAGGCGGCCAGTTTTCAGGACCTGATCTACCAGACCGCCAGTGGCCACATCACCATCGCGGTTCAGAACGACCGGGAGTGGCAGGCGCTGATCCGCGCCCTGAATCGTCCGGAATGGGCTGCAGACCCACGATTCCTTACCGCCGAGTTGCGCCAGGAAAACATCGACGCCAGGCTGGCGCTGATTCAGTCGGTCATCCAGACAGACTCCGCCGAACACTGGCTGGCAAGACTGGAGGAAGAGCAGGTGCCTTGCGCCCCGGTTCTCACCCGCACGGAGATGTTGGACCACCCTCAGGTTCAGGCCAACGAGCTGTTGAACAACTACCGGCACCCTAAGGGCGGGCTGGTTCGCCAGGCTCGGGGAGCCGCCCGGTTTTCGGCCTCGCCCCGGCAGCCGTGGCAAGGTGCGCCAGAGCTGGGACAGCACTCCCGTGGCTTGCTGCTGGAATGCGGTTATTCCGGTGACGATGTTCAGGCAATGATCGACGCTGGCACGATTGCAGCGCCCGACCAGAGGCCGGAGTGAAAGGTGCGGCTGGCTGTGGTCAGGGCGGTGCCATCTTTCCCCCAGCCGGCGGCGGACAATTTCCAGGAGTAGCCGCGGGTTCCGGTCGGTTTTTGGGGTACGTCTTTCATAAGAAATCTTCATGAGCGAATGCCAACAATAGCAGGAATTGCTTCCTTTTCCTGGCTTTGCAGTGGCTTGTGTTAGACCATGCTAGCCACATTTTCAGAACGAATCCTGTTCAATTCCGGGAGATACGATTAATGACCGTGAAAAGTCTGGTGCTTTTTCTGACAGCGGCGGCCCTGGCGGGCTGTCAGACCTCGTCCCACGTCTCATCGGCGGCGATGGACGGTGATGGCATTACCTGTAACGAGATCTATCAGGCGTTCTCAGCCTACCAGCAGGACCGACAGTCTGCTTCGGCCTGGGCTCAGCTGGGCGAGCTGATCAGCCCCACCGCTGGCAACTATGCCAATATGGGCGTGCAAGCGGCCGCCAGGTATTACGATCAGATCCAGGCAGCCACCAATATTTCCCTTGCGGTTCGCGGGTGTCAGCCAGTGCAGTGAGACCATCCGTATGCAAACCGACTGGATCAGTTTTGCATGCGGATGTCGTCCTTCCAGCGGAATCCCACTCCACCGGCAGATGAGCCTCGGCGGATGCCGACATGGTCTTTAGCTGATCCAGGGTGAGTTCATCGTCCGGCAGCCTTTCAATAACCGCGCCGGTCATTCCCAGGTGAAGCCAGACACTTTTGTGCCCGGAAATCGGATGGGTATGGACGACGGGATGGGTCACGCTTGACGCGGAATTGACAGAAACGAGGCCCTCCCGGAATTCCTGTTTCTCCTTTGGCAGAGCGTCGAAGGCCGCACCTTGATGGGCGAAATGGGTGCCGCCCCCGAGGATTCCGTGAGGGCTGTCGTTGGAACAACGAAAAATGTGCCTGTTTCGTCCGGGCGTGGCGGGGTGGACCCCATGGGTGGAATGGATTTCTCGGGCGCCCATCGGTTCCAGCTGCTTGACTTTTTAACCTTCCTTTTTGATCAATGCGGCGCACTTAGGGTCGACCGGAGGGATCGCCGATGCCAGTGTGCCGGGTTGCTCCGATATCTGTCCCATAGCCGTTACTCACAATGCTGTTCATTAAACAGACAGCCTAACCCGGCGCGTTTTTTGAACACAGACTTGGCTGATGGTTTCCATACCGGCTACGCTGAAACTTGCAGTGGATATACATGGCACGGGTGTCTGGCGGAGGTGGAATGAAGTTTCCCTCGAGTACGGCGTTTGCGCTTTTAGGGGCCGCACTGATTGCGATCAGTTACGGGCTCGCACGCTTTGCATTTGGCTTGTTTGTGCCCCCGATCCGCGCCGAGTTGGGTCTGACCCCGGACGTGATCGGTATCATTGGCGCGCTGCCGCTGATCAGTTTTGTCCTCGCCACCATGGTTGCGCCGCTATCCGCTGATCGTCTTGGTGCCCGCAACACGGCAATGGTGTCGGGTATTTTCGGAGTTGCCGGTCTGGCGCTGATCAGTCAGGCTGCTGGCGCGGTTTCCCTCGGTGTGGGCGTGGTTGCCTGCGGCATCTGCACGGGCCTGATGATGCCGGCGCTCACGGCGGCGATGCAGGCCTTGGTGAAACGTTCCCTGCACGGGCGGGTCAGCTCGGTGATGAATGCTGGCACCAGTATTGGCGTGGTGGTTGCTGTGCCGACGATTCTGTTCCTGGCCGGGGCCTGGCGCTATGCCTATGCGTCCTTTGCGGTTCTGGCCCTCCTCGGGGTGTTTGCCACCTGGTTCTTCATCCCTTCGGTGTCCCGTGTTACTCCTTCAAATGCCGCGTCCCCGCCTCCCATCAGTGCTCAGCAGTGGTGGCGTCTGTTAAGGCTTTCCCTGTTTGCCTTCATGATGGGTTTCGTCTCCGCCGCTTACTGGATCTTCGCGCCTGACCTGGTGGTCACCTTGGGTGCGATGCCGTCCGATGCCACCGGGTGGCTATGGCTGGCGGTTGGTATCGCAGGTCTCGGTGGCGCCGTGGTGGCGGACCTGGCCGATCGCAACAACCCACCGATCACCCAGGCGCTGATGCTGATGATGCTGGCGGCGAGTCTGGCATTGCTTGCTGCCAGCCCCGACAACCTGCTGATTGCGGCGTTTTCCGCGCTGGTTTTCGGGCTGGCTTATATGAGCCTGACAGGGCTCTATCTGATGACTGGTATCCGCCTGTTGCCGGGCCGGCTGTCCATGGGGCCGGTGCTGCCGTTCATGGCGGTCTCACTCGGCCAGGCGGCTGGATCGCCCATCGTTGGTATGCTGGTGAATGAAGTCGGTTACGCCGATGCGTTTGCCATGTTCTGCACGATAGGCATTGTCGTGGCCATGTTCTCGCCACTGTACCCGCGGTACCTTGAGTACGAGCCTGAAGAAGAGGGTGAAGAAGAGACCGGCCTGCAGGCGGCCTATGATTACCAGCTGCAGAACGAGGAGGGTGAGCCGCTAACGCCGGTAACCGGAAAAACAGAAAGCTATTAGGGCCGCATCGCTTACAGGATCATTCCGGCGATTCTTCCGAGGATGCCGCCCAACTGGTGTAGCCAAGCTCCATCACACGGGCGACTTCCTCATCCGGTATTGCCGACATGTCGCCCAGTTCCAGGGTGTCGTAATGGAATGCATACAGCCGGGAGGTGAATTCGGCAATGGGCAGGGAGGCCTCGCCGCGAAATTCGCCGTGGCCCCGGGTGGAGCAGGTGATTCCCTGGCCCCAGTCCTGGCCGCTGTCGTTGTTGGGGTTGAAGAAGTAAACCCGCATCTCACCGCGGGGGCTGAGTCCGACCCGCAGGATGTTGATGGCATGGCGGCCCACAAAACGTGCGGCACTGTCCGTTACGGCAATGCCGGCGGGCTGTGCGTGGATCACCGGCATGTGCCCGTTATAGAAGGGGTGATAGCTGGCGTAGAAATGCCGGATGAAACCCTCGTAGTCTCTTATCTCGCCGGTGTGGACATCGGCCACCACGCAGAACCCGTGGCTGACCCACCAGCCATAGAACTCCGGGTTAATCCAGCGGTGAGCATCATCATCCCGATTTTCACATCGGCGCCACATTTCCCCGTAGAGGCGGTCCAGGTGTGGAATCAGGACCAATGATACCGGGTCCACATCGACCGGCGTTTCCTTGACCAGCCCGGGCTCCAGATCTCGGGAAGAGACTTCCTGGCCTTCAAAGCGGCTCAGCACTTCGTTGTCCCGGGCCGCCCAGGCCAGTACCTGGAGCAGATAATCCGCCTCGTTGGATGCCCATACCGACAGGCCGATAGCAGACTGGCAAGTGGGGTTGTTGCCCTGGCCCACACCCAGCGGCTGGCCCAGAAGGTTGATGACACCAGCCAGCAGGAATACCCGGGGTGGTTGGGCGCTGCCAAAAGCCTCTTTTAGGGTGTGGGCAGTCTCTGCTGACAAGGGCAGCTTGATTTGCCGCCACAGGGCCTGAGCTACGGAGGGCGTAAACAGTGAGCCCCGCTCCAGCATCATGGTAAGGCCATAAACGGCCTGGCAGGTTTCCGGGTAGATAGCTTCGTCAATCAGGGCATGAACCAGTTCGGTGTAGCAATAAAGGTCGTCCAGGCCGGTCATGGTCAGCCCCAGCGTGTTAGGTATCAGATCGTCCTGATCACTGTTGCGCAGGAACCTCAGCATCACCGCGTGATAAGGGGAGGCAAGGCCGGTGTCGTGCATGCTGCGGGCAAAGTAGGTGGCTTCGGAAGCCAGGGTTACGTCGTCCATCTCCGCCAGTCGTTTCTCATAGACTTGAAGGCCCGGGTCTTCGATGCTGCCCGGTGTGGGCGCAAACAGGGCGTTGACCAGGCGGGTGGCGTTGGCGTTGCCGTTGGTTTCTATCTTCGGGTCATAAAGGCACTTGGCGATCTGGCCAATCATCTCGCAGATGCTGTCGACCTGCACCGGTCCCTGTTCCAGAAGGCGCCAGACCTCCGCCACCAGGCTGTCCAGCAGGCTGTCATAGCCGAGCTGGGAAATCAGATACCGGTAGAGTTCCTGGACAATCATGCCGAGCTGTTTCGGGCGCTCCCGGTCGGCTTCTGTGAGTTGGCCAGACAACAGGTCCAGGTTCAGGGCCATAACCTGGGTCAGGAAATAGCGTGCCTGTTCTGCAGAAATGCCGGGGTGGAAGTAGTCCCCCCGGGAGACGGCAAGCATTCGTAGCTCGCTGATTGCCTCAACGATGGTGGTAACAGCGCCGGCCTCACGCAGGGAGTGCTTTGCCAGTGCCGGCTGCAGGATGGCGGGCTGAGCCCAGTCGCTGGTGCCGAAGATGCCCGCAGATTCCAGCGAGCGGACCCGCCGGTACAGGGCATCAAAGCCCCCCGGGAGCGTCATCAGCATCCGGCTACGCTCAAGCAGTCCAAGGCTGGATGCCCTGGGGTCGGTGCGGCGGGCGCGGGCAAAATTTCCCAGCGCTACATCAAACTGCATCAATGCCGACCCGAGCGCAGGGTCGGCGGTTTGGTGCGCCATAGTTTCGGCTCCCTCGATTTCCTGGTTTCGAAGTGGCTTAGGTCAGACCATGCTCGCCGCCATATCGCGCCAGGTGTTAACTGCCCTCACGGAAGCGCCGGATAAAGGCCTCGGACTCCACCCGGTCCACCAGGATGTCGCGCTTTTCATACCCGAGTTTTCCATGGTCTTGAATTACATGGAGGAACACCCACCCTGCAGTGCGACACCGGGCAGCAACAGCCACAGCGGCCGTGCACCGGGTGGCGTTATCGAACTGACAGTGACGGGATTGGGCATAGAGTAGTCTCCGGCTGGGAAGTGGGTGCGGGTCCCGGTCCCGAAAGTGAAGCATGGCGACGGGGCGCTGACAAGTGCTGAATCAAGCGCTTGCCTCCCGATAGGACACCATACGCTGCTTCTTTTCATCCCAAAGCGCATACCGGAAGCAGTCGGCAATGTCGCCGGGTGCGAGGGTGGTTGTTAGCGGTGATTGCAGCTCAGGAATCGCGGCCATCACTTCGGGAAGGCGGTAAAACGGAATGCGAACGTTGAGATGGTGAATATGGTGGTAGCCAATATTCCCGGTAAACCACTGCATGACCCGATTCATCCGCATGTAACTTGAAGACTCCATGGCTCCCCGGTAATAAGTCCAGGCTTCGGGCGAGGCAATCAGCATGCGTCGGAAACTGTGCTGGGCAAAAAACAGGTAGCACCCCATCGCAGAGGCAAGGGTCATGGGCAGCAGGATGACGAAGAAAACCAGGCTGAACCCGCCCAGCACCCACACCACGGCGATCAACGCGAAATGACTGACCAGTGCTGTCAGGGAGTCAAGGTGTTTGCGAGGGTCCTTCAATAAGGGTATGAGTGTAATGTTTAAACCAAAAACAATCGGATAACTCAACAGCACCACCAATGGGTTCCGCTGGGCGCGATAGGTGAAGCGCTGCCACCGAGTTGAGTCCCGCCACATACGGGCGGTTATAAGTGGAAAGGCGCCGACACTGGCCTCCGAAATCTGGCCGACATGGCCATGGTGATAATTGTGACTGGCACTCCAGGAGCGTGTTGGTGTCAGCATCAGAGCCCCGAAGGCATGGAAGAGCCAGTAGGCAACCCGGGAATCTTTGAGAATCGCTCCGTGCAGATAATCGTGAAAGGTGATGAAGGCTCGCACCATCAGCAGGGCGGCCAGTACCGAAAATACCACTCTGATGGGCCACCACTGCATCACCCCGGCGGCGGTCAGCGCAGCAATCACCAACACAAAGGTAGAGCCGACGTGCCACCAGCTTGTTGCAGAAGATTGTTCAACGTAGGGCCTCGTGGCCTCCAGAAGCTCCCGGCCTACCCGGATACCCTCACTGTGTTCCGGCAAGTTGTCGTCCGGTATCTGGACATCACCCTGATCCATGATCCGTCCCTCCCTGTCTGTAAAATTAGCTCGTATGGGAGGTAATTTACAATGGTCACGAGGTGAGCTCTACCCGTCTGGATTCTCCTGCGGGGCTTGGCTACGCTTAAACTTGGTGCCAAGCTGATCTTCGGACTACATCAATCATTCAGAGATTGGAGGATGCCATGGCAGGAGGTTGGTCACGGGACGGCGCTGTTCAGGATCAAATTGACGCCAGCGTTGAAGATGGCGTGCAACGCGCACGGAGCCAATTGGTTAAAGGCGAGAGCGCTGTCCGTTGCGACGAGTGTGACTGTGTTATTCCGGAAGCGCGCCGCAAAGCGATTCCCGGCGTTCGACTTTGCATTGCGTGTCAGTCAGCCCTCGAAAAGCAGGAAACCTATGCCAGCGGCATTAATCGCCGTGCCAGCAAGGACAGTCAACTCAGGTAATCCGCAGCCCTTTGTCCACGAACTCATTTGTCATCACCTGCTTTTTGATATACAGGTGACACAGGTGTGCAACGTTTTTATGGCATCTACCTGAATCCAGGCACCGGGATTGTTCCCCTCCTAGAATTGGAGTCTATTCATGCAGCCGAAAGATATCGTGGCGCAGTTCATTGCTGATATCCATGCCCAGCGTTTTGACGAGGCAAAGAACCTGCTGGTTGACGAGGGGTTTGAGTATGTGGGGCCGAACATGCGTTTCCTTCGTCCAGACGACATGCTGTCCTATCAATTCGGTATGGCGGCCATTCAGAAAGATCTGATCGTTCGTCAGCTTAGTGCTGACGGCGAGCACGTGTTCGCGATTCTGGACTACCGGACCAACTTTGAACCGATCGGGGACGTGCGGCTTGCCGTCTGGTTTCGTGTGCGGAACGACAAAATACAGACGGTGGAAGCCTTCTATAATGCGGCAGTGGTCGAGAACATGCTGGGAGGCAACCTGCCTTCAGCCGGCTGAAGGCCATATTCACGCGCGACTTGGGCAATCCGTACCCGAAAAATGGGATAGCAACAATTTTTATCGCGAAAAGGATTCATCAACTTGTGGTTTGGCATTTCTCCACGGAGTGTCCTGGAAAATCATTCAGTTGGGTTTTAGAAAATGGGTTCGCCTGTTGCCTTGACCGCATAGAACAGGCAATCACTCTTCGCAATAACCGGGTTGGTGGTAATCATAAAGGCTCTGATGGCCTGGGCGGGGTAGATCTGCCCGTCCTTGACTCGAAAAACCCGCTCCATGTTCTCGGTCCGGTTGTGGCCGATCGCTGTGAGTACGCTAAGGCCTTTTTTCCCAATCCATCCTAGAGGTTCATCCGGGGAAACAATTCCAAAGTTGCGGTGTTCGATGTCTGGCGGAAACGTGAGGTCAGCCTGGCCGGTGGGCTCATGGCGGTATTCTATGGTCGCTTCAGGAGCCAGCTCCACCCGAATCGGATTTCGCAGTACGGCGACGTCCCACTCCGCTTTGTCCAGTGACAACACGTCTGGTCTCGATGTATACCGAACGAGTCCCTCGTACGCCAGTTGATGAGCCTGATCATCCTCGGCCCCACCACATTCGATGGTCACCGTGGGTACCTCCTGTTCAGAATATTCCATCAACGCGCCCAGACGAAGGTCCGTCATGATGAGGCGGTCGGTGTAGAGCGAGGTCAGCGCCTGATGGGCGGCGTCATTGGTGATGGTCACAGCGAAGGCCGGACCTGTGCCCGACGTGTTGTGGACGTCCAGCAAGCATTCGGGGTTCTCATCGCGAAGCTCTGCCAGCATGGCCGCGGCAATCGCACCTTCTTCCCCCGCAAAGGGTTCTTTGAAACACCGGTTGAGGTCACGTCCTTCGGGCAGCTGGCGAAGTGAAAACGTGGGTGGAATCTTTGCGGGATAGACGCCTCCGAGGAGAAACAGCATGTTGACCTCGGGCGTGTGCTGCTCAAGTAGCCACCGGTGAAGCGCAAACAGACCCGAAGGTTCATTACCGTGAAGAAGCGTTGCCATGGCTCGGGTACGGGAGCGGTCACGACCGGCAACACGAACAACGGTGGGCTTGTGCAGTCGGTCCAGCCACTCAAGGGGTGAGCGGCCCAGCGTCCGGGGGGACGGGTTATTCAGATAATCAAGAGCGTTCGAGTTGCTCACGGGGATAGCGTCCATTCATGGAGCGGCAGGTTTTTCTTCTGGTTGGCCATGTAAAGGGACAGCATACTCCGGAACGCCTCATCGGGACTCCGGGACCTGAAAAAAGACTCGGTGCTGTGGCGCTGCCACCGGGCACCAGACATGTTGGATTCAATGCGGCCTTCGATGATTCCCAGCAGACGGTGAATTTCGGTCTCGTCCACGGCTGTTCGTTTCAATGCTTCCCGGGCGCGCGGCAGCAGCTCACGGGCCACGGTCAACAGGGGTGTATCCTGCAACTGAACCTGATCCTTGTGCGGCCAGATGATGTCTGCGCCGATGCCATATTTGGCGGCGCGGTAGAAATTGTGTTCAGTGTAATGGAAGGGGAGTATCGACGTCAGATGAGGGATGTCTTCCAGCACTGCCAAGGCAGCCCCGATCACGAACAGTCCGTTCGCACACATATCAACGGCAGTCGGGCCTGCAGGCATAGAACGAATCTCGATGCGCAGATGACCACCATCTGCGTGATCAAAGATGGCCCGGTTCCAGGGCCATGTGGTGCCCTGGTGCAGGCGCAGCTCGGCCAGTTTTGGCACCTCTCCACGATCAATGACACCCATCGGATCCTCATCCGACATCAGTGGAATGATCGGAGGATACAGCGATGCGGAGGCCGCAAACAGTTCCCAGGCACTGCGTGCCCAGCCGTTTCCGTAATAGACCCTTGGCGGGTGGCGCCAGGTTTTATGATTGGGGGATCGGCTGTCGATGGATTGCTTGAACAGGGCAATGCGGGTTTCGTCCCAGAGGTGGTGGCCAAACAGGCTGGGCGAATTGCTGGCCAGAGCCAGGACGATAGGCGTGACCAGTTGGACCGCATTGAAATAATCGGCGAAACGGTGGGCAGGAACACGCCAGTGCAGCTGGAACGAGGTGTTGGCCCCTTCCATGGTGACGTCGTCGGCCTCCAGATCTATGACATCGTGGCCGCCGATATGGATGCTGAATGGCTCGCCTCGCTGCTTGAGCAGCGCTTTGGACAGAGCATGGTAGCGGGGTTCGTCGGTCATCACCTTCGCATCGATATCGGACTGGCGAAGGGTGGGCAGAATGCCAATCGGTACCAGTTCCCCGCCTAGAGGCGCGGCGTGCTGGTTGATTCGTCCGATGGCAGCGAGCAGCTCTTGCTCTGTTCTGGCAAAAGGATCGCCCCTGAAGGCCTGGGGACTGAGGTTGTATTCGAGATTGAAGCGGTTGAGCTCAACCGTCAGTTGGGGGTCCTGAACGCTGGCGGCGATTTCTGTGTTGATGGGTTGAACTCGCAGGTCCGGGTTTACGATGTAGAACTCGACTTCGGCGCCAATAGAACTCTCCCCCTCACCAAAGCCGGGCCGGTTCAGAAGACGAGTGAGTGCTGTAAGGTCCATCCGGACCTTGGCAGCAAACCGTTCAAACTCTTCCGCCGAAAATTCGGTTTTCTTGATCGACAGTCCCATGGTAGCGTCGCCTCTAACGCTTACTTCTTCAACCCCATTTCCTCGATAGAAATCTCCCGCATCTTGAACTTCCGGATTTTCCCGGTCACGGTCATCGGGAACTCATCCACGAACTTGTAGTTCTTCGGGATCTTGAAGTGGGCGATCTTGCCCTTGCAAAAAGCCTGCAGGTCTTCTGCGGTTACCTGCACTTCTTCGATGTCTGTCTCGTGCGTCTTCCACCCGGTCTACCAGAATGTCGCGCTTTTCATACCCGAATTTTTACATGGTTTTGTAGTACACCGTGGAACACCCGCCCAGGAAGGAGCACGACACTGAGCAGCAACAGCCAAAGCCGACGGGCAACGGTCGGCGTTAACGAACTGACAGTGACCGGATTGGACATACAGTAGTCTCCAATTGGGATGTGGGTACGGGTTCCGGAAGTGAAGCATGGCGATGGGAGGGTGACAAGCGCTGGTTCAGTTGCCGCCCCATTACCGCGATAATCTTCTGGGTCCCGTTACTCAGATCCGGTCGGGCCCTTTACGAATCCTGATCCCGTGCATGGCGCACAAGTTTGGTTAACCAGGAACCACCAGCGCACCAGTTTTCGTCGGTATCTTCAGCCGATACCACCGCCACAACATAGGGGCCATCGCTCCAGAAAGCGAACATGGGGCCTCCGGAGTTTCCGGGTGTCAGGTCCGCATGGGTTTCCATGGAACGAGCGGGGCCGAGATCATACCATGGCTCATTCAGCGTCTTATCGCGCTGAAAGGTCGGGCGCAAGGCGCTGCCAATACTTCCGGGATAGCCGATATTGAACCAGTATGGTTCGTCATCCCACGAACTGTTATACGTCCGCGTGCCCATCCATCCGAACAGATCGCCAATACGATCAGCGGTGACCAGAACCGCATAGTCCTCGTCGAGCTCAAACCAGCCAACGCTGCCGGTCACCTTTGTATAAAACCAGACTCTGGTGATGGCGGTGACGGCACGGACTGAACCGCCGGATCGATGAACCTCGACGGTGCCCGCGCCATTTGAGCTCCAGTCAACGACATGACTTGCCGTCAGCACATGCCTGGGGCCAACAATGACACCCGATCCGCTGCCGGACGACGTCAGGACCTTGCAAATGGTTCCCCATGGATAGCTGATGTCGTTGTAAATTCTGCGATCCTCCGGATTAAAAACAGTCAGAGGCCGGAGGTCTTTTCCATTCAGAAGAACACGAGGCGGTTTTAGCGGCTTCTCCCTGCAGGGTAGGGCGCTTACCCCAAACCACTTGGGAATCATTGGCGCGGTAGGCTTTACGTCAGACTGCGAATCCCGTTCGGCATCAATCCCTTTATACTTGTAGGGCTTGGGTTCCGGCAGCAACATGGACTGCAGATCTTTTGGTATTTTACCTTTCGGACTTTTGTCGAAACGTTCGGCAACCTCGGAGGCAGAGAGAGGGGATTCTTCGTTCGCCTTATCTTTGCTGGCCATTTTAAAGTTCCTTTTTGAACGCTAAACCATGGCTTCCAGCGCCGGACGAGACCGGCGCTGAACCTGCCCCGGTTTTGTGTGCATCCAGCAAAATCGTCTTGTGCACCACCGGGGACAAGACTCTCCAGCGAACATCAGAGTCATTAGTTAGTCTAGTTCTTGCTGCGGAGTGGTCAAAGTTTGACCAGTTCGACGTGGCCGTTGTCGCCGATAATTATGGTTCCGTCACCTCGTGCTTGTATCAGTTTGCTATAGTGTGTTTTCGAGGATTTTGTCTCGCGAACCGGCAAGCTCCCCCTATTGCCCGCTTCAAGGAAGAATGACTGGTGAAAACAGCAAGACCGCAAGATCAACGTTTTTCAGGTAGGTCCTCCCGCCTGCGTGAGCCCGAAGAGCCCGAAGAGGTTGTTGTGTATCTTTGGGGGCGCATCTTTGCTGCTCTTTTCGTATTAATTCTGGTGGTGGGGGGCATAATCTGGGGCGCTTTAGAGATCTTTGGCACCGGCGAGCAAGGCGAGCAAAAGGAAGCGCTGGTAGAGAATCAGGCAGTGGAGGCGCCTCCTCTCCCGTCGGTATTTGTCGACGAGTCCTCGTCCGCCGAGCCTGCCTCTATCCAGTTGCCGAAGACCGCATCACGAGAACAATCGGAATCTGACGCAAACGCGGGCATGCCGGACCAGACAAATTCAGTTCAAACTGAAGTGGCCGAGACGCCTGTCGCCGTGCCCGAAACTGCATCGGGAGCAGCGTCGACTGATTCCGGTGCAGAGACGGCTCCCCCTCAGTTGGCCAGTCAGGTGAGCGAACCGGAGTCATCGGTAGAGCCCGCCTCCCTGCCGGCGCCGGCGGCAGGAGAATCGGAACCGTCCCGGGAAGATGCTGCCTCCATCGAGCTACTTTCTGATCACATAATCCGGGCGCAACTGACTACCGGCCTGGAGGAAAAAGAGCCAATTGACGAAATCCCGAACGTTTTGACGATGGACAGTGACGGACTGATTCGAATTTACCTGTTTACCGAAATCCAGGGCATGGAAGGTCAGCTGCACTTCCACGACTGGTACCTGGAGGATGAACGGGTTGCGCGAGTGGAAATCAGGCCGTCGGTTGACCCCATGCGCGCATCCTCAGCCAAGTATATCGACCGACACATGGTGGGAGACTGGCGAGTTGAGGTGGTCACAGAGGAAGGCGAGCTTTTGGCCAAAGGGGAGTTTTCGGTTCTGCCTCTCTAACCGAAGTTGGCAGCATCTAACTTGGGCCGGATCTCGACTGGCGGCCTCCGGTCTTCAAGAAATTCAGAAGCGGCCCACTCAATTTTCTTTGCTTCGAACTCACTGAATGCCATCAGGCCTTTCTCGGTAAACGATAGACAGGGGAAATCTGTGAAGGGGCGCTCTGCGAATATCTGGCTGCAACTCAACTTGCCAAGCCTTTGGTGACTCGGCAACTAAATTGGCCAGGGCCTCAAACTCCTCTATGAAGGCACCACCCAATCCCGGAACTTTTGATTCGTAATAACCAACTGATTCCAGGAATTCGGCTTCCGCTGCCGGGTGAAACGAATAATTCATTTAATCAGTGCTCTAGCCTTCCTCATGACATCTTCACCGGGCACGGCCTGAACTGAGCCATTGTCGAGCTCTTCGCCTCTACGTCGGGCCTCGAGCAACCAATCGGATTTGAGCTCCTCTTCTGACGGAGACTCCAGACTCAAAACTAGCCGCTGGATCAATTGGGCTCGCTCCTCTCTGGGGAGGTGGAGCGCTTCGTCTTCAATTTTCTGGAGATTCATGGAAAAAAACCTCTCGTTCACGTATCGCTCGATTTTGACACGGATGGGTATCAGGTGCCACGCCAGCTACTTAGGTGGATTCGCTGGCGGAAGTGCTCCGACCTGCTCCTGCAGATCGATGAGCGGCTGCGCCGTTGGATCAAGCCTGCGTTGTAGCCCACCATCCCCAGCGTCAGCATCGAGCCGCAGAAGAGGAGGAGGATCGTTTCGGGTACGCGTGCGTAGATGCCCGCCGTTACCCGCGTCTCATTTAGGTCGATCGTCTCGTTCAGTGAGTCAATGAACAGGGCCAGGACTTCAGATTCGGATGTGGCGCGGGCCAACTCCCCGGCGACTGACCAGAGCTTCTCTTGGAGCTCGACCGATCGAGCTATTCTCACTCGGACGTCTGCCAGATCGTCGGTCGCGATGCGCAGGGGAACGTACTCGCGGAGCAGATCCCGGATCTCGCTCAGGCCGGCTCTGGCAGGTAGCCGGCCCTGAGGTAAGTGGTGCCTATGGAATTCGCCCCGGCCAGCACCAGCCCGCGGCGCGTGTCGAAGCGATCGGATGCCATCCCCATCGCGACCGCGAGCAGGAACGCCATAAGGGCCAGGAGCGAGCCCACGATCATGCCCGTGGGGCCCTCCTTCTCGTCTTGCATGCGCTCCTGCCACCTATACCCATAGCGGTAACCAACCTCGATAACGGTCAGCGCGAAGATGGCGAACGCTACGAAGACGCCACCGATCGGCAGTGAATCAAGTATCTACTGGAAACTCACCGTCCCTCACGCTTCGGTAGTGGCCAGGTTCGCGAGATGTCGCGAATAGCCGTTATATCGGGCATAGAATAGTCCTTGTGTCATGCCGCCCAACGTTTTCATGAGGATGCCCGTTGGCGGACTCAATTGAAAGTACGCCAGGAAACCACTCACCGAATCGTTCTATGTTCGCAACATAATCGAATACGGCCTTTGCCGATCGATTGATTCTTAGGCCTTCTTTAGCGAGCAGATGCACGAGATTCTCTCCTTGAAACATAACGCCAATATTAAGCGGCCGGTTTGGAGGCGCACCACGCCGGAAAACCGGTCAGGTGGAGGCCCGCCAGGGCCGGAGTCGGTTCTGACGTGTTGTTAGGTCCGGGAATGCGTAATAGCCCGGGCCAATGATCGCCTCCAGCGGAACCCAAACACGATCGCTAGAGAGGCAAAAATACCCCCTCCGATCGCACAAGCAACGCTTACCTTCTTGGCCAGCCTCAACCGTTCCCGCCCCTGGCTCAATGTCAGTTCACCAGCATGAAGTCGCTCTTCTCCGGCATCAACCTTGTATTGTCCTTCGGCAACCTGTCGTTCTCCCTCGGCGATCTGCTCTCTACCCTCCTTCAGGCCCTTCCCGGCGTTTAGCAGCTTGTCCGCCCACTTCAGGAACAGGTTTTCTTCAGCTAGCGTGTACTCCTCCTTGCCCTCAGACAACTCGCGTCTTCCGGCGAGCAAGTCAACCTTGCCTTCCTCTAGCGCAGACTGTCCCTCTTCTAGCCGTCTTTGACCTTCGGCGATTTGGATCTCCCCGGCAGAAATGATTTTAGCGAGAAACAGATAGCCAGCTACCGACGCAACAGCCAATAGAATAAGGATTAGTAGCGTAAGAATCCTACCCATATTGTTTGCTTCGTACTTTTGTGAGCCTCAACGCCGAAAATAAGCGGCAGCCTTGGCAGAGCGAAGCGGCGACAAGGCTGTCCGGTGCAGGGCCGTCAGGCCCGGAACGTACTTGATTGACTTGTTAACCAAAAATCCACTGGTGGATTAGCCTACCTGGCGCCAGTGTGCCGAGTCCCGCACCAATAACCCCGTAAAAAGCGCCTACAGCAAACGCCCGGTGCCGTTTTATATTGCCAGTTCGGGCAGAATAGACGGAAACACCAACACAGACCAATATCCAGACAGAGAGCAGGTGGATAGGACTGTAACCCCAGAATAGGTCCATGAATCCAGTGAGCCAAAAAGACGAAATGGCCACAATGACCATGGCTGTCATCCAGGACCAACCAACCACTTTATGTACCTTGGTCCCTTTGCGCGCAAATAGCTGGCTAATCCCGGCCAGTAAAGCCCAGAGTGCTGCAGAAAGGTGAATAGTTATCGCCATCCCTGGCTCCTGAAACTGTGGTTAACAGCTTATTATACGAACACGTTCGTATATCACCCGTTCGTATAATTCCAATTGCAGTCGCTCAGGCGACCTCAAAAAATCTCTTTAAAACAACACCTAACCAAGATCCGCCATGGCTACCGCCGGAGTTATAAGCCTTGGTTGGTCTACTCTTCTCCCCCCAGGGAGGGCGTATAATTCCAGATCGTTAAAATACAGCTTTAACAGTATCAGATGCTTATAGAGGTTTCCCGCTCCTTCTCTGGAGTTTTGCGTACCGGTTCGTATAACTCCGGGCCGCAGCAGCCCTTGCATGGTCCCAGCTTCTCTGAGGTCGTACACAAAGCACAAACCCCAGCACATGGCTGGGGTTTGAGTCAGGAGCGGGATGGGGAAGGAGCGCTTACTTCTTCAACCCCATCTCCTCAATCGAAATCTCCCGCATCTTGAACTTCTGGATCTTCCCGGTCACGGTCATCGGGAATTCATCCACGAACTTGTAGTTTTTCGGGATCTTGAAGTGGGCGATCTTGCCCTTGCAGAAAGCCTGCAGGTCTTCTGCGGTTACTGGAGCCGCTTCGGGGGCCAGTTTCACCCAGGCGATCAGCTCTTCACCGTATTTTTCATCGGGAATGCCGGTTACCTGCACTTCCTCGATGGCGGGGTGGGTGTAGAGGAACTCCTCGATTTCTTTCGGGTAGATGTTCTCACCGCCGCGGATGACCATGTCCTTGATGCGGCCGACGATCTGGATGTAGCCCTCTTCGTCCATGGTGGCCAGGTCGCCGGTGTGCATCCAGCCGGCGGCGTCGATGGCTTCGCGGGTTTTTTCCTCGTTGTTCCAGTATTTCAGCATCACGCTGTAGCCACGGGTGCACAGCTCGCCGATCTCGCCGCGTGGCACCACGTTGCCATTGGCCGGGTCGACGATCTTGGTTTCCAGGTGCGGCTGGGTGCGGCCCACGGTGGTGACCTGCTTCTCGAACGGGTCGAGGGAGCTGGTCTGGGTGGATACCGGGCTGGTCTCTGTCATGCCGTAGGCGATCTGCACCTCTTTCATGTTCATCTTGCTGTTTACTTTCTTCATGATCTCCGCCGGGCAGATGGAGCCTGCCATAATGCCGGTGCGCAGGTGCGAGAGGTCATAGCTTTCGAAGTCCGGGTCGCCCAGCTCCGCGATGAACATGGTGGGTACGCCGTACAGGGCGGTGGCCTTTTCCTGGTGGACCGCTTGCAGCACGGCTTTCGGTTCGAAACCCTCGGAGGGGTAGATCATCGCGGAACCATGGGTGATGCAGCCCAGGTTGCCCATGACCATGCCAAAGCAGTGGTACAGGGGCACCGGGATGACCAGGCGGTCTTTGTCTGTCAGGCGCTGGCTCTCGCCCACAAAGTACCCATTGTTAAGGATGTTGTGATGGGTGAGGGTGGCGCCTTTGGGGTTGCCGGTGGTACCGGAGGTGAACTGGATGTTGATGGGGTCATCGAACTGCAGTTCGCCCTGGCGTTTGTCCAGATCGTCCTCGGAGACGTCGCTGGCGAAGGCCCTGAACTCTTCCCAGGTCCACATGCCGTCGTGCTTGTCTTCGTGCATGTTGATTACGGCACGAAGGTCCGGTACGTGGTCGGCCTTGAGCTTGCCGGGGGCGCTGTGTTTCAGCTCCGGCGCCAGCTCGTAGATCATTTGCCGGTAGTTAGAGCCTTTGAAGGCGTCTGCCGTTACCAGCGTGGTGATGCCGGCCAGGTTCAGGGCGTATTGCAGCTCGTGTACGCCATAGGCCGGGTTGATGTTCACCAGGATGGCGCCCACTTTTGCAGTGGCGAACTGGGTAACGGTCCACTCATATCGGTTGGGGGACCAGATACCCACGCGATCACCGCGCTTCACTCCGATGGCCATGAACGCTCGGGCGGCTTCGTCGACCTTTTCCACAAACTCTTTGTAGGTCCAGCGAATGTCCTGGTGCAGGCACACCAGGGCTTCGTTGTCTGGGTACTGTTCGGCGGTGCGGTCCAGCATTTCACCGATGGTCATGCCCAGCAGGGGCTTTTCCGCGGTACCGCTCGTATAACTGGGGTAGGTGCCTGGTAGAGTCTTGCTCATATCTCTGCCTCCATTGTTGTTGTATTCGAGGGCGAGCAGGGTTGCGACCTGCTAGCGACTCTGACTGTGATACTCGGGGTTAGGTTGCATATCGCTGGCAATCGCCACGCGGTTAGACATGTTGTAGAAACCGATCAGGTTGCTGAGATCCCAGATGCCGCGATCGCTGAGGCCGGCATCTCGCAGGGCCTGAATGTCGTCTTCGGTGACGGTGGCCGGTGAGCGGGTGAGGTGGGATGCAAAATCCAGCATGGCCCGCTGGCGCTTGTCGAGTTTGGCGCTGCGGTAGTTCATCACCATGTGCTCGCCCAGCTGGGGATTGCCGCTCAGTACCCGCACGGCGGCGCCGTGGGCGACGAGGCAGTAGAAGCATTTGTTCTCTGAGGAGACCACCACGGCCACCATTTCCCGCTCCAGTTTGCTCAGCTCGCTTTCGCCCATCATCAGTTCGTTGTACAGACGGGTGAAGCCTTCGAGCTGTTTGAGGTTCTGGCTGTATGCAGTGAGTACATTGGGGATCATGCCCAGCTTTTCCTGGCAGATCTGGAAGTACTTCTGGGTGTCTTCCGGCGTGTCGTCGATCTCCGGGATGGGGAGATCCAGGGCCACTACATTTTTATTCTGAGTCATTGACTACTCCTAGCCTGCGAGTTCGGTGCCTTGGCGGGCGGGAACAGCTTCCCAGGACACGCTGTAAATACGTCCGTGTACGCTTGACTGCAGCATCCATGCTGCAGACAGTCCTGGGAAGCTGTTCCCGCCCGCCAACTTGATCATTGGCAGTTACCGCCCATTGCCTGGCCGACTTTTGAACCGTTGTGGCGATTCAGTTGGCTGCATATCCAGTCGCCGGTTGCGACAAGCTTTTCCAGATCGACACCGGTTTTGATGCCAAGGCCGTTGAGAAGATATAGCACGTCTTCGGTGGCGACGTTGCCGGAGGCGCCCTTGGCGTAAGGGCAGCCGCCGAGGCCGGCGACAGAGGCATCAATCACTGAAACGCCTTCTTCCAGCACCGCATACAGGTTGGCCAGGGCCTGGCCATAGGTGTCGTGGAAATGCGCGGCCAGTTTTTCCATGGGCACATGGGCGGCGACGGCTTCGAGCATGCGTTTGGCTTTGATCGGGGTGCCCACGCCGATGGTGTCGCCCAGGGAGATTTCGTAGCAGCCCATGTCGTAGAGGGCCTTGGCGACGGTGGTGACCTGTTCGGGCGCGATATCGCCTTCGTAGGGGCAGCCCAGCACGGTGGAGACGTAGCCGCGCACCGGGATGCCGGCTTTGCCGGCGGCTTCCATCACTGGCAGGAAGCGGTCGAGGCTTTCGGCGATGGAGCAGTTGATGTTTTTCTGGCTGAAGGATTCGGAGGCGGCGCCGAACACGGCCACCTCGTCCACGCCCGCCGCCAGGGCGTTTTCGAAGCCCTTGAGGTTGGGGGTGAGCACCGAGTAGCGCACGCCGGCCTTGCGATTGATGCCGGCCATGACTTCGGCGGCGTCGCCCATTTGTGGCACCCATTTCGGGGACACAAAGCTGGCGGCTTCGATGTGGCTCAGGCCGCTGTCGGCCAGTCTGTCAATCAGCCCGGTTTTGATGGCGGTGGCGATCACCGGGCCGGGCTCGTTCTGGAGTCCGTCCCGGGGGCTCATTTCCACCAGGCGAACCTGTTTGGGAAAGGCCATCAGCTTGCCTCCTCGTCATCGACTTCAATGGCAATCAGTTCAGCACCTTCGGAGACCTGGTCGCCCTCGGCGAAGAAGATCTCGGTGACTACACCGGCGGCCGGGGCCTTGATGGCGTGTTCCATTTTCATGGCTTCCATAATCACCAGAGTCTGGCCGGCGGTCACCTGGTCACCCACCTTGGCCTGTACGGCCACGATGGCACCGTTCATGGGCGCGGCCAGGCTGCCTTCGCCGGCCATTTCCTCAAAGCCGTAGCTTTCCTTGTACACGGTGCAGTTGAAGGTGTCACCCTCGTAGAACAGCACCAGTTGGTCGTTGTGCAGGTTGCCGTGGATGCTGATGCGGTGGCCGTTGATGACGGCCTGCAGGTAATCGTCATCCAGGCGGGCGGTGAGGTTGTAAACGCTGTCGCCCACGAACACCTGGTAGCGGTCGTCCCGTTCCAGGATCCTCAGGTCGTGAATCTCTTCACCCACCTGCAGTTGCAGGGGCTGGGCGTACTCGGAGTTCATGCGCCAGCTGTTCTGGCGGCCAAACGGCGACCAGGGGTCGGTGCTGACCACTTCCCGGGATTTGCGCTGCTCCAGTACGAAGCCGGCAGCCAGCACCAGGGCCTTGTGGGTATCGAGCCGGGATTTCGGGAACAGCAGTTCCCGGTGGTCGTCAATAAACCCGGTGGTCAGCTCCGCTTCCCGGAACGGCTGGGCATCGGCCAGGGCGTGCAGGAACCGGATGTTGGTTTTCACGCCGGCAATGCGGTAGTGCTCCAGAGCCTGGACCATGCGATTGATGGCCTGGTCCCGGGTTTCATCCCATACGATGAGCTTGGCGATCATCGGGTCGTAGTGGATGCTGATGTCGTCGCCTTCGGTAACGCCGGTATCCACCCGCACATGCGCGCTCTCATCCGGAGTGCTCAGGTAGCGCAGGTTGCCGGTGGCGGGCAGAAAGTCCTGGTCCGGATCTTCGGCGTAGATACGCGCTTCCAGGGCGTGGCCCCGGGTTTTTACCTGGGACTGCTCCAGCGGCAGGGGCTCGCCCCAGGCGACTTTCAGCTGCCATTCCACCAGGTCCTGGCCGGTGACCATTTCAGTGACCGGGTGCTCGACCTGCAGGCGGGTATTCATTTCCATGAAGAAGAAGGAGCCGTCCACGTCGTAGAGGAATTCGACGGTGCCGGCACCCACGTAGTTGATGGCCTGGGCGGCTTTTACCGCCGCTTCGCCCATGGCTTTGCGGGTTTCCTCACTCAGGCCCGGGGCTGGCGCTTCTTCCAATACCTTCTGGTGGCGGCGCTGAACAGAACAGTCGCGCTCCGCCAGGTAGACGCCGTTGCCGTCCTGGTCACAGAACACCTGAATTTCCACGTGTCGTGGCTGGGTCAGGTAGCGCTCGATGAGCATGTCGGGGTTGCCGAAGGCGTTCTTCGATTCCCGTTTGGCGGCGGCCAGGGCGTCGTCAAAGTCTTCCATGCGCCCGACGACGCGCATGCCTTTACCGCCACCCCCGGCGACGGCCTTGAGCAGCAGCGGGAAGCCGCACTTTTCGGCTTCGGCGCGGAGGATTTCAGGAGACTGGTCATCACCGTGGTAGCCAGGCACCAGG
The DNA here is from genome assembly GCF_048269445.1 of Marinobacter sp. GTDB lineage: Bacteria > Pseudomonadota > Gammaproteobacteria > Pseudomonadales > Oleiphilaceae > Marinobacter. The sequence continues at coordinate 231,320 of NZ_JBLXIQ010000002.1, read as the reverse complement.
GGCACGCCGGCCTTTTCCATGATGGCTTTGGCGGCCGACTTGGAGCCCATGGCGGCAATGGCCGAGGAGGGCGGGCCGATGAACACCAGGTTGTTGGCTTCGCAGGCTTCGGCAAAGCCGGTGTTTTCCGAGAGGAAGCCGTAACCCGGATGAATGGCCTGGGCACCGCTCTTTTTGGCAATCTCGATAATCTTGTCAGCCCGCAGGTAGCTCTCGGAGCTGGGCGCAGGGCCGATGTGGAAGGCTTCGTCGGCCATGGCCACGTGCCGGGCATTGGCGTCGGCCTCAGAATAAACGGCGACGCAGCGAATGCCCATGCGGTGGGCGGTTTGTATGATCCGGCAGGCGATTTCGCCCCGGTTGGCAATGAGGATTTTACTGAACATCATTCTTTCTCCGGAACCCAGTTGGCCTTTCGCTTGTTCAGGAAGGCACTGAGCCCTTCCTGCCCCTCTTCACCCACCCGGATATCCGCAATGCGGTGCGCGGTGTCTTCAATCACTTCTTTATTGATGGGCTTTTGGCTGACGGCAAATACCAGGTCCTTGGCGGCCCGCATGGCTTCCGGGCCGTTGCTGGCCAGTTGCTGCACCATCTCGTTGCAACGGGCTTCCATGGCCTTGGCATCGTCGCAGACGATATGCACCAGGCCGTACTCCTGTGCCTGCCGGGCGCTGAACACTTCGGCGGAAATGAAGTACCGTCGGGCCTGGCGTTCGCCGATGGCGCGCACCACGTAGGGGCTGATAACCGCCGGGATCAGGCCGAGCTTCACTTCGCTCAGACAGAAGCTGGACTGTTCGGTGGCGATGACAATGTCGCAGCAGGCTGCCAGGCCGACGGCTCCGCCATAGGCCGCACCTTGCACCAGGCCAATCACCGGCTTGCGCAGGCCATTGAGGACTTCCATCAGCCTTGCCAGCTGGCGGGCATCGTCCAGGTTTTCCTTGTGGCCGTTGTCGGCCATTCGGCGCATCCAGCCAAGGTCGGCCCCGGCGGAGAAGTGCTTGCCTTCGGAGCGCAGGATCACCACTTTGGTTTTGCTGTTGGAGCTCACCTCGGTGAGGGTGTTGATCAGTTGCTGGATGATCACATCGTCAAAGGCGTTGCGTTTGTCCGGGCGGTTCAGGACCACCTCGGCGACGCCGTGATCGCGATGCTTGAGCAGAACTGCGGATTCGGTGTCTGTCATGTCATTCTCCCCGATTACATCCGGAACACGCCAAAGCGTGTCGGTTTGGCCGGGCGGTTAAGTGTGGCAGACAGGCTCAGGGCAACCACTTCGCGGGTCTGGGCCGGGTCAATCACGCCGTCGTCCCACAGTCGCGCGCTGGCGTAGTAGGGGTGGCCCTGGTGCTCGTAAGTGTCGATGATCGGCTGCTTGAATTTGGCCTCTTCCTCGGCACTCCAGTCCTGGCCTTTACGTTCCATGCCTTCGCGTTTAACAGTGGCCATGACGCCGGCGGCCTGTTCGCCACCCATCACGGAGATGCGGGCGTTGGGCCACATCCACAGGAAATCCGGGCTGTAGGCGCGGCCACACATGCCGTAGTTGCCGGCGCCGAAGCTGCCGCCGATCAGTACGGTGATCTTGGGCACGTTGGCGCAGGCCACGGCCATGACCATTTTGGCGCCGTGTTTGGCGATGCCTTCGGCCTCGTATTTCTGGCCCACCATGAAGCCGGTGATGTTCTGCAGGAACAGCAGCGGGATGTTGCGCTGGCAGCAGAGCTCGACGAAGTGGGCGCCTTTCTGGGCCGACTCACCGAACAGGATGCCGTTGTTGGCGATGATGCCCACGGGGTAGCCATGAATGTGGGCAAAGCCGGTCACCAGGGTCTGGCCGTAGTAGCGTTTGAATTCGTCAAACTCGGAGCCGTCAACGACTCGGGCGATCACGTCGCGCACGTCGAACTGTTTGCGCAGATCGGTACCGACGATGCCGTAGATTTCCTCGGCATCGTACAGCGGTGCTTTTGGCTTGCGGATCTCGACGTCCGTTGGTTTGCGGCGGTTGAGGTTGGAGACGCAGCGACGGGCGATTTCCAGGGCGTGGGCGTCGTTTTCGGCGTAATGATCGGCAACACCGGAGATTTTGCAGTGTACGTCGGCGCCGCCAAGATCTTCGGCGCTGACCACTTCACCGGTGGCGGCTTTCACCAGCGGTGGGCCGGCCAGGAAGATGGTGCCCTGGTTGCGGACAATGATGGATTCGTCGGCCATGGCCGGCACGTAGGCGCCGCCGGCGGTACACAGGCCCATGACAACGGCGATCTGGGGGATGTCGTCGGCAGACATGCGGGCCTGGTTGTAGAAGATGCGGCCGAAGTGGTCGCGGTCCGGGAAGACTTCGTCCTGTCTTGGCAGGTTGGCGCCGCCGGAGTCTACGAGGTAGATGCAGGGCAGGCGGTTCTGCAGGGCGATATCCTGGGCGCGCAGGTGTTTTTTCACCGTCAGCGGGTAGTAGCTTCCGCCCTTAACCGTCGCATCATTGGCGATGATCATGCATTCGGTGCCGGAGACGCGTCCTACGCCGGTGATGACGCCCGCTGCGGGAACTTCTTCATCGTAGACGTTGTAGGCGGCGAACTGGCCGATTTCCAGGAAGGGGGAGCCGTCGTCCAGGAGGCGGTTGATGCGCTCCCGTGGCAGCAGTTTGCCCCGGGCGATGTGGCGTTCCTGGTAGGAGGGGCCGCCACCTTGCTGGATGTTGGAGACTTTGTCCCGCAGGTCCGCTACGGCGGTTGCCATGGAGTCCTGGTTGGCCTGGAATTCGTCAGACCTCGGGTTTATTTTGCTTTTGGAGAATTGTCTTTGTCGTGGTCCCTCGCGTTGGGGGCGCGGGGCTGGAGGGCGCAATTCGAGAACCGCTGACACGTCCGTGTGCGCTTCTCTTCGGCCATCCATGGCCTACGACATTTTCGGAACGCCGCCCCTCCAGCCCCTTGTCATACATTGGAAGCTGGGGCTCTTCCTTTATTGTTCAGGAACAGCTCTCGGCCGATTAGCATTCGGCGGATTTCCGACGTGCCGGCACCGATTTCGTAGAGTTTGGCGTCCCGCAGCAGGCGGCCTGTCGGGTATTCGTTGATGTAGCCATTACCGCCGAGCAGCTGGATGGCGTCCAGCGCGATTTTGGTGGCCATTTCGGCGGAGTAGAGGATGGCGCCGGCGGCGTCTTTACGGGTGGTTTCAGCACCACGGTCGGCGGACATGGCGACCATGTAAACGTAGGATTTGGCGGTGTTCATCCAGGTGTACATGTCGGCGACTTTACCCTGTACCAGTTCGAATTCGCCGATGGCCTGGCCAAACTGTTTGCGCTCGCGGATGTAGGGGACGACCACGTCCATTGCTGCCTGCATGATGCCCAGCGGGCCGCCGGAGAGAACAAGGCGTTCGTAGTCGAGACCGCTCATCAGGACTTTGGCGCCGTTGCCTTCGCCGCCGAGGATGTTTTCACGGGGGACCTTGCAGTCCTGGAATACCAGTTCGCAGGTGTTGGAGCCGCGCATGCCGAGCTTGTCGAGTTTCTGGTGGCGGCTGAAGCCTGGTGCGTCGCGCTCTACGATGAAGGCGGTGACGCCCCGTGAGCCGGCCTGGGTGTCGGTTTTGGCGTAGATGACGTAGGTGTGAGCGTCCGGGCCATTGGTGATCCACATTTTGGTGCCGTTCAGCACGAAGTGATCGCCTTCGTCGCGGGCGGAGAGCTTCATGGAGATTACGTCGGAGCCGGCGTTGGGCTCAGACATGGCCAGGGCGCCGATGTGTTCGCCGCTGACCAGTTTTGGCAGGTATTTTTGTTTCTGTTCTTCGGTGCCGTTGCGGTGAATCTGGTTTACGCACAGATTGGAGTGGGCACCGTAGGACAGGCCAACGGAAGCGGAGGCCCGGCTGATTTCTTCCATGGCGATAACGTGTGCCAGGTAGCCCATGTCGGAGCCGCCGTATTCTTCACTCACGGTGATACCCAGCAGGCCCATGTCGCCCATTTTCCGCCACAGGTCCATGGGGAACTCGTTGTTGCGGTCGATTTCCTCGGCCCGGGGTGCAATTTCGGCAGCGGCGAAGCCGTTGATCTGTTCGCGCAGCATGTCGAGGGTCTCGCCAAGACCGAAGTTGAGTTCTGAGTACTGTGATTTCATCGTTGGCTACCTTTGGTTTTCTGTCATTTGTGTTCAGCGGTCTGCCTGGTTTTGTCGTCGGCCAGGGCCTGCTGTTTCTTTTTCTTTTGCAGCTCTGCCAGTGCTTCACGGCACCGGGTTTCGGCTGTGTCTATTTCCATTTCCGCCTGGGCAATGTCGTTCTTTTGTTGTTCCATCTGGGCACGCTTGTTGGCCAGAATGGTCAGCATCTTGTACAGCTGTTTCTCGTTGCCGCTGAGGGTTTCGTCCCACAGGTCAAACAGTTCTTTGGTTTCGGCCAGGGAGAAGCCCATGCGTTTCCCCCGGAGGATGAGTTTCAGCCGGACTCTGTCCTTGGAGCTGAAGATCCTGGTCTGCCCGCGCCGCGAGGGCTTGAGCAGCTCCTGATCTTCGTAGAAACGAATGCTCCGGGTTGTCACATCGAACTCTTTGGCGAGCTCGCTGATGCTGTAGGTCTTCTTTATGTCCATTGGGATTTCCTTTTTAGACTTAGGTTAGATAAAGTTTACGTAAACGTAAAGTAGTTTTAGGGTCCGATTTTTAACAAACAGAATCCGGAAAAGGGGGAACGAACGATGGAATTCAAAAATGTGGCAGCCATTGTAACAGGTGGGGCTTCGGGGCTGGGTGAGGGCGCTGCCCGCGCGCTGGCGGCCGCCGGATGCAAGGTGGCTATCCTGGATCTTCAGAAGGAACAGGGTGAAAAGGTCGCTGCAGACATCGGCGGGATTTTCCTGGAGTGCGATGTAAGCTCTCCGGAGAGCGCTGAGGCAGCCATCACCAAGGCTCGGGAAGCCCACGGTCATTGCGGTATTGCGGTGAACTGTGCCGGTATTGCCACCGCCTCAAAGATTCTGGGTCGCGACGGTGTGATGCCGCTGGAGAACTTCAGCAAGGTTATTCAGGTCAATCTGATTGGCACCTTCAACATTCTGCGCCTCGCTGCAGCGGATATGGCACAGCGTGAGCCGAACGCCGATGGCGAGCGCGGGGTGATCATCAATACCGCATCGGTGGCAGCTTACGAGGGGCAAATCGGCCAGGCAGCTTACAGTGCCTCAAAGGGTGGTGTGGTGTCGTTGACCCTGCAATCGGCCCGTGAGCTGGCTCGCGAGGGTATCCGTGTAAATACGATTGCACCAGGCCTGTTCATGACCCCCATGATGGCGGGTATGCCCGAGGAGGTTCAGGAGAGCCTGGCGGCCACGCTGCCGTTTCCGAAGCGCCTCGGCAAGCCGGAGGAGTTCGGCATGATGGTGGACCAGATGGTGCGCAACCCGATTCTCAATGGCGAAGTGATTCGTCTGGACTGCGCGCTTCGCATGGCGCCGAAGTGAAGCATTCAATTGCAGGAGTCATTCATGACTATGTCTGTTGATAAAGAAGAATTGGCGATGTTCCGGGATTCCGTCATCAAGGTCCTGGAGAAGGAAGTCGCGCCGCACTACGAAGCCTGGGAAAAATCCGGCATCGTGCCCCGGGAGCTGTGGAACACCCTTGGCAACGCCGGCATGCTGTGTGTCGATGTGCCCGAGGAGTGCGGGGGTATTGGCGCACCCTTCCAGTTTTCCGTGGTGGTGGGTGAGGAGCTTGCCCGCATGGGGTTCGGCGCCTTGTCCACCAACGTGATGGTGCACTCGGACATCGTTGCGCCCTACCTCAGCCACCTTGCCAGCGAAGAGCAGAAGCAGCAGTGGTTGCCAAGGCTGGTCTCCGGGGAGGCGGTGGGCGCCATCGCCATGACCGAGCCGGGTGCCGGCAGTGACCTGCAGGCTATCCGCAGCAGCGCGGTGAAGGATGGCGACGACTATATCCTGAACGGCTCCAAGACCTTCATTACCAACGGCCAGCATGCGGACATGGTGATCGTGGCCGCGAAGACCGACCCGAAAGCCGGTGCCCGTGGCATCAGCCTGTTCCTGGTAGACACGTCACTGCCGGGTTACAGCAAGGGCCGGAACCTGGACAAGATCGGCCAGCATTCCGGCGACACCTCCGAGATGTTCTTCTCGGATATGCGTATTCCGTCCTCTGCGCTTTTGGGCGAGGAAGGGCAGGGCTTCATGTACCTGATGCGTGAATTGCCCCGTGAACGGCTGGTGATCGGTGCCCTCGGCGTGGCCGCGGCCCGTGGCTCCCTGGATCTGACCATTGCCTACGCCCAGGAGCGGGAACTGTTTGGCCAGAAACTGGCCCAATTGCAGAACACCCGTTTCGAAATCGCCCGCATGGAAACCGATTATCGGGTGAACAAGGCCTTCGTGGACCAGTGTATCGACCAGTACGACCACGGCGAGCTGGATGCCCCGACCGCCTCCATGGCCAAGTACAGCGCCACCGAAATGCAGTGCCGGGTTGCTGATGGCTGTCTGCAGCTGTTCGGTGGCTACGGTTACACCACCGAGTACCCGATTTCCCGGAACTTTATTGATGCCCGGGTGCAGCGGATTTACGGCGGCACCTCGGAAGTGATGAAAGAAATTATTGCCCGGTCTGTGCTGGGCAAAGCCTGATTGAGTGAGGAACGGTTATGAGTGACAACAGCGTAGTGATTGCAGGTTCCGCCAGGACACCCATGGGCGGCATGATGGGCTCCCTGAGCTCGGTGCGTTCTCCGCAGCTGGGTGCGGCATCCATCAGAGCCGCCATAGAGCGCTCTGGCCTTCAGCCGGCGGACATTCAGGAAGTGATCATGGGCTGCGTGCTGCCCGCCGGCCTCGGCCAGGCCCCGGCCCGGCAAGCCTCACGGGCCTCGGGTATTCCGGACAGCTCCGGCTGTACCACCATCAACAAGATGTGTGGCTCCGGCATGCAGGCGGTGATCATGGCCCATGACCAGATCAAGGCGGGCACCAATAACATCATGATTGCCGGTGGCATGGAAAACATGAGCCAGGCGCCATACCTGCTGCCCAAGGCTCGTGCCGGCATGCGCATGGGCCATGGCCAGGTGCTGGACAGTATGTTTCTGGACGGCCTGGAAGACGCCTACGAAGGCGGCTTAATGGGCGTCTTCGCCCAGCGCACCGCCGACAAGTACGACATCAGCCGGCAGGCGATGGATGAGTTTGCCATCGGCTCACTGCAGAAATCCCTGGCAGCCATCGAAAACGGCTGGTTCCGGGACGAGATTGTTCCCGTGACGGTCGCCGGTCGTGGCGGTGACACCGAAGTGGACATCGACGAGCAGCCGGGCAACGCCAAGCCGGAGAAAATCCCGCACCTCAAGCCGGCCTTTGCCAAAGACGGCTCGGTTACGGCCGCCAACTCCAGCTCCATCAGTGATGGCGCCTCTGCTCTGGTGCTTGCCTCGGCAGCTGAGGCCGATGCGCGCGGGCTGACGCCACAGGCGAGGATTGTGGCCCACGCCACGCACGCCCGTTTGCCGGCCGAGTTCACCCTGGCGCCCATTGGTGCCATTGAGAAGGTTCTGAAGAAAGCCGGCTGGAGCGTGGACGACGTGGATCTGTTCGAGATCAACGAAGCTTTTGCGGTGGTTACCCTGGCCGCAATTAATGAGCTCAAGCTCCCGGCCGAGAAGGTCAACGTCCATGGCGGCGCCTGTGCCCTCGGGCACCCGATTGGTTCCTCCGGTTCGCGGATCATCGTTACCCTGATGAACGCCCTGAAGCAGCGTGGCCTTAAGCGTGGTGTGGCTTCGCTGTGTATTGGTGGTGGTGAAGGCACAGCGGTCGCCATTGAGTTGATGTAAAAACCGGTTTTACTCGGTGGGCTCGCTCCGCAATGGAGCGGGCCGATCTGGCGGTTTTGGGCTGCTTAATGCGCATTTATTCGGTTCCGCAAGCCGAAGTTCCGCCGCTACAACCCGACGGCACGACGGAGCGCCTGTTTCAGTTCCATCTGAATATTCTGGCCTGAGAAGAATTGCGAATATCCCTCCCCCTCCATTTGTTCCATTTGGAATATCAATCTCTAGAATTTCTCTTCTTATATGTATTAGAGGACAACATGTCCTGTGATTAACAATTTTTAAATGGTCGAAAATCAGCCATTTGACTTACCTCTGTATAAGTTCCCTGCACACCAATAAATGTTACATGTATTTGATTTAGATAATAAAAATTATCTTTTCGTAAGCGGAGTTTAACGTTTAGTTACGATAGGTTTCTGGCTGTCGGAACGCGGTGGCGGAGTGAAGTCATGTCCGGGTGGCTGTTCACCATCACGTTCTCCTAATTCGATCCGGTGGTTCGGCCGGACACTGCAAGGTTCATCTTTGGTGGGCCATTGAGACGACAGTCAGGGAGTAGGGAAATGCGAATCAGTATTTTTGGTCTGGGGTATGTGGGTGCGGTGTGCACTGCGAGCCTTGCTCAGCGAGGGCATCACGTGGCTGGAGTGGACGTGTCTCCGGTCAAGATTGACCTGATCAACAGAGGCAAATCGCCGATCGTCGAGCCGGGGCTGGAGGAGTTGCTTCAACTCGGTCGCAAGAATGGCTACATCACCGGCGTAACGGATGGTCATGTGGCGGTTCAGGAAAGCGAACTCTCGATGATCTGTGTCGGTACCCCGAGCAAGGATAACGGCGACCTGGAGCTTCAGTTCGTGGAAAAAGTCTGTGGAGACATTGGCAACGCCTTACGGGACAAGGGCGACTGGCACTTGGTAGTGGTGCGCAGCACGGTATTGCCAGGAACGGTTCGCGATGTGGTCATTCCCGCCCTTGAACGGGCATCTGGAAAACAGGCCGGTGTCGATTTCGGGGTTTGTGTAAACCCGGAATTCCTGCGCGAAAGCACCGCAATCAAGGACTACGATCATCCACCTATCACGGTCATTGGTGAGCTGGATGAGCGTTCCGGGGATCTTTTGGCCCGCATTTATGAGGACCTCGACGCACCGATCATTCGCAAGCCCATCGAAGTGGCTGAGATGATCAAGTACACCTGCAACGTCTGGCACGCCACCAAAGTGAGCTTTGCCAACGAGATCGGCAACATTGCGAAGTCCATGGGCGTCGACGGCCGCGATGTGATGGATGTGGTCTGCCAGGACAAGAAGCTCAACATTTCACGCTATTACATGCGCCCCGGGTTTGCTTTTGGCGGCTCCTGTCTGCCGAAGGATGTGCGAGCACTAACTTATCGGGCAGGCCAGATGGATGTGAAGCATCCGTTGCTCAGTTCAATTATGAGCAGCAACAACGAGCAAGTGGCCCATGCGTTCAAAATTCTGACGGGTTACGGCAGCCGCAAGATCAGCATGTTGGGCCTGAGCTTCAAATCCAATACCGATGATCTCCGTGAAAGCCCCTTGGTGGAACTGGCCGAGATGCTGATTGGTAAGGGCTATGACCTGCAGATTTTTGACCGCAACGTGGATTACGCCCGAACTCACGGCGCTAATCGCGAATACATCAACCAGAAGATCCCCCATCTCTCGAACCTGATGCACAGCGATCTTCGGGGTGTAATCGACCATGCCGATGTCATCGTTGTGGGCAACAACGATGAGTTGTTCGAAACCGTGATTTCCGAAGTTCCCGAGGGAAAACGGGTTGTGGATCTTGTGGGTTTCATGAAATCCACAACGACCGATGTGCTCGAAGGCATCTGCTGGTAGTGACCGGTTAAGGGGCGCCCCACAGGCCTGCTGAAGGGCCGGAGCGCCCGGTCTGACACGGGCACGGAACGAACTCTCAGGAACCTGCGGCATGTCTTACATCTCAGACAATCCAGTATCCAGAACCGGTGGCTGGCTGCTACTTCTCGCGGCACTCGGTGCATTGGCGGTTTCCCTGCCAACTACCTACACGGTGAGAGGCGGGGAGCACTTTCTTCTGGTGGTCGGTGTGATTGGTATCTGGCGGTATTCCGTGGGTATCACGCACTTTCTGCGTGCAATGTATTTTCTCAAATGGGCCTACCCCAGGCTCCGTCGTCAGGCCCTGGCACTGGGCGAATCAGCCGCGCCGTCGCACGTCTATCTGATGGTGACCAGCTTCCGGATTGACTCCGGTACCACCGCGATGGTGTATCGCTCAATCATCAGTGAGGCCATTGAGTGCCAATGGCCTGTCACCATCGTAGCCTCGGTGGTCGAACTCTCCGATGAGATGATCATGCGGGCTCTGTGGCGGAATATGGACCCGCCTGATCACATCCAGCTGAAGATCGTGCGCATACCGGGCACCGGCAAGCGAGATGGCCTGGCCTATGGTTTCCGCGCTATTTCCAGGGATCTGCCGGATGAAAATGCCGTGGTCGCCGTTGTGGACGGTGACACGGTGCTGGACCCGGGCGTGGTGCGTAAAACCGCGCCTTATTTCCGACTGATGCCCAACGTAGGCGCTCTCACCACCAACGAGTTCTGCGAGGTGCGCGGCAGCTATCTGATGTCTGAATGGCACAAGCTGCGATTCGCCCAACGCCACATGAATATGTGCTCCATGGGGTTGTCACACCGGGTGCTCACGCTCACCGGCCGGATGTCGGTGTTTCGGGCCAGTGTGGTAACCCGCCCGGAATTTATCTCCGATGTGGAGTACGACTCGCTGAAGCACTGGCGGCTGGGTGAATTTCGTTTTCTCACCGGCGATGACAAGTCCAGTTGGTACAGCATGATGCGGCTGGGTTACGACACCTTCTACGTGCCCGATGCCTCAATCCGAACGGTAGAACATCCGCCAGACCCGAGTTTCATTCGGTCGGCCAGACAGTTGATGTTCCGCTGGTATGGCAACTCCCTGCGGCAGAATTCCCGGGCCACCAAACTGGGCCCCCGGCGACTTGGGTGGTTTACCTGGTACGTGCTTTTTGATCAGCGTATTTCCATGTGGACCAGCATTCTCGGCCTCACCGCCGCGATCGTCGCCGCCATCAAGTACTCAGGGCTGGTGCTAGTGGCCTACCTGCTGTGGATCGGTCTTACCCGGCTGTTGCTGACCCTTTTGCTGACGGCCACCGGACACCGGGTGGGGCCGGCTTACCCATACATTCTCTATTTCAACCAGATCTTCGGGTCGCTGGTGAAAATATATGTCTTTTTCCGTCTTGATCGCCAGTCGTGGACGCGACAGAAAACCCGATTCAGTTCCGATAAGGCGTCATTCCAGCAAAGGATGAATCGCTGGTCGTCACGGATCATGACTCTATCGGCGGGCAGCGTTTTTCTGGCGGTCGTTATGAAACTGGTATGACTCGGCGGGAGGGGTTCCCCATGCATCCATCATCTAATGAAAACAGATAAGGGCTAGAACAATGAATACGGCAGCAGTTGCACCGCAATTCGTTCACGAATCCGAGGCTCAGCGGCAGTACGCCCGGGTCAGAATACCGGCACGGTTGTTTGTGAAGCTGGACGGCAGCACGTACAAATTTCCAGTTTCCGACCTCTCCGCTGGTGGCTTCAGTCTGAACACCGGGCTGGAATCTTTTCGACAGGGCCGGCTATACAACGGGCGCTTGGTTTTCAAGGTGGACGGCTTTGATTTCGCGATTGAAGTCAGCTTCGTGCCCCGGAATTTCGATTCGACCAACGATCGTTGCGGATGTGAGTTCCAGAACCTCGGGGCCCGTGAGGTCTCGGCATTGCGTTATCTGATAACCGCGTTCCTCAGTGGCGAGGTGGTGTCTGCTGGCGACGTTCTCAACACCCTGTCCCGTGAAAATTTCACCAAGGCCCGGAAGAGCAAGGGGAGCCAGGATCTTGGATTTTTCGGCAAGCTCAGGGCCATGGTGGGCAGCCTGATCGTAATGCTGATCGGATTGTTTGCCATCAGTTTTGTGGCCTCTGAACTGTGGGACATCTACTTCGTCACCAAGGCAGAGTCGGCGATGGTGGCATCGGAGGAGATCCCGGTACGGATCCCAAAGGATGCCAAGGTCACCACATTGGTTAAGCAGGGGCAGGTGGTCAAGGCCGGTGAAGCCATCGCTACCTTCGACGCACCGATGCTTTCCTACGTCAATGATCTGGTTGGTGAAGGCAGCTATAGCGTGGGGCAAATCGAGGAGCTGCTGGATCAGCGGGTACGGGGAACGTTGACCAGTCCCTGCGACTGCAAGGTGATTAACCTCCGGTCTGCGGAAAATCAGTACATGAGCAGAGGCGAGCAGCTGGCGGTTGTAGCGCCGATGGACGCAACGGCCCATGTGATTGCCAACTTCCGGTTTGAGCAAGGCGAGAAACTTGAGGAAGGTCAGCAGGTGATACTTCGACTGCCAAATGGTGTGGAGCAGACTGGCCGTATCACATCCCTGTACGTGAACAGCCAGGTCCAGAGTGGGGCCATTGATGTTATCAGCGCCTCAATTGAGTCTGACCAGCCCCTGCCAACCGGCTCGATTGGGCGTCCGATTGGTGTCACCGTCGACCAGTTCCGGCTGCCAAGCCTGGAAAAAGTGGTTGACCGGTTCGTGGAAGGTTGAGGGGGTTGCAAGGCATGTTCCGTCAAGGGTGCATTACCAGCCTTCTCGCCCTGGCCCTGGCCGGGTGCGGCAACCTTCCCGATATTCAGCGGGCCGAGCGGGCGGCGGCGACTGGAAACGTCGAGCAGGCTCGTGCGCAGCTTGAGGAGCTGGCTCGGTTCGGTCTGGCTGATGCCCAGGTGGAGCTGGGTGACCTCTACGCAGACGCGGACACCCCCAAGGCCCGTCAGAAGGCTCTGGACTTGTACCAGAAAGCAGCGGCGCAGGGCAGCGAACGGGCTGTTATCCGGATCGGAAAAATGAATGCCCGCGAGGGCGCGACATTTGAGCAGAGGGCCAATGGTGCGCAATACCTCAGGAAGGCACTGGTGGAGGGCGACAAGTCCGCACTGATTCCGTTGGTGAATCTATATATGAACTACCCCCGGGAATTTCCGGATAGCGAGCCCCTTGAACTCATCAACCAGGCCCGCGCTAATGGCGATCCACGGGGCGATGTGGCTCTGGCGCGCTATTACGTGCTGAACGGCCAGTTCGAAGCTCGGGCGGATGACATTGAAGCGCTGTGTGTGCCGATTGCCGAGGCTCAGCCAGACTGCTTCCAGTTGCTGGCGCGGGTGTATCTCACCCAGGGGCGAAGCGACGACTTCAAGGCACTGGTTAGCCGGGTTACCAACGGGTGGCGGGAAGGGGCCATTGAGGATCGGGATCTGTACCTGTTCGCCCGCTGGCTATCGGACGATGAATCGCCACAGAAGCAGGTCGCCACCACCAACGAACTCTACACCCTGCTGACACCGGACTACGTGCCGGCACTGACTGCCCGGGCCAAGCTGATCATGGAGAACACCTACCTGGCAGAGCCAGAGGTGGTGCTGGATATGCTCAACCGAGCGCGGGCCAGCGGCGATCTTAAGGCCTCGTTGTCCCTGGCAAGGGCCTATGAACGGGGCAGGATCGTAACGGCGGACCCGGAAAAGGCAATCAAGTACGCCGAGGAGGCGAGGGCAAAATACCCATCTGCCGATTACCTGCTGGGCCGCATTTACAAACGCGGTTACCTCGGTGAGCCGGACCCGGAGAAGGCCACGTTTTATCTGCTGACCGCTGCCCGTCGGGGCTTCCCGAAAGCGGATTATGCCCTGGCGGAACTCTTCTGGGAGGCAAAAGGCATCGAGATGAATCGTCGATACGCCTGGAGCTTTGCGCTGCTGGCCCATGAAGGGGGGGTCAAACGAGCCAAGGCGCTGCTTCTGGAGATGGTGCCGACCATGCCACACGACGTCGAAATGGCAGCCGAAGCGCTCTATAAGCGAGAGCGCGCGGCCCGCCGCCAACTGCTCGCAAAGGGCACTGATGGCGCCGCGAAGACCACGGAACAAGGAGGATAAGCTCAATGCAGCTTAAAAAATACGATCAATTTACGCGCCTCGCGCTGTCGGTCAGTTGTCTGGCCTCGATGGGGGCGATGCCCACCCTGGCCCAGTCCAATAACCAAAGTGAGCTGGAACAGAGCTATCCGAGACTGGTGGAGCAGAGCATCCGTTCCAAAATCAGTGTCATCAGCGAGGGTGATCGCCTCCTCGGTTTGGGCTCGGATGGCGCCACCAAATCCACGGAGGCCGGTCTCGATATAAAACCGGAATGGGTCTGGCAGCTATCCCCGGACTGGCGTTCTAAGGTGCGCCTGCAAGCCTTTGGTGCAACCGGCCAGGTTGATGTCAGTGACGAAATTGGCGGCACCACCACCGATGGCTTTTTTGCCCTGCGGGAAGCCTGGCTGGACTATAACGGTTTCAGTGATTATCCGGGCGAGTCCATTCGTTTCGGTCGTGAACGGATAAAGGAAAACAGCGGCCTGTGGTGGGACGACGATATCACATTGGCCCGCTGGATCTTTGATACCTCATTGCTGGATAGCACCGTCGGTGTGGCCCAGAAATTGGCCGAGATGCGCACGGATAATAACGAACTTCAGGACGAAGAGCAGGATATTACCCGGTTTTTCGCACGAACCCGCTGGCAGTGGCGCAAGAGCCACTACTTGGGCTTTCTGGTGACCCATGGCCAGGGGTCCGGCGACCAGGCCGAGGAAGCCGCGGCCCGAGGCCAGTCGTCCGATGAGATGTACACCGAATCACTGACCTGGGCGGCTGTTCAGGCCGACCGGGCCTATTTTGACTGGCATTCCCATGATGCTGTGCAGTATTTCGCCCAGGTGGGGGCGGTGCGCGGAACCGATTCCGTGGTTGGTCCTGATAGCACCGCCCCCAGCGGCTACAGGGCCCGGGAAAGGGATGTTTCCGGGTGGGCCGCGGATCTCGGTGTGCGGGCCCAGCTGGTGGACACGCCGCGCTGGGTTATCGGTGCCCATGGCGCTTACGCCTCCGGTGGTGATGACCGGGAAGGTACCGATGCGTTCCGGCAGACCAGCCTGGAGAGCAACAGCTCGCGCTTTACCGGCACTCGCTCCCAGGTCCAGCGCTTTGGCGAGGCTAT
This sequence comes from Marinobacter sp., assembly GCF_048269445.1. Taxonomy (GTDB): domain Bacteria; phylum Pseudomonadota; class Gammaproteobacteria; order Pseudomonadales; family Oleiphilaceae; genus Marinobacter. The sequence goes on along the minus strand of NZ_JBLXIQ010000002.1, from coordinate 216,283 downwards.
CCAGCCGGAATGGAGCAATCTCAAAGTGCTTACTCTCTATACCGCGCTGTCTGACCGCGACACTTGGGACGCCAACCTACTTTATCACCGTTACTGGCTGAGTGATCAGGGGGACACGCTTCGTTCGGATCTTGTCGAGCCTGGTTTTAACGGCGCCAGTGACGACCTTGGTCAATCGGTGGATCTGGTGCTCGGTTACTACGGCGACGGCGGCTCGTGGGCGCCCTTCGATGTTCGCCTGCGCGGTGGCGTCTTCATGCCTGGTGATGCCTATGGCGAGCAGGCCGACGACATCAGGCATCGGGTGGTTCTGGATCTGTCCAAACGGTTCTGAGGAGAGCGCATGAAAACCCGGAAAACACTATGGGTCCTGTCTCTGTTGGTGACGATCCTCATACCGGTGACGGGGAGCGCGGCCGACGGGCTTTCCAGCGAATCCGCAACGCCTCCGCCGGTGTCGGCGCCCGCCCTGGAAGACTACGGCTTTGAGATCAAGTCCGGTGAGGAACTGTATCGGCCTGATCCGGTGCTTCCGGACCTGTCGCGGTTTTCCCGTGAGGCGGTGGAATCCCGGTTGGCGGAGCGGCCGGACCAGGCCCCCAATGTCACGGTGGAACGTATCGGCGATGTCAGTGCTCTCGGAGATTTTGTGGATGAAGGCCGGGCCCGGGAGTGGGTGATTCGCCAATTTTCCCATCCTCAGGCCATCCTGGTTAACAGCGGCAAGGTGACCCTGGAAGACGTTTATCGTCAGGTGGCTGACGCCCGGTATATGGAGCGGGCGGAAGACGGCACCTATATTGTCCGGCTGCCCCTCGTGGTTCGCCAAGGCGCCACATTGGTGATCCGGAATCAGACGCTGCGGTTGTCTGAGGAGCGCGGGGCTTTTTTTGCCAATGACGGCTGGTTGTTTGCCATCGACAGCAAGATCCTGGGCTGGCGTGAACAGGCCAATGGCCCATCAATCTTCAGAAAAAAGACGGATTTTCGCCCGTTCTTTGTCGGCTGGGGGGGCAGCGAAACATTTATCCTGGGTAGCACCATGGCTAACCTGGGTTACCAGCAGAGTAAATCCTACGGCTTTGCCATTGCCCAGTATTCAGAATACGACAATGCCAGGCTGCAACGCAGTGAACCCCACGCCTGGTTGGTGGAGTCCACTTTTGAAGACCTTTACTACGGCTTTTACTGCTACGAGGCCGAAGACGTTGCCATCGTCAATAACGTCTACCGGGACAACATCGTGTACGGCATCGATCCCCATGACTATTCCGAGGGGCTGATCATTGCCGGGAACGAGGTATATGGCACCCGGGAAAAGCACGGCATTATTATCTCCCGCCAAGTCAACAACAGCTGGATTATCGGGAACCGGAGCTATGACAACGGCTTGTCTGGCATCGTTCTGGATCGCCAGAGCCGCAACAACGTGGTGGCCAACAATGTTTCCCACGACAATCAGGGTGATGGTATCGGCTTGTATGAGTCGCCGGATAACCTGCTCTGGGGCAACCGGCTGATGAATAACCTTCGCAATGGCATCCGGGTCCGGAATAGCACTAATGTGGATCTGTACAACAACGTGGCGGTACTCAATGGCACCTGGGGTATCTACGGACAGTTGAAAGACCTGTCTGCCACCGACCGAAACTTCAAGGAGGATTTCTACGATTATGAGGTCTCGCTGACGGTGGTCGGCGGGGAGCTGGCGTCCAACGCCAGCGGCCCCATTTCTTCCGACAACCCTGAATACATTGCTCTCTACAACGTGGGGATGCGATTCCCGAGGTCCGCCGCAGGAATTCACTTTGAAGGCGTGCTAGGGCACTTCCAGATGCAGATCTTCGATGCCCTGCTGAACAAGGATCGGGCTGTTGTCATCAAGCCTTCCAACGTCGCGATGGGCAAAGTTACGCGGGTGGAGAACTGACATGGTCTTTTCCTCCAACATCTTCCTGTTCCTTTTTCTGCCACTGTTTCTCGGAGTCTACTACCTGACACCGTTCAGGTATCGCTCACTCGTGATCCTGATTGGCAGTTACTCCTTCTACGCGTGGTGGCGGGTGGATTTCCTGCTGCTGTTCGTGGCCGTGACGGTCTGGAACTACGTGATTGGCCTGGGCATTCACCGGGCCGGTATCGGCACCAGCGGCGCCCGCAAGTGGGTGGCGGCGGGCGTGGTTGGCGACCTCGCCACCCTGGCTTACTTCAAATACGCCAACTTCGGCGTCGACAGCCTGAACGAACTTTTGCTGGCCGCTGGCAGCCAGCCACTGGAACTGGCCAACATCATTCTGCCGATCGGCATTTCATTCTATGTGTTCCAGGCGATCTCCTATGTGGTGGATGTCTATCGTGGGGACACGGAACCGACCCGACGGTTCATCGATTTTGCCGCCTTCATCGCGTTGTTCCCCCAGCTCATTGCCGGGCCGGTACTGCGCTATAAGGATCTGGCGGACCAGTTTACCGAGCGTACGCACACGCTGGAGAAGTTTGGTGAAGGCTCGGTGAGATTCATGCAGGGCTTTATCAAGAAGGTCTTTATTGCCGACTCCATCGCGCCACTGGCGGATAACGCCTTTGCACTGGCCGATCCCACCATGGCGGACGCCTGGCTGGGCATCCTGGCCTATACGGCGCAGCTGTATTTCGATTTCTCCGGTTACTCGGATATGGCCATTGGCCTAGGGTTGATGATGGGTTTCCGGTTTCCTGAAAACTTTAACCAACCCTACATCAGCCAGAGTATTACCGAGTTCTGGCGCCGCTGGCACATCAGCCTGTCTACCTGGCTGCGGGATTACCTGTACATCCCCCTGGGGGGCAACCGTGACAGTACCTTCAAAACCTATCGTAACCTGCTGCTCACCATGCTGCTCGGTGGCCTGTGGCACGGCGCCAACTGGACGTTCCTGCTGTGGGGCGCCTGGCATGGCCTGTTGTTGTCGGCGGAGCGCCGATTGGGGGCTTCTGGTAACCCGGCGAATTTCCGTTGGCTCCGGTGGGCAACCACGTTCCTATTCGTGATGCTGGGCTGGGTCACCTTCCGGGCCAGCACCCTGAGCGATGCATTCGGTTTCTATGGCGCCATGTTCAGTTTCGACGGCGCCGGCCTGAGCGGTTTGTACCTGCAAGGCATCCGTGACCTGAATCTGGCCATCCTTGTGCTTGCCTACGGCGTGATTGCGCTGATGGGGTTGCGGAACCGTCTGGCCCGGCGTGGCTTGATTGACCTGACCGCCCGGGGCGGCGTGGCCACTGCCTGGCGCTCAGCGACCGGACCGCTGCTGGTTCCGGTGTTTGCCCTGACGGTGCTCAAGCTGTCCGCCGAGAGCTTTTCACCTTTCCTGTATTTCCAGTTCTGAGGAGCCGTCATGACCAAAGCCGCCGCAATACTGACAGCCTGCCTTTTCATCGCCCTGGTGCTGGTGCTCGGTGTACTGTCCGTCCGCCCCCTGCTGGGCTACGAGGCCCAAGCGAATCTGAATCTGGTCAACGGGGAATGGGCCAGGGAGCTGGAAGGGCACTACGACGACCAGTTTCCGGTCCGGGATCTGGGCACCAATCTCTGGGCCGCCATCAACTATTCCCTGTTTGAGGAAGGTCGCCTCGGCGTCGTGGTGGGTCGGCAGGGCTGGCTTTTCAGTGAGGAGGAGTTCTATCCGGCAGAGCTCGGCGGCGACCTGGTCGCCCGCAATCTGGAGCGAGTGACTCAGGTCAGCCAGTACCTCCGCGCCCGGGGTATTCCTCTGGTGGTCCTGGTGGTGCCTGCCAAAGCCCGTATTTACTCGGAGAAGCTGGCCGGAACTAACCCTGAGGCGGTGATGGCCTCCCTGTACGACCGCTTCCTGAGCAATCTGGCGTCGGCGAAAGTCGCGGCGCCGGATCTGGCACCCGCCCTGGAACAGGCCCAGCGTGACGGGCAGCGCGTGTTTCTGCGCACAGATACTCACTGGACGCCGGTGGGCGCCGATTTGTTTGCCCGGCATGCTGCGACCTTTATCCGTGAGCGGTTCCCGCAACAGTCATGGGGCGAGCAGACATTTATCACCTCGGTGGAGGAGCCAGTCACGCACCGGGGGGACTTACTGACTTACATCCCGGTGGCCCCAGCGTTTACTGAATTTGGCCCAACCCCGGATCAGCTCAAGCCGAGGACAACTGAGGAGGCCGCAAAACACAGTGCCAATGCCAATGCCAATGCCCTGTTCGGTGGCAGCACGGCCGAGACAGTTTTGGTGGGCACCAGTTACAGCGCTAACCGGTTGTGGAACTTTCCAGGGGCTCTACGGCAGCACCTGGGCCGGGACCTGATCAATGTGGCGGACGAAGGTCAGGGGCCGATCCAGCCGATGACCGATTACCTGCAATCGTCCGATTTCCGAGATCAGCCGCCACAACTCGTGATTTGGGAATTTCCCGAACGTTACCTGGCGCAACCGGTGGAATCTGAACAGGCCCTGTCCTGGTTCCGCCAGGTGGACAAACTGCTGGCCGCGACGTCCGGTCGCAGCTCTGAAACCAACCCGTGAGGATCATAACCATGAAAACGCTTGTGCATAACGCTTTGCTAGTCGTGATCAGTTTTATTTTTGCCGTGAGTGCAGCGCAGGGAGGAGAAGGCGCGCTTTATGCCGCCGAGGCCCCGGACGGCGCGGCGTTTATTCGGGTGATCAATGCCGACGCCAGCGGCTCGCTGGCGCACGCTGCCATTGGAGGCAAAGTGATCAAGGAGGTAGAGCCCTTGGCCGCGAGCCCATATATCTACCTTCCCGAAGGTACTTACCAGCTTGAGGTTGCCGGCCGGTCAACCCCGGTTCGAATGGATAAAAATGAGTTCTACACCGTGGTCGTACTGGATTCCGGTAAAACGAAAGTGCTCAACGATGTTGCGTTCGATAACCCTCGCAAGGCAATGCTGTCGTTCTACAACCTGACTGACGAGGGTGGTGTCAGTCTCAGAACGGCAGACGGCAAGGTTGCTGTCATTGAATCGGTGGATTCTCTCGACGTCGACAATCGCGAGATTAATGCCGTCAAGATAGTGCTCGGTGCTTTCCAGAGTGGCGAATCACTGGCCAGAACCCCTCAGATCAGCCTTCAGCGGGGCAAAGTGTTCAGTGTTTTTGCCATTGATGTGGGTGGCTCGCCACGCTTGGTGGTGGCCGAGAACAAGGTGGATACATCGGTATGAAGCAGAGTTATCCAGGTCGCGCATTCCGGGCGGTGTTGCTGGTCGTCCTGCTTGTTGGCTGGGCCTCGTCGTCCAGCGCCGTTGAGCTGCCAGAGTACGATATCCAGCGGTGCTGCGATTTGTGCCCGCTGACCGCATCCCCATCCAGCTACGACACCAGTTACCTGAAGAACTTCAAGATGCTGGTGCAGGGTGAGGACGGCTGGCTGTTCCGCTCAGAAGCCGAGTTGGTGGAACAGTTCGGGCCTGATCTGGAGGGGCTTAAACACCTGAAGCGCTTTGCGCGGCAGTTGAAAGAGACCACCGGCACGGAGCTGGTGATGGTGTTCCAGCCCACCAAGGGGCTGGTTCATCCCGACCGTTTGCCGGACACCTCACCGGTGCCATTTAACTGGAACCTGGCCCGACACAGCTATGGGGAGGCGCTCGACCGGTTTCGCCAGGCCGGTCTGGTGGTGCCGGACCTGACCCCGCTGCTGGCGGAACCGCCTGGCGAGGAAGCTTATTACTTCAAGCGTGATCACCACTGGACACCCTACGGTGCGAGGCGAACAGCGAAAGTGGTGGCGGAAAGAATCAAGAAAATGCCCGCCTACCAGGCGCTTCCAAAACAGGACTTTGTCACCCGTCGATCCGGCCTGATCCGCAAGGATGGTTCATTGCAGGATGCCGCGCGTCGGATCTGCGGCTTTGCCTATGGCTCTCAGTATGTGGATGAATTCCGCACGGAATCCGCTGGTACGGGCGAAGCAGGGGGCGCCAGCGCACTGTTCAGTGATCAGGGGCTTCCGCCAATTACGCTGGTGGGCACCAGTAACAGCAAGGGCGCCCAGGATTACAATTTTGTCGGCTCACTCCAGGAGTTTCTGGGCGCGGAGATTCTTAACGTAGCCGTGGCGGGAGGCAGTTATGACGGCTCCATGTTCGAGTATCTGCTCTCTGACAATTTTCGCCAGTCGCCCCCGAAGATCCTGATCTGGGAGGTGCCGGGTTACCACACTCTGGACAGCAGTGAATTCTACCGGCAGGTGACGCCCATGATCAGCGGTGCCTGTGAGGGCACAAAGCCGGTACTTCAGAACACGACCGCCGTTGGGGTCGGTGTCAACGAGGTCCTCTACAACGGCGGTGGCCAGTTTCGCGAGATGCCCAGCAGCGAGTATGTGGTCGACCTTCAGTTTAGCGACCCCGCAGTAAAAGAAGTGGATGCCTTTGTCTGGTTCGTTTTCGGCCGTAAGGACCGGGTGGACATGGAGTACGGCGACCGCGTGGAAACCCCGGGGCGGTTCGTGTTCGAGCTCCCGGAAGGTCCGGAGTGGAACGATGAACTGTTCATGTCTCTGGACCTGGAACTCAAGCCTGAACAGGTCAGTGAAGGACTCACGGTCACCGCAAAGATTTGTCAGCGTCAGGATGTCTGACGCACATTCAACCAAAGTAAGGAGAACATGGCCATGAAGATCCGACAACGGTCCGAACCCGGACAGTGGCGACGGACGCTTCTGACGGCAGCTGTATCCACGGTCTTTGGAGTCAGCACGGTGACTGCTGGCCAATGCCTGGACGGGGAGTTGCGCGCACCAGCGGGTTACTACCAGATTCCGGTGCAGGGTGACGGCGGTGATTATGATTGCGAGCGGGTGGAGCCCCATGAAGGCAGCCTGTCATTGACCAGCAAGTACCAGGGCAGCGACGACGCCCGAAATGAGCTTAACGAGGAGGCCCAGCGGGCCTACAAGGAGGCTACCGAGAAGGTCCGGAACTTTGAGAAAGTGGTGATCGCCGCAGCGGACGATTATCAGGTGGATGGCGATGGCACCGCTGCGCTGAGGTGCCTGATGGACAACCTTGATAACTGGGCCAGCGCGGATGCTCTGCTGACCGACGACATCAACCACGTGGGCCAGGCAGTCCGGAAATGGGCCCTGGCGGCGTCGGCCAACGCCTATCTCCGGGGCATGGCGGCGGCGCCCGAGGGCGCGTTCGATCCCGATCAGTCAGACCGTATTGAACGCTGGTTCCGGCAGCTCAGTGAAGGCGTTCGTGCCTACTACACTGATCGCGACCCGGAGAAGGTCAACAACCACGACTACTGGGCGGCCTGGGCGGTAATGTCGTCTGCGGTGGCGACCCAAGAATGTGGCGACTGGAACTGGTCACTGGCGAAATTCGATGAGGCCATGGGACAGGTCGACTCTGCGGGCTATCTACCCCGGGAACTCAGCAGGGAAACCCGGGCTCTGGAATACCTTAACTACGCCATTCAGCCACTGGCGTTGATCGCGACGTTCGCTGAAGTGAACGGTTACGCCTTGCATGAAAACTATCGGAATGAGTTGCAGGCACTGGCACAGAACGTCGTCAACGGCCTTGAGTCTTCGGAGGTTATCGAAGACCTGGTGGGGTATGAGCAGATCACGGATGGGCTATACAAGTCCTGGTCACTGGCGTGGATGGAACCCTGGCAGGTGATGTGGGGCGATGTCGAGGGCATGTCTGGTTTCCTCGACGAGCTGCGGCCTATGAAGTCCACTCGCCTGGGTGGAGACATTTCCTACCTGTACCGGATTGCTCCCTTATGGCCTGTCGATGCGAGGCCCAACCCACCCGGTGATATTCAGTTACGAGACAGATAAATATCCCTGAGGGGCCCGGTGCTGTATGCGGTCGCCCCCTCGGAACGTGCCCACGGAATGTTTCTGTGGCAGCCAATCGAAGAGTAAAGGAGCAGGATAATGATTCCAGTCATTCTCTCAGGTGGTAACGGTTCCAGACTCTGGCCCTTGTCGCGCCAGGCTTACCCAAAACAGTTCCTCCCGCTGGTGGGGGAACAGAGTATGTTGCAGCAGACTCTCAGCCGGCTTCCAGCCGACGATATAGACGCGCCAGTGGTCGTGGCCAACGATGAACACCGATTTATCGTCAAGGAACAGCTGGCGGCCATCGGCCGTGAGCCCCTGTCTATTCTGCTGGAACCCTTCGGACGTAATACCGCACCGGCGGTTGCACTTGCTGCCATTGAGGTGGCCCGTAAGGACCCGAAAGCGATCATGCTGGTTTTGCCGGCAGATCATGCGATTGACGATACTGAAGCGTTTCGCTGTGCGGTGCTCAAAGGGCGGGAGGCGGCTCAATCCGGCGGTTTGGTGTTGTTTGGCATTACGCCCACCCGGCCAGAAACCGGCTATGGGTACATCGCTGCCGGCCAGTCGGGTGCCGCACCCGGCGGTGCCCGACCAGTGTCGCGATTTATCGAGAAGCCTGACGCCGAAAAAGCCGCCGCGTTGCTGGCAGCCGGTGGTTACTATTGGAACAGTGGCATGTTCATGTTCCGCGCGGATAGCTATCTGGCCGAGCTTAAGAAGCACAGCCCGGACATTTACGACACCTGTCTGCTCGCGGCGCGGAGCTTTACCCGCGATATGGAGTTTACCCGTATTCCCTCGGAAATTTTCGAACACTGCCCGGACGATTCCATTGATTATGCGGTCATGGAAAAGACTTCCAAAGCCCTGTTGGTTCCCATGGATGCCGGTTGGAGCGATGTTGGCTCCTGGTCAACCATCTGGGATGTGACCACCAAGGACGATGAGGCCAATGCAGTGGTGGGAGATGCCTGCCTGGAAGACACCAAGGGTTGTCTTGTGCATGCCTCGGACAAATTGGTCGCTTTACTGGGTGTCAAGGATCTGGTGGTGGTGGACACTAAAGATGCGGTTATGGTGGCCCACCGGGACAACGTGCAGGACGTGAAAAAGCTGGTGACGCGGCTGAATCGGGAGGCGCGCACAGAAACCCGAACCCACCGGCAGGTATTCCGACCCTGGGGCAGTTACGACAGCATTGATATGGGAAACCGGTTCCAGGTCAAGCGCATCATGGTGAAGCCCGGGGAGAAATTGTCCCTGCAGAAGCACCATCACCGGGCAGAGCACTGGATCATTGTTCGTGGTACTGCCGAGGTGACCCGGGATCATGAAACCTTTCTCTTGTCGGAAAACGAGTCCACCTACATACCAATTGGCTCGGTGCACCGTCTGTTCAACCCCGGGCGGATTCCGCTTGAACTGATCGAGGTGCAATCCGGTGCCTACCTCGGCGAAGATGACATTGAGCGTCTGGATGACAGGTATGGCCGGTCTACGCCGCCGGCGGACGTTGTAGACGAGAGTATCCCGGTGATGTCCGAGCGGGTGTGAGCTTGGCGGTACGCTCCGCCCGGGGTTTGCCCGGGCGGAGCGTACGACTGCGTAATGTGAGCGCCAGTCTTTGGGTCAGGAATCGCGGACGAGTCCGGGGCTAATGCCGAGCTTTTTCAATCTGGACGCAAGGGTGGTTGGCTTGATGCCAAGAAGGGCAGCCGCGCCATCATCCCCGAATACTCTCCCGCCACTCATCTGCAGGGCCCGTTGCAGGTTCTGTTTTTTCAACTCTCTGAGCTCACTGTCTGTCATCAATTCGCCACTAAAGTGCCTCGCCGGCGCGGTTTGCGTTGCGACAGGGCTGGTAACGGAATCAGGACCGGACAAATCCAGGTCCAGTCGGCCGTCAGCCGTAATCACCTGTCGTTCGATCACGTTTTCCAGTTCCCGCACATTGCCAGGCCAGTGGTAGGCCTTGAGGGTTACAACGTCGCGCTCTCGCAGAGCCAGGGCAGGGCGGTTGAACTTCTGGCAGGCGCGGCTGAGGAACTCCTGGGCGAGGATGGGAATGTCCTCCAGGCGTCGGCGCAGGGGAACGGATTCGATGGGGAAGACGTTGAGGCGGAAGTAGAGGTCTTCACGGAAGGTCTTTTCTTGTATTTCCGTTTTCAGGTTCCGGTTGGTGGCGGCGATGACGCGGACATCGACCGCCCTTGTGCGGTTTTCGCCGACCCGCTCAAACTGCTGGTCCTGCAAGACCCTTAACAGTTTGCCTTGCAGTTCCAGGGGGATTTCTCCCACTTCATCCAGGAAAAGCGTGCCACCATCGGCCAACTCAAACCGGCCAACACGGTCGTTGATCGCGCCGGTAAAAGCGCCCTTGATGTGGCCGAAGAACTCGCTCTCGAACAGGTCCTTCGGGATCGCAGCGCAGTTCACCCGGATCAGCGGCCGTTCCCGGCGAGTGCTGGACTGGTGGATGGCGCGGGCGATCAGTTCCTTGCCGGTGCCGGATTCCCCGGTGACCAGCACGTTGGCGTCGGTGGGCCCCACCATGCCGATTCTGCGGACGATGGCTTTTATGGCGTCGCTCTGGCCGAAGATTTCGTGGAAGTGGTACTCGGCGCTGAGCTCTTCCTGCAGGTAGGCGTTTTCCATTTCCAGACGATGCTTGAGGCTTTCCACTTCTTCCAGCGCCTGTTGCAGTTCCTTCTGGGCCTGCAGGCGCGGTGAAATGTCCCGGAAGACGACAACGGCACCTACTGGATGGCCGTTATCCAGAATAGGGGTGCTGGTGTATTCCACCGGAAATCCGGTGCCGTCTTGGCGCCAGAACCAGTCTTCACCCACCCGTTTGACGCTGGCATCCCGAAAGGCGGCGTAAATGGGGCACTCTTTCAGGGGATAAAGGCTGCCATCCTCGTGGGAATGGTGTACGACCCGGTGAATCACCCGGCCCATGAGTTCATCAATTCGCCAGCCCAGCATCCGTTCCGCCGCCGGGTTGGCGAAGGTGGTGCGGCCTTCGACATCCACGCCATAAATGCCTTCCCCGACGGCGTGGAGGATCAGCTGGTTTTCCCGCTCCATATCCTTGAATAGTTCCTCGACCCGCTGCCACTCCAGCAACCCGCCCCGGTGGTAGTGGTTGGCATCGTGCCTTTCCCGAAGGGTTCGCAGCTGATCAACCCAGTTTGTGGTGGCGGTGGGGGCGATGATGGTCTCGGGGCTCATGGGTCTTTCCTCTGTTATCCGGGAAAAGACAAAACAAACCCTGTGCCAACTACGAATAATCGTGGTATCTGCTACGAAAAATCGTGAAATACGAATTCTCGTAGCTGTTGTCGGTTGCGTTAGCGCTTTTAAAAGGTAGTTAAAACAACTTATTAAAAAACTTTCAGCAGTTGGCACAAACCCTGCGATAGCTCTCTCAAAACACGTAACCGGCCCGGCCATGTTTCAGCTACCAGGCCCCCAGCTACACCTTCTCTGCACCGAAAGGGTGCGAAAACGATTGGAGAGTAGGGAGAGTGCCCCATGACCGCAAACCGTTCCAGTTGTCCACCGCCCGTGCGGTTAATGTCTGAGCTCAATAGCCAAAAGAGGAAATAGCCATGATGAACAAAGAACTGATGACTGCAAAAATTTTGGAAGCCAAAGTGTCCAAAGGCATCACCTGGGAAGTCCTTGCCGATGCCATTGGCATGTCCCCGGTGTTCACCACCTCGGCAGCCCTGGGCATGAACAGCCTGGCCGAAGATAAGGCGTTTGCCCTGTGTGAAACTCTTGGCCTGGATAAGCCGGTGGCCGAAGCTCTGCAGGTGTGCCCCAAAAAATCCTGGGACAGTGCTGTTCCGCAAGACCCGCTGATTTACCGTCTGTACGAAGTGGTCGGCGTTTACGGTGACACCATGAAAGAACTGATCCACGAGAAATTCGGTGACGGCATCATGAGCGCCATCGATTTCACCATGGACATCGAGAAGGAGGAGAATCCGAAGGGCGACCGTGTTGTGATTACCATGAACGGCAAGTTCCTGCCTTATAAGGCCTGGTAACCTTTCGAGTCTGGGTCCACTGCCCTGCGGATTTGGGGGCTGGTCCCGGGGTGGAGTACCTTTTCTTCTGGGAAAAACAACTCGCTGCGCTCAGACATTTTTTCCCGACAGAAAAGGTACTCCACCCCGTGACCGTCACACAATGGCGGGTTTACAGAGGTCAGGCAATTCGTGAACGAATAGCCGCTGAACCTTCCAAAGCAACTTCCGCAACCGTGTGGAGTTTTTCCAGCTGCGACTGCAACATGGCGATCGGCCGCGTGCCTTCCAGGGTGAGGGCGATATCAAGATGTTCCCCGGCGCTTTCTACGGCCATTCTGGCAATCCTGAACCCGCGAATTCGGACTACCTGACACAGGCGCTCCAGAGCGGCGGCTTCCTGGGACATGCGGCAGTTGAGAGTATAACTCGGCGTTGAGATATCGGCTTTCCGGGTCATGCTACGTGCTCCTTGTTTGCAGGGCTGGTGCGTCGGGGTTCGTCGATCATTTCGCGGTTGCTGGCGCCCGGCTTGACGATGGGCCAGACGTTTTCTTCACGGCTGATGGCGACGTGCAGCAGCATCGGGCCGTTGAAGGCCAGGATGGTTTCGATGCCGCGGCGGATCTGGTCAGTGCGTTCAATGTACAGGGCCGGGATGTCGAAAGCCCGGGCCATGGCGACGAAGTCCGGGTTATCGTCCAGGTTTATCTGGCTCTCCCGGTTGTTGTAGAACAGCTCCTGTTGCTGGCGGACCATGCCCAGGCACTGGTTGTCCATCACGATGAGTTTTACCGGCAGGTTGTAGCGGCGGATGGTGGCCAGTTCCTGGGCGTTCATCATGAACGAGCCGTCGCCGGTGACGTTGATGACAGTGCCGTGCCGGTCAGCAAACTGGGCGCCGATGGCGGCGGGCAGGCCGAAGCCCATGGTGCCGAGGCCGCCACTGGTGAGGTGGTGGCGTGGGTGATCGAATTCGTAGTGCTGGGCCACCCACATCTGGTGCTGGCCAACGTCGCAGGCAATGACGGTATCGTCCGGGGCGATTCTGGAGAGTTGGCGGATAAAGGCGGGGCCGGTGACTGGGGCCATTGGATCATCGTTATCGGCCGCGTGGAAGCCGCCTGTGGTGTGCCACGTTTGGCACTGTTTCTGCCAGTCGCTGATGGCCAACGGCTTATCCTTTAATGCTTTGGTCAAAGCCTCAAGAATTTCATTCAGGTCTCCGCGGATGGCCAGGTCGGCCTGGCGCAGTTTGTTGATTTCGGCGGCGTCCGCGTCGATGTGAATCATCTTTGCTTTGGGGGCAAAGCCGTTCAGTTGGCCAGTGGCGCGGTCGTCCAGGCGGGCGCCGATCACCAGTAACAGATCGCATTCGTCCACGGCCTTGTTGGCGGCGCGGGAGCCATGCATGCCCAGCATGCCGAGGTTGTAGGGATTGTGTTTGCCCGGGTTCCCGATGCCTTTGAGGGTAACAACCCCGGGCAAGGCGGAGCTTTGGGCAAACGTCCGGAAGCTGTCTTCAGCGTGGCCCAGGCTGATGCCGCCGCCGCTGTACAGCAGAGGCTTGCGGGCGGCGCGCAACATGGTCAGTGTGTCGATCAGGTCCGGGCAGCAGCTGTGCTGTGGTTGGCGCTGCGGGAAAGGCGCATGGGTAACGTCGGTCAGGAGCAGGTCCTTGGGGATATCAACCCACACCGGTCCCGGTCGGCCGCTTTGCGCCAGTTCAATGGCCTCTTCCATGATGGCGGGCAGGGTGTCGGCGTCGTCAACCAGGTAACTGTGTTTGACGATACCCAGGGTCATGCCCAGTACGTCGGTTTCCTGGAAGGCGTCAGTGCCGATCAGGCCGGAGGGGACCTGACCGGTGATGACCAGCATGGGGATGGAATCCCGGTGGGCATTGGCAACGCCGGTAATCAGGTTGGTGGCGCCGGGGCCGGAGGTGGCGATGCACACCCCCAGCTTGCCACTCGCCCGGGCATAGCCGTCGGCGGCGAGGGCACAGCCCTGTTCATGGCGGCACAGCACGTGCTCCACGCCCACATCGTCCACCAGCGCGTCGTAAAGCGGCATGATGCAGCCACCCGGATACCCGAAAACCGTGCTGATGTTGTGGCGGTGGAACGCTTCAAGAATGTGCTGTGCGCCGTTCATGGTCGTTTTTTCCCTTTTTCTTTGCCGCAAAAAGAAACCCCCGGGACCTTTCGGTGCCGGGGGTTTCTGGTGTCTTGTCAGGTTTGTCGCTATCTCACCCGCTTGTCCACACAGAAGCCCCCGGACGGTACCACGACCACCAGGACAAGCTTCACAAGGACAATCACTGCGTTGAGATTCATAAAATCGACAGTCTGCTCTGAATTCGTTAAAAGATTCTGTGTAGAATCTACCCCACGTTTTTAGCCGGATGCAACCGTTAATTGCCGGTTTTTTTCTGTCAGCCTTACGAAAGGATTCACACAGTCCATGACGAAAGCAAAGTGGGGTTCCCTCGGCCTGTCACTACTGATTGTGATCGCACTGGTGCTCTGGATGGTTACCGGTGAGATAAAGGTGGCCAGTGATAAGCCTCCGGAGCGCCAGGATAGCCGTGACGGCCAGCTGACAAGTGTTCAGGTAGAAACCCTGACAGCAAGACTCCATGAACCGGGTCTGATGCTTCAGGGCCAGCTGGAACCGTGGCATTCTGTGATGCTGAGCGCCCAGGTTTCCGGCCGGGTGGAATCACTCACTGTGGGCCTCGGCGAACAGGTCCAGCAAGGACAGAAGCTGCTTTCGATCTCCGATGAAGGGCGCAGTTCGGCGGTCCTGCGCTGGCAGTCCAGAGTTCGCAAACTGGAAGCGGATTTGGCCGCGGCCCGCCGGCTGCGAGCCGACAATCTTGCCGCCCAGTCTGAAGTGCTGGGCCTTGAGAGTGAGTTGGCCGCCGCCAATGCGGAACTGATCAGCGCCCGGCAGGCGGTCAGTCATCTTACCCCCGAGGCGCCTTTCAACGGAGTCATCAACAGCAAATCCGTGGAGACCGGAGACCTTGTGCAGGTGGGCTCCCCGCTTTTCCAACTGGTAAGAGTGGACCGTCTTAAAGCGACTGCGCAGATTCCCCAGCAGTCAGTGACCAATGTAGCGCCTGGCCAGGCCGTCCGGGTGGATCTGCTGGACGGCAGCCGGCTCTCCGGCGTTGTGACCTTTGTTGCCAGTGCGGCATCACAGGAAACCCGCAGCTTTGCAGTAGAGATTGCTGTGGAAAATCCCGACCGCCGGCGGGTGGCGGGTGGCAGCGCCAGCCTGAGAGTAGCTCTGCCGGAGGTGAAGGCGATGTTCATTTCTCCGGCTTACCTTTCGCTCGGAGACGATGGCCGCCCGGGGGTGCAATACGTGGACGACCAGAACCGGGTGGTGTTCGGCGAAGTGACATTGCTGAGCGTCTCCACCGATGGGGCCTGGGTAACCGGGTTGCCGGATGAAATCCGCCTCATTACCCGGGGTGGTGGTTTCGTGAGCAACGGTGAGAAAGTGATGCCGGTCGATGCCGCTGAAGACAGGGGTTAGGCGAGATGCGCACGCTGATCTTTGCCGCCATTGGTCGCAGCCGTACCACGCTGCTGACGCTGCTGTTCCTGATTCTCGGCGGTATCGCGGCGTTTCAGACCATTCCCAAGGAAGCCAATCCCGACGTCACCATCCCGGTGATCTACGTGTCCATGACCCTGGACGGGATCAGCCCGGAGGACGCTGAGCGGCTGCTGGTGCGGCCCATGGAGCAGGAGCTGAGATCGCTCGAGGGCATCAAGGAAATGCGGGGCACTGCTTCCGAGGGCCATGCTTCAGTGATGCTGGAATTCGATGCCGGTTTCGATCCGGACAAAGCCCTGCAGGATGTTCGGGAGAAAGTCGACACGGCCCGCAGCAAACTGCCCGGGGAGGCAGATGAGCCGAGGGTAAACGAGATCAACGTGTCCCTCTTCCCGGTGTTGTCGGTCGGGCTGTCCGGCCCCCTGTCAGAGCGGGAGCTGATTACTGTAGCCCGGCAGTTCCAGGATGCCATCGAATCCATACCCGAGGTGCTGGAAGTCGAAATTGGCGGCGACCGGGAAGACCTGCTGGAAGTCGTGGTGGATCCCCAGGTGCTGGAAAGCTACGGCCTCGACTTCGATCAACTGGCTTCGCTGGTAACCCGCAATAATCAGCTCGTAGCGGCAGGCTCGCTGGATACCGGAAACGGGCGCATGGCCCTGAAAGTGCCCGGGGTGATCGAAACCATTGAGGACGTGATGTCCATGCCGGTCAAGGTAGATGGGGATACAGTGGTGACCTTCGGGGATGTTGCCATGCTCCAGCGTACCTTCAAGGATCCCACTGGATTTGCCCGGATCAACGGCGAGCCGGCGCTGGTGTTGGAGGTCTCCAAGCGCTCCGGTGCCAACATCATCGAAACCATTGGCCAGGTCCGCGACCTGATCGACCAGGCCAGGCCCCAGCTGCCGGAAAGCCTGGAAATTCGCTATATCATGGATCAGTCCGAGGAAGTGCGGGACATTCTCAGCGACCTGCTGAACAACGTTCTCACGGCCATCGTGCTGGTGATCATCGTAGTGATTGCCGCCATGGGGCCACGTTCTGCGTTCATGGTGGGATTGACCATTCCCGGCGCGTTCCTCACCGGAATTCTGGTGATCTGGACCATGGGGCTCACCCTCAATATCGTGGTGCTGTTCAGCCTGATCCTGGTGGCGGGCATGCTGGTGGATGGTGCCATCGTTGTGTCCGAGCTTGCGGACCGGAACCTGTCGGATGGCCAGACGGTAAAAAATGCCTGGGCCGAGGCCGCAAGCCGCATGGCGTGGCCGATCATCGCTTCCACAGCCACCACCCTGGCGGTATTTGTGCCGCTGCTGTTCTGGCCCGGGGTGGTGGGGGAGTTCATGAAGTTCCTGCCTTTGACGGTCATTATCTGTCTGGTGGCATCGCTGGCGATGGCGCTGGTGTTTCTGCCGGTGTTGGGCAGTGTCAGTGGCGGCCGGAGGGCCCGGCAGAGTGAAACAACAGGCCGGCTGATGCAACACTACCGCTGGTTGCTGTCGGTACTGCTGAAATCGCCCGGGCTGACACTGATTGGGGTGCTGTGTGTCATTGCGGTGATCTACGCCGCCTACGCCCGTTTCAATTACGGTGTGGAGTTTTTCCCGAGTGTCGAACCGGATTCGGCCCAGGTGCAGGTGCGGGCCAGGGGCGACCTGTCGGTGTGGGAGCGGGATACGATTGTCCGTGAGGTCGAGCAGCGCCTGCAGGGTATGCCAGAGGTAAAGGCCCTTTACGCGCGTTCAACGGTCAGCGCCGGTTCGCAGATGGCGCCGGATGTCATTGGTGTTCTTCAGTTCCAGTTCACCGACTGGTACACCCGGCGCCCGGCCAGTGCCATTCTGGAGGATTTCCGGAAGCTGACCGGCGATATTCCGGGCGTTGAGCTGGAATTCCGCAAACAGGAAGGTGGGCCGAACGAGGGCAAACCCATTGAGCTGCAGGTGAGCAGTCGCTCGCCCAATAGCCTCAACGGCTACGTGGACAGCATCAAGGACCACATGCGGGAGCTGGGTGGTTTTGTGGATGTCGAGGATGATCGGAGCCTGCCGGGTATTGAATGGCGGCTGCAGGTTGACCGGGAAGCCGCCGCCCGGTTCGGCACCGATGTGCTCGGTATTGGCAGTGCAGTGCGGCTGGTTACCAATGGCCTGGTGCTGGCTACCTATCGCCCCGAGGACGTCCGGGACGAGGTCGATATCGTGGTGCGGGTGCCCAACAACTGGCGCGAGCTTGACCATTTGCAGCGGCAAACCCTCCACACCTCCCGCGGCCAGGTGCCGCTTTCGCAGTTCGTCGACCTTCAGCCGGGAGACAAGACCGGCAGTATTGTCCGGGTCGACGGCCAGCGCACCGTGACCATCAAGTCCGATCTGGCCCCGGGCCGGCGGGTGGATGAGCTTCTTCGTTTGCTTCAAGCGGAAATGCCTGAGCCGCCGGAAGGCATTTCGGTGAAGTTTGCCGGTGAAAACGAGGATCAGCAGCAGGCCGCAAACTTCCTGGTCACTGCCTTTCTGGTGGCCATCGGGATGATGCTGCTGATTCTGGTGACCCAGTTCAACTCGCTCTACCAGACCTTCCTGATCCTCTCTGCCATTGTGCTTTCGACTGCCGGGGTGCTCCTTGGCCTGCTGGTCAACGGCCAGTCGTTCGGCATTGTAATGGTGGGTATGGGAACCATTGCCCTGGCGGGAATAGTGGTGAACAACAATATCATTCTGATCGATACCTACAACCAGATGCGCAAGGAAGGGCTCACCGCCTATGATGCGGCCCTGGAAACCGGCTGTCTGCGTCTGCGACCGGTTTTGCTCACGGCCATCACCACCGTGCTGGGCCTGATGCCCATGGTGCTTGGGGTGAATGTGGACTTGCTGACGCCTTCTCTGGGTCTCGGGGCGCCGTCCACCCAGTGGTGGACCCAGCTATCCAGTGCCATCGCGGGCGGCCTGACCTTCGCCACAGTGCTGACGCTATTGCTCACGCCCTCGCTACTGGTTCTGGGTAGCCGGGCCGGCCAGACTCTGGTCAGGCTTGCTGCCCGGGTTGATAGTCCCTGATGTCGATGCAGAATCCACTGACCGTTCTATTTCACGACGATCACCTGCTGATCGTCCACAAACCGGCGGGGCTGCTGGTGCACCGAAGCCCCATCGACCGGCATGAAACCGAGTTTGCCCTGCAGTACGCCCGGGCGCTCAATGGTGGCCGGCATGTTTACCCGGTGCACCGTCTGGACAGGCCGACATCAGGAATCCTGGTGTTTGCCAGGGACACTGTCACAGCACGCACTCTAGGGCTTGCGATGATGTCGGGGGAGGTTAGCAAGACTTATCTGGCGATGATTCGGGGCTGGCCGTCGGAGTGTGGCGAAATTGATTACCCGCTAAGGGAAGAACCTGAAGATCGTCGCCTGAAGGGTATCGAACAGCCCGTACGGGATGCCTTCACACGGTACAGGACCCTGGCCACTACCGAGATACCGGTGGCTATCGAGAAATATCCGACCAGCCGGTACGCGGTGGTTGAGCTTTGCCCCAGAACCGGCAGAAAGCATCAGCTGCGGCGGCACATGAAACATATCAACCACCCGATTGTTGGCGATGCCAATCACGGCCGGGGCCGGCATAATCGTTATTTTGCGGAGCGGTTCGGTCAGGGGCGGCTGATGCTGGCGGCAACCCGGATGGAGTTCAGGCACCCCGCCTCGGGGGAGCAGACGGTGATCACCGCCACGCCGGAAGACAGCTTTCTTGAGGTGTTGTCAGTCTTTCCGGAGTTTCCGGTTCCTGGTCAGTCGGAGTAATAGCGGCCAATGATGTCGGAAAAGGGCAGGGGTTTGCTATACAGGTAGCCCTGGATATAGTCGCAGCCTTTCTCGACCAGCCAGGCCTCATGGGCTTCGTTCTCTACGCCTTCTGCCACCACGGAGAGCCCCAGCCCCCGGGCCAGACCGATGATGGATAGGGTGATGGCGCAATCGTCGTCGTCATCCGGCAGGTCCTTGATGAACGAGCGATCGATCTTGATCCGGGAAAATGGCAGGCTTTTCAACCGGGATAACGACGAGTAGCCGGTACCGAAATCATCGATGGCCAGCTCGGCCCCGGCATCAACCAGCTGTTCCAGAACCTTCGCGATGACCCCGGAATCCCCCTGGATCGAGTCCTCGGTCACTTCAAACTGCAGGGCGCTGACCGGCATTTTTTGCTCATTGCAGATCTGTTGCACCAGCTCCGGCAGCTCAGGAACCAGCACCTGTTCCGCAGAGAGGTTGACCGAGACGGTTGGCACGTGAATACCCCTGTCCTTCGCTTCGCGCCACTGTTCACAGACCCGTCGAAGCACGCAGGCTCCGAGTTTGTACATCAGGCCGGCACTGCGCGCCACATCCAGGAATTCAAGGGGTGAAAGCCAGCCCCGCCTGGGGTGGTGCCAACGAACCAGCGCCTCCAGGCTTTCGACTTTTTTGTCCTTGCGAGCCATGATCGGCTGGTAAAATACGTCCAGGGAACTGGTTTGTAGGGTTTCCCGCAGTTCGCTCTCAAGGGCGAAGCGGGAGCGTGCGGTCATCTGTATTTCGGAATCGAACAGCGTGGAACGATCCCGACCCTGCCGTTTGGCGTGGTACATGGCGGCTTCTGCGCCCCGAAGCAGTTCTTCGGGCTCCTGGCAGTCGCCGGGAAAGTGGCAGATGCCCATGCTGACACTGACGTTCAGGTCCTGGTCTGACACCCGGATAGGCTTGCGAATGCGGCTCTGGATCTCCTCGGTGACCTCTTCCAGAAAGTCGGGCAGCGTGTAATTCCGGATGACCATTGCAAATTCATCTCCCCCGATACGGGCGAGAAAGTCCTTACCGGCCAGTTGAATCTCGTTCAGTCGCTGACCGACCTCGGCAATAACCTGGTCCCCCGCCTGGGGTCCCAACCCATCATTGATGACTTTAAGTCGGTCTATATCAATCCAGAGCAGCGCAAGGCTACCGGCACCACGGCGTTTGATCTTGCGCACCAGATGGCCAAGCCGGTCGCGGAGGGAATCGATATTGGCGAGGCCGGTCAGGGAATCGTAACGCTTGACGTAGTCCAGTGCCCGTTTGGATCTCAGCCAGGCTTCGTGGGTGTTCATCAAGCTGACGGTGTCAGCAATAGCTACCGCCAGGGAGATATCCGGGACCGACCACTCCCGGCGTTCATGGGATTCCAGGCAGACCACGCCGCTGAGCTGATCACCATCGAATATGGGGGCATCAAGCATGGCGTGAATATTCTGGACCGACAGGTACTCGCGGTCGAAAGATTGGGTTCGCGGATCGTGCTGGGCATCGTCCACCGCAATGACTCGGGCCGCTGTAATGGCCTGAAAGTACTCGGGGTGGTCGGACCGGAAGAGGTTGTAGCCGGAATCCTGTTGCGGGACGCAGCTGTCGCGGCCAGGATGCTCTTCATCGTGCAGCCACTCGCAACTGATGCGGTCACGCTCCGGTGGAAACAACCAGACGCTGGCGCGCTTGATACCGAGCCGCCGGGTACACAGTTCGGTGAGGGCCGCCAGTTTCCGGGGCCGGGGCATTTCGATGAAACCGTTTTTATGAGTCAGCTCCATCAAGGCCTTGTGGTGGGTCACGAGGACTTCGCTGTCACGCATGGCCGGGCTCAATAGGGTGTCCTTTTCTTTTGAGATACGAGCGGCTTTGGATCTCGGCTCGCTACAGAAAACAGATATTATTTGAGCTTGCTATAAAATTTGGCAGCTGTCGATATGTGGGGCCAATTCAGGCAACCCCTGTCAGTGAATCCGCAGAGGGTGCTTTTCAAGTCAGTTTTCAGGTAATAAGCTTGCAGGCTTAATCCCTGGAAAGCGACATCAATGGAATTTGCAGAACCTCTCGTGCGCCACTTTCTCGGCATCTTTTTCCTGATGATCGGCCTGCAGTTCGCCAGCCGCGGCCTGGGCCTTTTCCAGCGAATGCGCTTTTCCCATATCAATTATGGAGTGCGGGGAAGTGCACCCTGGTGGCACCGGCATATCTTCAATGTGTTTCGGGCACTGATTCTGGGTGTGTGCGTGGCGCGGATTTTCGCGGATATTGACGGATGGCTCGGAGTTTTTGGCTGGCTTTACCATTGGCCGGTGCTGTTGGCCGGAATGTTCTTGCTATTGGCATCGTTCACTGTGGTGAACTACCTGCAGGCTTACATGCATGAGGACTGGCGCTCGGGTATTGACCCGCGGAAGGACCAGCGAAAGCTGCTGACAGAAGGGCCCTTTGCCCGCTCACGGAATCCGTTGTTCCTGACAGTGATGGCGGGCCAACTGGGGTTTTTCCTGGCTCTGCCCAGCGTATTCTCGCTGGTATGCCTGGTGGCCGGTGTGCTGGTAATTACCCGCCAGGCCCGTGAGGAAGAAAAGGCGCTGGCGGTCAAGTTCGGAGAGGATTACGAGCGTTATCGGATTCGGGTGCCGCGCTGGTTCTGAGCCGCTTCCTGCTTTTACTCCGAGCTTTACGCCGACGTTTTTCGGGTTTCTTTGATGACATCGTAGGCGTGGCTGATCTCCCGGGTGCGTTCTTCCGCCATTTCTCTCATGCTCTCGGGCAAACCGCGCCCCGCCAGTTTATCCGGGTGGTTTTCGCTCATCAGTTTGCGGTAAGCCTTCTTGAGCTCCGCATCGCTGGCTGACGGCGGAACCCCCAGGACCTTGTAGGCATCACTGATCTGATCGGCGGACGATGGCTGGCCAGCGCCGGCCCGATTTGTGTGGGCACCCCTGAGCATGGCTTCCAGCTGATCCACCTGGCTCTCGGGCAGCCCCAGACCGCGGGCGATTTTTACCAGCATTTCATGTTCGGCCGGATGGACGACCCCATCCGCTGCAACTGCTGAGACCTGCACCTGAAGAAACATCTGCAGAAACGCAGGCTGCCGGCCACTGGCCTGGAGGAAGCGGTTCAGCTCTGCATCGAGGTCAAAATCCGGCTCCTTGCCGCGGTTGAAAGCGGCTTTCGCCATGGCTTTCTGATCCTCGTTCAGGCGGAAGCGCACGAACAGGGTCTCAGCCATCTGGATTTCGTCCCGGGATATAACACCGTCTGCCTTGCAGAGGGCCCCCATTACGGCAAAGACGGACTCGACAAAGCCGGACTGGATGTTCTGGAGCCGGCCAATCAGACGGCGCTTGAGCCGATTGAAGAGAAAGGCGCCGATTGCCGCACCCACCAGGAAACCGGGGAACTTGCCAAAGGCGTAACCGATCAGACCGCCAACGATGATTGCAAACAGCATTAAATTGTCCTTACCAGGGATGAATCAGCCTATAGAATATACGTGTTTTTCAGTCCGGCTTCATGAACAGGCTTTCATCGACGCCGTTAATCTGTCTGTGGGGGCGTAAGTTATGACGCAAGATCTGTTTGGCGAACTACTGCCGGAACCGACCCGGGAAAACCTGATGGAAGGGGCCGTGGTGCTGCGTCGCTTTGCTCTGGCGGCCGCAGGGCAGCTCCTCAACGACATTCAGCAGGTTACGGCGCAGGCGCCATTTAGGCATATGAAAACCCCCAGTGGTCACACCATGTCGGTTGCCATGAGTTGCTGCGGTGAGCAGGGCTGGGTGACCGACAGCCGGGGCTATCGCTACCAGTCCGAGGATCCTGCTTCAGGCCATCCCTGGCCGGCCATGCCGGAATCTTTCCGGAATCTCGCGGGGGAGGCCGCAGCTGCCGGGGGGTTTGCAGGGTTTGAGACGGATGCCTGCCTGATCAACCGCTACCAACCCGGAGCAAAAATGGGTTTGCACCAGGACAAGGACGAACAGGACTTCAGCCAGCCCATTGTGTCGGTATCCCTGGGGTTGCCGGTGGTGTTCCAGTTTGGCGGGCTGAAACGCAATGAACGTCCTCTGAGGGTCCCGCTCGCCCATGGTGACGTCGTGGTGTGGGGCGGCCCGGCGCGCCTGCGGTACCACGGAGTGTTAACCCTTAAGGCCGGTGGCCACCCGCTGACTGGAGCCTGTCGCTACAATCTGACGTTTCGCAGAGCCCGGTAACTGTTCACTGTAACCAGGCGACCAGCAGCCCCGCCGCCATAGACAGCACCATTGGCACGCCCACAAGTAGCCCTGTCTGGCGGTTGCCAACGACCCCTGCTATGCCGGATTTGACCAGGTTGTTCGTGGCCGCCGCGATCACGATACCGATGACTGCCGTGTTCATAGCCAGGCTGTTGTTGGACATGCGGGTCAGTGAGAGGGTGATGGCGTCGACATCGGCCACACCGGAAGTGGCGGCGAGGGCGTAGATGCCGGCGTTGCCCAGCCAGTTTCGCAAAAACTCGCCCAGCAGCAGGATGGCAGTGAGCAATACCCCAAATAGCAGTGCGGAGGTGAGATCCAGCGGGTTCTGGTTCAGGGCTGGCTGGCTGATCCGGAGCTCGCGAATGTTTTTTCGCCAGATAAACAGAGCCGGCACATAGAGCAGAGCCGTCATGACTACGACTGGCCAGATCAGGCTCGGCAACAGGTTTCGATTGATTACAGAGCAATAAACCAGGATGCGGGGAAACATAGTGCCGCAGGCAATCAGGATACCGGTTGCAAACTGGGCGTTGAGCTGCGGATTTTTCGAAGCCTGACGTGCGAAATGCAGAGTAAGGGCCGTGGAGGAACTTAGCCCGGCAAACAGACTGGTAAACAGGATGCCCTTGCGTGTACCCACCACCCGGATCGCGAAGTAGCCCACAAAGGAAATGGAGGCGATCATCACCACCATCCACCAGATTTCCCGGGGATTAAGCACACCGCCAGGGCCCATTTTCTCATTGGGCAGCAGGGGCAGCATTACCACGGAAATCAACAGCAGCTTGAGCGCCGCATCCAGCTCGTGCTCTTTCAGTTTGTTGACCCAGCCGTGGATGTCTTCCTTGTTGTCCAGAATGATGGCGGTAATGACGGCAGCGGCCGTCGCCATCACCGGATCCACGGCAACCGCCACCGCGCCGAAGCAGAAGGTCAGCACCATGCCGACCATGCCGGTGATACTGAAATTGCGGATGTGTTCGAGGCGCTCACTGTAGGCCACGATCGCCATAGCGACTACGCTGACCAGCAGCACCGGAAACGCCCATTCGGTGATTTCCTGAGCCAGTACCGCAGAAATGCCCCCCAGTAGCCCAACCAGTGCAAAGGTCCGGATGCCGGCAATGCGTTCACCGGATTTCTGTTCCCGGGCTTCCCATCCCCGTTCCAGGCCGATAATGGCGCCGAGCAGAAGGGCGACGGCAAGGTTCAGCGTGGTCTGGTTTCCGGCCAGAAACTGGGAGGCAACATCATCCATGGGCGGGTACAGACTCCTGTTAATGATTGAATATCTTAATGATAGCAGCAGAGGCAACCGGTCGTTACAGCGCTAAGGATTTACCCCATCCGCCTTACTTTCCGTTGAGGGGTCTGGTAAGCTTCGCGACCCGAAATTCGCAGTTACCTGACTTTCATCAACCGTGTAGAAAACCAATACTGTGACGATCCTTCCGCCCTAGCGTTCAGATTCCTCTCCCTCTGGTTATTATCCTGAGCGATATGCCCATAGCCAACACTCGTTATGTTGGATGCAATCGACGGTTTTTCTCAGTTTTTCTTTCCTCGCAGCTAACTGGAAACCCCAAATTATGGTGAATTCCTTAAAGGCCAACTGGCTTTCGAACGTTCGTGGCGATGTACTTGCCGGCATTGTGGTGGCCCTCGCCCTGATTCCGGAGGCCATCGCTTTTTCCATCATTGCCGGTGTCGATCCCAAAGTGGGACTGTACGCATCGTTCTGTATTGCAGTGATCATTGCCTTCGTGGGCGGCCGCCCCGGCATGATCTCCGCTGCTACTGGCGCCATGGCTTTGTTGATGGTCACCCTGGTGAAGGATCATGGCCTTGAATACCTCCTGGCGGCAACGCTGCTGACAGGTGTGATCCAGATAGTCTTCGGCTACCTAAAGCTTGGCGGCCTGATGCGCTTTGTTTCCCGGTCGGTTGTTACCGGCTTCGTGAACGCACTGGCCATCCTTATCTTCATGGCGCAGCTGCCGGAGCTGACCAATGTCACCTGGCACGTCTACGCCATGACGGCGGCCGGCCTGGGCATTATCTACCTCTTCCCGCTGCTGCCCAGGGTTGGCAAAATTCTGCCTTCGCCGCTGGTCTGTATCGTTGTGCTCACCGGCGTTGCCATGTACCTGAACCTGGACATCCGTACGGTGGGCGATATGGGTGAGCTTCCCGATACCCTGCCGATTTTCCTGTGGCCGGATGTGCCTCTGAATTTTGAAACCCTGATGATTATTTTGCCTTATTCCGTGGGGCTGGCGGTTGTTGGCTTGCTGGAATCCATGATGACCGCAACCATTGTGGATGACCTGACTGATACCACCAGCGACCGTAACCGCGAGTGCAAGGGCCAGGGTATCGCCAACATCGGTTCCGGCCTGCTTGGCGGTATGGCCGGTTGTGCGATGATCGGGCAGTCCATCATAAACGTGAAGTCCGGCGGCCGTACCCGGCTTTCAACGCTGACTGCCGGTGTTTTTCTGCTGGTTATGGTGCTGGTGCTGGACAAGTGGCTGGTTCAGATACCCATGGCGGCCCTGGTTGCGGTCATGATCATGGTTTCGATTGGTACCTTCAGCTGGGGCTCTATCAAGAATCTGAAGGAGCATCCGCTTTCCACCAACATTGTGATGGTTGTTACCGTTATCGTGGTGGTAGCCACCCACAACCTGGCCTTCGGTGTGCTGGCCGGCGTGCTCCTGGCGGCTCTGTTCTTCGCCAACAAGGTGGGACACTACATGCTCGTCACCTCGGAGCTGGATGAGGCAACGGATACCCGCACCTACCGGGTGGTTGGTCAGGTATTCTTCAGTTCCTCGGAAAAATTCACCGAATCCTTTGATTTCAAAGAAGCAGTGGATAATGTGGTCATTGATCTGAGCAGGGCGCACTTCTGGGATATAACAGCAGTAGGTGCTCTGGACAAGGCCGTGATCAAGTTCCGCCGAGAAGGGGCGGAAGTTGAGGTAATCGGGCTGAACGAAGCCAGTGCCACAATCGTTGACCGCTTTGGTTTGCACGACAAGCCGGACGCCGTTGACCAGCTGATGGGGCACTGACATGACACAGGCCAAAAAATCCAACGGCGATCGCAGTCAGAATAACAACCACAAAGATCATGAAGGCGAGGTTGAGATGTTACGAGTAGTTGCCTGTATCGATGGCTCCGAGGCGGCCCCAGCTGTCTGCGATTATGCTGCCTGGGCCAGCAAGCACATGGAAACCCCCATGATGCTGCTGCACGTGCTTGACGAAGAACGTTACCCGGCAGAGCCGGACCTGGCCGGAAACATCGGCCTGGGTAGCCGCGAGCAATTGCTGGAAGATCTGGCGGAGCTTGACCGTAAACGTGCCAAGCTGGCCCTGGAACACGGCCATCATATGATGGATGAAGCAGAAAAGCGGGTTCGCGATGCCGGCATTACCGACGTGGTTCAGCGCCAGCGCCACGGCGACCTGACTGAATCCCTGCTGGCTCTGGAAAATCAGACCCGCCTGCTGGTAATGGGCCTGCACGGTGAGAGCAGCTCCGGGCGCGATACCCACATTGGCAGCCAGCTGGAAACAGTCATCCGCAGCATGCACCGCCCGATTCTCCTGGTGCCGGACGAGTTCTCCCAGCCCCGCAGTGCCATGCTCGCCTTCGATGGCAGCGCGACCGCAGTCAAAGGGGTGGAGCTGTTGGCTGGCAGCCCAGTACTGAAAGGTATGCCTCTGCACCTGGTGATGATTGGTGCAGACACCAATGACCGCTGGGAGCAGCTCAGGAAAGCCGAGAAAATGCTGGTGGGGCTGGAATCTGAAATCACTCTGGCCATTCGTGCCGGGGATGTGGAGCCTGCTTTGCACGCCTATCAGGAAGAGCACGATATCGACATTCTGGTGATGGGCGCCTACGGCCATTCCCGCATCCGGCAGTTCCTCGTGGGCAGCACGACTACGACAATGCTGAAAACCGCCAAAAAGCCGCTGGTGGTTCTCCGCTAAGCACTCAAGGTAATTCTTCTCAGGAGGCGACCTGGGAAGAATTACCAAATGTCTTGACCTGCGATACGAAGTCGCTGAATCGGGTGCCCTGAATCAGCACATGCTCTTTCAGGTATTGCTCGGCGTCCCGCTCTTTGCCGTTCTCAATGGCCTCGAAAATTTTCCGATGCTCTTCGATTGAGTTGGAGACCCGGTTGCGAGCCTGAAGCTGCATGCGGCGATAGGGTTTCAGGCGCTGTTTAAGCTGGCGCGCCTCAGAGGCGAGGAACTGGTTGTGGCTGGCAGCATAAATGCAGTTGTGGAACTCTTCATTTTCGTAGTAATAATCGTCCGGGTCCGCCATCACCTCGGGATCTTCACAGCGAAGCAGCGCTGATCGAAGGGCTTCCAGCTCCCCGGTTTGAATCCTTCTGGCTGCCAGTCGTCCGCACATACCCTCCAGCTCCGCCATTACTTCAAACATCTCGATCAGCTGGTCCAGGCTCATTTTGGCGACGAACGTGCCTTTTTTTGGCTTTACGTTCACCAGTCCGCTGACCACTAACTGCTGAACGGCTTCGCGAATGGGGGTTCTGGACACGCCGTACTGCCTGGCGAGCGCATCGTGGTCCAGCTTGTCTCCCGGTAACAGGCGGCCGTTGATGATGTCTTCTTCCAGAGCATCTTTCAGTTTCTGGGTATTCGAGCGTTTCATGGGTTCTTTCCTGCTCGCGATGAAATCTGGTTTGGTCATACTTTAGTCAATACCTGTTGACAAGAATATACATCAAGTCTAATGATGTATACATCAGATAAGTCTGATTGATACTACAAAAACAATTACGGAGACCAAACGATGAAAATGCCCTTCGCTAAGTTGGCCATAGCGGCCTCCCTGTCTATATTTTTTTCCGGTATTGCCGCGGCTGATACCGTTTTGCGAGTATCGCACCAGTTCCCGGGTGGTAAAGGGGACGTCAGAGACGAGATGGTCCAGTTGATGGCCCGTGAAGTCGCCGCCGCAAACGTTGGTCTGGAGCTTCAGGTCTATCCGGGGCAGTCCCTGTTCAAGGCCAAGGAGCAGTGGGGTGCCCTGGTTCGTGGCCGAGTCGACATGATTTCCCTGCCATTGGACTACGCCAGTGGCCGCCATCCGGAATTCTCCGCAACATTGATGCCCGGGCTGGTTCGTAACCACGAGCGTGCGCAGCGCCTGAACGATTCCGAGTTCATGGGCATGATCAAGAAAGTCATCAATGACGCCGGTGCCAAGGTGCTTGCAGATGCATGGCTTGCGGGTGGCTTTGCTTCGAACACACAGTGCATTACCTCACCGGATACCGTAAAAGGTCAAACTCTTCGCGCTGCTGGGCCGGCGTTTGACGAAATGCTGGCAACCGCAGGTGCCTCCATTGCGTCCATGCCTTCGTCAGAAATTTACACCGCGATGCAGACAGGCGTGCTTGATGGTGCCAACACCTCCTCAGGCTCGTTCGTATCCTACCGTATCTATGAGCAGGTCACCTGCCTGACGGCGCCGGGCGAGAACGCACTCTGGTTCATGTATGAGCCTGTCCTGATTTCCGAGCAAAGCTGGAACAATCTGAATGCGGAGCAACAGGCTGCTCTGTCCGCGGCTGGCCAGAAAGCAGAAGAGTATTTTGCCAAAGAGGCAGCCGGACTCGACCAGAAGATGATTGACGTCTTCTCCGAGAATGGCGTTGAAGTTGTCAACATGACGCCCGAGAACTATCAGGCATGGCTCGACATTGCCAAGAAGAGTTCCTACAAAACCTTCGCGGAAAATGTTCCCAATGGCCAAGCCCTGATTGATGCGGCCCTGGCGGTCGAATAACACACCTGTCATTGAACCTTGTGTTCATCACGCCCTGTCCCGGCCCGTCGCCGGGCAGGGTTGGAACAACTTTTCCCGGGTTTTTTTATGTCCCAATCTTCCAGTTATCGAAGAGCCTCAGAGCGAGGCATACCCGGCGGGTATATCCGCTGCATGGATGCCGTCTCGGTTGCCGCTGCGATTGTAGCGGGAGCTTTGCTTGCCCTCGGTGTTCTGTCCGTCGTCCACATGGTTTTTGTCCGTTATGTGATGGGCGAGAGTACAGTCTGGCAGACCGAGTTCACGACCTTCGCCATTACCGCCTCCATGCTCTTGGGTACGCCTTATGTGCTTAAAACTGGCGGTCATGTTGCAGTAACGGTTTTACCCGACGCACTTAGAGGCCTGCCCAAGCGCCTGATGCGGTTGACGGCCTCTCTGGTGGGCCTGGCCTTCTGCCTGGCTCTGGCATACGGCTCCTGGTATTACTTCTATGAGGCCTACGCTTCCGACTGGACCACTGGCACCGTCTGGAATCCGCCGCTGTGGCCGGCCGTCCTGCCGGTGGCTTTGGGCGCTTCTCTTTTGTCGCTGCAATATCTGGCTGAAATTCTGCGAGCGGAGCTGTAATCATGGACCCGGTAACTAGCGGTATTCTTGTTGTTGTGGTTTTGCTGGTATTGATGGCCATCGGAACACCGATTGCGTTTGCACTCGGGGCGGTCTCACTTGGAGCTCTGATCCTGGATCGTGGCGTCGGCGAACTGATCTATTTTGGCGAAACTTTTTTCGGCAGTGTGGCGTCGTTCGGCTTCGTTGCCATTCCCATGTTCATCCTGATGGGTGCCGCGGTGGCTTCGTCGCCTACGGGGCGTGACTTGTATCGTTCACTGGACCTCTGGATGGGTAAACTGCCGGGCGGCCTTGCGATCTCTAATATTGCCGCCTGTTCGATTTTTGCAGCACTTTCCGGCTCCTCGCCGGCAACGAGTGCCGCCATCGGCAAGCTCGGTATTCCCGAAATGCGCAAGCGCGGCTATCCCGATGGGGTGGCTGCTGGTTGTATCGCGGCCGGCGGGACTCTCGGCATTCTGATCCCGCCTTCGGTTACGATGATTGTTTATGGCATCTCGACCGAGACGTCCATTGGCCGTCTGTTCATAGCGGGAGCCATTCCCGGTCTGATGCTGGCAGGGTTGTTCATGGTCTGGACCCTGATTGCCTGCAAGCTTGCCGGTGGCTATAACAGCCCGAACCCGGTGGCCGAGGCAGCCGCTCAGATCAAAGAGAATGTTGAAGGCAACATCAAGGCTCTGATTCGGGTGGTTCCGTTCCTGCTGGTAGTGATGGGGATCCTGTTTGCGCTGTATGGTGGCGTGGCAACCCCTTCCGAGGCGGCCGGTGTCGGGGCTTTCCTGTGCCTGGGGCTTGCGGTCATCGTGTATCGCATGTGGCAGGTCAAACCGGTGGGCAATATCATGCGCGACGCGCTTCGCGAGAGCGTGATGATCATGTTGATCATTGCCACCGCCGAGATTTTCGCTTTTGCGCTGTCTTCCCTGTTCATCACTCAGACTGTGGCCGGAGCGATCGCCGACCTTGAGGTGAATCGCTGGGTTCTGATGGGCGTGATCAACCTCTTCCTGCTGGTTGCCGGGTTCTTCCTCCCGCCGGTTGCGGTCATCGTGATGGCGGCACCGATCCTCTTGCCCATCATTCTTGCGGCGAATTTCGACCCCTACTGGTTCGCGGTCATTCTGACCATCAACCTGGAGATTGGTCTGATTACCCCGCCAGTGGGCCTCAACCTTTTCATCATCAAGGGCATTGCCCCCGATATAGCGCTTCGGGACATTCTCCTCGGAAGCCTGCCTTATGCGCTTTGCATGATTCTGGGCATCCTGCTGCTGTGCTTCTTCCCGGAGATTGCCTTGTGGCTGCCGAATCTGATTATGGGCGAAGGCACCTGATGCCGGAACTGGGGTTATCACTATGAACATGAGTTTTCTGCAAGAGCTGTTCAGTAGCATCACCCAGCGTGACGCGTTACAGCGCAAATTTGGCGCCAGGAAAACGGCATACAATCATAAGGATCTTGAGGCAGCGTGTGATGAACTGCTGAACAGCGACGGCGAGGCAGCCAGCATTGTTTTGGCCAGTCGAGCCCTGGATATCTACGAGTCTCTGACCGATGAAGATAAGCAGGCTTTCTTCGGAACGCTGGCCAGAAACTTTGCGGCCGATCCGGACAAAATCGACGAAGCCTACAGGGTATACAAAACTGACCGCTGCAACAGGAACCTGGCCCGGCTGTTTGCAGTTAGTGAGCCGCTCCGGCAGGAGCTGCTCCGGCGGCTCAACCTGGCACAGGGCGCGACCTATGAACTGGTGAAAATGCGCCAGGACTTCCTCAGACTGATGCAGGGGCACAAGGATTTTGAACCGATCAATGCGGATTTCATCCACCTCTTTGGCTCCTGGTTCAATCGGGGTTTCCTGGTGTTACGGCGTATTGACTGGAACACGCCAGCCTCAATTCTGGAGAAAATCATCCGGTACGAGGCAGTGCATAAAATTCAGGGGTGGGACGATCTGCGGCGCCGGCTGGATAATCGCGACCGTCGCTGCTTTGGCTTTTTCCACCCCGCTATCGGTGATGAACCGCTGATTTTTGTTGAGGTGGCTCTGACCAAGGGCATACCTGACAAGATCCAGCCCATTCTTGCCCACGACCGTTATGACATCGATGCCCCTGAACTGGCGGATTCTGCCGCGTTCTTTGGTATCAGCAACTGTCAGGTCGGGTTACGTGGTATTTCCTTCGGCAATTTCCTGATCAAACAGGTTGTGCAGGAACTCAAGCAGGAACTGCCAAATCTGAAGAACTTTGTGACTCTTTCGCCATTGCCAATGTTCCGCAGCTGGCTGGAGAAAACCTATCAGGAAGATTCAGGCGTACTGACGCCCGAGGCCCAGGAGGTGCTGAGCCACCTGGATAATCCCGAATGGAGCAAAGAGCCGGAACTGGCAGAGCGCCTGAACGACGTTGTTCGGCCATTGGCGGCTCGTTACCTGCTGAAAGAAAAGAACGGATCAAACCTGCCGCTAAATCCGGTGGCTCGGTTTCACCTGGGCAATGGCGCCGAATTGTACCGGATCAACTGGCTTGGCGATGTCTCGGACAGCGGAATGAAGCAGTCCGCAG
The DNA here is from genome assembly GCF_048269445.1 of Marinobacter sp. Classification (GTDB taxonomy): domain Bacteria; phylum Pseudomonadota; class Gammaproteobacteria; order Pseudomonadales; family Oleiphilaceae; genus Marinobacter. The sequence continues at coordinate 183,729 of NZ_JBLXIQ010000002.1, read as the reverse complement.
GCCTAATGGTTAACTATTTGTATGTGCTTGAAAATATTGAACGAAACAACGAAAAATACTCCGCCAGGGGTGAGATTGTCTGCTCCTCCAGCGTGCGTGAACTGAGTAAGCTTGGCCGGAAGCTGCTCCAAGGAGAACTTGAGAAATGAACCAGAACCTATTTAATACGTTTGCCACCAGGATGGAGGCCCGTGGTAGCGCGAATTTCATCACTACCCCTGAAGGCAAGGAATATTCCTACGCCGAAGCGCTGGGTATAACGGAGCGGATTGCCGGTGCCCTGAAGCAGCTCGGTGTCAAACCCGGCGACAGGGTTGCAGTCCAGGTTGATAAAAGCCCTGAGGCCATTCTGTTGTATCTGGCGACCTTGCGCGTGGGTGGCGTTTACCTGCCCCTCAACACCGGCTATACGCCTGACGAAATTGGCTACTTCCTGGGCGACGCCGAACCCGCATTGTTTGTGTGCCAGCCGGAGGCTTTGGAGGCTGCAAAGGCCATTGCCGACGAAACCGGGTGTCCTCGGGTCGAGACACTGGGTACGAATGCGGACGGCTCATTGATGGACGTCGTGGCCGGCGCGGAGGCATTCACCGGCATCGAACAGCGCAGCGATGACGACCTGGCGGCCATTCTCTATACGTCGGGCACCACCGGTCGCTCCAAGGGCGCCATGCTGACCCACAGAAACCTGGGTTCGAACGGTAAGAGCCTCGTGGAGGCCTGGCGTTTCACCGAAAATGATCGGTTGATTCATGCCCTGCCAATTTTTCACACGCACGGCCTGTTCGTGGCCTGCAACGTGATGCTGATTTCCGGTGGCAGCCTGTACTTCATGTCGAAATTCGACGTGGATACGATCATCGCCGCCATGCCGGAGGGCACAGCACTTATGGGGGTGCCAACCTTCTACACGAGACTGCTTCAGGATGACCGCCTGACACCGGAGTTGACGGCAAATATGCGGATATTCACCTCCGGTTCGGCACCGCTGACGGCGGAAACCCATCAGCAGTTCCAGCAGCGGACAGGGCATGCCATTCTTGAGCGCTACGGCATGACCGAAACCAACATGAACACCTCCAACCCCTATGACGGTGACCGTATCGCCGGTACCGTGGGTTTGCCCCTCCCGGGCGTGGAAATCCGCATTACCAACCCGGAAACTGGCGACCATCAGCCATTGCCACAGGGCGAAATCGGCATGCTGGAAGTGCGTGGGCCGAACGTTTTCAAGGGCTACTGGCGCATGCCGGAGAAAACCAGGGCAGAGCTGCTCGATGATGGGTTCTTTGTGACCGGTGACCTGGCTCTGGTCGACGAACGTGGCTATGTCCAGATCGTTGGCCGCGACAAGGATTTGGTGATATCCGGCGGTTTCAATGTTTACCCGAAAGAAGTGGAACAGGTGATCGATGCCATGCCGGAAGTGATGGAGTCAGCAGTGATCGGTGTGCCGCACCCGGATTTTGGCGAGGGCGTAACAGCGATTGTGGTGCTCCTGCCGGGGCAAAAGCTGGAAGAGGCCGATGTCATCAAGGCATTGGCGGGTCATCTGGCCAAATTCAAGCAGCCCAAGCGGGTCTTCTTTGTGGAAGCCTTGCCCCGCAACACGATGGGTAAGGTCCAGAAGAAGCAGCTCCGGGATGAGTACAAAGACATTTACCAGAACACTTGACCGGTCCCGGCGTTGGAGAGGCAAACATGACCAGAAGTTTTCGTATCGGCCAGATCGTACCGAGTTCCAACACCACCATGGAGACGGAAATTCCCGCCATGCTGCGGGCCCGCGAGGAAGTGGAACCAGAGCGGTTCACTTTCCACTCCAGCCGGATGCGCATGAAGAAAGTCACCAGGGAAGAACTGGCGGCCATGGACGACGAGTCCGACCGGTGTGCTCTTGAGCTATCCGATGCGGCCGTGGACGTGATGGGCTACGCCTGCCTGGTGGCTATCATGAGCCGGGGAGCGGGTTACCACCGCGAATCCCAGGCCCGGTTGCACGGTGTCACCGTGGATAACGGACACCCGACCCCGATCGTCAGCAGTGCCGGCGCTCTGACAGAGGGCCTTGGTATTCTGGGGGCCAAGCGTGTAGCGATCATCACGCCCTATATGAAACCTCTGACCCAAATGGTCATTGACTACATTGAGGCGGAGGGCATTCAGGTGGTGGACAGCATTGCGCTGGAAATCCCGGACAACCTGGAAGTAGGTCGCCGGGATCCGTTGGCATTGACCGAGATCGTCAAGCGCCTGGATATCAGCAAGGCCGATGCCGTTGTACTTTCGGCGTGTGTGCAGATGCCGTCGCTGGCATCGATTCAGCAGGTTGAGGATTCATTGGGGTTGCCGGTGGTGTCCGCGGCAACCTGTACGACCTATCAGATCCTGAAGGAGCTGAACCTGAAACCTCTGGTGCCCAATGCCGGCAAGCTTCTGAACGGCAGCTACGCCTGAGGACGGGGGCCCGGGAACTGGGGCAGGTCATCCGTGATCTGCCACCAGTCGGCCCTCGAGTCGGTGAACGCGTGGCCTGCCAGCGGCGTCTCCAGCGGCCCGTCGAGGAGCCCTGCACGTACGCGAAGCACTTCGGGTGCGCTGGCTCTCCGGCTGAAAATCGGGGAGCCGCACCTGCGGCAGAAGACTCGCTCCTTGCCCGGTGACGATTCAAAACCTGACAGACTGTCCTCCCCGGTGAGCAGGCGGAACTGGCTCGCCGCTACCGGAATATTGGCGGCGAATGCGGTGCCTTGGGCCCTGCGACATTGACTGCAGTGGCATAGTTCGATCGGTGCCAGCTTGCCCTCAATTTCGAACACGATCTGGCCGCAAAGACAGTGACCTGTTGTTTTCATATCTCTCCTTATAATTCGATCAGGCATTGTTTCCCGCCGCCACTCCGGACGCCCAGGCCCATTGGAAATTGTGGCCCCCGAGGTGTCCGGTAACATCCACCACCTCTCCGATGAAATACAGGTTTGGCCGCTCCAGAACCGCCATGGTTTTGGAGGAGAGCTGGCGGGTGTCAACGCCACCGAGGGTGACCTCGGCGGTTCGGTAGCCTTCGGTGCCGGCAGGCTTGATGGACCACTGGCCCAGGGCTTCCGCCGCCTGTTCGATATCGCTGTTCTTGTATCCCTGCAAAGGTCCGGCCCAGCCCTGCAATTCGTTAAAGGCCTGGGCGAACCGTTTCGGCAAGTGTTGCGCCAGGTACTGACCGATCGTCGATTGCGGGCGGGTTTTACGCAGGTTGAGCAGGTCTTCCTTGATTCTGCAGGCCGGCAGCAGATTAATGGCCAGGCTGTCTCCGGGCTCCCAGAAACTGGAAATCTGCAGCATGGCCGGGCCACTGAGCCCCCGGTGCGTCACCAGCATGGGCTCCCGGAAATGCTGGTCGTGGCAGTGCACAGCCACCGGGCAACTGACGCCCGACAGGGGCGCAAGCTGTACCTTGAGTTCCGGTTGCAGGGTAAACGGAACCAGGCCGGCCCGGGTGGGCAGTACCTCCAGTCCGAACTGGTTTGCCATTTCGTACCCAAAGCCGGTGGCCCCCATGGTGGGAATCGACAGCCCGCCGGTGGCGATCACCAGGGATTCACAGATCAGATCACCGGAACCGCTTCGCAGGCGGTAACCCGAGTCGGTTTCGCTGACGCGCTCGACGGTTGTCTTCATGCGAACTTCGGCGCCCGCCCATTCGCATTCGGTCAGCAGCAGGTTGAGGATGTCCTTTGCGCTGTCCTTGCAGAACAGCTGGCCGGGTGCTTTTTCCTCGTGCTCAATGCCGTGGCGGTCCACCAGTTCCAGGAAATCCTGGGGGGTATAGCGTTTCAGAGCAGAAATACAGTAGTGAGGGTTATCCGACAGGAAGTTGGCAGGTGTGCTGTTCAGATTGGTGAAGTTGCAGCGCCCACCGCCAGACATCAGGATCTTTTTGCCCGGCTTGTTGGCGTGGTCCAGCACCAGCACGCGGCGGCCCCGGTAGCCGGCGGTGGCCGCGCACATAAGGCCCGCTGCGCCGGCACCGATGATGATTACGTCGTACTTAGATGCTGAACCTGCCGCCATACTGCCCGCCAATCGAAGAAACCCGGCGGGCAGTATACCAGTCTCACGGCAGGTAGACGGAGCCTTCCATGTAGAAGGCTGCCTGGCCGGCAATGTCTACCCGGTTACCCTTCAGTTCACAGCGCAGCACACCGCCCCGGGCGGAAATCTGCCGGGCTTCAAGCCGTTTCTTTCCGAGCCTTTTGGCCCAGTAGGGCACCAGTACGCTGTGGATGGAGCCGGTAACCGGGTCTTCATCAATGCCTCCCCCCGGGGCAAAGTAGCGACTGACAAAATCACACTCCGTGCCCGGCGCGGTCACAATCAGCCCCAGATTACCCAATTCCTTCAGCTTCCGGATATCCGGTTGGGCCGCCCGCACGGCAGCTTCGTCTTCCAGAACCACCATGTAATTGGTGTCATTCGGAACAAAAAACGCGGTTTGGGGAGCGCCTTCCAGCGCTTCCAGAATCAATGCCGGTGTCGGCTGCTCCTCCGGTGTAAACTTCGGAAAATCCAGTATCAGCCAGCCATCGTTGGTTTGCCTGACCGCGAGCGGGCCGCTTTTGGAGTGGAAGCGGATCTGTTCCCGGTCCCAGCCAAGCTTGTTGAAGAGGACCCAGGCGCTGGCCAGGGTGGCGTGGCCACACAGCGGCACTTCAATGCCCGGGGTAAACCAGCGAATGTGGAAGTCGGCCTCGTCGTCTTCTGGCAGGGGCACGAAAAAGGCGGTTTCTGAAAGGTTGTTCTCGATGGCAAGCGCGAGCATGGTTTCATCCGGAAGCCAGCGTTCCAGGGGCATGACCGCCGCCGGATTGCCGCCGAAGATCTTGCTGGTAAACGCATCAACCTGATAGATGGGATAGCTCATAACGTGTTCTCCTGAAAGTGCCGTTCAGCGTAGTCGAAAAGGGCCTGGTGATCATGTTGGTATTCTAAACCTTGCACTGACAGCCATAACAGATTCAGATAATCTGTTTTTGAACCGGTACAGAGAAGAAGTGGCGGTATCTGTACCGGTCAGATTCTGGCGCATCTGTGCTGCATAGATGCCCTTCGGGTTTGGTGCAATAGATCTGTGACTCCCAAAGGACCCATAGCCGAGGAACGTGTGATGGGCATTCTCTACAATCAGGTGGCGGACCAGCTCCAGGCGCTGATTCATGAAGGCGTGTACCGGGACGGCGACCGGCTTCCAGGCGTGCGTGTGCTCAGCCGGCAGTTGGGGGTGAGCATTTCGACCATCCTGCAGGCACACCAGACACTGGAGGCCCGAGGCTTTCTCCAGGCCCGCGAGCGCAGTGGCTATTTCGTGCGCCTGCCAGAGGTGGATGCGCCCGAACCGGTGATGCGCCGGCACCGAAGCCGCCCGGTACCCGTCAGTGCCCGTGAAATGACCCTGGATCTGTGTGCTGACGAGCAGAAGCGCATGGTGCCTCTGGCTACTGCCATTCCCCACCCGGATTACCTGCCACTCAGGCAAATCCAGCAGAGCACCCTGTGGGCGGCGCGCAGAGGACTGGAAACGTTGGATTACGCCTTTCCCGGTAAGGAATCGTTCCGGCGGCAGATTGCCCAGCGAATGGCGACACTCGGGGTGCCGATAACACCGGATGATGTCCTGGCCACAAATGGTGCTCAGGAGGCCATCATTCTGGCGCTCCGGGCAGTGACCCAGCCCGGCGATATTGTGGCGGTTGAATCGCCGTCTTTTCCCGGCATTCTCCAGGCCCTCGAAGTGGTCGGCCTGAAGGTTATCGAGATTCCGACGCATCCCTCCGAGGGACTGAGCCTGGAAGGGTTACAGCTGGCACTGGAGCAGTGGCCTCTGAAAGCCTGCGTAGTCGTGACTAATCACAGCAACCCCATGGGTGCGAGAATGTCGGATGAGCGCAAGAAGCAGTTGGTCTCCATGCTGGCGGCGGCTGCGGTTCCTCTTATCGAGGATGATATCTACGGTGATCTGCACCACGCCGGGGATCGGCCACGACCGGCCAAGGCTTTCGACCGTACCGATAACGTGATTTACTGCAGCTCCTTTTCGAAAACCATCTCACCGGGACTTCGTCTTGGCTGGATGGTGCCCGGCCGATACATGGCCAGCGCCAGGCAGCACAAGTATTTCGTAAATCTGGCTACGTCCTCGATTCCCCAGATGGCGGTGGCGCATTTTCTGGAGCAGGGCGGTTATGATCGTTATCTGCGGTCGGCGCGGCAGCACTATCGTGAGTGCACCGAGCGGATGCGGACCGCCGTGGCTCGGGCTTTCCCGGAAGGCACGGCCGTGAGCCGTCCCCAGGGCGGGTTTGTGCTCTGGGTTCAGTTGCCGGACGGCGTTTCCGGAACGGAGGTGTACCAGAGGGCCAGGGTGGAAAACATCAACGTGGCCCCGGGGTTGATGTTTTCAACCGCCAACAAATTCGAGAACTGCCTGAGACTGAACAGCGCCAACCCCTGGAGTGAACGTATTGAACAGGCGGTTGGCAGGCTGGGTGCGCTGGCTCACGATGTCCAGACGGCGGCGCGGTAGGACCAATCAGCGCTTGTCGCCGCGCAGGTCCAGCGGGTCGAGCAGCCCGGCGGCAATGGCCGTGCCGGTGACATCCGGCAATCGATCCGCGCCCAGGCGTTTCATCACCCGCGCCCGGTACAGGTCAATGGTTTTTACGCTGACATTGAGCTGGTCCGCGATCTCCCGGCTCGTGTAGCCCTTGGCCAGCGGCAGGAATACGTCCCGCTCTCGCCGGGTGAGCGTGGCGAGCAGGGCTTCGGTGTCTTCATCACCCTGCAGCTGGTTGCTGGACTGCCGGTGTTCCTGGAGAGCCTGTTGCACACTGTCCAGCAGCAGCTGCTCGTTGAACGGTTTCTCGATAAAATCAAACGCCCCGGATTTGAATGCCCTGACCACAATGGGTACGTCGGCATGGCCGGAAACAAAGATGATCGGTAATTCCAGACCTCGTTTCTGGAGTTCTTCCTGAACGTTCAGGCCCCCTAGGCCCGGCATGCGCACATCCAGAACCACGCAGCCGGCTTTCGTGTTGCCAACGGCGTCCAGGAATTTCCGGCCGTCGCTGTATGCCTCGACCTTCAGGCCAACGGATTCCAGCAGCCATTGGGTGGATTCCAGCATGCCGGCGTCGTCGTCGACAACATAGACGGTGGTGTTTTCCGATGCAGAATGGTCACTCATCAGGCTGGTTCTCCGTGGTTGTAGTTCTGTTCTTTTGGCCCGGGCTGGCCGGGAACCGGCAGATCAGGGAAAGACCGCCCGTTGCTGCCGGCAGGGCATCCAAAAAGCCACCAAAGCCCTCAATGATTGAGCGGCTCATGGACAGTCCGAGACCCAGCCCCTGGGGCTTGCTGGTGTAAAACGGCTGGAACATCTGGCGGATGCTCAGCTCGTCCAGGCCGGGGCCTTCATCGATGACTTCAATCAGGGTTTCGTTCTGATCGTTGATGCAGGTCGTAATCACGATCTGCGAAGGCGAGCCTCCTCCCTCTTCGCCACGATTCTCCACGTTGGCTTCGATACCGTTACGGATCAGGTTGATCAATACCTGTTCCAGTAAAACCGGATCGGCGGTGATCACCGGGTTACAGCGGGCCAGTTTCTCTTGGATTCGCACGCTGTTTTTCTCGGCTTCCCACTGGCACAGACGGGCAACGTTGGTGACAACATCATTCAGGGCAAGAGGAGCGGTGCGTTTTTGACCTTTGCGCAGGAAAGCCCGAAGTCGCTTGATGACTTCCGAGGCGCGGTTGGCGTGGTGGGCAATTTTCTGGAGGCCATCATCCACGCGGTCCAGGCACTCCTGACTGGTTCGGGCATTTTTCAGGTAACGTTGGCTGGCGCTGGCGAAGTTCACAATGGTGGCCAACGGCTGGTTCATCTCGTGGGCGATGCTGGAGGCCAGTTCCCCCAGTGTTGCCAGCCTCGCAGTGTGTGCCAGTTCATCGGCGAGCCGGCGGTTGTTTTCTTCGGATTCCACGCGGGCAGTAATGTCCCGGGATACACTGATCACCTCGATAACGGCACCTGTGTAGGTTTCCCGAATGGCCCGGCTGGCTATTTCAAACCAACGCCGGGAACCGTCCCGGTGGATGATCTCCAGGGTCATGGTGGCATAGCCGTCGTCCCGCAGCAGATTGCGGGTTTCCGCCAGTTTCTGGGCCACATTGTTGCCCTGGAAAACCTCTTCGAGTGGTTTGCCTCGCAGTTCTTCGGGCCAGTAACCCAGCAGGCGCCAGGAGGCGGGCGTGGCATCGATAAAGTGCCCGTCCGGGGCGTGGCGTGAAATCAGGTCGGTGGTGTTCTCTGTGATCAACCGGTAGAGGCGGTTGGATCGGGTTGCCGCTTCCCGGGTCAGGACGTCTTCCGTGGCGTCTCTTGCCCGCGCCAGAACCTGGGCTGTACCTGCATCCGGAATGAAGGTCCACATCAGGATGGTTCCGGGAATCCGTGCTTCCACGTTTTCAATAGCCCGGCCCTGCTCAAGGGAGGATTTAACCAGAGCATGAACGTTGCTCGGCAGGAGTCGGGAGGGCGAAGCCAGGCGGGCGACCCGGCACAGATCCCGGGTCGCCCGGTTCCCCCTGAGGACGGCGCCCATTGCATTCAGGATCAATCCGGGTTGCGGGTCGGCGTCGTGCAAACTAAATACACTTGTAGAGGAAGAATCGTTCATGGCTTACAGAATATAGTATTATATCTATAATACGTTGGTTCAATTTCTAGTATTTATACTATCAAATACTATTTTGGTCAGCCTGAAGTATAGCTAGTTTAGCGATATTCCTGAATACGTCATAAGAACAACAGCGCTTAAAAGGACTACACAATGACCTCGATTTTTGATCAGGGCCTTACGCCCGTCGATGCCAATTATGCCGTTCAATCCCCGATCGATTTTATCGAACGCACCGCCACGGTTTACCCGGAGTATCCCTCAGTCATCCACGGAGCGATCCGCTACAACTGGGCGCAGACCTATGATCGCTGCCGGCGACTGGCTTCCGCCCTGAAAGGCCGTGGTATTGGCTCTGGCGATACGGTTGCGGTAATGCTGCCAAACATTCCGGCCATGGTGGAATCCCATTTCGGGGTGCCCATGATCGGTGCTGTGCTTAATACTCTGAATGTCCGCCTGGACGCCGAGGCCATTGCCTTCATGCTCGGGCATGGTGAGGCCAAGGTCGTAATCGCGGACCGGGAATTCGGGGAGGTGATCAAGGATGCCGTCAGCCGGCTGGATACCAAGCCACTGGTGATTGATGTCGATGACCCCGAGTACGGTGAAGGTGTCCAGGTCAGCGATCTCGACTACGAAGCTTTCCTGCAGGAAGGTGACCCAGCGTTCCAGTGGAGCTTCCCGGAAAACGAGTGGGACGCGATTTCCCTGAATTACACCTCCGGCACTACCGGCAACCCAAAGGGTGTGGTCTATCACCACCGAGGCGCCTACTTGAATGCCATTGGCAACCAGGCTGTTTGGTCCATGGACATGCACCCGGTGTATCTGTGGACCCTGCCGATGTTTCACTGCAACGGCTGGTGTTTCCCCTGGACCATTACGGCCATGGCCGGTATTCACGTGTGCCTGCGCCGGGTTGATCCTGAGAAGATCCTGCAGCTTATTCGTGATCATCAGGTCACTCACATGTGTGGAGCGCCGATTGTGCTGAATGCGTTGCTGAATGTGCCGGAATCCGCCAAGGCCGGCATCGATCACGATGTGAAGTCCATGACCGCCGGCGCGGCGCCCCCGGCCCAGGTGATCGGGGCCATCGAGGAGATGGGCATTCAGGTGACTCACGTATACGGTCTGACCGAGGTCTACGGCCCGGTGACTGTCTGCGCCTGGAAAACCGAGTGGGACAAGCTGCCCTTGCATGACCGTGCCCGGAAAAAGGCCCGTCAGGGCGTTCGTTATCATACCCTGGCAGGCACCATGGTCGGTGACCCGAACAGCATGGAGCCGGTGCCCAAAGACGGCAAGACCATTGGTGAGATCTTCCTTCGCGGCAACACCGTGATGAAAGGTTACCTGAAGAACCCGAAGGCAACTGAAGAGGCGTTCCGTGGCGGCTGGTTCCACACTGGTGATCTGGCGGTGTGGCACGAAGACGGCTACATGGAGATCAAGGACCGGCTCAAGGACATCATTATCTCCGGTGGTGAGAACATCTCCACCATAGAGGTGGAAGATACCCTGTACCGCCACCCGGCTGTTCTGGAGGCCGCTGTGGTCGCCCGCCCGGACGAGAAGTGGGGTGAAACACCCTGCGCTTTCGTGACTCTCAAGCCGGAGGCCGGGCAGGTTAGCGAGGACGACATCATCAGCTTCTGTCGCGAGCACCTGGCCCGTTTCAAGGTGCCCAAAACCATCGTCTTCTCGGAGCTGCCCAAAACGTCCACGGGCAAGATCCAGAAGTTTGTGCTGAGGGATCAGGCCAAAGAACTGGACTGACGCTCTGACTGTCGCGTCGTCCGGCTCTGCGCCGGAAGGCGCAGCCCCTCTGTGTGTCCTTGGGAGGCCTCGTGCCTCCTTTTTTTAATTATGAATTCTTGCTCAAGTCTGAGTTTTTGACAGGATGTCATTTCGTGACAATCTGTCTTATTTTTGCCGTGTATGCCTTCCTTCCCCCAGGTTTTCAGGTTTACACTGCTGTAACTGATGAAATTGTGTCCGCTGTTCATTACTGATAACAACATTACAAAAACGGGAGGCAGTCATGACCATCAGCTCCACGCCCGAGGGTGTGTCCGTTGAACCGAGGCACCTTCGATTCGATGTCAGTGACGACCTGAAAACGCTCTGGCACGGGAACGATGCGTTCCGGACAGCATTCTTCAACGCCCTTTCCTTGCAGTTTCCTGACGGCGAACAGCAGTTCATTAATGCCGTGCGGCTCTATCGGGATCAGATCGAAGATCCCAAGCTGAAAGCGGAGATTCGCGGTTTTATTGGCCAGGAGGCGCTGCACAGCCGGGAACACAAGGATTACAACGAGGCCCTGAAGGCGCGGGGCTATGATATCGATGCCATCGACCGGCGTTTCGAGAGGCATATGGCGTGGGTGGGAAAACTTCCGCCAAGCCGGCAGCTTGCGGGAACCTGTGGGGCCGAGCATTACACCGCTGTACTGGCGAATGCCATTCTGGGTCACCCGGAATGGATGGAAGGCGCTACCCCCGCCATGGCTAGACTGTGGCGTTGGCATGCCATCGAGGAAACCGAGCACAAATCCGTCGCCTTTGATGTTTACCAGGCGTGCGTCGGTAATGAGCGTCTGCGCCGCGTTGTCTTCCTGTTTGTCACCTGGAATTTTTTAAAATACACCTTCCTGAACACCTGTAGCCTGCTCAAAGCGGATGGCAAGCTCTGGAGCATACGCACGTGGGTTGGTGGCCTTAATTTTCTCTGGGGCAAGCCCGGGGTTCTGCGCAAATGTCTGCCCGAGTTCCTGGCCTATTTTCGCATGGGGTTCCATCCCTGGCAGCAGGACAATCGTGAGCTTCTTGAACGCAACCTGAGAGAACTGGATATGACATCAACTGCAGGATAGGGCGGGGTTACTGAAATTCTGGCCGGGGTATGTAAAACTGTGCCGAATAAAAAATAACGACAAGAACGGACGCTTCCGGTCGAGAAGTGGCCCGGAGATGGAGGCCCACCATGCGAGTTGGTTTGATTGTCGATTCTGCATGCGACTTACCCTATGAGTTCAGCCGCAAACACGATCTGTTCATCCTCCCCGTTACTGCTGTGATCGACGGCCAGACCTACATAGACGAGCACGATCCGGTCCGGACCCAGGAATTTTACCAGAGCGGTCTTCTGCAGAAGGGGCACCAGGCAGAAACCCGTGCGTATACGGCCGAGCAGATCCACGACCTGTTCATGGAAAAAATTGTCACCCAGTTCGATGTCGCCATCTGTGAGACGGTGACCAAAAGCCGCAGTCTTATTTTTCAGAATGCCACCGAAGCCATGAACAGCGTTCTGGCCCATTATGAACGCGCCCGGGAAGCCGCAGGCCGGGATGGCCGGTTTTACATGCGGGTGATCGACAGCAAGCAGATTTTTGCCGGCCAGGGCTTGCTGGCAGCGCATACGCTCAGGTTGATCGACCAGAAGATATCCAAGAATGCCTTGCGCCATGAGGTGGAAACCTTCACCGACAAGATCTACACCTGTGTGATTCCCCGGGATCTGCACTACATTCGTGAACGGGCAAGACGCCGTGGTGACAAAAGCGTGTCGGCGCTGGTGGCCTTCATGGGCAAGGCATTGAACATTACCCCGGTGATTTTCGGGCAGGGTGCCGAGGGACAGCCGGCGGCCAAGACTCGCAGCTTCGATATGGCGGTCGAAAAAGTGATGAACTACGCCGCGTCAAGGGTGGAAGCCGGCTTGCTGACGCCCTATGTGAGCCTGTCCTGTGGGCTGACCTGGACCGAAATCGAAGATCTTCCTGGGCTCAATCGCCTGCGGGATGCCTGTGAGCGCAATGGTGTGGAATTGCTGTTGTCCCAGATGGGGATAACCAGCAGTATCTACGTTGGGCCCGGAAGCCTTTGCCTGGCCCTGGCCGCTGAATCGCATAGCTTCAACGATTTTCAGTAACCACCTCGCTGTGACCTGTGATCGTGCGTGACTGGCCCGGGCGCGGCCTTCCCCCTGTAGTTTTGGCAAACTGGTCCGCCCGGACTTCGTGTTAGCCTTTCGGTATAGTTTTTTACTCCGATAACAGGACATCAGACGCCATGACCAAAGGCAAAACGGATCTCGCCAATCAGTTGCTGGAACAGCATGTGAAGCATGAACTGGCATCACTGAAGGGTGCCAGGCTGCGCAAATTCCTGGAGCTGGAGCTGGACGAGCTCTGGAATTATGCCGGCGAGATAACCCTCAGCCGCATTACCTCCGAAGAGCAGGTAATGGGGGTGATCCAGCGCATCGTGATGGACATGGAACTGGATGCGGGGATTCCCGAACTGGCGGCGGAGATGGCGACAGAGGTACTCAATGCCGAGGTTCAGTCCAGGACAACCCTGGGAGAGATTATTACCCGTGAACAGGCCACCGGCTTTCTGGAAGAGGCGCTGGAACTGAAGCACCAGAGGGAGCGGGTGATCAGCGAGATAATGGCCCATCCGGTGTATCAGGAGCTTGTGTCCAACCTCGTTTACCACGGGTTGGTGAACTATCTGTACGAGGACAATCTGATCACCAAATCCGTGCCGGGTGTTGGCTCGATGATGAAGTTTGGCAAGCGCATGGCCAACAGGGCCGTGCCGGGGCTGGATGAAACCTTCGAGCGGCGGCTCAAAGTCTGGCTATCCGACAGCCTGCCGGGCCTGATCAGCCGTAGTGAGCAGTTCCTGCACCGGGCACTGTCTGATGATGAGCTGCGAGACAGCGTGATGGCCGCCTGGGTGTCGCTTGAAGGCCGCACGATTGCAGAGCTGCGTGAAGGCCTGGGGGATGTCGAGCTGCAGGAATTCGTGGTGCTCGGGTATGAGTTCTGGCTGCAGTTCCGCAAGACCGGATACTTTGAAGGCTGTGCCCGGGCCGTAGTTTCCCACCTGTTCGTGAAGTACGGCGAGCGCCCGATCACCGACCTGCTCGGGGACATGGGCGTAACCCGGGAAGTGGTGATGGCGGAAGTTGACGCCTACGCAATTCCGGTTATAGACGTTTTACGGGAAGAGGGCTATGTTGAAGCCCTGATTCGCCGGCGGCTAACGCCTTTCTACAAGTCTGCCGCTGCGCACAAGATTCTCCAGCAGGGGGCCTGAGTATTCCAGCCTCCCTGGACCGTTTTGGGAGGTATGGTTTTGATCTCGGATCTATTCTGGGCCTATCTGATTGCCATCACACTGCTTACCATTACGCCGGGTGTTGATACGCTTCTGGTCATGCGTAATACCGGCCGCGGCGGTTTGGGGGATGGCTGCGTTACCAGTGTTGGCATCTGCAGTGGCCTGTTCATCCATGCGACTCTCTCGGCGCTGGGTATTTCTCTCCTGCTGGTAGAAACCGCCTGGGCATTTTCAGCGTTGAAGTGGGCCGGTGCCTGCTATCTGGTGTGGCTGGGTCTCGGTTCGCTGCGTCAGGCTCTGAATCGGGGCGAGGAGCCTTCGGCCCGGGTCCTGGCGGTTGCCCGCCGGAATGTCCCCATGCTGGCTTCCTTCCGGGAAGGTTTGTTATCCAACGTGCTGAATCCGAAAACCGCACTGTTTTACATGGCCTTGTTGCCACAGTTTGTTGACCCTGCTGGTAACGCCTTTCAGCAATCCTTGATGCTGGCCGGGGTGCATTTCCTGCTGGCGATGCTCTGGCAGTGCGGTCTGGCCTGGATGGTGGTGACTTTCCGGAGTCTGGGTGTGAGTCCGAGGCTAAAGCGTGTTTTGAATGGGCTGACTGGCGGATTTTTTGTGGCCATGGGGGCCAAGCTGGCAAGTACCTGAACACTGGGCATGTAAAGAAAAAGGGAAGCCGAGGCTTCCCTTTTTCGCATTCAGTTCCGGTAAATCACTTCTCCAGATACTGGAGCTTGTTCGGCTTGCCATCCCACTCTTCGGCGTCTGGCAGCGGGTCTTTCTTCTCGGTGATGTTCGGCCATTTGGCGGCCAGCTCGGCATTCAGCTCCACAAACTGGACCTGATCGGCAGGCAGCTCGTCTTCCGAGAAGATAGCTTCGGCCGGGCACTCAGGCTCGCACAGGGCGCAGTCGATACATTCGTCCGGGTCGATTACCAGAAAGTTCGGGCCTTCGTAGAAGCAGTCTACCGGGCAGACTTCCACGCAGTCCGTGTATTTACACTTGATGCAGTTATCAGTAACGATAAACGCCATAGTCAGATCCCTGGTCCAGTGGTCGGTCAGTCTCATCAGGAGCGCCGGTATGGCGCCACCGTTATATTTTAGTGCGCGATATTGTAGGGAGCGACCCGCACAGCCGCAAGCGTTCGGCTGCTATAACCTTATTACACAGATCAATTTTCCGCTATTTCTTCATCAGTTCCTTCAACTCGTACAACTGATTGATGGCGTCACGGGGGCTAAGACCATCCAGATCCAGCGCCTTGAGGGCTTCTTCCACTGCGCTTGGCTCGATGCTCGCAAACATATCCCCTTGGTACACGGGGTCGCTGACCTGCTTTGTAACCTTGCCACGGGGCGATTCACTCTGCTGATCGCCGGAGGCGCCTGCCGGTGACACAGGTGTTGCGCTGCCTTCCAGATGAGAAAGCTGGGCCTTGGCGTTGCGGATGACATCCTGGGGCACACCGGCAAGCTTGGCCACCTGGAGCCCGTAACTCTGGCTGGCCGGGCCATCGTGAACGTTGTGCAGGAACACGATGCTGTCGTCGTGCTCGGTGGCTGTCAGGTGCACGTTCACCGCGTGTTGCAGCTCATCCGCCAGTTGCGTGAGCTCGAAATAGTGAGTGGCAAACAGGGTGTAGCAACGGATTTCCCGAGCCAGGTGCTCGGCAGTGGCCCAGGCCAGTGACAGGCCATCGAAGGTGCTGGTACCGCGACCCACTTCATCCATCAACACCAGGCTGTGTTCGGTGGCATTGTGAAGAATATTGGCGGTTTCGGTCATCTCCACCATGAAGGTGGATCGGCCACCGGCGATATCGTCCGAGGCCCCCATACGGGTGAAAATCCGGTCCACCGGGCCTAGCACCGCACGATTGGCGGGTACAAAACTGCCGGTATAGGCGAGCAGGGCAATCAGCGCGGCCTGGCGCATGTAGGTGGACTTACCACCCATGTTCGGGCCGGTAATTACCAGCATGCGCCGCTGGGCATCCATCAGCAGATCGTTGGGCACGAAGGGCTCGTCCAGCAACTGCTCCACCACCGGATGCCGGCCTTCCTCGATGTCAAAGCCCGGCGCATCACCGAACTCGGGGGCGGAGAAGCGCAACGAGGTGGCCCGCTCTGCGAAATTGCTCAGTACATCCAGTTCGGCCAGGGCCTGGGCCGCATCCTGCAGCGGCGCCAGCTGCCCGGCTACGGTTTCAAGAACATTGTCATAAAGCCCTTTCTCTCGTGCCAGGGCACGGCTTTTGGCGCTCAGGGCCTTATCTTCGAATTCTTTGAGTTCCGGGGTGATAAAACGCTCGGCGTTTTTCAGGGTCTGCCGGCGGATGTAATCTACCGGGGCCTGACCGGACTGGGCCCGGCTGATTTCAATGTAATAGCCGTGAACCCGGTTGTAGCCCACTTTCAGAGTGCTGATTCCGGTACGTTCGCGTTCACGGGTTTCGACATCCAGCAGGTATTGGCCGGCGTTCTCGCTGATGTTGCGCAGCTCGTCCAGTTCCTCGTCGAACCCTTCCTGGATGACGCCGCCTTCCCGAATAACCACGGGTGGGTTTTCAATGATGGCCCGTTCCAGTAGATCCGCCAGTTCCGGGTATTCGCCGATGGTGGTAGCGAGTTTGACGATGTGGTGCGAGTTCACCGGTTTCAGGGTTTCCTGCAGATCCGGCAGGGCCTGGAAGGCATCTCGCAGGCGGGCCAGGTCCCGCGGGCGGGCGGAACGCAGCGCGACCCGGGCCAGTACCCGTTCGATATCGCCCACCTTTTTCAGTAAATCGTGCACCGGCTCGTAATGAAATCCGTCCAGCAGTGCGGAGACCGCCTGCTGGCGCTGGCGGACAATGTCTACGTCCCGCAGGGGCCGGTTCAGCCAGCGCCGGAGTTCTCGTCCACCCATGGAGGTTGCTGTGCGGTCCATCACCCAGGCCAGGGTGTACTGATGGCCGCCCATGAGGTTGGTGTCGATTTCAAGGTTGCGGCGACTGGCGGCATCCATTATGACGGCTTCATCCCGCCGTTCGCGGGTCAGCTTGCGAATATGGGGCAGGGCAGTGCGCTGGGTTTCTTTGGCATACTGCAGCAGGCAACCAGCGGCACAAACAGCGAGTTCGAGATCCTCGCATCCGAACCCGGTCAGGTCCCGGACCTGCAGCTGCTGGGTAATCACCCGGCGGGCGGTATCGGATTCGAACAGCCAGGGGCCTTGGCGACGAATTCCGGTGAAGCCTTCAAGGACTTCCTGATAGGGGAAATCCTCGCTGATCAGGATCTCCGCTGGTCGCAGGCGTTGGAGCTCGCCCTGCAGTGCCTCCAGATTTTCCAGTTCGGAGACGGTAAAACGACCACTGGAAATATCCAGTGAGGCAAAGCCGAACTGTTCCCGGTGGTTAAAGATGGCCACCAGAAGATTGTCTCGGCGGTCTTCCAGGTAGGCATCATCACTCAGCGTGCCCGGTGTGACGATCCGTACTACCTGCCGATCAACCGGCCCCTTGCTTGTGGCGGGGTCGCCAATTTGTTCACAGATGGCGATGGATTGACCTGCCCGGACCAGCCGGGCAATGTAGCCTTCAGACGAGTGATAGGGGATGCCTGCCATTGGGATTGGGTTGCCACCGGACTGGCCGCGGGCGGTCAGGGTGATGTCCATCAGCTCGGCTGCTTTCTTGGCGTCTTCGTAGAAGAGTTCGTAGAAATCCCCCATGCGATAGAACACCAGTTCACTGGGGTGCTGGCCCTTGATCTTCAGGTACTGCTGCATCATAGGGGTGTGCTTGGAAAGATCGGTCTGAGCTGCTGACATGGACGGGTCCGGGTTGCCTTGCTTTGGTTGAAGGCGTGAATTGTAAGAAAATAAAAGCTCTGATGAAACGAAGGAGGTCATTATGCTGGCCAGCGATCACGAATTGGAAGAGGCGGGTAACCGCCTCGGTGAACGGCTGTTGCAAGTGGGCCATACCGTTGCTACCGCCGAAAGCTGTACCGGTGGCTGGGTGGCCAAGGTGCTGACCGACCGGGCCGGCTCCTCAGCGTACTTGCTGGGTGGCCTGGTAACCTACAGTAACAAAGCGAAGCAGGACTTGTTGGGGGTAACCCGGAAGTCGTTGGACGAACACGGTGCGGTTAGCGAGCCGGTTGTGCGAGAAATGGTGGCTGGGGCCCTTGTGGCCACTGGCGCCGATATTGCTGTGGCCATCAGCGGCGTCGCGGGCCCTGGAGGGGGGAGCGAGGAAAAGCCCGTTGGCACCGTCTGGTTCGCATGGGGCAGCAGTCCGTTAAGCACCGTAGCCGTGGTTAAGCACTTTGAGGGAGACCGGGATCGGGTTCGCAGGCAGGCCGTTCTCTTTGCTCTTCAGGGGGTTAACGGGTTTGTAGATGAACTCTGACGGCTTTCACATCAAGAGGGGTTGGTCTCCCTTGCCGGTTATGTTTTAATACTGTTCAAATATACAGGGAATTGACTGGTAACGCTGTACAGATTCCCGGTTCACAATTCCGCTATCGGGGTGTTTAACGGCTCCGGCAGCCAAGGCGACAGAGGGTTTTGCACTGATGGAAGACAACCGCAAGAAAGCATTGAGCGCAGCACTGGGCCAGATCGAGCGCCAATTCGGTAAAGGTGCCGTGATGAAAATGGGCGACCAGCCCCGTGAAGCCATTCCTGCAGTCTCCACCGGCTCCCTTGGGCTGGATGTCGCCCTGGGTATTGGCGGCCTGCCTTACGGCCGTATCTGTGAGATTTACGGTCCTGAAAGCTCCGGTAAAACTACCTTGACCCTGCAGGTGATTGCCGAGGCCCAAAAGGCAGGTAAAACCTGCGCCTTCGTGGATGCTGAGCATGCTCTGGACCCGATCTACGCCGAAAAGCTGGGCGTCAACGTCGACGAGTTGCTGGTGTCCCAGCCGGATACCGGTGAACAGGCACTGGAAATCTGCGATATGCTGGTTCGCTCCAACGCGGTAGATGTGATCATCGTTGACTCTGTTGCCGCCTTGACGCCGAAAGCGGAAATCGAAGGCGAGATGGGCGATAGCCACGTGGGGCTTCAGGCACGACTGATGTCCCAGGCGCTGCGTAAGCTGACCGGTAACGTCAAGCACGCCAACTGCCTGTTGATCTTCATCAACCAGATCCGTATGAAAATCGGTGTGATGTTCGGCTCTCCCGAAACCACCACCGGTGGTAACGCCCTTAAATTCTATGCCTCTGTTCGCCTGGACATCCGCCGCATTGGCTCGGTCAAAGATGGCGATGAGGTGGTGGGTAACGAAACCCGGGTAAAAGTGGTCAAGAACAAAGTCTCCCCGCCGTTCAAGCAGGCTGAGTTCCAGATCATGTACGGCAAGGGTATCTACCACATGGCGGAAGTGCTCGATATGGGCGTGAAAGAAGGCTTTGTTGACAAATCCGGCGCCTGGTACGCATACAAGGGTGACAAGATTGGCCAGGGTAAGGCGAACGCCTGCAAGTTCCTGGAAGAGAACCTGGACATTGCCAAGGAAATTGAGGCTGCGGTGCGTGACAAGCTGATGCCCAAGCCGGTTTCCAAGAAAGACGCGGCTGAGGCGCCGGCGGAAGCCAGCGGCGAATTGCTCTAAGCGTTTCGGGGGAAGGGTATGAACAGCAACAAAAAGAAACTTCTGATTGTTGCCCATGCGCCTTCCCCGAATACCGTCAAGCTTCGGGATGCCGTGGAGCACGGCGCCTGCCATGAGGATATCGAAAACGTTCAGGTAACCGTTCTGGCCCCTCTGGATGCCGGCCCTGAAGACGTGCTTGCCTGTGATGCCATCATCCTCGGCACCACCGAAAACCTCGGCTACATGAGCGGGGCTTTAAAAGACTTTTTTGATCGCAGCTACTATCCCTGTCTTGAGAAAACCCAAGGCTTGCCCTTTGCCTACTACATTCGGGCTGGCCACGACGGCACCGGTACCAACCGGGCGATCGAAAGTATCACCACCGGGTTGCGCTGGAAACGGATCCAGAATCCTCTGATCTGTCGAGGTGAATATCGGGATGAGTTCGAGGAACAGTGCCGGGAACTGGGAATGTATTTGGCTGCCAGCCTGGATGCCGGGCTTGTCTGAGGGGGCGGGGTCAGCTTAGCTGGCGAACCGGTTATAGAAGCCTTCAATTCGTGACAGGGCGTTGTCCACCGTCCGGGAATACCCTTTCTTGTCCCGGCAGTAGCTGAACTGCACACTGATGCGATAGCCGGTCTGGAATGGCTGGCAGTCCACCACCCGGGCGCATACCCTCGATTCACTGATGTACTTGCCGTCGAAATCCATGAATAGCCGGGCGCCCGGATCCACTGGTCTGGGGCACAGTACTGCCATGCCGTAGCGGTTAAGGTCCAGGCAGGTGACGGGTGTGGCGGGCTTGCCACGGCCAAAAAAGCCACGCTCCCTAAGTTGAACCTTCAGGCAGGAAGCGGGATAACGATCCTTGACTCTGCGATCTGCGGAATCGGTGGTCATGCGCTGGCATCCGTTGCGTGCATTATTTTTTGTTGCCGGGAGGTGAAGTGTAGTTCCGGAACATCTGCCTGAAAAATAATCATCGGCAAAACTGTGAACTGACCAACAAATTCCGGCGCCTTGTGCGCAACTCCAGAAATCTGCTCGCTGAACGCGACAGGGCCGACCGCAGAATCTACAATGACCGGCCAATGAGTCAACCGTTACAGGACCGAACCTTGAAGTCACTGTCCCTGCACCAGCTTTACAAAGCCTGTGTTCTGAAAGATCTGCCATTCAAAACCACCAAGCAACTGGAGCCTCTGGCCGAAATTGTGGGCCAGAACCGTGCCCAGGAAGCCGTGCGTTTTGCCCTGGCTATGCCCCATGGCGGTTACAACGTCTATGCCGTTGGCCGAAATGGCCTGGGTAAGCGAACCATGATGCTGCGGTATCTGGAGCATCATCTGGATACCGATCAGCAGAGCCATGACTGGTGTTACGTAGCCAACTTCGGGGAGCCCCGTATTCCGAAACTGTTGCAGCTTCCGGCGGGCAAGGGTACGGATCTCAAGCAGGACATGGAAAAGCTGATGAGTCGCCTGGTAAAGGTGATTCCCCAGACCTTCGACAGTGACAGTTTCCTTGAGCGTTCCGAACAGCTGAAGAATGAATACGTAAAAAAACAGGAAGATGAACTGGAAAAAGTGGCCGGTCAGGCCAAGCGCAAAAAGGTCAGCTTGACTGTGACCACACCTGGTGGTTACCGGCTGGTTGCCATGAACGGAGATGAGCCCCACACCGCCGACTCCTTCAAGGCGTTGACTGATGAGCAGCGTGACAAGTTTGAAGACACCATCAACAAGCTGGAGAAAAAGCTTAGGCAGGCTCTGCGTAAGCTCGCGGACTGGGAGCAGGAATACGCTGACAAGCAGCAGGCGCTGAATCAGGAAACTCTGGAGAGTATTTCGGGCCACCAGATTGATGAGCTGATTGAGAAGTACAAGGATCTTCCCGACGTGGTTACCTTTTTCGAGGCGGTCCGGGCAGACCTGGTGGAAAACCTCGAGATTTTTCTGGACGACAACGAGGAGCAGGCAGCAATTGCCTACGCGTCCCTCGATAAGAAGATGCCTCGCCGGTATTTGGTAAACGTGCTCGTGCACCAGAAAACCAACGAGGTTCCCATGGTGGTTGAGGACAATCCCACCTACCATAATCTGTTCGGGTACGTGGAAAACGTTACTTACAAGGGCACGGTGTTTACGGATTTTTCCCTGATCCGACCGGGCAGCCTGCATCGGGCCAACGGCGGTTACCTGTTGATGGACGCTATCAAGGTGCTGGAACAGCCATTCGTGTGGGATGGTCTGAAGCGTGCCTTGCGTTCGAAATCGATACAGATTAATTCCCTGGAGCGCGAGCTGACCCTTTCCGGCACAATTTCCATTGAGCCGGAATCGGTTCCGCTGGACGTTAAAATTGTCCTGTTTGGTGATCGCGAAACGTGGATGCTGCTGCAGGAGTACGACTCTGAATTTGCCGAGCTGTTCCGGGTAACGGCGGATTTCGAAAATGAAATGTACCGCTCTGATGACAGTCAGTTGCTGTACGCCAAGTTCATTGCCAGCCTGGTGAGCGAGAAAAAACTGCTTCACTGCTCAAACAAGGCGGTCGCCAGGGTTATTGAGCACAGTGCGCGCATGGCAGAGCATCAGGATCGTTTGTCCCTGCATGCGGCGGATATCGCCAATCTTTTGAGGGAATCGGATTTCTGGGCCCGCCAGGCAGGGGCCAGGCTGATACAGGACATTCATGTCGAACGGGCCCTGGAAAGCGCCAAATACCGGGACAGTCGGATCCGTGACCAGTTCTATGATTCCATTCGTGATGGCTCCACCCTCGTCACTACCCGTGGTACCTGCGTTGGCCAGGTGAATGCGTTGTCGGTGTTGTCCACGGGCGGGTTTGAATTCGGACTTTCCAACCGCGTGACTGCTACCTGCTATTATGGAGATGGCGCGGTGATGGATATTGAGCGTGATGTGAAGCTTGGTGGCAACATTCACTCCAAGGGTGTGATGATTCTGAGTTCCTGGCTGGCTTCCCATTTTGCGGTTAACGACCCGATGCACCTGTCGGCCAGCCTGACCTTCGAGCAGAATTACGGTGAGGTGGATGGCGACAGTGCTTCGCTTGCTGAGCTGTGTGCGCTGGTATCTTCCCTGTCTGGCATTCCGGTGCGTCAGGATCTCGCGATCACCGGATCTGTAAACCAGTTTGGTGAGGTTCAGCCAATTGGTGGCGTGAACGAGAAAGTGGAAGGTTTTTTTACAACCTGTCAGCTTAAAGGCGGGCTCTCTGGCAGCCAGGGGGTGATCGTGCCAGCCATGAATGTGCAGAACCTGATGCTCGACAGCGAATTGGTGCAGGCGGTGCGTGGCGGCCGGTTTGCGGTTTATGCGGTTGCCCGTGTTGAAGAGGCTATTACTCTGCTTCTGGGTAAGCCCGCTGGCAAGGCCGATAACAAAGGCAGGTACCCGAAGCAGAGTGTTTTTGGCATTATCCAGCAACGACTTGAAAAAATGCGGGAACACGAGCGCCAGGAACATGCACGTGATGATCACAAAGACCCGTCAATTCACTGACCGGCAATCATAAGAAAACGGACAGGAGAGAGCACACCCATGACTGATATCCAGCAAACCGTATACGTCGTAGAGGACGATGAAGCAGTCCGCGACTCCCTGGAGCTGCTGCTGAAATCCGACGGCAAGCCGGTTAAGCCCTATGAGAGTGCAACGGCTTTCCTGAAGGATTATTCCGACAAGATGGCCGGTTGTATTGTGCTGGATATCCGCATGCCCGGTATGGACGGCATGGAGCTTCAGAAGAAGCTGAATGAAAAGCACTCCATCCTGCCGATCATTTTTGTCACCGGGCACGGCGATGTGCCTATGGCGGTTGACGCCATGAAAGAAGGGGCTGTGGACTTTATCCAGAAACCCTACCGGGAAGAGGCGCTGCTGGAAAAAATCGAGGCAGCGCTGAAGCAGGACCAAGAGCAGCGCAAGTCCCTGGATGAAAAGCAGGAGATCATCCGCCGCATCAAGAGCCTGACCCCCAGGGAGCACGAGATCATGGATCGGATGATTGCCGGCCAGGCCAACAAGGTGATTGCCATTGAGCTGGAAATCAGCCAACGCACAGTGGAGATTCACCGTTCCCGGGTTATGCATAAGATGGGCACCCATTCCCTGGCACATCTGGTTCGTATGGTCCTGTCCGTAAAGGACCTTATCGACGCACGTTGATCTCGTCGTCATCATACGGTTACGTTTTTAACCGGCCTTGACTATATGACTGAATCTGTCAGCGAGAACTCGGAGGTGACGGTTCTGCTTGTGGATGACAATCCGCAGAACCTCAAAGTCCTCTATGAGACCCTGAAAGACAAAGGTTACCGGCTGCTGATTGCCAATGAAGGCGAAAAGGCCCTCGACCTTGCCCACCGCCACCAGCCTGAAGTGATTCTTCTGGATATCATGATGCCGGAGATGGATGGCTATGAGGTTTGTGAACGGCTCAAAGCCGATCCGGAGACGGCGGATTGTGCCGTGGTGTTCCTTTCCGCCCTCGATGATCTTCAGGCCAAGGTTAAAGGCTTCTCCCTCGGTGGCGCTGACTATATTTCCAAGCCGTTCCAGTCCCAGGAAGTGATTGCTCGGGTGAAAACCCATGCCTCGGTTATCCGCCTTGAAAGAGAGCTGCAAGCCCGTAACCGCGAGCTCCAGAGTGACCAGGCCCGCATTCTGAACTCTATCAGTGAGGGCATCTACGGCCTTGATGAGAACGGTATTATCGAGTTTGCCAATCCCGCTGCGGCGCTGATTTTCGGCCGTCCGGTGGAAGAGCTGATCGGCCGGAACTTCTTCGAAATCCATTTCGCTACTGCCGGTGACAACCAGGACGGTTTGCCCGTGAAAGCAACCTGTCAGCAGGGCGTCGCCGAAAATCAGCGTGATATCCGTATGCTTCGGGCGGACGGAACCGGCTTCCCGGCGGAGTATCGCTCAACCCCCAAGCTGGACGGAGACGAGCTCCACGGGGCCGTTGTGGTGTTTCGGGACATCACTGCTGAACTGGATAACGAAAACGCCCTGGAAGAGGCTCGGCAATTGGTTCAGGAGCAGCGGGATCAGTTGGCCCACACCTCACGTCTGACCACCATGGGAGAAATGGCTGCTGGGGTTGCCCATGAGGTCAATCAGCCGCTGACGGCTATCACCAACTATGCCCGGGTCGCCAAGCGGATAATGGCGAAAGAATCGGCGGATATGAGCCTGCTCCAGGAGACTCTGGACAAGATCGAGGCCCAGTCCCATCGCGCCAGCGAGATCATCCGGCGAATCCGGCGGTTCATGAAAAAGCCGGCAACTGGCAAGGAAGTGCTTTCGGTGTCCGCGCTGCTGGAGGACACCCGGCAGTTTGCCGAAGTGGACATGCGCAATAATAAGGGTGCCATAGAGGTCTCGGTGCCAGAGGGTGTGCCGGACGTTCTCGCTGACCCCGTTCAGGTGCAACAGGTTGCTCTGAACCTGATCCGGAATGCCCTGGAAGCGACCAGCAGCGTGGATTCAGCAGCTCCGGTTGAGGTATCAGCCAGCCTTCAGGGTGGCACCTGTGTGCGAATCCAGGTGCGAGACCACGGAGTTGGCTTGCCAGCCGATGCCGAGGAAAAACTGTTCCTCCCGTTTTTTACCACTAAGGATGAGGGCATGGGCATTGGCCTCTCAACCTGCCGCTCCCTGATTCAGGCCCAGGGGGGAGATATCGGTTTCATACGCCCAGACGACGGCGGCGCCTGTTTCTACTTTACCCTTCCAGTCGCTGGGGTCCAGGGTGCGCCCTGCGCAGCGCAAGAGGAGGCTTCCCGGAGTTAGTGGAAGTCTCCGGGGGGTTAGATCCAGTCGATGCGACCACTCAGGTGTGGCGAGTCGCCCTTGGCATTCAGCACCTGATAGTCCCAGCCTCTGTCCCCTGTTTGCCAGTTCAATTGGGCTGTGCCCGGTAGGAATAGTGGTTTCTTGAACTGACAACTGACCCTGGTGGCTCCCGGTCGCCAACCTTCCTGTTGTTCCAGTATTGCCAGCGCGTGGGCCTTGGTCCACATGCCATGGGCGATTGCCTGGGGAAAACCGAAAACCTTGGCGCTCAGGGCGTGCATGTGAATCGGGTTACTGTCCCCGGACACCCTTGCATACCGGCGGCCAATGGATTCCTCCGCCCTGATGCTGAGTGTGTTGGAATAGTGTTCGAGTTCAGGTGGGGACTTTTTGCCCTGCGACGTGCCATCATCTTGAGGTTGCCGGAAGAGGGTCGTGCTCGCTTCCTCCCAGACCAGTTTGCCTGCCGAGCGGGCCTCGGTAATCAGATCAAACTCCACCCCACGGCTGCTCTTCAGCGAATTTCCCAGACCTACGCTGATATCCAGGTTTTCGCCGGCTCCGATTGGCCGGTGCTGGGTTATGGTATTTCTCAGATGCACCAGGCCGAGTAGCGGCAAGGGAAAGCTTTTCTCGGTCAGCAGTTTCAGGTGCAGGGGGAAAGCCAGTACATGAGGCCAGGTGAGCGGTAAATGGTTGTGCGAAGCGAACCCGCAAACCCTTCGGTAGCGTTTTAGGTTATCGCCGCCGGTGCTTACGCCAAGCAGGCGGGCAGACAATTCTGGGATAGTAATGTCACCACCGCTCTTTCCCTGCTTCGCCAGCAGTGCTTTGCCGTAAAGTGGCAGCAATGATGGTGGTGATTTGTGGTAAATGAGAGTCTGTGGCATTGGTCGTTCTCCTTCACGTCCTGTGTCGATCACGGTCAGTATGGCATTGCCATAATGGAAAGTTTTGTCGCGCAGGTCATGCTTATTTTTGCAAACTGGTACAACTGTGTGTTTGTGGCCTGATATGCTCTAATGTAAGACGATTGTCTAACAGGGCGTTGCTCTCAGACCCCACAAGTCTGGCAAACCCGGCCAGATCAGGCATTGACTTGGCGTGCTCCGGCAGCTGTCTGACCGGTCAGAGTAGTAGTAATCCAATAAAAAAGCGGGATCTTATGCAGGAACTTCGTGACGCGGGAGTGATGTTGCGCCTGATTTATGAGGCGATGAAAAAGAAGGGAATTGACACCAATGCCATCTTCAGCCGTCTGGGGGTCGATGAGAATTACGTTTACACCGAGCAACTTCGAACTCCCCACAGTGCCCAGATGTACTTCTGGCAGGCCGTTGAAGACGTCTCCGGCGACCCGAATGTCGGGTTGCACCTCGGGCAACTGTTGCCTGCCTACAAAGGCCAGGTACTGGAATATCTCTTTCTGAGCAGCCCAACTTTCGGGGAGGGGTTACGGCGGGCCCAGAACTATCAGCGGTTGCTGAGTGATGCCGCCAACACAGATTTCTTCATTGAAGGTGACAATGCCTGCATGGTTCTGGACACTGCGTCTGATGATGTCCGCCGGCTACGGCATTTCAACGAATGCTTCGTGCAGGGGCTGATTACCTTTTTCCGCTCTATCACCGACGATAATTTCCATCCCTCACGCATCGAGTTTGAGCACGAACGGGCCGAAGGTCAGGATCATGTGCGGGAGGTGCTCGGCTGTAACGTATCGTTCGGTGCTCAAGAGAATCGCCTGTACTTTCCTGCGGCCCTGCTGTCCCATGCGTCGCCTCATGCGGAACCTGAGCTTTTGGACCTCCATGAGCGATTTGCCAGCGAGCAGGTGGCCCGGCTTGAGAAGAAAGATATTGTCGGGCAGGTGGAGCGGATTGTGGCCGAGCTTCTGGATAGCGGGGAGGTAACTCTGGATGCGGTGGCTGAGCGTCTTGGCATCAAGCCACGAACCCTTCGTACCCGGCTGACGGAAGCCGAAACCAGTTTTAACCAGGTACTGGCTGACTTCCGTTACCGGCTGGCGCGTCAACTGCTGGCAACCACTGACGAATCCATTGATGAAATCGTGTATCTCACCGGCTTCTCGGAGCCGAGCACTTTCTATCGGGCTTTCAAGCGCTGGTCGAGAATGACCCCGATCGAGTACCGCAAAACCGCACAGGGCAAGGACGCCATGGTTGATGCCATGTAACGGCGCGCGGCTTCTGAACTTTTTTCAGAAAAAGCGTTGACATAACGGGGCGCCTCTTTATAATGCGCCCTCGTTGTCACCGAGCAGTCACACCCTTGATTGCACTGCCTTGAACATGCAAGACGTGATGACTAACGCGGAGCGGTAGTTCAGCTGGTTAGAATACCGGCCTGTCACGCCGGGGGTCGCGGGTTCGAGTCCCGTCCGCTCCGCCATTTTCCCCTCCTGTTTTCGTTTTGCTTCTTAAGTCTTCAAAGTCAGCCAGTATGTCATTTGCTTGTCATACATCCGTTCTATTCTGTTTCTGAATCACAAAACAGGATAATGGCCATGCGGGATTATGAAGAAGAATTGATTGAAAGCCAGTTCGAAGAATACGAAGACGATGCCGGCTGGGACGATGCCACCGAACTCTAGTCGCTTCGGATCTTTTTACGATGCTCTCCAGGGCTCAGGCTGAACCACCGCCGATAGGCCTTGTGAAACGCAGCGGGGTTGGCGAACCCCAGAAGCCAGGCAATCTCCGCCAGTGACATGTTGGTTTCCCGGATATAGTCCCGGGCCAGCTGTTTCCGTGTGTCATCCACCAGTTCCCTGAACCCTGTTCCTTCCGCTGCAAGTTGCCTTTGCAGTGTCCATGGCGCAATGCCAAGTTTCATGGCAATGGTTTCCAGGCTGGGTGTTTCGCCCCGGAACAGAGGGGTCAGAAGGTTCTTTACACGATCACCGGTTGTCCAGCCGCGCCGGATCTGCTGCATCTCCCGTTCACAAAGCTCAGACAGTTTCTCGTGCATGGCCGGCTGCGCCTGCTGGCTCGGGCTTTCCCAGATGTCCCGGCGAATAGTGAGGCTGTTTGCGGATGCTCCGAAGTTTACCGGGCAACGAAACCAGTTCTCGAACAACTCCTCCAGGCCGATGGCCGGATACTCGATGGCGACCCTTTCCAGAACTTCATACCGGCCGGTGACGTTGCGAAGGAACTGGGTCCAGGCTGCCAGGACCGAATCCACGACAAAATAGTTGAAGCCATTGTAGGGGCGAATCGAGTAAAACCGTACCTGTCGAGTGTCGGGCTTGATCGTCGCGCTACCGCGGCTGTTCCTGCTGGTCAGCAGGGCATAACGGATCAGCGTGCTGATGGCCGCGCCGGCGGTGCAGGCCGTTTCCCCGGCAAGCCCGGCGATGCCGGCATCGACAGGCCGCGACAACGCGCCCATACGTAACCCCAGGGCCAGATTGCCGGTTTCGCTGATCGCAGCGTGCCCAAGGCGCATGAAGCGAGGGATGCTGATGCGCGCGGCGGGTGAGGTCAGAGTCTGCCGGTCAAGCTGGAAACGGGATGCCAGTTCCCTGGTATCCGCCCCCTCGGCTGCGGCCGCCCGCATCAGTACGGAAACATAGAGAACGCTGATATCTCCCAGGGAATTATGGGTTTGCCGGGCGTGTGTCGGTTTCGTGCTCATTGAAGCCTTTGTCGGACATGTTATTCAAAGATAACAAAATGTTATTCCGGGATATTGTTGATAGCAAGACACACCGGTAATTTAAGTCCCAATAATGAGCAGGGCTCTGCAGGCCCGCCGATGATCACGATGAGGAGACAGAACATGACCACGAGCACGACTCCGGGCGTTGCCAAGTATCCTAACCTGCTTGAGCCTCTGGACCTTGGCTTTACCAAGCTGCGCAACCGTACGCTGATGGGGTCCATGCACACCGGCCTTGAGGAGGCCAAAAACGGGTTTGAGCGCCTCGCCGCGTTTTACTCGGAGCGCGCCCGTGGGGGTGCCGGCCTGATTGTCACCGGCGGTATCGCGCCCAATGTTGAAGGCGGGGTATTCCAGCATGCGGCCAAGATGACAACCGAAGAGGAATCTGACAAGCATCGGATCATTACCGACGCGGTACATGCTGCCGACGGCAAGATCTGTATGCAGATTCTTCATGCCGGCCGCTACGCCTATTCCCCTGAGCTGGTCGCGCCTTCTGCAATTCAGGCACCGATTAACCCGTTCAAGCCGAAAGAGCTGGATGAGGCGGGGATTGAGAAACAGATTCAGGCCTATGCCGATTGTGCCGCCCTGGCCCAGAGAGCCGGATATGACGGCGTTGAGGTAATGGGTTCAGAAGGCTATTTCATTAACCAGTTTATCGTCTCCCATACCAACCATCGGACCGACCGTTGGGGCGGTAGCTACGAGAATCGTATCCGCCTGCCGATTGAAGTTGTGCGCAGGGTTCGTGAGCGGGTGGGTGAGAACTTTATCCTGATATACCGTCTATCCATGCTGGATCTGATTGAGGATGGCAGCACCTGGGAAGAAGTGGTGCATCTGGCGAAAGAAATTGAGAAGGCTGGCGCTACCATCATCAACACCGGCATCGGCTGGCACGAGGCCCGGGTGCCTACGATTGCCACATCGGTTCCCCGAGGTGCCTTTACGAAGGTGACTGCGCGCCTGAAAGGCGAAGTGGGTATTCCTCTGGTAACCACCAACCGGATCAACATGCCGGATGTGGCCGAGAAGATTCTGGCGGAAGGCGACGCCGATATGGTGTCCATGGCTCGCCCGTTCCTTGCTGACGCTGATTTGGTCCTGAAAGCTGCGGAGGATCGCGCCGATGAGATCAACACCTGCATTGGCTGCAACCAGGCCTGTCTTGACCACACCTTCAGCGGCAAGCTGACCTCGTGCCTGGTCAATCCTCGGGCCTGCCACGAGACCGAGCTTACTTACGTCAAAACAGCCGCGCCAAAATCCATTGCAGTGGTCGGTGCCGGGCCTGCTGGCCTGGCCTTTGCCACTGTGGCTGCGGAGCGCGGCCACAAGGTAACCCTGTTCGATTCCGGCAGTGAAATCGGTGGCCAGTTCAATGTGGCCAAGCTGATTCCGGGCAAAGAAGAGTTCTTTGAAACCCTTCGCTACTACCGGGTCATGTTGGACAAGTATCAAGTGGACGTGCGGCTGAACACCCGGGTCAGTGCCGACGATCTCAAAGCCGGCGGCTTTGACGAGGTGATTCTGGCGACCGGCGTGAAGCCGCGGACTCCAGACATTGAGGGGATTGATCATCCGAAAGTTATTGGCTACCTGGATGCTCTTCTGGAGCGAAAGCCGGTTGGTCAGAGTGTGGCGGTTATCGGCGCCGGTGGTATCGGCTTTGATGTTTCCGAGTTTATCGTTCACAAAGGGACGTCTGCGGCGCTGGATACCGAGCACTTTATGCGTGAGTGGGGTGTTGATCTTAGCGTTGAGCATCGCGGCGGCATCCAGGGTATGACGCCAGAGGTTCCCGAACCGGCCCGCGAGGTCTATCTGCTCCAGCGTAAGGCCTCTAAGGTAGGCAAGAACCTGGGCAAGACCACGGGCTGGATTCACCGTACCTCACTCAAGAATCGTGAGGTCCAGATGGTTCCCGGGGTCACCTACCGCAAGATTGATGACGAGGGCCTTCATATTACGGTCACGCCGAAAGGGGCGGAGCACGGTGAGGATCGGGTGTTGCCCGTGGATACCATCATCGTTTGTGCGGGGCAGGAGCCATTACGTGAACTGCAGGCGGATCTTGAGGCGGCCGGTCTGCCGGTCCATCTGATCGGCGGTTCGGATGTGGCGGCAGAGCTGGATGCCAAGCGGGCTATCAATCAGGGAAGTCGCCTGGCCGCAGAGCTCTAAGCGAAACCACGATCACAAAATGTTGCAGTTTTTCCCTGTGCAGCAAGGATTGTCTGGCTAGACTATTACGTTTGAGTCTGTCAGTTTGCAGCTCCGCCCCAACGGGTTCCCGACAGGGCGGAGTTGCCGATACCATAATCCGATGGAACATCTTTTCTGAATCCGTCGTCTGGGTGTCGAATCTTTGAATCGTGGGAGTCAGCAATGGTGTCTGCCGTCCAGGCAGCCGATGGTCATTCGGCGGTATTTTTCATTGAAGGGGGTCAGGTGGCGCGCGAGATGCGTGCCAGCGAGTTCGGCGCCTTTCTGGACGGCTATGTAGGCCTGTCCGATCTTGCCGAGACCGAAGTCAGGGCCGTTCTGGTCGAGCTGAGCGGCGATCTTCTCGTTCAGGCTCTGGTCTTCTTCCGGATTTGGTTTGATGAAGAGGGTCGGGCAGACAGCCACTGGAACGTGCCAATTGAGGAGCTGGCGGGTCGTGGTTCCAAGGGACCGGACATGGGTGGTGGGGCAATCCGTCTTGTTTGCCGCAGCCAGTGCCCCGACCCGCAATACAAGGAAGATCTGTGGGACCCGGACATGACGCCGGGGAACAACCACTTCCAGGCAATCCGCAAAGCAGTTGAGGCCAATGGCCTCAAATTCCGCAAGGCTGAACCGGTTCAGGAGGAGAATATTCCGGTCCTGAATGCGGAGGCCGAGGATTCCGGCGATGCCGAAGGGGCATCGTCTGCATTAAATCGCTCCCGCCTGGCACAACTTATCCGGGAGCAGCGCCTGCGGATCAAAACATTGCAAAGCGTTCACCGGGATTCCCTGTCGGATATCCAGCGGGAGCATCGACTGGAAATGCAGGGCCTGCGCAGTGAGATGGCAGCTCTTGAGCAGAAATATGAGCGTCATCGCCTTAGCAATGAACAGCTCAAGAAGCGCCTGTCGGAACGTAATGAGCAATACCTGACCATGCAGGAGCAGATGGTCTCCGGGGGGCAGGACAAGGAGCGGGACGATGCCAACGCAGACGCAGAGCTGGTGCTGCTTCGGGAGCAGCTTGAGCGCCGGCAGCGGGAGCTTGAGCTGCGGGACGAAAAGATCGTTGCGCTCGAGCAGGAAAATCACGAGCTTCAACACCGTGAGCCTGCCGAAAACTCCATCCTCGATCACCTCAAACGCCAGTCAGTGTTTCTGGTGGCTTATCATCCCGGAGTGGGGCATGTAACGTTGCCCTACGACGACATCGAAATCTACTTCAACAACCCCACTGCCTATGCGGCTGACCGCTGTGGCATGAACGAGCCGGCCTACCGGGAATGGCTGGAGCATTACGAAAGCCCGGTCTGCAAACATGAGGGAAAAGGTGGCAAGCTTTGCGAGGAGCCCCTCCTTCGGGTAAGCCAGCCTGCGGAGTTTCGTCCGGGGGTTGATGATCGCTGCGAGAAACACCAGGCCTGAGTGCGGGAAGTTTTTTCAGTATCGGGGTGACTTTCGTTAAACTGTACGCCAGATTGTCACGGGGGTAACGGATTCGTCTGTCCCCGCCGCATCCCGACACCACAGGAAACTTCATGGATCAGTTCAGAAACATTGGTGTGATTGGCCGGATGGGTAGCGTTAAAGTGGTTGAATCACTGCGCCAGCTCAAACAGTATCTGATCGCCAACCACTACCACGTCATTCTTGAGGAAGACACGGCCAGTATGCTTCCCGGTCACGGCTTGCAGGTGGCGAGCAAAAAGCTGCTGGGTGAAATCTGTGATCTGGTGATCGTGGTTGGTGGCGATGGCAGCCTGCTCGGTGCTGCACGGGAACTGGCAAAGTCCAAGATTCCCCTGCTTGGCGTAAACCGTGGCCGGCTGGGTTTTTTGACCGATATTTCACCGTCTGACCTGGAAGAGCGCCTGGGAAAGGTGCTGCAGGGCGAATACATGGAAGAAACCCGGTTTCTTCTGGACGGCAATGTCGAACGAAACGGTCAGCCCCTCGGCTTTGGAACTGCGCTGAATGATGTGGTGCTGCACCCGGGCAAATCCACCCGGATGATCGGTTTTGACCTGTTCATTGATGGTCACTTTGTCTACAGCCAACGCTCGGATGGCCTGATCGTTTCCACGCCCACGGGATCCACAGCCTATTCACTGTCCGCTGGCGGGCCGATCATGCATCCGAAACTGGATGCCATCGTTCTGGTCCCTATGTTCCCTCACACTCTGAGCAGTCGGCCGATCGTGGTTGACGGCAAGAGTGAGATCAAGCTGGTGATCGGTGAGACCAACGAAACCTATCCACAAATCAGTTTCGACGGGCAGATGAACATTGCCTGTGCGCCAGGCGATATCATCCGCATCACCAAAAAACCGTTCAAGATCCGGCTGATTCATCCCACCGACCACAATTTCTACGCCACCTGCCGTGACAAGCTTGGCTGGGCTAGCGAAATATCAGCGAGTTGAACATGGCTGGAAACAGACAAGCCGCAAACCGCGGTTATGACATCATTGGTGATATTCACGGCTGTGCGAACACGCTCGCCAGGCTTCTGGACCAGATGGGCTATCGCAAGATCAACGGCGTTTACCAGCACCCGCGACGGCAGGCCATTTTTATTGGCGATATTATTGATCGGGGGCCACGTATCCGGGAAGCATTGCACCTCGTCAGAGACATGGTAGAGCATGGCTCGGCCCGCATTGTCATGGGCAACCATGAGTACAACGCTCTAGGCTACTGCACGCGTGCCCGCCCGGGCAGTGCCAGGAAGTGGCTGCGGGAACATAATGCCCGTCATGACCGGCTGATCAAGGAGACTCTCGATCAGTTTGAGGCTTACCCCCACGAGTGGAATGAGTTTCTTGAATGGTTTTATACCATTCCTCTGTTCATAGAGGACGAGAGTTTTCGCGCGGTTCACGCCTGCTGGGATGGTGATCTGATCGAAAAATTCAAGCGGGTGCAGGGCGGCGCCTGTATTGATGAGGATTTTCTGCACGCCTCTGCGGCCATCGAATCTTTTGCCGGACAGGTGATGGATACCCTTCTCCGTGGCACGGATCTCCGGTTGCCCGAGGGCATGTCAATTACCGGAAAGGACGGCTACGTGCGCGAGTTTTTCCGAACCAAGTTCTGGGCGGATAATCCCCACACCTATGCCGATGTAGTGTTTCAGCCGGACCCACTGCCGCCGGAAGTGGCGCGCCGGGTGCTGACAGAGAACGAGCGAAAGCAGTTGATCAGCTATCCCCTGGATGCCCCGCCGGTCTTCGTCGGACATTACTGGATGGAGGGCGAGCCGGCCCCGCTCAAGTCCAACGTTGCCTGTATTGATTTCAGCGCCGTGAAGTATGGCCGGCTGGTGGCTTACCGGATGGACGGAGAGCGGGCACTTTCCCGGGACAAGTTTGTCTGGGTAGAGGTGGAACGGCCGGAGCAGCCGGATTATCCCACCAGCGAAGACAGTGTTGCACGCTAGCCCGTATAGCACAGCCCAACCATTTCCGGAGGCGGAGTAAACGGTGTACCGAGTCAAACAGGTAGATACCACAGTGAATCTGGGCGGCTTCAGCCGCTGGCTGAGTGGGCAGGGTGTTGCTCACCGGATTACCGAGGAGGGCGGTTCTCAGGTGATCTGGCTGGAAGATCCGGCTCTCACTGAACCGGTGCTTGCAGCCCTTGATCGTTTCCTGGAGGAGCCGCAACTTCGGGATGCGGTAGACCGCCAGAGCCGGTCGCCGGTTTTTGTTGGGGGGCGGTGGCAGCCTTCGCCTCGCCATGCGCCGTTGGTTCTGGGCATCATAGGCTTTGCAGTGATCATGGTCTGGCTCACGGCCATGGGTCAGAATGAGCTCGCTGCCACCCTGATGATGATTGACCCCCGGGATTTTGACTGGAGCACCATGACTGGCCGTATTGATGCCCTGTCAGCCACTCTTGCCAGCGGACAGGTGTGGCGTCTTCTGACTCCGGATTTCCTGCACTTCAGTTGGACTCATATTATTTTCAACTCGGTCATGCTCTGGTTTCTTGGCAGTCAGATTGAATGGTTTGACGGGCGGGGGCGGCTGATTACCCTGTTTCTGGTAACCAGTGTGGTTTCCAACGGGTTGCAGTACTTTGTGTCCGGGCCTCTTTTTGGCGGGCTCTCAGGTGTTGTCTACGGGATTCTGGGTTACTGCTGGCTGAGCCAGCGGTCTGCGCCAAGGTTCCAGTTTCCGCCGGCATTGGTAACCTTTGCCGTGGTGTGGATGGTGATTGGTTTTACTGCACTTCCGGAAATGCTCGGTCTCGGGCGTATGGCAAATGAAGCCCATCTGGGGGGATTTGTCGCGGGATTGGCCCTTGCCGTGATTTTGCCCGTAAGAGCCAGACGCGGAGCATAAAAAAGCCCCGCCAGAGGCGGGGCATGAAAAGAGCTTTAAGCTCCTGATGAGAGAGACCAAATGATACGACCGTCCTCATTTGGTAAAGAAATGATAATCATTATCGTTTGATTCTGTCAAACGATTCCGCCATTTTTTTATGAACGTTTTTCAGGAGAGCGGGAATGACGTACGAAGAATTGATTGATCGGCTGGATCCCAATGTATATCGGAGCCTCCGGCAGTCCATTGAGCTCGGAAAATGGCCCGACGGCCGCAAGCTGACTCCCGAGCAGCGGGAGATCAGTCTGGAGGCCGTCATCTATTACGAAAACCTGCACAATATTCCCGAACGGGAGCGTGTCGGTTATCTCGACCGGGGCAGCAAGGCGGGAACCGCCTGTGATCCCTCGGTACAGCGTAATCAGAGTAAGGGCGATGTAGACCCGGATCAGTTTGTTGAGGTCAAGTCTTGAGCGAATCGATAGATGTAACCGGTCGGCTCCGGAAAATGCCGGCGGAAGCGGGAACTCCGGTGGCCTACACCATTGCCGTCGGCGACACGCGAATACCCCTGAATGAGCTCATTGGCAGGCCGCTGCGGTTTGATTTCGACGGCATCATTCGTTGTATCCACTGCGACCGCACGACCAAAAAGAGCTTTAACCAGGGGTTCTGTTACCCTTGTTTTCGCAAGCTGGCCGCGTGTGACAGTTGCATCATGAGTCCGGAAAAGTGCCATTACCACCTGGGAACCTGTCGTGAGCCGGAGTGGGGCGAGACCCACTGTATGGTTGAACACGTGGTTTACCTTGCAAACTCGTCCGGCCTCAAGGTGGGTATCACCCGGGCCTCCCAAGTGCCCACCCGCTGGATTGATCAGGGCGCGGTGGATGCCATTCCCATGGTGCGGGTTGCGACCCGATACATCGCCGGATTGGTGGAAGTTGCCTGCAAGGCTCACGTTGCCGACCGAACCAATTGGCGGACGATGCTCAAAGGCGACGTGCCGGAGCTGTCCCTAACCGACGAACGCCGAAGAATTCTGGGTCTGATCGCCGGCGATCTTGAAGCATTGAGAGAAACCCATGGCCAGGATTCTATCCGCCAGGTGGATGAGCAGGGGCTTGCCCTCAGCTACCCCGTTAAGACCTGGCCAGCAAAGATCAAAACCCATAACCTCGACAAAACGCCGGAAGTTGAAGGCGTTCTTGAAGGCATCAAGGGTCAGTACCTTATTCTTGATACCGGTGTAATCAACATCAGGAAGTTCACCGGTTATGAAGTCCGTTTCCGGGTCGTGGAGAGCTGAATAACTCCCCCCCGGCCATTTTTTTCATGCCTATGGCCCCTGATTTTCGGCCAATGCAGGCAGCGAATTCTGGAGAACACCAATGCGTACCAGCCAGCCACAAACCATTTACCTGAGCGATTACAAGGTGCCAGCGTATCTGGTCGATACCGTGGAACTGACCTTCGAGCTTTTTGAGGATGGTGCCAGGGTACACAGCACACTTGAACTTCGTCGGAATCCCGAATCCGCCGATGTATCCGCCCCCCTGGAGCTTGACGGTGACAGCCTGAAGCTGGAGTCCGTTGCCCTGGATGGCGCCAAACTGGCGGCGAGCGATTATGAGGACCGGGGGGATCAGCTGGTCATTCGCTCGGTGCCGGACCAGTTCCGTCTGACCGTCGTGACCTGGATCGAACCCCAGAATAACACCCGGCTTGAAGGTCTCTACAAATCCTCGGGCATGTTCTGTACTCAGTGTGAAGCCGAGGGGTTCCGCTGTATTACCTACTTCCCGGACCGTCCCGACGTCATGGCACGTTTCCGAACCCGCATTGAGGCCAACAAGGAGGCGTATCCGATCCTGTTGTCCAACGGTAACGATATCGAGAGGGGCGAGCTGGAAAACGGACGCCACTTCGTGACCTGGGAAGATCCGTTCCCCAAACCCTGCTATCTCTTTGCGCTGGTAGCCGGGGATCTTGTGGAGAAGCGCGACAGCTTTACCACCTGCTCCGGCCGGGACATTGATCTGCGGATGTATGTGGAGCCCCGAAACGCCGAAAAATGTGCGCACGCCATGGATTCCCTGAAACGGTCCATGCGCTGGGATGAAGAGGTCTACGGCCGGGAATACGATCTGGATATATTCATGATCGTGGCGGTGGACGACTTCAACATGGGTGCCATGGAAAACAAGGGCCTCAATATCTTCAATTCCTCATGCGTGCTGGCGAGCCAGGAGACGGCAACGGACATGGCGTTCCAGCGCATCGAGGCTATTGTCGCCCACGAATACTTCCACAACTGGTCCGGAAACCGGGTCACCTGCCGTGACTGGTTCCAGCTGAGCCTGAAAGAAGGCTTCACCGTCTTCCGGGATGCCCAGTTTTCGGCCGACATGGGTTCGCCCACCGTCAAGCGGATTGAAGACGTCACGCTGCTGCGCACGGCCCAGTTTGCCGAAGACAGCGGCCCGATGGCGCACCCGGTTCGGCCAGCTTCCTATATGGAAATCACCAACTTCTACACCCTGACCATTTATGAAAAAGGGGAAGAAGTTGTGCGCATGATCCATACGCTGCTGGGCCCAGACCTGTTCCGCAAGGGCAGCGATCTGTACTTCGAGCGCCATGATGGCCAGGCGGTCACAACCGACGATTTCGTAAAAGCCATGGAGGATGCGTCAGGCCGTGATCTGAGCCAGTTCCGGTTATGGTACGAGCAGGCGGGAACACCGGTGCTGACTGTTTCCGATGAGTTCGACCCCGGCCGGGGTATCTACCGGCTGACGATTGAGCAGAGTATTCCGGATACACCGGGCCAGACCAACAAGAAACCCCAGCACATTCCCTTTGCTCTGGGGCTTCTGGGACAGGACGGCCAACCACTGCCGTTGCAGATGGGGGCAGCGGCATCTGAAACGCCGACCGAGCAGGTCCTGGAGCTTACCGATGCTTCTCACACGTTTGAGTTTCACGGTCTTGATGCCAAGCCGGTTCCCTCGCTGTTGCGGCACTTCTCGGCACCGGTCCGGGTTCGCTATCCCTGGACCCGCGATCAGTTGCTGTTCCTGATGAGTCACGATCCGGACGGGTTCAACCGCTGGGACGCTGGGCAGCGTCTGGCGGTGGATGTGATTCAGTCCCTGGTGGGGGCCGCGGAAGGTGCGGAAGTGGAATCGAGGCTGATTGAGGCATACCGGAAGCTGGTGTCCGCCACCGATCTTGATCAGGCTCTGGTCGCAAAAATGCTTCAGTTGCCATCAGAAGCGTACCTGATCGAGTTGTCGGAGAACGCCGATGTTCCGGCAATTCACCAGGCCCGCGAAGCGGTGCTCAAATCCTTGGCCCATGCCCTGAGGGATGAGCTATTGATGTGTTACCAGGCTAATCGCGAAACCGGCGCCTATGAGGTGACGCCGGAGGCCATTGCCCGGCGCAGCCTGCGCAATAACGCGCTCTCCTGGTTGCTGATGATCAACGACGAGGAAGGTCGCGCCCTGGCGATGAGCCAGTTGAACGACGCCGACAACATGACAGACCGTATGGGTGCCCTGCGGGCGCTGGTCAACTCCGACTACGAGGATGACCGGCGTCAGGCCCTGGACGAGTTCTACAGCAGCTTCCGGGACGATCCGCAGGTTGTTGAGCAGTGGTTCTCCGTTCAGGCAGCCAGCGACCGGGCCGGGCAGTTGCCGGATATCAGGAGGTTGCTGGAGCATCCGGCCTTTGACTGGAAGAATCCGAACAAGATTCGCTCAGTGGTTGGGGCATTCGCCGGGCAGAATCTAGCGGCTTTCCATAACCCGGACGGCTCCGGCTATGACTTCCTGGCGAATCAGGTTTGCCGGTTGGATGACAGCAATCCGCAGATCGCTGCGCGCCTGGTGACACCGCTGACGCGATGGCAGAAGTTCGCTCCGGCCTATAGTGGTCAGATGAAGTCCGCGCTGGAACGCATCCGTGACAAGGACGGTTTGTCCCGGGATGTCTATGAGGTGGTGCACAAGAGCCTCGCCGGCTGAAGCCGGAGATGCAGGTAGCCGGCTGTGACCGGGAGCTATGTCACAGCCGGATACAAAATCGCACTTTCGGTCGATAGACTTTAAGGCCTGATCCGTTAATCTGGTTCAAGGTCTGTATTCCCCGCAGACGACAATAAAAAGCCTCTACAGAGGCTTCCAGACGCACTTAAGGTTTCACAATGACATACAACAAAAATGCGATTCTCGGCGGTCTGCTGGCTCTTTCCGTGGCATCATCGACTGCATTGGCAGCTGTATCCCCCAGTGAAGCGGCCCGTCTCGGCCAGACCCTGACTCCTTTTGGCTCACCCAAGGCCGGTAACAGTTCCGGTACCGTACCGCCCTGGACAGGTGGCCTGACAGACCCCCCCGCCGGTTATGATGGCAGCGGCCAGCATCACATCAATCCGTTTCCGGACGATGAGGTCCTGTTCACCATCACGCCTGCCAACATGGATCAGTACGGGGAGTACCTGACGGACGGCGTTAGGGCTTTGCTGGAAACCTATCCAACCACCTTCCGTGTGCCGGTGTACCGGTCACGTCGAACTCATGCCATTCCCGAGTGGGTTGCTGAGAACACCCGCGAAAACGCTGTGAATGCGGAAATCGTGGGCGAGGGTGAAGGCCTTGATGGCGCGTTCGGAGGCTACCCGTTCCCCATCCTGCATGGTAATAATGAAGAAAAAGCCTGGCAGGCAGTCTGGAACCATCTGACCCGCTGGCGCGGCGTTTCGATTACCCGCCGATCCAGTGAGGTTGCGGTCCAGACCGATGGCGATTATTCGCTTGTTACTTCCCAGCAAGAGGCGTTTTTCAATTTTTACAATCCGGAAGGTAGTGAAAAAGAGCTGGATAACGTCATCTTTTATTATCTGTCGTTTACCCAGTCTCCACCGCGGCTTGCCGGCGGTGCCATTCTCATCCACGAAACCCTGAACCAGATCGTTAATCCGCGCAATGGTTGGGGCTATAATGCGGGCCAGCGTCGTGTGCGTCGGGCCCCAAACCTGGGCTATGATTCACCGATTGCTGCGTCGGACAACCTTCGTACCGCAGACGACACCGATATCTTTAACGGTGCTCTGGACCGATATAACTGGAATTATGAAGGGATGCGGGAAATCTACATTCCCTATAACAACTACCGGATTGGTGAAAAGGGCACGCCTTACTCCGAAATTCTGGGGATCTCACACCTGAATCCGGACCTGACCCGCTGGGAGTTGCACCGGGTTCATGTGGTTGAAGCGACCCTGAAAGACGGCGAACGTCATATCTATGGCAAGCGACGCTTCTATATCGACGAAGATAGCTGGAACACGGTCTTGCTGGATCAATATGACGGTCGGGGTGAACTCTGGCGTGTAACCATGGGTCTTCCAAAAAATTATTATGAACTTCCAGGTGTGTGGACCGTGCTGGACGTCTATCATGACCTCCAGGCACGCCGTTATCACGTGCTTGGCCTGGACACCGAAGAACCCAATACCCGGGTGTTCACCGATGAGGTTCCGAATACGCGCTACTTCTCTCCGGCGTCGCTGCGCCGAAGGAGTGTTCGCTGAGGCGCTGGTGGCCGAGGGATGCGTTCCCGCCCACAGACAGAAAGTGGTGACTCAACATACCGGCAACCGAAAGGCTGCCGGTATGTTCATCATAAGGCCGGCAAGGCCGGCCAGAGACACACAGTTCAAAACAACATGAATAGGCAATTGAATGGCTAAAAGGTTGATGTGCAGGACGTTGGGAGCGGTTTGCCTTGGGCTTTCCATGGTGTGGTCAGCGCCAGCTGCGTTTGCGATTGCAGATGTCATCGAAACCCCGGCCCGACCCACAGAGCTCGCTCCGGATCGGCTGCTTAACGATGTCACCAAGGCCGGTGATCGCATCGTGGCGGTAGGAGAACGGGGCCATATCATCTACTCCGACGATGAGGGCAAGACTTGGACCCAGAGCGAGGTTCCGGTTTCGGTAACCCTCACAGGTGTGGATTTCGGATCCAATACACAAGGTTGGGCCGTCGGCCATAGCGGCGTAATTCTGCACTCAGAGGATGCGGGCGAAACCTGGGACCTCCAGTTCACCGGCATCCAGGCACTTGAGCTTGGGATCCAGACCAAAGAAGACCAGGTCGCAGCACTGGAAGAGCAGTTAGAATCCGCCCCTGAAGACGAGAAAGCTGACATTGAGTGGGCCATGGATGATCTGCTTTTCACCATGGAGAACATGCAGTCAGATCTCGACATTGGACCAGTAAACCCGTTGCTGGACGTCTGGTTCGAGAACGAGAATCGCGGTTACGTTGTCGGCGCCTACGGCATGATCCTGCGCACGACTGACGGAGGTGAAACCTGGCAGGACTGGGCTCCACGCATTGATAATGCTACCAACTTTCACCTCAACGGCGTGACACAGATTACCGGCGGCGCCTTGGTTGTGGTCGGTGAAGCCGGCCAGATCCATGTTTCAGTGGACGGCGGGCAGACCTGGGAACGTCGTGAGAGCCCCTATGAGGGGTCTCTGTTCGGTGTGATTGGCACCGGCCAGGTGAACGAGATCCTGGCCTTCGGTCTGCGTGGCAACATGCTGTTTTCCAACGATCTCGGCAAGACCTGGCGCGTTGTCCCGAGCACCGCGGACGCCACCCTCAATGACGGCGTCGTGTTGGACGATGGCCGCATCATCCTCGTTGGTAACGGTGGCCTGGTGTTGACCAGCAGCAATGGCGCCGAGTCATTCCGTGAATACTTGCGAAGCGACCGGGAGGGTGTCATGAGCGTGATTCCAGTCTCGGGTACCGGGCTTCTGATCGTGGGTGAAGGCGGTGCGACGATGACAGACGCCCGCGGAAAGAACCTTCAATAACGCCCTGATGTGGCAATAACCGAACGGAAAATAGAGGGGCTTTTGAATGTCCAATCCGAAGCATGACAAGGGCGAGCACTACCTGACGACGCCCAAGGCGGAACCTTTCCTGGAGCGGGTAATTTTTAACAACCGTGCCATTATTCTGGTCGCCTTTTTTCTGCTGACCCTGTTTCTTGGCTACAACGCCGTCAAGATTCAACCTGATGCCAGCTTTGAGCGAATGATTCCGCTTGAACACCCGTATATCGTAAATATGCTGGAGAAACGGGACGATCTCCAGAACCTGGGCAACTTTGTGCGAATTGCAGTCGAGGTTGAAGAGGGGGATATCTTTACCAAGGAATACATGGAAACCCTCAAGCAGATAACAGATGAAGTCTTTTATCTGAACGGGGTAGACCGGTCGGGCTTACAAACCCTCTGGACATCGAACGTGCGGTGGGTAGAGGTAACAGAGCAGGGCTTCCAGGGTGGCACCGTAATTCCCGACAGTTACGACGGCTCGGATGCAAGCCTTGAGCAGCTCCGGCAGAATGTTCTGCGATCGAATGAGGTCGGTCGCCTGGTGGCGGACAATTTCAAGTCCACCATTGTTTATGCGCCTCTCTACGAGAAGAATCCGGAAACGGGTGAGCCGCTTGATTACGGCGAGTTTTCCCGCCAGCTGGAAGAGAAGATCCGCGAGAAATATGAAGCCCAGAATCCTAATGTTGAGATTCACATTGTCGGCTTCGCCAAAAAGGTGGGCGATCTGATCGAGGGGATTGGTTCAATCGCCTGGTTTGCTGGCATTACCATTATTCTGACGACCTTGTTGTTGTTCTGGTATTCCCGCTCAATTACCGGAACTCTGGTCCCTGTCTTTACCTCGATCATTGCAGTCTTCTTGCAACTGGGCACATTGAGGTTGCTGGGCTATGGTCTGGACCCTTATTCCGTTCTGGTGCCCTTTCTGGTGTTTGCCATTGGTATCAGCCATGGTGTCCAGATTGTTAACGCCATTGCCGTCGAAGCCGCCAAAGGCTTTGATCCTGTCACTGCCGCTCGTCTGGCGTTCCGGGCCCTCTATATTCCGGGTATGCTGGCGCTCATTTCAGATGCTTTCGGCTTCCTGACGCTGTTCTTTATCGAGATTGACGTAATCCGGGATCTGGCAGTCGCGGCCGGTATTGGTGTGGCCTTTGTGATCCTCACCAACCTGGTGCTTCATGTCCTGATCATGTCTTACATCGGAATCTCGAAGGGTGGTATTCGCCATGTTCAAAACCATGGTGAAAAGCAGGACCGGAAGTGGCGGGTAATGTCGTATTTTGCCCATCCCGGCGTTGCGCCGATTTCGCTTCTGATTGCGGTGATTGGTCTTGGCCTGGGTCTCTATTACAAGCAGAACCTGAAGGTGGGTGACCTTGATCGTGGCGCGCCCGAATTGCGTGCTGACTCGAGGTACAACACCGATAACGCCTTCATCATTGACAATTACTCAACCAGTGCCGATGTCCTGGTAGTGATGGTTGAAACTCCGGTTGAGCAGTGCACCCAGTATGAGGTGCTGCGCGCCATGGATGCATTGCAATGGGAACTTGAAAATACACCGGGCGTTCAGTCTTCCGCGTCTCTGGCAGATGTCTCAAAAATCGTTACCAAGGCCCTGAACGAAGGTAACTGGAAGTGGTACGAGATTTCCCGGAACCAGACCATTATCAATGCCTCTATCCGGAGTGCCCCCTCGGGTCTGATCAATACCGATTGTAGCCTGACGCCTGTGCTGGTGTTCCTGGAGGACCATAAAGCGGAGACGCTGCAGACTGTTGTAGACCGCGTGGAAGAATTCGCGTCCAACAACAACACCGAGGATCACACCTTCCTGC
The DNA here is from genome assembly GCF_048269445.1 of Marinobacter sp. GTDB lineage: Bacteria > Pseudomonadota > Gammaproteobacteria > Pseudomonadales > Oleiphilaceae > Marinobacter. The sequence continues at coordinate 139,427 of NZ_JBLXIQ010000002.1, read as the reverse complement.
TGGCAGCTGGTAACGCCGGGGTTGAGGCAGCCACCAACGAGGTTATCTCCAACGCCAAAGATATGATGCTGTTGATGGTGTATGGCGTGGTGAGTTTGTTGTGCCTGGCTACCTTCCGCTCCGTGCGGGCTGTACTGTGTATTGTGGTGCCGCTGGGTCTGACGTCGATTCTCTGTGAAGCGATCATGGCTGTGTCCGGCATTGGCATCAAGGTTGCGACCTTGCCGGTTATTGCCTTGGGGGTTGGTATCGGCGTCGACTATGGTATCTACATCTACAGCAAGCTGGAGAAGTATCTGCTTGAGGGCAAGACCCTACAGGAGGCTTATTTCGAGACTCTGCGTTCCACGGGTAAGGCGGTCATGTTTACCGGCGTAACCTTGGGTCTCGGTGTTGTGACCTGGATATTCTCGCCGATCAAGTTCCAGGCAGACATGGGCTTCCTCCTGTTCTTCATGTTCCTGTGGAATATGGTTGGCGCGATCTGGCTTCTTCCCGCTCTGGCCCGGTTCCTGTTAAGGCCGGACCAGATGCTTGCCAAGGCCCGCGCTGCGAAATAACATTCGCAGCAGTACGCAAAAAAGCCCGCAATGCGGGCTTTTTTGTTGTCCGCTCAATCGGTTAGCGAGCTAATCCAGACTTTATTTATGGCGTGAAGTGGTCTATGTTCTAAGACGACCGTGAAGTCTGCCCACAGCAAAAGACGGGCAATTAATGATAACGACCAGAAATAAGGAAGAACTCACATGATACTGAAACTCAAAGCCTCTGCATTTGCTGTCGCTGCCGCTGTAGGTCTGGGCATGGCCTCAGCACCAGTGACCGCCCAGGAGCAACAGTTCGTGACCATCGGTACCGGCGGTGTGACTGGGGTTTACTACCCGGCCGGCGGTGCTATCTGCCGTCTGGTGAACATGGATCGCAAAGAGCATGGCATTCGGTGCTCCGTCGAAAGTACCGGCGGTTCTGTCTACAACCTGAACGCCATTCGCCAGGGCGAGCTGGACCTGGCGGTTGCCCAGTCTGACTGGCAGTACCATGCCTACAATGGCACCAGCCAGTTTAAAGACGACGGCGCCAACAAGAAGCTGCGTGCGGTTTTCTCCCTGCATCCGGAGCCGTTCACAGTTGTTGCCAGCAAGGGTTCCGGCATCAAAACCTTTGAAGATCTGGAAGGCAAGCGCGTTTCTGTCGGTAACCCGGGTTCGGGCCAGCGTGCCACGGCTGAAGTGCTGATGGATGAAATGGGCTGGACCCTGGACAAGTTCTCACTGGCCGCTGAGCTGAAAGCCGCAGAGCAGTCCCAGGCTCTGTGTGATGGCAATATCGATGCCTTCTTCTACACAGTCGGGCATCCCTCCGGCTCTATCAAGGAAGCGACCACTTCCTGTGACAGCGTCATCGTAGAAGTTGACAATGCGGCCACCAAGAAACTGATCGACGACAACCCCTATTATCGTAAGGCCATCATTCCCGGTGGAATGTACCGCGGAACAGACGAAGATGTGGCCACCTTCGGTGTAGCAGCAACCTTCGTGTCCTCAACCGATGTGTCTGAAAAGGTGGTTTACGAGGTAGTCAAGGCAGTATTCGAAAACTTTGACAGCTTCAAGCGTCTGCACCCGGCGTTTGCCAACCTGGAGAAGGAAGAAATGGTATCTGATGCCCTGAGTGCGCCTCTGCATCCGGGTGCCCTGAAGTATTACAAGGAAGCGGGTCTGATCAAGTAACGGTTGACCGAGCAATCGGGTGTGGCCTGTGCCACCCCGATTGCTGTTTCCTTTCTCTCCTTCACAGGACATACCTATGACCGGTAAAGATCCTAAATCCGGGGATTCCGTAGAGACTTCCGCCGTAGATCAGTTCCTGAAGACAGAAACCGGCGGACGTGCTGGCACCGGGTATGCCGCGGTGCTTCTGTTTGTTATCCCGGTAGTCTGGTCCTTGTTTCAATTGTGGATTGCTTCGCCATTGCCCTATATTTTTGAAATCGGGGTGTTTAATTCAACAGAGGCACGTTCGATCCATCTGGCATTTGCATCTTTCCTGGCGTTTGCTGCCTTCCCAATGGTCAAGGGACGGCATGACATCTCCAATGCGGTGCCCTTCTATGACTGGATTCTTGCGCTTTTGGCCGCGTTTTCGTCTGCGTACCTGTATATATTCTATCAGGAGCTGTCGACTCGGCCGGGGGCGCCAATTCTGCAGGATCTGATCGTCGCAATGCTTGGCCTGGTGCTTCTGCTTGAGGCGACCCGCCGTGCCCTTGGCCTGCCACTCACGATTGTGGCTGCCGTATTCATTTTCTATTCCCTTGCTGGCCCCTACATGCCGGATGTGATTTCCCATGGCGGTGCCAGCCTGCAGAAACTCGCTTCGCATCAGTGGTTGGGTACCGAGGGCGTATTTGGTGTCGCACTGGGTGTTTCCACGAGCTTCGTGTTTTTGTTTGTGCTTTTTGGTGCATTGCTGGAGAGAGCCGGCGCAGGTAACTATTTTATCAAAGTTGCCTATGCCTCCCTGGGCCATATGAAGGGTGGCCCGGCCAAAGCGGCTGTTGTGTCCAGCGGCTTGAGCGGGATCATCTCAGGTTCGTCCATTGCCAATGTGGTAACCACGGGAACGTTCACCATTCCGCTGATGAAGCGGGTGGGATTTCCTGCCACAAAAGCTGGTGCCGTGGAGGTGGCTGCATCCACCAATGGCCAGCTAACGCCGCCAGTGATGGGGGCGGCAGCGTTCCTGATGGTCGAGTACGTGGGCATTTCCTATCTGGAGGTGATGAAACACGCGATCCTTCCCGCAATGATTTCCTACATTGCGCTGATCTATATTGTCCACCTTGAGGCCTGCAAACTGAACATGCATGGGCTGGAGCGGCCGAACAAGCCGACGCTTGCCCAGCGGCTGCTGACCTGGGTTTTTATGCTTTTTGGCCTGTCGGCGCTGACCCTGGCGGTGTATTACGGAATTGGCTGGACGAAAGAGCTATTTGGTGCCGCGGCGGTGTGGATTCTCGGGCCCGTTGTGCTGGCTATCTACATCGGACTGGTGGGTTACGCCGCCCAATTCCCGGACTTGCTGGAAGAAGACCCGACAAGTGCCATGGACGAGTTGCCACCATTGGGTCGTACCGTCAAAACCGGGCTTTATTACCTCTTGCCAGTGGTGGTGCTGATCTGGTGTCTCACAGTGGAGCGTTTCTCGCCGCAGCTTTCCGCGTTTTGGGCGACCATGTTCATGATCTTTATTGTGATTACTCAGGTTCCGCTGAAAAACCTGTTCCGCAAACGGGGATCACTCGGAGGAGCAACCAAGCAGGGTGTTGTGGATGTCGTGCAGTCGCTGGCGACTGGCGCCCGAAACATGATCGGCATTGGTGTGGCGACGGCAACAGCCGGTATTGTTGTTGGCACGGTCACGCTCACCGGCATTGGCCTGGTTATGGCTCAGTTTGTCGAGTTTATCTCGGGCGGCAATCTGATGCTCATGCTGATTTTCACCGCCGTGATCAGTCTTATCCTCGGGATGGGGCTGCCAACCACCGCCAACTACATTGTGGTATCAACCCTGATGGCACCGGTTATCGTAACGCTGGGGGCCCAGAGCGGGCTCATTGTGCCGCTCATCGCCGTACATCTGTTTGTGTTCTACTTCGGAATCCTGGCGGACGACACGCCGCCCGTGGGGCTTGCGGCCTACGCCGCTGCTGCGATATCCGGTGCGGACCCCATACGAACGGGTGTTCAGGGCTTTACCTATGATATCCGGACCGCAATCCTGCCGTTCATGTTCATCTTCAACACCCAGTTGCTGCTGATCGGGCTGACGGGATGGTTTGATCTACTGGTGACGATATTCAGTGCCGTGACGGCCATGCTGGTTTTCTCCGCCGCGACACAGGGGTTCTGGTTTACCCGCACCCGCTGGTGGGAAACCTTGGGCTTACTGTTGATAACCTTCACCCTGTTCCGGCCAGGGTACTGGTGGGATATGGTCTATCCCCCGGTCGAGAACCGTCCCGGAACCGAGATCATGGAATACATCGAGACGGTTCCCGCGGGTGAGGATATTGTTATCAAGGCCTCGGGCATGACGATTGATGGTGATGAGAAGTCCACGTTCCTGCAGTTGCCGCTACCCGCCGGCGAGACTCCTGAAGCCCGGCTCCAGGAATCGGGTCTTGGGCTGCGCCAGGACGGCGATCAGATGATTGTGGACTTTGTGTCTTACGGCAGTGTTGCCGAAAATGCCGGCCTGTATTTCGACTGGACGATCGATGCCTTCCAGGTGCCGCTGGAGCGACCACCGAAAGAGTTGATGTTCATCCCTGCGATGTTGCTTCTGGGGCTCCTTGCCTTCGCTCAGTTGCGTCGCCGGGCCAGGGAAGAGGGCGCAACGCAGCCAGCCTGAGTATCAATTCTGCTCGTAAAAACCCGGCATTAACCTGCCGGGTTTTTTTCTGTTAGACTTCGCCTCGAATCGGCCCGCGGTTTGTGTCGCGCTGCGCCGTCACCATGTGGTCTCTGGTATAGATCACCGCTGAGCAATCAACAGGAGCTTTCCATGCCCGTCGTAACCCTGCCCGATGGCAGTCATCGCAGTTTTGCCGAACCTGTAACCGTTCATGACGTCGCCGCCGATATCGGTGCCGGCCTCGCGAAAGCCGCCCTCGCCGGAAAGGTGGATGGCCGGCTTGTAGACACCAGCTACCGAATTGAAGACGATGCCGAGCTGGCCATTGTCACCGAGCGTGATGAAGATGGCGTCGATATCATCCGTCACTCCACTGCGCATTTGCTGGCAATGGCAGTCAAGGAGCTGTTTCCGGCAGCGCAGGTTACCATCGGACCGGTCATCGATAACGGCTTCTATTACGACTTCAAGTTCGACCGCCCCTTTACCAACGAGGATCTGGCGCGGATCGAGAAGCGTATGGAGGAGCTCTCGAAGCAGGATATTCCGGTTTCCCGGTCTGTTATGTCCCGGGAAGACGCCGTCAAACTGTTTGACGAGATGGGTGAAGAGTATAAGGTGCGCATCATCGAGGACATTCCTGGTGATCAAGACCTGTCCTTCTATCGCCAGGGCGACTTCATCGACCTGTGCCGTGGCCCCCATGTGCCCAGTACCGGCAAGCTGAAGGCGTTCAAGCTGACCAAGGTTTCCGGAGCTTTCTGGCGGGGCGACACCAGCAACGAGCAGCTGCAGCGTGTTTACGGCACTGCCTGGGGCAACAAGAAGGATCTGAAGGCGTACCTGAACCGCCTGGAAGAAGCAGAAAAGCGTGATCACCGAAAGGTTGGCAAGAAGCTCAACCTTTTCCACATGCAGGAAGAAGCGCCCGGGATGGTGTTCTGGCACCCCGACGGCTGGTCGCTGTACCAGCAGATTGAGCAGTACATGCGCCGTAAACAGCAGGAGCATGGTTACAAGGAAATCAAGACGCCCCAGGTGGTGTCTCGCAGTCTGTGGGAAAAATCCGGCCATTGGGACAAGTTCAAGGACGACATGTTCACTACCGAGTCGGAGAAACACGACTACGCCATCAAGCCCATGAACTGCCCTTGCCACGTTCAGGTCTTCAATCAGGGCCTTAAGAGCTACAAGGATCTTCCCCTGCGCCTGGCAGAGTTCGGTTCCTGTCACCGTAACGAGGCATCGGGCGCACTGCATGGCCTGATGCGTGTGCGTGGGTTCACGCAAGATGATGCTCACATTTTCTGCGAAGAGGACTCGATCCAGAAGGAAGTGTCGGCATTTATTGCAATGCTCCACGAGATTTACACCGATTTCGGATTTGCCGAGATTCTGTACAAGCTGTCCACTCGACCTGAGAAGCGGGTCGGTTCCGACGAAGTCTGGGACAAGGCCGAAGCTGCGCTGGAAGAGGCGCTGAATCGTGAGGGCGTGGATTGGGAGCTTTTGCCGGGCGAGGGTGCCTTTTACGGCCCTAAAATCGAATTCTCCCTGAAAGACTGTATCGGCCGGGTATGGCAATGCGGTACTATTCAGGTCGATTTTTCCATGCCGGGCCGCCTTGGCGCCCAGTATGTGGCAGATAATTCCGAGCGTAAGACGCCGGTCATGCTGCACCGAGCGGTACTCGGATCGTTCGAACGTTTCATCGGTATTCTGATTGAAGAGTACGAAGGCGCATTCCCCACCTGGTTGGCACCAACCCAGGTTGTGGTCCTCAATATCACCGATAATCAGCGTGATTATTGTCAGAATCTGGCGAAAAAGTGGGATTCTTTGGGCTTTAGGGTTAATGCTGACTTGAGAAACGAGAAGATCGGCTTTAAAATCCGCGAGCATACTATTAATAAAGTTCCCTTTTTGATTGTTGTCGGTGACAAAGAAATCGAGAACAACGCCGTAGCGGTGAGAACCCGCAAAGGTGAAGATTTGGGAACTATGTCGCTTGAAGCGTTCGAACAGCTATTGGCTGATGACATTCAACGCAAGGGCAGAACCAAAACGGAGATCTAATTATTAAACAGCGAGCGAATCGGGGTGGGCGCACACCTAAAGCGCCGATCAATGAGAATATTGACGCAACGGAAGTCCGTCTGATCGATGCCGAAGGCAATCAGGTCGGTGTCGTACCGATTGGAGATGCAATCAAGCAGGCAGAAGAAGCGTCTCTTGACCTGGTTCAGGTTACGGATTCCGATCCGATCGTCTGTAAGATAATGGACTACGGCAAGAAAATCTTCGATGAGAAGAAGGCCAAGGCGGCTGCCAAGAAAAAGCAGAAGCAAACGCAGGTCAAAGAGCTTAAGTTCCGTCCAGGAACTGAAGAAGGGGATTATCAGGTCAAACTACGCAACCTGGTACGTTTCCTTGAAAACGGGGACCGCGGCAAAATCACGATCCGCTTCCGTGGCCGTGAGATGGCACACCAGGAAATTGGTATGCAACTCATGCAGCGTATAGAAGCAGACATAGATGAGATTGCCCAGGTAGAGATGCGGCCGAAAATGGAAGGCCGGCAGATGACCATGATTGTGGCGCCCCGCAAAAAGAAGTGAACCTGATCGGGTGCTTGTCCCCCGCGCATGCGGGGGATTTGTCGTTCAGGGTCACATTATTGTTTACTTAAAAATAGAATGCGGAGTTTTAAAAAATGCCTAAGATGAAAACCAAAAGCGGAGCCACCAAGCGGTTCAAGAAAACCGCGACTGGCTTCAAGCACAAGCAGTCCTTCACCAGTCATATCTTGACCAAGAAGAGCCCCAAGCGTAAGCGTCAGCTCCGTGGTACCAAGCTGATTGCCAAGTCTGATGTGGCTTCCATCAAGCGTATGACAGCGTGCTGATTCAGCCGCTAACGATTCCTGCAAAGGTTTAAGGTAGAAGGATTAAAGTATGGCTCGTGTAAAACGTGGTGTGGTCGCACGCCGTCGTCACAAGAAGATTCTCAGTCAGGCCAAAGGTTACTACGGCGCTCGCAGTCGTGTATTCCGTGTAGCCAAGCAAGCGGTTATCAAGGCCGGTCAATACGCTTACCGTGACCGTCGTAATCGTAAGCGCGCTTTCCGCGCTCTGTGGATTGCCCGTATCAATGCTGGTGCCCGCGCCAACGGTCTGTCTTACAGCCGTCTGATCGCTGGCCTGAAAAAGGCTAACGTTGAAATCGATCGTAAGGTTCTGGCCGATCTGGCCATGAACGAGCAGCAGGCGTTTGCCGCTGTTGTCGAGAAGGCCAAAGCGTCCCTGTGATCGCTTAGCTCTTTCATCGATTACTGATCGATATGGGCGTCTCATGACATCATGATGACGCCTTCTGATAGGGGAAGGGCACGCTCTTCCCCTATTTTTGTTTCTGAAATTACGTTTTTAGCACTTCCATTTCTGGTTTGGAGCAGGGTCAATGGAAAACCTGGAGCAACTGGTTCAGGACGGTCTGGCGGCGGTAGACAAAGCTGACAGCCTGCAGGCACTTGATCAAATTCGAGTTGAATACCTTGGCAAAAAGGGTGTCATTACCCAGCAGGCCAAAACCCTGGGCAAGCTTTCCGCTGAAGAGCGTCCGGCGGCCGGCCAGAAGATCAACGAGGCCAAGGGGCAGGTGGAGCAAGCGATCAATGCCAGGAGAGGTGATCTTGAGCGCGCCGCCATTGAGCAAAAACTTGCCAGTGAATCCATTGATGTTACCCTTCCTGGCCGCGGCCAGGAGATTGGCGGTTTGCATCCGGTCACCCGCACCCTGCAGCGGATCGAGCAGTTTTTCTCGCGGGCCGGCTATACCGTTGAGCAGGGGCCGGAAATCGAAGACGATTACCATAACTTCGAAGCTCTGAACATTCCCGGGCACCATCCAGCCCGTGCCATGCACGACACCTTCTATTTCAACCCGGGCACGCTTCTGCGTACCCATACCTCGCCGGTCCAGATTCGCACCATGGAGGCTGGTCAGCCGCCGTTTAGAATGATCTGTCCGGGCCGGGTTTACCGCTGCGATTCGGACATGACCCATACGCCCATGTTCCATCAGGTGGAGGGTTTGCTGGTCGAGAAAAACGTCAGCTTTGCAGACCTGAAAAGCACGGTGGAGGAGTTTCTCCGGGTCTTTTTCGAGCAGGATCTTCAGGTTCGCTTTCGTCCGTCCTACTTTCCGTTTACCGAGCCCTCCGCAGAAGTGGATATTGAATGGGGTCGGGAAGCGGATGGCAGCGTCAAGTGGCTGGAAGTGATGGGTTGCGGAATGGTGCACCCCAAAGTATTCGAATATTGCGGGATTGATGCCGAGGAGTACCGGGGCTTTGCTTTTGGCATGGGTGTAGAGCGTCTGGCCATGCTTCGTTACGGCGTGAACGACCTGCGCATGTTCTTTGAAAACGATCTGCGTTTCCTGCGCCAGTTTCGTTAAAAGGGCAGCCATCAGGGCATTCAAACAAACAGGCAAAACCGCATCAGAACAAGGCAATAACCATGAAATTCAGTGAACAGTGGCTGCGCGAGTGGGTTAATCCGCAAATCGGTACCCAGGAATTGATGGACCAGATCACCATGGCGGGTCTGGAAGTGGACGGTTTTGAGCCGGTGGCAGGTCAATTTAGCGGCGTAGTTGTCGGTGAGGTGCAGTCAGTGCAGCCCCATCCGGATGCGGACAAGCTCCGGGTTTGCCAGGTCAGTGATGGTAAAGACAGCGTGCAGGTAGTTTGTGGAGCCCCTAATGTTCGGGAAGGCCTCAAGGTACCGTTTGCAGTGGTTGGTGCGGTGTTGCCCGGTAATTTCAGGATCAAGAAAGCCAAACTCCGTGGTCAGCCTTCAGAAGGTATGCTGTGCTCTGAGTCGGAGCTGGGGCTTTCCGAGAATCATGATGGCCTGATGGAATTGCCAGCCAATGCTCCGGTTGGTCAGGACGTCGCGGATTATCTCAAGCTGAATGATGTAACCATTGATGTGGATCTGACCCCCAACCGCGCCGACTGCCTTTCTATCAAGGGCATTGCCCGGGAAGTGGGTGTGCTTAATAGCTTGCTGGTAAAGGCCCCGGCCATAGAGCCGGTAGAAGCTGTGCATTCGGAAGTCCCGGATATACGTGTCGAAGCGCCGGCGGGCTGCCCGCGTTATCTCGGCCGGATTCTGCGCAATGTGAACCTGCAGGCTGAGTCGCCCCTGTGGATGCAGGAGAAGCTGCGCCGTTCCGGCATTCGTTCCATAGACGCCGCTGTGGACGTAACCAACTACGTGATGCTGGAGCTCGGTCAGCCGATGCATGCGTTTGACCGTGATGAAATTCACGGCGGTATCGTCGTGCGTATGGCCCGGGCCGGTGAGAAGCTGGTGCTGCTCGACGGCCAGCAAGTGGAGCTGACCCAGGGCACCCTGGTGATTGCTGATCATGAAAAGCCCATCGCCATTGCGGGTGTTATGGGCGGCGAGCATTCCGGTGTCAGTCCGAAAACCCGGGATCTGGTTCTGGAGTCGGCTTACTTCGATCCCATTGCCCTGGCCGGGAAGGCGCGCCATTACGGCTTGCATACCGATGCCTCTCATCGCTTCGAGCGCGGTGTGGATTACAAGCTGGCTCGAGAAGCCATGGAGCGTGCAACCCGGTTGCTGATGGATATTGTTGGCGGTGAGCCTGGTGAAATTGTCGAGGTCGCCAGCGATAATGATATTCCCGAGGATCGCGTAGTGGACCTCCGGTCCCGGCGCCTCAATGACGTCCTTGGCATGGAAATCGACCGCACTACTGTTGAGGAAGTCCTGACTCGGCTTGGCCTTAGGGTGGAGAAACTGCTGAAAGATGGGTGGCGGGTCAGCGTGCCCAGCTTCCGTCCGGACATCTCGATCGAAGAAGATCTGATTGAGGAAGTAGGGCGGATTTACGGTTACAACAATTTGCCGGTGACCGAGCCTACTGGTTCTCTTGGGCTGCGCCCGGAGAAAGAGGCTGTCCGCCCGGTATCGGCCATTCGCAACTTCTTTGTGGACCATGGCTACCAGGAAGCGGTGACCTATAGCTTTGTCGATCCAAAGGTGCAGCAACTGGTTGACCCGGCGCGTGAGGGTATCGCTCTGGCGAATCCAATTTCCTCCGATCTCTCGGTCATGCGCACCAGCCTGTGGAGCGGCCTACTGAAAACTGTGGCCTATAACCAGAACCGTCAGCAGCAACGCATTCGCCTGTTTGAGACAGGCCTTCGCTTCCTTCAGGAAGGTGAGCGTATTGATCAGCAGCCCATGCTTGCGGGCGTAGTCGTCGGTAACCAGTACCCAGAAAACTGGCTCAACGGTCGCAGAAATGCAGATTTCTTTGATGTAAAAGGGGATTTGGAAAGTCTGTTTCGTTTGCTGGGCATCGAAATCCATTTCGTTGGCAGTCAGCATCCGGCCCTGCACCCTGGGCAGACTGCTGAGCTTCTGCGGGACGGCGAACATGTCGGCTGGCTAGGCACGTTGCACCCACAAGTTCAGAAAAATCTTGAACTTAATGGCACGATCCTGATGTTTGAGCTATTCTTGAATTCGGTCGTTACCGGACATGTGCCTAATTTCAATGAAATTTCAAAATTCCCGGAAGTTCGACGGGATTTGGCTATTATTATCGGCAGCGATGTGGCGTTTGCGGATGTGGAGCGTGTAGCCAAAAAGCATGCCGGTGAGCGCCTGACAGCGTTACGCGCGTTCGATGTCTACGAAGGTGAGAGCTTGGGTGAGGGTAACCGGAGCCTGGCACTGAGCCTGTTCTGGCAGCATCCCGAGCGCACGTTGAACGAGGATGAAGTGCATTCGCTCTTCAGCGGTGTGATTGACGCATTGAAAGAAGAGCTGGGGGCAACACTGAGGAGTTGAGACATGACGGCTTTGACGAAAGCGGAAATGGCAGAGCGGTTGTATGAGGAATTGGGCCTGAACAAACGCGAAGCCAAGGAAATGGTGGAAGCTTTTTTCGATGAAATCAGAGGCGCTCTCAGCCACAATGAACAAGTGAAGTTGTCAGGTTTTGGTAACTTCGATCTGCGAGACAAAAAGCAGCGGCCGGGACGGAACCCGAAAACTGGGGAAGAGATTCCGATCAGTGCACGGCGTGTAGTTACGTTTCGCCCGGGACAGAAACTAAAGCAAAAAGTAGAAGCGTATGCTGGAACCCAGTCATAACAACGAACTTCCCGCGATTCCGGGAAAACGTTATTTTACTATTGGTGAAGTGGCGGATCTGTGTGCGGTAAAAGCGCACGTGCTGCGTTATTGGGAGCAGGAGTTTCCCCAGCTGTCGCCGGTCAAGCGCCGGGGCAACCGCCGCTATTATCAGCGGGCGGATGTGATCACCATTCGTCAGATTCGTAGTCTGCTCTATGATCAGGGATATACCATTGGTGGTGCCAAGCAGAAGCTCAGTAGCCACGAGGTAAAAGAAGACACCTCCCAATACAAACAGCTGATCCGACAGATGATCTCGGAGTTGGAAGAGGTGCTTGATGTCCTGAACGCGCCGGTTAAATAGAGCGCTTGCGGACCTGCCAAAAAACCGGGACAACGAATGTTGTCCCGGTTTTTTTATGCCGGCAGGATTATTGTTTCCTGCAAGTCTTGATGCCTAGCAGCGAGTAGGCTGGGCAAATGCCCACCAGTGCAGTAGCCAGAGGCACGATGCCAATCCATCCCCAGGGTGTCTGCGGGCCTACGAAAACCAATGCCAGAAGTGCTATGCCGACGATGGCGCGGATGATCCGATCAGCCGATCCCATATTGATACTCATAATCCATTCTCCTTTTTTGGCATGAGGCAACAATTCCGACTCTAACGCCTACCTGCTGAGCCGTTCAGTGATGAGGTCATACCACACAGTATATCTTACGAGAGAATTCGTTCACCGCGCCATAACGAGGTTGGCTAGGGGGGGGGAGTGGTCAGTCAGTTGGTGAGAGAACTGGAGCGCCGGGGCAAATTAGGGGTTTCCCGGATAATAAAAAGCCCGGGCCTTTCGACCCGGGCTTTTTATCGGAATCTGGTCGGGACGGTAGGATTTGAACCTACGACCCCTTGCACCCCATGCAAGTGCGCTACCAAGCTGCGCTACGCCCCGATTCGCTGTTGGCCAGAGTAGAAAACTTAAGAGTATTCTCAGTGGCTTAGCGGGAGCGAAGTCTACACCAGCCCTTAGGAAAAATAAACAGCCTTGGGCGATTTTGATGTCCGTTTTTTACCGCAGCTTGGTCTCCCGGAGTTTCACGATAAATTCGGGCGGTTCAAAAGAGTCAGGGCGGGCGCTTTCCCAGTATTTGTCGAAGACTGACTGGTTGGTTTTGCCTTCAAGCAGGGCCCCGGGCTCAAGGAAGGGAAAGAGATCAAGGTAGGAGTGTACCTCGGTTTTCGACACTCGCCGTACCACGTGTTCCGGGCCGAGTTCTGACGGATGCCGGAGGCCGGAAGCTTCAAGCAGATTCTGCAGGGCGTCCAGGGTGTTCTTGTGGTAGTTGTATACCCGCTGGCTCTTGTGCTCAACATCAAGCTTGTTACTGCGTCTGGGGTCCTGTGTGGCCACTCCGCTCGGACAGCGGCCGGTATGGCAGTTGAGTGCCTGAATGCAGCCCAGGGCAAACATATAGCCTCTGGCTGCATTGCACCAGTCAGCGCCGAGGGCCAGGGTGCGCGCAATATTAAACGCGGAGGTGATTTTGCCGGCTGCACCGATGGCAATCTCTTCCCGCAGGTTGGTTCCTACCAGTGTGTTGTGAACCAGCAACAGGGCTTCTGTCATCGGCATCCCCAGCCGGTTGATAAATTCCAGAGGCGCTGCGCCGGTCCCACCTTCGCCGCCATCCACAACGATGAAATCGGGTTTCCGGCCGGTCTGCAGCATGGCTTTGACGATGGCGAACCACTCCCACGGGTGCCCGATGGCCAGTTTGAATCCCACCGGTTTTCCACCGGACAATTCCCGCAGGTGGTCAATAAATTCCAGCAACTCCACCGGGGTTGAGAAGGCGGAGTGGCTGGCTGGGGAGACGCAGTCCTCGCCCACAGACACCCCACGGGCTTCCGCAATTTCCGGGGTGACCTTGGCGCCGGGCAGAATGCCTCCGTGGCCGGGTTTTGCACCCTGAGATAGTTTGAGCTCTATCATTTTTACCTGGTCCAGGGAGGCATTTTTCCGGAACATGTCCTCATTGAATGAGCCGTCTTTGTGGCGGCATCCGAAATAGCCGGAACCAATTTCCCAGACCAGGTCGCCCCCGGGAATACGGTGGTATCGGGAAATGGAGCCTTCGCCGGTATCGTGGTAGAACCCTCCTATTCTTGCGCCGGTGTTCAGGCTGAGGATGGCATTGGCCGATAGTGAACCGAAGCTCATGGCAGAGATGTTGAAGACGCTGGCGCTGTAAGGTTTCTCGCAGTTTTTTCCAATCAGGATCCGGAAGCCGCTGCTTGTCAACCGGGTTGGGGCGAGGGAGTGGTTCATCCATTCAAAACCCTCGTCATACATTCCCAGTTGTGAGCCGAAGGGGCGCTTGTCGAGAATATTTTTTGCCCTCTGGTATACGATAGAGCGTTGTTCCCGCGAGAAAGGGCGTTCTTCCGTATCCGACTGAATAAAATACTGCCGGATTTCCGGGCCAACGGATTCCAGGAGGTATCGGAAATTGGCCATGATCGGATAGTTCCGGCTAATCGTATGTTTGCGCTGTATGAGATCGTAGGTTCCCAGAGCGGCGAATGCTCCGAAAAGGACTGGGAACATATACCCGGCATCCAGTGTCAGTGCGATCAAAAGAGAACTGATGAAGCCGACAATGCTTAGGGCGTAAACGGTGTAGCGGAGCGGGAAGGTTTTCGTTTTTTCCATGTGTTCCTCAGTTTGTCCCGGATATTCGAGGGTTCTTGGATTTGCACGAGAGTATACCGGTACGTCCATAGATCTCTAATCGATTGGTCTCGTAAATGACTGGCCGGGTGAGGATGGTGGTCTATGCTTAAAGTCGATTTGCCACATTGGGGCGTCTTTGATGTTTTGACCTCAAAACATTATGATGTCGAGCTTGTAATGTTTGAACTCCGATTCTGAATAAACGACTTATCAACTCAGGAGGCGCCAAAACGTGGGCGACGTAGTTAAAGACGAATATCAGACGGATTACGTGGCCGGTCAGGACAATATAACTCCGTTCGGGCTGGATCTTCACGCACCGGTATTCCCGATTACGGCAATACTGGTCGTTCTGTTTGTAATAGGTACCCTGATGTTTCCCGGGCAGGCCAAAGAGCTGCTGGACGGTGCTAAATGGGACATCATCGCGACCTTTGATTGGTTTTTCCTGATCAGTGCCAACATCTTTGTTGTGGTGTGTCTGGCCCTGATCGTCTTGCCGATGGGCAAGATTCGCATTGGCGGTATGGATGCGAAACCCGAGTTTTCCACGATTTCGTGGTTTTCCATGCTGTTCGCAGCGGGCATGGGCATCGGCCTGATGTTCTGGGCGGTGGCAGAGCCAGTGGCGTACTACACAGGCTGGTATGAAACTCCGTTTAACGTCGCGGCTAACACCGCACAGGCGGAAAACCTGGCGATGGGCGCAACCATGTATCATTGGGGCCTGCATCCATGGGCGATCTATGCGGTTGTCGCCCTGTCGTTGGCTTTCTTTGCCTACAATAAAAACATGCCTCTGACGATCCGTTCGGCATTCTTCCCGCTGCTGAAGGACAGGGTCTGGGGGTGGCCAGGTCACATCATCGATATTCTGGCTGTCGTTGCGACGATTTTTGGTCTGGCGACGTCTCTTGGTTTCGGTGCCCAGCAGGCGGCTTCTGGTCTCAACTATCTGTTCGATACCGGGAGCGGTACCAACGTCCAGATGGCGATTATCGTGGGTGTTACGGCGTGTGCATTGATTTCCGTACTCCGCGGTCTGGACGGCGGCGTGAAGGTCCTGAGTAACATCAACATGGCCATGGCGGGTATTCTTCTGTTCTTCATTATTTTCGCCGGCCCGACGATGGCGATACTGGAAACTTTATGGGTAACTTCTTCGAGCTATGTCGGTAACATTGTTCCGCTGAGTAACCCGTTCGGTCGTGAAGACGAAGCCTGGTTTCAGGGTTGGACCGTCTTTTACTGGGCGTGGTGGATTTCCTGGTCACCGTTCGTTGGTATGTTTATTGCGCGCGTATCCAGAGGTCGTACCGTACGTGAGTTCGTCACGGCTGTGCTGATCGTTCCGACTGTTATTACCATTGTCTGGATGAGCGCTTTTGGCGGTTCCGCGCTTGAGCAGATTCGGCAGGGTATTGGTTCCCTGGCTGAAAATGGTCTGACAGAGGTACCGTTGGCCATGTTCCAGATGTTTGCGGACTTCCCGCTGACTGAAATCATATCCTTCCTGGCTATTATTCTGGTGCTGGTGTTCTTTATTACCTCTTCGGATTCCGGTTCCCTGGTTATCGACAGTATTACTGCCGGCGGCAAGACTGATGCGCCCACTGCTCAGCGTGTATTCTGGGTTGTGGCTGAAAGCGCCATCGCTGCTGCATTGATATTCGGCGGTGGTGAAGATGCACTCGGAGCCATTCAGGCGACGGCGATCAGCGCAGGACTGCCCTTTACGGTCGTTCTGTTGATTATGACTTGGGGTCTCCTCAAAGGCTTGAGTCACGAACGCAAGCTTCTGATTGCCAGAGGCGAAATGACGTGAGTGTTGGTTGAAATGAAAAAACCGGGGTTCAGGCCCCGGTTTTTTTATGCGTGTCGGAAAGGTCAATAGCTGGCGAACACTTCCATCGCGTGGCTGGCCCTCTCGCCAGGAGTGAAATGTGGCCGCTTGAGGCCCTCAATCGCCTGCAGACGGGGCAACAGGCCCCTGCCATTGGCCATCTGGATCGCCAGTCCCGGCCGGGCGTTGAGTTCAAGCAACAACGGGCCCTCGTTGGCATCGACCACCAGGTCCACGCCCATGTAGCCCAGCCCTGTTGCCTCGTAGCAACGTGACGCCATTTCCAGCATCTCCTCCCAGGCCTCTATGTTGATATTCTCCAGTGCCAGGCCGGTGTCCGGGTGGAGAGTAATCGGTCGATTGAACTGAACCGCATTCAGGCTTCGGCCGGTTCCGATATCCAGGCCAACGCCCACGGCTCCCTGGTGTAGATTGGCTTTACCGTCAGAATCGGTGGTGGCAAGCCTCAGCATCGCCATAACGGGATACCCCTGGAAAACAATAATCCGGATATCCGGCACGCCCTGGTGAGAATACCGGGCGAGGGAGGGTGCTGATTCCACCAGGCTTTCGACAATGGCCACATCCGGTGTGCCGGCCAGTGAATAGAGGCCGGCAAGAATATTGGTCAGGTGGCGTTCAAGAAAGGGAGCCTCTACCCGGGAGCCGGATGCCTTGACGTATTCCTCACCGTCGCGCCCGGTAATAACGGTGATGCCTTTACCACCAGAGCCCTTTGCTGGTTTGATGGCAAATCCCGCAAGCCCCTCCGCCATTTCCCGGAAATGGGAGATTTCATGCTGCTGGCGAACCACCTGAAGCAGCTTTGGGGTTTTAACACCGTATTCGGCAACCACCAGCTTGGTCTTCAGCTTGTTGTCCACCAGCGGGTAGGAGGAGCGCTCATTGTAGCGGGCGATGTAATCCACATTGCGCCGGTTCATATTGAGCATGCCCAGCCGGCTAAGCGCTCGCGGTGATATCCAGTCCATGTCAGTCGTAGACCTTCATTGGCGTGAATCGCTTCAGCTCGCTGAGTTTGTAGCCGGTGTATTGGCCCATCAGCAGTATCAGCCCCAGGATCACCAGGTGGAGCTCCGGGAAGTTGAACGTGAGGTGGCCGGCAAGAGGCGCGCTCATCAGCAGGTAGGCACTGATGGCGACAAACAGGCTACCCGTACCCTGAACAACGACC
Source organism: Marinobacter sp. (assembly GCF_048269445.1). GTDB lineage: Bacteria > Pseudomonadota > Gammaproteobacteria > Pseudomonadales > Oleiphilaceae > Marinobacter. The sequence continues at coordinate 122,063 of NZ_JBLXIQ010000002.1, read as the reverse complement.
TCGCGTGCACCTTCCTCTTCCCAGAGTATGGACATGCGCTCGATGGTCCACGCGATAATGACCATCGGGAAGAATGTTACTGTCATGCCGGTGTTGAATCCCATCTGATAACCTATGATGCTCAGTCCGGCGGTGATGAAGATAACCAGAATAATCAGTGCAGATATTCGGGAAACCAGCAGCAGGTTGAGGCTGGACAGGTAGCCCCGCATTGACAGGCCAATCGCTACCACTGACAGGAAGGCAATCAGGCCCGGTATCAGGGTGGTCTGAACGAAGGCTACGGCGATCAGCACGGGCATGAAAGTACCAGACGTGCGAATGCCGATCACGATCCGCATAAAGGCGACCATGAGGGCGCCCAGGGGTAGCAGCAGGAGCATGCGGAACATGCTCTGCTCCTCAATAGGCAGCTCGTAGAAGCTCAGGAATCCCAGGCCATTGGATGTCGACTGCATGGTGGCAAGCTGCAAGGCCGGAACGGTTTGCCGAAGCATGGAAAAGCTGACTTCCGAGTTCTCTCCGCCGACCACGTCAAGCAGTGAGGCCGACCCCTGGCGCCATAGCAGCAGGTTTTCGGGCACACCCTGTTCCGCTGATTTCGGATTGAAGGTAAGCCATTGCCTGCCATTATAGATTTGCAGGTAGGGCATCAGCTGTTGCCGCCGACGGGCGTCTTCAAGGCGGAGTCCGTCGGCGATTCGCGCGGCAATGCCGGCGTGGTTCAGCATGTCGACCAGCAGGTCGAGATAGTTTTCTTCCGCGATCAGCAGTGTGGTGTTCTGTGTACGGGTGTCGGGCTGCATCAGGCGGATCAGCTCCCGCGTCATACTCTCCGGGGTACTGGAGCGGGCTTTGGCCTGATCCAGGATTTCCTGTACGGCGGTGGCCTCGGGCTCTTCCCAGAATACGCGCCGGGTCGTCGGCTCCCGGGTGGGTATGTCGGGCTGCGCTGTGGGATCCGGTACGAACTGTGCCTTGAAATACAGCGTTTGTGGTCCGGAGGCTTCGCGCTTGCTCCATTCCGCACGGCGGCTGCCGGCGCTGTTGATAATCGAGAAACCATATCCGGGCGATGCGGCCTGTTCAGACAGAATCTGGAAACCCGGCGGTTGTTGAGGGACGTTGAGGCTCGCTAATACCGGGCCATTGTCCGCGTCAAAATCAATTCTCGCCTCAACCATCCAGACCGGGCGTTGTTCGCCTGTAAGCCATGGGATGCCGAGTTCGATATGCCGCCAGACGGCAAGTGAAATGCCAGCAGCAATGAGCAGGAAGATCCCGACATAAAATGGAAGGCGAGACCGGGTGGTCATGAATCACTCCCGTTGCCGTTCCGGATGGACTCCGGTAACTCCGTGGCGTATTCCTTGCCAACGTCGATAAGCATGACGTCGCGCAGGATGTTCCTCCCGATAAGAACTTCATAGGTCAGATTCGTTCGGTCTGCGAGAGTGAACTCCGCCACCTGCTGATGGTCGCCGATAAAAAACTGCAACTCGACCACCACCCTCCGTTCCGCTTCTTCTGAGCTGGCCTGGATAACCCGGACCCGCCGGGACACTTCTTTTTCGAGGCTGACGAATTTATCGTTGCCGGGCACCGGAACATCAAATCGGACCCAATTGCTGCCATCGCGCTCAAAACGCGTGATATTGCGCGCGTCAATCGAGGAGGTTTCGGCGCCGCTGTCGATCCGGGCCTTGTAAATCAGCCCTGGCCCGGCGAGGTAGAAGTTCTCAACTTCACCCACGATGACTTTTCCCTTAAGGCGGTCTGCGCGACCCTTCGATATGTCTGTCGCCGGGCACGCCGCCTGTGCGGGTATGGGAGGACATTCGGGCTTTTCCACCTGGGTGGCGATGGCGTTCAGTATGGTGTTGGTAGCCGCACGATTCTGTTCAATCACTTGCTGGTGTCGAATGGAAGCGTTGTTCTCCATGGTAACCAGGGTTGCGCGCTGGCTTTTTACGGATGCTCCGAGCTCAGTCAGATTCGTCTTGGGAACCATAAAATAACGATCTGACGAGCATCCCGTCAGCAGGATGACGCCTGCAATCAGGGCAACGGGAAGCTTGAGCAGGCCAGCCCGAAAACGTTTAAAATCCATGAAGAACCCTCGAACCGGCAGCCTGTCACGCCTGGAATCAGGCAGCTGTGACGGTCTGTGCATGTAAATCCAAGTCAATACGGAGCGAGAGTATACAGCATCCGGTCTGTGCGGTTGATTTACAGATGGTTAAGGGGGAGTAGTGTTTACCGTGACAGGAAATGTTCTTCACCCAGGTCCGTCTCCGACCGGAGATATTCCTGAATGACTGGAGAACAATTCAGATAGAAAAGCAGCAACTCCCTTTGCACATCCTGGTCCTGAATCCGTGCCGCAAAACAGATCAGCTCCCGAACCCCCCCGTCGCTTTCATTCCGGCTTGAGGGCATTCCGAAACTCTTGCCATATCGGGACTTGAGGATTTTGGTCAGACGTTCCAGGTGAAACTCGCCCGTGTGAGTGATGTGAGGCAGTATCCGGAGCTCATCCCTACCGGCAGAGGAAGCATTGCCAAAAAAACTCCCGCAGCCCTCTTGCGTGGAGCAGTCTGTCTGAAAAAAATCCGCTCCGAGTTTTCGCCACAGTTCTTTCAGCATGTTCGGCTATCCGTTTCTGATCGGGTTCCAGTCGGGTGTGCGATTAATAAAAGGTAATAATTGCACGGACAAAGAACATTCTAACCTTTTAAACGATATTACGAGGGGCGTCCAGAGATGGATTTCAGCCCTTCACAATAGTGTTAAACAGTCGAGGTCCTTTTTTTCGCTGCCACTTCGAATGACGGCATCCCGGGCAAAAGGTTCCCTTCCTGAGGTAGACTGTCTTTCAGTTTCGATAACAGCGATCGATCAATGACTTACAAGGGGAGTGCTGTGCAGTGCCTGAAGCCATCACGGAATTGATGTTGTCCCGGCCTGACCTGATATCCGGGTTGATGGTTGTGCTTTTCGTTTCAGCAATTGTGCTGGCAGGGTTGCTGGCTAAATCGACAGCGGAAAAGCGAGGGATGACTCGGGAGGCTGATGAACTGGAGGTGGTCAAGGCCCTTCTTGAGAAGCAATTGAATGATTCCGAACACGAGCAGGCCATGGGTGCTCAGCGGGCCGAACAGCTTGAATATGCTGTCGCCGAACAGCGGGAAATGAATGTACGCATCGAACGTGATATCGAGCAGTGGCGACAACGGGCTTCGGGTCTGGAGAACCGGGTGGCGGCGCTGGAGTCAGACCTTGAAGGGCGAAAGCAGCGAATCGGACAGCTGGAAGATGAACGCCAGAACCTGCAGGCGAAAGCCGATGACCTTGGCCGGGAATTGGGCGAGGCCCGTGTTTCTCTGCGAGAGCAGGAAGTAACACTCGACAAGGAGCGTCGGTCCACCACCGAGAAACTGGAACTGCTGGAACGTAACCGCGACGCCTTGAAGCAGGAGTTCGAGAACCTGGCCAACAAGATTTTCGAGCAGAAAAGCGAGCGGTTCAGCCAGCAAACCCGAACCAGTCTCGATACCCTTCTGAATCCGTTCCGTGACCAGCTGCAGGACTTCCGAAAGCGGGTAGAAGACGTTTACACAAGCGAAACCCGGGATCGCCAGGCCCTGCGCAGTGAGATCAAATCACTTCAGGACCTGAACCGCCAGATCACCGAAGAGGCCTCCAACCTGACCCGGGCACTGAAGGGCGACAAGAAAATTCAGGGCAACTGGGGCGAGTTGATCCTCGAGCGGGTCCTGGAAAAATCCGGGTTGAGGAAGGGTGTGGAATACGATACCCAAGGCAGCTACCGGGACGGAGACAACCAGCTGTACCGGCCAGATGTGGTCGTTCACCTGCCGGACAGTCGGAACCTGATCGTTGATTCCAAAGTCTCGTTACTGGCCTACCAGAGGTGGGTGACCGAGGAGGAGGATTCCGAGGCAAGAGACGACGCCCTCAAACAACACGTTGACGCGGTAAGGACCCATATCCGAACCCTCAGCGAAAAAGATTACAGTCAGCTCCACGGACTGCATTCACCGGATTTCGTGCTGCTGTTCATGCCTATTGAACCGGCCTTTGTGGCAGCATTTCAGCAGGACGAGAACCTTTTCGCAGAAGCCTTTGATCGAAAGATTATTGTGGTAACACCCACTACCTTGCTGGCAACACTGAGAACCATTGAAAACATCTGGCGGTACGAGCGACAGAGCCAGAACGCCAGGCGTATTGCCGAGCGGGCCGGCGCAGTGTATGACAAACTACGGGTGTTCGTGGAAGCTATGGAGCGGCTGGGCAGCCAGTTGCACACGGCCCAGGGAACCTATGATTCGGCCATGAATAACCTGACCCGTGGCCGTGGTAATCTGATCTCCCAGGCAAATCGCTTTGTTGAGCTTGGTGTTCGGGTTAAAAAGGAATTGCCTAAAGCGATCATGGATCAGGCCGAAGTGGACGACGGTGAGGAATCCGATATCGCTGATGACAATGATCTGCCTGATATTGAAGAGCAGGCGATTGGCGCAGACAACCAGCAGGAGTAAATGCCATGGCAGTATTGTTTGAAACAGGTCGCCGTTTGGCACGTGGAGCTGTCCTTGCATCCGTGCTTCTGGCCGGACAGGTGCTGGCGCTGGCGCCAGAGCACGAAACCCGCCGGCTCATGCTGGCAACGGACGAGGCGGTGGTGGCTGAAAAATGGGGTGAGGCCGCCGAGTACCTGAACCGTTTGCAGCAACTGGAAGGGGAAAAGCCGGTCGATTACTACTTCTACCGTGGCCGGGTGATGCTACAGGCATCCCATCTCAATGAGGCTCAGTCGGCTCTGGAGAGTTACGTCACCCGTGCAGGTGCCGAGGGTTCTCATTATCAGGAGTCCCTGAAGCTGATTACCGATATTGAAAGGGCAAGAAAGGAAAGTGCTCTTGCACCTCAGGGCAACGGAGAGCGGGAGAGGGTTGCAGTAATCGAGCCAGCAGGGGACGGTCGAGTAGCGTCCCTGCGCAAGCTCTACCTTACGGATTCGGACCGGGAGGCACTCACTCTGCACATCAACAGCCTGCTGGAGCTTTCGGGCTGGCGGGGTGATCAGACGGTGGTCAGACTTGACCGGCCGGCCGATGTGGAATATCGCCTGACTACCCAGGGCAGCGACATCCAGATTCAGGAAATCAGGCGCGGTGACGACGGGCGAGTTATGCGCAGCACCGAGCCGATGTCGGTTTTTGGTATTAATCCGAGAGTGGAGTGGCGCTGTGAAGCAGCGATCTCAACCTGTTGGGTTTACGACCCAAGGGATGGCTCCCGGCTGTTCCAGCTTGCCTTGAACCGGGATCAGACTCAGGAAATTGCAGACACGTTGGGGCATCTGATCCGTACCGTTCAGGCGCCATCGGATTCCTGATTCAGCTCGTCAGGTTTCCGCGCTCACCCTCCCGGTAGGCGCCGGGCGTTACTCCGGTCCACTTCTTGAAGGCCCGGTGAAAGGTTGAGGGTTCGGTAAATCCGACCTTGGCTGCGATATCATTAATGGGCAGTTCCTGTCGGCTCAGGTAGTAGATGGCCATGTCCCGGCGCAACAGATCCTTGATCTCCTGGAACGAGGTGTTTTCCTGCTTCAGCCGGCGCCGGAGCGTCTGCGGGCTGGTGTGCAACTCTGCCGCGATCCATTCAAAGTCCGGCAGCGGTTTCGAGAAATCCCGGCCAATGAGCGCGCGAATTCGTCCGGTAAACGTGTTGCTCTCATCCGGACGGGACAACAAATCTGCCGGAGAGGTTTTCAGGAACTGCCGCATTTCCGGCTTGTCCCGGATGACCGGAGCCGACAGGAAGCGCTTGTCGAAGGCGAGGGCAGTCTTGTCCGACTCGAAGGCCAGCGGGCAATGGAAGATGTGTCTGTATTCATCACCATGCGCCGGACGGGGATAATCAAACTCCGCTTTTTCCAACTCGATCGGCTGCCCTATCAGCCAGCTGCCCAACCGGTGCCAGATCACCAGAATGCTTTCCCGCAGGAAAAAACTGGGGTCGTGAATTTCGCCCTCAATCCGAGTCACCAACTGCGCCTTGTCTTCCCCGACTTCGAGCTCCATGGCTACCATGGGCTCAAACAGGCGGGAAAACTGGAAAGCTTGCCGATACACCGACTCCAGGTTCGGGCAGTCCATCACCAGCGCGCACATGGTTGCAAACGTTCCGGTCCGGGCCCGTCTGGGGCCGAGCCCCATGAACTCGTCGCCCATCCGGTTCCAGAGCACCTGCATCAGGTGGCTGAACTGATCGCTGCTTACCCTGGCCATCTCGATACGCAGGAGATCCGGAGAAATACCCGCTTCCAGAAGCATTTCGCGGGTATCAAAACCAAGTCTCTCGGCACCCACGAGGGCGGCCTGAACAAAGTGCCTTGAAACCGTCAGATCAGACATCGTATTCGCCATTCCATGAAAACGAGCCCCATCATAAAACCCCCGTGGAACAATGCAACCGACGCCGTATCAACAGGATGGACGAAACGGCCAATAGGAATGACCGAAGCAGTAGTTGGCCTCACGTGCAAAACCGGGCAGCATGATAGAGATAACAACGAGTAGTGGAACCACTCTCATAACAAAAGGAGATCATCATGGCCGGTCCACTGACCTCACTGAAAGTTCTGGACTTCAGCACCTTATTGCCTGGCCCCTACGCCACCATGTTACTGGCGGATATGGGTGCGGAGGTGTTGCGCATAGAGGCGCCAGACAGGGTGGACCTGACCCGGGTGATGCCTCCCCACGATGCTGGCGTGAGCACCGCCCACGGCTTTCTGAGTCGCGGCAAGAAGTCACTGGCGCTCAATCTTAAGGAAGAGGGCAGCGCAGACAAGGTGCTGGCGCTGGTGAAAGACTTTGACATCGTGATCGAGCAATTCCGGCCTGGCGTGATGGACCGCCTTGGCATCGGGTACGAAGCCCTCAAAGCCGTAAATCCGAGCCTTATCTACTGTTCCATTACGGGCTATGGCCAGACCGGCCCTTATAAGGACCGCGCAGGCCATGACATCAATTATCTCTCCCTGGCCGGCGTCAGTAGCCACTGCGGCCGCGCGGACAGCGGCCCGCCTCCGATGGGAATACAGATTGCCGATGTCGCTGGCGGCTCCCACCATGCTGTGATGGGCATCCTGGCGGCGGTGATCCATCGACAGCAAACCGGGGAAGGTCAGTATGTGGATATCAGCATGACCGATGCCGCCTTTGCCCTGAATGGCATGTCCGGCGCCGCCTGCCTGGCTGGCGGGCAGGAACAGAAGCCGGAGAGCACGTTGCTCAACGGTGGCTCCTTCTACGATTATTATCAGACCAGCGATGGCCGCTGGCTATCGGTTGGCAGCCTGGAACCCCAGTTCTCTGCCCGCCTGTGCGACACCCTTGGAATGGCCGACATGAAAAGCTACACCCTGAGCCAGAAGCCTGAGCACCAGCAAAAGCTGAAAGTGGCCCTGAAAGAAAAGATTGCTGCGAAAACCCTGGCCGAGTGGCAGGAGATTTTTGCCGACCAGGACGCTTGCGTGGAACCGGTTCTGACCATCTCCGAGGCTGCGGAGCACCCGCAGCTGCAGGCAAGGGAAATGGTGATTGGAGTGGACCGGGGTGACGGTACCAAACAGAGGCAGATCGGGTTCCCGATCAAGTTCGAGAAAACGCCGGCGGCAACGACCCGGATTGGGAAAATGCTTGGGGCGGATAACGAGGAATATCTTTGATGCGCATCGCGTAAAAACTGTGCCGTTTTTCTGACCTTAAGCCAAGGGTCTGCTAGCTCTATAAGTATCATCAGTAACGGTGATCCAATAGAAAACGAGAATCAAGGATGATGTGTGACCGCTCCGGCCGAGCTTTCGGTCTTGCCATGCTGCTTGCTGAAGGTACGGTGCTGGCGGCGGGTCTTGAGGCCAAGCTTGAAACCCATGCTGATTCGTTCGGATTGGGTCCAGAATTCGAACAGCAGCTACTGGTCCACCAACCCCCTCAGAGTTCCTGACTGGATTCTTCCCTCTGTTCGGCAACGAGAAAGCGCCCATTAGTCCCCGTACCCGGTTGGGTATCAAGATGCTCCAGAACCCTATGGCCCCGGGTTTCCCGGATGCGCCGCTATTGGTTTGATGAGCGTAAACGACCCTGATCTGTCACCCTGGTGCCAAGCACTGCAAGGTTGGGATGGACTATACAACCGCGATAGCTTGGGCGCTCATATCTTACGGGTCTTCATGGCAAACTATATTGACGAGCTAGACATAGACCTGACCATACCTTTCAACCCGGCAGACCCGGTGAGCACGCCCGCCAATCCTTCCCAGGAGAACGCGGGTACCGCGAGCGATACCATGCTGCAGGCTCTTGCTAAAGGGGTGAGTGCTCTGCAATCTCAGGGGATTGCTCCTACCGAGCCACTGGGTGATCTCCAATACTTTCGGGCCTCTGGTGGGGTGGTGCCCGGAAGTGGCGGAATGCCGGTTTTCCAGACTCAGCCAATTCCCTGGCACGGTGGTGATGGCAATATCGAAGGTGCCTTCAACGCCACCGGCGTGGTTACCAGCGAATTTGCCGAGGATACCTGGTTCCCACGAATTGCCCCGGAGGTGATTGATAACACTGCCGGCCTGTCTGATGGCTCAGGGGGTATAGACGGCTGGTTAATGGCCCGGGGTACCAGTTGGCACTTCGGGCTTGAGTTTACCAACCATGGCCCGGAGGCCTACGGGCTTGTCAGTTACAGTCAGTCTAGCGATTCGATGTCAGATTACTTCCTTGATCAGAGCAAAGCCTACAGCAACAAGCGATATATGAAATTGTTGTTCACAGATAGGGAAATTGAGCAGAACCTGACACTTGGTGAGGAAGAGATTATAACCTATTTTAAATACTGATAAGACTCGCGAAACTTGAAGTAGATGAAAAGGGGACCTAGTGGGCGTTTTTTTATTGGTCATTCTGTTTGATTAGTTTGCCGGGCTCATTACCAATCAATGACATGGACTGGGGCATGCAGACATATCTAGCCTTAGAAATGAGTAGATTTGGAGTCGAATGCTAGAAACAAAAAACCCGACCTAGGTTGGGGCTAGTCATTTCCGGCTGACCAGTTTTAGTTTTGGTCCAGTGCCTGTGGCAGGGTCTCACTTCCCCGAGGGAAGCGCTGGTGGCAGCAGCTACGTCATGGATCATCTCGGGATCGATTATGAAACGCTGAAAGCCATCAATCCGAGACTCATCTACTGAGCCATTACCGGTTTCGGCCCGACCGGCCCCTAACCGGACCGGGCAGGCCACGACATCAATCACCTCGTGTTGGCCGGGGTGAACAGCCACTGTGGTCGCTCTGACAGCGTGCCCCCCCCCATTGGGTGTGGACGTTGCTGGTGGTTCGCACCATGCTGCCATGGGCATCCTCGCCGCCGTCGTGGAGCGGCAACAGACCGGAGAAAGGCAATTTGTGGATATCAGCATGACCGATGCGGCCTTTGCGTTGTGCGCCATGTCCGGTACTGCCTGTCTTTCTGGCAGGAGCAGGTGCCGAGACGGCGCTGCTGAATGGTGGGCGTTCTACGACTACTATCGAACCTGGGACAATCGCTGGTTGTCTATCGGTAGCCTGGAACCCCAGTGTTCTGCGCGTCTTTGCGACACGCTTGGGTTGGGTGAGATAAAGGATTTTGCTCTGAGCCAGAACCCCGAGCATCAACAAAAGTTGAAGGCGGCTTTGAAGGAAAAAATCCTGGATAAGACGTTCGCGGAGTGACAGGACATATTTGAGGGTCAGGACACCTGTGTGGAGCCTGTGCTGACCATTTCCCAGGCGGCAGAGCATCCGCAATTGAGGGAAGATGGTGATTGAGGTGGATCGTGGGGATGGGATTGGGCAGAGGCAGATCGGAAGTCCGATCAAGTTTAATACTTGGTGTGGCAGTCAGAAGTTATTGATTATTGGGTGGGAAGAAGAAGGGGCCTTGCGGCCCCTTTCTCATTAGTTGCTTTCTACCACTGTGCTGTTCGTGACGGAGATCGTACCGCTGGTAAACAACTCTGCGATCTGATCAACCATTTCTTGAAACACAGCGCCGTTGTCTGCAGAGACTGGTGTTCCGTGCGAGCCTGCAGTGAAGCGGGTCACAGCTGGCAACGCGCCATCAGCACTCGGGGTGGCTCCAATTTGAGCGATGGTTGGCTCGGTTCCAGCCAAGGGTGCAGGCAAGCTATCGATTACAAAGCCATTGCTAAGCGTAAGCTCCAGCGGGCCTTGTCCATAAAGGTCCGCATCTGCTGCGTTGGGGATAGTTTGGTCTGACGGGTTGTCCGAAGTGCCATCACCGACGATTTCCGTAAGCAGTATGTTGAAGGAAGATAGCGAGTCACCAAAGTTGACGGGATCAGTCGAGTCAATCAGGCCTTGGAGTACCGCGAAGTAGGTCTCCAAAGAAGATGAGCCCTGGACCAGTACGCCATCGGATGCAGCCGCAAGTCCGGCTAGAATGGCGGGAGCGCCGAAGCTTGTGCTTGGTGAGTTCTCAAGGAGTTTGGTCACGCCACCACCAGAGTTCAACACTGCAGCTGCCTGAATTGGCGGCAAATCCTCGTTAACGGTTCCAATATCACCCGCCACCGAGTTGTTTACTGACACGAATGGCAGGCCGTTGACGCCGCCAAGAGAATGTCCGACAAAATAGACTCTGTTCGGATCTAAGTCTGCACCGTTTGCGACCCCATCAATGTCCAGCCCCTCAATCGACGCGTTGAGGTTGAGCAGGTCGAGTACGCCCTGGCGAAGGTTATCGCGACTGTTTGCGAAATTGCTCAGGTTAATAAACAAACTGCCCGATGCCTCTGCGCCGTCAGGCAAGGCTGACATAGGTGTGGGTTCCAGCTCAGCGTTGGCTGAAAAGTTGAAGTGACGCTCGGTTGCGCCAGCGGAGGCGCCTGGAGTCACCGTTCCGCTTTGATTTTTGATCATCGAAAGGCCCGGGACGACGCTGCCTGTAGGAACGACACCATGGAGCGGCTGGTCGATTGCGATGGTGGCGAAGCAATCGTTACCGGAGGCGGTCCAGGTCAATGGGTTCTCTGGTGTTTCGCCAGTGTCTACACAGGCGAAAGAGAGCGCGTTAGCAAGTGGCAATGTCGCGGATCTATCGGTCGTGATGCCGTGTTGGTAGATGATGACGGGCCAGCCATCTAAAGGCTTTGTTATGCCGACCGCAGCCGTGGCTGCAGCATTGGGATAGGTGACGAGAACGGGAACCGTTGTTTCACCAATTTCTCCGGCAAACGGAAACCTATAAGTGATTTTATCTGAGGGCGCTACAACTTCTGGCAAACTACCACCGGGAGGACTTTGCAGGTTGTCCGCTTGGTTGGTGGTCCAATTGGAAGTTCTAATCACTGAGCCATTAGTGTTGTCTGCTGGGATCTCAAGGAAATAGGGCAGGGTGATGTCTCCCTGAGACACCTTCGCAGGCGCACGGAGTGCAGGGTTGATCGAGCTCGCATCTTCGTCCGTCGAGTAGAAGTTAACGGCGCGAGCTTGTGGCGCTTCGAGGACGCCGAGTGTGTTCACGAAACCGCCCTCTACTGCTGTTGCTTGGCCAGCAATAATAGCACCTTTAACGTCGATGGCTGCTTGTGAGGCTGCTGTTTGCAGTGCAAAAGCCAGAGTAGTGTTCAGCTCTCCATCAGAGGAAACCGCAACGTCTTTGTATGTCAGCGTGACGGCTCCCGCGTTTGCGCTGGAGAGAGTCGCAGCTAGGTCCGCATTGAAAAGTCGGAATTGGTTTGCTGGATCGGTCAATAACTCATAAATCCGGGTGTTGATATTGGAGTCACCTGGCTCGGTTGAGCTCGTCCCTTGGTCAGTCAGGTTAAAAGTTCCGTCAATTAATTTGCTGATCGCGTCTTGCCGAGCGTCAATTCTTTGGCTGTTTTCGAAGAACTTTCTGGGGGCGGCGTTCGCAGTAAGAACATCTTCAACGCCCGTAGTCGTAAATGTCATCGAGAATACGATGTCATCTTTAGACGGTGCAGTTGCTTCAACGCCTGCCTTATCAAAGACTGATTGCATAAAGCCGAAGTAACCCGCTGCCAGCGTCTCCCAGTTCAAAATGGCATTCCGGAATGGTGCTAAATCAGGGGTACCTAATGGCTCATTCGGATTTGAGTAGTTCTGGTAGGAGGGCGAACCGACGAGCGGTTCGCCGCTAGCATCCTGTACACCGTTTGTCACAACCACCAGGTATTTGGTTTTCGGCTCAAGCGGAGTAATCGGGTTGATGCGAATTACATTGTTGACGCCCTCGTCCAGAGTAATGATTTCGGCTCGGGCAACGGGCATGGCCAATTTACTAAAGATACTGGTTGCTGTGGCGGTCTGGCCAGCGGCTAATAGCCCTGCCGCAACCTGGTAATTCACTGCCCCAGCAAAGCTTGGAATCTCACCTTTAGCAGACGCCAGCGGATCCTGGCCCGGATACTCCAGTGGCAGCAAGAACACGTTCTGATTTGGATTCGGTATGACTGAGCTGCCTGCAGTAACGAAGCTCCTAGCATCCAGTTTCTGGTTTGCATCCAAGCTACCGGAAATTTTGATGTCAAAAGCTGATGCGACGGAATTGCCGTCCATAAACCCTATGCCGGTAGTCACTGGGTTTTCTGGGTCAGTCCCATCGACCATAGTCCCATCGCCTGCTGTTTCAAGAGCAAAAAGAATGTCATTCGGAACAGGGAATTGTCGTGAAACGCCGTTAAACAGAGGCCATGTCTTACCATCAATGGCTGGGTTACTAATCTTATAATCCGGATTAGCATTCGCCCCCGTCTCGCCACTGTCAAAGCAGCCTGTAAGCCCTAGGGAAGACGCCACGGCAAGACTTATTAGAGTTTTCTTGAACATGGGTGGAACCTTTTCCTGTTGTTGTGTCGTTATGTTCGGCAGCTGACGGGGCCGGTCTGATCCGGTAAGCCCGATGTCAGTGGCCTGTTCTGCTAAAACTGTTGTCTGAAATTGTAGCCAGCGCTTTTAGCCAATTTCTGTATCTATGACTATAGCGACAGTATGGCCAGTGTTGATCAGCCAAAAGTGTGATTCTGGTGGTTTGAATTCTCCCCGCACGGTTGGAGACAGGCTTTTGTGAAAAATAGTTGGCGGTTAACGGTTTGTCGAGCCCGCGGGGCCGGTAACTTCCCTGTTTTTGCTCAAAAGGCTGCGCCCTCTGTCGGATCCCTCGCCAAACCGATTTTCTGGTAAACTCTGGCCTCCCGATTTTTTGATGACACGACATAACGATATCAAGCTGATGAGGCGCCTATGACCACCGTAATCCGCCAGGACGACCTGATTGAAAGTGTAGCGGACGCGCTGCAGTTCATTTCCTATTATCACCCGAAGGACTTCATTGACGCGGTTCACGAAGCCTACCAGCGGGAGGAGAGCGAGGCGGCCAAGGACGCCATGGCCCAGATCCTGATCAACTCACGGATGTGTGCCCAGGGTCACCGGCCGCTGTGCCAGGACACCGGTATTGTCACCGTATTCGTGAACATTGGCATGAACGTGCAGTGGGATTGCGAACTGCCGCTGGATGAGGTGATCAACGAAGGCGTGCGCCGGGCGTACACGCATCCGGATAACGTGCTGCGGGCGTCGATCCTGGCGGATCCGGATGGCAAGCGTCAGAACACGGGTGACAACACGCCGGCCATCATCCACTACAAGATGGTGCCGGGCGACAAGGTTGAAGTGCACGTGGCCGCCAAGGGCGGCGGTTCCGAGGCAAAATCCAAGTTCGCCATGCTGAATCCGTCGGATTCCGTTGTCGACTGGGTGCTGAAGATGGTGCCGCAGATGGGCGCTGGCTGGTGCCCGCCGGGCATGCTGGGGATTGGTATTGGTGGTACCGCGGAGAAAGCCATGGAAATGGCCAAGGAATCACTGCTGGATCCGATCGACATTCACGATCTGCAAGAGCGTGGTGCCTCCAACCGAGCAGAAGAATTGCGCCTGGAGCTGTTCGAGAAGGTGAACGACCTGGGTATCGGTGCACAGGGCCTCGGTGGTCTGACTACCGTTCTGGACGTGAAGGTGAAGGACTACCCGACCCACGCCGCTAACAAGCCGGTCGCTATCATTCCAAACTGTGCGGCTACCCGCCACGCCCATTTCACCCTGGACGGCACCGGCCCCTCCCTGCAGACTCCGCCGAGCCTTGAAGACTGGCCGGAAATCACCTGGGAAGTGGGTGAAAACGTCCGCCGTGTGAATCTCGACACGGTTACTCCGGAGGATGTAAAAGGGTGGCAGCCGGGTGAAACCGTTCTGCTGTCTGGCAAGATGCTGACTGGCCGTGATGCTGCCCACAAGAAAATGGTGGACATGATCGAGAAAGGCGAGGAGCTGCCTGTGGACCTGAAGGGGCGCTTCATCTACTACGTGGGCCCGGTGGATCCGGTGCGCGAGGAAGTGGTTGGTCCGGCTGGCCCGACCACCGCAACCCGTATGGACAAGTTCACCCACACGATGCTGGAGAAGACCGGCCTCACCGGCATGATCGGTAAAGCCGAGCGCGGCCAGGTGGCCATCGATGCCATCAAGGAATTTGGCGCGGTGTACCTGATGGCCGTGGGCGGCTCCGCCTATCTGGTTTCCAAGGCGATCAAACACGCCGAAGTGGTTGCCTTCCCAGAGCTGGGGATGGAAGCCATTTACGAGTTTGAGGTGGAAGATATGCCGGTCACGGTAGCCGTGGATTCTCGCGGATCCTCCGTGCACCAGACCGGTCCGGCGGAATGGCACGAGAAGATCATCGCCGCTAAGGCAGTCTGAAAAACTGAAATTGGGGTTGAAATTGGGGTCAGATGAACTTTTCATCTGACCCCGTCTTTAATACTCCGTCAGCTCGAACAGCTGATGTTCAGATGTTTGCCCCAGTCTGGCGGCAATGCAGCGAACGCCTCGTTTTCCGGCTGCTCATCGAAGGGTCGTTCCAGTACCTTGAGCAGTGCCTTCATCGGTTCATAGTCCCCGTTCTGTGCCTCAAGGATAACCTGTTGGGCCAGATAGTTTCTCAGCACATACTTCGGGTTTACCCCGCGCATGGCGTACTCCCGCTCGTCGTGGGCGCGGGTTTCGCTCATCAACCGCTCCTCATAGCGCTCCAGCCACTGGTCCGCCACGCTGCGATCCACAAACAGATCCCTGACCGGCCCATGGCCGTTGGCATAGAGATTCGATAACGCCCGGAAGAATGCGCTGTAGTCCACATGGTGCTCATGCAGCATGCTGAAGGTGTCCATGATCAGGCTCAGGTCTCCCTCATCTTCGATTGCCAGGCCCAGTTTGTCGCGCATGTTCTGCAGGAACCGTTCGTTATAGGCGGTTTCATAGCGGCGCCGGCCCCGGCGCACATCATCCTCATCCATGATCGGGAGCAGGGCGCGAGCCAGGTACTGGCAATTATCAAAGCCCACCTGCGGCTGGCGGTTGTAGGCGTATCGACCGGCCTGGTCGGTGTGATTGGAAATATAGCCGGCGTCGAAATCGTCCAGGAACGCATAGGGGCCATAATCGAAGGTGTCTCCAATGATCGACATATTGTCGCTGTTCATTACGCCATGGCAGAAGCCGACGGCCTGCCAGTCTGCAATCATGCGCGCGGTGCGTTCGACCACTTCCTCAAACCAGCGGGTGTAGCGTTCGTCATCCGGCAGGCTGATCAAATGTGGAAAGTGCAGTGAGATCACGTGCTCGAGCAGGGTTTTGACTGTTTCTGGCCCTTCATGATGGGCCGCAAACTCGAAATGACCAAAGCGGATATGGCTCTGGGCCACCCGAACCAGCGCTGCGGCGGTTTCGATGGATTCCCGGCGAACCGGGTCTTTGGCACTTACCATGAACAGGGCGCGGGTGGTGGAAATGCCCAGGCCGTGCATGGCCTCACTGCAGAGGTATTCGCGGATGGTGGAACGCAGGACGGCCCGGCCATCGCCGAAGCGGGAGTAGGGGGTCATGCCTGCGCCTTTCAGGTGCCAGTCCCAGCGGCGGCCGTCCGGCCCCGTGGTCTCCCACAGCAAAAGGCCCCGGCCGTCGCCCAGTTCAGGGTTGTAAACGCCAAACTGGTGGCCGGTGTATTTCATTGCCACCGGGTCCATCCCTTCAAGCAACTCGGTGCCTGCGCCCACACCGGTCCAGTCTGATTCAGACGTGGCATGGAAGCCCATCTGCTCAGCGAGCTTGTAATTGAAGCACACCATCTTTGCGCCCCTCAGGGGCGAGGGCTGGACCCTTGTGTAAAAGCTGTCCGGGAGCTCCAGGTAGCGATGCTCTACTCGAAAACCGTTGCTACTCATAAAACGCCTATACTCCCATTGGTACGAATTCTGCTGATATGAATTCTACTGAATCTTTTTTCAAACCATCTGTGCAAACCGGGAAAACCAACGTGTCTGACCGATCGCTCGAACAAACCATCAAGGACCTGATTCAACAGGAAGGTCTGCCTGAGACTTACGCCCAAACCGTGGAGCAGACCATTGTGCCGCTGGCGGACCACATCCTGGCTCTCCATGATACGGAAAAGCGCCCGGTCGTGGTGGGCATCCACGGTGCCCAGGGTACCGGCAAGTCGACGCTGACCCTGTTTCTGCGGGAGATTCTGGCCCGGCACCGGAATTGTCCCACCGCCAATTTTTCCCTGGATGATATCTACCTTACCAGAGCCGCGCGCCAGGACCTTGCCGAACGGATTCACCCCCTGTTCAAAACCCGGGGGGTGCCTGGCACCCACGATGTTGCGCTTGGGCAACAAGTGCTGGACCAGCTTCGCTCCGCCGGTCCCGACGACAGAACCCCGATCCCGTCATTTGACAAGTCCCGGGACGATCGGGTTCCAACCGACGGCTGGCCTGCTTTCTCCGGCCGGGCGGAGGTGATTCTGATTGAAGGGTGGTGCCTGGATGCCCGGCCGGAGGATGAACAGTCCCTGCGCTCTCCGATCAACCGTCTGGAAGCGGAAGAGGACCCTGATGGAACCTGGCGGACTTATGTTAATGAGCAGCTGAAAGGCGAGTACCGTGATTTTTTCAGCCAGATCGATTGTCTGGTGATGCTCAAGGCCCCGTCCATGAAGTGTGTTCTGGAGTGGCGCAGTCTTCAGGAGAAGAAGCTGGCCAGGAAAACCCGAAGCGCACCAGAGGAGGGCAAGTCGGATTTTGGCGCACAGGGTTTGCGCATAATGAATGACGACGAAGTCGCCCGATTCGTCATGCACTACGAACGGGTCACCCGGGCCTGTCTCGATGAAATGCCGGGCAGGGCTGACGTCCTGATCAATGTGGCCGAGGATCACTCCCTTGGCGTCCCAAAGTTCCGCGCAGATTAACGGAGACCCGCCATGGCCAGACCCAATTTGCTCATTTTTTCAGACCTCGACGGCACTTTGCTTGATCACGACGATTATCGCTGGCAGCCGGCCGGCCCAGCGCTGGCGAAGCTCCGGGCGGCGGGGATTCCCCTGGTGCTCAATTCCAGCAAAACCCTGCCGGAAATCCGGGCGTTGCGGGAGGAGCTGGGCAATACCGATCCCTTTATTGTCGAAAACGGTGCAGCGGTCATCATTCCACCCAATACCTTCGGCAATGCCGATGAGGAAGTGGTGAATTTTGGTGCAACCCGGGATCGGGTGCTCGAAGTGCTCGACGCCCAACGGAAAGTGGGTGCGCAGTTTCGGGGCTTCAATGACATGAGTGCCGAAGAGTTGGCCGGTGAAGCAGGTCTCGATCCGGCCGCGGCAGAGCGGGCAAAACAAAGACTGGGCACCGAGCCTCTGATCTGGCTCGGCACCGAGGAGGCGCTGGCCGAATTTGAAGCGGCACTGGCAGACGAAGATCTCCGGCTTGTGCCGGGAGGGCGCTTCCTCCACGCCATGGGGATTTTCGACAAAGCCGATGGGGCCCGTTTCTTGCTAAATAAATATCGAGAGAAATACAGGGAGCGTTATGGCGAGCATCCGTTGGTAGCCATTGCCCTTGGTGACAGCCCCAACGATCAGCGAATGCTCGAATCGGCGGATATACCGGTGGTGATCCGGGGCGTAAAAAGCGAAGAAGTGAAGTTACCTTCGGCAAAGCACGCCATGCGCTCCCTCAAGCCCGGCCCTGAAGGCTGGAATGAGTGTGTGCTCAATCTCCTGTTTGAGTACGGGTATTGACCTGTTTGAGTACGGGCATAATAAGAGGAGAGCCGCCATGGGCGACTTTTACCAGAATGGCATTGTCACCACCCTCCATAACCTGGTTCGCCGCCCGGTGGAGGACCTCGAAGCGGAGTTAATGAGCTTTCGCAAGGCCCGCCCCATGTCCCTGGTGCTGCCGTCGCTCTATTCCGAACTGGAAGGCCCGGCCCTGAAGAACATCGTGGCTGAGCTCGGCAAGGTGCCGTATCTGGATCAGATTGTGATCGGCCTGGACCGGGCGAACGAATCGCAGTACCGCCACGCCCTCGAGTATTTTTCCGAGTTACCCCAGAATTTCAAGGTGCTCTGGAACGATGGGCCGCGCTTACGGGCCATTGATCTCAAACTCCGGGAGCAGAATCTGGCACCGACGGAAATGGGCAAGGGCCGGAACGTCTGGTACTGCTTCGGTTACGTGCTGGCCTCCGGGGTGAGCAAGTCCGTTGCACTGCACGATTGCGACATCCTCACCTATTCCAGAGACCTGGTAGCGCGGCTGATTTACCCCGTGGCCAATCCTGGCTTCAACTACATGTTCTGCAAAGGCTATTACGCACGGGTGGCGGACAGCAAAATGAACGGCCGGGTCAGCCGCCTGCTAGTGACGCCGCTGATACGGGCCCTGAAAAAGGTGTGCGGGCCCAACGATTTCCTGGATTACCTGGACAGCTACCGCTATCCGCTCGCGGGTGAATTTTCGTTCCGTACCGATGTGATCAACGATTTACGCATTCCCAGCGACTGGGGGCTGGAGATCGGAGTGCTTTCGGAAATGAAGCGCAACTACGCCACCAACCGGCTGTGCCAAGTGGACATTGCCGATGTCTATGACCACAAGCACCAGGAACTGTCCCCGGCGGACGCCAGCAAGGGGCTCTCAAAAATGAGCGTGGACATCGCCAAGGCTCTGTTCCGCAAACTGGCCACCAATGGCGAGGTCTTCTCCAACGAGAAGTTCCGGACGCTCAAGGCTACGTATTTCCGGATAGCCCTGGACTTTGTCGAGACCTACCAGAACGATGCGATCATCAATGGTCTGAGCTTTGACCGGCACAAGGAAGAGAAGGCGGTGGAGCTGTTCGCCCAGAACGTGATGCGGGCCGGCGCCTACTTTCTCGACAACCCCATGGATACGCCTTTCATTCCCAGCTGGAACCGGGTGACCAGCGCCATTCCGGATATTAAGGAACAGCTGCTGGAAGCGATCGAGCTGGATAACGAGGAATTCCGGCCATGAACCAGCCCCTGAAAGCCAAACTGATGGCCATGCTGGAGGGGGTTTATCCGGAGCTGGACTGCGGTTTCCTGTCGGAAAAGCTGCTAACTGCCATGGGGCTGGCGCCTGACCAGAAGCCGCCTCCTGCCCATCAGAACAACTGGGACGAATCGGATGTGGTGCTGATCACTTATGCCGATTCCGTGCAGCAGCCGGAGGAAAAGCCCCTGGTGACCCTGCATCGGTTCCTCGGCGACTGCCTGGCCGACAGCATCTCATCCGTTCACATACTGCCGTTTTTCCCTTATAGCTCGGACGATGGTTTCTCGGTGATGGATTACCTGGCTGTCAACGAATCCCACGGCAGTTGGGAGGATATCGAACGGATCGCCCGGGATTACAAGCTCATGGCCGATCTTGTCGTCAACCACATGTCGGCCCGCAGCCGGTGGTTCGAGAACTTTCGAAAGCGTGTGGAGCCGGGCAAGGACTATTTTTTTGAAGGCAATCCCCGGGATGATCTGAGCGCCGTGGTGCGCCCCCGTACGTCACCGCTGTTGAATCCCGTGCAGACAGACGATGGGGAACGCTACGTCTGGTGCACGTTCAGCGAAGACCAGGTGGATCTGAACTTTGCCAACCCGGAGGTGCTGATCGAGTTCGTGAGCATCATCCGGCAGTACCTGGAGCGGGGCATCATCCTGTTTCGCCTGGATGCGGTGGCGTTTCTCTGGAAAGAACCCGGTACCCCCTGCATTCATTTGCAGCAGACCCATGAGCTGATCAAGATAATGCGTTTGCTGATGGAGCATCACAGCCCGGATGTCGTGGTCATCACCGAGACCAACGTGCCCAACCGGGAAAACCTGACCTATTTCGGCAACGCTAACGAAGCCCATGTCATCTACAACTTTTCCCTGCCGCCGCTGCTGATCAACACCCTGGTGACCGGAGACTGCAAGCACCTGAAAACCTGGCTGATGAGCATGCCACCGGCGCAATTGGGCACCACCTACCTGAACTTCATTGCCTCCCACGATGGTATCGGTATGCGCCCCACCGATGGCCTACTGACCGACGAGGAAAAGCAGCGCCTGATCAATACCATGGATTCCTTCGGCGGCAAGGTATCCTATCGCCGCACGGCCGATGGCCGGGACCAGCCCTACGAGATCAACATCGCCCTGTACGATGCCCTGCAGGGTACGGTGGAATCCGGCAGGGATCACTGGCAGCTGCACCGTTTTATCTGCGCCCACACCGTTATGCTGGCGCTGGAGGGGATTCCCGCTTTCTACATCCACAGCCTGCTGGCCACCGAGAATGATCTGGAGCGAGTGGAGCACACCGGCCGGCTGCGTTCCATCAACCGCAGCCAATGGAAGCTGGACGATCTGGAGCGCAAGCTTGAAGACCCGCTAAGCCATCACAGCAAGGCCTTCCACGAGCTGAAACGATTGATCGCCATTCGCCGCAAACAGCCGGCGTTCCATCCCAACGCGACACAGTTCACTCTGCACCTTGGCCTACAGCTCTTCGGTTTCTGGCGCCAGAGTATGCGGCGGGATCAGTCCATCTTCTGTATTCACAACATCAGCGATGACGTTCAGCAGGTAACTTTAAGTGATATTAACCTGATTGGTACCGACCACTGGCAGGACCTGATTTCTGGTATGAAGGTCGATGATCTGTCCGGCTCGATCACCCTCAAGCCCTACCAGAGTGTCTGGTTATCCAACCGGGATATTACTGTCTGATCATCTGGTAACGTCATTTGTGCAAAGCTCGAAAAACATAGGGTATCCTGTGGCCATACGAGCAAGGCTGAGACGTCAGACATGAACAAAGCGATCAAGGTAACCGGGGGCCACCTGAGCTGGGAGCCCTGGGAAGGGCCGGGTGAGCCGCCGGCGGACCATGTTGAAATCGAAGTGGTCTGGACAGCGATCAACCGTGCGGACCTTATGCAGCGGGCAGGAGTTTATCCGCCTCCGCCGGGTGCCTCGGACATCCTGGGCCTGGAAGTCAGTGGCCGGATTGCCTCAGTTGGCAAGGGAGTGACCCGCTTTCAGCCCGGTGACGAGGTGTGTGCCCTGCTGACCGGCGGCGGTTACGCCACCCGAGTCGTTGTGCCGGACGTTCAGGTGTTGCCAATACCCAAGGGCCTGACTCTTGAGAAAGCGGCGGCGATTCCGGAGGTGTTTGCGACGGCCTGGCTGAACCTTTACCACGAGGCAGCGCTGAAACCCGGTGAACGAGTACTTCTGCACGCGGGCGCCAGCGGTCTGGGCACCGCTGTTATTCAGCTCGCCACGGCATTTGGCAACCCGGTCTTTACAACTGCGGGCGATGACGCCAAATTGCAGACCTGCCGCAACCTGGGTGCCAGCGGTATCTGGAACCGCAACGAGGGTTCCTTTGTTGCAGCAGTTAAAGGCTGGGGCGGCGTGGATATGGTGTTGGACCCGGTCGGCGGCAGCTATATTGCGGACGACCAGAAGGTGCTGAATGTCGACGGTCGCATTGTGCTCATCGGACTCATGGGCGGTCGAACAGCGGAAGTGGATTTGGGCATCATGCTGCTCAAGCGCCAGCGGCTGATCGGCTCTACGTTGCGCTCACGCACCGTCGAAGACAAAGGGGCGGTGATGCAGGCCCTCTATCGGCGTGTATGGCCGCTGCTCAGTGCCGGCCAGATCGAACCGCTGATTGACAGCAGTTGGCCGATTGAGCAGGTGGAAGACGCGATGGCCTACGTGGCCGAGAACAGGAATACCGGAAAGGTGCTCCTGAAAATCTCAGACTGATCCCGCAGGCCTTCGCATTTCTTCAATTGCAATCAGTCTGCGATATGGACCAGTTGCTTGCCGAAATTTTTGCCTTTGAGCATGCCCTTGAAGGCATCAACGGCATTTTCCAGGCCTTCGGCAATCGTTTCCCGGTATTTCAGTTCACCGGAGGCTACCCCTGAGGCCAGGATGTCGGTGATTTCCTGATGTTGGTCTTGCCACTCGGTCACCAGGAAAAAGCGGTGCTCGGGTACCGGGTCAAGTGCCTTGAGCACATGGAACGGGGTTTCCACACTGGCCATGTCGGCTGCATTGTACGCAGATACAAAACCACAGATAGGCACCCGCGCGCCTGGATTCAGTAACGGGGCAACGGCGCGCGTTACGGCACCGCCCACGTTTTCGAAGTAAATGTCGATACCAGCCGGGCAGGCGTCTTCAAGATCCGCTTCGAGATTGCCCGCCTTGTAATCAACACAGGCGTCGAAGCCGAGTTCATTAACCACGTAATCGCACTTCTCGGGGCCACCAGCAACGCCCACAACCCGACAGCCTTCTGACTTGGCGGTCTGGCCGACGACCGTGCCCACGGGGCCGGACGCCGCAGAGACAACCACGGTTTCTCCGGCTTTGGGTTTGCCCACATACATAAGGCCACAGTAGCCTGTGCGCCCGGGCATCCCGGCGACGCCCAGGTAAGCCTGCAAGGGCACGTTGTCGCGTTCCTGAATCTTGTACACCATCGGGGCATCCGCAGGAAAAGTAACGTACTCCTGCCAGCCGGAATAACAGGTGACCAGATCCCCGACCTTCAGCCCGTCTGACCGGGATTCCACCACCCGCGCAACACTCTCGCCAACAATGGGCTCATCAATACCAATGGGGTCCATGTAACCCTTGGCATCGTTCATGCGGGGGCGCATGTAGGGATCCAGGGACAGCCAGAGCACCTGGGCAACCACCTCGCCCTCACTGGGAGATCGAACCGGGCGGTCTTCCAGTACCAGATTGCCTTGCTGAATCTCACCTTGTGGACGCTGTTTGAGCACAACGGCTCGGTTTCTGTATTCGCTCACACGTTATCTCCGGTTGCATAATGAAACCAGATTAGGGTGCAGGAGAACGTTGCGCTGGTCAACCTCCCATCTTTTATACCGA
The DNA here is from genome assembly GCF_048269445.1 of Marinobacter sp. Taxonomy (GTDB): domain Bacteria; phylum Pseudomonadota; class Gammaproteobacteria; order Pseudomonadales; family Oleiphilaceae; genus Marinobacter. Next base: position 98,623 of record NZ_JBLXIQ010000002.1, on the reverse strand, counting down.
GGCAGCAGCACTTTCCAGTTGTTGCAACCCGCAACAATCGTGGTAATCTGTAATAAATGCGAAGACACACCTCAGGAGGCCACCATGACAACCGCTGTCCGTCTCGACGATTCTCTGGTTCGACACGCAGCTGCCGAGGGTGCGGTTCACAGGCGCTCAACGCCCAAGCAGATCGAGTATTGGGCCGAGATTGGTCGGGCCGTTGCCGGTGAGGTGAGTGCCGAGGATCTGATTGCCATCGCGCAGGGTATTCGACAGGTGCGGGTTGAGCCAGTGGTGGCAGAGTCGGTCACTAGTGATGATCTGTGGGCAGAGGTGGATCGGGCCCGTGAAGGCGGCGAGTTGAGTCGGTCCATTGCCCGGGGGCGCACTGTGTATCAGGTCTCTGGTGATAAGCCCGGTTATCTGGAGGCAGTTTATCCGGATGGCTCCCGAGAAGTCGGGCAGTTCCGCAACGGGCGTTTCGAGGCTCTGAGTGACCGTGACAACGCAGCCTGAGCTCTGGCTGCTGGTTGGCGGTAACGGGGCCGGCAAGACGACCTTCTATGAGCGGTTTCTGGCTCGTCGGAAAATTCCTCTGGTGAATGCCGACAATATTGCCCGCAGCGTGTGGCCGGATGCGCCCGAGAAACACAGTTATGAAGCTGCACTGATTGCCGAGAAAGAGCGGTTCCGGTTGCTGGAAGAAGGCCTGAGTTTCTGCTTTGAAACCGTTTTTTCTCATCCGTCGAAGGTGGATTTCGTGGGAGCAGCCAAAGCGGCGGGTTTCCGAATCCGGCTGTTTTATTTTCACCTGGAGTTGGCGTCGTTGAACAAGGCCAGGGTCGCGTCTCGTGTTGAATCTGGAGGGCACACTGTACCGGAGGCCAAGATCGAGGCTCGTATTCCGAGAACTCTGACGAATCTTCGACAGTGTGTAGGACTAGCAGACGAGCTGCACCTGGTTGATAACAGCAGTCTCGAGCAACCCTATGTAAGGGTTGCGGTTTGGGAAGAAGGGCAGTGGCACTGCTGCCAGGCGGCCTTACCGCAGTGGGCGAAGGATCTTATCGACGCTTGACCGGCCGCTAGGGCCAGTTGTCAGGCACCACAAATGACCGGTCGGTTTCCTGCCAGAGGCCGGTGCTTGAATCTCTCTTGAGGTTAGCGAACAACAGAGGAACGGCGTGGCGCTGGATTGTGTTCAGCGCAGCTAAGACATCGTCTGTTTCGGGCGCCTCACTCTGTCGCCAGGGCCCAATCCAGTGCGGCTTGTTCAGTACCACCCAGCCGGCAATGTCCGAGCTTTTGAGCTGCGAGAGATAGCGCCAGCGTCCGCGGAGGTGACTGGCAGGCACATAATCGGGAACGGACACTTCCTGATCGCGTGGATAGAACAGGTAACCGGGTATGAAGATTCGTGGGGTCACCGGCCCCGTGATGTTGGCCTCGCCCATTAAGGTCCGGGCCTCCGGCAGGTGGGTCCGCTGGCTTTGTTGGCGCAGCATCCTGTCGGTTTTCAGGTCCAGCCGGTCTTTGGCGTTGGGTCCGTACCACAGGGTCTTCCCATGCGGTTCGGGAACCCCCAGGTAATATTTGATGGCAATTTCGTGGTGCTCTATCCGGTCATCGGTGAGGTTGTGGACCACAAAATCCAGTTCTCCGATGGTTCGTCCGTTCGACTGTATTTGCCGGTTCTGCAGAAGAATGGTCCAGCCAAGCAAGTCCTCCAGCAACACCCGGTAGAGTCGCTCGAAGTAGAAGCCCAATCGCTTCGGAGGCTTCTCTCTCAAAAGGGCTGGTGCCGCATTGGGGTCGCAATCCCATGCGCTGAGTTTGCTGTCCAAATCTTCGGAGAGGTATCGGGCGGGCTCAAAGGTCAGTGGCGAATGTAACAGCTGAGGCGCCCGGCACAGCCAGGCAAGGTGTCGGATAGCCGGTGTAGTCAGCTCTGAGATGAGATTGTCCGCTGTTTTTGCATCCATACCGCAAGAATACCGTAAACTGAGCTCAGGGTAAGATGATGAATTCGCGATTAATCCTGTTCAGAAGGAGGCTTCATGCAATATCTCCATACCATGATCCGGGTGAGCAACCTGGACGAGACCCTTCATTTCTTTTGCGACCTGTTGGGAATGATTGAAGTCAGTCGAAAAAGCAGCGATAAAGGTCGTTTCACACTGGTGTTCCTGGCTGCTCCTGAGGACCAGGCCCGCGCCCGTGAGGATAGGGCTCCGATGATTGAGCTCACCTATAACTGGGATCCGGAGGAGTACACTGGCGGGCGGAATTTCGGCCATCTTGCTTATCGGGTTGACGACATTTACGCACTGTGTGAGCACCTGAGGGCTAATGGCGTCATTATCAACAGGCCGCCGCGGGATGGTCACATGGCTTTTATCCGCACGCCGGACAACATTTCCATAGAATTACTGCAAAAAGGCGAGGCACTTCCCACGAAGGAGCCCTGGGCCAGCATGGAGAATACCGGCACCTGGTAAGAGGTGAGACTTCGTTACAGGCGGCTAAGCATCTGCAAGTGTTACGATAGCGGCCCGTAAAACAGCGCTTGCATCAGGATGATGCATCAAGAACAAGGAGATGTTCGATGGAAGATTGGCAAGGATGCCTGGATCCCCAGTGCCAGACCGCGTTAGTGCGAGCCCGTGACAGCGTTGAACACCGCGGCGGCTCGGTGGTTACTGTTGAAGATTACCTGCTCGCCCTGCTGGATTCCGGCCCGGTGATACCCCGCTTTCTCCGGAGCCGCGGGGTGGATATGGACGAGCTCATCCGCACGATTCAGTGTGAGCAACCTATCGTGACCGAAGTCGGTGGCGAGGGCCAGTTATCGTCCCAGCTCATGTACTGGTTTGCAGCGGCGAGGGAGACCTGTGAGTCGCCTTGGCTGGGGTGGGCCCAGTTGCTGGAAACCCTGGTTCGCCACACCGAGCGGCTGCAGGGAAAGGCCTATGTGGCCGTCCTTGAGCTGGTCGCCCGCTGGCCAGACCAGACTGAGGAGCGGGAGCCGCCGCCCATTGATGAGTCTCAGAGAGCGCCAGTGGTGGTTACCGATTCCGCGTGGATTGAGCTTGCCGACGATGTGGCGGTCAGCCTCCAAGCCTCGCCTTCGGCCATGGCCTGGGTGCGTGGCGAGCGAGGTTCCGGCAAGACGGCCTGGCTGCAATCGTTGCTGTCTGCTTTTGAACAGGATTATGTCGAGCTGGACCTGAGGCGCGAAGCGGAGATCATGGCCAGTGATTTGCTGGTCCTTCCAGAGCGAGTGGGCAATGGGGAGTTCCCGGGCGATCGTTCGCGTTGGCCGGTTCTGGTGCTCGACAACGTCTCTCCCGCCGATCTGGTTGCTCTAATGGAATCGCCCGGCGGCCTGGCGTGCGCGCTGGTTCTGCAATGGGCAGGTCCCATTCTGCTACTTGGTCCGGATGAGCCCGGCACGGGCCATGGGGCGATGATGCTGCAGCACCGCATTGGCCGAACTCTGGACACCTTTGATATGCCGGTTTCAAGCGTGGTTCAGCGCAAGGCAATCCTGATCGCCCATCAGGCGGCCATCGAAAAGCGGTGGAATGTGCAGATTCCGGCGCCAGTGATTCGTTTTGTCTCTTCCCGGTACAGTCGGTGTGTCAGCACGCCGGGTGGAATGTTGCAGTGGCTGGAGCGTGCCGCCGCCCGGCTGAATCTGTTTGCTCATAGAGGGCCGACAGATGCGGTAGCCCTCTCGGGCCAGTCAGATACCCTGCGGCGCCAGTCGCTGGTGGCTTTGGCGAGGAAGGAATCGGTTGAAGACATCGAGACTTCACTTGTCGAAATCCAGCTCCAGCGCGTGGCTGCAGAAGTGGCCTGGCATGAGCGCAAGGCGGCGGGCACGCTCCGTCAGCTCTGTATTGAGGATTTGAGGCAGGAACTGGAACGCTGGGTTGCAGCGCGGCGCGGGCCGGTTCACTATGTGCGGCATTGTGGACAGCAGGATGGAGATTCAGCGGGTGCAGGACCTGGAAATTTATATTCGTGATCTGAAGTCGGGTGCGGTTTCGCGGTGGCTTGAGAGCCACGTCGATGAATTGAAACTGGACGACAGTGAGGTTGCCGGCGTGGTCAGGGGTTTCGCTCGTTATCAAGGCGAGTCGCTTCGGATAGCCCTGTATCCGGGGGCTTTCGGGAAGCGCTTTACGTCGCTGGTTATTGAGGGTGAGCGCTTGCCCTGGAACAGCGATCTGGACTGCGCCCGCAGCGCCTGGCGCGCCATGGAGACCGAGATCCGCTGCAGCCCCGGAGACTGGAAAGAAGGCGAGCCGGTTGAGGAGGAAAAGTGGTGGCGCCTGGATCACCGGGGCGAACAACAGGTCGTCTGGAACTGAAAGAGGCAGCCCGCGGGCTGCCTCTTTGTCTTCAGTGGACTGTGATTCAGTCGCTCAAGATGGAAACGTTATCGGCTTGCAGCCCTTTGTCGGCTTCCACAACATTAAAGCGAACCAGCTGCCCCTGGCGCAGAACCCGGCGGCCGCGGCCACGGATAGCGCGGAAGTGAACGAAAACCTCATCGCCACTGTCACGCACGATAAAGCCAAAGCCTTTCTTGACGTTGAACCACTTGACGGTCCCCTCTTCGTTACCTTCAGGACTGTTCTCGTCGTAGCTGTCGTCTTCGTCCTCGTCGTAGTTCTGGCTCGGTGCACGGTTGTCAGGCTGGGACCTGCTGCGCTGGCTGGCCGGTTGCTTGGCGGAGAATGCTATGGCCAGTAAGCCCGCAATGCCGAAAAGAAGCAGGGCAATAAGGTAAGCGGCGATGCCACGGGTGCTTCCCAGCGCCTCTACAAATTCGCCAACGGCAATGAGGCGAAGCGGCTCGGGGGTGAGTGACAGCAACAGGGCAAGTACCAAAGGAGCGGGAATGGCGATCAGGAGAGCAACAAGGATCGCTTTGGATGGATTACGCATTGAGTGAAATTTCTCCATTCTTATAACGCTAACGATAAAAACCGGATATCGGGTAAAATCGGGCATCCGGCCGGTGAAAACCGCCAGTTCCCCGGAAAACGGGAGCGCTGGCGGGCAAAGGCGGCATGATACCAGATTATCGCGAGCGCTGACCAAGCAACGGGGTAAGCAGTGTCATCAATCACATTCTTCAGAGATCTACCCAGGGGAGTACCAATACCCAATGAGCCAGAACGATCTGGAAACCCGACTGGATGAGTTGGAAACACGGCTCGCGTTTCAGGATGATGTTATCAACACCCTGAGCGAGCAGGTAGCGAAACAGGAAATGGATATTCGTGAGTTATGGGAGGCCAAGCGCTTGTTGCACAAACAACTGAAGGATGTGTCCCCGTCCGATATGAAATCCGAACAGGACGAAACCCCTCCGCCTCACTACTGAAAACGGGGTTAAAAAGGATTACGCGAGCAACTCGATCAGAATCTGCTCGTAAATCTCTGACAGAGTGCCCAGATCCTCGGCCTTCACACACTCATCCACCTTGTGGATGGTGGCATTGATGGGGCCAAGCTCGACCACCTGTGCGCCGGTCGGTGCGATGAATCGGCCGTCCGAGGTGCCGCCAGAGGTTGAAAGCTCGGTTTCCCGTCCGGTAATAGAGCGAATGGCATCCTGGCTGGCTGACACCAGTGCGCCCTTGTCTGTCAGGAAGGGGCGCCCGCTCAGATGCCACTGCAGGTCGTACTTCAGGTTGTGGCGGTCCAGAATGGCAACCACCCGTTCCTCCAGACTCTCCGCGGTATTTTCGGTGCAGTAGCGAAAGTTGAAGTGCACCAGGCACTCACCGGGAATGATGTTACTGCCGGTCCCGGCTTCCACTTTGGTGATCTGAAAAGTGGTCGGCGGGAAGAAGTCGTTGCCGCTGTCCCAGAACTCGTTCGCCAGTGCATCCAGGGCGGGGGCTACCGAATGGACCGGGTTTTCGGCCATGTGCGGATAAGCCACGTGGCCCTGCACGCCATGAACCGTCAGGTACCCATGGAGAGAGCCCCGGCGCCCGTTTTTGATCACATCCCCCACTTCGTTCGTGCTGGACGGTTCGCCAATCAGGCACCAGTCGATCTTCTCGTTTCTGGCTTCCAGGGTTTCTACAACTTTGACGGTGCCGTGTTGCGCGGGGCCTTCTTCGTCACTGGTGATCAGCAGGGCAATCGATCCCCGGTGGTCCGGGTATTTTGCTACAAATCGCTCACAAGCAGTTATGAACGCAGCAAGACTGCCTTTCATGTCAGCAGCGCCCCGGCCATAAAGGTAACCGTCCTTGATGACAGGATCAAAGGGCGGATGGGCCCAGTTTTTCTCTGGCCCAGTTGGTACCACGTCGGTGTGCCCGGCGAAGGCAAGCACCGGCCCCCCTGAGCCCTTGCGGGCCCAGAGGTTATCGGTATCACCAAAGCGTAAGTGTTCCCCCGCAAAGCCAATGGGCGCCAGGCGCGACATCATTAATTCCTGGCAGCCGGCATCGTCCGGGGTGACGGACCGCCGGCTGATCAGATCGATGGCGAGGTCGAGTGTCGAAGAATCAGTTGTTTGCATGCAGCTCTTCATTCAACTCGATTGCTGACTTGTTGGTTTTGCACTCTACCGCACCGGTCTGGCTGTTACGACGGAACAGCAGGTCTGGCTGGTTGGCCAGGTCGCGGGCCTTGATCACTTCCACCAGCTCGTTGTTATCATCCAGCAGGGCAACCTTGGTGCCTGCGGTGATGTATAGGCCAGCTTCAACCTTGCAGCGGTCACCCAGCGGGATGCCGATGCCGGCATTAGCGCCAATGAGGCAGTTTTCGCCAACGGCAATAATAATGTTGCCGCCGCCGGACAGGGTGCCCATGGTGGAGCAGCCCCCGCCCAGATCAGAGCCCTTGCCAACCATAACGCCGGCGGAAATGCGGCCTTCAATCATGCTGGTGCCTTCGGTACCGGCATTGAAGTTGATAAAGCCTTCATGCATGACCGTGGTGCCTTCTCCAACATAGGCGCCCAGGCGGACACGGGCGGTATCGGCGATACGGATGCCTTTGGGCACCACGTAGTCGGTCATTTGCGGAAACTTGTCTACCGATTTCACTTCCAGGGTGCGGCCTTCCAGACGAGCCTGAAGCTGACGCTCGGGCAGCTCGTTCAGGTCAATGGCACCTTCGTTGGTCCACGCCAGGTTCGGCAACAGGCCGAAAATACCCTCCAGCTTCAAACCATGCGGTTTGGCCATGCGGTGGGAGATCAGGTGCAGCTTCAGGTAAACCTCGGGTGTGCTTGAGGCGGTGTCATCGGTTTCCAGGATGGTGACCACCACCGGGCGTTTGCTGTTGGCAGCTTTTTCCGCCAGGACCGCCTGGCCGGTCTCGCCAACCTGGCGCAGAGCGTTGGCAAGCTGGCTGAGTTGTTCGGCGGCGGCACTGATTGCCAGGTTGCCACCATGGTAGTCCATTGCATTTCGAATGACTTCCATGAGGGTGCTATCAGGTGTCATGACCGGTTGCTGGTAAAAGACCTCCAGCCACTCGCCCTGTTTGTTCTGGCTGCCGATACCGATACCGAATGCAAAACTCATCAGGTGGTTGCTCCTGTTTGCTATATTTGAAGGTTGTCTGTTCGTAGCGTCCCCTCTCCCCAAACCCTCTCGCGGGAGGGGGAGAGGGGATAAAAGAGGGGAGGCCGTTAATTCAGGTTAACCATGCAGCCCATTCGTCTGCATTAAAGCCCACGAATACATCCCCGGCTCGTTCGACAACGGGGCGCTTAATGATGGATGGATTCTCCAGCATGATCTCGTGGGCGGTCCGGGCGCTAATGGTATCACGAACCTCCTCGGGAAGTTTGCGCCAGGTGGTCCCCCGGCGGTTCAGCAGGGTGTCCCAGCCAACCGCATGTTCCCAGCGGGCCAGCATCTCGCCGTCCAGCCCATCCTTTCTGAAATCGTGGAATTCGTAGTCAGCGCCGTTTTCGTCCAGCCATTTGCGGGCTTTCTTGACGGTATCGCAGTTCTTGATGCCGTAGAGTTTCATGTCTGGTTCGCCTTCACAAATTCAACAATCCGCCGCGCGGCCTCCAGGCATTCGTCAAGCGGTGCCACGAGTGCCATCCGCACCCGGTTCTCGCCCGGATTATGGCCGTCCACAGTTCGGGACAGATAACGGCCCGGCAGAACATGCACATTCTGCTGGGCGGAAAGTTCCCGGGCGAATGTTTCATCATCCATCGGGGTGGAGGGCCACAGGTAGAACCCCGCATCGGGAAAATCCACGTCCATCACTTCCCGCAGGATGGGCACCACCGCCTCGAACTTGGCACGATAGGCCGCCCGGTTTTCCCTCACATGGTCCTCATCATTCCAGGCGGCGATGCTGGCCAACTGGTTATGGATGGGCATGGCACAACCGTGGTACGTCCGGTATTTAAGGTAGCCCTCCAGAATGCGGGCATCGCCGGCTACAAATCCTGACCGCAGCCCCGGTAGGTTGCTGCGCTTGGAGAGGCTGTGGAATACCACGCAGCGGGCGTAATCATCTCGGCCAATGGCCGCGCAGGTCTGCAACAGGCCCTCAGGCGGCTTGCCTTCCTCCGGGTAGAGTTCGGAGTAGCATTCATCGGAAGCGACGATAAAGTCATATTTATCGGCAAGGGCAATCACGTTTGCCAAGGTTTCTCTCGGAATGACCGCGCCACTGGGGTTGCCCGGTGAGCACAGGAACAGCACCTGGCAATCGTTCCAGGTGGACGCTGGCACCGACTCAAAATCCGGGATGAAACCGTTGGAGCCGTCGCAAGGCAAATAAACGGGTGTAGCGCCCGCCAGGAACGCCGCGCCTTCGTACACCTGGTAAAATGGGTTAGGGCTCACCACGGTGGCCGGCTTGCTGGCATCCACTACGGCCTGCACCAGGGAGAAGATGGCTTCGCGGGTTCCGTTTACCGGCACAATATGGCGGGCCGGGCTGAGCGAGCCCGATTTCAGATTAAAGCGATGGGTTGCCCACTTGCTGATCGCCTCACGGAGTTCGTCGGTTCCCCGGGTGGTGGGGTAATTGGCGAGCCTGTCCAGGTTGTTCGCAATGATTTGCTTTACGAAGTCCGGAGAAGGGTGTTTTGGCTCGCCAATGCCCAGTGAGATTGGTCGGAGATGGTCGGGCACGGAAACGCCGGCTTTAAGCTTTGCCAGCTTTTCAAACGGGTAAGGGTGAAGTCTGTCCAGATTCGGATTCATTGAATATCGTCCAGCATTTTACAGAGGTCTTCCTGCAGCGCCTGACACACGGCCGGGTCCCGGATAGGTTCGCCGTGCTCGTCGGTCACGAAGAAAACGTCCTCAACCCGCTCGCCCAGGGTGGCAATCTTGGCGTTGCTCAGGCGCACGCGATGCTCCAGCAACACCTGCCCAATTCGGGCCAGTAGGCCGGGTCGGTCCGGGGTAACCACTTCCATCACCGTGCGCTGGTTGATGGTGTCGTTGGAAAACGTCACTTCCGTCGGGAAGGCGAAATGTTTCAGTTGCCGTGGCGTGCGCCGATGAATGATGTCCGGGTAGTCATCGGGGTCGTCCAGTTCCTCAATCAGGCGCTTGCGTGTGCGCTCCTTGCGGGCAGGGTCAGTTCCCAGGGGCTGGCCCTTCTCATCCAGCACAACGTAAGAACTGATGGAGTAGGGGCCTTCGCTGGAACTGATCCGCGCATCCACGATGTTCAGGTTGAGCTGCTCCAGCACCGCCGTGGTCGCGGCAAACAGGGCCACCCGATCTTTCATGTAAATGATGATCTGGGAATAACCATCGGTGGGGCCGCCCCGGGTGTCGCGAATCAACACTAGTGGGTCCGGGTTATCGCCATGGCGGATTATGGCGGCCGTTTGCCAGGCGATATCCACGGTCGAATCCTGGAGGAAGTAGTCCTCGTCCACGGTGTCCCAGATGGCATCAATCTGTTCGTCGGTCATGTTCTGGGCGTGCAGGATCTCCCTGGCTTCGGACTGGGTGGCGCGCACCCACTCCTGCCGGTCGATGGGCGTTTCCGTTCCGCGCCGCAATGCCCGCTTCGCCTCGATATACAGCTGGCGCAAGAGCGATGCGCGCCACGTATTCCAGAGCTTGGGATTGGTCGCGCTGATGTCACAAACGGTCAGCACGTACAGGTAATCCAGATGCGCCTGGCTTGGCACCGCCCTGGCAAAGCCGTGGATGATGTCCGGGTCCGAGATGTCCTTGCGCTGGGCGGTCATGGACATTAGCAGGTGGTTTTCAACCAGCCAGGAAACTAACTGGGTATCCCGCTCACTGAGGTGATGGCGTTTGCAGAAGGCTTCTGCGTCTATGGCGCCCAGTTCTGAATGGTCGCCGCCCCGGCCTTTGGCAACGTCATGGTAAATGCCGGCAATGTACAGGGTTTCCAGTTTTGGCAGCCGGTGAATCAGGCGGGAAGCCAGGGGGTACTCTGTCTGAGCTTCCGTTCCGTTCAGCCTGACCATGTTCCGGATCACCCGCATGGTGTGGGCATCCACCGTGTAAATGTGGAACAGGTCGTGCTGCATCTGGCCGATGATCTGGCCGAACTCTGGCAGGTAGCGGCCAAGCACGCTGTACTTTTTCATGGCGGACAGGGTCTGGTCCAGCGCATGGGGGGTTCTCAACAGCTCCATGAACAATGTGGTTACCGCCAGATCGGAACGGAAGGCGTCATCAATCAGGTGCCGGTGTGCCCGCAGGGAACGAATCGTGGTGGCCCGAATGCCCTTGATTTCGGGGTGCTGCGCCATCAGCACAAAGATTTCCATGATGGCGTAAGGCGCGTAGGCAAAGACCTGGTTGTTGACCGCTTCTATATAGTAGTTGCGAATCTGGAAGCGTTTGTTGATCGGCTGGATTGCGTCCTCTGAAGCGCTGCCGAGGATCGCCTCGTCGTAATACTGCAAAATCACATCGGCCAGCTCTGCGAGGGCAAGAACGGTCCGGTAGTAGGACTGCATCATCAGCTCAACACCGAGGCGTTTGCCTTCATCCTTGTAACCAAGCATCTGGGCCAGGGCTCGCTGGTGATCAAACAGAAGCCGGTTCTCGTTCCGGTCTGCCAGAAGCTGAAGACCATAGCGCAGCTGCCACAGGAAGGTTTCACCCTGGAGCAGGATCTGGTGCTCTTCTTCGGTCAGGATGCTGAAGCGAGTGAGGTCGGCGATATTCTGCAGGCCGAAATGCCGCTTGGTGATCCAGCCGATGGTCTGGATATCCCGAAGAGCGCCCGGAGAGCCTTTTACGTTGGGTTCGAGGTTGTACTCGGTATCGCCGTATTTCTGATGCCGGTGCTGCTGCTCTTCCCGCTTGGCGATGAAGTAGTCTCGATCGGTGCTGACCTCATCGGAATACACCTGCTCGCTGAGCTCCATGCGCAACTCATCCGGCCCCGCAATGGTTCTGGTCTCAAGCAGATTGGTCAGAATGGTGATGTCTTCGCGGGCAGCGGCCTTGCTCTCCTCAACACTGCGAACACTGTGGCCAATATCAAGCCTAAGATCCCAGAGCAGCGTAACGAAGGCGCCGAGATCGTCGTGCCAGCGGTCTTGAATGCCGTCTCGGGTAAGGATTAGCAGGTCAATATCGGAGTGGGGGTGAAGCTCGCCCCGGCCATAGCCACCCACGGCAATCAGGGCGATATCCGGCGAGCTTGAGAAGGGATAGCGGTTCCAGATCAGTCTCAGAACGGTATCCACTGTGTCAGCCCTGGAATGGACAAGGGCGCGAACATCGGCACCCTGCTTGAAAGCCTCGGCATCGGCGTTATACCTTTGCTTTAGCAGCTCCCGGGCAGCCTTAACGGGAGAGGGATCATTGCTGATGCGGGATTCCAGCTCGCTTCCGTCCACTTAGAAGGACTCTTCCGATCGCTTGGTAAGAACCTCGTGGCCGTCTGCAGTCACAAGGATGGTGTGTTCCCACTGCGCAGACAGCTTGTGATCCTTGGTGACCACCGTCCATCCGTCTGGCAACAGCTTGGTCTGGTATTTGCCCTGGTTGATCATGGGCTCAATGGTAAAAGTCATACCTTCCTGTAGTTCCATGCCGGTGCCGGGCTTTCCGTAGTGCATCACCTGGGGTTCCTCATGGAATACCGCGCCGATACCATGGCCGCAGTAATCTCTCACCACCGAATAACGGTGTTTCTCGGCATGCTGTTGGATCACGTGGCCGATATCACCGAGGCGGGTTCCCGGCTTCACCAGCTCAATGCCCTTATATAGGCATTCCTGGGTTATCTGGATCAGGCGCTCGGTGCCCGGTTTCGGCTTGCCGACAATCCACATCTTGCTGGTGTCGCCGTGGTAGCCATCCTTTATTACGGTCACATCGATGTTAAGGATGTCTCCGTCCTTGAGAGTTTTCTTCTCGGAAGGGATGCCATGGCAGATGACGTGGTTGACCGAGGTGCAGATGGATTTCGGAAATCCCTTGTAGTTGAGCGGGGCCGGAATGGCCTTCTGCTCGTTCACAATGTAATCGTGGCAAATCCGGTCGAGCTCTTCGGTGGATACGCCAGGCTTGACGTGTTCACCGATCATCTCGAGAACATTGGCCGCCAGGCGGCCTGCGACGCGCATCTTTTCGATTTCTTCCGGAGTCTTGATCGATACCTGCATTGGGCTTCCCGTTGATTTGTATCAAACCGGCATTTTAAGGGGCCTGATGCCCGGGTACAAGGAAGGAGGCTCTCAAAAATAATGGCGTTTGCCGCCCCGTTTGTGGTATAAACGCGCCCGCCGGAAACGAATCCGGCAAATTCACACACGTGTCGGCACGTTATCCCAGGGTGCCTGCTCCTGCTTTATATAAGGAGCCAGGTTGGGGTAATCGGATACGTGGAGGACTAACCCGAAGCTAAAAAGGTAATTATCATGGCTCAGGTAAATATGCGTGACCTGCTCAAAGCAGGTGCTCACTTCGGTCACCAGACCCGTTACTGGAACCCGAAAATGTCGAAGTTCATCTTCGGCGCCCGTAACAAGATTCATATCATCAACCTTGAGCAGACTGTTCCTGCCATGAACGATGCGCTGAAGTTCGTTCAGCAGCTGGCAGAGAACAAGAACAAGATCCTGTTCGTTGGTACCAAGCGTGCCGCGGCCAAGATCATCAAGGAAGAAGCCGAGCGTTCCGGTCAGCCGTTCGTAAACCACCGCTGGCTCGGTGGCATGCTGACCAACTACAAGACCATTCGTCAGTCTATCCGTCGCTACCGTGATCTGGAAGCCCAGAGCAAGGACGGCACCTTCGACAAGCTGACCAAGAAAGAAGCTCTGGACCGTACCCGTGAAATGGACCGCCTTGAGCGCTCTATTGGCGGTATCAAGGACATGGGCGGCCTGCCGGATGCCATGTTTGTAATCGACGTGGACCACGAGCGTATCGCTATCAAGGAAGCCAACAAGCTTGGCATTCCTGTTATCGGTGTAGTGGATACCAACAGCGATCCGGACGGTGTTGATTACGTCATTCCGGGTAACGATGATGCCATTCGTGCTATCCAGATTTACGTGCAAGCCGTGGCAAACACCTGCATCGAAGCCGCCCAGTCTGGCGGTGCCGGAGCTGACGAGTTTATTGAAGTCAGCGAAGACGCTGAAGGCGCTGCTCCAGCCGCTGAGTGACGCTATACCTTCACGTTTGAGATGTAAGGTATGCCCGGGTTTGCTTCGGGCATACCTACCCACCGAATTCGGAACAGTTGAGAGGATTGAACATGGCTGCAATTACCGCTGCAATGGTCAAAGAGCTGCGTGAGCGTACCGGCCTTGGCATGATGGAGTGCAAAAAAGCACTCGTGGAAGCTGAAGGAAGTGTAGACGCTGCAATCGAAGAGCTGCGTAAGTCTTCCGGTCTGAAGGCTGCCAAGAAAGCTGGCCGTACTGCCGCTGAAGGTGTGTCTCTGATCAAGATCTCTGATGACAACACCGTTGCCTACATTCTGGAAGTTAACTCAGAAACCGACTTCGTTGCCCGTGACGACAACTTCGTCAATTTCGCCAACGATGTTTTGAATGTCGCTTTCGAAAAAGGCGAAACCGACGTTGCCAAGCTGATGGAAGGCGATCTGGAAGCCAAGCGCGAGGCGCTGGTTCAGAAGATCGGAGAGAACATCACCGTGCGTCGCATCGTTAAGGTTGAAGGACCGGTTGTGGGTGGCTATGTCCACAGCACCAACAAGATCGCTTCTGTTGTTGCCCTGACCGCCGGTGATCCGGAAGTTGCTCGCGACATCGCCATGCACGCTGCGGCCGTTAACCCGCGCGTTGGCAAGCCCGAAGAAATGCCTGCCGAAGAGCTTGAGAAAGAGAAAGAAGTCATCAAGGCCCAGCCGGATATGGAAGGCAAGCCTGCCGAAATTGTCGAGAAGATGATGGGCGGCCGTATCAAGAAGTTCCTCAAGGAAAACAGCCTTGTTGAACAGCCTTTCGTCAAGAATCCGGACCAGACCGTGGGTGAACTGATCAAGTCCGTCGGTGGCGAACTGGTCAGCTTCGTTCGCCTGGAAGTGGGTGAAGGCATCGAGAAGGAAGAAGTGGACTTTGCTGCCGAGGTTGCTGCTGCAGCCGGCACAGGCAAGGCCTGATCCTTCTATTTGGTGTGGCGGGCTCATAGCCGCTGCACCAGCTGAGTCTGCCACGTTAGCCGGGAATTTTCGGCTCTCGTGGCGGGCTTGTATCTGAGATACCCCTTTTTTCGAGGAGTATGTCAGATACAAGCCTGCAACGGGTATCACGCCGGATAGCAGCCAACAGACGAAAAGGGGATCACCATGCCGACATCATCCAAAACCCAGCCCAGATACAAGCGTGTTCTGCTCAAGCTCAGTGGCGAGGCCCTGATGGGGGAACACGATTTCGGTATTGATCCCAAAGTTCTTGACCGCATGGCACTGGAAATTGGTGCGCTGATCGGCATTGGTGTCCAGGTAGGCCTGGTTATCGGTGGTGGAAACCTGTTCCGGGGCGCCGCCCTGAATGCGGCCGGCATGGATCGGGTGACCGGTGACCACATGGGAATGCTGGCAACCGTTATGAATGGCCTGGCCATGCGTGATGCCCTTGAGCGTTCGAACATCCGGACCCGCGTGATGTCTGCAATCCCCATGAGCGGGATTGTCGAGCATTACGATCGCCGCCGGGCGGTACGGGACCTGAAAGATGGTGATGTGGTGATCTTCTGTGCCGGCACCGGAAACCCCTTCTTTACCACCGATTCAGCCGCTTGCCTCCGTGGTATCGAAATTGAGGCGGATGCGGTGCTCAAGGCCACCAAGGTGGATGGCGTATACTCTGCGGATCCACACCTGGACAGCAGTGCCGAGAAATACGACAACCTCACCTACGATGAGGTCCTGGACAAGAAGCTGGGCGTGATGGACCTGACCGCGATCTGTCTCGCACGGGATCACCACATGCCGCTACGGGTATTCGACATGAACCGCGCAGGCGCTCTGATTCGCATCGTAACCGGCGAAAAAGAAGGTACACTGATCGAATAACATCGTTGCCCGGGCCCCTTGACCACTGCATTTCTAAGGGGCCAGATTACTGAATGACATGACGAACGAATTGAGGACGCTGAAGTGATTAACGACATCAAAGAAGAAGCCGAAAAGAAAATGAAGAAGAGCCTGGAGTCTTTGCACTCGGCATTTAACAAGATCCGCACCGGCCGGGCGCACCCGTCCATCCTGGACAGTGTCATGGTGAACTACTATGGCCAGGAGACGCCGCTGAAGCAGGTCGCCAGTGTCAATGTTGAAGACAACCGGACTCTGACCGTCTCCCCCTGGGAGAAGAACCTGATGCCGACCATCGAGAAGGCCATCATGAGCTCTGACCTGGGCCTCAACCCCGCCACCAGTGGCGACATCATTCGCATTCCGATGCCTATGCTGACCGAAGAAACCCGTAAGGAAATGGTCAAGCAGGCGAAAGCCGATGCCGAGCACGGTCGAGTGTCTGTTCGCAACGCTCGCAGAGACGCCAACAGCATGATTAAAGAGCTGCTTAAGGAAAAGGAAATCACCGAAGACGACGAGCGCAAGGGCGAGGAAGATATCCAGAAGCTGACCGACCGCTACATCGCCGAAGTCGAGAAGATGCTCAAGGCCAAAGAAGAGGACCTGATGGCAGTCTAACTGCCCGGGTTCACTTGCAAGCGAATTGAAAGGCCGGTGCAACCACGCGCCCCGGCCGCACAGGGGATTTCATGACGGGAAATGTATCCGCAGGGATTCCGGTGTCGGCAGACAGCCGGCCCCGGCATGTGGCCATTATCATGGACGGTAATAACCGGTGGGCCAAGGCCCGCCGGCTCAAGGGAGTAGCTGGCCACAGGGCCGGGGTGGATGCAGTCAGGGCAGTCGTGGAAACCTGCGCTCGTGAAGGCGTGGAAGTACTCACCCTTTTTGCCTTCTCCAGCGAAAACTGGCGCCGCCCCAAGGATGAAGTTTCCGCACTGATGAAGCTTTTCCTGTTTGCCCTGGAGCGGGAAGTACGCAAGCTCCATCGCAATGACATTCGCCTCAGAATCATTGGCGACCGCTCCGCCTTCAGCTCCGCCTTGCGTGAGCACATGGAGATAGCGGAAGAACTGACCCGCGATAATTCCCGTATGACCCTGGTGATAGCCGCAAATTACGGCGGTCACTGGGATATCACTCAGGCGACGCGCCAGGTTGCCGAGCAGGTCCGGGCGGGGCAGTTGGCACCTTCTGATATCACCGATGATCTTATCCAGCAGCACCTCAGCATTGGTGATCTGCCGATGCCGGATCTGTTGATCCGGACAGCCGGTGAGCAGCGCATCAGCAATTTTATGCTGTGGCACCTGGCCTATACAGAACTCTATTTCTCACCGGTGTACTGGCCCGATTTCCAGGAAGAGGAAATGCGCAAGGCTCTCCAGGCTTACGCCGGTCGCCAGCGTCGTTTTGGCCAGACAGATGATCAGATAACGGCCAAGGCCTCACAACAATAACGAACGATAGCGACGTTAACTGTGTTAAAGACCCGAATTATTACCGCACTGATCCTCGCCCCCATTGCCATTGGCGGGATTTTCTTCCTCCCGCCCCTGGGTTTTGCGCTCTTTACGGGTGCCATCATTACCGTGGGGGCCTGGGAATGGGCGAACATGTCCGGCATTGAGAGCACTCCGGGCCGTGTGGCGTATGCTCTGGCGACTGCGTCCATCCTGTATGGCTTGCTGAACGTTCCTATTGTTGCGGTGCTCTGGATGGCGCTCGCCTGGTGGTTTATCTGTTTTCTGCTGGTTCGCAGCTACCCAGCGGGCTCGGAAAAATGGGGCAGTCTGGCCGCGCGAGCGGTTATGGGGCTGCTTGTTCTGGTGCCCGCATGGGTCGGGTTGAACCATTTACGCACCGGTGGGTTCCAGTTTGGTGACAGCACCAATAACCTTCTCCTTATTCTGTACGTCTTCTGTGTGGTCTGGGTTGCGGATATCGGCGCCTACTTCGCCGGACGGGCCTTTGGTAAGTCCAAGCTGGCGCCGCGGGTCAGCCCCGGCAAATCCTGGGCAGGTGTCTGGGGTGGGCTAGTGGCCGTGGGCGTTTTCGCCCTGTTGGTGAGCTTCATCGCTTCCGCTGGAACTGGCGAGACCCTGCTGCTGGTCGCCGCCAGCCTGATAACCGGGTTTGTCTCGGTGCTGGGCGATTTGCTGGAAAGCATGCTCAAACGCTTTCGTGGCATCAAGGACAGCAGCCAGCTACTGCCCGGCCATGGGGGCATAATGGACCGGATTGACAGCCTTACCGCCGCCATTCCTGTGTTTGCCCTGATCATTACCCAGCTGGGTTGGCTGACAGCCGGACAGTGGTGACTATGGTAACTGAGGTAACCCGCCGTATCAGTATATTGGGAGCCACTGGCTCCATCGGCCTGAGTACGCTGGATGTCATTCGCCGGCACCCTGACCGATTCTCGGTCTATGCGCTGACAGCCAGTACCCGTGTGGAAGAGCTCGCGATGTTGTGCCGCGAATTCAAACCCCGGGTGGCTGTTATGGCGGATCCCGGGGCGGCGCAAACGCTTGCCGGGTTACTGTCCGATTTGCCGGACATTCAGGTTCTGAGTGGCATGGAAGGGTTGTGCCTGGTCGCCTCGGCTCCGGAAATTGATACCGTGATGGCTGCTATTGTTGGCGCTGCAGGGCTTTTGCCGACGCTCGCCGCCGTGCGGGCCAGCAAGCGGGTCTTGCTGGCCAACAAGGAAGCGCTGGTGATGTCCGGCAAGCTGTTTATGGACGCCGTGGCCGAAGCTGGCGCAGAACTCCTGCCTATCGATTCCGAACACAACGCCATTTTCCAATGTATGCCGGTCGATAAAATCCGGGACCCTGCCGGCGCCGGCATTACCCGAATTCTGCTGACGGCCTCCGGCGGGCCGTTCCGCGAACACAGTGCCGAAGCACTTCGGTCGGTAACGCCTTCGCAAGCCTGTGCCCATCCGAATTGGTCGATGGGTCAGAAGATTTCCGTTGATTCAGCAACGCTGATGAACAAAGGCCTGGAGTTGATTGAGGCCTGCTGGTTGTTCAATACAACGCCGGAGCGGGTGGAAGTGCATGTTCACCCGGAGAGCATTATCCACTCCATGGTGGAGTATGCGGACGGATCTGTGCTTGCCCAGCTTGGCAGCCCGGATATGAGAACCCCCATTGCCAATGGTCTGGCTTGGCCGGAGCGTATTGATGCGGGCGTTGCACCAGTGGACCTGTTCGCCATCGGCCGGTTCCATTTCGAGCGCCCGGACCTGGTTCGCTTCCCCTGCCTGCGTCTGGCTGCAGAAGCCTTCGAGGCCGGGGGCACGGCACCGGCCGTTTTGAACGCAGCAAATGAAGTGGCGGTTGCCGCTTTTCTTGAAGGTAACCTTTGTTTTGCCGATATCCCCGTTATTATAGAGCGCACGCTGGGTGCAACCGCGGTTGAGCCAGCTGACAGTTTTGAGGTTATCTTCGCCAAGGACACTGAAGCCCGGGCCCGGGCACGGGAACAGATCGGTCTGTTAACTGTCTGATACTCGCAGCGGTTTGCCACCCGGCTGAAGCCAACAATCAGGAACGATATGCAGATTATTGAAACCGTCCTCGCACTTGCACTGACCCTGGGCATCCTCGTGACCCT
This sequence comes from Marinobacter sp., assembly GCF_048269445.1. Taxonomy (GTDB): domain Bacteria; phylum Pseudomonadota; class Gammaproteobacteria; order Pseudomonadales; family Oleiphilaceae; genus Marinobacter. Next base: position 79,474 of record NZ_JBLXIQ010000002.1, on the reverse strand, counting down.
GCACGAGTACGGTCATTTTTGGGTTGCCCGCCGGTGTGGTGTGAAAGTGCTCCGCTTCTCCGTTGGTTTCGGAAAGCCGCTGTATTCCTGGTACGACAAACACGGTACCGAATTCGCCATAGCCGCCATTCCGCTTGGCGGCTATGTCAAAATGCTGGACGAGCGGGAAGGGCCGGTACCCGAAGAGCTGAAAGACCAAGCCTTTACGTCCAAGCCTCCGTCCCGTCGTATTGCCATTGCCGCGGCAGGCCCATTGGCAAACTTTATTTTTGCGATTTTCGCCTACTGGTTGCTGAGTGTGGTCGGCGTTACCCATGTTGCTCCCATCGTGGGGCAGGTGGCCGATGATAGTGTGGCCGAGCGCGTCGGTTTGCGTGAAGGCATGGAGATCCATTCTGTCGATGGTCACCGGGTTGCCTCATGGCGAGACGTCAACATGCGTATTCTGGAGCGAACCGGCGAGCAGGGCCTGATTTCCTTGGAGGTATCTAATGGTGGTGCCCGTGGCACGGTCAGCGGAGAGCTTGCCGGCTGGGGCTTGAGCGACGATACTCCGAACCCGCTGGCGGAATTCGGTATTACACCTTGGCGCCCCGCGGTGCCTCCGGTGCTGGGCCAGATTTCAGAGGGTGGCAGGGCTCAGGCGGCCGGCCTGCAAACCGGGGATCGTGTTGTTGCCGTTAACGGAGAGCCCATCAGTAGTTGGTTTGATCTGGTTGAGTTCATCCGCAATGCGCCTGAACAGACGCTAGAGGTAACAGTTGACCGCAATGGCTCGGAACGCTCAATCAGCCTTACGCCGGAAACGAAAAGCGAGGAGAGTGGCGAGTCAATTGGCTTTATTGGTGCCGGTGTTGAAGCTATCTCATGGCCGGATGAAGCGCTACGCGAAGTCAGCTATGGTCCGTTTGCGGCGGTTCCCGTTGCCCTCAGTGAAACTTGGGGCGACACCCGGCTGACTCTCGTGGCCATCAAGAAGATGGTCACTGGCCTTCTGTCACCCACCAATCTTAGCGGGCCCATCACCATTGCCAGGGTTGCTGAAGCCAGTGTTAGTTCCGGATTTGAGGATTTTGTGCGCTTTCTGGCCTATCTCAGCGTGAGTCTCGGCATCCTGAATCTGCTGCCAGTGCCAGTGCTCGATGGTGGTCATATTGTGTATTACACCATCGAAGCCCTGCGAGGAAAGCCACTTTCCGAGCAGGTTCAGGCGTTCGGGTTACGAATTGGTATGGCAATGATCCTCACATTAATGGTGTTTGCTCTTTACAACGACCTGATGCGGTTGTGAGAATTGCGGGCTCCTTACGCGCATTAACCAGGCGAAATATTTGAATGAGACGTTCTCTACTAAGTGTAGCCGTTGGCCTCGCTGTGGCCCTGTCCGGCCTGAAGCCAGCACTTGCAGACCAGTTCACAGTTGCGGATATCGAGGTAGAGGGCCTGCAAAGGGTTTCTGCGGGTACCGTTTTTTCTGCGTTTCCCGTGAACATCGGTGAGCAGGTTGATGAGACTGAGCTGGCCGATGCGATCAAGTCCCTGTTCCGTACCGGGTTGTTCACCGACATTGAGGCCAGCCGCGATGCTGGCGTTCTTATCGTGACGGTTCGTGAACGACCTTCCATCAGCAACATTGAGATCGAGGGTAACAAGAACATCGAAACCGAGATGTTGATGGATGCCCTGGCGGGTGCCGGTCTTCAGGAGGGCCAGGTCTTCCGGCGCGCGACCCTTGAGCGTCTTGAGCTGGAAATCCTGCGTTCCTACATCGCTCAGGGGCGTTACAACGCCCGGGTGAAGGCAACAGCGGAGGAATTGCCACGGAATCGCGTTTCAATCCGCCTGGACATCAACGAAGGCACTGTGGCGGCGATACACCACATCAACCTGATCGGGAATAGGGACTTCAGCGACGAAGAGCTGAAGGACTTGTTTGAACTGCAGACCACGAGTTGGTGGAACTCGATTACGAACTCGGACAAATATGCGCGAGAGCGTCTCAGCGGTGATCTGGAGTCACTGCGCTCATTTTATCTAGATCGCGGCTACCTGGACTTTAATGTGGAGTCCAGTCAGGTCTCCATCTCGCCGGACAAACAGAAGGTCTTTATCGCCATCGCCCTGAACGAAGGGCCCCAGTACACCATCTCGGAGATCAATTTGCGTGGTGACCTGATTGTGGGCGAGGAAGAACTGCGGTCACTGATACCGGTGAAAGACGGCGACGTTTTCTCCCGTTCCCGCATGACAGCCATATCTGAGGCCCTGGCTTTCAGGCTTGGCCGTGAGGGTTATGCCTTTGCCAACGTCAACGCCGTTCCTGAGCCGGGCGAGGGCAATACCGCTGCGGTCACCTTTTTCGTAGAACCGGGCAAGCGGGCCTATGTGCGTCGGGTTAATTTCGATGGAAACGTTTCCACTCGTGATGATGTGCTTCGCCAGGAAATGACCCAGATGGAAGGCGGTGTTGCCTCTTCAGACCGCATCGAATTCTCGAAGACCAAACTGGAGCGCCTCGGTTTCTTCAAAACAGTGGACGTAGAGACGGTTCCGGTTCCGGGTACCGACGACCTGGTCGACGTGAATTACTCGGTGGAAGAACAGCCAACGGGCAGCTTGTCGGCATCCGTAGGTTTCTCTCAGGATTCCGGGGTCATTCTTGGTGCCAATGTTTCCGAGAATAACTTCTTCGGTAGTGGCAAGCGCGTCTCATTTGGCGTGAACGTCAGTGATTCGGTAAAGAGTGCAAATATTTCCTATCTGGACCCCTACTACACCGTGGATGGTGTGAGCCGTGGCTTCAGCGTATTTGCCCGCGAAACCGACTATGAAGATGAAGACATTTCATCTTTCCTGCTGGACGAATATGGTGGCCGTGTCACCTTTGGCTATCCGACCGACAGCATCACCCGCCTGAACTTCGGTGCGGGCTTCACCCAGTCCAACCTGAAAGAAGGACTCTTCACCTCCCAGGAGGTGATGGAGTTTATTGATGAAGAAGGGGACACCTTTAATAACTTCTTCCTGTTCGGCAGCTGGCGCCGCAGCACCCTCAACCGGGGCGTGTTGCCCTCTGATGGCTACAGCCAGTCCCTGTCACTGGACGTGGCGGTACCGGGCAGTGATCTGACCTTCTACAAAGTGAGCCACAAGACCGATTTCTATTACCCGATTACCGATAATAATCGTTGGGTGTTTCGCGCGCGATCGGATATTGGCTATGGTGACGGCTATGGGGATCGCACCCAGATGCCATTCTATGAGCATTTCTACACTGGGGGTTATGGCTCGGTGCGTGGTTACCAGTCCAACTCCCTGGGCAACCGGGCAACGAATAATCCCAACGACTTTTCTGATCCGGACCCGTTTGGTGGCAACCTGCTCACCGAAGGCAGTCTTGAGTTGATTTTTCCGACCCCCTTCGCTGGCGACACCCGCTCAATGAGGACATCGTTCTTCCTCGATGCCGGTCAGGTTTTTGACACGGAACGCGGGTTTGATCCGGAGCTGGGAGAAGTCCGCCTGTCTGCTGGTGTCGGCTTCCAGTGGATTACTGCTGTCGGCCCGCTAGCCTTCAGTCTGGCGATGCCGCTGAACGACAAACCCGGTGACGACACTCAGATGTTCCAGTTCTCTCTGGGCCAGACCTTCTAAAGCATGGATAATAACAACCTACGGATGAAAACCAGGAGAAAACCAATGTCCCGATTCATATTGATGTTCGCCGCTGTGATTATGGCGTTTTCAGTGCCTGCCATGGCAGAAACCCGTATTGGAGTAGTCGATTTGCGGCAGGCACTGTTTTCTTCAAACGATGCCAAGGCCTTCAGCGAAACGCTCCAGAAGGATTTTGCCGGCGATGAAGCCAAGGTCCGTGAAGTTCAGGAAGAAGCCCGCAAACTCAAGGAGCGCCTCGAAAAAGACGGCGCCATGATGAATGAGACCGAACGTAACAAACTTGCCGGTGAATTCCAGGAAAAAGTAAAGGAGTTCAACTTCCTCAAGCAGCGGCTCGATTCTACCGTCAATCAGCGCAAGCAGGCGTTCCTGGAAGAGGCCCGCCCGGAAGTGGACGCGGCTGTGAAAGAGCTTCTTGAGGATAATGATCTCGACCTGATTCTGCCGAGTGAGGCGGTCGTTTATGTGAAGCCGGAAATGAATCTGACCTCTCAGCTTCTCGACAAACTGAACCGCTAACCCGTCACGGGTACTCCGGTGCCCGGAAAGTTGCTTGGGAGCACGCGATGACAGATAGGTCTTACTCCCTGGGGGAGATTGCCAGAGCCCTGGGTGCAGAGCTGCGGGGCGATCCTGATGTGCGGGTTTCAGGGCTGGCAACACTGCAGGCAGCCGGGCCTGGCCAGATCAGTTTCCTGGCTAACCCGTCCTATGCCAAATATCTGGCTGACACTCATGCTTCGGCTGTCATTGCGTCTCCCGCCACTGCAAAAGACGCTCCTACAAACGTCCTGTTACTGGAAAACCCTTACCTCGGTTATGCTCGCCTCAGTCACTGGTTTGATCCGGCTCCGGTCGCCTCTCCAGGCGTTCATCCGACCGCAGTGATTGACCCCTCGGCAATTCTGGCTGAGGACGCCTGCATCGGTCCGAACGTGGTTGTGGAAGCGGGGGCCGATATTGGCGAAAAAGCGGTGATCGGTGCGGGCTCGATCATTGGCGCCCGCACTCGCATTGGTGCCCGGACGGTTATCCGGCCGCGGGTGACTCTGGCTCACGACGTTGTGCTCGGACAGCGCTGCCACATTCTCAGTGGCGCCGTTATCGGCTCCGACGGCTTTGGTTTCGCCAATGAAAAGGGCGTATGGCATCGCATTGCGCAACTGGGCCGCGTTATTCTTGGTGATGATGTGGAAGTGGGCGCTAACACCACCATCGATAGGGGAGCGCTCGACGATACCGTCATTGGTAACGGTGTAAAGCTCGACAACCTTATTCAGATTGCTCACAACGTCTGCATTGGGGATCACAGCGCCATGGCCGCCATGGTGGGGATTGCGGGCAGTACCCGTATTGGCAGGCATTGTGTCTTTGGCGGTGCTTCGGGCGTTGCAGGCCATCTCGAGATTGGCGACCAGGTTCACCTGACTGGAATGACCCTGGTGACTGGTGATATCCGGGAGCCCGGCGTGTACTCTTCCGGAACCAGCGCGGATACCAACCGCCAATGGCGAAAGAACGCCGTACGTTTTCGCCAGCTTGATGCCTTGGCACGACGTATTAAAGAACTGGAAAAGAAATCAGAGGGCCGAGGCCGATCAACATGATAATGAACACCAAAGAAATACTTGAATACCTGCCGCACCGATACCCGTTTTTGCTAGTGGATCGCGTAACGGAGCTCGAAAAGGGAAAGTCGATCAAGGGCTATAAGAATCTTTCGTTCAACGAGGAGTTCTTCCAGGGCCATTTTCCGAACAACCCGATCATGCCGGGTGTTCTGATCATTGAAGCCATGGCCCAGCTTTCAGGCATTCTCGGTTTTGCGACCGTGGGCCGGAAACCCTCTGATGGCGTGGTACAATACTTGGCGGGATCCAGCAAGGCGCGCTGGAAGCGCCCCGTTTTGCCGGGAGACCAACTCTGTATGGAGTCGGTACTCATCTCCGGAAAGCGTGGTATCTATAAATTCGATTGTCGCGCGCTGGTCGACGGTGACGTTGTCTGCGTGGCAGAGATTCTGACCGCTGAGAGAGAAGTTTGATGGCGACAAATGACTGGTCGGGTGTCCATCCTCAGGCGATTGTAGACCCGTCAGCCAGGCTGGGGGACAACGTTACCGTTGGCCCCTGGAGTTACATTGGCCCGGATGTGGAAATTGGAGACGGTACTGAAATTCTTTCCCACGTGGTGGTCAAAGGCCCAACCGTTATAGGCCGCAACAATCGTGTTTTCCAGTTTTGCAGCATTGGTGAAGAGTGCCAGGACAAGAAATACGCTGGTGAACCTACAACTCTGGTCATCGGTGACAACAACGTCATCCGCGAGAATTGCACTATCCATCGGGGTACGGTCCAGGACCGTGGCGAAACCCGGATTGGCAGCGGCAATCTGCTGATGGCCTACGTGCATGTGGCCCATGACTGCATCGTGGGTGACAACACCATCCTGGCCAACTGCGCGACACTCGCAGGCCATGTATCAGTGGGTGATTACGCGATTCTGGGTGGTGGCACCATGGTGCATCAGTTCTGCCACATCGGCACTCACAGCATGGCTGCGGGTGGCAGTATCGTACTTAAAGACATACCCGCATACGTGATGGCCAGCGGCCAGTCTGCTCAGCCCCATGGCATGAACGTGGAAGGTCTTAGGCGCCGCGGATTCGGCAAGGACGTGCTGCTGGCGCTGCGTCGTGCCTACAAGGTAATCTACCGCCAGGGCCTGACCACTGAGCAGGCGGTTGTAGAACTGGAAAAAGAGTATTCCGATGTTCCGGAAGTACGGGTTCTTATAGATTCCCTTCGTGGGGCAGACCGCGGCATCATCCGCTAACCCGGCGGGAGCCAGTCGGTGACGGACCATCTTTCAAGCGCGATCATCAGCGAGCGCAATATCACCTTCGGAATCATTGCTGGCGAGGCATCGGGAGACATTCTCGGTGCCGGCCTGATCCGTTCCCTTCGGCGTCGTTACCCCAATGCCCGGTTTGCAGGGATCGGTGGCGACGAAATGATCGCCGAAGGCTTCCATTCCCTGGTGCCCATGGAGCGCCTGTCGGTGATGGGTCTGGTGGAAGTGCTCGGTAGAATTCGCGAGCTGTTCAGCATCCGGGCTCGCTTACTCGACTACTTTTTTACCACACCACCGGAAGTCGTCATCGGCATTGATTCGCCGGATTTCACACTGGCCATCGAGCGGCGCTGCCGTGAAGCCGGCATGCTCTCGGTTCATTATGTGAGCCCCTCGGTGTGGGCCTGGCGCCAGAAGCGGATCTTTAAAATCGCCAAATCCGTCAACCTCATGCTAACCCTGTTTCCCTTCGAGGCCCGGTTTTACGAGGAACATCAGGTGCCAGTGGCTTTTGTAGGTCACCCCCTGGCAGACCGCATCCCCATGGAACCGGACACCCTCAAGATGAGGGGATCCCTTGGTCTTGATGCTAATGCGCCGGTTCTGGCGATTCTGCCTGGTAGTCGGGCAGGTGAGGTGGAGCGCCTTGGAACCCTGTTTCTGGAGGCTGCCCGCTGGATTCAGGAGAGGCGTCCGGATCTTCAGTTGGTGATTCCCTGTGTGAACCGGGATCGTGAGAAGCAGGTCCGGGATTTGGTGGATGCGCTGGACGTGAAATTGCCGGTCACTATTGTCCGGGGGCGATCCCGGGATGTGATGGCTGCTTCCGATGTGGTTCTGCTGGCTTCTGGTACGGCTACTCTGGAAGCCATGCTCCTAAAAAAGCCCATGGTGGTGGGTTACCGCCTGAGCGGACTCAGTTACGCCTTACTCTCCAAACTGGTGAAAGTGCCGCACGTGGCGCTCCCCAACCTACTGGCCAAACGCCAACTGGTGCCTGAGCTGATACAGGACGATGCCACCGCAGGAAGCCTTGGCGCTGCCGTGCTTGAGCGCCTGGAGAACAGCGAAGAGCGGGCCCGGCTCACGGAAGCGTTCACCGAACTGCATCATACTCTCAGGCAGGGCGCCGACGAGAAAGCAGCCCAGGCTATCTCGGAACTGGTGGAAGGAGGGCCAAACTGATGCCCAAGACTCCTTTGCTTCCATTTGAATGTCGCTACACCGGCTCGCTTCTGGCCGGTGTAGACGAAGTCGGGCGGGGGCCGCTGATTGGCGCCGTGGTCACTGCTGCTGTTATTTTGGATCCGAGGCGGCCCATCGCCGGCCTGGCGGATTCCAAGAAACTCACCGAAAAGCGCCGGAATGTCCTTTACGAGGAAATCCTCAAGCATGCTCAAGCCTGGAGCATAGGCCGGTGTGAAGCCCATGAGATCGATAAGCTGAACATCTACCAGGCCACTATGCTGGCGATGGAGCGCGCCGTTGCCGGCCTCGTCGTTGCGCCCGAGTACGTTCTGGTAGACGGGAATCGTTGCCCCAAATGGCACTGGCCCTCGGAGCCTGTGATCAAAGGTGACAGCCGCGTACAGGCAATCAGCGCTGCTTCCATCATCGCCAAGGTAACCCGCGACCGAGAGATGGAAGAACTGGAAACCCGATTCCCCGGCTTTGGCCTGGCGCAGCACAAAGGCTACCCAACCCCGGTGCACTTGGAAGCACTTCGCCGTCTTGGAGCAACACCTGAGCACCGTCGTTCCTTCCGGCCGGTTCAGGAAGTTATTGATGAGGTGGGTCTCTACCGGCAAATCGTGTCGACGGATCCGGAGGAACTTCAATACCGCACAGACCTCTTTGAAGATATTGATTGACAGCGCGAGATCGAATCCTTAATATACGCGCACGTTGATCGGGGGTGACCCGGTAAACAACCAGTTTTGATGCGGGGTGGAGCAGTCTGGTAGCTCGTCGGGCTCATAACCCGAAGGTCGTTGGTTCGAATCCAGCCCCCGCTACCATTTATAAAAGCAGATCAGTCTTTGACTGATCTGCTTTTTTTTTGCACCTTCGCGTTGATAAGCAAACAGGCGTATGCTGAACGCATTGTCCAGAATATCTGGCCTGGCCGAAGGGGTCGGGAGGCAGTATCCAGGGAATGGGAGCAGTGGCACAGATAGGGACCAACTGAACTCATCCAGGATCATGCGCATGATGATGTACTATACGCACGAAATGAGCCGTCTTGCTCTGACTCCGGCCCGCATGCTGGCCAGCACCCAGAGCAAGATGCTTCGTCACCGGCTGAATCCCTGGTCCAGAGTACCCGGAACCCGCAGTATTGCCTCGGCGCTCAACGTGTTTGAGGATCTTACCAGACGCTATCCCAAGCCTGCCTTCAATCTGGAGACAACGGTTTGCGACGGCGAGACGGTTCTGGTCAACGAGACCATCGTCAAACGCAAGCCCTTCTGCCAGCTGAAGCACTTCCAGCGCAACATTGATCGTCCCGAAGACCCCAAACTGCTCATCGTGGCGCCATTGTCCGGCCATTTTGCTTCGCTTCTAAGAGGCACTGTGGAAGCCATGTTGCCTGGGCACGACGTTTACATTACAGACTGGCGGGACGCCAGTATGGTGCCGATTACGGAAGGCAATTTCGGCCTCGACGACTACATTGATTATGTTATTGAGTTTATTGATCACATTGGGCCTGATACCCACGTTCTCGCAGTTTGCCAGCCGGTCGTGCCCGTGCTGGCGGCAACAGCGCTGATGGCTCAGGATGATCACCCGTCGGCCCCCCGTTCTCTGGCCCTGATGAGCGGCCCGGTAGATGGACGTGTTGATCCGACAGAACCCTGCGAGTTGGCCAGCAAACACAAACTTTCCTGGTTCAGACGCAACCTGATCCATAGTGTGCCGGCGCCTTACCCGGGCACCATGCGAAAAGTTTACCCCGGATTTTTACAGCTGACGGGCTTCATCAATATGAACTTCGACCGTCACCTGGATGCCTATCGGGGACTGTTCAGGTCTATTCGCGATGATGATGCGGAAGAGGTTGCCCGCCACCGAGAGTTCTACGACGAATACCTGGCGGTAATGGATCTCCCCGATGCCTACTATCTTGACACCATTGAGCGTGTCTTCCAGGAGTTTCACCTGGCTCGTGGCTGCTTCAAGCACCGTGGCAGGCTGGTCGACCCATCTGCCATTCGAAAAACGGCGCTGATGACCATAGAAGGCGAGAAAGACGATATTTCCAGCCCCGGCCAGACTCGTGCCGCCCACACACTCTGCACCAACATTCCGGACGACCGCCGCGTGCACCACTTGCAGCCGGGAGTTGGCCATTACGGCACGTTCAACGGCCGCCGCTGGCGAGAGGAGATTGCTCCCAGCCTGCAGAGATTCATTCGCAAAGCCTGAGCGGAACACCGCTCAGGTTTCTTGTTGCCCCCGCTTCCCTCTGCTAGTTTGATTTCATTGCTTCCAACGATATTTCAACAAGGCAGTACTGGTGAATCGAGGAAAAATATCCATGTCCACGAAACCCGTCAAGTCACCTTCCGGTGGCGATGAGGAGTCCCAAGGCGTTCGTAAGTCCCTTGTCAGCGCCGGGAAGCATGGTGGCCGGCTGCTTGCGCGCTCTGTGCTCAGGCGCTTGAAAGGCGGCCGCCCCAACCCGGTCAGTCTGAAGAGTATGGCAACACCGTTCGTTCGCTTTACCATGAAATTCGCTTCCCAGCCAGATGCAGTTATTACCGCTCAGATGCGGCTGGTGCAGAACGCGACCATTCTGGGAGGCGGTGCGATGACCAGCCTGATCAGCCGGGAGCCGATGCGAGTAGCCGCACCCGAACGAGGAGATGGCCGCTTCAAGGATGATGCCTGGACGGATGTCGCCTACTTCAATTTGCTCAAGCAGGCCTACCTGATGTCGGACCGGTGGGTCAGCGACACTATTGATGATGTCCGGGGTCTTGATGACCACGACCGTCGAAAAGTCCGCTTCTTTACCAGCCAGATCACTGCTGCGCTTTCACCCAGCAACTTTGTTCTGACCAATCCCGAAGTGCTGCGAGCAACGGTCGACAACCGGGGGCGCAACCTGGTGCGTGGCTTCGCCAATTTTCTTCGGGATCTTGACGAAGCTGATGGTCAGCTCTCGTTCAGAATGACAGACCCGGATGCCTTTGAGGTTGGCAAGAACCTGGCCGATACCCCGGGTGATGTCATCTATCAAAACGATCTGATGCAGCTTATCCAGTACCGGCCAACCACGGAGACAGTGCATCGCCGGCCGCTTCTGGTGGTGCCACCCTGGATCAACAAGTATTACATTCTGGACCTGGGCGCCAAAAAGTCGTTCATCCGCTACTGGGTCGAGAAAGGCCATACGGTGTTCGTTATTTCCTGGGTTAACCCGGGAAAGGAGCACGCGAGCAAGGGCTTCGAGGATTACATGCTTGAGGGGCCGGTAGCGGCCCTGGATGCCGTTCAAAAAGCTACCGGTGAGAGGGAAGTCAACACCATCGGTTACTGCATCGGCGGGACACTGTTGGGTTGCGCACTCGCCTGGCTGGCCGCCCGCGGCGACGATCGCGTGAAGAGCGCCACCTTCTTCAACAGCCTTCTGGACTTTTCAGACGTTGGCGATCTGGAGGTATTCATTGACGAGGACATGATCCAGAAGATGGAAAAGGCCATGAAGAAGCAGGGCTATCTTGACGGCACCTCAATGGCGACCGCCTTCAATATGTTGCGCGCCAACAGTCTGATCTGGTCTTTCTTTATTAACAATTACCTGCTGGGCCGCGACACACCGCCTTTTGACCTGCTGTACTGGAATTCAGACTGCACCCGGCTACCAGGCGCCATGCACAGTTTTTACTTGCGCAATATGTATCTTGAGAATCGTCTGGGTCAGCCTGGCGGCATCACTCTTGCCGGAACGCCGATCGATCTTTCACAGGTCAAAGTGCCTGCCTATTTCGCTTCGGCCATTGAGGATCACATTGCACCCTGGGCGTCCTGCTACAAGGGGGCACGCTATCTGGGCGGCCCCGTTCGTTTTGTGTTGGGTGGTTCTGGCCATATCGCTGGAATCATAAATCCGCCGGAAAAACACAAATACGGCTATCGAATCAACGAAAACACGGATCTGTCACCGGATGAGTGGCTCACCGGAGCGGAGCAGTTTGAGGGCTCCTGGTGGCCAGACTGGGTCAAGTGGGCCGAGCAGTTCAGTGGCGGTGAAGTTCCGGCGAGAATGCCGGGAGACGGCGAGTTGCCAGTCATTGAGCCGGCGCCCGGCTCCTATGTGCGCAATCAGCCGGCACCGGAAGCCCCCCTGCAACGCAAACCCAAGGCCGTTACTGCCAAGCGTACAACCCGAAAGCCGGCAGCGGCGAAATCGGCCCAAAGCCAGAAAAGCCGCAAACCCGTCAAAGCAGGCTGAGTTCCGGGTTAGCTCGCTTGCTGCTTTTGCGGCATTATTTGTCGCTGACTGTCGGTACGATATCTGTTACAAAGTTCCCGGTGGCTTTAACAGCCCACGGTTTCGTACTGATCCAGGAAAGGTAACATGCCCACGTTCTTACACACCGCGGACTGGCAAATGGGGCGGGCGTTCAGTCGCTTCGAAGCAGAAGACGGCGCAGCTCTGGTTGAAGCCCGGTTTGAGGTCATTGAAAAAATCGCACGGCTGGCCAACGAGCGCCAGTGCGACGCGGTCCTGGTAGCGGGGGATGTCTTTGATGCCCAGACTGTCTCGGACCGAACCATTCGCCGTGTTTTCAACGCTACCAGGTCGTTCAAAGGCCCCTGGGTCATGCTGCCCGGCAATCACGATGCTGCGTTGGCGGAAAGCGTCTGGACACGAGCGAAGCGCCTCGGCGCGGTGCCAGATAATATCCATCTGGCTCTGGAGCCGGGCGTTATCAATCTCGAACCTCAAGGCCTGGCGATCCTCTGCGCCCCTTTGACGCAACGCATCACCTACAGTGACCTTACGGAAACCTTCAACACCTGTGAAACCCTGGAAGGCCTGGTCCGGGTTGGCCTTGCCCATGGCAGCGTGCAGGGCCTGCTGCCGGACGAGATTGATTCCACTAACCCCATATTGCCGAATCGTGCAGGAACAGCCCGCCTGGATTATCTCGCCCTTGGTGACTGGCACGGTACCAAGCAGATTGATGAGCGCACCTGGTACAGCGGTACACCCGAGCCGGAGCGGTTCCGGAACAACGGCGCCGGCTTCGCCTTGATCGTCAACCTGCCCAGGCCAGGAGAATCACCGCAGGTAACGCCCCTGGAAACTGCCCGTTACCAATGGCACCAGTGGCGGGAAATCCTGACTGTTGAATCTGATCTGGACCAGCTGCTGGATAGGCTGCAGGCACTACCAGAGCCTTCCGTGGTTGATCTTCGCCTGGAAGGTTCAATTACCCTGGCCGGTGAGGAGAAACTGATTAACGCGCTGTCCGTGGCGGAGGCCCGGTTCCGGAGTGTCCAGTGTGATCGAAGCGGGTTACAGCTGGAGCCGACCGATGACGATATTGCCGCACTGAAGGCGGATGGCTATGTAGGGGAAGTGATTGAACACCTCAGGACCCTGCAACAGAACGTCGACACTGAAACCGCCCGAGATGCACTCGCCATTCTGGCGGCGCTGCTGAAAGACCGGAAACGGGAGGTCAGCGAGTGATACTCCGTCGCCTGCAGGTGGAGCAGCTTCGCCAGTTCCGGCAGCCATTTGTCATGGACGATCTGGAGCCGGGCCTCAACCTAATCCATGGCCCTAACGAGTCCGGCAAGAGCACGCTGGTGAGGGCCATCCGAGCTGCCTTTTTCGAGCGTTACCGGACCAGCTCCGTTGATGATCTTCGTCCCTGGGGCGATTCTGCCGCAGCTCCGACCATAACGCTGGACTTTGACGCCCAGCAGAAGTCCTGGCATCTGGTCAAAAGCTTTCTCCAGCGCAAACGTTGCGACCTAAAGATCGATTCGGACAGCTACAGCGAAGACGAGGCCGAAGAAAAGCTCGCGGAACTCTTGGGCTTCCAGTTCTCCGCCAAAGGCGTTAGCAAACCCGAGCACTGGGGCGTACCCGGGTTGCTGTGGGTTGAACAGGGAACCGGACAGAACATCGAACAGGCGGTAGAGCATGCCGGCGGCCACTTGAAATCCGCACTCAATTCCCTGGTCGGTGAAGTGGCCAGCACCGGCGGTGATGAACTGATCGAACAGGTCAAAGCGCTCTGGAGTGGACTTTTTACACCCACCGGCAAGCCCCGTGGCGATTACCAGAAGCTGGAGAAGGAGCGGGAAGAACATCAGCGGGAAATCGACGAACTGCAGGCTCGCATCCAGAAATACCAGGAGCAGGTAGACCGGCTTGGGAAACTGACGCAGGATTACGAACGCACCCGGCAAGAACGCCCCTGGGAAGAGGCCGAGCGGCAACTTGAACAGGCGAAAGAGCGGTACCGGCAAGTCGAGGCGCTGGAACAGCAACAGGCCCGGGATAAAGAAACTCTGACCCACCTGCAGAACAACCAGCAACTGTTGTGGCAGAACCAGGAGCAGCGGCAGAGCCTGAACAAGAAACTGGACGTTCGCAAAGCAGAACTGGATAAAGCCCAGCGGGAACTGGAGCAGGCTGAAGCCCGCAGCCCCTCCATTGCGAGCAGCGCCAAGGCAGCGAAAACCGCTTACGAGGAGGCCACCAGGCGGCTTGAACACGCGCGACTGCAGGAAATCCGTTCCAGGCTCGAGCAGGACGTCTGCCGGCTCGGACAGCAGAATCAGACGTTGACCCAGAGCCTCGAGAAAGCCCGTCAATATGAGCAAGAACTGGCGCAAGCGAGGGAGCAGTCGCGGCAGAATCAGGTTGATGCAGCGGAAGTGAAAGTTCTGAAGAACACTGAGCGTCAGCTGAAAGAAGAGAAAATCCGGTCGCAATCCATCGCAACCCGATTAACGTGGAGGCTTGAGCCGGGCGCCAGACTGGCGCTGAACGAGGAGTCGCTTGAGGGGCAGGGCGAGCGACAGCTGCTCGAGGACTCCAGTCTGGTGATACCGGGTGTGGGCACGCTGGGAATCACCCCGGGTGGTGAGGACCTCGCCAGTACCCGCCGTAAACTCGCTGCGCTGGAGCAAAGCCTGACCGAACAAATGACCGCTCTGGGTGTGGACTCCGTCCAGCAGGCCGAGCATCGCGCGGCAGCCCAGGAAGCGGCCGAAAGGACGCTTCAGCATACCCGCGAATTGCTCAAGTCTGTCGCACCGGTGGGCATCGATCAGCTCCTGGCGGACCAGAAAGAAACGGAATCCGAGCTGGAAAAAGCCAAAGCCCAATTGCAGCGCAGTCCCTCGCCAGAGCCGGAACAACAGTCTCAGGTTATTGACGTGAAGTCTGCAGAGGTCGGACGAACCCGGGCCGAAACCCGGCTGGCGGAAGCCGAGGCCGAGGAACACAAGCACCAAACGGAACTTTTGACCCGCCGCCACGCCCGCGACAATGGACAATCCGAGTGGCAACAGCTGCAGGACGAAGTCCAAAACCCGGAGCACCAGAAACAGCTCCGGATACTCTCGACGGAGCTGGCGGAAATTGAGGGCAAGCGGGAGCGTCTGGAAACCACCCTGAAGGCCCGTGAGCAAGAGATACAGCAAGCCCGACCGGCGATCCTGAAACAGGACATCGAACGCTACCAGCGCAGCATCAGCAACCTGCGCCAGACCCAGGAACAACGGCACCGGGAACTGAGAGACATACAGGTAAGGCTGGAAGCCTGGGGTGCCGAAGGCCTGGAAGAGCAATTCAACGAAAAAGTGGCCGAGCTCGAGCAATGCAACCGCCGCTACCAGGAACTGCATCGCCGCGCCCAGGCGCTGAACCTTCTGCTCTCATTGCTGACCGAGAAGCGACAGGCACTGACCCGGCGCCTGCAGGCCCCGCTGCAAAAGCACCTGGACCACTACCTATCACTGCTGTTCCCGCACGCCACCCTGGAAGTGGACGAACACCTGAGGCCAGGTACCTTCACCCGGGGAACCGAACTGGGGCAGATCGCCGAACTGAGTTTCGGTGCCCGCGAACAGATGGGTCTGATCAGCCGCCTGGCCTATGCAGACCTGCTGCGCGAAGCTGGAAGGCCCACCCTGGTGATACTGGACGATACACTGGTACATAGCGACACAGACCGCCTGGAAGACATGAAGCGCATTCTGTTCGATGCCGCCAACCGCCACCAGATCCTGCTGTTCACCTGCCATCCGGAAAAGTGGAATGATCTGGGTGTGGCGCCCAGGGATATTCTGGCCATGAAAGAGCAGGCTAACGGTACCCTGGGATAGAAAACAGCCAAATGACAGTCACCGGTTGCAAGCATTGTTGGGGGCAATCCCCGCGTTACCAGCGCCGACCTCGTTATTCAATAGCCTTGCACCGACAATAACTTGACGATTTCGTAACTTGGAAAGTGACAGACTTCACATCGATAATCCGCACCGTTTTATAAAATTTCACAAATTCGATGAGATAATGGTGCCGGATGTACAAAAAACGCGTCATAGAAATGTCATCGGCATGGATTGCTGCGTTTACTTTAGGGATTTTGCTTACCGGTTGTGGCGGGAGTGGTTCTTCTGAGTCTGCCAGTGCGGGATCACAAGCCGGTTCCAGTGGATCGGGTTCATCGCCCGCGCGTACTGCGGTTCTAAGCTGGAGTGCGCCGCTCACTCGGGTTAATGGCGACAGTATTCCAATGGGCGAACTGGACAAATACGTAATCCGGTTCGGTCAGGACACCGATAACCTCAGCGAAAGAGTGGTTGTCACCAATGCGGCTTCGGAGGCCGAGATGTCATACGAAGTGGGCGGCCTGGGGAATGGCACCTGGTATTTCACGATTCAGGTGGAGGATATTAACGGGCTGATCAGCGAGCCCTCTGAAGTGGTGAGCAAGTCCGTAAGCTCCTGACATGTCCAGCCCGTTAGCCTGAAGGTATGTGGCCTCAGGCCAGCGGGTCGGCAATCGGCAATTTCAGAGTGAAGGCAGAGCCTTCACTCGGCGTGGAGGAAACCGAAATTTCTCCTCTGTGTTTCTCTACAACGGTCTTCACGAAGGAAAGACCAAGTCCGGTGCCATGCACTCCGGCCAGCTCGCTGCTTTTTTGACGCCGGTAACGGTCAAACAGATATGGCAGCTCTTCGGGGTCTATGCCAGACCCTTCGTCGGCGATGGTCAGGCACGCCTGATGCCCCGCTCGAAATACCTGAATGTTGACTGCGGAGCCTTCGGGGCTGTACTGAACCGCGTTAGTGAGCAGGTTGATCACCGCTCGCTCCAATAGCTCCGCGTTACCCCTGAGCCAAAGGTCTTCCGTACCCTGTAGCTGAAGCTGTATCTGTTTCTCCACCGCTTGCTCACTGACGCTGTCCCGGGCGTTTTCAACGATGGCGAGGAACTCGCATTCGTAAAACCGGGTTTCAGTAAGCTGCTCGGCCCGGGCAAGCTGCACGAACTCCTCGGCCAGGTGATAGCTTCGCCGGGCGAGCCTGCCCAATTGCTCCAGCTGCTTTTGTTCAATATGGCTGGGGTCGCGTTTCAGCTGTTCAATCAGCGCTAGCTGAGACACCAGAGGCGAACGGACATCGTGGGAAATGAAGTCGATGGCCTCGCGATGCTGGCGCTGCTGCTCCCGCAGCTCCGAGATGTCGGAAATATTGGCAATGATGCCTTGCTGGTCGCTGTCAGGTAGCGAAAACGGGGCAAAGTGGATCAGGAAGTCCTTGTCGCGAATTCTCAGGTCCACGGTGCGGCTTTGCCGCAGTGTCAGGGTATCCGACACCGTTTCATGCCAGGGTGGGGTTTCCCGGGGGTCGTGGCCGTCAAGGAGTCTGACGAGAGGCAGGCCCCCCAGGCTGGGCATGGGCTCCCGGAACCATTCCTCGATATGACCGTTGGCGAAGCGGATAACGCCCAGTTCGTCGGTGACGATGATGCCATCTGGCATTCGCTCAAAGCTCCGGCGGATGAACTGCTGCATGTGATTCATCCGATCGGTGGCAACGCGAACTCGCTCGATCCTTGCAGAGATGTTCTCGCTGGGCCGGGCGTTGCGGTTTGCCCGTGCTGTCTGCTCAAGATGGAGCCTGCCAAGATAGCGCTGGATGGCTTCACGGCCAAGGTCGTTTGGCAATAACAGGCCAAGGTGGTAGCGAGTGCCTCCGCGTAAGAGTTGAATCCAGCTGCGGTTGCTGTCGTGGAGCCAGTGGCCAGGTGTCAGATCTTCCGGAATGTCGGCGGGGCAGAGTTCTCGTCTGGACAGAGTGTCGCCTTCTTCTGTGAGGAGCCATCCGGTGGGCTGGAGCAGGGCCTGGAAATGCTCTAGCAACTGTGTTGGGTGACGGCCTGATGGTGCAGGCAAGGCAACCTGGGGGCTTTTGGCCAGATCATCCAGTTGCCGGTTCAGGAACCGGTTGGTCATGGCCAGACGAAGGCCGCTGGATACCGGAAAAGCGAGGAAGGGAACGATTATCGCACTGGCGATTGGTACCCACCATCCGAGAGCCAGAAGCATGAACAGGTAAAACCCGGCCAGTATAACCACGGTAGTTGCGCATGCCAGGAGGGTTCGTGCAGGTCGCATGGGTGGCAATGCAAGTGCGGACACCAGAATCGTTGCCAATGCCAGAAAAACGGATGCCCACACCGGGGCCTGGCGAATAAGCAGGCCTCTGGCCTGGGCAGAAAACACATTGGCGTGGAACTCCACACCGGACATGGGGCGGCTGAGGCCGGAGAAGGGCGTTGGCAATATGTCTCCAAAGCCTGCGGCCGTGGCACCGACAAACACGGTCTTGCCGTTGAAAAGTTCCGGTGCCGGTGGTTTAGTCAGTACCTGAGCGAACGAGTACGCTGGCAGAGAGCCCGCACCGCCGATCAGTGGAACTGCTCGGTACTGGTCCCGCACGTTCACGTAAGGCGGTATGTCTATGGTTTCTGAACGTTGCGGGCCTGCGCCCGTGGCAGCCAGGGAAAGACTGGGCCAGAGACGCTCGCCCAGGCCGTTATACGAGTAAAGTCCGCGAGCAACACCATCGCTGTCTAGCTCTACATGGGCGTGGCCAAGGCCTGCCGCCGCTGAAGCAAGATTACTGACCGGCAGTTGTTCCCTTAACAGGTACCGGGAGGTGGGCGGTGAGAGGTAGGCAGGCAGAATCACATTGCCGTGGTGCCGCATCTGTTCTGCTAGTTCATCATCGTCTGGTGAGGGCTCGGTGAACAGGATATCGAACACGATGGTCTCGGCGCCCGCCTGGTCGAGTTTGGCGATCAGTTCCGCGTGCAGATTCCGGGGCCATGGCCAACGGCCCAGACGGTTCAGGCTGAGTTCGTCGATGGTTACCAGAACAACGTCATCAGAGGCCTGCACCGGGCTGGCGGTGATGGCCCTGTCGTAAAGCCAGTAATCGAGGCGCTGGGGCAGTGCGGTGATCTGGATGAGCAGAAGTAGTGCCAGCAGTATCAGGCCCAGTGTCCAGGGGGTCGTTTTTATTGGCAGCCAATCCCGGTTCATGAGCCCTGCTGTGTGGTTCGGTCGATCAAAGGATTATTCCAGGTACAATTCCCTCCCAGGGCCCCAGCGGCTTTGCAGCGGACCATCAGAAAGAGCTTTCAGGCGCACAAAATACCGCCTTCCGGGAATCAGACGCAAGGCTGCTGTTGTATCAGACAGCGTTGCTTCCTTGATGATGTTGTTGAATTCCGGCTCTTCGGACAGCTGCAGGCGGTAATCTGTGGCCGTGACGATCTTCTCCCAGAACACCCGCACCTGTCTGTCGATATAGTTCACGCTGATGATGCGCACCGGCGGTAGGCTGCCATTCACCACAAGTTGCCGTGGCTCAGTGGTGGCCACGGAGTTACCTCCGGCCTCAGTGACAACGCGCCAGTAGTATTTACCCGGCCCGAGAGGACGTGATGGTAGTGCGGAGATTTCCGGTGCCCATTCACTTGTGGCGACCAGGTTCCGGAACTCTTTGTCTTCGGCGATTTCCACCCGAGCCACTTCGTTGTCGCCGTTGAGCTGCCAGCGAAATTCTGGCATGTCATCGTTGACGGTATCACCGTCTGAGGGTGATACCAGGCTGGCAACTCTGGCCTGCAGGTCGACTTCGATTGGAATCACGCCGGGCATACCGGCAGTGCCGCGGCTGTCCAGAGCGGCCAGATGAATTTCGTAGCTGCCATTGTCCAATCGGCCGATATCAAAGCTCTTGCCAGTAACTTTCCGGCTCTCCACCCATCGGCCGCTGTCGGCCTCAAAGATGTCCACCCGGTGCAGGGGGGCTAGGCTTTCCTGCCAGGTCATGGTTGATGGCAATTGGGTCAGTGTGGGTGGCAGAGGATTGATTTCCGGAGCGGGCGGCAGGCGACGTATGCTCAGGCCATTGTTGTTATTGGTCGACAGGCTGGCACTGAAGCCGGCGGGAATACGGCGGGTTTTGCCCGGTGCGCCGAAGTCCACCTCGCCCTCGGTTACCTGCAGGCTGGTGCCGTTGGCTGAGGCCTGGAGGGCAAATGCGGTGCCGCGTACAGCGGCCACGGCAGACGGAGTTTCAATTTCAAAGCGCGCTCCGCCTTCCATCACCGGTTTTACCCGGGTGTGGATTTCTCCATGGTTAAGCCTCAGGCGGGTGTCGACCATACCGGCTTTGCCGTATTGGGTCAGGCGATTGAATATCAGGCGGGAGTTGGGTGAGATCCGTACTTCCGAGCCGTCGGCCAGTTCGATTGTCGCGGTACCAGAGGCAGACAGTATCTCGTCTCCGACACGAATGAGGGTGTTTTCGGTCAAAGGTATTTTACGGCCGGTGTTGCCCGAGATCAGTTGAACGGTTCCCGACACCGTGGTGGCCTTCGCTGGCTGTGGTTGGCGCTTCAGCCAGGCCAGCGGAATGCGAACGGCATCGCCGGCACCCAGGATGGCACCATTGCTGATCTTGTTGTACTGAAGCAGACGGCTGGCACTGAAGTGCTGTGCCAGCAAGTCGTTAGCCACTTCCGAGAAACTCTCGCCCGGGTGCAGGGTGTAGATCCACTCCTGCAACGGGCTGGCCAGCGAAACGTCAGACTGCCCGGCAGACCCACGGGTTACTGAGAGCTCTGCACTGGCCTGAAAAGCACAGGTAAGGAGGGTCACTATCAGCAACAGTCTAGACAGCCTTGCCACCCGAGTATCAGTCATTGGTTACTGTGTCTGTCTCAGGTGAATCGATATCCTGTTCCTGGGCTTTCATGGTTTCCAGCCGGTAGCCGCGCTGGTAAATGGTTTTGATCCGGAAGCCGTTTTCCGGATTCAGGCCCAGGCGCCGGCGAAGGCGGCTCATGTGGGTGTCAACGGTGCGGGTATTGATGTCGCGGGCCAGGCCCCAGACTCGTTCCAGTAGCATTTCCCGCGTAAGGAGGCGGCCCTGGTTCTGGAACAGGAACAGGGTCAGGTCGAAATCCTTGTCTGTCAACGTAAGCTCGTCACCATGCAGGGCAATGGTCCGGTGCTGAGTGTTGATTTCGAACGGCCCGTAGCGGAGTACTTCCTTCTCGCTGTCCGGATTCGTGCGTCTGGCGAGGGCATTGATACGCGCCACCAGTTCAGCCGCCCGGGCGGGCTTGGCGAGGTAATCATCGGCACCGGCGTCGAGGGCGCGGACGATGTCTGTCTCACTGTCCCGTTGGGTGAGGAACACAACCGGAATTGCCCAGTTCAACTGAGCCCGGACACTCTCAAGAACGTCGATGCCGGTCATGTCCGGAATCTGCCAGTCCAGGATCAGGAGGTCGTAACTGCGGTGCAATACCGCGCTCAGAAAGTTCTGGCCGGTTGGGAAGCTGTCGCAATGGTGTCCGCGCTCAGACAGAATCGACTGGATGTGCTGTGCCTGTTCGGTTTCATCTTCAAGCAAAGCAATACGCATTGAGTCTCTCCCGGAGTTTTGCTTTTTTGCCCGGCATGGTGCAGAGCTGTGGGCGGAGTGCTCTGCTATATCAACCAATTATCACAAAATGTGCATTTGTGTTCAGTATCGTTATGTAGACTTGCGTAAACGGACTGCGGGCTTTCCATTGTCGTCGTCCAGCGTTTGTCGGCAGCCGGGGAAATTACTGCAGCCCCAGAACCAGCCTTTTTTGCCTTTTCGCCGAACCAGGGGCGAAAAGCAGTGAGGGCAGGGTATGGGCTTCTGGCTGGTGCCGTCCTGGGGGCTGGACTCTTCCAGTGGGCGAGTACCGCGGCAGTCCGGGTAGCGGGTGCAGGCATAGAAGCGCCCGAACTTGCCGTCTCGCTCAAGCATGGGGGCCCGGCATTTCGGGCAGTGGGTCTGGTTTTCCGGTGCGGCGGTCTCAGGATCCGTGGGGCCGCCCGCTGGGCGGCCCTGGGGCCGGTTCAGGAAGCTGCGAATTTCCTTTTTCAGCGTTTCCAGAAATTTTTTCGGGTCCCCCTCGCCACGGCGAATGCTCTCCAGGGTAGCCTCCCACACCGCTGTGCGATCCGGAGTGCTGGCCGATTCGGGCAAGGAGCTGATCAGTGCCTTGCCTTTGTCTGTGGCGCGGATGTGCCGGCTATCCCGGTACAGATAATCCCGCTTGAACAGGGTGTCAATGATGGCAGCCCGTGTGGCTTCGGTACCTAGGCCATCGGTGTCGCGCAGAGTTTTGCGAAGCTCGGCATCCGTTACAAAACGAGCGATATTGGTCATCGCGGAGAGAAGCGTGGCATCGGTGAAGTACTGGGGCGGCTGGGTTTTCCGTTCGGTGATGGAGCTATCTTCGCAGAACACCGGCTCGGCTTTCTTCAGCCGGGGTAGTGGTGTTTTCTCCGGTTCTGTTCGCCCTTCCCGGAGTTTTATCTCCAGGGTTTTCCAGCCGGGCACCAGAATTGCTGTTTCCGTGGCACGGAACTGGTGTTCGGCCGCCCGAACCGTGAGCTTTCCTTCCCGGTGAACCGCGTCTGCTGCGAATTGCATCAGATAGTATCGGCTGATCAGGCCGTAGATTTTCTGTTCCGCCTCGCTGAGTTTGCCGTTGGGGGACGGCCGGCTGGTCGGAATAATCGCATGGTGGGCATCCACCTGTTTGTCGTTCCAGGCGGCGGTTTTCCGCTCCAGGTCGGCATCATCGCAGGCTTGCTGAAGATCCGGCGTCACCCGGCCGATTGCTCGAACTACCTGTTCCCGCTGGCCATAATGCCCTTCCGGCAGGTAACGGCAATCGGAACGGGGATAGGTGATCAGTTGGTGACGTTCGTAGAGATTTTGGGCGGTATCAAGCACGTCCTTGGCGCCCATCCGGAACAGTCGGCCAGCTTCGATCTGTAGCGCTGACAGGGAAAATGGCAGCGGCGGCGCTTCCGGCCGGTCGCGGAAACGGGATTCTGTAATCTTGCCGGGCCGGTTTTTTACGCTTTCTGCTATCTGCTCGGCCACTTCCCGGCTCAGTAGACGATTGTCTTCGTCAAGGTGGTTCTGGAACTGGTCGTCGGCCAGCCAGCGGGCGGTGAAGGTCTGCTGATCGGCATCTTCTTCCTGGGCCCTGAATCGGGCCTCAATCCGGAAATAAGGCTTGGGCTGGAAGTTCTCGATGGTGTTGTCTCGTTCAACCACCAGGCCAAGCACCGGGGTTTGCACCCGGCCAACGGAATAAACGCCCTGCTCTCCCTGTTGCTGATAACTGAGGGTGTAGAAACGGGTCAGGTTGATGCCGTAGAGCCAGTCGGCCCGCTGCCTGGCTAGTGCCGAGTGGGACAGGCGCCGGAATTCGCGGTTGTCTTTCGGGCTCTGGAGTGCTTTGGCTACGGCGGCCGGAGTTAGATCGTTGATCAGCACCCGGTTGACCGGTGCACTGGCGCCGCAATAGCGGATCACTTCATCCACCAGGAGTTGGCCTTCGCGGTCCGGGTCGCCGGCATGGGTGATGGTTTCGGCCTGTCGGATCAACGATTCGAGGACTTTGAGCTGCTGGCGTACGTTGTCTTTGGGCATCACTTCCCATTTTTCGGGAAACAGGGGGAGGTCTTCCAGGCGCCATTTTTTCCAGACCGGGTTGTAGCGGGCAGGTTCGGCTGGTTCCAGTAGGTGGCCGATGCACCAGCTGACGGTGGCCGCCTGTTCACCCTGGCCACAGCGAATCCAGCCCTGGCCTTTTTGGTGCGGGCCGGGCAGGGCGGCGGCGATGGCGCGGCCTAGGCTTGGTTTTTCGGCGATATACAGGTGCATGAGGTCTGGTGTTTTGGAAACGGGATGGGAATGTGGCGTTTTGGCTTTATGCTGTCAAGGTTCGGGTGGTGGCGCTATGTGTAGTAGACTGAAAACGTTGGCGGAGGCGGCTGTGAAGATGGCTTTCCCAAAAGACGCCGTGAACCCATCCTTGGGGGCTTGGTGTTGCCATCCCTGGCAACACACACTTTTGGGAAAGCCATCTTCACACCCGCTTCTTGCAAGGTGCCATTCGCCCGTATGATTCCGGGTTGAGATTCAGAAGCAGGAGTTGAACCGGCATGAAAATTCAAAACGCGATTGAAGCAAAATTGAATGAGGCGTTCGATGTGCGTCTTCTTCAGGTGGAAAACGAGAGCCACAAGCACAGTGTGCCGCCGAATTCTGAAACCCATTTTAAGGTGACGCTGGTGTCACCGGAGTTTGAGGGACAGATGAAGGTTCGGCGGCATCAGGCGATTTATAAGGTATTGGCCGAGGAGCTGGAGGGGGAGGTGCATGCGTTGGCGCTGCATTTGTATTCTCCGGAGGAATGGGAGGCTTCCGGCCAGGCGGCGCCGGAGTCTCCCAATTGTATGGGCGGTTCCAAGAAGGATCCGGCGATGGCGGCGCGAACCGCTCGGGGAGAGGGTTAATGAGTCAGTTTTTCCAGATCCATCCGGAGACGCCGCAGAAGCGTCTGATCAACCAGGCGGTGGATATCCTTCGCCGGGGGGGTGTAATCGTTTACCCCACGGATTCCGCCTACGCCATTGGTTGTCATCTGGGTGACAAGCAGGCGGCGGACCGGATCAAGCGGATTCGCAGGCTGGATGACAAGCACAATTTCACACTGATGTGTCGGGATCTTTCCGACATTGGCGTGTATGCAAAGGTAGACAACACCCAGTACCGGTTGCTGAAGAATTTCACGCCTGGGCCCTACACGTTCATTCTGGATGCCACCAGTGAGGTGCCGCGCCGGTTGCTTCATCCGAAGCGCCGGACTGTCGGCGTGCGTGTGCCGGACAATGCCATTGTTCAGGAGTTACTGGGCGAGCTCGGTGAGCCGATTATGAGCAGTACCCTGATCCTGCCCGGTGAGACGGAGCCGATGACCGATCCCTATGACATCCGGGATACCCTGGAGCATGAGCTGGATCTGATCATTGATGGCGGATTCTGCGGCATGGAAGCCACCACCGTGGTGGACTTCACCGGGGAGGCACCGGTGGTAACCCGGGTTGGCAAAGGCGACCCGGCACCTTTCGAAGTCTGATAACCGGTATCAGGCCCGGGCGTTCAGATTGAACGCGTACGCCCGGGTATTGCCCGCCGCTTCTATCTGCTCGGCGCCCACCGAGCGCCGCATGGTGTCGTACCGGTGAACCAGGTCCTGAAGGCCGTTAAATTGCTGGTTTTCGCTGATCAGGGTGTCCAGTAACGGGTTGTTGACTCCGTAGGCCTGGTTCAGCTTCAGTGCATTGTCCATGAAGTCGAGAGTCGGTTCGTTGACGCTCAGACGGCTGAACGCTTCCTTGAAGTTCTTGTTCACTTTGAGGTCTTTCTCAATCAGCGCACGGGTTTTGTCCGCAATCTTACCTTCCACCGCGACACTGCCGTTTTCATCTTTGCTCACGTTAAGCGCGGTGGCCGGGTGCAGATTGTATTCGGCAAGTTTGTGCCGCAGTGTCTCCCGCACAAAGGCAAGATCCTGCCCCACGGTCTGTTTGTAGTCGGCCATGGCAAGCCGGCGGGCTTTCAGGCGGCCGGGGTCGGCCTGGCTGTTATCGGAGGCTGTGAAGCGGTCATCACCGGGGGTCGGTTCGGCTTCTGCCGTTGTGTTCTGAGCTCTGGTGGCCAAGGTTTCAGGGCCTGTGGCCGGTGTCTGGCGCTTTTCCATGGCCTGCTGGAACTGGGTGCTCGCCCGGATCAGAGAAGTCAGTAGGGACATGGATGGTTTTCCTCCTTCGGCCCGCCGTGTTGCGGTTGCCGAACAGTCAGCGTCTGGAATGTCTGGTAGTCACCATTGAACCTCTGCAGCTTTCAGGCCAACTCTGATGCCACTTCGATTTCTCCTTTTTTAATCAGGGAATGTCCTTGACCGTTCGGCGATCTGATCTAAGTCAGGAAATAATTGACGCATCTCTATAAAGTTTGGCGCCGGTTAGTTGTCATTATGATCAGGAAAAATAATCGTCAAGCCGCCGGCTGAGCGGCTCCGTGTTGGGTTGCCATGAAAAAACATTATTCCATTCGTTTTCTGCTTCTCGCTGCCCTGGCGGCGGCTTTTTCGCTGGTGCTCGTGTTTACCGTGCTCTACAACGCGGATTCACAGCGTGATCATGTCGAAGCGTTCAGCCACAAGTATGTTGGCGGACTGGCCAAGTCATACTTCGACGGGCTGAACACCATGATGCTGACCGGCACTATCGGTAACCGGGATGTGCTTCGGAAAAAGGTAACGGCCCCGGAGGATGTGCTGGACGTGCGGGTAATTCGCAGTGACCACCTGAATCGTACCTTCGGTGCCGGCAACACCTCGGAACAGAAGCGAGAACCGCTGGACAAAAAGGCCCTGGCCGGTGAGCGGGTGGAGGCCTATTCCAGCAATGAGGACGGGCGAGTCTACACCCTGATTGAGCCGGTAATCGCCATGGAGAACTACCAGGGCGTGAATTGCCTCGGCTGTCATCAGGCCAAAGAGGGGGACGTGCTTGGTGCCATCCGGGTGGATTATTCCCTGGCAGAAAGCGATGCCCGGTTGCAGCAACAGCTGCTCACCAGTGGCGGGATCCAGGTGGCCATCTTCGTGGCGGTGTTTTTCCTGACGGCGGCGGCCCTGAGCCGGCTGGTGTTTTCCCGCCTGCGCCGGCTTCATGACCGAATGGATGAAATTTCCCGCAATTCCGACCTGACCATTGAGCTGGAAGTCACCCGTAATGATGAAATCGGCTCCGTCTCCCGCGCGTTCAACCGGATGATGGCGAAGATCCGCGAAAGCATGAACACGGTGATGGATAACGCCGAGCAGGTTGAACAGGCTGCTCGCAGTATTGCCGACAAGGCAGACACAACCGAACGTGAGGTCCTGACCCAGCGGGACAATACCGATCAGGTGGCCAGTGCGACTACGGAAATGGCAGCCTCCGCCGTTCAGGTGCGGGAAAATGCCATCCACACCACCCGCAAGTCCGCGGACACGGCGGAATCCGCCAATAAGGGCGAAGCACTGGCCCGCAATGCCGTGGAAGGCATCGAGGCGCTCAATACCGAAGTACAGAGCGGCGCGAAGCGGATTGAACAGCTTGACCAGCGCACCGGCCAGATGTCTGACATGCTGGAAGTGATTTCTAAAATTGCCGACCAGACCAACCTGCTGGCCTTGAATGCTGCCATTGAGGCCGCGCGGGCTGGTGAGCAGGGCCGTGGCTTCTCGGTGGTGGCGGATGAAGTGCGGGCGCTTGCCTCTCGCACCCAGGATTCCACTGAGGAAATCCGTAACACCATCAATGGTCTTAAGGGCGAAGTGGTGGACTGTGTGGCGACCATGCGCCACGCCTCGGAAATGGCTGAGAATCAGGTATCGGCGATTCTGAAGGTTGAATCCGAACTGCAGACCATTGCAGCTGCGGTGCGCGAAATCACCGATCTCAACCAGGAAATGGAGAGTGCGGCCAACGAGCAGAGCGACGTTTCCGAATCCATCAATCACAACGTGATCGAAATCAGTCGCTCAGCGGAGCAGACCTCCGGGGACGCCAAGGAGACTGCTCGCATTGCCGGCGATCTGCTGGCCATGTCGGAAACCCTGAGAAAAACCATCGAGCAGTTCCGGCTTGGTCAGGGCGGCCACGGAGGTCGATGATTCTGTTATGGAGCTAAAGTCTGTCTGGTCACTACGAACGCACCACGCAGATCACCTTCGGAAAATCCGGTAGCCTTGTCTTCAGGGTATAGTTCGGCGAGTCTGGCCTTCACCGCCGGATCAATCGACTTGCCATGACAGCCAAGGCAAAGCTTCTGTGTTGGGATCGCGCTCATATACTGAAATGCGGGCTGGCCTGAAGCTTCGGAAACCTGCCAGACCTCCACCGGTTTGCCGTTCTTTACCGGCTGCTTGTTCATTGCCAGCAGTTGAATCTCCTGCCAGTCCGTAGGGGCGTTTTCAGGATTCCGGACTTTCAGGCTGGTCCGGCTGATGGTCCATTCCTCGTTGCTGTTGTTGGCGGCAATTTCAGGAGCCACGGTATTACAGACGCCAATACCGTTGGCGAGGCCACCTTCTTTGATAGCGGCCTGAAGAGCCTGCTTTAATGAGCCACCAAAGGCTTTGACCATCGAGCGTGCCTCGGCAACCAGCTCTTCTGTGGGTTGTGCCGGCGGCTGAGCCACAGCAGACATGGAAAGAATCGAAAACAATATGGCAGTGGTGAAAATTGACTTGGTCATTGGGCACCTCCCTGGTGGTCTTGCTGGTTTGATCTAAGTATATGACACGATCGAGACAAGAGAGTTGAGCCAGGACAGGGTTTCAACGGGCCTTTAAGGTTACCACGCCAGCCAGATAACGTGACGGGCGCCCTTGCCTGGGCGCAGAGCCCGCACCGTTACCGGCTCCACAGCAAACCCTGCGCGGCGCAGCCTCTCGGTAAAGGCGTGCTCCGGGCCGGCGGACCAGTAGGCCAGGATGCCCTCAGGGCGCAGGGATTTCTGGGCGGCGGCGATGCCAGCCGGAGAGTAGATCCAGTTGTTCTCCTTGCGGGTCAGCCCTTCCGGGCCATTGTCGACATCCAGCAGAATGGCATCCCATTCGCCATCGCCACTTTTGAGCAATTCTGCAACATCACCAATATGAACGCTGGCCCTGGGATCGGCCAACGGGTTGCCAGCCGCAGAGCCCAACGGCCCCCGGTTCCACACCTCTACCTCGGGAACCAGTTCAGCCACTGTTACCCGCGCATCTTTGCCCAATGCTGATAATGCTGCAGCCAGAGTAAATCCCATTCCCAGTCCGCCAATCAGAACGCGGGGCGAGGGTTGATCGGCAATGCGCTCGCACGCCAGCGTGGCAAGCGCATCTTCCGAGCCGTGTATCCGGCTGTTCATCAGCTCACCGGTGGTGCCTGCAATCTTGATGGAGAACTCATCATTGCGCTGGAGCAGGCGCAGCTGTGTCCCCTTGCCGGGAATTATTGCGGTGCCGATTTCGTTGAAGCGGGCCATGTATGGTTCCGGATAGCTGAACGGGCTCGCAGTTTAACCCGACTGGACTGATTTGAAGAAGAAAGCCAGGGCGTTAGCTTTGATGAATCGGTTAGGGCAGGACATTTCGGCTGACAAGACCGTGCATCAGCGGTGCGTACGCTGGCGCACAGATTATTCCGTCACAAGCTGTCACCATTTCAATGAATTTTGGTAATAATAAGGAAGAACCATGAAACTCAGCAAGTCCATTGCAGCCGCTCTGTTTATGAGCACTCTGACGATCTCTCTGTCTGCTTGCGATCAGTAGGGTCCCGTCGAAGACGTCACCTGCGACTAGTAATTCCGTGCCTTCTTCGTGCAGCCTGTTCAAATCCCATAAAACTTGTTCTGATCCTGACGGCTCTGCTGCTGGTAATTGCTACGGCTCTCCCACTGATGCCCAAACAGGTACTGGCGGCTGAATCGCCTTCTGATGATGCCAGGCTCAGCCTGCTTGACCCGCGCGTCGGGCGGGGGGATGTACAATAGCTCTAACGCCAGGAACCCGCTCCTGCGCTGGCCACTCGATCATGTCTTCCACTCGGATCACTTCAAGCTCGTGCGGATGGGAAAAGGGCCCGCCTGGGTACCGTTTTCCGATTTTCATCGAACTGAGCCTGGAGTCCGGAGCAGAAGCCGGGCAGGAGGAACGGGATACGACCCCGGCGGAAGGTCAGCGGGTAGACGAGAAGATCGAGGATGGGAAGAGAGTGGGAAAATGATCCGATGGATGTGCTGGATCTGGAGGGCCGATTTATTCATGCCAACAAGCCAGCTGCCCGGCGCACAGCATCGATATCCTCCGGCAGTGACATGGCGCGTTCCGAGCGCGCCAGTGCCATCTGTGAGTGTTTTCTGGCGGCGGCGCCCATTGCATTGTCATCCGTTTTGGCTAACGCACAAAAGGCTTTCTGAAGCCGGATGGAAACTTCCACCATGGTCGCGCCGTCACGGGCGATTGCCGTAAAGGCATCGTCGAACAAGTCATCGACCACAAGCTCCGGAACCGCTACTCGGTCATATGTGATCTCCCGTAAGTTGTCCTTTTCAACCGGGGATTGCCAAAGCGTAAAGAGTCGTACCATTGTGCCAATGACATGGATCGCTGTACCCGGATCATTGATACCTGGTGACAGTGCCTTGTCAGCGATCTCTGCCAAGGCCACAAGCCCGAAGCGGGGATCATCTTCAAAGGTACGGTTTGAGCTGATCGTGAACGCTCTGGTAAGAGCCCCCGGCTTGAACGTTTCGTGCTCGTCAGTGCGCCCCTCAACATAAAGCAGCGGGCGGTGTGTGGTCGCAAAGGTGCCAGGTAGTGCGGTCACCACCACGCGGCAATTGAGTGCTTCCGCAAAGGATTGTAACGTTTCCAGATCAATATGCTGGACATAACCCACCGTGGAGGAACACACGGGCACGCCCTTGGTCCCGGCCTGATGCTGCGAGACTCTCAATGCGCCCAACGTGGGCGCATGGCGGCGACGATCCAGTGCGCGGTATGTTGCTTTTTCGACTTGCTCCATGGTGTTCACCACCCGGCCCAGCCGGGCGATTCTGTCCACCCAGCGAACGAACGTGATGATTACAATGGCAAACACCAGCAGGGTAAGCACGAAAACGGCAAATCGGCCCGCAGAGCCAAACATGTCATTCTGGATGGCAATCAGGGAAACGATACTGAAGATGAAAGCACCGATAAACGCCGACAATGCGTTCTGGGTAACGTCATCTGAAATAACAAGCGGTATGGACCGAGGTGTCGCGCCGGTGCTGGCGGATGCATAAGCGGAGACCATTGACCCTACCGCAAAAGTGGCGATAACCAGCATGCTGGACGCCATGATGGACAACAGGGACTCGACGGATTTGAGCGTAACTTCCGGCAAAACGCCCGAAAGCCCCAGATCGTCAGCCAGCCTGGCGATGAAAGTACCACCGATCGAAAGCACGCAAAGTATCAATGGCTTGACCCACAAGCGCTCTTTTATGCGGCTGAAAAAAAAGCGTAGCCTGTCCAGACTTACTAGTGGCGAGTGGGCCATCATTGCCTCCTGTGCAGTTACGCACAGAATAGCCCAGAACCTCTGTGTCGTGTGGAAAGTGCCGGTGGGCGAGTCACGTTATGCCGGCGGTGAGTCAATGCTTCAGGAAGAAGGGCGATGTGCCGCACACCGAAGCGTTCGCCGAGCTACGGCCCGGCGAACCAATGGCCCCGACTCCGATATCTTCAAGCCAGCACTGTGACATGGTTCAGAAGTTGTAACCCAAGCCTACTGTATAAGCCCAGGCTCCATTGTCCTGAAACGCATCGTCGGCATCATCAGTGTCGTCGAAAAAGAACTGGTACTCGGCGCGGGCGAGGAAGTATGTCTTTGTCAGCAAGTAGTACTTTATGCCCGTCTCCAGGCCTGCAAAGGCACTATCCTTGACACCATCCCCATAAATGGCACCGAGACTGCCGCCGATGAAGGGACGTGCCCGCTGGTCGAGGAACTGATAGTTGAGGTAACCACGGGTGGCGCCGTTCCAGAAATCATCCTCAATATCTGTCCCTTCGATGCTGGCGTAATTGACACTTTGCCGGACACCGGCAACCGTAGTATCCCGCAGATACCAGCCAAGTTCGCCGGTCACTCCGAAGGTGCCGCTATTGAAATCCCTGTCATTGCTGCCGGTTCCGGAGATGGAAAATTCCCGGTCGCCTTCATCGGGGCCGAATTGCGAGGATTGTGCGAATGCTGCCATCGGCAATGCACCAAGAACGCAGAGAGTGATTGCCGCTGTGTTGATCTTAATCATGGTAGTGGCTCCTTGCTTGCACTATTAAGATTCATTTCCCTGATGCGCCATAAACTACCCCGGCGCCGAAAGTGGCGCGCGGCTACTGCGGCACTCAACCGACGCGAACACACGCTATTAGGATCGATGCCTGACTCTTGCCCGTCTGTGCGCAACCGAACACATGCGTTGCCAGGGGTATTCCCGGGCGCTAATCTTCGTGACTGCAAGGTGATGCAGCGGATGGCCGCGGACCGAATGGGCCTGGTGATATTCCTATGCAGTTCTCTAGTGAAAGAGCAGCAGCGTGAAGACGCATGACGTTATCCCCCAAAGCCGATTGCCCGCCGGAATTTGGGTGCTCGGCTTCGTAAGCATGTTGATGGATGTCTCGTCCGAGATGATTCACAGCCTGTTGCCGGTTTACCTGATATCCGTCCTTGGCGTCAGTGCCGTAACCATTGGCTTTATCGAGGGAGCAGCCGAGGCGACGGCCCAGATTACCAAAATCTTTTCGGGCGCCTTGAGCGACTACCTTGGCAAAAGGAAAGGGCTGGCGATTTTAGGTTACGGCCTGAGCGCCGTCACCAAGCCCATATTTGCTCTGGCGCCCGGCGTCGGGTGGATATTGACAGCGAGGCTGACCGACCGCGTTGGCAAAGGAATACGAGGAGCACCGCGCGATGCGCTGGTTGCGGATCTGGTGCCCAGCTCAATGCGTGGTGCGGCTTATGGGCTGCGCCAGTCACTCGATACCCTCGGTGCCTTGGCGGGCCCGCTCATCGCAGTTGGTTTGATGCTGCTCTGGGCCAACGATTATCAGGCGGTATTCTGGGTGGCGGCGATCCCCGCGGTCTTGGCGGTCAGTCTGTTGATGTTTGGCGTGCGCGAACCCGGGCGACCGGTCACCGAGCTCCGCCGGAATCCTATCTCCCGGGATGCGTTGAGACAGCTCGACCGCCCCTACTGGTGGGTCGTGATACTTGGCGCTGTATTCACCCTCGCGCGTTTCAGCGAGGCGTTTCTTCTGCTTCGTGCCCAAAGCAACGGGCTTGCCATTGCCTGGCTGCCAATCGTACTCGTCACCATGAATCTTGCGTACGCCGTGTCGGCTTACCCTTTCGGGAAACTGGCCGACAGGTTCAACCACCAACATTTGTTAATGATCGGGCTGTGTCTGCTGATTATCGCTGATCTTATCCTGGCACTCGGGGATCACTGGCTGTGGACTCTTTGCGGCTCTGTGGTTTGGGGATTCCACATGGGGATGACCCAGGGATTACTGGCGACCATGGTTGCGAACGCGGCACCGAAATTCCTGCGAGGAACCGCTTTTGGCTTCTTCAATCTGGTATCGGGAATTGCCTTGCTGGTCGCGAGCGTATTGGCCGGACTGCTTTGGCAATACGGAGGGCCAGCCCTAACGTTTTATGGCGGGGCCGGCTTCTGCATAGTGACATTGGCAGGGCTGGCAATGCGACCGCGTAAAGGTCGGTCACATTACTGCGACTGACAGTCTCGATTCAGCTCGATCAGAGAAACCCGGTCACCGCCAAGAGGCATTTGGTCCGTTGAGGTTGGGGTTTCGTCGTCAGGAAAGGCGACGTCCTTAACCTTGCTGGCCAGGCCAAGTTTCTGCAGCTGGCTCTCCAGCTCGCCAAGAGCCTGGTTAAACGTTGGCAGGGGATGCGGGACCAATCGCCAATCCGCTCGCTCTTCCTGCCCTACCGTCGCGACAAACAAGACCTTGTTCGCCGCTGTCCGGACATTACTGGGCCAGACCCTTAGAAACTCTCGATCAAAAACCCGCCCTTCATTGCCTGGCTTAACCAGGCCAAGAGCTTGGGGGTTGCCATCCCAAAACCATGGGGCAAGAGGGGCAGTTGGATCGGCGCTTCCACGCAAGGCATTGTAATAGGCCCTCGGAACGCTGGACCATCGGATGGGGTCGGCTTCCAGCCACCCCGCACGTGTGAGGCAGGTCTGAACCCGGTTCAAGTCCTGCGCCAGGAAGACAAGATTGACCGGCGCTCGTGGTATTCCGGTAATGGAACTGGCAGTGGCCCCGCCTTGTTGAAGGATCGTCTGTGGAGACGCCGGTGTTGAGGAGGCGGTCACTTGTGATCGCGACAGCTTGGTCAGGTCAGGTGCCTGAAATACATTCAAAACCAGAACAGTCAGCAGCGCACCTGACACGGCGCTGATTGCCCCTGTCAGGCGTATTCCTGATGACAAGTTTAACCGCCACCCGAAACGATGGGCATGGGCTGGCAAGTATGTCGCTGAGATCCCAAGTGCCAGGCTCAGTGAGCCAACCAGATACCCGGCCAGCACATCACTGAGATAGTGTACTCCCAGGTAAAGCCGACTAAAGCCGGTGAGGAACGCTATCAGCGCTCCCAGGAGAAGCAAGTTAATGCGCGTGCTCCAGCGCTGAGCAAACTGCATGCCCAGGAAGCAGCAAAACCCATAAAACGCCACGCTAATGCTGGCATGGCCGCTCGGAAACGAGTACCCGTAAGGGTCCAGCACGCCGCCTTCAGGCCGCAGGCGGTGGAATGCCAGTTTTCCAAGGTAGGTCAGCAGTTCACAGCTCACGACAGAGATGGTCAATGGCAGGATCAGTTGAGCCTGACGGCGATACCAGAGCACAAAAATTGCCGCCGCAGTACCGCAGGCGATTACGGGCCAAAAGCCAAAGGAGGTGATGACATAGAAAATGTGATTGAACACAGGCGTTCGCAAAGTCGCCAGCAGATTGTTGATGCGAATGTCCAGCGCAACTACAGCGTCGCCCATCACAACATCTTCAGCAAGACCGCCGAAGAGCGCGAGAATGTAGAGCCCGATCACTCCGGTTAGTGTCAGTGGCAGGCCGCGCCAGTGGGTCCGATCCAGGCGGCGCCGCAAAAACCCGGCTGTTCCGGGAAAGCGCCGCGCCAGATGAACGACCTTGTCACTCTCTCGTAAGGCGATACCGAGGGACACCAAGATGGAACGCAAGAACAGAAAACCGCTTGGTCCAAATCGCATCAGCGACCAGCGAATGGCGTAGAAAATCAGAATCACGGCCACCAGAACGAGCAGCAGAATACCAACGCGGGAAAGCCATGCCTGGGCCAGCGATAATGACTGCGAAAAAAGATAGCCGGGGACGATCCACTGCAAGCCCCATCCAATAGCCCCCAGCAGATTCCAGATCATGAAGGAGCGTCGCTTCATGCTGACCATTCCGGCTATAAACGGCATCAGTTCCTTCGCCGATGGTACAAATCGGCTCAGAAAAACACTCTTACCCCCATGCCGGCTGAAGAATGTCTCCATCTTCGCCACGTGACCGGATTTGAGAAACCAACGATCCTCACGCAGCCATTGACGACCGTACCGTCGGCCCAGAAAGTAATTCACATTATCGCCGAGCGTGGCCCCGGCAATGGCAAAAAACAGCAGGTCGCCGATATCAAAATAGCCTTGCCCAGCCAGCATTCCCATCATAAGCAGAAGGGCCGACCCCGGGAAAAACAAGCCAAGTAGAAACACGGTCTCGCCCAGCGCTGCAAAAAATGCGAACCAGTAACCCCACACGCCTGCGCTTTGCACCAGTGACATCGCGGATTGCGTTAGGGAATCCATCATTGGACGTTTCCTGAATCAAGAGGAGTATTGCGCCTTCGTTCCTGACTGGGCCCCGCATCATGCCGGTACCGACTGGGCATGAGTTCCGTGCCTGGCGGAGAAATAGTAGGCAGGCAAACGCTCATTCGGGTATGGCCATCTGCCAGATTTTGACGCGCTACCTTAAGGTTTACGCATCCGCAATAGTTCGCACATGAATGTCCCTCTGAGGGAAGGGGATCTCGATACCTGCCTCACGCAAAGCGCGAGTAATGGCGGTGTTGATCTCATGGGACAGGGGCATAATGTCCAAGGGGTCTTTCACAAACACCCGAAGCTCGAAATCGATCCCGCTATCTCCCAGGCCGACGCAGAACACCGCCGGTGCGGGATCATCCACGACCCGTTCGTTATTCTGAGCGACCTCCATTAGCAGTTCCTGCACCTGGTCCATGTCGGAGCCGTAGGCCACGCCGACTTTCAGTATGACTCGTGTAATCGAGTCAGACAGTGTCCAGTTGGTCAGATCCTGGGTCACGAAAGTCTTGTTGGGAATGATCTGCTCCTTGCGGTCCCAGTCAATCAGGGTGGTTGCACGAATTCGGATTCGCGAGACTGTTCCGGTAATGCCTCCGATAGTGACTGTATCTCCCACGCGAATGGGGCGTTCGAACAGCAGAATGATACCAGACACAAAGTTGGCAACTATTTCCTGAAGGCCGAAGCCCAAGCCAACCCCCAGTGCCGCTACCAGCCACTGCAGTTTGGACCACTGCACCCCGATCACCCCTAGAAAAACCACTACGCCGATTAACACCAGGGTATAGGTGGTGAGGGTAGTAATGGCATAGCCGGTGCCGGGCTCAAGCTTCATCCGGCTGAGCACCATGACTTCCAGTGTGCCGGGCAGGTTTCTGACGGCGAGCACTGTACCGACGCCGACGAACAGCGCCAACAGCAAGTCACCAAGGGTAATGGGCAGCGGGTCGCCGCCGTCAAGGTCGGTGGCGATGGTCCAGAGCGTGATGCTATCGAACAGCTGCAGGGCGGGAATCAGGCTGGCCCAGAGCAGCCAGAGGCCGGTAATGAGAAGCACGGAAATGAGGATTCGCAGGAGCGCAGTACTCTGCTGATTGATATCCTTGAGATTCATTTCCGGCATGTCCAGCATTTGCGGTACCCCTTCGCCCGAGGATTCTGCCGCTTCCCGGGTTTCGGCGAGCCTGCGTTCCGCCTCGCGGCGTTCACGCAGGCGAGCCAGGGTCAGGCGACGTTCCCTGACCGAAAGCACCCGGAGTCCGATGTAGAACAGCATGGCGTTGAAGGCTATCCAGCAGATGCTGATGAACAGGTTTCGCTCCAGTTCCAGGGCGGTGTAGTGGTATCCAAGTAGCGAAGCCGCCACCAGCACCAGGGGTGTGGCAACTGCCAGTACATGCAGGGCCAACAGGTGCTTGCTCTGTGGCCTGTCGGCCCGAACGGCGCTCATGATGCGATGCGCGAACGCCGCAAGTGCGATAGATGCGGCGGCGAACAGCAAACGCCCGAGACTGTCGACAAATTCGGATCCGTCAGGTGTTGCAGTGGTCGGCATGATAACGATGATCGGGATGATGATCGCCAGGAGAAACGGAAGCTCCCTGCGAAGGGCGCGCAGTGAGTCGATATGCCAGTTGAAATGCGTGTCCCCCAATCCACCCTGGCGGGCCACAGCGTGGATAAATGTCAGCAGGAGGGTGACAAGTGCCGCAGCGGCCAATCCCCCGGAGAGGGCGAGGAAGAAGTCGGTGCCGTCCCTCAGTAAAAGGGCCAGGATAGCGAGCACCAGAACGCCGGGCAGGGCCAGCAAAAAACTGTTCGCGAGCGCATACAACGTGAAATTAATGCGATCATGGCCGACATTTCCAACATACTTGCTGTTGGCCCTGAGGTTACGTTTGACGGTTCGTCGCTTTATTAGCAGCAGTGTCAGAGCGGCGATCAGAAAGGCTATGTAAACGCCATGCCTCTGAACAGATTTGCCCATGGCGTCTTCGAGCGGATCAAGTCGCCACTGACGGGCAAACCAGGCGGCTGCGCCAATCAGTTCCTTTAGAGTTTCAACTCCGACAACCGGCGCACTGGGCAGCCAGAAAAGCCGCTGCTGCAGCAAAGAACGGTACGCCTCTACGCGCTCCTGCAGATTTGATACCGTCTTGTAATACTCATTCAGAGCCTGGATGTGTTCTGTGACGGCCTTGTGCAGTTGGCGAATCAGGCTGGCCCTCTGGCTCCGCAGCTGGTCGCGGGCATCATTACCGGGATCGATGACCGCTTCGAACTCTTCCAGTCGAAGCTGCTCTTCGCGGGCTGTCGATAGCTGGTTTTCAATGTCACGAATCAGGTCCTCGGCGATGCCCTGTCGCCGAAGCCGATCAAGCCGCTGCTGAAGAAGGTTTGCGTAGTTGCCCGTGAGGTTGAGGCCGGCTTTTTCCAAGCGAAGCTCGAAACTGTTGTATTCGTCTTGAAGTCGGTTGAGAAGTGATTCCGCGTAGGATAGGCGGTTTCGTGTGGATTCAACCGCAATCAGGCGTTGGTCCAGAGAGACTCTCAGGGCCTGGATCTGTTGGCGGATATCCGCCGTCTCGGTGTCTGGAAGCTGGATTTGAGGTGGCCCTTCGGTATTCGCTTCCAGTTCCGGCTGGACAGCAGGCCTGGCTTCTTCGGGTTCTGCTTTTTTCTCTTCAGGGGTCGTCTCGACGCCTTCAGCGTTTGCCTCTTCAGTGCTTCCTTTGCTATTGGGTTGCGCGTTTGCAGCCATGGCTCCAAAGCACAGGGCGACCAGCCATATCAGACAGAGTGACCGGACGCCGCAGCGGGTGCAAAGCCTTTGGCGGTTCATGGCGTTGCGCTCCTCGCATCGGGTGGTGATCATGACTTTTTCATTTTAGATTTCATACTAGCACCGCAAAACTTTAACGAGCTATGAAAAAGGGTTACTGCGAATGGCGCAGGCCACCGTTTTGACACTGACTCGCCTCAAGTAAAGGCCAGCGGATATAGATATCGGAAGGGTTGTCTATAAATTATTTAAAAACAAGAAATTGATGTACTTTGTCGACAGTGGTGAAGTCAGGGTGGTGCCCCCGGCAGGACTCGAACCTGCTACCTTCCCCTTAGGAGGGGGACGCTCTATCCAGATGAGCTACGGGGGCATTATTGCGAGAAGGGCGGTATGATAACGGCCTCAGCCCTGCGGCTCAAGGTGCAGCCCTGTTTCGGTGAATTTTGCGGAGTGCGTTTTGCCCGAACCTTTCTCGTTGAGCGTGATTATTCCAGTTTGGATGGAGGCTGTGAGCATCACCGACACGCTCCGGGCCATGCAGCCGATTCGCGCCCGGGGTCATGAAGTGATTGTGGTGGATGCTGGCAGCACGGATGGCACTGCCAAACTGGCGCGGCCGCTGTGTGACCGGGTGTTGGTCTCCGAGAGGGGCCGGGCGGTGCAGATGAACGCCGGTGCGGCTGTGGCCAGAGGTGATCTATTTCTTTTCCTGCATGCAGACACTCGCCTTCCGGACAATGCCCTGGAGCATCTGGCTGAATTTAGCCGCTCGCGCCGCGCCTGGGGGCGGTTCAATGTGCGCCTGAGAGGCCAGCGGCCGGTGTTCCGGGTGATTGCCTGGTTCATGAACCAGCGGTCTTGTCTGACCGGTATCTGCACCGGCGATCAGGCAATGTTTGTGCGCCGGGAGGCGTTCGAGGCGTTGGCCGGCTTTCACCCGATGCCGTTGATGGAAGATGTGGAGTTTTCACGCCGCCTTTGCCTGGTGTCCCGTCCCTTCTGTATAAAAGAACCTGTCGTTACCGATAGCCGCCGGTGGGAAAAGCAGGGCGTCTGGCGGACGATTTTCCTGATGTGGCAGCTGCGCTGGCGTTATTGGCGTGGTGAATCGCCGGAGTCTCTGGCCAAAATCTACCGATCGGATGTCCGCAATGTCTCAAAGTAACGCCCCCTCGGCGGTATTTCTCCAGTTTGCCAAGTGGCCGGAAGCCGGCCGGGTCAAAACCCGATTGATTCCGGAATTGGGCCCGGTTGGTGCGCTTGAGGCCCATATCAGACTCACGCTGGCGGTGCTGGACAACTTGTGTGCTACCGGTTATCCGGTGGAATTCTGGTGGGACCGGCTGGTGGACGATCACCCTGTGGAAGCTGCCTCTATTCTTGAAGAAGTGGATGGAGCGGGGCTGGTTCAAGGGGTGCAGCAGGGTGATACTCTCGGGGAGAAGATGTTCGCCGCACTCAGCCAATCGCTTTGCGACTATGACCGTGCCCTGGTGGTCGGCAGCGACTGCCCGTCGGTTGATCCGGATTACGCCCGTCAGGCGGTGGCCTGTCTGGCGGATTATGATGTTGTGCTCGGGCCGTCCGACGACGGAGGTTACGTCCTCATCGGCGCTTCACGGGTGGTGGCGGGAATGCTGGACAACATTGCCTGGGGTACACCGGATGTTCTGGCCCAGACCTGCGAACGGCTGGATACCGCGGGGCTCAGCTATTGCTTGCTGGAGCCCCGCTGGGATGTGGACGAGCCAGAAGACTGGGCCCGCTTTCTGCGTACCTGCTGAGGCCCTCAGCTGGCGGGCACAGGTGGCAGTTCGGTCAACTGGCCAAGGGCTTGAGCTGCTGGCAGGCCGTTGCCACCGGTAACCACTCGGAGCGACTGTTCCCGCTCAAGGACGGCCTCCCGGAAGGTGTCCAGAAGCGCCTGCAGACTGACATTGTTCAGGGCCTTTGCCAGCCTCTCCCGGGAGTCAAAGTTTTCCGCACCACGATCAATCTCGCGCCAGTAGCGGCTGGAGATCTCGCCCAGTTGCCGGTCCTGTTCCAGCAGTTTGCTGATCACGGCCTGCTTTTCCTGGTTCAGCCTCTCATCGGTCAGCCCGGCCAGCGTGCTCTCGAACTCGGCGGAGAAGTCCGTTACTGCCTGGTCGATCTCGGCTTGTGAGGCGGAGGGTGACTGCACCACAAAGCCCAGCGCCGGAGTCTCTAGCATTTCAAAGGGCGTGGCGTAAACAATGTAGCCAATCTGGCGGGTGGTGCGAATTTCCTCGTAGAAGGGGCTGCTGATGATCTGCGCCAGCAACTGGAACCGGGCGCGCTCCTCAAAGCTGGTGTTGTCCCCCTGCATGTAGAGAGTGTAGCCGGTGTCCGGGTGGTTGACGGTCAGGGAAACGTCGGTTTCCCGCTCCGGCAGTTGGCGTACCTGGCTGCGTTTCACTTGCGTGTTTTCCGTGTTTCTCAGGACGATTGCGTCGATCTGCCGGGCCAGATTCAGAGCTGAAGCTTCGGTGAGGTTACCGTGGGCCATCATCACCGGATCTACCTGGGAGAACGCTGCCTCGGAGAACGAGAGCAGCTCCTCGAAGGTCACTTCCCTAGCCGCCCTGAGTTTGTCGTCCGTGCTCCAGGCTCCTTCGATCAGGGAAGTCTGGACAAACTCAGAGGTCTGCTCAACCGGGCGATCTTTAGCCTTGTTCTGCAGGCTGTCGATCAGATTCTGTCGGGCAATGTCGAAACGCTGTCTGGTCAGCTCCGGAGAAGCCATCTGAAGCAGAATTCGATTCATCAGGGTATGCAGCTTGTCATTGTAACCGCCCACACGCACCGTGATGCCGCGCAGGTGCGGATACACGCTGTAATCCAGTCCGGCCAGGCTGGCGGAGTAGGCCCAGGCGTTGAGGTTTGCGTTGATGGAGTCCACCAGCAGCTGAGTCAGCACATTGCTGCGCGCAGACGCCTGTGCAGCCGGTGTTCGTAGGCTGATGAACACGTTGGCTTTGGGGGTGTCAAATCGCGTGTCCCGGGCAAACCAGATTTCCATGCCGTGGACTGATCCCAATAATAAGGGCTTTTCCATGGTCGGCCCCGACACCATTTCCAGGTCTTCCGGGACAAACGGGTTGGTAGACGGCAATCGCAGTTGGGCGGCCAGCTCCGGCAGCTGTGGGGTTGTCAGCGCCTTTGGATCCAGTGCCTCGCGGGTCCAGGCCGCCTCATACCAATCGGTGCGGTTCGGGTTTTCCAGCCCAGGGTCTGGCGACAGAACGAATATGAGGACATTATTCGGCGTCAGCCGGTTCAGAATGTCCCGATACTGTTCCGGCGCGTACCGCTCTACCAGCCAGGGCGCCCGCAGCAGGTCTTCCGGCGGATAGTCCATGAGCTCGCTAGACAGGCGCATGGCCTCATGCAGTGGGCTGCCCTGTTCGCGGAACCGGAAATCAATGCGTGCCAGGTTCTGCATTTCCAGGAAGCGTTGCTCACTGATCCCTTTCTGCCGAATTTTTTCTATGTAATCAAACACCAGTGGCAGGATTTCCTCATGCCGGCTCATCCCTTCCGGTGTCAGCGAGATGCTGATCTCCAGCGTGGCGTTTTCACCGGTGTCCATGCCAAGGCCAGCTGACAGGCTTTCAGCAAGGCCCGCCCGTTTGAGCACATCGAAAAGGCTGCCAGGCCCTTCGTGGCCCAACAAGTTGGCCACGTAACTGGCGGGCTTGGTGCGATAGTTGTCCTCTTGCGAGGGAATAGGGAAGCTGAGCGACAGGCTCCGCACATCCTTCAATGCTTCCACTGTTACCTTGGCCGGGAGTGCATCCGGTGGGTAGATGCTGGCCATGTGGCGTTTGGGTTCGAGGTGGCGGTTTTCGATGGTGTCAAAACGCCCTCGCACCATGGCTTCCAGATCGTCCAGGGTTTGCGGCCCGTAAACCGCCAGGGACATCAGATTGGCGGAATAGTGCTGTTTCCAGAAGTCGATGAGATCCGGGAGCAACGGGTTTTCATCGGTGTTTTCGAGCGTACTCAGGTTGCCAACGGCAAACTGGCTGAAGGCATGGTCCGGATTACTGACCGCTTTTTTAACGGAATAGAACCTGCGGCCGTCCTCTTTTTGTTTGGCGCTGAACTCCGAATGGACGGCATTGCGCTCCCGGTCCACCAGTTCGGCCGTGAACAGCGGTGCCGCGAATTGCTGGGCGAACCGGTCCAGTGCCGGTTTCAGAAATTCAGCCTGAATATCAAAGAAATAATTGGTGTCCTGAAACGCGGTGAAGGCGTTGTGCTGGCCGCCATGGCTCTTGATGAACTGCTGGTATTCACCGGGCGCCGGGTATTTTTCGGTGCCCAGGAACAACATGTGTTCGAGGAAGTGGGAGATCCCCTCGCGATCTTCCGGGTCATCGCCGCTGCCGACGGCCACATTCATTGACGCCGCTGCCTTGTCTGCCTCCTTGTCCGAAACCAGGATGACCTTCAATCCGTTATCCAGTTCGAGGAACCGGTACTGGTTGTCGTCATTGGGGCTTTTTTCCGGAATCTGGACAGCAAGAGTTAAGGTGCTGAACAGCAGGAGCGTAAGCAGGGCAAACAGACGAATCATCTGGCTTTCCATGGGGCGTTTCCTGGCGGTGCGGGTGCTCATAGGCTCTCTGTTATCCGGTAAGTGTGTTCGGGGTTCAGTGCATCAGGGCTTTGCGAGTACTTTCGGGCTGCTGATCGAGGGTTTTACGAGCAAGGTCCGCAGCTTTCTCACTATCCAGCTGACCGGAAGCGATCCGTTCGAGAACCGTTGCCATAATGGCGACAGACTGTCGGTAATCGGAAAACTCGGCCTGAAAGGCACTATCTATGGCTTCGTAAACCGCCTGAATTTTCTGCTCGCGGGACCCGGCGTTATCAGCCGTATCGTTAATGGCCTTCAGGCAGGCCCGGGCTATAGAAATGTAGCGTTCCGCGTTGGGGTTGTCTTTTTGCATGATCGGGATTCCGGAGGTCGGTTGTCCTGTGAAATAAAGAGATGCCAAGAGGCACAATAAGTTCCCGATTATGTCATTGCTGGCAGGGTGTTTCATTGCTTTGTGGTAATCCTGCAATTGGGCAGGCAGGCGGCCGTTCCTGTGCTAGTCTCAAAAACATTGTGTCGGTGAACTGGACACGCCTGTGGCTGGCCCGGCGCGAAAAGTTAGAGTAATAGCTCTATCAAAAACAAAGGCTTACAGAGTAAAAGCTCTAAAAAAGTTCGATACATGAAGGTTGCAATTAAGTACAATGCCGGCGTTTCCGGATTAACCTAAGACTTTAGTCGTATGGTCCGGCATGGATAGACAACAACTGAGCAACAAGCAGGGTGGAAGATTGATGAATTATTTCCTGACCGGTGGCACCGGATTTATTGGCCGATTTCTCGTAGAGAAGCTGCTGGCACGCGGCGGCACGGTATATGTGCTGGTACGTGAGCAGTCCCAGGACAAACTCGAACAACTGCGCGAGCGCTGGGGCGCAGACGAAACTCAGGTAAAGGCCGTTATCGGCGACCTGACCAGTGAAAATCTGGGTATCGATGCCACAACGCTCAAGGCCCTGAAGGGAAAGGTTGATCATTTCTTCCACCTGGCGGCGGTCTACGACATGGGCGCCGATGAAGAGGCCCAGCAGGCAACCAACATTGAGGGCACCCGGGCTGCGGTTAATGCGGCCGAGGCCATGGGCGCTAAGCATTTCCATCATGTGTCTTCCATTGCTGCGGCAGGTCTGTTCAAGGGCATATTCCGTGAAGATATGTTTGAGGAGGCGGAGAAGCTGGACCATCCGTACCTGCGCACCAAGCACGAGTCCGAAAAAGTTGTGCGCGAAGAGTGCAAGGTGCCGTTCCGAATCTATCGCCCGGGCATGGTCATTGGCCATTCTGCCACCGGCGAAATGGAC
The DNA here is from genome assembly GCF_048269445.1 of Marinobacter sp. Lineage (GTDB taxonomy): Bacteria > Pseudomonadota > Gammaproteobacteria > Pseudomonadales > Oleiphilaceae > Marinobacter. Next base: position 35,291 of record NZ_JBLXIQ010000002.1, on the reverse strand, counting down.
AAGGTGGATGGCCCCTACTACTTCTTCAAGATGATCCAGAAAATTCGCCACGCGCTGCCACAGTGGGTGCCCACTATTGGCATTGAAGGCGGCCGGCTGAATATTGTACCGGTGGATTTCGTGGTCAATGCCATGGACCACATCGCCCACCTTGAGGGGGAGGACGGCAAGTGCTTCCATCTGGTGGACTCAGACCCGTACAAGGTGGGAGAAATTCTCAATATCTTCAGTGAGGCCGGTCACGCACCCAAAATGGGCATGCGTATCGATTCCCGTATGTTCGGCTTTATCCCGCCGTTCATTCGGCAGAGCCTGAAAAACCTTCCTCCGGTGAAGCGACTGACCGCTGCGGTTCTGGACGATATGGGGATTCCGCCTTCAGTGATGTCCTTCATCAATTACCCGACGCGTTTTGATGCCCGCGAAACTGAGCGGGCTCTGGAGGGTACAGGCATCGACGTGCCGCGCTTGCCGGATTACGCAGCGGTTATCTGGGATTACTGGGAGCGCAATCTGGATCCCGACCTGTTCAAGGACCGCACACTGCGTGGCACAGTTGAAGACCGCGTTTGCGTGGTCACCGGTGCAACCTCCGGTATTGGTTTGGCAACGGCGCAGAAACTGGCTGACGCAGGTGCCATCCTCGTTATCGGCGCCCGTAAACTGGAGCGCCTGAAGGAAGTAACGGCGGAACTGGAGTCCCGTGGTGCCAGCGTGCATGCCTATCCGTGTGATTTCTCGGATATGGAAGCCTGCGACGAGTTCGTCAAAACCGTTCTGGATAATCACGGCCATGTTGATGTGCTGATCAACAACGCCGGCCGCTCCATTCGTCGTTCACTGGATCTGTCCTTCGACCGTTTCCACGACTTTGAGCGGACCATGCAGCTGAACTATTTTGGCTCTGTGCGCCTGATCATGGGCTTTGCACCGAAGATGCTGGAGCGTCGCCGTGGCCATGTGGTGAACATTTCCTCCATCGGTGTGCTGACCAATGCGCCCAGGTTCTCCGCCTATGTCGCCTCAAAATCGGCACTGGATGCGTTCAGCCGCTGTGCCGCTTCCGAGTGGTCCGACCGCAACGTAACCTTCACCACCATTAACATGCCGCTGGTGAAAACGCCGATGATAGCGCCAACAAAGATCTACGATTCGGTGCCAACGCTTTCTCCGGATGAAGCTGCGGAGATGGTGGCCGATGCTATCGTTTACCGGCCGAAGCGCATTGCGACCCGTTTGGGTATCTTTGCCCAGGTGCTGCACGCTCTGGCGCCGAAGATGGGCGAGATTGTCATGAACACGGGGTACCGGATGTTCCCGGATTCACCGTCTGCGGCGGGCAGCAGATCCGGCGAGCGCCCCAAGGTGTCGTCCGAGCAGGTCGCCTTCGCTGCCATCATGCGAGGCATATACTGGTAACAAGGTATGCCCTGAAACGAATAAACCCGCCTCGGCGGGTTTTTTTTGTGGCTGTTACTCCGTCTCTTCCGGGATCAGGGGAGGCGGAAAACCGCCCAGCTCCTTCCAGCGATTCACAATGCCGCAGAACAGGTCTGCCGTTTTCTCTGCATCGTAGGCGGCTGAGTGGGCTTCTTTGTTGTTGAACGGAATACCGGCCAGCTTACATGCCTGGGCCAGTACAGTGTGGCCGTAGGCGAGGCCCGCCAGGGTAGCGGTGTCGAAGGTCGAAAAGGGGTGGAACGGATTGCGCCGGATGTCGGAGCGCAGTGCGGCTGCAAATATGAAGTTGTGGTCAAAGGTGGCATTGTGACCAACCAGCACCGCCCGTTTGCAATCGTGGTTTTTAACGGCCTTACGGATCGGGTTGAAAATTTCGCTCAGCCCTTCCCGCTCGGGCACCGCCTCCCGTTCCGGGTTCCAGGGGTCAATGCCGGTAAAGTCGAGGGCGGACTGCTCCAGGTTGGCGCCCTCAAAGGGGTCTATCTGCTGGACGTGGGTTTCGGTGCGGCGCACCCAGCCGTCGTCATCCATGGTCAGGATAACGGCTGCCACTTCCAATAACGCGTCTCGCTCGGGGTTGAAGCCGGCCGTTTCCACATCGACAACAACGGGCAGAAAGCCGCGGAAGCGGCGGGACATAGGGTGCGGTGGTTTGTTTTCGTCAGTCACTCAAGCTCCGGTCTTGGCCGTGTGTGAGAAGGAATCAGCCATGTTTACGCCAGCCGCCAGTGAACAGTTTCACCGGCTTTCAGCGGGACAATAGTGCCATCAGCCAGGGGCAGTTCTATGGGCATGGTCCAGGGCTCGCGAACCAGGGTGATGGTGTCGGTATTGCGTGGTAAACCGTAAAAATCGGCGCCGTTGAAGCTGGCAAAAGCCTCAAGTTTGTCGAGAATGCCCAATTCTTCGAAGATGTCCGCGTACAGGCCAATGGCGCCGTAGGCGGAGTAACATCCGGCACAGCCGCAGGCCGCTTCTTTGCGATCTTTGGCGTGAGGGGCCGAATCGGTACCCAGGAAGAAGCGTTTGTCACCGCTGGCAACGGCGTCCCGCAGGGCCTGCTGATGGCGGTTGCGTTTGAGGATTGGCAGGCAGTAAAGGTGCGGACGAATTCCACCCACCAGCATGTGGTTGCGGTTGTACATCAGGTGCTGGGGGGTCAGAGTAGCGCCAAGGTTATCGCTGCTGTGCTGCCGGACAAACTCCGCCGAATCCGCTGTGGTGATGTGCTCAAGTACCACCCGCAGGTTCGGGAACGCGTCCAGGGTTGGGGCCAGAACCCGCTCCAGGAAAACCTTCTCCCGATCGAAGATGTCGATCTCGGCATCGGTCACCTCGCCATGCACCAGTAGTAGCATGCCGCAGTCTGCCATAGCCTCCAGAACCGGGTAGATGTTGCGGATGTCCTTCACGCCTGAGGCGGAATTTGTGGTGGCGCCGGCCGGATAGAGCTTCGCGGCCACAACGCCGGCCGCTTTGGCCTCCCGAATGGATTCAGGTGTCGTGCTTTCAGTCAGGTAGAGGGTCATCAATGGTTTAAAGCCGGTGCCGCTGGCAGCCTCGAGAACCTGGTCCCGGTAGGCGGTGGCATCGGCTGCGGTTACTACCGGTGGAACCAGATTGGGCATGATGATGGCCCGCCCGAAGCAGGCTGCAGTGGCAGGCACGACATCCCTGAGGACATCACCGTCCCGAACGTGTAGGTGCCAGTCGTCGGGTCGGATTAGAGTAAGCTGGTCAGTCATGGCAATTGTCCGCAATACCTTTGGCGAGGCCGGGGCCGAAAACGGGTCTGAAAAAAAGACCCTGAAAAAAGTTGCCGAATTATACCAGAAGGTGTCGGCGATTGTTTTCGCCTGGGGGCTAAAGAAACACGGGAAAAGGCCGTTAAATACGCAGAGCGTTTTAATTCCCTGATACCGATGGCAACCGATATGGGATTCCGCCCCCGCAATAATCTGATAACTGTGCTGGCCGCCTGTGTTTTCGGCGCGTGTTTGCCTGTTGATGGGCAGGCGGCAAGCTATGGTGCTGGTATTGAAAATAGCCAGTGGTACCTGGCCGAGTCGGTTTTCGAATGTCGCCTGGTGCACGAAGTGCCCGGTTATGGGCGAGCGGTGTTCTATCATCGCGCCGGGGAAAGCCTGTCGTTTTTTCTGGAGTCTGAATCACCGCTGATGCGCCCGGGCCAGGGTAGCCTGGTTGTAGAAGCGCCATCCTGGCGCCCGGGTGTGGCGCCGCGGCCCTTGGGAACGGTGAACGTCTCGGATGGTCGCCGCCAGGTCTCTCTGGATACCCGCCAGGCCTTTGTGCTGGCCCGGGGCCTGCTTGATGGCATGCGCCCTACCGTTACCCGGGAATCCTGGTTTGACGGCCGACCGGTGCGGGTACACGTGTCCAACATCAATTTCACCGGCGAGTATCAGCGCTATCAGCGGTGTACTTCCAACCTCCTGCCGGTGAACTTTGACCAGATCGGTCGCTCACGCATTCCGTTTGCCAGCGGCAGTACCCAGTTGTCGGATGCAGATCGGAAGTTGCTGGACACTATTGTGGCTTATGTGACAGCGGATTCGACAGTGGAACGGATCTTCGTGGATGGCCACAGTGACAGTATTGGCAGCCGGATCAACAACCGGGCCCTCTCGGAAGATCGGGCCAATGTGGTGGCGGATTATCTCAAGGCCAGGGGGATAGATGAAGACATGATTACTGTCCGGGCCCACGGCGACCAGTATCCGGTCTCTAGCCGCCCTGCGGACAACCGCCGCACCAATATCCGCCTGCAGAGGGCCGGCGACCAGCCGGAGTTGCAACAGGCCAACGGTTACGGCGGGGACCCGCTGGGGTAGGCGGGATCAGTAAACCGAATCCAGCACCTCCAGATGGGCGCTCACGCTCTCTGCCAGGGCCCGCAGGTGGTAGCCGCCTTCCAGTGTTGAAATGATACGGTCGTTACTGTGCTCGTGGGCGACACCTACAATCATCTCGGTCAGCCAGCGATAGTCTTCGGTATCAAGATTCAGCTCTGCCAACGGATCCAGCCGATGGGCATCAAAGCCCGCCGAAATGAGGACCAGCTGGGGTTTGAAGTCGTTTAGGCGCTTCAGCCAGCCTGCTTCCACCCGCTTCCGGTACTCCTCGGAGGAACAATTCGCTTCAATTGGAATATTTACAATGTTGTCCGCCTGCCGGTGCACGTGGGAGTGCGGGTAGAACGGATGCTGGAAGCTGGAGCACATCAGGATCCGCTCATCACCACTGACAATATCCACCGTGCCGTTACCCTGGTGCACGTCAAAATCGATAATTGCGACCCGTTCAAGGTTATGGAAGGTGAGGGCGCGCATGGCGGCCAGGGCGACGTTATTGTAGAAACAGAAGCCCATGGATTTGGCGCGCTCGGCATGATGGCCAGGGGGGCGCGCGCAAACAAACGCATTGGTCACCTGGCTGCTCATCACCATATCCACGGCCTGGACGTTGGCTCCTGCCGCCAGGCGGGCCGCGCGAAGGGTATCGGGCATCATGGCGGTATCCGGGTCGGTAAACACCCGGCCCCGGGTAGGTTGCATCAGATCGAGCTGGTGCAGGTAATTTTCCGGGTGCACCATCAGTAACTGATCACGGGTAATTTCTTCCGGCCGAACCCAGTCGAGCTTTTGATCCAGGCCGGTATCCGCCAGATAGCTGATGATGGCTGCAAGTCGCTCCGGGCTCTCCGGGTGTTCCGGGCCCATGTTGTGTTTCATGAAGTCATCGTGGAAAAAGAATGCCGTGGTCATACGTCTCAGGCTGCCTTCACTATGCTTATATTTTCTTTAAGCTTATCAGGGAAAACCACAGGGTGCCGGGTTTCTTTGGTCTTATAGGGGCGATAGTCATTCCACATCGGCAGATCAGCGCCTAAGATAAGAGATACACTCATAAGTAACCTGTTTTATTACGTTTATTACCCGACTGACCCTTGGCCAGTCAGTAAGGAGAGTCAGCTTGAGCACCCGGTATCTGGAAAGCCTGTTCAACCCCGCATCCATCGTGGTGATCGGTGCGTCGGAGCGGGGGGATAACCTTGGCGGTATGGTACTGAGGAACCTTATGGGGGGCGGTTATCCCGGACGCTTGCTGGTGGTTAACCAGAACGATTACGAGAATGTTCACGGGGTACCCTGCGTTAAGAAAGTATCCAAAATGGAGTTTTCCCCGGATCTGGCGATTGTCTGTACCCCGCCAGACACTGTCGCCAAGACCATAAAGCGGCTCGGGGAGGCGGGTGTTCGAACCGCCATCGTGATGACCGGTGGCATGTCCCGTACCCACAGTAAAACCGGGCAGCCCCTGATGTATTCAGTCAGGGAAGCCGCTCGCGAAACCGGCATACGGGTCCTTGGCCCCAACACCATTGGCCTGATGGTGCCGGCCCGTAGTCTGAACGCCACCTATGCCCACATGGGTGCGATCCCGGGAAAGGTAGCCTTCGTTGGTCAGTCTGGCACCATTGCCAGTTCGGTGATCGACTGGGCCTTCGCCCGGGGCGTCGGGTTTTCCTATTTCCTGACCCTCGGTGATGGCATGGACATTGATCACGATGATTTGATCGACTACCTCGCCCAGGACACCCAGACCCGAGCCATTCTTTTGCATATCGAGAATATTCCCAATGCCCGGCGCTTCATGTCGGCGGTCCGGGTTGCCTCCCGTACCAAGCCGGTGATTGCCGTGAAATCCGGCCGCGTGCCCGAATCCGAGTGGTTTCCCCACCAGTTACCGGATGGCCTGAAACGCAGCGACCCCATCTACGACGCTATGCTTCAGCGCGCCGGTGTGCTCAGGGTTGACGGCCTGGGGCAGATGTTTGATGCCCTGGAAACCTTGACCCGCATGCGTCCGTTGCGGCGGGAAACCCTGGCGATCATGGCCAATGGGGTAGGGCCCGGGGTCCTGGCGGTGGACCGGTTGGCGGATCTGGGCGGCGAGCTGGCCGAGTTGTCGGCATCCAGCATCGACGCGCTGGCTGAGCAGCTGCCGCCATACTGGACGCGCAAGAACCCCATTGACCTTAACTACAATGCGTCTCCGGAGCTTTACAGTAAGGCCATCAAGATTCTGGCCAAGGACCCGGAAGTTGCCAACGTATTGGTGATGTATGCGCCTAGCCTGACTGAGGACAGTCTGCAGATTGCCGATGCGGTGGTGCAGGCTTCCAAGGGCACGCGACTTAATGTCTTCACCTGCTGGCTGGGCCAGAGCACGGTGATGGACGCCCGGGAGGAGTTTTACCGGGCCGGGGTGCCGTCATTTTTTAACCCGGAGAAGGCGGTAATGGCCTTCATGCAGCATGTCCGACATCAGCGGGTCCAACGGCTGCTGACGGAAACCCCGGAATCCTTTACCGATCATTTTGCCGACCGGACTCACACCCGGAGGGTGGTGATGAATGCCCTGCGCTCAGGGCGCCATCACCTGACGAACCGTGAAGCCCGGGATCTGGTGCGGGATTACGGCATCAATACTATCGAAACAATTTACTGCGATGACATGGAGGAAGTACTGGAGGCTTTTGCGGTTGAGCGCCGCCCCATCGACATCACCATTGTTCATGAGCAGGCTTGCCATCCGTTTCTGGACCTGAGCCCGACCCAGCGGCGCTACAAGGGCACTGTCCAGAAGCTTAACAGCGAGGCGGCTATCATGGATTCCTGCCGCTTCCTGATGGAGGAGTATCAGACCCATTTCCCGGACAGCGGGTTTCTCGGTTTTGCGGTACAGCGTTCCTACCAGCATGTGGGTGGTATCGAGTTCAGCGTGGGCATCACCCGGGACGCTCTGTTCGGCCCCCTGGTGGTCTGTGGTGCTGCCGGTGCCCAGATCAACGTAATGACCGACCGGCAGATCGCGCTGCCACCCCTGAACATGGTGCTGGCGAGGGAGCTCCTGCGCCGCACCTATATGTACAAGCTGCTCAGGGAGCACAGCCTCAAGCCGGAGGAGGATATCCGGGCCGTTTCTGAAACCCTGGTGACACTATCCCAGATTGTGATCGACATACCGGAGATCCAGGGCCTCGAGATTGCTCCGCTGCTGTTCAACGAGCAGGGCGCCGTGGCGGTAAATATCGCCATCAATCTGGCCGACAAGCCCGGCCGGCCCATTATCCAGCCATACCCCAGGGAGCTCGAGGAGTGGATTGTGCTGCCAAAATCTGGCCGGCGGGTGATTCTCCGGCCGGTACTGGCCGAAGATGAGCCCGCCCACCGGGCTTTCCACGAACTGCAGTCACCTGAATCCATTCGCTACCGGTTCTTCCAGTACCGCAAGCACTTTTCCCGGGAGGACGTGGCTCAGATGGTGCAGATCGATTACGACCGGGAAATGGTGTTTATCGCCAACGCGCCCAGGGAAGATGGAGAGGGCGAGGAAACCCTGGGTACAGTGCGGACCTGGACCGACGCAGACAACCTGCAATGCGAGTTTGCGGTGATGGTGCACGACAAAATGAAGGGTGAAGGCCTTGGTGTTGCCTTGATGCAGAAAATGATCGACTACTGCCGGGCCCGGGGCACTATGGAAATGGTCGGGAACGTGTTGCCGGACAACCGCCCGATGCTGCAACTGGCGGAGCACCTGGGTTTCGAAGTCAAGTTCAACACGGAAGAGGAAGTGATGGATCTTCGGCTGGTTCTGAATGAACCGGAAAAGGACTGGCAGAGGGAGCGGTTGGGAAAGAGCGCCCACTGAGGGGCGCTCTGTTCAGTTTACTCCTCGACGATCGCCGAGCGGTCTTCGCCGCCCAGAGCCTCCAGGAGGCCAGGAATTAGCCTGGACAGCTCCAGGGTCATCAAGGTGAAGGCCGCGTCGAACTTGGCCGCTGCGTCGTCCACATCGACGTCATCGAGCTGGTCCTGCAGGGTTTCGCCAAATTTCAGACGGCGAATGCCCAGTTCTTCATCCAGTACAAACGAGACGTTGTCATCCCAGGTGAGGGACAGTTTGGTGACCTGCATACCGGCATCCAGGTGATTGCGGATCTCATCCGCTTTCAGGTCCAGGCCTTTGCAGCGCACGACACCACCGTCCTCGGACGGATCCTTCAGTTCGCATTCATTACCCAGAACCACCGTGCCGGGCAAATCAATGGATTCATTCAGCCAGCCGGTAAGTGTGAAGGCAGGTGCCTGCTCCACGACCGGCGGGCGCACCGGTAGCGAACCAAGGCTCTTGCGCAGGGTTGAGGCCAGATCTTCGGCCTGTTTTGCGGAGCCGGCGTCAACCACCAGCACACCGTCCTGCGGTGCGATATAGGCAAAACAACGGCGATTCTTGGAGAAGGCCTGCGGCAGCATCTCCAGCATCACCTGTTCTTTGATCTCGTCCTTTTCCTTGCGGCGAACCTTGCGGCCCTGCTCGAATTCGATGGCTTCGGCTTTTTCCTCTACGGCTTCCTTGACCACCGGCCCCGGAAGAATCTTCTCTTCTTTGCGCAGGGCAATCAGATGGTAGCCGTTGGCACTGTGGACCAGCTGGTCACCATGTTTGCCCAGTGGCGGCACCCAGCCCTGGCGGCTGGTTTCCTGTGGGCCGCAGGGCTTGAAAGTGTCGGCCTGGAGCTTTTCCTGCAGCTCTTCGGCAGAGATGTCAAACGGTTTGGTAAAACGGAATACACGGGCATTGCGAAACCACATCAGGCCTGGTCCTTGTCTTTCATATTTGCATGATCTCTACGAGTACGGTTTTAACGATAAAGCCGACAACGCCGGCGCCCAGTACGGTAAACAGGGCAATGGTGCCGAACTTTCCTGCCTGTGACTTCTTGGCCAGATCCCAGACGATAACACCCATCCAGACAATAAGGCCGGTCAGAAACACCAGCATGGCGATCTGGGAAAAAACTGCTTCGTTCATTGCTTTACTCCGATATCAACGTGGATCAGGGAGTCTCAGATCATCTCCCTAGTGTTCATCCCGCAGGAAAACCCAGTTGTTCTTATCGGATTGGTCTTCGCTGAAGTAATAGCCTTCGAGATTAAATCCTTTCAGGTCGTCGGCTTGTGTGATGCGGTTCTGAATGGCGTATCGGCACATCAGACCGCGGGCTTTCTTGGCGTAGAAGCTGATCATCTTGTATTGACCATTCTTCAAGTCCTTGAACTGGGGAGTAACCAGTCGGCCTTCAAGTTCTTTCTTCTTTACACTTTTGAAATACTCGTTGGAGGCAAGGTTAACGAGCACCCCATCGTCTTCTGCCAGCAGGCGGTTGATCTCAACGGTGATCTTGTGGCCCCAGAACGCATAAAGATCCTTGCCGCGGCTGTTCTCGAAACGGGTACCCATCTCCAGCCGATAGGGCTGCATCAGGTCCAATGGTTTCAGCACGCCATAAAGGCCGGACAGCATGCGCAGGTGATCCTGGGCAAACTCGAAATCCGGCTCGCTGAAGCTTTCGGCGTCCAGACCGGTGTAGACATCGCCTTTAAACGCCAGAACCGCCTGGCGGGCGTTCTTTGGGGTAAACGGCGTGTGCCAGTTCCGGAAACGGTCCGCGTTCAGTTGGCCCAGCTTGTCGCTGATGCCCATCAGGTTGCTGATCTGGTGCGGTTCCAGTTCTTTGAGCTGGTCCACCAGCTCACAGGCATCATCAAGAAAATCCGGCTGGGTGACCTTGTCTGTCGCCAGCGGGCTTTCGTAATCCAGTGTCTTGGCAGGGGAAATAACCATCAACATGTCAGGCAATCCTCATTGCAGGAATGTGAGTAATTCATCCCTGGTAAACGGCCAGTCCAGCTCCACTCCGGTGTCGTTACGTCGCAACACCGGGATGCGGGTGCCATAACGCTCAACCAGCTCTTCGGACTGGGCAATGTCCACTACGTCTACCGGTATCGGCTTCGGCATGGAGGTGTTCACCAGCAGGGCTTCGGCCAGCTCGCACAAATGGCACTGGGCTGTCGTATAGAAAAGCAGTTCCATTATTTCGGTTGTGCGTCGAGTCGCTGGCCGTTAACGCCCTGGCTGTCCTTGCCCATGAGATACAGGTAAATCGGCATCAGGTCTTCCGGTGCCGGATTTTGCTGTGGATTCTCCGCCGGATAGGCGCGAGCTCGCATGTTGGTACGGGTGGCGCCCGGGTTCAGACTGTTCACCCGTACATTGTGGCGCTCATCGTCCAGCTCTTCTGACAGTAATTGGCTCAGGCCTTCGACTGCGAACTTGGAGACGGCATAGGCGCCCCAGTAGGCTTTTGCTTTACGACCGACGCCGGAGGAAGTGAAAATCACCGAGGCATTATCGGATTTGCGCAATAGGGGAATCATAGCCCGGCTGAGCAGGAAAGGTGCCGTGGCGTTAACATGCATGACCTTGTTCCAGGTTTCCGGATCGTACAGCTCTACCGGGCTGCGGTCGCCCAGAATGGCAGCGTTGTGCAGCAGGCCGTCCAGCTGGCCGAAATTATCCTCGAGGGTCATCGCGAGTTCTTCGTAATCCTTGACCGCCGCGCCTTCAAAATTCATGGGTACAATGGCGGGCTTAGGGTGACCAGCGGCCTCGATTTCGTCGTAAACCGTTTCCAGCTTGCTGACTGTGCGGCCCACAAGTACTACGGTCGCACCATGGGCTGCATAGGCCTTGGCCGCAGCCCTGCCAATGCCACTTCCGGCACCCGTAACCATCACGATACGGTCTTTCAGAAGATCGGCGGGTGCTTGGTAATCATGCATAACCTGTCTCCGTGTCAGGCTGTTACCGGTATGGAAACCGGATCCTAAGTTTCGCCGACTATTGTAACAGCTTTGCCAGATCGGTGACGGTGTCTGCTATAAGATCGGCTTGCCACAGGTCAACGCTCTCTGGCTGCTCGATGTAGCCATAACGCACGGCAATGGTTTTCATGCCGGCATTACGACCGGCTTCAATATCACGCTCGTGGTCGCCCACATAAATGCCTGTGCCAGGCTCCGTGCCCATCTGCTGGCAGGCAAGGAACAGGGCTTCCGGGTGGGGCTTGCGCTGGGCGACGTGATCCGGACACACCAGCGCGGCGCAGCGGCCTGCCAGGTCCAGCGCCTCGATCAAGGGCACGGCGAACCGGGCCGGTTTGTTGGTGACGATGCCCCAGGGTATGCCACGTGCCTCAAGGGCCGTGAGAAGCTCGTCGATGCCCTCAAACAGGGTGGTTTCAACCGCCACGCCTGTTTCGTAGAGGTCCAGAAAAGCGGTGTGCTTTTCCAGGTAATCCGGGTGGTCCGGTTCAAGCCCGAAGCCCACTCGGATCATCGCCCGCGCCCCGTTGGATACGGAGCGGCGAATGCGCTCCGGGGGCAGGGCAGGCAGGCCATGCAGTTTGCGCAGCCGGTTCAGGCAGCGAATAAAATCCGGTGCCGTGTCGATCAGCGTTCCGTCCAGATCAAAGAGGACCGCAGACGGTTCTGGGTTGGCTTCAGGCTTCACGGGTATCCCTGGCATGCATCAGGTAATTAACGTCCACATCCCGGCCCAGTTTGTAGACCTTGGTAACCGGGTTATAGGTCATGCCCGTAAGCTCCCGGACATCCAGGCCGGCATGACGCAGGTGGTCTGACATTTCCGAAGGTCGGATAAATTTCTTCCACTCGTGAGTTCCCTTGGGAAGCAGCCCGAGCACGTATTCCGCACCAACAATGGCAAACAGGAATGACTTGGGATTGCGGTTGATTGTTGACACAAACAGATGGCCGCCGGGCTTGAGCATGGTGGCACAGGCCCTGATCACCGATGCGGGGTCCGGCACGTGCTCCAGCATTTCCAGACAGGTGACCACGTCGTATTGGCCGACATGGTCTTTCTCCTGGGCCAGTTCTTCGACGGTGATCTGGCGATAATTCACTTTCACCCCGGTTTCCATGCCATGCAGTCGCGCCACGGAGAGCGGCGCCTCGCCCATATCGATGCCCGTTACGTGGGCACCGCGCTGTGCCATGCCCTCAGACAGCAGGCCGCCGCCGCAGCCGACATCCAGGGCCCGCTTGCCGGCCAGGGATACCCGCTCGTCAATGTAGTTCAGACGCAGGGGGTTGATGTCGTGCAGCGGCTTGAACTCGCTGGTAGGGTCCCACCAGCGGCTAGCCAGGGCCTCAAACTTGGCAATTTCATTCCGGTCTACGTTCTGGTTTGTCATGGTTGGTTCTGCCTGGTGAATCAATAGAAAATCGGTTAGTCAGCCTGTTTGCGGATTCGCCCGGCCCAGTCATCGACCCGAAGCATGAGATCGGCGACGTCAATTCGGGTTAGCCGGCCGTCCTGTACTTGTGGTACGCCGTTTATCCAGCTGTGGCTTACGGACCGGCCGTGGTTGCTGTACACGAGATGGGAGGCGGGGTCATAAACTGGCTGCAGGAACGGGTCGCTCAGGTCAACGGCAATAATGTCGGCCAGTTTGCCCGAAACCAGGGAGCCCAGCTCGTGATCCCGGCCAAGGGCCCGGGCACCGTTGATGGTGGCCATCTCAAGGGCTTTGTGGGCAGACAGCGCCGCGGCATCTTCGGCCACAACCTTGGCCACCATGGCAGCTGTACGCAGTTCGCCGAACAAGTCCAGGTCGTTGTTGCTGGCGGCACCGTCCGTACCGAGGGCAACGTTTACTCCGCTATCGAGGAGCTTCTGGACCGGACACAGGCCGCTGGCCAGTTTCAGGTTGGATTCCGGGCAATGGATAACCTGGGCGCCGGACTGCTGCAGCAGGTTGATATCGCTGTTGTCGATCTGGGTCATGTGCACGCACTGGGTTTCCGGGCGCAACACGCCAAGCTCTGCCAGCCGTGCTGTTGGTCGCTTTCCGAGCTTTTCACTGGCCTCAGCCACTTCAAAAGCCGTTTCATGCAAGTGGATCTGGATCCGTGCGCCGGTGTCTTCTGATAGCCGGACCGCTTCCGCCATGGGGCCGTCTGAGACGGTATAGGGCGCATGGGGGCCAATGGCCGGCATGATGTAGCCATCGTCCTTCCAGGTGTTGATAAGCGCTCGACCCTTGCTCAGATACTCTTCTGGCCCGGAACCCCAAGCAGTGGGAAAATCCAGCAAGGGGAAACAGATCTGGGCGCGAATGCCGGCATCGTGGGCGACCTGTGCGGCAATTTCGGGAAAGAAATACATATCCGAGAAGGTGGTGGTGCCCGTGCGCAGCATTTCGGCCATGGCCAGCTGCGTGCCATCGGCAATGAACTGCTCGCTAATGAAACGACCCTCGGCCGGCCAGATGTGATCGTTCAGCCAGGTCATCAGCGGAAGGTCATCTGCCATGCCTCTGAAGAGCGTCATCGCCGCGTGGCCGTGCATATTGATCAGGCCAGGCATCACGACGTGATGTGGCAGATCAACCGTTTCGCGGGTTCTGAATTCCCGGTCTGCCTGTTCCTGAGGTATGACCGCAGCAATCCGCTCTCCTTGAATGATCACGGCCCGGTTATCAAGGACCGTGCCCGCCGGTTCAATTGGGATCAGCCAGCGTGCGTTGATGCGGATATCGGCTGCGGTGATGGTATCTGCCGTCATTAACCCTGCCTTACAGAGGTTGGCGCGGTGCCGCCGCGCTATGGAAATGTAGCCCGGAAGTATAACCGTTATACTGGCGCTTTTCAGCGCTGCAAAACCGGAGCATTTATTATGGCAGAAACCCCGAAACTGTCTTTTGAGCGTGGCATTGGCACCGTTGCCATAAGATGGCATGGCAGCAGTCTTGAACTGCTGGACCAGCGCCTGCTGCCGGGGGAGGAGCACTGGATTACCCTCGAAGGTGCAGCCGGTGTGGCGCAAAGCATTCGGGATATGGTGGTTCGCGGCGCCCCGGCCATTGGTATCAGTGCCGCTTACGGGGTCGCTCTGGCAGCGCGGCACGCTGGCGGTGGTGACTGGAAGGCGGAAATCAAACAATCCATCCGTGAACTTGCGGAGTCTCGCCCTACGGCGGTCAACCTTTTCTGGGCTCTGCAGCGCATGGAGCAGGTATTTCACGAATGCCATTCCCTTGCCGAGGCGGTAAAGCGGCTGGCAAAAGAGGCGGTGGCAATCCATGAGGAGGATCTTGCTGCCAATTTTGCCATGGCGGATCATGCCCTGGAATTTATGGCGCCGGACAAACCAATATCGGTACTCACCCACTGTAACACTGGCGCCCTGGCGACGGGCGGGTACGGGACTGCCCTGGGCGTTATTCGCAGGCTGAACGAGGAAAAGCTGCTGAAGGAGGTCTTTGCCGATGAAACCCGGCCCTGGCTTCAGGGCAGTCGCCTGACGGCCTGGGAGCTGTCCCGCGACTGCATCCCCGTTACCCTGAATGCCGATAGTGCGGCGGCGGCGATCATGGCTGGCGGAAATGTGCAATGGGTCATCGTAGGCGCGGACCGAATCACCGCCAATGGGGATGTCGCGAACAAGATCGGCACATACAGCCTGGCGGTTCTGGCCCGTCATCACAGAGTGGGCTTTATGGTGGTGGCGCCCTCCAGCACCGTGGACATGTCACTGGCCTCGGGCGCGGACATCCCCATTGAAGAGCGTGAAGGACTGGAAGTGCGGGAAGTTCGCGGGATTCCGCTGGCGCCGGAAGGCGTAAAGGTGTTTAACCCGGTGTTTGATGTAACGCCGGCCAGCCTGATTGATGCCATCGTTACGGAAAAGGGGGTGGTGCATAACCCAAATATTACCGGTATGCGGGCACTATTTGGCTGAGGGGCTCTTGCCCCCTGAACGCTTTCTGGGAGCGGGTTGCTTTTCCGGCTTGCCGGGCTCAGCGGGCTCCTTTCCCTCGTAAGCCGCACGCAGTTCCTCCACCTGTCGTTCCTGTTCTTCCACAAAGTGCAGGGACATCTCGAAGCTGTGGCGGGTGAACTCCAGTACCTTTTGGAAACCTTCGTCTGAAAGCGTACGGGCATCATCATGCCGGCGGAAAATATTGATGAATTCCCGTTCACGCTCGAATTGCAGAGGCAGTCTTGCCACGCCCCAGTCATTCAGCAGCTGCCAGACCTCGGGGTTGTAATTGCGGGTGGTGCGCATGATAAACGGAATGGGGTCGTTCCGGGCGATGAGGGCAGCGAGCCTGAGGATCAGTTCAAAGGAGAGGGTGGTGGTGCCGTTTTCAATGGCCTCCAGGACAGATTTGTCTCGGAGGTTCAGGGCCTCGCTCATTTCCGACAGGGTCAGACCGGCCACTTCCCGAATGTCCTTCAAAGATTGGCCCGCGGTGAGCATGGCCCGAAGCTGATCCTGGGAATTGATCAGGGCTCGGCCAACCCGGAGGGAAGTGTCGGTGGCCTTGACCCCAAAACGCAGCGCTGAGCCAGTCAGACTGGCCAGGCGGTCAATGAGGCCTTCTTGAACCCGCTCCTGGGTCGCCGGTTTTTCCAGGCTTTGAACCTCTTCCAGAGAGCGCATGGCATGAAGGGCGTCCAGGAGCATGTCCTGGAGTATTCGCGCCTTCTGCCGGTTGTCCTGTCCGCTGTCGCCGTTTTCAGTCATAGGGGCTGGTGGCTGCGACTTACCTGGCCGGATCCTGAGCCGCAAACTGCTGCGGGGTCAATATGGAAGCCATACGGCCATCCAGATCCAGCATGTCCGCCATGATGTGGCCACCTTCCCGAATGACAAAATCCAGTTCTTCGTCGGTTGAATTGAGGTCTGCGGCCTGCTGGTCCTGCCAGTCTTCAAGATCGTCCAGCGATTCGAACGGCTGCTCGCCTTTGAGCTCCCGGCGGGCATTGGCAATAGCAAGGCGGGTACGCTCAACCTGCTCGTGCTGCTCTCGACGTTCTTCCTGATTAAGGCTGACGCTATCCGTTGCCCGTTGTTCCGCCAGGAAGTTGATTTCCTGTTGCAAAAGACTGAACTCCGGGCTTGTTGAGAAACGCTCTTCATGACGCTTGCGAAGTTCATCAATAATTCCGCTGAAATCGTAATAGCGGGTGTGGGGCACGGCCTCAATCTGATCCCAGGGAAGGGCATGCTCAAGGGCGTCTTCACCGATCCGGGTCTTGTCGATGCGGGACGGAATCTCGATATCCGGGATCACCCCCTTGTGCTGGGTCGAACCGCCGGATACCCGGTAGAACTTCGACTGGGTAATCTTCAGCTGGCCATGGTTTAGCGGTCTGACGGCCTGCACTGTCCCTTTGCCGAATGTCTGAGAACCGACCACCAGCCCTCGGCCATAGTCCTGAATGGCGCCCGCGAAGATCTCGGAGGCGGATGCACTCATGCGGTTGGTCAGAACCACCAGAGGACCGTCGTAGGCAACTAACGGATCTTCGTCGTTGAGTACCTGCACGTCATTGTTGGCGTTACGGATCTGCACGGTTGGGCCTTTGTCGATGAACAGGCCGACCAGGTCATTGGCCTCATGCAGGGCCCCGCCGCCATTATTGCGCAGGTCAATCACCAGCCCATCGACGCCTTGCGCTTTCAGTTCGGCGATCAGCTCGCGAACATCCCGGGTCGTGCTCTTGTAGTTGGGGTCACCGGCCTGCATGGCCTGGAAATCAGCGTAAAAGGTCGGGATGGTGACAACGCCAATGGTGTATTGCTTGCCGGCCCGCTCCAGTTGGAGGGTGTCTTTGCTGGCGCTTTGTTCTTCCAGTTTCACCTCATCCCGCTTGATGGCGATGGTTTTGGTCATAGTTTCATCAGAGGCGGTGGCCGGAATGACTTCCAGGGTCACGGTTGAATTTCTTGGGCCGCGGATCAGATCCACGACTTCGTCAAGACGCCAGCCGATGACATTCACTGGCTTTTCGTCTTCCTGGGACACTGCGACAATCCGGTCTGCCGGTTGCAACTGGCCCTGCTTGGACGCCGGCCCGCCGGGAACCAGCCGAACCACTTTGGTGTACTCGTTGTCCGACTGCAGAACCGCACCGATGCCTTCGAGAGAAAGGCTCATGTTGATGTTGAAGTTTTCGGATGTGCGCGGAGAAAAATACGAGGTGTGCGGGTCCCACATGCCTGTAAACGCGTTCATGTAGGCCTGGAATGCATCCTCGCTTCGGGCCTGGTAAGCGCGTTTTAGCTGTCCTTCGTAACGACGAAGCAGCGTTTCTTCAATAGCATCGTCTTCGGTGCCACTGAGGCGCTGTGCGAGCACTGCATTCTTGATTCGCTTGCGCCAGAGTTCGTCCAGAGCCTGGGTATCAGGCACCCAGTCCGCTTCTGAACGATCGACGAGAATGCGCTCTTTTTCCGAAAAATCCAGTTTGTTGATACCAGTGTCGATCACGCTAATGGCAAACTGCAGTCGCTCAATGATGCGCTGCTGGACCAAGTTGTAGATATCGAAGCCGGGCTGTAGCTGGCCGGTTTTCAGAGCCGATCCCAACTGGCCTTTAATCCGCTCGAACTTCTGGATGTCCGCTTTGGTGAGGTAAATTCGCTGACCATCCAGATAGTCCAGATAGGCATCGAAGACGTCGCCGGACAGCTCATCGCTGATGCCGAGATCACGGAAATGGGTAAACTGCAGCTGACGGGCAATCAGGATATTGGCCCGTGCTTGCTCGATAGTGGGTGCAACTGGCTCGTAGATCGACGGAGAGTCGACTTTGGCCTGCAGTCCCAGTGGCGTCGAGAGCAGCAACGCAACCGTGATCGCCTTGCATGCTCCTGTCCGGATGTTCTGTGCCGGAGAGCGACGGGCCATAATTCTTTCCGCGATGGTCATAAATGCATACCTGACGGTGTTGGGCAGAAAAGCATGGTATAGACGCTTATCTGACCGTGAGCGAATAAATTTATTGTAGGCAAGCGCTACACCCGTTGCCATAGCCAGCACGTATCGGTTCGTGACAATCTGTCCATGAAGCCGTCAGGTTGGTAACCGGAAAGCCTTCGGTGGTGGGCAGACCGGGAGAGGCGTTTTGCCGTGAGAAGGCCAGTGAGAGCGCCGGGAAGGTCCGTCATGCCTCCCGGCGCGATGGCCTCAGGTGAAAGGCGAGTTGCTCTCGGCTCTCTCCAGTAGCAGCTTGGGTGGCGCAAAACGCTCGCCATAGGTGTTGGAGAGCTCCTTCGCCCGCTCGGTGAACGATCTCACACCATACTGATTAATGAACTGTATGGCGCCACCGGTCCAGGGTGCATAGCCGATTCCGAAAATACTGCCGATGTTGGCGTCTTCGATGGTACGCAGAACGCCTTCTTCCAGACAACGGACGGTTTCAATGGCCTGGATGAAAAGGATCCGGTCCTTAAGTTCCTGCAGTCTGACATTTCGTGCCTTCTTCGCATCGACAAACAGATTCTCCAGCTCTGGCCACAAGTGCTTCTTGCCCTCGGCGGGGTAGTCGTAGAAACCTGCACCTGCCGCTTTGCCTTTGCGACCATGCTCGTTAACCATTGCGTCAATCACCGCTTCTGCCGGGTGCGCGTTCCAGTTGCCGCCTGCAGCCTCGGTGTCTTTTTTGCTCTGGTCCCGGATGTGCTGCATCAGGGTCATGCTGACTTCGTCGGAAATTGCCAGCGGTCCCACCGGCATGCCCGCCAGTAGTCCGGCGTTTTCAATGCTGGAGGGGTGAATACCTTCGCCGAGCATGCAGATGCCTTCGTTGACGAAGGTGCCGAATACCCGGGAAGTAAAGAAGCCCCGGCTGTCGTTCACCACCACTGGGATCTTGCCGATCTGCTGAACGTAGTCGAACGAGCGCGCCAGGGTTTCATCGGAGGTTTGCTCGCCCACGATGATTTCCACCAGCTGCATTTTGTCCACCGGTGAGAAGAAGTGCAGGCCAATGAAGTTTTCTGGCCTTGCTGAAGCATTGGCGAGCTGCGTGATGGGAATGGTGGAGGTGTTGGAAGCAAAGATGCCATTGCTCCTCAGCTTGGGCTCCGCCTCCTGCGTTACCTTCGCTTTCAGGCCACTGTCTTCGAACACCGCTTCAATCACCAGGTCGCAGCCTTCCAGGTCGTCTGCGGAGTCCGTGGCCTTGATTCGGCTGAGAATCTCCGCTTTCTGATCCTCGGTCATCCTGCCACGACTGACTTTTTTGGCCAGCAGTTTTTCGGAGTAACTTTTGCCTTTCTCGGCATTTTCGACGGAGACATCTTTCAGCACCACATTGATGCCGCGGGTGGCCGTAGAGTAGGCGATGCCTGCACCCATCATGCCGGCACCGAGCACACCCACCTTGCGGAAGGTTTCCTTGTCGACGCTGTCCGGACGACTACCACCGGCCTTGATGGCGTTCAGCTGGAACCAGAAGGTCCCGGTCATGTTCTTGGCGACCTGGCCAATCACCAGTTCGGCGAAATACCGGGTTTCGATCAGGCTTCCGTTATCAAAGTCTACCTGAGCGCCCTCAACCGCGGCTGAGAGAATGCGCTCCGGCGCCGGATAGCAGCCCTTGGTTTTCTGCTTTAGCATAGCCGGGGCGATTGCCAGTTTCTGGGCCATGGCCGGATGGTGGGGGGCGCCGCCGGGGAATCTGAAGCCTTTCTGGTCCCAGGGTTGTTGGCACTTGGGATTGGCCTCGATAAAGGCACGGGCCTTGGCCATCATGTCGTCGGTGGAATCGGCCAGTTCATCGACAATGCCGGCTTTGAGGGCGGCTTTCGGGTTCACCTTCTTGCCTTCCATCAGGAACGGGAAGGCAGCCTCAAGGCCGATCATCCGGGGCAGCCGCTGGGTGCCACCACCGCCGGGCAGTAGCCCCAGGGTCACTTCCGGCAGGCCAAGCTGGATGCTGTCATCGTTAATGGCAATACGGTGATGGCACGCCAGGGCGATCTCGAGCCCGCCGCCAAGGGCGGTACCGTTGATGGCGGCAACCACCGGCTTACCACTGGTCTCAAGGAGGCGCATATTGGCTTTGAGGCCGTTGACCATATCTTCAAAGGCTTTAGCGTCTTTCCGGGTGACCTTGTGCAGCTCTTTCAGGTCGCCGCCGGCAAAAAAGGTTTTTTTGGCCGAGGCAATGATCACACCCCGGATGTTGTCCAGATCGCCTTTGACTTTCGCGGCGGTCTCCGAGAGGGCTTCCCGGAACGCGGCATTCATGGTGTTGGCAGACTGTCCGGGCATGTCGATGGTGAGGGTCAGGATCTGATCTGAACCCAGTTCATAACGGATGGCACTCATGATCGGTTCTCCTTAAAGAAAAAGTGGACGGGTTCAGACGCGCTCGATAATGGTGGCAATACCCATGCCGCCACCCACGCACAGGGTCGCCAGGCCGAAGCGCAATTCACGGCGTTCCAGCTCATCCAGCAGGGTGCCGAGGATCATCGCCCCGGTGGCACCCAGCGGGTGGCCCATGGCGATGGCTCCGCCGTTCACGTTCACTTTTTCATCGGGAACCGAGAGTTCCCGCTGGAAGCGCATCACGACAGAGGCGAAGGCTTCGTTCACTTCAAACAGATCAATCTGGTCTGCGGTCATGCCCGCCTTTTCCAGCGCCTTTCTGGCTGCCGGGGCAGGGCCGGTAAGCATGATGGTGGGGTCCGTGCTGGTGACCGCTGTTGCGACGATGCGGGCGCGGGGCTTAAGGCCCAAGGCCTTCCCCTTGACTTCATTGCCAATCAGCATGGCGGTGGCACCATCGACAATACCGGAGGAGTTGCCGGCATGGTGCACGTGATTGATCTTTTCGACGTAATGGTATTTTTCCCGGGCAACGCCGTCGAATCCCATTTCGCCCATCATCTGGAACGAGGGTCTGAGGCCGGACAGGGATTCGACGGTGGTGCTGCCGCGCACATGCTCGTCATGATCGAGAATCACCACGTCGTTTTGGTCAGTGACGGGAATAATGGATTTTCCGAAGTAGCCGTTTTGCCAGGCGTTGGCGGCTTTTTGTTGGGATCTCACCGCAAAAGCGTCTACATCTTCTCGGCTGAAGCCTTCGAGTGTGGCGATCAGGTCCGCCCCGATGCCCTGGGGCATAAAGCCGGTATGAAGGTTGGTCTCCGGATCGGTGGCCCAGGCCCCGCCGTCCGAGCCCATAGGTACTCGGGACATGGCTTCTACGCCGCCGGCAACCACCAGATCTTCCCAGCCTGAACGCACCTTCATGGCCGCCAGATTGACGGCCTCGAGCCCCGAGGCGCAGAAACGGTTCAGGGTAACCCCCGCCACCTTCTCATCCCAGTCTGCGGCAAGAGCCGCGGTTTTGGCGATATCTGCGCCCTGGTCACCAATGGCGGTCACGCAGCCCATGACAATGTCATCGACCTGGGCGGTGTCCAGACTATTTCTCTCCTGCAGTGCGCGGAGCACGGTCGTCAGCAACGTGATGGGTTTGACGCTGTGGAGTGATCCGTCTTTTTTTCCGCGCCCTCTGGGTGTGCGGACTGCATCGAAGATATACGCCTCGGTGGTCATTGAATGTCCTCTGGTGGTGTTTGTTTCGGGATTTTTTACCGATAACACAACCATAGCTGGTCGCAGCTGTGGGGTGTAATGACGCGGGCTGCCAATCGCATTGGCGAAATTGCTCAGGATCCATGACAAGCGGTGGTGTGGCTTCTATGGTAATTAGTAACCGCAGACGAATTCAGGAGGCGTTTGCAATGTCTCTGCAAGATGCAATCGACAATTTCTACGAACGGCTGGTGGTGGATGCGATCGCCGCCACTGGCGAGGATACCGATTCCGCAGACTATCTGACTGACGTGATGTGCGTGGCGCTAAACCGTCTGCCCACGCGTTATTATCGCCATTCCATCGATATGATGTTCTATCTGGCGGATGAAGAACTGAAGGAGATGAAACAGAAATCCCTGGTCGCCGTGAAAGGCGCCAGGGAATTTGTCCGGGAGCACCAGCGGGAGTAGCCCGTTCATCTGCTTAGGAATTGATCAGGTTGGAAAGTGCGCCGTTCAGGCGCTCCGCTAGCTCGCGATTTGCGGCAGGACCAGTCCCGGCCAGGCACCAGTTGGCCACCAGCTTTTCCACGTCCTTGAGTTGATCGCCGCCGGTATCCGACGAACCCATGCCATCGGCCAGGCGCTGTACCTGGATTTCCATTCGGCGTTGCTGATCCGAGTCCGGTGATGGCACGCCGCAAAGGATTTCTGCGCGGATCACCAGTTCTGCCGGGTCCTGGGTATCTGAAGTGTCTGCCAGTGCAGACCAGTGGTCCGGGGCTGCCTCGGTCACCGCTTCGCCGGTTGCAGATGCCAGCACAAGCGACTGCCAGGACGCCATCTTTGACCGCAATTGCAGGCTGGACAGAATCCGGGTCAACCTCTGTTTCTCCTGTTGAACCCGCTCCCTGAGGTTGTTGGACAGGGAGGAGGTATCAATTTCCCGGAGTCCTGCCATCGCGGCTGTTATTGTCTGCTCGTCACTGTCGCCACTTACCCCGGCTGATTTCTGCAGGTTGGCTTGTGCCGACTCGTCAGCGGCGCGAGAGGCCTGCTGTTGTTCGGTGCGTTCGGCATCCCGGCGAGCGAATATCTGGTCGCAGGCCTTGCGGAAAGCCTGCCAGAGTTTCCGGTCTTCCCGGTGGCGAGTAATACCAATGGCCTGCCAGTCAGTTTGCAGCGACTTGGCCTGATTCATGGCGTCCTGCAGGGGTTCATAGTCCACCAGCGCCTGTGCTTTCTGGACGATCTCCTGCTTCAGCCCTTCGTTTTTTCGCCGCTCCTCTTCTAGCGGGGCCTCCAGCCTTTTTAGCAGATCATCGAACCGCTTCTGCACCTGCCGGTTGTCACGGAACTCCACAGGCCAGGCATCTTTCCATTCCTGGCGCGCGGTCTGGTGAATGCGCTCGGCGCCTTTCCAGTCGATGGAAGACCAGTCAGCATTATCCAGGAAGGTCTCCAATTGCTCGCAAATGGCGGATCGTTTCTCCAGGTTGGCCTGTTTTAAACCGGATTTTGCTGAGAAATAGACTTTGCAGGGCTCGTAGGCCTTGTCCGACGCCGCCTTGAAGCGAGACCACAGGCTGCGGTCTGATGACCCGCCCAGTTCGCGCCACTCGTTCTGCAAGTCCTTGATCCGTTCCGCCTTGGCTTCCGGATCCATCGGCTGGTCGGCCAGGTACTCCATCTGCTCACACAGGGCAATCTGCTTTGGCTCTGTGGCGAAACCCTGCCAGTCGGAAAGCTCCCTTAATTGGCCGGTCAGTAGCTGCATCCGGGCCTGGAAGGGTTTGCTGTAGCGATGGTCAAGATCGCGCAGGTGCTGCTGGGCCGTCTTGAATAGCTGCTTCGATTCTTTAAGCTGCTTTGCCTCAAGCGCCTCTTCCAGTTGATGCAATTCGGTCTGCAGGCGAGCTGCCAGGGCTTTTTGCCGTTCCTGGTCCGCCGGGACTTCGATGGGGGCCTTGCGCTTACCGGCCAGTTTGCGGAGCGGCTCAAGCAGCACCGGGCTGGGGTAGCTTTCCGGCCAGCTGATTTCCTGCATCAGTGTTTTTGCCCGGGCGCGGTCATCCTCAGATGCGTCCTCTTTGCTGTTGAGAACCGCGCTGAGCTCGGCAATCGTCTCACGCTCCTGATTGATGCGTTTGACTGCACTCAGGTAATTACGCAGGGCGAGCATGGCGGTCTCGTAGGTTTTCTGCTCCTGCTTTTCGACGGCGGTGTCCCGGGTGGCCTCAAGCCAGCGGTTTTCCTGGGTCTTCTGCAAGGCATCCAGAGAAGCCTGTGAGGGCAGGCTCTCCGGCGGCTGCGACTTGAGCTCGTCCAGAGTGCTGGTAAGCATGTTCAGGGTTTCCCGCCGCTGCACTGTCTGCTCGCGCTGGCGTTTTTCAGTCTCGGCAGCGGACTGGATGGCCGCTATCCTTTCTTTGCATAGATGAACCGCCTCAAGGAAGGTTTGGGCCTGTTCAGGTGAGGCATGATTTTCCACCGCTGACCATTGTTTCAGCATGGATTCCAGACGGGCTTCGTAGAGCTTGGTGTCGTCACTCCGTGCCTGGTCCCGGGCGTGGCTAATGAGGGTGGCAATGGTTTGACTGATACCGTCCAGGCGGGTCTGTTCTTCCCGCAGTTTCTGGAGCGTCAGTTTGACGGTCTGATAAACCCCTTTATCTTTCCCCTTGGCCTGCTTCAGAACTTGTTGAAGGCTGCTCTCCTCCGTTAATCGGCCGGCGGCAGTCTGGCGGATGTCAGCCGTTGCGCCCTCAATCGCGATGTTTGCCAGGACATCCTGTGAGGGAGAGCCTGCCATCGTTCTGAGTTGCTCTTCTCTCTGGCTGGCTCGCGTGTCTTCCTGCTCGACCGGGGCAGGCTGGGGGGCCTTCCGGCTTTTCGGGGCAGTATCGGGTGTCTTGCGGGATCTGAACAGTTTCTGGATGAACGCGGCCATAAGAGTATCCTTTGGTGTTGAAACCAGTTCACGGTGTCGGGCAAAGTTAAGCCGCCACCGGCCATCGGCGCCCGGGTGTGGATGCCGGGTAGTTTCAGCGGCCGGTCTGTCTGGCCAGCTGGAGAAATTCGCGGCTAGTCTAGCGTTTTGTAGGTGTATGCGGAAAGGGTCTGTATGGCAAAACAGGAAAATCATGAGGATCAGGAATACAAGGCCCGGGCAACGGCCCTCAGGCTGCTGGCCAGACGGGAGCACAGCCGACTGGAATTGAATCTGAAACTCCGTCAGAGGAAAGTCCCGGGCGAGATTATCGAGTCTGTACTCGACGACTACGAGAGCGAAGGTTGGCTCGACGACAACCGCTTTGCCGATGTCTACGCCCGCCAGCGAATGGACCTTGGGTATGGGCCCTTGCGAATTCTGGGTGAACTCCAGCAACGCGGGGTTCACCGCAGCCCGGACTGTCTTGAGGAAATGGGGGACGAGGACTGGAACCAGAAGGCGATCGGTTTAAGGGAAAAACGGTTTGGCCTGGCGGATCTCAGTGAAGACTGGAATGAAAAGGTTCGCCAGGCGCGGTTTCTGAGTCGGCGAGGGTTTTCCACCAGTCAGGTGGAGTGCGCCCTTGAAGCCCGGTCAGACTGACGCTCCCGCAAGCGTTGCAGCTCGAAGATCAGAGCGTGGGTGGGATCATTCCCAGCTCCGGCGGCAGAGCCGCCCTGAGCTCTGAGCCCGCTCTTGGATCATCGTGTGGGGTATCTTTCATGTTTTGCCCTTCCATCTGTACCAGTTGCGGTTTTATCGCAGGGGGTTGGACTCCTGGTTCGTGAAGGCGCGCCAGCACATCGTAGTAGCGCCGGATATTCTGAACATAAGCTACCGGTTCATTGCCCCTCGCATAGCCAAAGCGGGTCTTTGAATACCATTCCTTCTGGGCGAGCAGAGGCAGGAATTCCTTGACGTCCATCCACCGGTCGGGATCCTTTCCGGCGCTTTCGGTCAGACGCCTGGCGTCCTCCAGATGCCCGAAGCCCACGTTATAGGAGGCCAGGGCAAACCAGCTCCGGTCAGGCTCTGGAATTCGCTCCGGAATCTTTTCATGCACTATTCTGAAATACTTGGCGCCGCCCTGAATGCTCTCTTCGGCATCCAGCCGGTTATTGATACCGATGTGGCTGGCGGTGTTGCGAGTTAGCATCATCAGGCCACGCACGCCAGTGGGCGACACGGCGTTGGGGCGCCAGTGCGATTCCTGGTAGCCGATGGCGGCAAGCAGCCTCCAGTCAATGTTGTACTCCTTGGCGTATTCCCGAAACAGCGGTTCATATTTAGGTAGTCGGCTTTTTACGTGGTGCATGAATGTGCGGGCGCCGACATAGTTCAGTCGATCCAGGTGCCCGTAAAAGCGTTCGGAAATCTGGGCAAGGGTGCCATCAACCCTGAGCTTTTCCAGAAACTCTTCGGCGGCCTTGGCCAGTGATTCGTCCTGTGCGGCGGGGAAAAACCAAGTGAGTTCCCGGGGGACCCCGATGGCAAAGGCCTCTTTCACCATGGGATAAAAGACCTGGTTCATTTCAAGTACATTGGACGAAATGGTTGCATACCGAAATTCGCCGCTTTCCACCCGGCTGAGAATCCCAGCGGCATCGAGGCCAGGGTGGATCTGCCACTGAAGTTCGGGAAGGTCTGACTGAGCCTCAGATAGGCGTTGCTCGTGGTTGCTGTCCGCAACGACATGGACCGTTTTATCGGCAAGATCTGCCAGAGACTCCGGACGCTCAACATCCCGGTTGTAGATCAGCACAGATTGGGCTGCAATGCCTGTCGGCACCGTTCGGTATTCGTCGGAAAGCGCTGTTTGGCTGGAAAGACCAGCCATGCCGATATGGGCGTAATTTTGCCTCAGAACAGAGAGAATTTCTGTATTGTCTCCGGCGACGCGAATGCTCAGTTTTACGTCCAACTCATCGGCGAAAAGTTTTGCCAGCTCGTAGTCGTAACCGGTTGGCCCGCCCTCTTCTTCGATATAGATGGAGGGTGCAACACGGGTAATCACATGCAGCACACCCTCCTCACGGATTTCCTGAAGGGTGGAGGGTTGTGAACAACCTGCAGAAATGAGGGCAACACCAAAGAGAAGAAGCGCCCTGACGGGTGTGCCTGCTATCGCAGTACTAATTCTCGACAAATCCTTGGTCTCCGTTACAGCTGGATCATCTGGATACGGCGACCGTGAAAGTCCCGTACCCTTGTTTATCCTGAGCGTGGATTCCCTTTCCACTCCTTTAATGATCCTTGGTGTCGGGGGTCTGGTCAATAAATCTGGTTAATTAATATGCAAAACAATGTCAATTGTACTGTCCGGGATTAACGTTTCCAGCGCTGTATCCTGACCCCGCTTTCGAGTATCATGGCGGCCTTTCAGATTGCATCCAGACTTCCCCGTTTCGCGCGATACAGGTTGATATCATGCTTGAACTTCGCGGCGCACCCGCGCTTTCGCCATTCCGTTCCCGCAAATTGCATTCCCGAATTCAGGATGTCGTGCCTGAAATCGAGCATGTCTATGCAGAGTTCATGCACTTCGTCGATATGGAGGCCGACCTTTCAGAATCCGAGCAGGCCATTCTTGACCGGCTTCTGACCTACGGGCCGAC
Source organism: Marinobacter sp. (assembly GCF_048269445.1). GTDB lineage: Bacteria > Pseudomonadota > Gammaproteobacteria > Pseudomonadales > Oleiphilaceae > Marinobacter. The sequence goes on along the minus strand of NZ_JBLXIQ010000002.1, from coordinate 7,910 downwards.
CGTGCCAGTGGAAGAGCCCGATGGCGTGCTATTTCTGGTCGTGCCACGGCCCGGCACACTCTCACCCTGGTCTAGCAAAGCGACAGACATCGCCCGGAACTGCGGGCTTCGGCAGATTCACCGGATCGAGCGAGGCACGGCCTACTATGTTCGGTCTCGCCGCAAGTTGGGACTGGAACAGCGTGAGAAAATCGCCGCGCTGTTGCACGATCGCATGACCCAGAAGGTGTTTCACGAAATGGGCGGTGCGGAATTGCTGTTCAGCCACGAAGAGCCGCGGCTCCTTGGGCGGGTTCCGGTTCTGGCTGGCGGCCGGGATGCGCTGGTGGAGGCAAACTCACGTCTCGGCCTGGCGCTTGCCGAAGATGAAATCGACTACCTGGTAAAATCTTTCACGGATCTTTCGAGGGACCCGACCGACGTTGAACTGATGATGTTCGCCCAGGCGAACTCCGAGCATTGCCGGCACAAGATTTTCAATGCCTCCTGGGATATCGACGGTGAAGGCCAGGAAAAATCCCTGTTTGCCATGATCCGTAACACCTATGAAATGAATAGCGAAGGTGTTCTCTCGGCCTACAAGGACAACGCCTCAGTTATCCGGGGCAGTCGTGGTGGCCGCTTTTTCCCGGATCCCGAGACCGGTGTATACGGCTATAACGAGGAAGACATCCACATTCTCATGAAGGTGGAGACCCATAACCACCCGACGGCCATTGCGCCAGCGGCCGGTGCAGCGACTGGTTCCGGCGGCGAAATCCGGGACGAGGGGGCCACCGGTCGTGGTTCCAAGCCCAAGGCAGGCCTGGCAGGCTTTACGGTCTCCAACCTTAACTTGCCCAATGATCCCCAGCCGTGGGAGATCAACTATGGCAAACCTGAGCGGATTGCCTCCGCTCTCGACATCATGATTGAGGGCCCCGTTGGCGGTGCCGCGTTCAACAACGAATTTGGCCGCCCCAATCTGGCCGGCTATTTTCGAACGTTTGAAGAAAAGGTGCCCGGTGCTGCCGGTGAGGAAGTGCGCGGGTATCACAAGCCGATCATGATTGCCGGCGGTCTCGGCAATATTCGTGAAGAGCATGTGGAGAAGGGCAACATACCGGTGGGGGCGAAGCTGATTGTCCTCGGCGGGCCTTCCATGCTGATCGGGCTCGGTGGCGGCGCTGCCTCTTCCATGGATTCGGGTTCCAGTAATGAAAATCTCGATTTTGCGTCGGTACAGCGTGACAACCCTGAAATGGAGCGCCGCTGTCAGGAAGTGATCGACCGTTGCTGGCAGATGGGCGACAAAAACCCCATCGCGTTTATTCATGACGTGGGCGCCGGCGGTCTTTCCAACGCTATGCCGGAGCTGGTCAAAGACGGCGGCCGTGGCGGCAAGTTCGAACTGCGCGATATCCCGAGCGACGAACCGGGCATGTCTCCACTGGAGATCTGGTGTAATGAGTCGCAGGAACGTTATGTCATGGCAGTGGCTCCTGAACATCTGGAGCGATTCGATGCCCTCTGCCGACGTGAGCGCTGCCCGTATTCTGTGATCGGTGAGGCAACGGAAGCGCATCACCTCGAGCTTGGCGACTCCTATTTTGACGACAAGCCTGTTGATTTGCCTATGGACGTGCTGTTTGGCAAGCCGCCCCGCATGCACCGTAGCATCAGCCGCGCTTCGTTCACCAAACCGGTTTTTGATTCCACCAAGGTTGATCTGCACGACGCGATCCGTCGGGTTCTCCGCCTGCCGTCCGTGGGCTCGAAGGGCTTTCTGATCACTATCGGTGACCGCACCATCACAGGCCTGGTTGCCCGTGACCAGATGGTCGGGCCCTGGCAGGTTCCGGTCGCAGACGTGGCAGTCACTGCCAGCTCCTTTGACGTCCGCACCGGTGAAGCCATGGCGATGGGCGAGCGTACGCCGGTTGCCCCGATCGATGCGCCGGCTTCCGGCCGTATGGCCGTGGGTGAGGTGATTACCAATCTGGCCGCGGCGCCCATTGGCAGGCTTTCCGACATCCGGTTGTCGGCTAACTGGATGGCCGCAGCAGGCCACCCAGGCGAAGACGAAAACCTCTATGAAACGGTTCGTGCAGTGGGCATGGATCTCTGCCCGGAGCTTGGAATTACCATCCCGGTTGGTAAGGACTCCATGTCCATGAAGACCATGTGGGAAGAAGATAGCGGTGAGCAGAAGAGTGTAACTGCACCGCTTTCGCTGATTATCAGCGGCTTTGCTCCGGTCACCGATGTGGCGAGGACTCTGACGCCACAGCTGGTAAAAGATGCCGGTGAAACCGATCTGATCCTGGTTGATCTGGCGGCCGGCCAGAACCGCCTGGGCGGCTCTGCATTGGCGCAGGTCTATCGTGCGGTGGGTGCGGTAGCGCCGGATTTGGACGACCCCGAGGATATCAAGGCCTTCTTCGCCGTGATCCAGGGCCTCAATTCGGACGACAAGCTTCTGGCTTACCACGACCGCTCCGACGGTGGTCTGTTTGTAACTCTGGTTGAGATGTGTTTTGCCGGCCGCTCTGGCGTCGACATCAAGCTTGATGGCCTGGCAGAAGACCGTACCCAGTTTGCACGGGAACTCTTTAACGAAGAACTGGGTGCTGTGATCCAGGTGCGGCGGGAAGACACCGGTTTCGTGCTGCAGCAGTTCTCAGCGGCCGGGCTTGGTGATCACATTAGCGTGATTGGCAGCCCGAACGACACTGACCGGTTGCGCCTGACCTTTGAGGGCTCGACGGTTGTGGATGAGGCACGCGTTGAGCTGCAGCGCTTTTGGGCTGAGACGAGCTACCGTATCCAGTCTCTGCGGGATAATGCTGATTGCGCTCAGGAAGAATTTGATAACCTTCTGGATGTCGAAGATCCGGGCCTTCACGCTGAGCTTTCCTACGATATCAATGATGATGTGGCTGCACCTTACATCAACAAGGGCGCACGTCCAAAGGTGGCTGTTCTGCGCGAGCAGGGTGTGAACGGGCAAGTGGAGATGGCGGCCGCTTTTGATCGTGCCGGCTTCGAGTCTGTTGATGTGCATATGAGCGATCTGCTCTCTGGCCGCGTGACTCTGGATCGCTTTAACAGCCTTGTGGCCTGCGGTGGCTTTTCATACGGCGATGTTCTTGGCGCCGGCGAAGGCTGGGCCAAGTCTATTCTGTTCAGCGACCGTGTCCGGGATCAGTTCGCAGCTTTCTTTAACCGGCAGGATACGTTGGCACTTGGTGTCTGTAACGGATGCCAAATGCTTTCCAATCTGCATGAGTTGATTCCCGGCAGTGAGGGCTGGCCCCGATTCGTTCGCAATCAGTCAGAGCAATTCGAGGCTCGCCTGGCAATGGTCGAAGTGATGCCGTCGCCATCGGCCTTTATGGATGGTATGGCTGGTTCACGTATGCCCATTGCTGTCGCGCATGGCGAGGGCAGGATCGAGTTTGCCGGTGGCACCTCTGCGGGGGCTCTTTCTGAACATGAACTGGTGGCCCTGCGTTTTGTCGATAACCGGGGTGAAGCGACAGTTCGTTACCCTTACAACCCGAACGGGTCGGAAGCGGGCATCACCGGCGTTACTACCCGCGACGGTCGTGTAACCATAATGATGCCTCACCCCGAACGTGTGTTCCGAGCTGTACAGCATTCCTGGCGCCCTTCTGAATGGCAGGAAGACGGTTCCTGGATTCGTATGTTCAGAAATGCGAGGCGCTGGTTCGGCTGATCAATTTAATTGGCCTGAATTAAAGCCGGCTTTGGATGCGCTCGTCATGAGCGTTTACACCAAAGCCGGTTTTTTTTGGTGCCCTGTTTTTGAGCGTTATTCAAGAGAAAAAAGCTGTCAAAGTCGCAATAATTCCCTTGACTCAGTATTTTTATGCACATTTCTGGGGCCTTGCTGTTTGTTCTGTGAACAAAGAACGGGAATTCGGTTCAACTTTTGGCCATAAAGTATAAGGCATTGATAATTAAGGCTTAAATTTAGCCGGTGAATTTGTCGCCAATTTAACGGAAGTGTAGTGATTACGGGGTTTGAGGGCGTGTTCCCAAAATCTTTCCCCAGAGTTATCCACAGATTCTGTGGGTAAGTGTCTAAGCTATTAATCTGTACAAAAAATATCCGATTTCAAGGAGGGTTTTCGATGTACAAGATGTGTTATTTCGTCCCGGAAGCGCATGTCGAAAAAACAAAGCGGGCATTGTTTGATGCAGGTGCCGGCCGCATTGGCGATTACGACTGTTGCGCCTGGCAGTGCCTCGGCAGGGGGCAGTTTCGTCCCCTGGAGGGAAGCGACCCTTTCCTTGGTAACACCGGTGAGGTTGAAGTTGTGGGCGAGTACAAGGTGGAGCTGGTTTGCGAGGATGACCTGATCCAGGATGCCCTTGCTGCGCTCAAGCGTGCTCACCCTTACGAGGAACCCGCTTATGAAATCTATCGCCTGGAGGACCTCTAGTTAGTCAGCGTTCCGGTGGTTTGCTGACATCGGGTGCCGGATGTCGCTGACATGAACACCGAAAGATTCGTTTCTGAGGTCTGAGAGAAAAAGCTCAAGGGTTCGGCGAACGGTCGGGAAGGAGATTTCACCCCAAGGTATTTCATCAAGCTCGAACAGCCTGGTTTCCAGGGACTCCTCGCCGGCGCCGAATTGGCCGTCCTTGAGTGTGGCCCGATAGAACATATGTACCTGGTTGATATGCGGTACGTCGATAATGGAATAGAGGCCCTCTATATTCACTTCCGCCAGCGCTTCCTCAAGGGTTTCCCGTTCAGCCGCTTCGATGGTGGTTTCGGCGTTCTCCATAAAACCTGCGGGAAGTGTCCAGTAGCCATAACGCGGCTCAATCGCCCGCCGGCACAGGAGAATCTTGCCCTCCCAGACAGGTACGGTGCCAGCGACGATGCGAGGGTTCTGGTAATGTATGGTCTCGCAGTTGATACAGACATAGCGGTGCCGGTTGTCGCCTTCGGGGATGCGTTGTTCAACCGGATGGCCGCATGTGCTGCAGTACTTCATGATTTTCCCCGTATACTTTAATGGTTTGGTAGTCAGTTTAACGATCCTGACTGCCTCTGTCTCATCCAACATCAGGATGTACCTTGGAGACGAAACTTGCGTGATTTACTCGCTGAGCGCCTGGCCGGCTATGCGCCCCGACAGCTCGCTCTGGATTATCCCGAAGCCGGCATATTAGTGCCCGTAACCGAGGATCCACGAAACCCCGAGATGATCTTTACGCTCAGATCGGAAAATCTGAGCACACATCGGGGGCAGGTGGCTTACCCGGGCGGAAAACGTGACCCCGGCGACCGGTCCCTGGCGGCGACCGCATTGCGGGAAACCCACGAAGAAATTGGTTTGCCGCCGGATCAGGTGCAGATTATCGCACCACTCAGTCAGGTAATGTCCCGTTACGGTATTCTGGTTACTCCTTACGTGGGCGTAATTCCCCGAGATCATCCGCTGGAGCCGAATCCTCATGAGATTGAGAGTATATTCCGAGTGCCTCTGTCCTTTTTCCTTGAAGACAAGCGGGAAAGAACGGACGCTCTAAACTTTCTTAACCATACTTTTTATGTGCCCTGCTACCGCTGGGAGCGTTACCAGATATGGGGGCTGTCTGCAGTGGTTCTGGTCGATTTTCTGAACGCTGTGTACGATGCCGGAATTGATTTGCTTGAACCGCCCGAAGGAGGCTGACATGTTTTACCAGTTGAACGATCGAACGCCGGAGCTTGAAGGAGACGGGCAGTTCGTGGCGGAAAATGCTTCGGTGATTGGTCATGTGCGTCTGATGGAGAAATCCAGCGTCTGGTTCAACGCGGTTGTCCGCGGTGACAATGAGTTGATTACCATCGGGCCGGAAACGAACATTCAGGACGGTTCGGTGTTGCACACCGACCCCGGTATACCGCTGACTTTGGGAAAGGGAGTAACCGTCGGCCACAAGGTCATGTTGCACGGCTGTGAGATCGGTGATTATTCGCTCATTGGCATCAACGCGGTGGTTCTAAACGGCGCCAAAATCGGCAAGCACTGTCTTATTGGTGCCAATGCCCTGATTCCGGAGGGTATGGAGGTGCCGGACGGCTCCATGGTTGTAGGCTCGCCCGGTAAGGTCAAGCGCGAGCTGACTGAAAGTCAGAAGAATATGCTGGAAATGAGTGCGCAGCACTATGTGCAGAATGCTGCCCGTTACATCAGTGGCCTGAAGCCCTGTGAGCCTAAGAGATGAATGTGGCTGATAAGGTACGTTCACCCTGCGTGAGTATTTGTGCACTGGACAACGATGATATGTGCATCGGCTGCCATCGAAGTGGTGACGAGATTACCCGATGGACTCAAATGGACCATGAAGAAAGGCTGCATGTACTCCAGAACGTCGCGGAGCGCGAGAAGAAATCTCTGATTCACGGCTAACAAAGGCGCTGGTAGATCATGAATGACAAAGTTCGAATTGGTACTCCTCTTAAAAGTAACGCCTTCAAGGTTCTCCTCTGTGGCTCTGGGGAACTCGGAAAAGAGGTGGTTATCGAGTTGCAGCGGTATGGGGTTGAGGTGATCGCTGTGGATAGGTACGCCGATGCACCCGCAATGCAGGTGGCCCATCGGAGCCATGTTATCGACATGCTGGACGGTGCTAGCCTGCGCCGTATTATTGAGCAGGAAAAGCCCAATCTGGTCGTTCCGGAAATTGAAGCCATTGCAACGCCCGAGCTGATCAGCCTAGAGGAAGAGGGTTACCGCGTTATCCCGACGGCCAGGGCAGTTAACCTTACGATGAACCGGGAAGGTATTCGTCGACTTGCGGCAGAAGAGCTGGGGCTGGCAACGTCTCCCTACAGGTTTGCCGGGACTCGTGAAGAGTACCTTGCGGCCGTAGAGGAGATCGGATTGCCCCTGGTGGTGAAGCCGGTTATGAGTTCCTCTGGTAAAGGTCAGAGCACCGTTAAAACTGAGGGTGAAGTTGAAGCCGCGTGGGAATATGCCCAGTCTGGTGGCCGGGCCGGTAAGGGAAGGGTGATTGTTGAAGGCTTTGTAGATTTTGATTACGAAATTACTTTGCTGACGGTCAAGCACCGGGACGGTGTCTCTTTCTGCGAGCCCATAGGGCACAGACAGGAAGACGGCGATTACCGAGAGTCCTGGCAACCTCAGGCAATGGCACCACTGGCTTTTGATCGTTCGGCAGAAATTGCCCGTGCCGTGGTAGAGAATCTGGGTGGCTACGGCATTTACGGCGTTGAACTATTTGTGAAAGAAGATAATGTCTGGTTTTCCGAGGTTTCACCTCGCCCCCATGACACCGGCCTGGTAACACTTGTTTCCCAGGAACTGTCTGAGTTTGCACTTCACGCCCGGGCCATACTTGGATTGCCCATTCCTGCAATTCGACAGAATGGTCCGTCCGCGTCCGCAGTTATTCTCCCGGAAGGTGAATCATCAGAGGTTGCTTATACTGGTCTTGAGGCTGCGCTTGGTGAACCGGACACTCAGCTGCGCCTGTTTGGCAAGCCGGAGCTGAAGGGACGCCGCCGTATGGGGGTTGCCCTGGCAAGGGGCGCTTCGATAGAGGAGGCGCGCGAAAAAGCTCGTAATGCCGCCGGTTCAGTAAAGGTTGAAGTCTGAACTTTATTTCGGCTGGAGGGTCTTAAGGTGACGGTGTTTAGGCTATTTTTGAAAAAAGTTAAAACGAATCGTTGACACTTTGGGGCAGGTCTGTAGAATGCGCATCTCCTTCGAGGGGCAAGCCACTTAAGCGGCTCCGGATTCGAAGGGCAACTGTTTGAAAGTATTCGAAAATTTGATGTTTGAATTGTTCGAAATTAACGGTTGACAGGGTGGCGAAACGATGTAGAATACGCCTCCTTGATTGAGCCACGGCTCAAACGCTCTTTAAAAAGTTAACCAAGTAAT
>NZ_JBLXIQ010000001.1:0-734975 GCF_048269445.1 Marinobacter sp. | reverse complement strand
CCATGTTGGCGTTGAGACCGTTATCCAGCGAGATCCGGGAAACGGAGGCACCGGGTTCCAGGCATTGGGCAACAATCTGGGCTTTGAATTCGCGGGAAAACCGGCGACGGCGTTGGTAGGGCTTGGTTACGCTTACGTTGTTCATGTTAAGTGTCCACTAGAAAATAAGTGGACACTATCCTGACGGCGGCAGCGCCTGGCTCAAGATGGGATCACCGGACGCTTACCAAACAAAGTCAGAAAACTCTGAATTTCGCCAATACTTGTCCGACCAAAGATCTCCGTTACGTTAGACAGGGAGGCAATATCTTTGTGAGCCATGACCTTATTTCGTATGGGCCGATAGATCTCTTCATAGCGCTTTTGGTGTTTGGCGACTTCTCCCCTCAAACGTTGAAAATCTTCTACCTTTGCTTCATAGACTCTGTCCATGTAGCCCTCCAACCAATCAGGCTCTACACCATTTTGGTCGGCTAGCTTACGGTCACGTATATGCCGAGAGTCAAACTGGTCAACGTTTTCAATACAAAACCTGAGAAATGCGTGGACAGAGAAGGCATCGCCATCAATATCGAAAATCCGACCAGTCGTAATAAAAAAGGTTGTCTGCAGGGAGTGCGTGATGACATTCCAAGTTGCCGCGTTTCGGTTTAGACCCTCTCGGACGGCACGGTCGTTAGATCCAATGACGTTTACATGCTTCCATGCATAGAAAGTCCAAGCTGCAGTCGAAACTTCGTCTCGAAATAGCTTGAGCGCTTCCTCTACTTTCTCCACGAATCCCCCCTCAAACGCCTAACGCCTTGAATAAGCCGCCAATTTGGAGCGGCAGCGGAAAATTGGTCGGCTTAATTCACTGGTTATATTCAGTCTTCTAGAACCACCTCAACATGTTGCTCATTGTCACAGTCTTGGCAAATGATTTTTGCATAGGAATCATTATTCTGTAGCTCAATAACGTAGTTCATGCTGGCGCATTCAGAACACTTTAGATCAGTATCAAGCTCTAGATATTTCAGATATAGGTTTTCAAAAATAGAAACAACTGAACATGAAAACAAAAGACAAATTTTTGCCTCAGGAACACTCCGATTCGGGGAATGCACCACCTCAGATGCATACTCCCAGGCCATCTCAGCCATTTCCTTGCAGCGCTTTCTTAATCTCTGGTGGCTTTTCCCTGGCGCATAGATTTTAACAGCAGCTTCCGTTATGCCTTTGAAGTTGCCAGCTTGAAGGTCGTTATTTTCAAGCAGACCTGACTTTTCCTCAGCAATAGACTTACCAAGGTCTATCAAGCATTCACGGCAAACAAGCCCTATCTTCTGAATATCTTCAGGAGCTTGAATGTGGTTTAGATCTACTGATGCTCTATTCAGTCGACGACTAATGGACCTTATTCGATCGATATCGAGCGGCAATTCGTTGACTACATGTTTGAACTCCAAATTTTCTTTTTTATGGAGCCTCTGTGTAATCCCAAGATGGAACGAGTACGCCTCATCGGCAGAAAAATAATACTCATCCTGAGTGTACAAATTCATAGGGGATGCCCCCCCTTCAACGACCCACCATCGACTATCCTCGGCTCTCACATTCCACACATGGATTTCGCCGCCAGTATCATCGAAGGTTTTCTCAACCTGCATATTTTTTATGGGACCGACACCATTGCGGCCAAGATAATCCTCAATTCTCTGCTCTGCGTCTATTCGATACTCTGGTGTCATTAGAAACTCTTAGATCAAAATTTGGTGGAATATAACGCTTTTGTTTAGCGGCGGCCCGACAGGGGCGTCCGGTGGAGGCCGCAGGCCGGAACGAACTACAACTGCTGGTTATGACTAGAACCGGTTACGCTCAAGCCAAGTGACAAAATCCGGAGCATCCTCGGTGAGCCGCTTTGTTTCATGGTCCCACAAAAAGATTGCAGGCGAATCTCCGACTGACCAGCAGAAAAGATCGCCGCACCCATTGCTAGCAAACGCAACATAGGCCCGGCTATCAATGTACCTTTGGTTCTCTACCAGCTCCTGGGGCGAGAGGATTTCAGCACTAAACCTCAGGTCGTTTAAACCGCCCAATCTGACAAAATCACGGTACCAACCTTTAAACTCGGTTTTCAGACCGAGCTCTGCTTGGTTGATCTGACTCTCGGTAGGTACCGAATCATCGAGCCGATATTTTTCGTTTTGGCTCAGGATGCTCTCAATCTGATGCATAGCTTTAGTCATAACGCTGATGGTAACCGGCGCCGGAGCGCAGCGGAGGGAACCAAAAGCGGTACGCTTTTGGCGTCCGGTTGACCGCTTGGTTAGCACTTGTCACTGTGCACACCTTTCAATTTCCAGCGCCAGATCTCGCAGTTTAGTAAACACCTCAATCAACTCACTCAAAGAGTGCGCCTCAGGTCGAGGATACGGAGGTGCTGGCCTTTCTTTGCCAGCAGCCTCTCTAGCGGCTAAACACAGGGTGGCGAAACTGGACACGTGCTCCAATTTCAGACCCCGGACTTCCAAGTGCGTCTCTACCCGTGTCCGGCTTTGTACGATGAACCTCAAAAGAACAGAATCAGGTACATCTTGAACCTCGTAGCAAGTTCCAGCGCCCTTTAACTTTTGAATACCTACTCTTCCATCTGCGGCCTTTAATACTTCCCGCGAGGGCATCTTTTCAACGGGACTACCGACTCTCAATGGGTATTCGCTGCAAAGATCGTAGTATTTGTCGGTGAGCCCGAGTGAATCGATTTTCTGAAGCTGCTCCATGAAGCTCCTTAAGTGCTAACGCTTGCATAAGCGGCGCCCGACTAGGGCGTCCGGTGGAGGCCCGTCGGGCCGGAACAGACTTAATGCACTTGTTACAAGCTCACTCAAAAACTGGCCTCATAAAGCTGCGCTCACAGCTTAGTACACAACGAGTTTCTTCGGCGTATTTGAAGGCGGCTTGGCAATCCGAGTCTTTGAACGAGGCCTCACGGTACTTTTCATAGGCTGCCAGAGACTCGAACGTGAATAGCGCGATGGCGATATTGTTGGCACCCTCGGAAGGCAAGAAATACCCATGGTGCTGACCGCCGAACCTCCGGACCAGAGGTATCCACATCTTGGAATAGCACTCGAACTCGGCGGCTTTGTAGGGATCTATAACGTACTTTAGGTAGCAGGTAACCACTTGAACTCCCTTTCAGTTGGCCTTGTAACGCCGGCCATAAGCGGCGCCCTGTCAAGGGCGTCCGGTGGAGGGCCATCGGCCCGGAACAGACTTAATGGCTTTGTTAAATGCCAATACCCCGTGAATGATTTTGGCACCCAAAACTGAATGCACACTGCCGATACTTTGCACCAGCCTGACCCATGGCGCCAGGAACCAGGCCACCGAATAAGCGGGACTTTTGAAAATCTTGCACCGGATTGCCCCGTGACCTGAACACCAAATTACCGGCCAAAACCGTTGCCAAACTGAGGGCTGTTTTCTGCCTGCCGGCAGCCTGCCAAGCCGCAGCCAAACACTAAACCAAGGAGCCCCGGAGTAAGGCATTTAACGCTTTTGTTCAGCGGCGACCTTTTTGCAGCGAAGCGGAGAAAAGGGCGTCCGGTGGAGGGCCTTCCGGCCCGGAACGAACTGCAACTACTGGTTATGAGTTTTGGTGACTTCACCGACCTTTCTGAGAGCTTCCTGGTACTCAGGACTCTGATCGAGGCCAGAAATGCAGTTGGTGAATTTTACGAACGCTTTCTGTACCTGATTGCATCCACCAAGCTCCGTTTCTGAGAACCAGTATCGCCATGCTCCATGCGTGTTAACTTCTATCGGACTACTAATTTTCTCGGCCTTCGCAAGCTCTTTCTCTTCTCTCAAATAGTCTTTGAATTTAACGGCACCACTGATTCCATCTTCGATTGCCAGATCTATTTCATAGTCCAGAGCTACAGCACACTCTTTCAGAGCCTTTTTGTCCATCTCGATACTCATAACGCTTGCAGCACGCGCGCCCTTGAAATGGAGCCGAAGGCGCAATGAAAAGGGCGTCGCCGTGCCTGCACTGGTTAGAGAATTCTGGCTGACAATAGCCTATCTGCGAAGCCCTAAACTTTGTTTGTTTACCCACCCACCGGTTGTGGAATAGATACTTGGTTCAGGAATGGATACTTTTCGGAGGATACAGGGAAGCTCTTCTGGATTCGATCTTCCACAACATCTGATTCATCAGCTCCGCCCATACGAGCAAAGAATCGTCCCGACTCTTTTTTCTGAACGCTAAAATAGATGTCGCCGATGTAGTTAAAGCTGCCGGGTACAACTCGGACTTCCGTACCTTTCAGATCCAGTGAATAGCCGTACCCCATGTAGTCCACGTCTTCCCACGTATAGGTTCCTGAGCGAACTCGCATCACAACCAGAGGATCATGGTTGGGGAACATTCTAATTTCAGTTGCAGCGCCCAAGCCGCTATGTTCCTCATGTCTCATATGCAGAAAAACTGAACCAGGCACTTCATTCGCGTCCTCTATGGCAATACGAGCAACGAGATAACCGCTATCTTCACCAATTGGATACATATCAATCATCTGCTCATTGCTGATGAAGAAGTCGGTATTCATCGTACTTTGACAGCCAACCGTTAGAGCACACAAAGCCAAGATCATAGACTTTTTAAACATTTCTTTTCCTTTTTAGGACTGTGGACACATGCAAACGCTGTTCAGCGAAGCATACATAGCACCTGTGTGGTGCGAATCTCCAAAAGCAGTTCACGGTCAGGTAGAACACCAGTGCCTCTAAATTTCTTACTACTGGAACCCGGCGGCAGTGAAGCTCTAACGCCGATGATAAGCGGCGCCCGACTAGGGCGTCCGGTGTAGGCCGCAGGCCGGAACGAACTTAATTGACTGGTTAAATGCCGTATTCACGTTCGACCTTCGCCACCCGCACCCGAAAACTGGAGTACCATTCCTTATGACCGAGCAGTTGGGCTTCTCGATGCTCCGCGTTCTTTTTCCAATTGGTGATGGATTCCAGGCTTTCCCAGTACGATACCGTGATACCCAAATCTTCTCTGACAGATTCCATACCCAGAAAACCGGGCTGAGCCGCTGCTAACTCCACCATTCGATCAGCCATTTCCGCGTACCCATTGTCTCCCTCTGTGCGGTGGCTACTGAAAATGACCGCGTAGTATGGTGGCTCAGGGGTTTTGGCTATTTCTGACATAGATTCCTCTAGGCATTTAACGCTCGCCATCACCGGTGGCAAAGCCGCAGCGAAGCGGAGGTTTTGGCATCCGGTGCATGGCCTGGTTATGTGTGTTTAGTCGACGACGAATAGCTTGGCGCCTCGCTCGGTTGATGAGCGGTGACGCTCCGCATTATCTGCGACCTGATAGCTCGAACCGGGACTGAGCACGAACCGCCGGCCGTCTTCCAGTTCAGTATGAAGCTCGCCTTCTAGACAGAGAAGTATGTGCCCCTTGGCACACCAATGATCGGCGACATAGCCTGGGCTGTACTCAACCATCCGCACTCGGATATCGCCGAAGTTCCGAGTTTTCCAGTAAGCCACACCCTCTTCCCCGAAGTGCTCGGTCTTCTCAACCTCCGACCAATCAGTAACCCCAAAAGGCAAATCCGTGATGTTCAAAATTGCTCCTCCTTAAGCACATAACGCTGAACGAAGCGGCGCGTCTCGCGCGTCCGTCTTCCGTGACTTGTTAAATTCATTAGAAAAACCGCCTCTTGTCCCTTCGATAGCACTTGTAAGCGGTTACTAGAAATAGACCAAACACCATAAAAGCCGCTTTATCATATTTTTTGGCGAATTTATGGGCGATAACTTCTTGCAACCCTTTGGCTTGGCTTTGAAGCTCGAAATTAGAAACCATGTGTTCACCAAGCAAATTGATACCAATTAAGAAGCCGAAACCCAGAATGATTGCCCATTGAGTTTTGCGGGAAACAGCTAAGACACTCAAAAATTCTATAAGCCAATTCGGCATGTGCCTTCCTTAGCGATCAAAATTTAACAGCAATTGGACAGAGCACTTCATGATTGCAGAAATTTGACCGCTTCGTTATTACGGCTTCTGAATCACTTGGCGCATCGTCCATAAATTTATAAAACAACAGGTTAGCTCACTACACACAGCCTTTCCATGTAATCATTTGACATCTGTGATCCACGCCACCAATAATACTGTACAAATAAACAGTATTTGCAGGGAGCCAGGACTGATGCAGGGAAAGCAGCCTCGCCTACGGGATCAGGTTTGCGCAGTTATTCGTGTGAATCACTACAGCATCCGTACCGAAAAGACCTACTGGTATTGGATCCGTTACTTCATTCGTTTTCAGCAAATGAAACACCCTCGCGATATGGGACCTCGGGAGGTCAATGAGTTTCTGACCTGGCTTGCGGTACACCGGAACGTCGCCGCGGCTACTCAGGCCCAGGCTTTGAATGCTCTGGTGTTTCTCTATGACAAAGTGCTGGACAAGCCGCTCGGGGAGATCGGCGAAGTCATTCGCTCAAAGAAACCCCGGAAATTACCGGTGGTTCTGACTCATGAAGAAGCCATGCAGATTATCAACCGGCTCGGCAAAACCGACAGGCTGATTGCTTCCCTGCTCTACGGTTCCGGATTACGGGTTACCGAGGCCTGTCGCTTGCGGATCAAGGATCTGGATTTTCAGCAGCAGGTGATTACTGTGCGGGATGGTAAAGGCGCCAAGGACCGCACAACCCTACTGCCAGCAACGCTCCTTGGTCCGCTACAGGATCATGTCGACACCATTCGCAAGGCTTGGAAACAGCGCGATGAGGAATTCCTTCATCCGGGAAGCCGGCATTGGTAAGCGCGCCGGCTGTCACACCTTTCGGCATACCTTTGCCACCGAACTCCTGAAACGGGGAACCGATATCCGCACCGTGCAGGATCTGCTCGGCCACTCGGACCTGCGCACCACCCAGATCTACACCCATGTCCTCGGCCAGGGCTTTGCCGGGGTGCGCAGTCCGCTGGGCTAGGGTCAGTGAGTCCTCACCACTCCAGCTGAGCCCCGGTCTGGTACTCGATCACCCGCGTCTCAAAGAAGTTCTTTTCCTTCCTCAGAGTGGCCTGCTCGTCCAGCCAGGGTGAGACGTTCCTTGCACCTGGGAATGGCTCTTCCAGGCCCACGGTCCGGGCCCGGCGGTTGGCCACGAAGCGGAACTGTTCGCTGTGGTATTCGGCGGAGTAGCCCAGGATCGGGTCGCGCAGGATGTAGTTGGCGTAGTCGGTTTCGGCGGCTTCGGATTCGTCCCACATCTCGCGCACGGCTTTCGGGTCGAAGCGGATGTTTTCCTCCTCCACGATCTGGTTCACCACCTTCAGGCCGAAGGAGAAGTGCATGGCTTCGTCCCGCAGGATGTACTGCAGCTGTTCGCCGGTGCCGCGCATGAGTCCGCGGCGCTGCAGGGCGAAGATAGGGCTGAAGCCGTTGTAGAACCAGGTGCCTTCGAACACTGCGGCAAAGAACAGGTAGGACATGATGAATTCCTGCAGGTCGTCCTTGTTGCGCAGGTTCATATCCGGGCGCATGGCCGCATTCAGCCGGCGGTTGGCGATCTGGATCTTGCCGTTGATGGCGGGCACCACCCGGTAGCGGTTGTAGATCTCGCTCTGGTCCAGGTTCAGGGTTTCGATGCAGTGCTGGTAGGCCCAGGTGTGCATGGCCTCTTCATACACCTGCCGGGCCTGGTAGATCTGCAGTTCCGGCGCGCTCATCTTCTCCATCACCGCCAGGCCGATGTTCCGCATGGCCAGGATGTCGGAGGTGGTGAGGTAGGCCAGCACATTCTCGTACACGTGCTTTTCCGGCGCAGTCAGCCGGTGGTGGTAGTCGTGAACGTCCTGGGCCATGTTCACGTCCAGCGGGGTCCAGTGGTTCTTGTTAGCGTTCATGAAGTATTCCCAGGCCCAGGGGTACTTGAACGGGGCGAGCTGGTTGATGTCGGTCTCGCCGTTGACCACCCGCTTGTCGTCCGCGTTCACGGGGGCCGGGCCGCTGCTTGCGGCCGGTTTGCTTGCAGTTTTCGGTTCGTCGTCCCAATCCAGCATGGTTATGACTCCTGAAGGTATAGTAAGTGGTTACTGACAGGCTTCGCAGTCCGGCTCATCAATACTGCAAACCTGTGGCTGCGGTGCAGAAACCGGCGCGGTTTTCTCGGCCCCGGTGGCACCCAGCGAGCGCAGGTAGTAGGTGGTTTTCAAACCCCGTTCCCAGGCCAGCTGGTACAGAGCATCCAGCTTCTTGCCACTGGGTTCGGCCATGTACAGATTCAGGCTCTGGGCCTGGTCCAGCCATTTCTGTCGGCGGGCGGCGGCTTCCACCAGCCAGCGGGCGTCGATCTCGAAGGCGGTAGCGTAGCGGGCTTTCAGCTCATTCGGAATGCGGTCGATCTGCTGCACAGAACCGTCGAAGTACTTCAGGTCGTTCACCATTACGTTGTCCCACAGGCCTTCGGCCTTGAGATCCCGAACCAGTGAGGGGTTCACCACGGTGAACTCGCCGGAGAGGTTCGATTTCACGAACAGGTTCTGGTACGTCGGCTCGATGGACTGGGACACCCCCACGATGTTGGAGATGGTGGCGGTGGGGGCGATGGCCATCACGTTGCTGTTGCGCATGCCGTGTTGGGCCACCAGCTCGCGCACCGGGGTCCAGTCCAGGCGGGCGCTGGTGTTGATGGAGAGGTCGCCTTCCCTACGTGCCTTTTTGAGCAGGCTGATGGAATCGATGGGCAGGATGCCGTGCTGCCACAGCGAACCTTCGTAGCTCTCATAAGCGCCCCGCTCGCCCGCCAGGGTGGCGGAGGCACGGATGGCGAAATAGCTGAGCTGTTCCATGGCCACGTCGGCGAATTCCACCGCTTCCGGGCTGGTGTACGGCAGGCCCAGCTGGTAGAGCGCGTCCTGGAAACCCATCAGGCCCAGGCCCACCGGGCGATGCTTGAGGTTGGAGTTCTTCGCCTGGGGCACCGCGTAGTAATTGATGTCGATGACGTTATCGAGCATGCGCACGGCGGTGGTCACGGTGCGCTCCAGCCGCTGAACATCCAGTTCGCCATTGGCGATATGGGCGGCCAGGTTCACCGAACCCAGGTTGCACACGGCGATCTCGTCCGCGCTGGTGTTCAGGGTGATTTCAGTACACAGGTTCGAGCTGTGCACTACGCCCTTATGCTGCTGGGGCGAGCGCAGGTTGCAGGGGTCCTTGAAGGTAATCCAGGGGTGGCCGGTTTCGAACAGCACGGTCAGCATCTTGCGCCAGAGCTGTTTGGCGGGGAGTTTCTTGAACAACTTGATCTTGCCCTGCTCCGCCAGCGCCTCGTAGTGCTCAAAACGCGCGCGGAATTCGTTGCCGTAGAGGTCGTGCAGGTCCGGCACGTCGCTGGGGGAAAACAGGGTCCAGTCCCGGTCTTCGCGCATGCGTTCGATCAGCAGGTCCGGGACCCAGTTGGCGGTGTTCATGTCGTGGGTGCGGCGGCGCTCGTCACCGGTGTTCTTGCGCAACTCCAGGAATTCCTCGATGTCCAGGTGCCAGCTTTCCAGATAGGCGCACACCGCGCCCTTGCGCTTGCCGCCCTGGTTCACCGCCACGGCGGTGTCGTTGACCACTTTCAGGAACGGCACCACGCCCTGGCTCTGGCCGTTGGTGCCCTTGATGTGGGCGCCAAGGGAGCGCACCGGGGTCCAGTCGTTGCCCAGGCCACCGGCCCATTTCGAGAGCATGGCGTTGTCGCGAATAGCCCCGTAGATAGCTTCCAGATCATCCCCCACGGTGGTCAGGTAACAGGACGACAGCTGGGAATGCCGGGAACCGCTGTTGAACAGCGTGGGCGTGCTGGCCATGTAATCGAACGAGGACAAAAGATTGTAGAACTCGATGGCACGGGCATTCGGGTCGTCCTCCCGCAGCGCCAGGCCCATGGCCACGCGCATGAAGAACACCTGGGGCAATTCCAGGCGGGCGCCGTTCCAGTGGATGAAATAACGGTCGTACAGGGTCTGCAGGCCGAGGAAGCCAAACTGCCGGTCCCGCTCCGGTTTCAGGGCGTCGCCCAGGCGCTCGAGATCAAAGGCCGCGAGCGCTTCGTCCAGCAGCTCGTACCGGATGCCGGCGGCGATAAAGGCACTCAGGGCCTGTGGATAGATGTCCGCCAGCGACTGCTCTGTGGATAAGTTCAGGGCCGAGGCGTTCTCCAGTCGAAGCTGTTCCAGCAACAGCCGGGCGGTGACGGCGCTGTAGTCCGGCTCCTGTTCGATGCGCCCGCGGGCGGTCATCACCAGCGCCGACAGCACGTCTTCCTCGGCAATGCCGTCGTACAGGTTGGTCAGGGCATCTTCCACCAGGGAGTCGCCGTCGATGCCATCCAGGCCGGTGGCGGCCTGCTCCACCTGCTGTTTCATCCGGCCCAGGTCCAGCGGTGCGATCTCGCCACCGATTTTTTTCACGGTCAGGTGCGGGTGGGCTTCCACCGGATGGTCGTGGGCACGCTGCCGGGCGTGGTCTTCCCGGTAGAGCACATAGGCCCGGGCCACTTTCTGTTCCTCCGCGCGCATCAGCGCCAGTTCCACCTGGTCCTGAATGTCTTCGATGTGCACCTTGCCGCCGGCTTTCAGGCGCCGGCTGATGGCCTGGATAACCTGGTCGGTGACCCGGTGCACGGCGTCGTTGATGCGGGCCGAGCCGGCGGCCTTGTCGCCTTCCACGGCCAGAAACGCCTTGGTCACGGCAACGCTGATCTTGGACGGATTGAAGCCAACGAGGGTGCCGTTGCGTTTGATGACTTGCAGGGATTCGGTGTCGGCGGAGGCTGACGGCTGGGGTTCAGCCAGGGCAGAGGTGGACATGCTGTGTTCTCCTGAATACGCGTTGGGTTCTTTTCACCTTCGCGTACGCAGGGGCGCACCTTGCCCGGGAGACGGGCAGGCACTACCGATCTGCTCACCTTAAGACGCGAAGGTGCAGTTGTATCCCTGGCAGGTCTTCGGACTCAGGAGCATGAATCGTTCGATTCGGCCTTGCGTGGCGACTTCCCGGCTTTCACCAGTGTCTTTATGCCACGCTCGTTCTCCAATACCGCTGCGCGTCAGTTCCGGATTCTCACCGGATTCCCGTTACCGAGATGCTCAAAAAATCAACATCTGGTATGTGACCAAGGATGGAAACACTATATACACGATATTCGGGAGGAACAAGGCGGGGCAACAAAAAAGGCCCCCGAAGGGGCCAAACACGTGACAGACTCGGTATCGGTTGATCAGTGGCTGATCATCCAGGGCCGCATGGAAGGGAACATTTTCTTCCCGTCGGCGGTGTAGAACAGCATCGACTTGCCGGGCTTGGGGGAACCACAACCGCAACTGCGGCTGTGCTCCTGGTCGTTCGCCCGGCGGTCGGCGGTGGAAAACACTGGTTCATGCCGCGATTTCTCGTTCCGGTCCAGAGCCTCTCGCTTTGCCGGGTCCATGGCCGCGATGTGCGGTGGCAACACAATCACCCTGGGCGACAGCACCTTGCAGGTGGGGCATTCCGCCGGCTTGGCAGCGTCGTCCATGGTTGCCAGTGTGTTGAACAGACCGTGCTCGCGGCACTTGTAGTCATACACAGGCATGGCGATTACTCCTTATCTTTCGACAGCGGTACGTCCATACCCCCGCTGACCATCTTCTTCGGCCCGTCGGCAGAAGGATTGATGTCGAAGTCGAAGATGCCGGTTGGCAGCCAGAGTGTGGCGCAGGCGTTCGGGATGTCGACCACACCGCTGATGTGGCCTTCCACCGGCGCACAGCCCAGAATCGCGTAGGCCTGGGCCTTGGTGTAACCGAACTTGGTCATGTATTCGATGGCGTTCAGACAGGCCTGGCGATAGGCCACGTGCACGTCCAGGTAGTGCTGGCCGCCGTCTTCGTCCACGGAAATGCCTTCGAAGATCACGTAATCGTCGTAACGGGGCTTGATCGGGCTGGGCTTGAACACCGGGTTCTTGATGCCGTACTTCTTCACGCCGTCTTTGATCAGGTTCACCCGCAGGTGAATCCAGCCGGCCATTTCGATGGCGCCGCAAAACGTGATTTCTCCGTCGCCCTGGCTGAAGTGCAGGTCGCCAACAGAGAGGCCGGCACCGTCCACGTACACCGGGAAGTACACCTTGGAGCCACGGGAAAGGTCTTTGATGTCACAGTTACCGCCGTGCTCACGGGGCGGCACGGTACGGGCCGCTTGGGCGCCCGCTGCCTTGGCGGCGTCACCGGTCATCTTACCCATATGGGCAGTCGAACCATCCGGCAGGGTGGCCAATTCCGGTACCCGCTCCGGATCCGTCGCGACCAGTCCGGCCTCACGCTTGTTCCAGGTGTCCAGCAGCTCTTTGGACGGCAAACACCCGATCAGGCCCGGGTGAATCAGGCCGGCAAATTCCACGTTGGGGATGTGGCGGGACTTGGTAAACATGCCGTTGAAGTCCCAGATACTTTTCTGGGCTTCCGGGAAGTGTTCGGTCAGGAAGCCACCGCCGTTCTGCTTTGAGAAGAAGCCGTTAAAGCCCCACTGGCTCTCTTCGAAGGTGCCGATATCGAGGATGTCCACTTCCAGCAGGTCGCCGGGCTCCGCGCCTTCCACGCCAATCGGGCCAGACAGGAAGTGCACCTGGCTGAGATCCACGTCGCGCACGTCGTCGGCGTTGTCATCGTTCTTGATCTGTCCGCCCGTCCAGTCGTAGCACTCCACGATGAAATCATCGCCCGGCTTGACGGTCGCCACCAGAGGGATGTCCGGGTGCCAGCGGTTGTGAATTTTGTCGTTCTCGTAGGCCGACTTGTTCAGATCGATCTTGATAATGGTTTCAGCCATAGCGGAGGCTCCTTGGAATTATTGGCTTGCACGTTTAGGTAACAGCTTCACTATCCGAAATCCGGCGCCGGGGAGGTATTCGCGAAATGCCCCCGGTGCCTACGTCATTCGACGTATTGGTGCACGGTCACTTCTCTGTTTTCCAAGCTGGCTTCAAACCGCTGGCAGTCCGGATGCGCCAGCAACGCCCTGGCAACGGCCGGTTCCAGTCGCTGCCGGAACGCCCGCAGCATTTCCCGGGCGCCATAGCGGGCGTCGTAGCCTCGGCACAGTTCTTCTCGCAGCTCCGGCGACAACGACAGCTCCGCGTGCTTTTTGGCCAGCCGGCGGTTAAGGCCCGCCAGCTCGATGTCCAGCAGGGCCTCCAGCCAATTGTCGGTGAGGCGGTTGAAGGTGAGGATCTGGTCAATACGGTTGAGGAATTCCGGATCGAAATGCCGGCGCAGGGCGGTATCCCTTATGGCTTCGGCCTTTCCGGGGGAGAACCCGAGCCAGCGTCGCCAGCCGCTTTGATAAGTCTGTTCGTGCGCCTCGGCATCCAGCGCCCCGGCGTTGCTGGTCATAAAGATCAGGGCGTTGCGAAAGTCGATCTCCCGATTGCCGGAGGGGAACACCAGCCGGCCGGTATCCAGCACATTCAGCAGGGTGCGGACCACTTCCTTGCTGGCTTTCTCAATCTCGTCGAACAGCACAATGCCGGGCTTGCTGAACGAGCCCTGCACCTTGTCCAGATCGAACAGGCTGTGGCCTTCCTTGCTGCCGACATAGCCCGGCGGTGCGCCGGTGAGTGCTGCGGCGTAATGCTCCTGGGCCAGGGTGTTCATGTCGATGCGGCACAGGCCATCGCGGTTGCCGTGGATCGCTTCGGCGATCAGGCGCACGGTTTCAGTTTTACCCACCCCGGTGGGGCCAAGGAACAGGTGCACCGCCAGCGGCCGGTTTTCTTCGCCGATGTCGGCTTTCACCCGCACCAGCATGGATTCCATGGTCGCGAGGGCCTCATTCTGGCCAACGATCTTGTCCCGCAGGCGGGCCATCACGGCCTCGGGCTCGAAGCGGAACCGGGAAGCACGAACCGGGCCTGACGCGGCCCGGTCCTTCTCAATGGATTCCCGGTTGGCTTCCAGCCGTTCGTTGATAAACGGCATGAACGCCTCCCGGGCTTAAGCCCCTGCGGATTTTTCCTTGCCCTCAACGGGCAGGTCGCCCACCGGGCATTCGGCGGTACCCACGGTGGTGCGGGTCATGGCCTCCACATTCTCCTGCGCCCTCTGGGCGTCCATCACCCAGGTGCGGTAGAACTCGAACGGACAGTCAGCCACACCCTTGTCGCCATCACCGGAG
The DNA here is from genome assembly GCF_048269445.1 of Marinobacter sp. Taxonomy (GTDB): domain Bacteria; phylum Pseudomonadota; class Gammaproteobacteria; order Pseudomonadales; family Oleiphilaceae; genus Marinobacter. Next base: position 720,738 of record NZ_JBLXIQ010000001.1, on the reverse strand, counting down.
GCATGAACACCGGTGTAGCCACGGTGCAACAACTTGAACAAGTGGTTCTGCGACTGATCGTTCTTGCGGGCGTCGCGGATCTGGCTCACCGACAGTTGGGCGTACTGAATGCCCATGTCTTCCTCGCCACATTCGCCGAGGGTACGGCCATCAAAACCGATGATCGCGGAGTGGCCGAAGTAGGAATACACGCCGTCAAAGCCGGAGGCGTTGGCCACTGCCACATAGCAGTTGTTGGCCCAGGCCATGCTTTTGGACATCATCACCTGCTGCTCTTTAGCCGGGTACATATAACCTTGGCAGCGCACGATCAGCTCGGCGCCCTTCATGGCGCAGTCCCGCCAGATTTCCGGGTAGTTGCCGTCGTCGCAGATGATCAGGCTGATCTTCATGCCCTTGGGGCCTTCGGTCACGTAGGTGGTATCACCGGGATACCAGCCTTCAATCGGGCACCAGGGCACACACTTGCGGTACTTTTGAACGATTTCACCCTCGTTGTTGATAAGAATCAGGGTGTTGTACGGCGCCTTGTTGGGATGATCCTCGTGGCGTTCGCCGGTCAGCGAGAAGATGCCCCAGGTTTTGGCCTCGCGGCAGGCGGCGGAGAAGATAGCGGTTTCATCGCCGGGAACCGTGGCGGCGGTTTCCATCATCTCGTCGTTGTCGTACATGATGCCCATGGTGCTGTATTCCGGGAACACCACCAGGTCCATGCCCGGTAAACCCACCTTCATACCCTTGATCATGTCCGCGATATTGCGGGCGTTGTCCAGTACCTCGGCCTTGGTGTGCAGCCTGGGCATCTTGTAATTCACCACCGCCACGCCGACGGTATCGTTACTGCTGGAAATATCACCGTGTCTCATACTGTCTGCTCCTGAGCAGTTATCACAAAGTTTTGGGGAGAGGCGGCGGGCGGGTTCTTTCGGGACCGTATGCGCCAGGGATGGCGCATCCGAGCCTACAGGGACGTATTCACGGCGTGTCCCGAAAGAACCTGCCCGCCGAACCGACCTCCACCGAAGCTAAACGGCCAGATAGCTGGCAATCTTGTCCTGGTCCGCGTCGGCCCGGTTCTCTTCATGCACGATGGCGCCCTTCTCGATCACCAGAATCCGGTCCGCCGCATCCATCACAAAGCTCAGCACCTGCTCCGACACCACAATCGACAGCCCGCGCTCATCGCGAATCTTCCGCAACGTCTTGGCGATCTCCTTGATGATGTTGGGCTGGATGCCTTCGGTGGGTTCGTCCAGCAGCAGCACCTTGGGCCGGGTGGCCAGGGCCCGGGCGATGGCCAGCTGTTGCTGCTGGCCCCCGGACAGGTTGCCGCCGCGCCGGCTCTGCATTTCCTTGAGCACCGGGAACAGCTCGTACAGATCCTCGGGCACCTTCTTCTCGCCCACCGCCGCCAGGGCCGTCTCGATGTTTTCTCGCACCGTCAGGGTGGGAAAAATCATCCGCCCCTGGGGCACAAAACCGATCCCGGCACGCACCCGCTGGAAGCTCTTCAGGTTGGAGATGCTGGTGCCGTCGAGGCTGACTTCTCCGCCCCTGGTCGGCGTCATCCCCACCAGGGACTTCATCAGCGTGGTCTTGCCCATGCCGTTACGGCCCACCACGGCGACAATCTCGTTTTTCTCCACATCGAGGTTCAGGTCCTCGATGATGGTGCTCTGGCCATAGGCCACCGAATGATGTTTGACGCTCAGCATGATCAGTGCCCCAGGTAGACTTCGATGACTTTCGGGTCCGACTTCACATGCTCGATGGACCCTTCCGATAGAACCTTGCCCTGATGCATGACGGTGACCCGGTCGGCGATGTCGCCGACGAACTGCATGTCATGCTCGATCACCAGTACCGTATGGTCCTTGGTGATCACCTTGAGCAGCTCGGCGGTTTTCTTCCGCTCAGTGACCGACATACCGGCCACCGGCTCATCCAGCATCAGCAAATCCGGCTTCTGGATCAGCAGCATGCCGATCTCCAGCCACTGCTTCTGGCCGTGGCTGAGCGAGGCCGCCGGCTCGTTCAGGGCGTCGGTGAGGAAGATGGTTTCCGCCACCTCTTCCACGGCTTCAATGACCACCTTGTCGCGCTTGAAGGCCAGTGCCCCCATCACGCTGTGAGCCTTTGGGTAAGACACTTCGAGGTTTTCGAACACCGTCAGGTCCTCAAACACCGACGGGGTCTGGAATTTACGGCCCACGCCCGAATGAACGATCTGGTGTTCCTTGAGTCTGGTCAGCTCCTTGCCGGCAAACTTGATGGACCCGGCGGTGGCTTTGGTCTTGCCACAGATCAGGTCCAGCACCGTGGTTTTACCGGCGCCGTTGGGGCCAATGATGACCCGGATCTCCTTGGGATCGAGGTAGAAGGACAGGTCATCCACGGCCTTGAAGCCATCGAAGGATACGGTCAGGCCCTCGACCGCCAGCAGGAAATCACCGCTCTTGCTCTTGGCTGCACTCATCACGATTTCTCCGGGCTGTAGGAATCGATCATCGGATCGTAATCATCGGTCTTCTTCGCGACCGGCTTGGTGGCTTCAGGTTCAGCGGCGGCTACGGCTTCAACCTTCTTGCGCTTGAAGATCTTGTCTTCCAGGGGCATCACATAGGTCTGGTAAAGCCCGGCCATGCCATTCGGGAAGGCCAGTACCACGCCGATGAACAGGGCGCCCATGGCGAAGGGCCAGAGTTCCGGGAAGGATTCCGAAAACCCGCTCTTGGCCGCATTGACCAGCAGCGCGCCGTAGACGGCACCGAGGATGGACAACCGGCCGCCCAGGGCACAGAAAATGACCATTTCGATGGAGCCGACGATGCCGATGAACGACGGCGACATGAAGCCAACAATCAGGGTGAACATGGCGCCACCGACACCGGCAAACGCGGCGGCCAGACAGAACACGAAGATCTTGAACGCGGCCACGTCGTAACCGGAGAAACGTACCCGGGTTTCCTGGGCGTTCATGGCCACCAGGATGCGGCCCAGTTTGCTGTTCTGGACAAAGCGCGCCACAAACAGGACCAGGAACAGCATGCCGACGCAGACGAAGTACAGGATGTTCCGGGCTTCGTCGGTTCGAATGTCCCAGCCTTTCAGGGTCTGCAGGTCAGTAATGCCGTTGACGCCACCGGTGAAGCCCTGCTGCCCGATGATCAGGATGGTCAGGACGGCGGCGATGGCCTGGGTGATGATGGCGAAATACACGCCACCGACCCGCCGGGTGAACATGGCGAGTCCGATGACGAAGGCCAGCAACACCGGCACACCGATCACCGCCAATAGGGTGAACGAGAAGCTGTGGAACGGTTCCCAGAACCAGGGCAGCTCGGTGAGCTGGTTCCAGTCCATGAAGTCCGGAATACCGGGGGTGGACTGGATGGCGGTGGCCTCCGGTGTGGAAGCCTCCAGTTTCAGGAACATGGCCATGCAATAGCCACCGAGGCCAAAGAACACACCCTGGCCAAGACTGAGGATGCCGGCCTTACCCCAGCACATCACCAGCCCAATCGCGACGAAGGCGTAGGTCAGGTACTTGCCCACCATGTTCAGGCGGAACGGATCCAGAATCAGCGGCAGTACGATGACCAGCAGCGCCGCCAGTGCCAGGTAATACAGTCCCTCGCGGGAGACAAACCATTTCATTGGGGATGAAGTTTTCATCACAATCTCCTAACGACGGACCTTGAGGGCCATGAGTCCTTCCGGACGCAGCATCAGAATGCCGATGACGACCAGCAGGGTGAGTACCTTGGCCATGGAACCACTGAGGAAGAACTCCATGGTGGACTGGGCCTGGGAGATGCCGAAGGCAGACACGATGGTGCCAATCAGGCTTTGCGCGCCGCCAAACACCACCACCAGGAAGGTATCGACGATGTAGGCCTGGCCGGAGGACGGACCCGTTGACCCGATCATGGTGAACGCAGCGCCCGCGACACCGGCGATGCCACACCCGAGGGCAAAGGTGGCGCGGTCGATACCGGCACTGTTGATACCCACCGCTTCGGCCATGGGCCGGTTCTGCACCACGGCGCGCACGTTTTTGCCGTAGCCCGAGCGGTACATGAGGAGGTAAAGCCCAACGGCAATAGAGAGTGCAATGATCATGACGAACAGGCCGTTAATCGGCAGTTCCACCAGGTCCGTCACCTGGATGGCGCCCAGCATCCACTCCGGCAGTTCGACGCCCACTTCCCGGGCACCGAAGATAGAACGGTAGGCCTGCTGCATGATCAGGCTCAGGCCCCAGGTCGCCAGCAGGGTATCGAGCGGTCGGTGATAGAGGTGTCGTATCATGAGCCACTCAACGAGCGCCCCTAAGGCGGCACAGACCAGAAAGGCCAGGATCATGGCGACAAAGAAGTAGCCGCCAAAAAGCCCCGGCAAATAAGACTGGAAAAAACCCGAAGTCAGGTAGGTTGTGTAGGCGCCGAGGATCATGAACTCCCCGTGAGCCATATTGATCACGCCCATCTGACCAAAAATGATTGTCAGGCCCAGGGCCATCAGTACGAACACTGAAAACAGGGAGAGCCCGGCAAACCCCTGCATGGCAAATATCGACATCAATTCACTGCTGGTGTAGCCATCAAACATGACCCTATCTCCCGTTCAAGCCAACGTACTTCGCGTTGTAACGACAATGGAGGCCGGCGCCCGGAAGCGCCGGCTATCCGGACTTACTGGTAGCCTTCCGGGAAAGGATCAGGCTCCATCAGCTCTTCGGTCTCGAAGACAACCTTGTACTGGCCGTCAGTCTGGGCCTGGCCGATACGGGTCTTGGACCACAGGTGATGGTTCTCGTGGATGCGCACGTAACCTTCGGGTGCTTTCTTGAACTCGATGCCGGCGAACTCTTCGCGGATCTTGTCGATATCGAAGGAGCCGGCCTTTTCAACCGCGGCTTTCCACAACCATGGGCCGAGGTAAGCCGCCTGGGTCACGTCGCCGATGACCATGTCATCGCCGTAGGCTTCTTTAAAGGCCGCAACAAACTCTTGGTTGTTGGCATTTTCGAGGCTCTGGAAGTACTTCATGGACGCGTAGATGCCGTCTACGTTCTCACCACCGATACCGCGGATTTCGTCCTCGGTCACCGAGATGGTCAGCAGCAATGGCTTTTCGTCGGTGAAGTCGATACCGGCCGCTTTCATCTGCTTGTAGAAGGCCACATTGGAGCCGCCGACTACGGAGGCAAAGATCACGTCCGGCTTCTTCAGCTTGATCTTGTTGATCACCGAGTTGAACTGGGTGTGGCCCAGCGGGTAGTACTCCTCACCGGAAACCTTCAGGCCCAGCTTGTCTTCGATGTGCTTGCGGGCAATCTTGTTGGAAGTACGGGGCCAGATGTAGTCCGAACCGAGCAGGTAAAAGCTTTTCGCGCCCTTGGTTTCTGCAGCCCAGTTAAGGCTGGCAAGGATCTGCTGAGTTGCTTCCTGGCCGGTGTAAACCACGTTCGGAGACTGCTCAAGGCCCTCATAGAAGGTCGGGTAGTAGAGCATACCGTTGTACTGCTCCATGACCGGCAGTACCGCTTTACGGGACGCTGAAGTCCAGGCACCGAAAATGGCGGCGACGTTGTCCTGGCGCAGCAGCTTGCGGGATTTTTCCGCAAACGTTGGCCAGTCACTGGCGCCGTCCTCCTGGACAAAATCAATCTGGCGGCCGAGCACGCCACCGGAAGCGTTGATCTGATCAATGGCGAGTTTTTCCGCCTGCACCGAGCCGATCTCACTGATCGCCATGGTGCCGGTGATGGAGTGCAGGATGCCAACTGTGACGGTGTCATCAGTGACTGCCAGCCCTGTGGTGTTGACCTCAGCCGTGCTCGGCGCCGCCGCTTGCGCGGACGTGGCCAGCATGACGGACGCCGCCAGTGTCATCAGGCTCTTTCGAAACCCTAATCCCTTGCTGAACGACCGCCCGCTGGCGGCTATATCTGTCGTATCCATGGTGAATCCTCGCAGTGTTTGAAAGCCGGTACCGCGCTTCCTTCCGAAAGCACAGCGCCCACATCAAACATTCTGCTCGGACCCCTCATGGGTGCCCATTCGGCATTCACCCCAGCGCACTACGTCATTTGACGCATTCCGGTCCCCGGCCACACAGGCTAAAACGCAGGTACACGAAATAAATGTGACCGCATTCCCCGGCGCACCAGGCTATGGCACGGAACTTGATAAGGCTTTCATTTCCGGTGCGCCAAACCATAGAACCGCACCAAAACCGGGCGACGCCCCAGGTGATACAGGCAAGGCAACGATGGCCGCACGACAGAACATTTTCCGGGTTCGGCGCAGTTACAACCAATGGGTCGCCAACCAGACGCTGGAAGACTACGCTCTGCGCTTTACCGCCAAGAGCGCGCGGCGCTGGTCTGCCGCCCGGGTCAGTAACACCGCTCTGGGCGCCATCTCGTTTCTCGCCATGGAGGCCATTGGCGGGTCCATTACCCTGCACTACGGCTTTGATAATGCGGTCGCCGCTATCCTGGCAGTCAGCCTGGTTATCTTTCTGACTGCCATCCCGATCAGCTACTACGCCGCCCGTTATGGTGTCGATATTGATCTACTGACCCGGGGCGCCGGTTTCGGCTACATCGGCTCCACCATCACCTCGCTGATCTATGCCTCGTTTACCTTCATTTTCTTCGCCATTGAGGCGGCGATCATGGCGATGGCCCTGGAGATGCTGTTCGACATACCCCTGGTGCTCGGCTATCTGATCTGCGCGGTGGTGATCATTCCCCTGGTCACCCACGGCATTACCACCATCAGCCGGTTCCAGGTCTGGACCCAGCCGGTGTGGATTCTGCTGCAGCTGGCGCCCTTTGTGTTCATCATCTACGCCGATGCCTCCTCCATCAGTGACTGGACTCAGTTTGACGGTCTGGGTGTGAACGCCGGCCAGGGCCTGAATGTGGTGATGTTTGGTGCCGCCGCCGCGGTGGTGTTCTCGCTGATTGCCCAAATTGGCGAGCAGGTCGATTTTCTGCGTTTTATTCCGGAACCCCAGAACCGGGCGGAAAAGCGCCGGTGGTGGCTGGCCGTCATGTCCGGCGGGCCCGGCTGGATCGTGATTGGCATGCTGAAGATTCTGGCCGGCTCCTTTTTGGCCGTGCTGGCCCTGAATCAGGGCATCTCGGCCGCAGAGGCGGCGGATCCGACCCAGATGTATCTGGTGGCGTTCAGCTACATCACCCACTCCCCGGAAATATCCCTGGCGATGGCCGGCATTTTTGTCATCCTGTGCCAGCTCAAGATCAACGTCACCAACGCCTACGCCGGCTCTATCGCCTGGTCCAACTTCTTCTCGCGTCTGACCCACAGCCACCCCGGGCGCGTGGTCTGGCTGTTCTTCAACGTCGCAATTGCCCTGCTGGTGATGGAACTGGGGGTTTACCGGGCGTTGGAGGAAACCCTTGGTTTTTACGGCATTATTGCCATCGCCTGGGTCGGCGCCCTGGTGGCCGACCTGGTCATCAACAAGCCGCTCGGGCTCAGCCCCAGGCACATCGAGTTCAAACGGGCTCATCTTTACGACATCAACCCGGTAGGCGTTGGTGCCATGCTCGCCGCGTCGGTGGCGGGTATCGTGTGCCACACCGGCGTGCTCGGCGACGTTGCCCAGGCTCTGTCCCACTTTATTGCCCTGGGGGTTGCACTGGTAACGGCGCCGCTGGTTGCCTGGAAGACCGGCGGCAGGTTTTATACCGCCCGGCCCTTCGTTCCCCTGGCGACAGACCATCAACTGGTGCAATGCACGATTTGCGAACACAAATTCGAGCCGGAAGACGTGACCACCTGCCCGGCTTACGACGGCACCATCTGTTCCCTGTGCTGTTCCCTGGATGCCCGGTGCGGCGACGTCTGTAAGCCTGGTGCCGGTTATCAGGAACAGCTGCAGCAGTTTCTGGGCAAGCTGATGCCCCAGTCGGTGCTCAACCGCCTGCACTCCCGCCTTGGCCACTTCCTGACGCTCCTGTTTCTGATCAACGGCTTGTCAGGCCTCCTGCTGTGGCTGATCCACTCCAAGACGCCAGTGGCTTCGGCGCCCGAGGCTCTGCTGCTGTCGGTTACTCTCTGGAAAGTCTTTTTTATCCTTTTGATTATCACCGGGGTGGTCTGCTGGCTGTTTGTGCTGGCTCATGAAAGCCGGGTGGTGGCCGAGGAAGAATCCGGACGACAAACCCGGTTGTTGATGGAAGAGATAGTCGCGCATGAGCGCACTGACCAGGCGCTGCAACAGGCGAAGGAACAGGCGGAAGCGGCCAACGGCGCGAAAAGCCGTTACCTGACCGGAATCAGCCATGAGCTCCGGTCGCCGCTGAACGCCATCCTGGGCTACGCCCAGCTTATGGAAAATGATGAGACGGTGCCCCCCCACCGCAAGGAAGCCCTGGGTGTGATCCGTCGCAGTGGCGAATACCTGGCCGATCTGATCGAGGGGCTGCTGGATATTTCCAAGATCGAAGCCGGCCGGCTGGATCTGCACCGGGACCAGGTGCGTATCGGGTTGCTGATGGAGCAGCTGGTGACCATGTTCCGGTTGCAGGCCGAAGAGAAGGGCCTGGCCTTTGATTACCATTGCCCGAACCCGCTGCCGGAAATGGTGACCACCGACGAGAAGCGCCTGCGCCAGATCCTGATCAATCTGCTCTCCAACGCCATCAAGTACACCGACCGGGGCAGCGTTTCCCTGACTCTGCGTTACCGAAGCCAAGTGGCGGAATTTACCGTGCAGGATTCGGGCGAGGGTATCGCCGAAGAAAATATCGAGCGCATTTTTCGCCCGTTCGAGCGTATCCGTCTGCCGGGCCAGAGCCGTGTCGGCACCGGCCTCGGTCTGACCATCACCCGCCTGCTGACAGAGATCATGGGCGGCGACATCAGCGTAGAAAGCGAGCCTGGCCAGGGCAGTACCTTCAAGGTCAGCCTGATGCTTTCAAGCCTGCACAGTGCCAATCCCCGTTCGATCTCGGCGCCTGCCCGCCGGATCTATGGTTACCAGGGCACCCGGCGAAAAGTCCTGCTGGTGGACGATGACATCTCCCACCGTCAGGTCATCCGCGCCATGCTATCCCCGCTTGGTTTTGAGATTTTCGACATTGGCAATGCCCTCAAGGTACGGGAAACCGTCGAAGCCGAACTCCCGGACCTGGTGCTGCTGGACGTCTCCATGCCCGGATACACCGGCTGGGAAGTTTTGCAGCAGTTACGGGGAGACAAGCATACGATGCCAGTGGTGATGGTGTCCGCCGATGCCAATGAAGGCCACCACTCGGTGGACTCGCCCCGACTGCACGATGGCTATATCATCAAGCCGGTGCGGCTCAACCTGCTGCTGGACACCATTGCCCGGGTGCTTGGGCTGGAGTGGCGATTCGAGAAAAGTGCCGAGCCACTGGCGGCCATTCCGGTATCGGATACCGGCGACCTGCCTCTTCCGACCATGGCGCATCGTCAGGCGCTGGCGGCTCTCGCCCGAATCGGTCACCGCAAGGGATTGCTGGAAGCCCTGCACGACATGAAACACCAGGGCGAGGCGGTTGAGCGTTTTACCGACCAGATGACCCAGCTCACCAATGACTTCCAGTTTGAAAAAATTCTTGAATTACTCGAGGTAGCCGAACATGAAGCTTCATGATGACCAGAAAACCGTTGTGATGGTCGTGGATGACGCAGTCGACTCCATTCGAATGATCAACGACGCCCTGGAAGAGGCTGGCATGACGGTATTGGTAGCGCTTGAAGGCAACCAGGCACTGACCATCAGCCGTAACATTACCCCGGACGTGGTGTTGATGGATGCCCTCATGCCACACATGGACGGCTTCGAAACCTGCCGCCGACTGAAGGAAAACCCGGCCTTTGCCGACATTCCCATCATCTTCATGACCGGTCTGAGCGACACCGAACATGTGGTCATGGGGTTGAGCGCGGGTGGTGTGGATTATGTGAACAAGCCCATCAACACCACGGAGCTGCTCGCACGCATGGACGTGCACCTGACCAATGCCCGGATGACCAAGAGTGCTCGCTGCGCCCTGGATACCGCAGGTCAGAACCTGTTTGCGGTGGACCGGGAAGGCAACCTGCTCTGGGGCACCCCCCAGGTATGCCGGTGCCTGCCAGACACCGGACACCCCGAGTTCTCCGATGTCCGCGCCCGACTGGGAGAATGGCTGGGACACAACCCTGATCCGGGGCACAGTATGCCTGTGGACATCATGGGCACCGCACGATCTGTCGAATTCCTGGCGCTGGTGGATAACCGCGAATACCTTCTTCGGCTGAAAACGCCCCAAAATCAGAACAGTGCAACGGCCGCCCTGCGGCAACGGTTCGAACTGACTCTGAGAGAATCCGACGTGTTATTGTGGATCGCCAATGGCAAAACCAACCGGGAAATCGGCCAGATTCTGGACATGAGCCCGCGGACGGTCAACAAACATCTCGAGCAGGTATTTCGAAAGCTGGGTGTGGAGAATCGCACCGCTGCCGCAGCGAGTGCGATTCGACTGCTGGCCATACAGTAATGGTGTGGGGCACTTTTGAGTCGCACGCCTGTCCATCGGGATAGCCTTTCCCCGGAACAGAGAAACACGATGCGGATGACTGCAAGATTTCTGGTACTGCTGGCACTTTTCAGCCTCTCGGGATCCGTGTTATCTGAACAGGGACCGGCACTCACGCCGTTTTCCGAAATGCAGTCATTGGGCGATGGCTGGGAGCCGCTGAAGTTTCCAAAAATCGACCAGCTCACCCGCTATGAGTTGGTCACGGAGGATGGCCTCCAGGTGGTGAAGGCCACCACAGGGGGCGGCGCTTCAGGTCTGATTGCACGGGTGAATTTGACGCCATCGGACTCGCTGCTTCTGCAATGGCGCTGGAAAGTCTCAAACGTTTTTGAAAAGGGTGATGCCCGGAAAAAGTCCGGGGATGACTACCCCGCCAGAATCTATGTCGCCTTTGAATTTCAGCCTGAGAAGGCGGGCTTTTTCGAACGTATTAAACGCAAAACGGTTGAGGTACTTTTCGGGGAAACCCTACCGGGTAATGCCCTGAACTACATCTGGGCCAACACCTTGCCGGAGGGTGAGTTCCTGCCCAACCCCTACACTGAGAAGACGGTGATGGTCGCCGTCAATTCCGGCTCAAAACAGGTCGGTGAGTGGGTCACGATTGAACGGGATATCATGGCGGATTACCGAAAGGCCTTTGGCGAGGCCCCGCCACCGGTGGTGGGGATTGCTATTATGTCGGACTCGGACAACACCGGCGAAACCGCAACGGCCTGGTACGGTGATATCGTACTGAACCCCTGATCGGGCCGGAGCAAGCCCGTCTAGCGCAGCGCCTCCGGAAACCCCGGAACCACATACCCTCCGGTAATCTCGCGCACCGGCGGCACCTCGCCCTTCTCCACCAGCCGCAGATAGGCATCATCAAATTCCTCCCGCAGCAAGGCGGCACGGGGATTTGCAAGCGAGAAAATCCACGCGGCATTGCGACTGCGCACTTCTGATTCCCGGATGACACTGTCGGAGGGTTCGGTCAGGATTTCCTTGACCGGTTGACGGTAATCCAGAAGATAGTCGCCCCGCTTGCGCTTCAGCATATCAACGGCGGAGCGGTGGTTGGGCGCCTCGGTTACCCGTATGCCCGCTTGCTGCTCCAGCCAGGGCAAAAGACCGCCGTAGGTATAACCTCCAATCACAATCACCTGCTTGCCCTGGAGTTGATCGAAATGGTCAAGGGCCGGGGAGTCTTCACGGTACCAGGCACTGAGCTGCGCAGAAAACGGGCTGACCCAGCTCTCCAGGACTTCGTGCTCCAGGTTTGGAACCTCGGTCACACCGGGCCATACGTCGATCCCGCCATTGCTCAGGTAAAGGTAGGTTCGACTCAGCGGCAAGTAGACAAATTCCGGCTCGTAGCCCGCCTCATTAGCCACCTTGCGGGTGAGTTCGATGAAGCTGCCCGCCGGGGTGCCATCGGCTTTTTGATAGGTAATCGGCGGAAACTCGATGTAGGCCACGCGAAGGGTTTTTGCGGCCGCTTCGGGCTCGGCGGTGGCGTGTTGTGTCGATAACAGAGAGGCTATCAACAGGAGAAGTACCCGGGCGATGGATACGAGCCCGGGTTCACGGTGAGAACACAAGTCGATGGGATGACTGCAGCGCATGGTTTCCAAAAATGTTGGCTCTGTTCAAGCAAAGATTAACAGACCCGGCCAAATCTGCACTGACACTGCCCGCAAAAAATCGGACAGATTGTCAAATATAGTTAATTACCATGTACAGACCGACCCCACCCATAACCAGCGTGTAGGGAAACGCCATGATGACCATCTTGCCATAGGATAAACGCACCAGCGGAGCGATGGCGGATGTCAGCAGGAACAGGAACGCAGCCTGACCATTCGGTGTCGCCACGCTGGGCAGGTTGGTGCCGGTGTTGATGGCTACCGCCAGATCCTGGAAGTGCTCATAACTGATGCTGCCGGCGTCCAGCGCCTGCTTGACCTCGCTGATGTATACCGTGGCGACAAACACGTTGTCACTGATCATCGAGAGAATGCCATTGGCGAGGAAGAACATGCCTGGCTGCTGGCTGACCGGCAACGAGAGCACGTAATCAATAATCGGCTTGAACAGGTGTTGTTCATGAATCACCGCCACGACCGCAAAGAACACCACCAGCAGAGAGGTGAAAGGCAGGGATTCCTGGAACGCCTTACCGATCTGGTGCTCGTCGGTAATGCCGGTGAACGAGGTGATCAGGATGATCACCAACAAGCCGATCAAGCCCACTTCGGCCAGATGAAACGCCAGCCCCACCACCAGGATCAGTGCGGCCAGGGCCTGAACCCACAAGGCCGCCTGGTCGGCCTTGGTGCGTTTGGTGCGCTCATTATCGGCGAACTCCTCCAGTACCCGGCGAACGGGCTTTGGCAGTCGACCGCCGTAACCAAACCAGCGCAGCTTCTCCAGGGCCCAGCAGGTGAACAGGCCCGCCGCCAGAACGGGCAAACTGACCGGCGCCATGTGCATGAAGAAGCTCGCAAAGTCCCAGCCCACCACTTTCGCAATCAGCAGGTTCTGGGGCTCGCCCACCATGGTCGCCACGCCACCCAACGCGGTACCGATGGCACCATGCATCAGCAGGCTGCGCAGGAAAGCCCGGAAGTTTTCCAGGTCTTCCCGGTGCAGTTCAATAACCTCATCATCACTTCCGGCGTTGTGATCAGGGTGTTGATAACCCTTGCCGGAAGCTACCTTGTGATAAACAGCATAGAAACCCACGGCCACTGAGATAATCACGGCGGTTACTGTCAGGGCATCCAGAAACGCCGACAACAACGCGGCCGCACTGCAAAACAGCAGCGACAGCGCCGACTTGGACCGGACCCCGACCAGGATCTGGGTAAAAGTGACCAGCAACAGCTCTTTCATGAAATAGATCCCCGCCACCATGAACATCAGCAACAGGATCACCGGAAAGTTGATCAGCACTTCCTGATACACCGCGTCCGCGGAGGTCAGGCCGATCAGCAGAGCCTCCACCGCCAGCAGGCCGCCGGGCAACAGCGGATAGCACTTCAGGGCCATGGCCAGGGTAAAAATGAACTCGGCAATCAGAAGCCAGCCAGCCACTCCGGGGCCAAGCACATACATCACGATCGGGTTGGCAATCAGAAACAGCAGGATCACCTGCTTGTACCAGACGGGCGCCTTGCCAAGGAAATTGTGGGTAAAGCCGGAGATAACAGTCGTGGGCATTGCGAAAATCTTCTGAGAGAACGGGTTGTTGGTATTGTGTGGCAGAGCGCCGACATCTTCCTTGATATTTATGTACCGGGGTATGGTCCGAAGGTGCATGAATCGACCGCATTTTACCCGATTCCCGGCGCGATGCGGTCGCTCTGCAAAAAAAATAACAAAAGAGCCTCAGAAGAACGCCTGAATCCCGGTCTGGGCCCGGCCCAGAATCAGGGCATGGACATCGTGGGTGCCCTCATAGGTGTTCACCACCTCCAGATTCACCAGATGACGTGCCACACCGTATTCATCACTGATACCGTTGCCACCGAGCATGTCCCGAGCCAGGCGGGCAACATCCAGAGCCTTGCCACAGGAGTTGCGCTTCATGATCGAGGTGATCTCCACGGCGGCGGTGCCTTCATCCTTCATCCGGCCCAGGCGCAGACAACCCTGCAGGGCCAGGGTGATGTCGGTCTGCATATCCGCCAGCTTCTTCTGGATCAGCTGGTTGGCGGCCAGAGGCCGACCGAACTGCTTGCGGTCCAGCACATATTGGCGAGCGGTGTGCCAGCAATCCTCGGCGGCGCCCAGGGCTCCCCAGGAAATACCATAGCGGGCGGAGTTCAGGCAGGTGAATGGCCCCTTCAGGCCTCGCACGTCCGGGAAGGCGTTTTCTTCCGGCACGAACACGCCGTCCATCACGATTTCGCCGGTGATCGAGGCGCGCAGGCCGACCTTGCCGTGAATCGCCGGGGCACTCAAACCTTCCCAGCCCTGCTCCAGCACAAAGCCTCGGATCTGGCCGTCATCGTCCTTGGCCCAGACCACGAATACATCGGCGATCGGGCTGTTGGTGATCCACATCTTGTTGCCGGTGAGACGGTAACCGCCGTCTACCTTGCGGGCCCGGGTAACCATATTGCCCGGGTCAGAGCCGTGGTCCGGTTCGGTCAGACCAAAGCAGCCGATCCACTCGCCCGAAGCCAGTTTCGGCAGGTACTTCTGGCGGGTTTCCTCGTTGCCGAACTCATAGATCGGAACCATCACCAGGGAGGACTGCACACTCATCATGGAACGATAGCCGGAATCCACCCGTTCCACTTCCCGCGCGATCAGGCCGTAGCACACGTAACTCAGGCCGCTGCCGCCATACTGCTCGGGAATGGTAGCGCCCAGCAGGCCCGTTTCCCCCATTTCCCGGAAGATCTCCGGATCCGTCTGTTCATTTCGGAAAGCTTCCAGTACCCGGGGCCGGAGCTTGCTCTCGGCAAACTGGCGGGCACTATCGCGCACCATGCGCTCCTCTTCAGTCAGCTGCTGGTCCAGCAAGAGCGGGTCTTCCCAGTTGAAACTTGCTTGGTTGGCCATGTCGATTGTCTCCGTTCGTTGATCTTGTCTTGATAGTGGACTGTCAGGCCACCTGCTGTGAAGTCTGCCGGGGAGAGCCTCCAGCAGGGCCGGATGAGGGTCACGCCCTACTGCTTTTCAAGCAACATGTTGCTGTACCTCATAACTATCGCCACTAATAGGCGATTTCTTATTCCTACTCTAATAAAGCCACGAGAATTTACCTGTGGTGGTTCTTGCGATTCAAAAATCCTACACCCGAATATTTTTTTAGGCAACATGTTGACATATTATTTTAAGAAGACGTATTTTGAAGATAACAAGGTAACGACCTGCACCCGCAGTCAGGCCGCCAACAACAACAAACCGGACCCAACAGGTGAAATCAGATGGATACAGGCATCACTCTCAATCCGGAACGCCGTGCCGCCATGATCGAAAGCGGCGCCTGGAACGACCAGCTCATTACCAACTACCTCGATCAGGCGGTGGCCAGCACCCCGGACCGGGACGCCATTGTTGGCTACCGGGTCACTGACAATACCCGAACTGCACTGACGTACCGTGAGCTCGACGCCAAGGTCACCCGCATGGCCGCGGGCCTGGCGGCCATGGGCATTGAGAAAGACGACGTAGTGGCCTGCCAGCTGCCGAACTGGTGGCAAACCACCGCCCTGCACTTGGCTTGCATGCGCATCGGCGCGATTCTCAACCCGCTGATGCCGATCTTCCGGGAGCGGGAACTGCGCTTCATGCTTGGCCACGGCGAAGCCAAACTGCTGGTGATTCCCAAGGTGTTCCGCAACTTCGATTACGAAGCCATGGTCGACGGCATTCGCTCCGACCTGCCGAAACTGGAGACCCTGCTGGTGATTGGTGGTGAGGGCGAACGCAGTTTCGAACAGCGCCTCCTGGACACACCCTGGGAGGCGAAGACCGACACCGCATCCCTGTTTGCCGAGCGCCGGCCCGGCCCCGATGAGGTGATCCAGATTCTCTATACCTCCGGCACCACCGGCGAACCCAAAGGGGTTCTGCACTCCTCCAATACCCTGTTCTCCAACGTGCGGCCCTATGCCGACCGGCTGCACCTGACCTCGGAGGACACCATCCTGATGGCCTCCCCCGTGGCTCACCAGACCGGCTTCCTCTACGGCATCATGATGCCGGTTTATCTGGGCAGCACTGCCGTGCTCCAGGACGTCTGGGACGCAGACTTTGTCTGCAAGGTGATTGCCGCCGAGAAGCCGGCCTTCACCATGGCCTCCACACCGTTCCTGGCAGACCTGGTGAAAACCGCCCCCAGGCATGAGGGCGAGCTGGACTCCCTGCGCATTTTTGTTTCCGCCGGCGCGCCGATTCCCAGTGCGGTGGTTGAACAGGCCAGCCAGACCCTGAAAGCCAAAATCGTCTCAGCCTGGGGCATGACCGAGAACGGCGCCGTCACCATGACCTGCCCGGAAGACCCGGCTGAGCGCGCCAGCCAGTCTGATGGCAAGGCGCTGCCTTACATGGACGTCAGGATCGCCGACTTCAAAGGCAACGAACTGCCCGCCGGCGAAGAGGGCAACCTGCTGGTGCGTGGCGCCAGCCTGTTTCTCGGTTACCTCAAGCGCCCGGAGCTCTATGGCGTGGATGACGAAGGCTGGTTCGCCACCGGCGACCTCGCCCGTATGGATGGGGACGGCTACATCCGCATCACTGGCCGTACCAAGGACGTGGTAATCCGCGGTGGTGAAAACATCCCCGTGGTTGAGGTGGAAAACCTGCTCTATAAGTTCCCCGGCATTGCCGATGTGGCTCTGGTGGGCTGCCCCGACGAGCGTCTGGGTGAGCGGCTGTGTGCCTATGTCACCCTCGACGAGAATGCCACCGACCTGACCCTGGACGACCTCAAGGCGTACCTGACCAAACAACAGCTTTCCAAGAGCTACCTGCCGGAATACCTGGAAGTGATCGAGGCCATGCCCCGTACTGCCTCCGGCAAGATCCAGAAGTTCAAACTGCGGGAGCAGGCGAAAGAAGTTCGCCTGGCACCGGCCAACCGCGCCTGACCCGGCCCATTACTCTGAGCAACAGGAGAACAACCAATGAAAGGCCTTAACGGAAAAACAGTCATCGTCACCGGTGGTGGTGGTGGCATCGGCCGCGCGGTATGCCTGCGCTTTGCGGATGAAGGCAGTCTGGTTGCGGTCCTGGATCGTGACGAGACCGCAGCCCGGGCCACCGTGGACCTGATCACCGAAGCCGGTGGCACGGCCAAAGCCTACGCCGCTGACATCACCGATTACGCGGCCATCTCCGAAACGGTAGCGGCCATCGAAAACGATCTGGGCACCCCGACGGTGCTGGTGAACAACGCCGGCTTCGACCGCTTCATGCCGTTCCTGAAGACCGAGCCCAGACTCTGGGACCAGCTGATTGCGGTGAACCTCACCGGTGCCCTGAACATGCACCACGTGGTGCTGCCGAAAATGGTCGCCGCCGGTGGCGGCAAAGTCATTAACGTGGCCTCCGACGCCGCCCGCGTCGGCTCGTCCGGCGAGTCCGTCTACGCTGCCTGCAAGGCCGGCCTGGTGGGCTTCAGCAAGACAGTTGCCCGGGAATTGGCCACCAAGAACATCTGCCTGAATGTGGTCTGCCCCGGACCCACGGACACCGCCCTGCTCAAGGGTGTGGCCGAATCCGCACCCAACCCGGAGAAGCTGCTGGAAGCCTTCCGTAATGCCGTGCCAATGAAGCGCCTGGCCAAGCCGGAAGACTACCCCGGCATCATCGCCCTGCTTGCCAGTGACGACGCCAACTTCATCACCGGCCAGGTGATCAGTGTGTCCGGCGGCCTGACCATGGCCGGCTAAACGCCCCGGTCCAAACATCAAGAGAGCGAACACGGAGAACAGACCATGAATTACGAAGACATCCTGTACGACGAAACCGACGGCGTCGCCACTATCACCATCAACCGTCCCGACCGCTATAACGCCTTCCGGGGCCAGACCTGCATGGAGCTGCTGGACGCCTTCAACCGGGCCGGCTGGAACAAGGACATCGGCGTCATCGTCTTCACCGGCGCCGGCGACAAGGCCTTCTGCACCGGCGGCGACCAAAGCGCCCACGAGGGCCAGTACGACGGCCGCGGCCTGATCGGCCTACCCGTGGAAGAGCTGCAGCGCACGATCCGGGAAGTGCCCAAACCGGTGATCGCCCGGGTGAACGGTTTCGCCATCGGCGGCGGCCATGTGCTGCACGTGATCTGTGACCTGAGCATTGCCTCGGAAACCGCCATCTTCGGTCAGGTCGGGCCCAAGGTCGGCTCCGTCGATCCCGGCTTCGGCACCGCCTACCTGGCGCGGGTTGTGGGTGAAAAGCGCGCGCGGGAGATCTGGTACCTGTGCCGTAAATACTCTGCCAGGCAGGCACTGGACTGGGGCCTGGTCAACGCGGTGGTCCCACCGGAGCAGTTGGACGCGGAAGTTCAGAAGTGGTGCGACGAGATCCTTGAGAAGAGCCCCACCGCACTGACCATCGCCAAGCGGTCGTTCAACGCCGACAGCGACAACATCGGCGGCATCGGCGCCCTCGGCATGCAGGCCCTGAGCCTTTACTACGACACCGAGGAATCCAAAGAGGGCGTGAATGCCTTCAAGGAAAAGCGCAAGCCGGACTTCCGGAAGTTCTACAAATAAGCCGAGAGATCCGGTGGCATCGGCCATCGGGTTACAGACAACGCCCGGAGAACACCATGAATTTCGCATTCAGTGAAGAACAAAACGCGATCCGCGAGGTAGTGGCCCGCTTCAGCGCCGAGGTGCTGGCTCCGGGCTATCGCAAGCGGGATCAGGAAGGGGTTATCGAAAAGGATGTCATCCGCCAGCTGGGCGAGATGGGCCTGCTCGGCGGCGAACTGCCGGAGGAATTCGGCGGCAGTGGCATGGACTGCATCACCAGCGGCCTGATCATCGAGGAAATATCCAAAGGGGATTTCAACGTCGGCTACATTCCGCTACTAACCTCCCTCAACGGCCAGATCATCGCCAGCCACGCCGCGCCCGACCTGGCCAAGGACTGGCTGCACGGCATGACCACCGGCCAGAAGGTGGCCTGCATCGCCCTGACCGAGCCCCACGGCGGTTCCGACGCCGCCAACCTGCGCCTGAAGGCGGAGAGGAAGGGCGACGTTTACGTACTCAACGGTGAGAAGACCTCCATCTCCATGGCCGACCAGGCCGATGTGGCGGTGGTGTTCGCCCGCACCGGCACCGTGGAGCAGCGGGCCTCGGGCATCAGCGCTTTCCTGGTCCCGATGGACAGCCCGGGCATCACCACGACCCGCTTTGAGGACAACGGCCAGCGCGCCATCGGCCGTGGCTCCATCTTCTTCGACAACGTGGAAGTGCCCGCCAGAAACATGATGGGTGACGAGGGAAAAGGCTTCAAACAGGTGATGCAGGGCTTTGACTACAGCCGCGCGCTGATCGGCTTGCAGTGCCTGGCGGTGGCCCAGCAATCCCTGGATGAAACCTGGCAGTGGCTGACCGAGCGCACCGCGTTTGGCCAACACCTGTCGGCTTTCCAGGGCCTGACCCACCCGCTGGCCGAATACCAGACCTACGTTCATGCCGCGCGTATGCAGTGTTACCATGCGCTCTGGCTCAAGGACAACAACCTGCCCCACAATGCCGAAGCCGCCATGAACAAATGGTGGGGGCCCAAGCTGGCTTTCGACGTGGTGAAACAGTGCTTGCTGGCGCACGGCCACACCGGCTGGGGCGAGGACCTGCCCTTTGCCCAGCGGTTGCGGGATGTCCTTGGCCTGCAGATTGGCGACGGTACCGCGCAGATCATGAAAAACATCATCGCACGCGAGTACCTGCCCGGGTGAGGCAGCGTGAAACAGGAGAACAAATGATCGTCAACGAATCCGGAGGCATACCCAACCGCCTGTTTTTCCGTCTGTTCCAGACCGGAAACATCCTGCAGCGCCAGGTTCAGAACGAAATGGGCATCAGCGCCGTGCAATGGGCGGTACTGGGCGCGCTGTCTCGGGAAGGGTTTGAGGAAGGCACCTCGTTCAACCAGCTTAAGGAATACCTGTACGTCAGCCGGCAAAACCTCGACGGCGTGCTCAAGCGCATGGAACGGGATGGCCACGTGATCCGGATTCCCGACCCGCAGGATCGCCGCGCCAGACTGGTGGTTTTGACCGATTCCGGCCGGGAGTTCTGGGGCCGGATGCAAGACACCATTACCGAGTTCTATCGCCAGGCGTTACTGGGCATGAGCTTTGATGATGGCGTCAGCCTGCTGCATCTGCTGAAAAAACTTCAGCATGATATGACGGCGGTTTCTTTGGGTTCCGCGGAGCCCAAAGAAACCGCCTAAAGCGCTCCGAGTGCTATTCCACCGTCACACTTTTTGCCAGATTTCGAGGCTGGTCCACATCGGTGCCCTTGAGCACCGCCACGTGATAGGCCAGCAACTGCAGGGGAACCGTATAAACGATCGGGGCAGTGATCGGATGTACTGAAGGAAGCTGCATCACATGGATGCTCTCTTCCGGCTTCACATCTGCCATTTTATCGGCGAACACAAACAACTCACCGCCCCGGGCGCGGACTTCTTCCAGGTTGGATTTAAGCTTCTCGACCAGGTCGTTGTTCGGCGCTACCGTGACGACTGGCATTTCGCTGTCTACCAGGGCCAGCGGGCCATGCTTGAGCTCACCGGCCGGGTAAGCCTCGGCGTGGATGTAGGAAATTTCCTTCAGTTTCAGCGCACCTTCGAGGGCAACCGGGAACTGGGAACCACGACCCAGGAACAGGCTGTGGTGCTTGTCCATAAACGCCTTGGACATCTCCGCAATCTCGCCATCCAGGGCCAGCACATCACTCACCTGGCCAGGCAGCAAGTGGATTGCCTCCACGATCTCTCTCTCCTGGTCTTCGGGCAGGCCGTTGTGGCGGGCCAGTGCCAGGGTAAAGATCAGCAGGGCAGTCAGCTGGGTGGTGAAGGCCTTGGTCGAGGCCACGCCGATTTCCGGGCCGGCCTGGGTCATGATCACGAGATCCGATTCCCGCACCAGGGAACTGCCGGGGACGTTGCAGATGGCCATGGCAGCGCGGAAACCGGCTTTCTTGGCCTGGCGCAGGGCGGCCAGGGTGTCGGCGGTTTCGCCGGACTGGGAGATACACAGGAACAGGGTGTCCTGCTGGATCACATGCTTGCGGTAGCGGAACTCGGAAGCCACCTCCACCGAGCAGGGCACCCCGGCCAACTCCTCAATCCAGTAGCGGGCCACCATTCCGGCATGGTAGCTGGTGCCACAGGCGATGATCTGAACGTGACGCACGTTTTCCAGCAGGTTGGCCGCATCGGTTCCCAGGGCCTGCTCCAGTACCCGGGTGCTGGTTACCCGGCCTTCCATGGTGGCTTTGATGACTCTGGGCTGCTCGTAGATTTCCTTGAGCATGAAGTGGCGGTATTCACCCTTGTCGGCAGAATCGGTGGCGTGCTCGAACCGGGTAATCTCCCGCTCGACGCTCTTCCCGTCTCGATTGAGGATGGCAATAGCGTCCTTGCGAATATCCGCAACGTCGCCCTCTTCGAGGAACATGAACCGGTCGGTTACTGGCAGGAGGGCCAACTGGTCGGAAGCAATGAAATTCTCGCCGATGCCGACACCAATCACCAGGGGGCTGCCTTCCCGACAGACCACGAGATGATCGGGTTCATCCGCGTGTACCACCGCCAGAGCGTAGGCGCCGCGAAGTCGGGCAATGGCCGCCCGTACCGAGTCATGGAGGTTGCCCAGGGACCGGTAGTTCTTTTCAATCAAGTGCGCGACCACTTCGGTATCTGTTTGCGAGGTGAACTCAAAACCCTCAGCACGTAATTCCTCACGAAGCTCCTGATAGTTCTCGATAATGCCGTTATGAACAATGGCCAGGTGGTCGCCAGACATGTGCGGATGGGCGTTGAGCTGTGACGGCTCGCCATGGGTCGCCCATCGGGTGTGCGCAATGCCGAGGTATCCGGCCTGGGGGTTGGCCTTCATAGCCGCTGCCAGGGAGGCTACCTTGCCCACCTCCCGTGCACGCTGGACGCTATGGTCAGCACCAATAACCGCCATACCAGCAGAGTCGTACCCCCGGTATTCCAGACGGCGCAGGCCCTCAAGAAGGATGCCCTGGACGTCCCTTTCCGAAACCGCGCCTACAATTCCACACATGTCGCTCTACCTGTCAGTTAATCGTTTGAATCAGTTTTTCCTGGGCTTTTCCCAGCCCGAAATATTGCGCTGCCGGCCACGGGCCACAGCCAGTTCGCTGTCGGCGACATCCCGGGTGATGGTCGAACCGGCGCCGATGGTGGCGCCTGCCGCCACAGTTACCGGAGCCACCAGGGAGGTATTGGAGCCCACAAAAACGCCGTCGCCGATCACCGTGCGATACTTGTTCACCCCATCATAATTACAGGTGATGGTTCCTGCACCCACATTCACATTACGGCCCAGAGAGGCATCACCCACGTAGCTGAGGTGGTTGATTTTGCTGCCCTCGCCGACCACGGCCTTTTTGGTTTCAACAAAATTGCCAACCTTGGTATTGGCCGCCAGCTCAGTGCCTGGGCGGATACGCGCAAACGGTCCAATCTGGGCGTTGGCACCGATCGTGGCTCCTTCAATCACGCTGTTCGCCTTGATTTCAGCGCCCTCGGCAATGGTCGCATCCTTGATAACGCAACCGGGCCCAATCGACACATTGCTGCCCAGTGTGACTTTGCCTTCGAACACCACGTTCACGTCAATCCACAGATCGTTGCCGATGGTCAGCTCGCCGCGTACATCAACCCGCGCCGGGTCAGCCAGGGTTGCGCCTTCGGTCATCAACCGCTCCGCCTCCCGACGCTGGAACCAGCGCTCGAGTTCCGCCAACTGCAGGCGGTTGTTCACACCCTGAACCTCGTACGGGTCGTCGGGCTGGGACACCGAAACCCGCATGCCCTGCTCCACCGCCATGGCGATAATGTCGGTCAGGTAGTACTCACCCTGGGCGTTGCCGTTGGACAACGCCGGCAGCCAGGCTTTCAGGTGCTTGGCCGAAACCGCAAGAATACCGGTGTTGACCTCACGGATAGCCAACTGCTCGGGGGTCGCGTCCTTTTGCTCGACGATGGCGACGACATTGCCGTCCGGGTTGCGAACAATACGGCCATACCCGTGTGGGTTGTCCATGGTCACTGTCAGGAGCCCAAGAGTGTTGTCATCCAGGGTACCAACCAGCGCGTTCAGGGTATCGTGACGGGTGAGCGGGACATCGCCATAGAGCACCAGAACTCTGGCCTCATCGGGAAGATCGGGCAACGCCTGGGCAACGGCATGGCCAGTACCGAGCTGTTCATTCTGGGTTACCCAGTTCACCGTGGCCTCGGTGGTGGTTTCGCGAACCTTCTCCGCACCATGCCCGATAACGGCGTGGATCTTCTCGGCGCCCAGCTGTTTGGCCGTGGCAATCACATGGTGAAGCATCGGGCGACCGGCCACCGGGTGGAGAACCTTGGGCAGGGCGGATTTCATTCTGGAACCCTGGCCAGCGGCCAGAATGACAACGTGTAACGGGCTCATGGAATGGTCAGGCTCCCGGTGATTTGAATATCTGAAATCGGAAAATAAAAAAACCGCACTCCTCAGGGCCGGAGGTCCAACGCCGGGCGTTGGTCTTCCAGCCGCTCAGGATGCGGCTTCGGTGTTCGGCAAACCCGAAACGGAAATGCTTAGCGCATTTTGTTACGCAGCTGCCGGATGGTACGAAGCTGGGCAACAGCTTCCGCCAACTCTGCAGCGGCACGGGAGTACTCGAATTCACCGGTCTTGTTGGCAAGTGCTTTCTCGGCCTCTTTCTGTGCCTCGAGTGCGGCTGCTTCGTCCACATCCTTTGCACGAACAGCGGTATCCGCCAATAAAGTCACCAGATTGGGCTGGACCTCCAGATATCCGCCGGACACGTAAAGAATCTCTTCTTCACCGCCCTGCTTGATGATCCGAATAGGACCCGGCTTCAGCTGAGTCAGCAGCGGGGCGTGGCCCGGGGCAATACCCAGGTCACCTTCAGAGCCCGCCGCGATCAGCATTTCTACCAATCCGGAATAGATCTTAGTTTCGGCACTTACCACATCACAATGCACGGTCATACCCATGTCAGTCGCCTTTTTGATCGATCCGGAAACAAACGCAAGGGCTCAGAATCACTTCTTCGCCTTGCTCTTCATTTCCTTCGCTTTCTCGACCGCTTCCTCGATGCCACCGACCATGTAGAACGCCTGCTCAGGCATATCGTCATAGTCGCCGTTGAGGATGCCCTTGAAGCTGCTGATGGTTTCCTTCAGGGAAACGTATTTACCGGGTGAGCCGGTGAATACTTCAGCAACGTGGAACGGCTGGGACAGAAAACGCTCAATCTTACGGGCACGAGCTACCGTCAGTTTATCTTCTTCTGACAGTTCGTCCATACCCAGAATGGCGATGATGTCTTTCAGTTCCTTGTAACGCTGCAGGTTGGTCTGCACGCCACGGGCTATTTCGTAGTGCTCATCACCGATGACCAGTGGATCCAGCTGACGCGAGGTAGAGTCCAGCGGATCGATCGCCGGATAGATACCCTTGGAAGCGATATCACGGCTCAGTACCACGGTCGCATCAAGGTGCGAGAAGGTGGTGGCTGGTGACGGGTCAGTCAAGTCATCCGCCGGTACGTAGACCGCCTGGATCGACGTAATAGAGCCGTCCTTAGTGGAGGTGATACGCTCCTGAAGCTCACCCATTTCCTGGGCCAGCGTCGGCTGATAACCTACCGCAGAAGGCATACGACCCAGCAGTGCAGATACCTCAGTACCGGCCAGGGTGTAACGGTAAATGTTGTCAACGAACAACAGTACGTCACGGCCTTCGTCACGGAACTTCTCAGCCATGGTGAGGCCGGTCAGGGCGACACGCAGACGGTTTCCAGGGGGCTCGTTCATCTGGCCGTAAACCATGGCCACTTTGTCGAGTACGTTGGAATCCTTCATTTCGTAGTAGAAGTCGTTACCTTCACGGGTCCGCTCACCAACACCTGCGAATACGGAGAGACCGGAGTGCTCTTTCGCAATGTTGTTGATCAGCTCCATCATGTTAACGGTCTTGCCTACACCGGCACCACCGAACAGGCCAACCTTACCGCCTTTGGCAAACGGGCAGATCAGGTCGATAACCTTGATGCCGGTTTCCAGCAAGTCGGCAGACGCTGCCTGGTCGGCGTAGCTCGGAGCTTTGCGGTGGATACCCCAACGCTCTTCTTCACCAATCGGTCCCTGTTCGTCGATGGGACGACCCAGAACGTCCATGATACGGCCCAGGGTCTGGGTACCAACCGGTACCGAGATTGCCTTACCGGTGTTTTCCGCTTTCAGGCCTCGCTTAAGGCCGTCAGTGCTGCCCATGGCGATGGTACGAACGATTCCGTCACCCAGCTGCTGCTGGACTTCCAGAGTTGTTTCGCCACCTTCAAGCAGCAGTGCGTCATATATCTTGGGTACGGAGTCACGTGGAAATTCCACGTCGATAACCGCGCCAATGATCTGAACGATTTGTCCGCTACTCATGCTCGGTTCCTCGTTATCTTAAGTAGTCAATAAAACCAGTTGGATTGTGGGCCGGATCAGACTGAAGCCGCGCCGCTCACAATCTCCGAAATCTCTTGGGTGATGGCTGCCTGACGCGCCTTGTTATAAGCCAACTGAAGCTCACCGATAATGTCACCGGCGTTGTCAGTTGCGCTCTTCATGGCGATCATCCGGGCTGCCTGTTCACATGCCAGATTCTCTACCACACCCTGGTATACCTGGGACTCAATAAAACGTGGCAGAAGGCCATCGAGGATCTGCCTGGCATCGGGCTCGTAGAGATATTCCCACTGGTTCTTGATCTCTTCTTCGTCCTCGCTCTCAGGCAGAGGCAAGAGCTGCTCTACCGTCGGGCGCTGGGTCATGGTGTTCACGAACTCGTTGCTGACCAGATAAAGACGGTCAATCTTGCCTTCCGAGAACGCATCCAGCATCACCTTGACGTTGCCGATGAGTTTTTCAGAGCTCGGGTTATCACCCAGATGGGTCAGTGCCGCAACGACGTTCCCGCCGTAGCTCCGGAAAAAGGACGCCCCTTTCTGTCCGATGGCGCACAGATCGATCTCCGCTCCGCTGTCGTTCCACGCTTTCATTTCACGGATAAGCGTTTTGAACAGGTTGCCATTCAGACCACCGCAAAGACCACGATCAGTTGACACCACAATATAGCCCACGCGCTTAACCTCGCGCTCGACCATGAACGGATGTTTGTACTGAGCATTCGCCTTGGCAATGTGCCCGATCACCTGTCGCATCTTTTCGGCATACGGGCGGGTAGCCTGCATGCGTTCCTGAGCTTTACGCATCTTGCTTGCAGCAACCATTTCCATGGCACTGGTTATTTTCTGCGTGCTCTTGATGCTTGTAATCTGATTACGTATTTCTTTGCCGATGGCCATAACTCACTGCCTTCTCAAGTTAGACACTCGTTGCTTCGAAAGCGGCCCGCGACTATCGCCGCGGGCCTGTTTCTTACCAGCTTTGAGTGGTCTTGAATTTCTCAAGTGCAGCTTTAAGGCCGGCAGCGATTTCGTCGTTGTAATCGCCCTTTTCGTCGATCTTGGCGAGCAGGTCTTTCTGTTCGGAGCGCATCCAGTCGAGCATCTGCGCTTCAAACTTCACTACCTTGTCGACATCAACATCGTCCAGGAAGCCTTCGTTGGCTGCGAACAGAACCGTACCCATTTCAGCCACAGACATCGGGCTGTACTGGTTCTGCTTCATGAGTTCTGTAACACGCTGACCGTGCTCAAGCTGCTTACGAGTTGCTTCGTCAAGATCCGAAGCGAACTGGGCGAAAGCGGCAAGTTCGCGATACTGGGCCAGTGCCAGACGGATGTTACCGCCAAGCTTTTTCATGATCTTGGTCTGGGCAGAGCCACCAACCCGGGATACGGATACACCGGCGTTCATTGCCGGACGGATGCCGGAGTTGAACAGGTTGGTTTCCAGGAAGATCTGGCCGTCGGTGATCGAGATTACGTTGGTCGGTACGAATGCGGAAACGTCGCCGGCCTGGGTCTCGATGATTGGCAAAGCGGTCAGAGAACCGGTTTTGCCTTTCACTTCACCGTTGGTGAACTTCTCAACGTAGTCGGCGTTAACGCGGGAAGAGCGCTCCAGCAGACGTGAGTGCAGATAGAAAACGTCACCAGGGTAAGCTTCACGGCCCGGCGGACGACGCAACAGCAGGGAGATCTGGCGATACGCCACAGCCTGCTTGGACAGATCATCATAGATGATCAGGGCGTCTTCACCACGGTCACGGAAATATTCACCCATGGAGGTACCGGAGTACGGAGCCAGGAACTGCATCGCTGCAGGATCGGCGGCGCCGGCGGCAACCACGATGGTGTGATCCATCGCACCGTGCTCTTCCAGCTTGCGCACAACAGCGGCAATGGAAGACTGCTTCTGACCAATGGCCACGTAGATACACTTGATGCCGGTATCTTTCTGGTTGATGATCGCGTCGATAGCGACGGCGGTCTTACCAATCTGACGGTCACCGATGATCAGCTCACGCTGGCCACGGCCGATAGGTACCATGGTATCGATTGCTTTCAGACCGGTCTGTACCGGCTGATCGACGGACTGACGCTCGATAACGCCCGGTGCAACCTTCTCAACCGGAGCGGTGAGATCAGTGCCCAGATCGCCTTTACCATCGATCGGATTACCCAGACCGTCAACCACGCGACCCATAAGTTCAGGGCCGACCGGAACTTCCAGAATACGACCGGTACAACGAACTTTCTGGCCTTCTGCCAGTTCTTCGTAGTCGCCCAGCACAACCGCACCTACGGAATCACGCTCCAGGTTCAGAGCCATGCCGAAAACGCCGTTGGCAAATTCAATCATCTCACCAGACATAACGTCGGCAAGACCGTGGATCAGTACGATACCGTCAGAAACAGACAGGATTGTACCTTCGTTCTTTGCTTCAGAAGAGATATCGAGTTTCTCGATTCTCTTCTTGATGATGTCACTGATCTCGGATGGATTCAGTTGCTGCATGCCAATATCCTCAAACCTTGTGCTGAAATCAGGAGCCCAGAGCGTCGGCCAGCTTGGTCAGCTTTCCGCGTACAGATGCGTCAATCACCATATCGCCAGTGCGGATAATCACACCGCCAATCAGTGATTTGTCCAATGACGCTGCGAGTGACACTTGCCGCTCGAGTTTCTTCGAGAGTGCCTGGGCGAGCTTCTGTTGCTGTTCGTCCGTCAGCTCGAAAGCTGCGGTAATCTCGATATCAACAGTGCGCTCCAGATCAGCCCGGTACGTGTTGAAGAGCGCTGCAATCTCAGGAAGAAGAGTCAGCCGGCGTTTTTCCGCCAGTACAGCGAAAAAGTTCCGGATCTGTTCGGTGACGCCCTCTTCGACGACCTCCAGAATCAGATCAGCCTTCTTCTGCTCTTCGAGACCCGGATTCGCGAGAAGCTGTCGAATGTCTTTGTTCGCGGTGACCTGCCCGGCAACCGTCAGCACCTGTGACCACTCAGCCAGCTGCTTATGCTCCTGAGCGGCACCAAATGCTGCCTTTGCGTAGGGACGGGCCAGCGTTCTCAGTTCTGCCATGATGAACCTCGTCGTTTAAAGTTCTGCCGCCAATTTGTCCAACATCTCGTTGTGCTTGGAGGCATCGACAGAGGTTTCCAGGATCTTCTCAGCACCGGCGACAGCGATGGCGGCAACTTCTGCACGCAGCGCTTCACGAGCCTGATTCCGCTCCTGTTCAATTTCGGCCTTGGCCTGCTCAATCAGCTTCTGGCCTTCCTTGCGGGCGTCATCCTTGGATGCTTCCACAATCTGGGCCGCACGCTTGTTAGCCTGCTCAATCAGGCCGGCAGCTTGCTGCTTGGCTTCACGCAGTTCCTGTGCTGACTTTTCCTGAGCCAGTTCCAGATCGCGCGAAGCGCGGTCTGAGGCAGCCAGTCCGTCAGCGATCTTCTTTTGACGCTCCTGCAGTGCGGCCATAATAGGCGGCCACACGTACTTCATGCAGAAGACGACAAAGATAAAGAACGCGATGGCTTGACCAATCATCGTCAAATTAATGTTCACGTCTTCACCTCTCGCCTGTTTTGTTAAGAATCATCTGACCGGGGTAAAGCCCCCGGCTCTGGCGACTCGATTAACCGGCGATCTGGCCGACAAACGGGTTGGCGAAAGTGAAGAACAGGGCGATACCAACACCGATCATGGTTACGGCGTCCAACAGACCTGCGACGATGAACATTTTAACCTGCAACATCGGGGTCATTTCCGGCTGACGCGCAGCGCCTTCCAGGAACTTGCCACCGAGGATACCAAAGCCAATCGCAGTACCCAGGGCACCCAGACCAATCAGCAGTGCAACGGCAATCGCGGTCATTCCAACTACAGTTTCCATGATAACTCCCAGTTTTCAGTTTAGGTTTTCAGTTTAAGGGTTACGGTTTTAAAACTACGGCTTAATGGTGTCCGATCAGTGACTGTCTTCGTGAGCCATGCTCAGGTACACGATCGTCAACATCATAAAGATGAATGCCTGCAGGGTGATAACCAGAATGTGGAAGATCGCCCAGGGTACAGACAGCGTCCACTGCGCCCAGAACGGCAGCAGTGCGATAAGAATAAAGATCAGCTCACCCGCATAAAGGTTACCGAACAGACGCAAGGCCAGCGAAATCGGCTTCGCGATCAGGCTGACGCCTTCCAGCAGGAAGTTCACCGGTACCAACAGGATTTTCAGAAACAGGTTATCGGATGAGAACGGATGCAGGGTCAACTCGCCCATGAAACCACCGATGCCTTTGACCTTGATGCTGTAAAAGATAATCAGGAAAAATACCGACAGGGACATGCCCAACGTTATGTTGACGTCCGTGGTTGGAACCACCTTCATGTATTCCAGGCCCATCAGGTGGAATACCTGGGGCAGAAAGTCCACCGGCACCAGATCCATCAGGTTCATCAGGAATACCCAGCAGAAGATGGTCAGTGCCAGCGGCGCGATGACCTTGTTCCTGCCGTGGAAGGTTTCCTTAACGCTGTTATCAACAAACTCGATCATGACTTCAACGAAGTTCTGCAGTCCACCGGGCTGACCGGATGTTACGCGCTTGGCCGCCAGGCGGAAAATGAACAGAAAAATCACGCCCAGGGCGACAGACCAGCCAAGGGAATCGACGTGCAGCGCCATGAACCCCATGTCGGAGGCTTCAGCCGCATTGTGGGCCATAGTCCACTGCGCTTCCTGCAGTACCGTGCCATCGGCACGTTCGTAACCCGCGGGCAACTTGCCATACGTCAGGTTCTGGAGGTGATGCTGGATATATTCGGATGCACTTCCTGCCATAACGGTTTCCCAGGTCCAGTTAGCTTCGCTGCGTAGTGCTGCCCGCCAGAAGCGGCGTCAACCAGTTGGTGACCAGCATAATCGCAAATGTTAAAAAAAGTGCCGCTTCATCAAGCGGCTGAATCCATTTAAAGGCCATCGTGAAGAAGATGGCACACAAGATGAGCTTGCCGGCCTCACCCTGGTAAAAAGAACTTATGATCTTCCTGGCAGACCGCGCGCCGGAGTAGCGGAATGCCTTGAGCGCAAAAAAACCGTGGGGCACTAAAAAAATGAGGCCACCAATCAGCGCTGAATACCCGGAAACCTGACCGCGTAGCAGAAAAAACGCCACGCAAACGAAGACCAGTATCACACTTTCTATTACAAACCATCGTGCGATGGGGGGGCGGCCTATGCCGCTCCGAGTTGCCTTCGTCATTATTGTCCCGGAGGTACGGTGCCTTTACCGATTCAGTTTAAAAAATATACAAATACACCGACACGAGCGCCGCAGATTATATGTGTTCAATCTGCACGAATCAACAAAACCCGGCACCACAGAATCCGGTCCAGCCTGCATGCCAAGGGGCATTTGAAAGAATTCGACACAAATAGACAGACATCTATATTAACAACACTACATGTTGTGTGAATGTGAGGATACAAACTTTCGTAGGGGAGACCAAGGAAGTATAAAACCGGGCCAATTTACTTGATATGGCCCAGAATTCCGTCCAGCTCGTCGAGGGAACTGTACTCAATAACCAGTTTACCTTTGCCACGCTGGCCGTGGTCTATGGACACCCTGGCGCCCAGCCTTTCGGCCAGATCGTCCTGCAGGGACCTTATATTTGGATCAAGCGCGCCCTTTTTCCCGGATTTACTGTCTGGCGTTTCCTGCTGGACCCGGCGTACCAGGGCTTCGGTTTGGCGAACAGACAGGGATTTCGCCACCACCTGTTTCGCCACCTGCATCTGCAATTCCGGCGCCAGGGTCAACATGGCACGGCCGTGGCCCATCTCCAGATCGCCATGCTCCAGCATGATACGGACATCTTCCGAAAGGCCGATCAACCGCAGCAAGTTGGTGATGGTGGTTCGGGATTTACCAACCGCTTCCGCAACCTGAGCTTGGGTCAGGCCGAATTCGTCCTGCAGTCGCTGCAGGGCAAAGGCTTCTTCAATGGGATTGAGGTTTTCGCGCTGGATGTTCTCGATCAGCGCCATGGCGATGGCGGCTTCGTCCGGAACATCCCGGATGATGGCGGGGATGTTGTCCAGACCGGCCATCTGGGTGGCACGCCAGCGGCGCTCACCGGCGATCAGTTCATAGCGGCCTTCGGCGATGGGGCGAACCACCACCGGCTGCATCACCCCTTGCTGGCGAATGGAATCAGCCAGTTCCTGCAGGGCAGCCGGATCCATATCCCGCCGGGGCTGGAAACGGCCACGCTGGATCAGGTCGATAGGGACTTGGCGGAGTTCACCGTCGTGGTCTTTCAGCTCCTGGTCGAGATTGACCTTGGAGCCCGCCAGCAGGGCGCCCAGTCCACGTTCACCCAATCCTCGTTTCTTAGCCGCCATGGTGTCAGTCATTCTTCCCGTTGAATATCGTTGTGCTTCAGTGAGTGACAGGGCGGTATGTTACACCGCAACCGGTGCGGATGTCTTTTTTGAACCATGCCGACGAACCATCTCGCCAGCCAGGGCCAGATACGCGATAGCGCCCTTGGAAGCGCGGTCGTACTTCAGGGCCGGCATGCCATAACTTGGCGCTTCGGCCAGACGGACATTACGGGGAATCACCGCACGGTAGACCTTGTCGCCGAAATATTCCGTCAGCTGACCGGACACGTCCAGGGTCAAGCTGTTTCGGGGGTCGTACATGGTCCGCAAAATCCCTTCCATCTCGAGATTCGGGTTCACGGTCTCCTGGATCTGCTCAACCGTGTTCATCAGCGCGGCCAGGCCTTCCAGCGCATAGTACTCACACTGCATGGGGATCAGGACCGCATCCGCAGCGGACAGGGCGTTCACCGTCAACAGACTGAGCGAGGGCGGGCAATCGATCAGGATGTAATCGTAGTTGTCGCGAACGGTATTGAGGGCAAGACGCAGACGGTGCTCGCGGCCGATTTCATTCATCAGTGCCACTTCCGCGGCGGTGAGATCACCATTGGCCGGCAGAATATCGAAGCCGGATGCTTCTGCCGGAATGATGACCTCGGCGGCGCTGGCCCGCTTGGTCAGCATGTCATAACCGGACAGTTCCAGGGCGTTCTTATCCACACCGCTGCCCATGGTGGCATTGCCCTGGGGGTCCATATCCACCAACAGCACCCGTCGTTTGGTCGCAGCCAGGGAGGCGGCAAGGTTGACGCAGGTGGTGGTTTTGCCCACACCGCCTTTCTGATTGGTCACTGCAATCACGCGCGCCATGTCTTGCCTCCTTGTTCGGGGTTACCGGTTCAGAATTTCGAGTGCAGAGCTACCGGGATTGCGCTGCCCGGGCGATCACCAGTAAATGGCGCTCGCCATCCGCGCCGGGGACGTCCAGGGAGTGCCTGGATTTTACCCGCCAGCCAGTTGGAAGAGCAGCCACTTCATCATCCGGAAACTGGCCTTTCATGGCAAGGAACTCGCCCTCATTTGCCAGCAAATCCCCACACCAGCTCACCAGATTCTCCAGAGCGGTGAAAGCCCGGCTGCTGATCTGGGTAAAAGGCTCAGCGGGAGTGCAGGCTTCCGCCCGGCCGTGGATTACCTCAACGTTAGCGAGGCCCAGCTCCAGAACACATTGGTTCAGGAACCGGGTTTTTTTGCCGTTGCTGTCCAGCAGGGTAAACCGCTTTCCGGGCAGGGCAATGGCCAGGGGTATTCCAGGCAGGCCGCCTCCGGCTCCGACATCCAGAAGATGGTCTGTGGTTACCCAGGGCAGGATACTGAGGCTGTCCAGCAGCTGCCGGGACACCATTTCACGCTCATTACGCACCGCTGTGAGATTGTAGGCCCGATTCCATTTGTTGAGCAGGCCAAGAAAAGCCAGCAACCGTTGCTGCTGGCCGTCGTTCAGAGTGAGACCCATTGCCGCCAGTCCGTCCCGGAGCTGACCCTGCCAGAGCGCGTTGGTCATGGGCGCGGATCAGGCTGTCTGTTTGCGCAGCAGGTCGCGCTTTTTCAGGTGCACCAGGATCTGGCTCACCGCCGCCGGGGTCACGCCCTGGATGCGCGACGCCTGGGCCACCGTCTCCGGACGAACGGCCTGGAGTTTCTGCCTGATCTCGTTGGACAAGCCGCCAATCACATCGTAATCCAGATCCACCGGCAAGGCGGTGTTTTCGTTCCGGCGCAACCGTGCGATCTCGTCGGTCTGGCGGGAAATATAGCCCTCATACTTGATCTCGATTTCCACCTGATCCGCCACCACCGGGTCCTCTGTCTGCTCAGCGCCAATCGCAGCGATGTGACTGTAGACGATCTCGGGGCGACGCAGCAGTTCCGCCAGGGACTGGTCCCGGGTCATCGGCTGCTTGAGGAAACCTTTCGCGCGCTCTCCTGCCTCGGTATTCGGATGAATCCGGGTGGACTCCAGACGACTGCGCTCGGTGGCGATGGCCTCGCGCTTGTCGTTAAATTTCTGCCAGCGCTGATCGTTCACCAGGCCCAGCTTGCGACCGGTTTCGGTCAGGCGCAGATCGGCGTTGTCTTCCCGCAGGATCAGCCGGTATTCAGCGCGACTGGTGAACATGCGATAAGGCTCGGAGGTGCCCATGGTGATCAGGTCATCCACCAGTACACCCAGGTAGGCCTCATCACGGCGCGGGTACCACTCGTCCTTATCCTGGGCTTTCAGAGCGGCGTTGATACCGGCCAGCAGGCCCTGGGCGCCGGCTTCTTCGTAACCAGTGGTACCGTTGATCTGGCCGGCAAAGTACAGGCCCTGGATGAACTTGGTTTCCAGGGTATGGCGCAGGTCCTGGGGGTTCAGGTAATCGTATTCGATGGCATAGCCCGGCCGGGTGATGTGGGCATTCTCAAATCCCGGGATGGAGCGCACCGCCGCCAGCTGGATATCGAAAGGCAGGCTGGTGGAGATACCGTTCGGGTACAGCTCGTTGGTGGTCAGGCCTTCCGGCTCCACAAAAATCTGGTGCGAATCCTTGTCGGCAAAACGGTTGACCTTGTCCTCGATGGACGGGCAGTAACGCGGGCCAACGCCTTCGATGCTGCCGGCAAACATGGGCGAACGATCAAATCCGCTGCGAATGATGTCGTGGGTTTCTTCAGTCGTGCGGGTAACGTAACAGCAGACCTGCTCAGGGTGCTGACTACGGCTGCCGATGAAGGACATCACCGGAATGGGGTCATCACCCCACTGTTCCTGCATCACCGAGAAATCCACAGACCGGGAGTCGATGCGCGGCGGCGTACCGGTTTTCAGGCGACCAACATTGAACGGCAGTTCCCGCAGGCGTTGGGCCAGTGCGTTGGCCGGGGCGTCGCCGGCGCGGCCGCCGGCATGGTGTTGCATGCCGATGTGGATAACGCCGCCGAGGAAGGTACCGGTAGTGAGCACAACCGTCTTCGCGTTGAAGCGGATTCCGGTCTGGGTGACGACACCGGTCACCTGGTCGTTTTCCACAATCAGGTCGTCCGCCGCCTGCTGGAACAGAGTCAGATTAGGCTGGCTCTCCAGGGTATGGCGGATGGCCGCCTTGTAAAGGACCCGGTCGGCCTGGGCACGGGTGGCACGGACTGCCGGGCCCTTGCGGCTGTTCAATACCCGGAACTGGATACCGGCCTTGTCGGTCGCCTCGGCCATGGCGCCACCCAGGGCATCGATTTCCTTGACCAGATGGCTCTTGCCAATACCACCGATAGCCGGGTTGCAGGACATCTGGCCCAGGGTTTCAATGTTGTGGGTCAGCAGCAGGGTTTGCGAACCCATGCGCGCAGCCGCCAGCGCGGCCTCGGTACCGGCATGGCCACCACCAATGACAATGACATCGAAACGGGTCGGAAAATCCACAGTTCACCTCGGAAATCGGGCTGAAAAAAAGGTATAGAAACAGGGCGCGGAGTATAACGCCTCACCCAGGAAATTGCAGTCGGAATGTGCAAATTTTAACCAGATCAAAACGCCGTTGAAAGCCGGAAGGGGGTCACAAAAGGTCGGCAGCTGCTTTTTTAACAATTCCAAGGATAGTGGAAAACCGAAATTTTTAGGTTTTCATAGGCTTGGATCGCTCTTCTCAGAAAAGTTTTCAAGAAAGTTATCCACATGAAAGCCTACTTGTTAAACACCTCAAATAACACCTTAACCATTTGTTTTATATGATTTAACTATAAGTAATCCAGAGTCTGTCCTTAGGTTGTCCAACTAATTATCCACAGAATAAGCCGCAGTTTTGCGTCGCAACCGCCAGACCACCACCAGAACCACCCCGTTCAACAATGACAACAGCAGGAAAAAGCCAGGAATGCTCACTTCAAGCAGGCCAAGGACAACCATGCCGCAAAGGGAACTCACCACCATGAACAGGGCATTGATCACATTTAGCGCGGCAATGATCCGAGCACGTTTGGTTCGTGGGGTTTCGTGCTGGATGAAGGCATACAGCGGCACGATGAACAGACCGCCGCATACCCCGATGCCAACCAGGTCCAGCAGAACTCTCAGGTATACCGGGTCAGTCAGCAGGGTCCACCAGGTAGAGGCAATCGGGTCGTCCGGTACCGCGAAGTACAGGTCAATCCCCAACAGACTCAAGCCGAGGGCACCCCAGGGCACAGGCATCAGGGTAATCCGGTGTTTGGTAAGTCGCTCGCACATCATTGAGCCAATCGAAATCCCGATGGTGAACATGGCCAGCAACAGGGTAACAACGGTCTCATCGCCAAGCAGACTGACGCGGGCAAAGTTGGGAAACTGGGTCAGGTAGGCGGCGCCGAGAAACCAGAACCAGGAAATCGCCAGAACCGCCAGCAGCACCGGACGCCGCTCCGCCGCCAGGGCCATCAGATTCCAGGTTTCCAGCACCGGCCGAAAGCGAACCGTGATGCCGGAACCGTCGGGCTCGGTTGCCGGAACCTGACGCGCCGCCAGATACCCGAGCACCGCCATTACCACCACGGCAATCGCCGTCAGCCGGGCGGCCGTCTCAAACCCCATCAGCAGACCCGCAGCGATTGTGCCCAGAAGGATCGCCACAAACGTGCCCATGCCCACCAGGCCATTGCCACCCACCAGCTCATCGTCCGCCAGTACCTGGGGCAGAATGGCGTACTTCACCGGGCCGAAAAACGTGGACTGAGTACCCATCAGGAACAGCAGCACCAGCAAAAGCTCGTACCAGCCAAGCCAGAGTCCCAGGGCCGCAACCGACATGATGACGATTTCCGCCAGTTTCACATTCCGGATGATCCGCGCCTTTTCGTAGCGGTCCGCCATCTGGCCGGCGATGCCCGAGAACAGGAAGAATGGCAGAATGAACAGGAAGGCTGCCATATTGACCACAACATCCACCGACAACCCCATTAGACCGCCAGCGCTGTACGTAATCAGCAGCAACAGGGCATTCTTGAACAGATTGTCGTTGAAGGCGCCGGAGAACTGGGTCAGGTAGAACGGCAGAAACCGGCGCTGACCGAGCAAACGGAACTGACTGTGTGTACCCATGGAGCTCCCCTTTGGTGCATTCGGCCCCGGCCGGTCTCTGACTGACCAGGGCCTTCGCAGTATAAAGGGTTTTTCCGGACTGTCAGCGCCTCAGAACTCGTCAGCACGCTTCTGGGGCGCAGCCGCCAGTCCCGGACCACCGGCCTGGCCTGTCGCCTGGCGTTCCAACTCCTTTTCCACAGCATTGGAGGACTTGGCAAATCGTGCCAGCAGATTATACAGCACCGGGATGATAAACAGCGTCAGGGTGGTCGCAAAGATCAACCCGCCCAGAATCACCATGCCGATGGCCGCCCGGCTTTCGGCCCCGGCACCGGTGGCTATGACCAGAGGAACCGCCCCGAACACCGTGGAAATCGTGGTCATCAGTACCGGCCGGAAACGCAGGCAGGCGCCCTCCAGAATGGCCTCCTTTACCTCATAGCCCTTGTCCCGGAGCTGGTTGGCGAACTCCACGATCAATATGCCGTTCTTGGCCATCAACCCGAGCAACATAATGATCCCTATCTGGCTGTAGATGTTCAGGCTGATGCCGGACCACCAGAGCGCCAGCAGGGCACCAGTGACTGCCAGCGGCACCGACAGCATGATGATCAACGGATGAATCCAGCTCTCGAACTGGGCCGCCAGCACCAGGAAGACAATCACGAACGCCAGGCCAAAGGTGACGTAGATCGCGGCCGAGGACTCCTGGAATTCCCGGGACAGCCCCTTGTAACTCACTCGTGCCTCCGGCGGCAGGTTGTCCACCGCCAGGTTGTTCAGGTAGGTCAGGGCCGAGCCCAGATCGTAACCCTCGGTCAGGGAGGCACTGATCACGACTGCCGGCAGGCGGTCGATGCGGCGAAGGTCCGGGTTGGCGCCGATTTCCTCCACCGATACCAGTGACTGCAGGGGTATGAGAGTACCGCCCTCCCGGGGGCGCAGGAAGATCTGGCCCAGGTCCGACGGCGTTGCCCGGTCTGCGTCCGCAGCCTGGACAATGACATCGTATTCCCGGCCCCGGTCCAGATAGGTGGTCACCTGGCGGGACGCCAGCATGGTCTGCAGCGTGAGCCCGACATCTTCAATGGTGATATCGAGGTCTGCCGCCCGCTCCCGGTCAATGGACACCCGCAATTCCGGCCGGGTCAGTTCAAAATCCGTCTCCAGGTTAAGCAGGTTAGGATTCTGCTTGGCCCGCTCCACGATTTCCTGGCTCCAGGCCTGCACCGATTCATAGTCGGGGCCTGCCACCACAAACTCCACCGGCTGGCTGAAGCCGCGCTGGCCCAGGCCGGGCGGGTTGATGGCCACGGTGCGGATACCGGAAATCTGGCTCAGTTTGCCCCGCAGCTCGGTGGTGATCGCCTGCTGCTTCACCGACCGCTCTTCCCAGGGCACCAGCCCCATGATCATGAACGCGTTGTCCTCCTCCTCCCGGAACCCGACGATGGATAGCAAACGGTTCGCTGAGCCGTCCTCCAGGTAAGGCAACAGAGCCTGCTCGGCCTTGCGCACGTAATGGTCGGTGAACTCAACGGTCGATCCCCGGGGCGCACTGGTGGGCATGATGATCACCCCCCGGTCCTCAGTGGGGGCCAGCTCCTGTGGCAGGCGCGGAAAAATCACTACGGCGACAATCAGGCCCACGATGCCCAAGCCCAGCAGCAGCCCCGGCTGATTGAGGGAAAAACGCAGCATGCGCTCATAGCCGTTGGTCAGGCCATTGAGGACTTTCTCACTGGCGGCCCAAAGGCGATGGCCCTCGGCGGATTCCGGGCTATGCCTCAGCCACTTGGAACACAGCATCGGCGCCAGGGTCAGGGCCACCAGGCTGGAAACCACTACGGCCGCCGCCAGGGTAAAGCCGAACTCGGCAAACAGCCGGCCGACATTGCCGCCCATGAACGAGATTGGCACGAACACCGCCACCAGGGTGAGGGTAGTGGCAATGACCGCGAACGCCACCTGCTTCGCACCCCGGTAGGAGGCCAGCAGCGGCGGCTCGCCCTCATCGATACGGCGCTGGATGTTCTCCAGCATGACGATCGCATCGTCCACTACAAGGCCGATGGCCAGAATCACCGCCAGCAGGGTAAGCACGTTGATGGAAAAGCCCAGGAATCCCAGACCGATAAACGCCCCGATGACCGCCACCGGAATGGTCACCGCCGGTATCAGGGTGGCCCGCCAGGAACGCAGGAAGAGGAAAATCACCAGAATGACCAGGGATACCGCAATCGCAAGGGTGGTGACGACCTCCTTGATGGAGGCGCGGATGAAGATGGATTCGTCGTAGCTTTCGGCGATGGCAACTTCCGGGGGCAGAGTTTCCCGGATCTTTACCAGCTCCGCCCGAACCGCGTCGGACACCGCCACGGTGTTGGCCTTGGACTGTCGGATCACGCCCATGCCGATGGCGGTCTGGCCGTTCGCCCGCAACCGGCTGACGTCAGACTCCACGCCCATTTGCACGTTGGCCACTTCGCCCAGGCGCAGCAGATCGTTGCCATCACGGCGTATCACCAGATCCCGGAACTGTTCGACGTCGGTCAGCCGACCCTCGGCACGGACGGTGAAATTGCGGGTGGAGGAATCCACCGAGCCGGCCGGCAGCTCTACGTTGTTGGCCCGCAGCGCCCGCTCGACTTCAGCAACGGTAATATCCCGGGCGGCCAGACGCTCTCGATCGAGCCAGACCCGAATGGCGTAGCGACGTTCCCCACCAATACGGACATCCGCCACGCCGTCGAGCACCGACAGCCGGTCCGCCAGTACCCGTTCGGCAAAGTCGCTGAGTTCGGCACTGTCCCAGACATCGCTGCGCAGGGTGACCCACATCATCGGTCGGGCGTCGGAATCGGCCTTGCTCACCACCGGCGGATCAGCTTCATCGGGCAACTCGTTGGCAACCCGGGAAACGGCGTCGCGAACGTCGTTGGCGGCAATATCCACATCCCGGGAGGTTGAAAACTCGATACTGGTACGGGACTCGCCCTGCTCGGTTGAGGATTCGATGGAGCGGATACCCTCGATGCCGCTGATAGCGCCTTCAATCACCTGG
This sequence comes from Marinobacter sp., assembly GCF_048269445.1. Classification (GTDB taxonomy): domain Bacteria; phylum Pseudomonadota; class Gammaproteobacteria; order Pseudomonadales; family Oleiphilaceae; genus Marinobacter. The sequence continues at coordinate 680,401 of NZ_JBLXIQ010000001.1, read as the reverse complement.
GTAATCTGGGTATCCACGACTTCCGCGGCCGCGCCGGTGTAATCGGTGGAAATAGACACCACGGGCGGGTCGATATCCGGGTATTCCCGCACTGGCAGGCCCAGCAGGGCCGCGAGGCCAAATACCACAATCAGCAGGCTGAGAACGGTGGCAAAGACCGGGCGCTTGATGGAGATATCGGACAGAATCACCGATCAGGACTCCATGGACTTGGCGAAGCGGTTATCAGGAATGACATTTTCCCCTTTCTTCACGTCAATCCGGTCACCACTGCTGAGCCGGTCCTGGCCGGTAACAATGATCTGATCATCCATGGTCAGACCTTCAACCACCTCGACCCGGCCCGGCATCCGGGAGCCCAAAGTGACGGACATCCGACGGGCAATACCGTCCTCCGCCACAAACACATACTTTTCATCGCCACGGATCATCACCGCCTGCTCGGGAATCACCAGTGCATCGCGCTCCCGCAGGGTCAGGGTGGCGGACATGAACTGGCCTGGTCGCAGCCGGCCCTCCGGGTTGTCAATCAGTGCCCGCACCGGCAGAGTGCGGCTCAGTTCGTTGATTCGGGTACCCAATTCCGCCAGTTTGCCGCTGAACGTCTGATCCGGAAAGGCAGGGGACTGGCCACTAACCGGCTGTTTCAACGCCACCTGGCCCAGAAAGCGCTCGGGAATGGCAAAATTCAGTTCCATTTTATCGGTGCTGTCGAGAGTGGTGACACTGGTGCCTGAGGTCAGAAAGGCACCAATACTGATGTCGCTGAGCCCCACCACGCCGGTAAATGGTGCTTCGATGCGGTGGTTTTCCAGCCGCACCCGTGCTGACTGCCGTTGCGCCTCAGCCACATCCACGACGGTGCGCAGTTCTTCCACCTGGGATTGCGAAATGCTGTTGTTCGAGCGCAGTTGCCGGGCGCGCTCATACTGCCGGCGGGCATCCGCCAACTGTGCTTCGATGACTTCCAGGTCGGCCCGGGCCTGACGATCGTCCAGGCGCAGCAACAGCTGGCCCTTATCAACGCGCCGGCCGGTTTCCAGATTCAGCTCGATGACCCGGCCGCTCACCTCGGTGGTCAGCTCCACGGCATTGAGCGCCTTGAGGCTGCCCACCGCCTTCACCACATCGCGAACGGTGTCACGTTCAGGAACAACCGTGTTGACCACACTGGCCGGGCGCTCCCTGCCATCCTGGGCCGCTGTTTCGCTATCCAGATTCTGAAACACAACGGCGCCACCAACGGCCACGGCCACCAGCACCAGCGCAATCAACCACTGTTTCAACATACTATTTCCAAGCTCTTGTCTGTCTCGGTTTATCGGTTATTCAGGCTATTTTTTCTGGATCACCAGTACCACCTCACCCACATCGATTCCCCATTTGCTCATGGTGGTCTCGTTGATCAGGGTGTCTGGGGTAATCAGGTACATCCAGTCATCCATCCGTACATCCAGAGTATCGTCACCGTAGGGCACACGGAGCACATAATTCATGTGAATAGCGTTACCGCTCCAGCGCATTGTGCCCGGCTCCACCACATCGCCGGCTTTGGCACGATACCCTAGATCCGAAGGCGTCAGAGTCCAGACACGGGTCTGAACCTCACCGTCATTAAAACGGAACGTTTCATCCAGAGTCCCGACGCCTTTGTCATCCCAGGAAGCGCTGATGTCGGCGTCGAAGGTGCGGATGACCTCTCCCGAGAAATTCTTGACCACGCCACGGGCGGAAAGTTCGCCGCTAAAGAACTGCTTCGGGACCAGTTTCGGGGTCCTGTCGGCGTAATCCTCCAGCGATGGACTGGCACAACCACTCAACAACAGTGCAGAGAACACCATCCAGAGTATAGGAGCCGGTAAGCGTTTCGATATCCCGGTTAACAGGCTTTGCATGACTTTTACACTCTTACTGTGGGTTTTTAACAAGGCATTGGCGATGAAGAATACGCCAGCCCGGCCTATAGCGATCATTCGACAACACTGTTGGGGCTGGCTTCGTCATTTCGGCCAATTGTCCGTTCTGACAGTGCCATCAGCGCTTTTCGTCAATGGCAGTGCTTCGGGAATGGCGTAAAACAGCAGGCAAGAGGGCAGTGTTCGCCCCAAGCGATTCCGCGACAGACTCAGAGGAAACCGTTATGCCAGTTTACAAGGCGCCCCTGCGCGACATGAAGTTTCTGCTAAATGAGGTGTTCGACTACCCGGGACATTACGCCACCCTGGCCAGTGGCGAAAACGCCACGCCGGATATCGTGGAGGCGATACTCACGGAGTGTGGGAAATTCTGCGAGGAGGTGCTGGGCCCGCTTTACCTGTCTGGGGATGAGGAAGGCTGCAAGCTTGAGAATGGCGAGGTAACCACACCTGCAGGCTATCGGGAGGCCTACCAGCAATACGTCTCAGGCGGCTGGCAGGGGCTTTCGGCCCCCGAGGAGTTTGGAGGGCAGGGCCTGCCCGCCTCCATGGGTCTGCTGAAACAGGAAATGATGGGTACTGCCAACTGGCCATTTTCCATGTATCCCGGTCTGTCCCTGGGCGCCATGAACACCATTTTCCTGCATGGCTCCGACTACCAGCAGCAAACCTACCTGCCACCACTGACCGAGGGGCGCTGGGGCGGCACCATGTGCCTGACCGAGCCCCAGTGCGGTACCGATCTGGGGCAGGTGAAAACCCGGGCTGAACCCCAGGCCGACGGCAGTTACTGGCTCACCGGGACCAAGATCTTTATCTCGTCCGGCGATCATGATCTGACTGAGAACATCGTGCACATCGTATTGGCCCGCCTGCCGGACGCACCGAAAGGCACCCGCGGAATCAGCCTGTTCATCGTTCCCAAGTTCCTGCCCGACAGCCAGGGCGGCGTGGGTGAACGCAACGCTGTGGTCTGTGGCAGCCTGGAGAAGAAAATGGGCATCAAGGCGTCGGCGACCTGTGCACTGAACTTCGACGGCGCGACCGGCTTTCTGATCGGGCCGGAGAACGAAGGCCTGAACTGCATGTTCACCTTCATGAACACCGCCCGCATTGGCACCGCCATTCAGGGCGTTGGACCCGCAGAACTGTCCTATCAGTGGGCCCTGGCCTACGCCAGGGAGCGCCGTTCCATGCGCGCACTCTCGGGCAAGAAGGAACCGGACCAGGTGGCCGACAGCCTGATCCACCATGCCGATGTTCGCCGGATGCTGCTGACCCAGAAGGCGATCGCCGAGGGCGGCCGGGCCATGCTCTACTACGCCGCCCGCCTGGCGGATCACATGGTAGAAGGCTTTACCGAAGGGGATGACAAAAAGACGGAGAAGTACGACGACAAACTCGGTTTCCTGACCCCAATTCTCAAGGGCTTTCTAACCGAACTCGGTTACGAAGCGGCCAACCTGGGAGTGCAGGTGTTCGGCGGCCACGGCTATATCCGTGAACATGGCATGGAGCAGATTGTCCGGGATACCCGAATTGCCACCCTGTACGAAGGCACTACCGGCATCCAGGCACTGGACCTGCTTGGCCGCAAAGTCTTGCTCATGACCCGGGGCGGCGCCGTGCGGGATTTCACCTTTAAAATTGCCAACTTTGCCCGCAAGCACCTGACCGACAAACGACTTCGGCCCTATGCTCTGGAAATTCTTAAACTGACCGGCCAGTGGAACCTGCTGACCATGCGCATCATGCTGGCGGCCCGCAAAGACCGGGATACAGTGGGCTCAGCGGCCTACGATTTCCTGATGTACAGTGGTTACGTCACCATGGCCTATATCTGGGTGCGCCAGGCTGCCGTGGCTGTGGATAAACTCGATAATGGCGGGGAGGAATCGACTGCCTTCTATCAGGCCAAGCTGGCCACCACCGAGTTCTATTTCAAGCGGTTGTTGCCCCGTGCCCAGAGTCACGCTGCCATTATGCTGAGCCCCAGCAAAAACCTGATGCAACTGGATGCAGAGAATCTGGCCTTTACCGGATAACTTCTCCAGAATCCTTGTTTCCCGGGCTTGGCCCGGGATTTTTTTGCCCCTGAAAAGGCCGGCCGGGCCCCGAAGATTCTTGCCATGGTACGCCAGTTGCTGTTTGGCCAAACAGCAGTTTTTTTCCTTCATCAGTGACCGCCGGGCGATCAGACCAAGGTGCGCCTTTTTCATAGGCAGCAATCACCGCCGGACGTTTTTGCATCGTGCGGAACCAACGCTCAAGGTAGGGAAAGTCGGACAGCGTTTGCTGTTGCCGCTCATGAGCCACGATCCAGGGATAGATGGCAATATCTGCAATGGAGTAATCTCCGGCAACCCAATCCCTACCTCTCAGACGGGTGTCGACTACACCATACAGACGGTTGGTTTCATTGACGTAACGATTGATCGCGTAGGGAATCTGTTCAGGTGCGTACTGCACGAAGTGATGGTTCTGCCCCGCCATCGGCCCCAGCCCCCCCATCTGCCACATCAGCCATTCCACTACCGTTTTTCTTCCGCGCAAATCCACAGGGAGGAGTCGACCGATTTTTTCCGCCAGGTAGAGGAGGATAGCGCCAGACTCGAACACTGTTATCGGTCCATCACCATCGCCTGGATTATGGTCGATGATCGCCGGCATGCGATTGTTGGGTGAGAAGGCAAGAAACTCCGGCTTGAACTGGTCTCCTGCGCTTATATCCACTGGATAGATCCTGTAATCCAGGCCGGTCTCCTCGAGAAAAATGGTGATCTTGTGGCCATTGGGCGTCGGCCAGTAATAGAGATCGATCATCATTCAGCTCCGGTCGTTGATTCCAGAGTCTCAGCCAACAACTCAACCCGGTCCTGACCCCAGAACTGCTCGCCATTCAAGACATAGGCAGGAACACCAAGAACCCCCTGACGGACAGCATCCTCGCTGTTACGGTCGTATTGGTCCGTAATATTCGTTGACCGGGCTGCCTGGATCAACCCGTCGGCGTCCAGCTCAAGAGCGTTCAGGATGTCACGAATCACCGCTTCATCCGCAATGTCCATCTCCTCGGCCCAACAGGCTGCCAGCACCCGCTGCACAAACTCGCGAGGATTGTGGCCGGCCTGCTGCAGTGCAATGACACAACGATCTGCCAAGCCGGGGTCTGTCGGAAAATGCGCAGGTTTGAGGTTGACGGCCAAACCGCGTTTCTTTGCCCATCGTTTGATCTCGAGCAGGCGGTACTCCTGCCGGCATGCCGGGCGTTCAGGTAAGGGTTTCGCGCCGGAGTTGGCAAACACCTTTGCCAGTTTTACTGGCTTGAAGTTGACGTCAGCCTCCGCCTGCCTGGCTGTTTCAAGGAATGCCTGATGCCCAAGGTAGGTGAAAGGTGAAATGCTGGTGAAGTAATAATCAATTCTGGGACTCATCGCTTTCAGCTCCTGGACAATTGCGTTTGGTTTTTACCTGTCCAGTACTCTAGCGGTTATTGAATGATCGCTCAATAAAAAGTTCAGCACGAGTTTTCGGTAACCAGCATCGGATGCGACGTTGTGGTTACTTTCCGATACAGAAACTGCTGAAAATCTTGCCCAACAATTCATCGGGTGTCAGATGCCCGGTAATCTCGCCCAGGGCATCTTGGGCAGCGCGTAAGTCTTCGGCCAGCAATTCACCGGCCCCGAAGCCCTCGAGCTGGCCCTGACCCTGCACCAGCGAGGCCAGGGCCCGTTCCAGGGCGTCCAGGTGCCGTCGGCGGGCCAGGAAACCGCCTTCGGTGGTGCTGGCAAAGCCCATGCACTGCTTCAGATGGTCCCGTAGAACCTCCAGCCCTTCGGCGGATTTTGCTGCCAAACGGATCACCGGTGCGTTCTGATGCGGTTCCGCGCTGATACCAATCGCTTCACCGGAAAGATCCACCTTGTTCCGGATAACCGTTACCGGTGCATTGGCAGGCAATTGGTCAATGAAATCCGGCCAGATCTCATGGGGCTCGGTTTTATCAGTTGTCGTGGCATCGACCATCAGCAGAATTCGGTCCGCCTGGCGGATCTCGTCCCAGGCCCGGGCGATACCGATCTGTTCAACCTCGTCGCCACTTTCCCTCAGGCCCGCGGTGTCTATGATGTGTAGCGGCATGCCATCAATTTGGATATGTTCCCGAAGAACATCCCGGGTGGTGCCTTCAATGGCAGTCACAATCGCCGCCTCTCGGCCGGCCAGGGCATTGAGCAGACTGGACTTGCCCGCGTTTGGCCGCCCGGCAATGACCACTTTCATGCCGTCCCGCAAAATCGTCCCCTGCTGGGCGTCGGCAAGAATTCGCTCGAGTCGCTCAAGCAAAGCCGTCAGGTCCCCGGCCACCTTGCCATCGGCCAGGAAATCGATTTCTTCTTCCGGAAAATCAATGGCTGCCTCTACATAGATTCGCAGATGGGTCACCGCGTCCACCAGATCATCAACCTGTCGGGAAAACACCCCCTGCATGGACCGCACGGCACAGCGGGCTGCCTGTTCCGAACTGCTTTCGATCAGATCGGCAATCGCTTCGGCCTGGGCCAGATCCAGCTTATCGTTGAGGAACGCCCGTTCAGAAAATTCACCCGGGCGCGCCAGTCTCGCGCCGCGGTGGCAAACCTCACGGAGCAGAAGATCCAGGATCACCGTGCCGCCGTGACCCTGTAGCTCGAACACGTCCTCGCCGGTAAAGGACTTCGGATTGGGGAAAAACAGTCCTATGCCTTCATCAATCAGGTCACCTTTGCTGTCCAGGAAGGGACCGTAGTGGGCAAAGCGGGGTCTCGGGCGGAAACCCAACATTTGTCCGGCAATCTCAGAAGCTTTGGGGCCGGATACCCGGACAATGCCAACACCGGCCTGGCCGGGTGCCGTGGCAATGGCGGCAATGGTGTCAGAACTGTAGCTCATGTTAGTTGTTCCTCGGGCCGAAACAACAGAGGCTCCGTGAAGGAGCCTCTGTTTGGGTCTGATCAATTACACAGGTCAGTGCTTCTTGGCTGCCGTTTCTGCTTCAATCTTGCGAGTAATGTACCACTGCTGACTGATGGACAGGATGTTGTTTGTCAGCCAGTACAGTACCAGACCTGCCGGGAACCACAGGAAGAACACGGTAAACACCAGCGGCATCATCTTCATGATCTTGGCCTGCATCGGATCCGGCGGTGTCGGGTTCAGGTGCATCTGCAGGAACATACTTGCACCCATCAGGATCGGCAGGATGAAATATGGATCCATTTGGGACAAGTCATTGATCCAAAGCATGAATGGGGCATGACGCAACTGCACACTTTCGAACAGAACCCAATACAGGGAGATAAACACCGGCATCTGAACCAGGATGGGCAAGCAGCCACCCAGCGGGTTGATCTTTTCCCGCTTGTACAACGCCATCATTTCCTGGGACATGCGCTGGCGGTCATCGCCATAGAGCTCTTTTAGGCGGGTCAGCTGTGGCGCTGCAGCACGCATTTTGGCCATGGATTTGTAGCTGGTCGCGGACAGGTGAAAGAACACTGCTTTCACCAGAACGGTCAGCAGGATAATGGAAACGCCCCAGTTTCCAACCATGCTGTGGAACCAGTCCAGAATGATGAACAGTGGCAGGGAAATAAAGAACAGCCAGCCGAAATCAACGGTGCGATCCAGATTGGGCGCCATATTTTCCAGACGATCAATTACTTTAGGCCCAACGTAGGCGCGGGCACCGATTTCCGTGGTCTGTCCAGGCTCCACAGTAGTCGCAGGGTAGACAAAGCCCATTACATAATTGGGCCCGCGACGGGTTGTCTGGAACTGGGCGGCTTGATCACGTTCGGGAACCCACGCAGAAATGAAGTAGTGCTGCAGGAAAGCCAGCCAGCCGTTGGTGACGGACCGGTTCACTTGGTTTTCCTGAAGATCGTCAAATTGGAATTTCTGGTAGGGGTCGTCCGGCGAACTGATAACCAGGCCCAGGAAGGCCTTGATGCCCATGCTGGCTGAGGAGGTCGGGTCCGGAGACTGGTCACGAACTATTTTTCCGGTGAAGTTAGCCTGCCAGGCTTCATTCGACTGGTTTTCAATCAGGTATTTCACACCGATTTCGTAACTGTTCCGTTCAAACTGATAGCGCTTGATGATCCGGACGCCCTTGTCGGTTGTGAAGCTCAGGTCAACGGTAAGCTGATTATCACCTTCGGCAAGTTCATAGCTTGATGCATCAGTTTGGTAAACCGGGGCGGTCCCGTTTTTACGGCTATCCGGGCCGTCACGGCCAATCAACCCGCTCTCAAGAACATAGAGCCGGTTTTGTGTGTTATTGAGCAGTGTCAGAGGTTCTTTGCTGTTCAGTGACTTATCGAAATCCAGAAGCTGTGTGCGAACAAGATTGCCGCTGACACGATCGATGGTCAGTTCGTAAACATCCGTCCGAACGGTAACGAACTGATTGGTAAGGGTGGTACCAGAGTCGGCCTGGCTGACAACGGCTTCTCCGGTTTCCGGTGTGGCGAACTCTTCAGTGCCCTGCTTGGGTACGGATAAGCCAGTACTGTCTTCCGGCAGCACCATATTTTCTGAATTGCCTGAGCTGGCGTTGGTCTGTGACGGAGCCGATTGAGCAACCTGGGCGGTCTCCGGTTGCTGGTGATAATCCTCATTCCAGGCAAGCACCATCAGATAACTGACAATAGCCAGGCCGGCAAATAATACGATGCGTTGAATATCCATAGAGTTACTGTCTGGTCTGGGTTGTTGTATGGGAATGATCAGCGTGTATGCAGGATGTTCCGGATTCCAGGCCCACGGATTGTTCTGTGCCCGGCACCGGATCATACCCGCCTTGCGCCCAGGGATGACACCTTAACAGACGCCGGATCGCGAGAAATAACCCTTTCAGGGCGCCATGATGAGTAATGGCTTCAACGGCGTATTGGGAGCAGGTGGGGTGGTGACGGCAGTGGCTGGCCATCATGGGACTGATGGCATACTGGTAGAAGCGGATGGGCAGGAGCAAAAGTTTGCGCATTAACCCGTTCCTCGACCGGCAGTCTCCGATGGTGCTGCCTGGAATGGCTGGGATTGTGTGTACTTTTTTCTGAGTCGTCGCCAGAGGTCGTCCATGGATGCGCGAACGGTCGGGTTATCCAGGGAAACGAGGCCCTGTCTGCCCAGTACCACAACGTCAAGCCCGGGGAGGTCCGTCTGATGTCGGAAACTTTCCCTGACCTGGCGCTTGATCCGGTTTCTCTGCACCGAGAGCTTCAGATTTTTTTTAGAGAAAATCAAACCGATCCTGGCGTGACCGAGATTATTCGGTGTTGCCAGGATCAGAAAATTCCTGTGCGGAACCTTCAGCTGCACGTCATCGAAGACTTTACCGTAATCAGCTGGTCGCAGGAGGCGATTTGATTTCGGGAAACCCAAAGCCTTCATTCGGCGAAACAGAGCTTACGCGGACAGACGTGCGCGGCCTTTGGCACGACGACGGGAAATAACCTTGCGGCCGTTGGCAGTTGCCATACGGGCACGGAAACCGTGTACGCGCTTACGCTTCAGGACGCTTGGTTGAAACGTTCTTTTCATGGTGATGATCTCACAATTCGTAAGTTGGAAATTCAGTAACTGGCTGGAAATTGTACAGCCGAAACAGGAGCGGCATTCTATGCAAATAGACGTGGGAATTCAATGTTTATTCCCAGGGTGTTGTGAGGAGTTTTACGCAGAGGGTTATGCCGATGTCCGAAAACCGGAAAAGTCCGTCAGGTAATAAATTCAGTAAGTCTTTTTAGAATTTCTTTAAGGATTAATTATTACTGTTATTAGGGACGCTGTTTTCTGTGGATAAGCATAAATAGGTTCTAAAAAACAATATCCTGTCCGGTTGACAAGGGTATTGACAAAGCGCCCTGAGGCCTGTGGACGACGAAGGGGCGAAATGTGGGTAACACGGTATGGCCCCATCGGATCGAGTTATCCCCTGTTGTGTCCTCTACTTCCTAACAGGGTTCAACCACGGTTGTACACACAGGGCTGTGCATAAATTTTTAAGCGGAATTTTCTGTACACAAGGTTGTAGGTAAGTTTGTAGTGTTTTGAAATATATAGAATTAAATTTCCACAGGCTGTTCATGAAGTGGGTTTAGCACTTTCACTGGGAGGCTCGGCGGGTTAGAATCCGGGGTCATCTCTCTGGACAGGATGACTCTTATCCGTTCGGCGACATTTCAGGGTTATCGGGAGCAGGCGGTCGTGCCAAACAGTATGTGGCATCAATGTCTTGAAGTACTCCGGGACGAGTTCCCCGCACAACAGTTCAATACTTGGCTCAGGCCCCTGCAATCCGATCACCGGGACGGGCAGCTGATGTTGTTTGCGCCCAACCGTTTCGTTATGGATTGGGTCAACGAAAAATATCTTCGACGGATTGAAGAAGTTTTGAAGGATCTGAACGGTGGCCAGGCGCCACGGGTCAACATGAAGGTGGGATCGGCACCCCGGGAAAGTGATCCGGTCAAGCGCTCGGATATGCCTGCCCGGGTGAATGGCGAGGTGCTGGAGGAAACAGGGAGTCGGATCACGGAGGAGGAAAGAGGCGTTGCCGCGATGGTGCCTGGGTCAACGTCTGCCGGAAGGTCTGTGCGACCCAAAAGTCATAATGAGCGTCGGCCGGTTCAGATTGAAGGCGACATCAAGCACCAGAGTTTTCTCAATGAAGGCTTCACGTTTGAAACCTTTGTGGAGGGTAAGTCCAACCAGTTGGCGCGGGCTGCGTCCATGCAGGTGGCCGAAAATCCGGGTGGCGCCTACAATCCGCTTTTTCTTTACGGTGGGGTAGGTTTGGGTAAAACCCACCTCATGCATGCCATCGGGAACGACATTGTCCGGCGCAATCCCAAGGCCAAAGTTGCATACCTGCGATCCGAGCGCTTTGTGGCCGACATGGTCAAGGCGTTACAGCTCAATGCCATTAATGAATTTAAGCGCTATTATCGGTCGGTGGATGCGCTGCTCATTGACGACATACAATTTTTTGCCCGCAAGGAGCGCTCCCAGGAAGAATTTTTCCATACCTTCAATGCGTTGCTGGAGGGCGGCCAGCAGGTCATTGTGACCTGTGATCGTTTCCCGAAGGAAATTGTCGACATGGAAGAACGCCTCAAGTCCCGGTTTGGTTGGGGATTGACGGTCATGGTCGAGCCCCCGGAGCTTGAAACCCGGGTCGCCATATTGATGAAGAAGGCGGAGCAGGCGAACGTCAAGCTAAGCAGCGAAGCGGCGTTTTTTATTGCCCAGAAAATCCGCTCGAATGTTCGAGAGTTAGAAGGAGCGCTTCGCCTGGTGATAGCGAATGCTCACTTCACGGGCTCAGAAATCACGCCCCCATTTATCCGTGAAAGTCTGAAAGACCTGCTGGCACTTCATGAGAAACAGGTGAGTATCGACAATATTCAGCGCACCGTAGCGGAATATTACAAGATCAAGGTGGCGGATCTGCTGTCGAAACGGCGGACTCGTGTGGTGACCCGGCCCAGGCAGGTTGCCATGTCGCTGTCCAAGGAGCTGACCAATCACAGCCTCCCGGAAATTGGTGATGCCTTTGGCGGACGCGATCACACCACTGTGTTGCATGCATGCAAGAAAATCGTGGAGTTGCAGGAGACTGATCCGGGCATCCGCGAGGATTATCAGAATTTTATGAGACTGCTGACAACCTGATGCCGGGCGTTGGCGAACCACATTCACCCTTCCAACATAAAGAAAGCTGAGTGCCATGAAACTGACGATCAGCCGTGAATCCCTGCTCATCCCGCTGCAAAGCATTGCGGGCGTAGTGGAAAAGAAACAGACCATGCCCGTGCTGTCCAATGTACTGCTGGTGGCGGAGGACAATACCCTGACCCTGACCGGGACCAACATGGAGGTGGAGCTGGTTGCCCGGGTAACGCCGGTGCATGTGGATCAGCCTGGCCGTATTACCGTTCCGGCCCGCAAGTTGTCCGACATTTGCCGGGCCTTGGGCGATGAGGCACCGATGGAGCTGTCACTGGAAGGTGACCGATTGCATCTTCGGTGTGGGGCAAGCCATTTCACTCTCTCGACGTTACCGGCCGAGCACTTTCCCAATGTCGAAGACGAGGCGGAGAGTTTCCGGCTGGAACTGCCGCAAAAAGAGTTGGGTAGGATGCTGGATGCTACAGCCTTTGCCATGGCTCAGCAGGACGTTCGTTACTATCTGAACGGGTTGTTACTGGAAGTGGACAAGGATCATGTGCGGACGGTGGCCACCGACGGTCACCGGTTGGCTATGGCTCACCTGGAATTGCCGACCAATTGCCCGGAACTTCGCCAGGTGATTGTGCCCCGAAAGGGCGTGCTGGAGCTGGCCCGGTTGCTTGAAGATGTAGAAACGCCGGTCACCCTGGTGATTGGCGATAATCACCTGCGTGCGACCGTTGGCACCTATACCTTTACCTCAAAGCTGATTGAGGGCAAATTCCCGGACTATAACCGGGTAATCCCTCGCGGCGGTGACAAAGTGGTACTGGCAGATCGCGCAACGCTCAAGAACACACTTCAACGGGCGGGGATTCTGTCTCACGAGAATATTAGGGGTGTGCGGCTGAATCTGGCTCCGAACGAACTCCAGGTATTCGCCAACAATCCGGATCAGGAGCAGGCCGAGGACGCGCTGCCTGTGGAATATCAGGGCGAATCCCTGCAGATCGGTTTTAACGTAGGCTATCTGGTGGATGTGATGAACGCTCTGGATGAGGACCAGGTGAAGATGACCCTGTCCAATCCTAACAGCAGTGCGTTGATCGAAGCGCAGAACGATAGCCGTTGCCTTTACGTGGTTATGCCCATGAGGCTTTAGGAGAATGAGATTGATGAGTGCCGTAACGAATGGAATCAAAGGAGCTTTCCGGATTGGGCAAACTGTGTCGGTACTCGGGCGCACAGGGATCAATTGGGTCCGGGGAGATCGGCCTCCGACACCCAGGCTGCTGAGGCAGACATTTGAATCGCTGGGTGCGACCTATATAAAACTCGGGCAGTTTATCGCCAGTTCGCCAACGTTCTTCCCCAAAGAGTATGTGGAGGAATTCCAGAACTGCCTGGATAAGACCCCTAATCTGCCCTTTGGTGTGATCAGGAAGATCATTGCGGACGAACTCGGGCGTCCTCTGGAGGAAGTCTATGCGGACATTGATCCTGTCGCCCTGGCGTCCGCCTCCATTGCGCAGGTACATGCCGCCAGACTGGTGACTGGCGAAGACGTGGTCATCAAGGTGCAGAAGCCAGGTGTTGAGAACATTCTGCTGACGGATCTGAATTTTCTGTATTTATCTGCTCGGATTCTTGAAACGCTGGCGCCGAAACTGTCCTGGACGTCCATGTCTGGCATTGTCGAAGAAATTCAACGCACCATGATGGAGGAGTGTGACTTCATCAAGGAAGCCAATAACCTGAAGGTGTTCCGGGAATTCCTTCACGACACCCATAACGAAGATGCGGCAGTCCCCCGGGTGTTTGAAAATTGCAGTACCCGTCGAATTCTGACCATGGAGCGTTTTCATGGGGTGCCATTGACGGATCTTGAAAGTATCCGGGGCTATGCCCGGGATCCGGAGCGGACACTGATCACTGCAATGAATACCTGGTTTGCGAGCCTGACTCAGTGTGAGTTTTTCCACGCCGACGTGCATGCCGGAAACCTGATGGTGCTGAAAGACGGGCGAGTCGGGTTTATCGATTTCGGAATCGTTGGCAGGATAAAACCGGATACCTGGCAGGCGGTCAGTGATTTTATTTCTGCGGTGATGGTGGGAAATTTCGAGGGCATGGCGGATGCCATGATCCGCATTGGAATCACCCGTCAGGCTGTCCAGTCGGACGATCTCGCGGCCGATCTTCGAAGGCTCTATCAACAGATGGACAAGATGGTACCGGATGAGGTTCCGTACGAGGCCGATAAGGCCGAAGACGATGTGAATCATATCCTGATGGATATGGTGAAGATCGGGGAAAGTCACGGACTTCACTTCCCCCGGGAATTTGCCTTGTTACTGAAGCAGTTTCTGTATTTTGATCGCTATGTTCACATCCTGGCGCCGGAAATGGATGTTTTCATGGATGAGCGACTGAACATGCTTCATTGACGCGGTCGCCTTCAGGCACCGGCTTTTGTACACTAAGGCAGCGTTACTGGATCCGGTAACGCTGCCTTTTTCGTTGTGCGGATGAATTTTCGGCTCCTTCCTTTCCGCTTTGAGTTCTCTTGTCTATGGCGCTAGTTAAATTCCAGACTGAAAACTTCCGAAATCTGTCCCCGGCGCCTGTGAGCTTTTCCCCTTCCTTTAATCTCCTGTACGGAGAGAACGGCAGTGGCAAAACCAGTGTTCTGGAGGCCATTGGCTATCTGGGTCTGGGGCGGTCGTTTCGGGTAAACCGGCACCAGGCGGTTGTGCGCCACGGTGAACAGCGATTGACAGTGTTTGGCGGCCTCGATCACGGGCTGACGGACGATGTGTCACAAGGTGGTAGCGGCCTGGTGCACCGGTTGGGGATCTCCCGGGATGTGGTTCAGAAAGAAACGGCTTTGCGGGTGGATGGTGAAGGTGTCCGGAGTCTTTCCTCGCTGGCCATGCACTTACCGGTCTCAGTGATCGACCCGGGGGTTTTCGATGTTATTGCCGGTGGCCCGGGAAAACGACGGCAGTTCCTCGATTGGGCAGTGTTCCACGTGGAACCTTCCTTTGCGTCGGTGTGGCAGCAATGCCAGAGAGTGACATCACAGCGGAATCAAACGCTCAGAAATGGTAGACTAGACGAATCCTTATTGCGGGTCTGGGACCGCCAGTACGCTGCCTTGAGTGACCGGGTCAATGAAGCCCGGGTAAATACGTTTGTCCGCTTCAAGGCGGCATTCGAGGCGCTGGTCAGTGAAGTTGAAGTGCAGTGGACCGAAGGACTAAAGCTCGAGTTCTACGCCGGGTGGGATACCACTCAAGCCTTGGTGGATGTGTTGATAAGCCATCGGGAGCAGGAGCGTAAAATGGGGCACACCCTTTATGGGCCCAACCGCGCAGATATCCGGCTGAAGTTTCAGGGGCGACCCGTCTCAGAAACCTTTAGCCGGGGTCAGCAGAAAACCCTGGTGATTTTAATGAAGATTGCCCAAGGCATGGTGTTGAGCGCCATGGGCAAACAGGTGACCTTTTTGCTTGATGACATTAATGCCGAGCTGGATGAAGGGCACAGGGCCATGTTGGCCAGCAGGTTACAGGCACTACGTTGTCAGGTGTTTATTACGTCGATCGAGCGGCCTGTGGTTGGGCAGCTTTGGCCAGACGGGAAGGCACCAGAATACAGAATGTTCCACGTGGAACATGGCACATTGACGGAAGAATAAGACCGGTGCGGAACGCTACGATGCCCCGGCCTATCACGCTTCAGGAGTTACCGAATGAGCGAATCGAACTACAATTCCTCCAGTATCAAAGTCTTGAAGGGACTCGATGCGGTGCGAAAACGGCCCGGCATGTACATCGGTGATACCGATGATGGTACCGGCCTTCACCACATGGTTTTTGAATTGGTGGATAACTCCATCGATGAAGCGCTTGCGGGCCACTGCTCCGAGATCGGCGTGATCATTCATCCCGACGAATCGGTGACAGTAAAGGATAACGGTCGTGGTATCCCGGTGGACCTGCACGAAGGAGAAGGCGTCTCCGCCGCCGAAGTTATCATGACGGTTCTGCACGCCGGTGGTAAATTCGATGATAATTCCTACAAGGTCTCCGGTGGTCTGCACGGGGTCGGGGTATCGGTTGTGAATGCCCTCTCCTCTTCCCTGACACTGACAATCCGGCGTGATGGCAAGGTCTACGAGCAAACCTATACTCACGGTGTCCCCGACGCGCCGCTCGGCCCTGTTGGTGAAACCGAAGCATCCGGTACCAAGGTTCACTTCATTCCGTCACCGGAAACCTTTACCCACATCGAATTCCACTACGATATTCTGGCCAAGCGCCTGCGGGAACTTGCGTTCCTGAACAGTGGCGTGCGCATTCGTCTCACGGACGAGCGCAGCGGCAGAGAAGAGGTGTTTGAGTACGAAGGGGGTCTGCGAGCCTTTGTGGAGCATCTGAACACCAATAAAACCCCGATTAACCGGGTGTTCCATTTTAATCGTGAGCGTGAAGACGGAATTTCCGTGGAAGTGGCGATGCAGTGGAACGATGCGTTTCAGGAAAACCTCTACTGTTTTACCAACAACATCCCCCAGCGGGATGGTGGTACTCATCTGGCCGGTTTCCGTGCCGCCCTGACCCGCTCTCTTAACAATTATATCGAGCACGAAGGCCTGGGTAAGAAAGCCAAGGTCGCTACGTCTGGTGATGATGCCCGGGAAGGCCTGACCGCGATTGTCAGCGTCAAGGTGCCAGATCCGAAGTTTTCTTCCCAGACCAAAGACAAGTTGGTGTCGTCAGAAGTGAAAACGGCGGTGGAGCAGGAGCTGTATCAGAGCTTCGCGGCCTACCTTCAGGAACAGCCGAACGAGGCCCGACTAATCGTCAACAAGATGATTGAAGCGGCCAGGGCCCGTGAGGCGGCGCGCAAGGCGCGGGATATGACCCGTCGCAAGGGCGCCCTGGACATTGCTGGCCTGCCTGGAAAACTGGCGGATTGTCAGGAGAAAGATCCGGCGCTTTCAGAACTGTACATTGTGGAGGGTGACTCGGCCGGCGGCAGCGCCAAACAGGGCCGGGACCGCAAAACCCAGGCGATCCTGCCACTGAAGGGCAAGATTCTGAACGTAGAGAAAGCCCGTTTCGACAAGATGCTGTCTTCTGCGGAAGTGGGTACGCTGATTACTGCCCTGGGCTGCGGAATCGGTCGGGAAGAGTTCAATCCCGATAAGCTCCGTTATCACTCCATCATCATCATGACCGATGCGGATGTCGACGGCTCTCACATCCGTACCTTGCTGCTGACTTTCCTGTTCCGCCAGATGCGCGAAATCATCGAACGTGGCCATGTCTTTATTGCCATGCCGCCCCTGTACAAGGTAAAGCGCGGCAAGCAGGAACAGTACCTGAAGGATGAGAAAGCGAAAGAGGCCTACCTCACCCAGACGGCTCTGGAAGGCGCGCAGCTGTACGTAAACCCTGAAGCGCCGGCGATCAAGGAGTCCGCGCTGGAAACCATGGTGAAGGATTACCAGGCCGTGATGGCCATGATCAATCGACTTCGCCGGGCGTATCCCGCCAAGGTGCTGGAACAGATGCTTCAGAACATCACGCTCAAGGCAGAGCATCTGAAGGATGAGGAAACGGTGGCCCGCTGGGTCGCACGCCTGGGCGACGGCCTGGATCTCGATACCCGTACCGGTACCAAATACACCTTCTCGGTCACCAAAGATGCCGAGCGGGATCTGTACCTGCCCAAGGTCACCATTCACGTTCACGGGATTCCCCATGAGCACGTCTTCAGCCATGAGTTTTTTGAGTCGTCGTCCTACGGCGCTATTGCCCGCATGGGCGAAACCCTGGATGGCCTGATTGAAGAAGGCGCCTATATCCAGCGTGGTGAGCGCAAGCAGCCGGTACTTTCCTTCGAAGGCGCTCTGGACTGGTTGATGAAGGAAGCCCAGCGTGGCCTGAGCCTTCAGCGCTACAAGGGCCTCGGCGAAATGAACCCGGACCAGCTGTGGGAAACCACCATGGATCCGGAAACCCGTCGCATGATGAAAGTGACCATAGAAGATGCCTTTGCGGCCGACCAGATCTTTACCACCCTGATGGGTGATGATGTGGAACCGCGGCGCAACTTTATCCAGACCAACGCGCTGGAAGTAACCAACCTGGACATCTGATTCGTCAGGGTTCTGAAGGCTACAAAAAACGGCGAAGGTGATCAGACCTTCGCCGTTTTTTTTCGTCCCGAGCTTCCCGGTTATCCGCGTTTTCTACTTCCCTGACGTCGAGTCGGCGGACTTTTCCTTTTCTTTTTCAGCAAGATGCGGAGCCATCACCTCTTCCAGGGTAAACCCGGTCAGTCGACGGATGGTGCGCCACAGATAGTAAAAAATGAGCATCATCATCACCATGGAGGGAATGGCAATCATGGGATAGCTGACCAGGGTCATTTGTCCAAGTTCTTCGTTGAACGCCTGGGTGCCCGAAGGGCTGACTACGATCCACTTGGCGAGCACATAATTCATGATCGACGAAAACAGAAAGGTGCCGGCGAAAAAGTAGCTGGCTTTCAGTAACCGTTCCTCAAACTCGGCAACACAATTGTGCTCTTCCAGGGAGCGCTGAATCTTGCCAACATCCAGCACGTTCGGGTTATACAGCAGGGTCCGCACCAGCGGGTACTTCGTTCGTGTCGACACCAGCACGGCCAGCCCGATGATGGCAGGAATCGCTGCTTCCTTGATCGCCAGCCAGCCGGCATCCAGCTCCAGTAGTCCGATGCCTCCGGTAAGGCCGACACTGATCAGACCCAGTACCGCAATAAAGTTCTTCTTGTGGTACCTAACCAGCTCGAACAGCCCCCAGCCCAGGGGAAAGGCGAGTCCGATCAGCAAGGCATTGACGCTGCCCAGGTGCTCATCGCCACTGAATTTCATCAGGATTACCGAAGGAATGATGATACTGACCAGCAGATCGACCCAGGGCCTTGGCTTGTGGTCCGGAACGTTGGAGGAATTCGCAGAGGTCATGGTTTAGCCTGGTTGGTGAAACAGCGGCAGACCGAACGGCACTGCCGGAGAACTCACCGCAGTATACGACGAATCCGAAGGCTTGCGTAGGCGCACAAAAAAGCCGGGCCCTTGAGCCCGGCTTGGATCTTCACAGAAAGTTTGAAGGGTTTTACGCCCCAACTTCCTTCAGGCTCTCTTCCACAATCGCGAGCCCTTCTTCCAGCACATCGTCTTCGATGGTCACCGGCATCAGGAACCGCAAGGTGTTGCCGTACATACCGCAGCTCAGCAGAATCAGGCCCTTTTCTTTTGCCTTCTTGGTAACGGCTGCGGCCAGTTCCGGCTTGGGCGTGTGGCTGGATTTGCTTTCTACCAGCTCAAACGCCGCCATGGGGCCGAGGTTGCGGACGTTATCCACATGCTCAAACTTCTCCTGCCACTGGCTGAAGCGTTTGTTCAGCTTCTCGCCGAGCGCCTGGGCCTTGCCAAGGATATCCTCCTCCTTGAACACATCGAAAACCGCCAGAGCCGCCGCGCAGGCGGTCGGGCTGCCGGTGTAGGTGCCGCCCAGAGAGTTCGGGCCAGAGGCATCCATGTGCTTGTCGGTGCCCACGATCGCGGAAATGGGCATGCCATCGGCCATACTCTTGGCCATGGTTATCAGGTCCGGCTCAATACCACTGTGCTCAATGGCAAACATCTTGCCGGTCCGGCCAAAGCCGCTCTGAACTTCGTCGACAATCATCAGGATGTTGTTTTCATCGCAGATCTTGCGAATTTCCTTCAGGAAACTGGCTGGAGCTGCGTAAAAACCGCCCTCACCCAGGACCGGCTCGATCACGATGGCCGCGGTAATGTTGGCCGGCGAGTCCGCTTTCATGGTCATCTTAAGACCACGAAGTGCTTCGTCTTCGCTGACGCCGTGATACGGCACGGGGTATGGCGCGCGGAAAACCGTACCTGGCATTGGACCGAAATCCGTCTGGTAGGGCGCCGCCTTGCCGTTCATGGCCATGGTGTAAAAAGTCCGGCCGTGATAACCGCCATCAAAGCAGATCACGTTGGTTTTGCCAGTCGCGGCCCGCGCGATCTTCATTGCGTTCTCCAGGGCTTCCGCACCGGAGTTGGCCAGCATGACCTTGGCGTGGCCCTTGACCGGTGCCACTTCGCTGAGCTTCTGTGCCAGTTTTACATAGCCCTCATAGGGCATGACCGTCTGGCAGGTGTGCATCAGCTTGTCCAGCTGCGCCTTGACCGCTTCAACCACTTTCGGGTGGCGATGGCCGATGTTGAGTACACCGATGCCGCCGGCAAAATCGATCATGCGTTTGCCGTCTGCATCCCACAGCTCCGCATTGGTTGCGTGGTCGGCAAACTGTTCATTGGGACTTGCCGCGCCCGCTGCAACGTAGCGTTCTTTGAGTGCCTGCAATTCTTTATTGCTCACTTTGCCATTCTCCCTGGGTTCAGGTTAAAAAGTTTCACCTACCAGTGTAAGTAGTACCGTGGCAGGAAA
Organism: Marinobacter sp.; assembly: GCF_048269445.1. Lineage (GTDB taxonomy): Bacteria > Pseudomonadota > Gammaproteobacteria > Pseudomonadales > Oleiphilaceae > Marinobacter. Next base: position 660,249 of record NZ_JBLXIQ010000001.1, on the reverse strand, counting down.
CAAACCGACTATTGTCGCTCTCAGGCGGCGTTCTCCCGGAACTGCAGTTTTGCCAGCCGCTGATAGAGACTATTATGGCTCATTAATTCGTCATGGGTACCCACGGCCAGCAGGCGGCCCTGATCGAGAACGGCGATACGATCAGCGTCTCTGACCGTGGCCAGTCGATGGGCAATCACCAGCGTGGTGCGCCCGGTTGTGAGTGCCGGCATGGCCTGTTGAATGAGATTTTCGCTTTCTGCATCCAGCGCGCTGGTGGCTTCGTCCAGCAGCAGAATCGGGGCGTCTGCCAGCAAGGCCCGGGCGATGGCAAGCCGCTGCTTCTGCCCGCCTGATAACCCGAGGCCGGCATCCCCCAGAGCGGTCTCGTACCCTTTCGGCAGGCTCTGGATAAAGTCATGGGCGTGGGCAATCCGCGCGGCCTGTTCAACATCGGCCTGGCTCGCATCCGGACGGGCATAGCGGATGTTGTCCGCCACCGTGCCATGAAACAGTGCCGGGTTCTGGGGCACCAGGGCAAAACACCGGCGCAAGGAGTCCAGAGACAGCTCACCGGTATCCATCCCGTCAATCAGGATCCGGCCCTGGTCGGGCTGGTAAAAATGCAGCAACAGATCGAACAGGGTGGATTTGCCCGCGCCAGACGGGCCCACCAGTGCCAGGGTTTCCCCGGCTGTCACCGCCAGCGAAAAGTCAGTGAGCGCAGGCTGCTCCGAACGCCCCGGGTAGCTGAAGCCCAGATGCTCAATGCGGATCTCCCCTCTGATGGGCTCCGGAAGGGATTGGCCCGGACTCTCCCGAACAAATTCCGGCTCGGTTTGCAGCAACTCGAACAGCCGCGCCGCCGAGCCCGCGGCTCTCTGAAGCTCACCAATCACCTCACTGATGGCGCCCGCGGCGACCCCCACCAGCAAACTGTAGAACACAAAGGCCGCCAGTTCACCCGGACTGATTCGACCGTGTATAACATCCAGCCCGCCAATCCAGATCACAATGCCGACGGCCCCCATCACCAGCGAAATGGCCAGCGTGGTCAGCCAGGCTCGTTGCCGGATCCGGGCCCGGGCTATGTCGAAGGCCTTCTCTGACACCTCGGCGAAAAACCGGCGGTCATGGGGCTGGTGATTGAACGCCTGGACGGTCTTAATCTGGGTCAGATTTTCACCCACGTAACTGCCGACATCGGCCACTCGGTCCTGGCTCAGCCGAGACAGTTGTCGTACCCGCCGGCCGAAAAACAGGATCGGCGCGATCACCAGGGGAAAACCCAGCAGGATAATGCTGGCCAGCTTGGCGTTGGTGATAAACAACAGCAGTAAGCCCCCTATCAGCATCAGCGCGTTTCGCAGGGCAATGGACACGGTGGAGCCAATCACCGACTGAAGCACCGTGGTATCGGCGGTAAACCGGGACTGGATCTCCAGCGCCCGGTTCTGTTCAAAGAAGCCGGGATGCAGGTCAATCAGGTGGTTGAAGACCTTTTTGCGGATATCCGCCACCACCCGCTCCCCGATCCAGGACACCAGGTAGAACCGGGCGAACGACCCGAACGCCAGCCCAAGTACCAACACAAAAAACAGGCCAATGGCCTTCGCCAGATTCTCGGGAGATTCCGTGGCTAATCCCTGATCCACCAGAATCCGTAATCCCTGGCCAAGACCCAGAGTAATGCCGGCCGTGAAAATCAGCGCCACCAGAGCACCGGCGACGGCGCGGCGGTAGGGGCTGATGAATCCAACAACCAGTTTCAGGGCTTTGCGGTGACGGATGTTAATGGTATGCCTCCTGGATACGCGGTGCTGTAGACTCTGGCATCAATACAGTTTGTACTTGTAACAAGACCTATCATACATCCGGGTAGAGCGCGCGTGGGTGGTTGGGTCTTCCGGGACACGCTGTAAATACGTCCCTGTACGCTCGTCAAAAGCCATCCATGGCTTTTGACGGTCCCGGAAGACCCAACCACCCACGCGCGCTCCCCAACCTTGGAGTTATTCTCAACAGTGAGAGCCTACGCCGATAACGACTATCCCGCTGACCACAAACCAGACTGGAAGCTGATCGCTGGCCTTTGGCCCTATCTCGCCGAATTCAGGGGGCGTGTGCTGCTGGCTTTAGGCTTTCTGATTCTGGCCAAGCTGGCAACAGTCGCCACACCCCTAGCCCTCAAGTACATCGTGGACTATCTGGACCAGACCCGTGCCGAGGACATGCTGTTATGGATTCCGGTAGTGCTAGTGGTGGCCTATGGTTCCCTGCGCTTCGGGGCAACCCTGTTTAACGAGCTGAGGGATGCAGTGTTTGCCCGGGTGGCGGAGCGGGCCATGCGGCGGGTGTCGTTGCGGATTTTTGAGCATCTGCACCAGCGGGAGCTGGGTTTTCACCTGGACCGGAAAACCGGCGGTCTGGCCCGGGATATCGAGCGGGGCACTAACGGCATCAGCTTTTTGCTGCGGTTTACCCTGTTCAATATCGTTCCTACCCTTCTGGAAATCCTGATGGTCGCCGGCATCCTGTTTGTCGCCTTCAACGTGGGGTATGTGGTGGCCATACTGGTGGCTGTGGTGGTTTATGTGGTCTTTTCCATCAAGATCACCGAGTGGCGTACCAAATTCGTGCGGGAAGCCAATGCCCGGGATAACCAGTCCAACTCGCGGGCGATAGACAGTCTGCTTAATTATGAAACCGTAAAATACTTCAACAATGAACGCTATGAAGCGCAGTTATACGACGTCGATCTGGAGGACTGGGAACAGGCCCGCCTGAAAAACCGGTTGTCCCTGGCGGCCCTGAACTCGGGCCAGGCGCTGATAATCGGCCTGGCCATGATCGTGATTATGGCCATGGCGGTCCGGGAAGTGGCCAGTGGTGAAATCACCCTGGGTGACTTCACCATGATCAACGCCTACCTGCTGCAATTGTTCATTCCCCTGAACGCCCTGGGGTTTGTCTACCGGGAAATCCGCCAGGCGCTGGTGAATGTCGAGCGCCTGTTCAAGCTGCTCGGGGACGAGCCGGCCATCCAGGATGCACCAGACGCCAAGGCACTGGCTGTGGATAACGCTGAGGTTCGCTTTGAACACATCCACTTTGCCTATCGCCCGGACCGCCCGATTATTCAGGATGTGAACTTTACCATTCCGGCCGGCCATACGGTGGCGGTGGTGGGCGCCAGTGGTGCCGGCAAATCCACTCTCGCCCGCCTGCTCTTCCGTTTCTACGATGTGGACAGCGGTACGATCTGCATTGATGGTCAGGATATCCGGCAGGTCACCCAGGACAGTCTGCGATCGGCCATTGGCGTGGTGCCCCAGGATACGGTTCTGTTCAATGACACCCTTTACCGAAACCTGGCCTACGGCAAGCCCCAGGCCTCAGAGGAAGAGGTATACCGGGCAGCCCGTCTGGCCCATCTGGAAGATTTCATCCAAAGCCTGCCGGACGGCTATGAAACCAGAGTGGGCGAGCGTGGTTTGAAATTGTCGGGTGGCGAGAAACAACGGGTGGCCATTGCCCGGGTGATTCTCAAGAACCCGCCGTTGCTGATTCTGGATGAGGCCACTTCCTCTCTGGATTCGCTGTCGGAACAGGCGATTCTGGGTGCCCTGAAGGAAGTCAGCCAGCAACGCACGACCCTGGTGATTGCCCACCGCCTGTCCACCGTCCGTGACGCCAACACCATTCTGGTGATGGATGGCGGCCGGATTGTGGAAAGCGGCAGCCATGACCAGTTGCTGGCTGCCGGTGGCCACTACGCCCATCTTTGGGAGCAGCAGCACCGGAGTGGCGAACAGTAAGGGGAGGGCCCCTTCCAAAACACGCTCCTTCGGCACATCCATGTGACGCTCGGGCTCCGCCATCCCTGGCTCCGCACGGTTTTGGAAGGGGCCCTCCCCTTACTGTCGCATCAAGCCTGGGTATTAACGTTCTCCAAGCCGAAGTGCCAGCCCGGAGGCACGCACCACCTGCTGCCCCACGCTGTCTTTCAGCACCTGGGCATCGCCGGTGATCAGGCTGAACCAGTTTTTCGCCCGGGTGATGCCGGTATAGATCAGCTCTTTGGTGAGCACCGGGCTGAGCCGGTCCGGCAGCACCAGGCAAGTGTGGTTGAATTCGGAACCCTGGGATTTGTGCACGGTCATGGCGTACACGGTTTCCAATTGCTGCAGCCGGCTGGGCGAAATCCAGCGGATGCCACCGGTGCTGTCGCCGCTGGGGAAGGCGACTCGAAGAGTTTCCCCGGCCTTACCGGAGTCGGTCCGGTCCCAGGGTACGTTGAAGGTGATGCCGATATCCCCATTCATCAGGCCCAGGTTGTAGTCGTTGCCGGTGACCAGAACCGGCCGGCCGGCGTACCAGCCGTCCGCTCTCGGGATCATCTTTTCCGCCAGCAGCTGCCGGGCTACCCGGTCGTTCAGGCCTTCCACTCCCCAGGGGCCTTTGCGCAGGGCACAGAGAATCTGGAAGTCGTTGAAGGCCTCAAGCACCCGAACCGCCAGGGCATCCCAGTCGTCCCGGGGGCTGGTGTCGGTCAGGTCATGATTCTGCATCTGTTCCAGATAATGGCGATAACCGACTGGCGGTGGCAGTTCCTTGCCATTCACTACCCGCCCCTGCCCGGCGTTACGAAACGCCTGGGGTGAGCCGGTGATGGCGTGGTGGCAGATCTGGGCCAGGGTTGCTTCCGGATCGGGTTTTGGGGTGTGGCCATTGAGCCAGATCACATCCTGGAACTCCGCCTTCTGGATCTGGCGCAACACCGCGCTGTCCAGGGCGCTTGTGTTGACCGCTTCCGACAGCTTGCGAATGCCACTGTCGTCCTGGAACCGATAGCTCTTGCGCAGCATGGCCACCGCCTGGTCCATGGGTTGGCCATTCGGGTCGATGAGGGTGTCCGGAACGGTATCGCCGGTGACGGCCGCCAGCCACCGGGCGGTCTCCGGGGCATAATGCGCCTTCAGAGCGCGCTGGCACAGTTCACCCAGTACCGCACCGGCATCCACGGAGGCCAGCTGGTCCTTGTCACCCAGCAGAATCAGTTGGGCCTTGGCGGGCAGGGCGTTGAACACCGAGGCCATCAGGTCGACATCCACCATCGAGGCTTCATCGATCACCAGAATATCCACCAACAGCGGGTTATCCCGATGGTGGCGGAACCTGCGGGTATCCGGCCGACTGCCGAGCAGGCGGTGCAGGGTAGTGACCCGGGTGGGAATGTCCTCCAGCTGTACCTTGCCCGGCAGTTTATCCAGTGGCAGACGATTGACAGCACTGCCAATGGATTCGTTCAGGCGGGCGGCGGCCTTACCAGTGGGTGCGGCCAGACGAATGCGGTATTTGCGGCCGGCGCGTTCAGGCGATTGCCCCGCAACCGCCTGCAGCGCTGCCAAAAGGTTCACAACCGTGGTGGTCTTGCCAGTGCCGGGGCCGCCGGTGATCACGGCGAAGCGGTTACGGGCAGCGAGGGCGCAGGCCAGTTTCTGGTAATCCACCGGTTCCGGTGACTGGAACAGTTGGCCAAGCGCCTCCGACAGGGTTTGGGCCGCGGCGGACGCCGGGTCCGCCAGGGGTGTTGGCAGGGCCAGGCGTTGCAGGATACCGTCGGCAATGCGCTGTTCATAACGCCAGAAACGGCGCAGGTAGAGCCGGGTCTCCTGCAACACCAGCGGAGTCGTTAGTGAGCCATCACTTACCGCCAAAGATTCGATCAGGGCGCTTTGGCAGTCCGCCAAGGTTACCCGCGCAAGCAAATCACCGGGTTTCAGCTGGCTCAGCTCAGCGGCTTCGGACTCGGTGAGGGTACCGCGAACCGGCTCCTCCGGCGGCAGCGACAGGGTGTCGCCGGCATCGGCCAGCAGGTTGGCCAGATCAATACAGACATGGCCCCGGCCCACCTGATGAGAGGTCAATGCTGCCAGCAGCAGAACCAATGGGCTCGGAGCTTCGCCCTGCTCTTCCGACAGCTGACAAATCAGCCGGGCAAAACCCACATCCAGGGGTCGAATCCATTCCGCCTGTTGCCATTGCTGCAGCAAGGTATCGGTCTGGTCGAGGCTGGCCAGCAAGCCGGATTTATCCACAGCTGCGTATTCGGCTATTGGCGCCGGAGCGGCCGCCGCGTTGTCATCCCCCAAATCCAGCGTGATCTGGTTTTCGGAATTGTGGGTGCGAGTGCGAGTGCGGCTCATGCGATCACCTCCCCTGACACGGTCTCACCATCAAACAGGGCATTGAGTTGTTCCATCAGGGCCTTCGGTGGCTTGTCAGTGAAGGCGCCTCCGCTGGCCGAATTCACCCCGCGCAGGAACAGGTATACCGCGCCGCCGATGTGCTGGTCATAGTCGTAACCGGGCAGCCGGGCTTTGAGCAAGCGATGCAGGGCCAACAGGTAGAGCACATATTGCAGGTCGTAGCGTTTACTCAAAATGGCATCACCCATGGCCTGATCGGTGTAGGCGTTGTCGTTCTCCCCCAGGGTGTTGGACTTGTAGTCGAGCACGTAATACTGCCCGTTGTATTCAAACACCAGATCGATAAAGCCCTTTAACATGCCGTTGAAGCTGTTCTCTTCCACCCCGGGCCGGTCGGCGCCATTCAGCGTGTAGCCGGTCACCAGCTGGTCGAGCTTGCGGGTGCTGACGTTTCGGCTTTCGAACCAGAACTCCAGTTCCGGGCGCAGGGTGGTCAGGTCTGCGAGGCTCACGCTTTCGTTGCCAGAGCGTCTCAGCTGCTGTGGCCGGGTGATCAATGCCAGTAACCACCGTTCCAGCGGTTTCACCCAGTCGCCCCAGCCGCGGGTGCCGCACCGGCGGGTGAGCTGTTCCCGGAGCAGGGCGGGGTTATCCACAACCCGCTGGAAGCCATGCTGGCTGCACCATTCCAGCAGTTCGTGCAGGAAGGTGCCGGGGCCGGCGCCTTTGGGAAAGTTGTGGTGGTTGCGATGGTCCGGAACCGACGGGGGTTCGTCGCCTTCGTCCTGGGCGCTTTCTTCCAGCAAGTTCTGGAGTTGGGCATCCTCGACTTCACCAGTGAAGGCGATGCCGGTGCCTGCCATACCGGTGTACTCGATGGACGAGTAACTGGCAATCCACCAGTCCTCTTTCGCCTCACGGCTGGATTCCAGTGCGGGGCCCAGGGCTTCCGGCGCAGGTTCGTTGTATTGTGTCGTTTCGGCTTCCGGCAACGGGGCTACGATAATTTCCGGTCGGCCTTCGGCCAGGCGGGCCAGGCAGTCGGTGATCCGGCTCTGGGCTGCACCGGCGATCAGATAGCCCAGGCCACTCTGTTGCCAGTTGTCGAGGGCCCCAGCGCCGACCCAGGTGGCAAACCGGGCCCGGGTCAGGGCCACGTAGAGCTTACGAATATCCTCGCCCAGGCGCTCCTGGTCCGCTTTGGCGACGTCTTCAGGGGTTGGATCGAACACGGTGATCAGTTGGCCCTGGTTATCGTGGTAGCGCACAAACGCCTGCTTTTCACTCTGGGCCCGATACGCGGTACCGAAAGGCAGGAACACCAGTGGGTATTCCAGGCCCTTGGATTTGTGCACGGTAATCACTTTCACCAGCCCGGCGTCGCTTTCCAGGCGCAGGGTGCGATGTTCGTCTTCCTCGTCGGCGGCCCGCAGAATCTGGGTGAAGTGGTGCACCAGGGCATGTTCCCCATCCAGTTGCAGGCTGTCCTGCTGAAGCAGTTCGGCAATGTGGAGGACGTCGGTCAGCCGCCGTTCGCCATCAGCCCGTTGCAGTAACCGGCCGGGTACCCCGAAATCCATCAGGAAGCTGCGCAGCATTGGCAGCACACCCTGTTTCTGCCATTGCTGCTGGTACCCCATAAACCGTTCGATTTCCCGCTCCAGGGCGAGCTCGTCGGTGAGCAACTGATCCAGGCCCTGCCAGGACTGGCCCAGCGTGGGCGTGGCCAGAGCCGCGCGAATGTAGGCCAGCTGCCGCGGTTCGGCGAAGGCGCGCAGCCAGCACAGCATTTCCCTGGCTTCCTGTGACATCAGCACCGAATCCCGGTCTGAAAGGTACACACTCTTGATCCGCCGGCGGCCCAGGGCATCCCGCACCGCACCGGCTTCGGTGCGGTTATTGACCAGAATGGCGATGTCTTTGGGGGCGACCGGCTCCAGATCATCCGGCTTGTTCGGCGCGGCGAAGCCGGCCTGTCCCGCCTGTCCCAGGGTCAGCAGCCGGGCAATTTCGCTGGCGCAGGTTTCCGCCACCTCGGCGGTGACGGTGCCTTTGGCCAGGCCTTTCGGGTTGCCATCTTTGCCCTCTTCTCCGGATTCGTGGGTCCAGAACGTCAGGCTCGGCTGCAGTTCCCCGTTCACCGACCAATGGCGTTTGGTACCGTTGGCCGCCACGCCCTGGAAGGGCAGCGGCGAGGTATCGCCTTTGCCGAACAGGAAGGCACCGTCGCGGCTGTGCTGGTCGCTGTGTTCGAACACCCGGTTAACGGCCGCCACCATGGGTTTGGCGGAACGGAAATTCCTGCCCAGGGTCCAGGTGCGTTCTTTCACGCCCTGGCGGGCCTGCAGGTAGGTATGGATGTCCGCACCGCGGAAGCCGTAGATGGCCTGTTTGGGATCGCCGATCATCAGCAGGCAGGTACTCGGGTCGGCATTCGCCACGTTATAGATCCGGTCGAAAATGCGGTACTGCACCGGGTCGGTATCCTGGAATTCGTCGATCAGTGCCACCGGGAACTGGCGGCGGATGGTAGCGGCCAGTTGGTCGCCCCGGGGCCCGTGCAGGGCATCGTCCAGACGGGAGAGCAAGTCGTCAAAGCCCATTTCCGAGCGTTTCTGCTTTTCCGATTCCAGTCGTTTGGCGATCCAGTGGCTGGCGTGGCGCAGGATGTCGGACTTGGCACTGGGCTGACTCTGACCGAAGGCCATGAGTTCTTCGACGGCGTCGAAGGCCGGGTGAAGGGGCGCGGGGTCCTCCCCTTTCAGGATGTTGTCCAGGCCTTCGGGAGTCTGGTTTTTGAAACCGGCGGCACTGTCGAGCTTGTCCGGCAACAGCTCGTCGGATTCGGTCCACGCGATCAGAGCGTCCCAGACCTTGAGCATGGCGTTCTTGCTGCCACCGTGGAGCCGCTTGCCCCTGTTCAGGTCGTTGAGCAGGTCAGACACCTCGCCCTGCCACTGCGCCCAGGGGTGCGCTTTCAGCTCCTGAGCGCGTGTCTGTCGCTGGCTGACCACCCGGTTGATGGCCTGGTGAACACTGTCCGGCGGAGTGCCCAGGCTGTCCGGGTCATCGATCAGGTTGCGCACGGCCTTGCGCAGGGCAGCGGGGGTTTTCCAGTGACTCAGGGCTTCGTCCATCAGTGCCGGGGGCAGCGGGTAAACAAAGGTCCGCCAGTAATCCCGGGCGACGTCGTCCAGCAGTTCCCCCTGGTCGGTTTCCAGGGTGAGCTTGAACAGGCTGCCACTGTCGAAGGCGTGTTCGCTGAGCATGCGGTTGCAGAAACTGTGGATGGTGGACACCGCTGCCTCGTCCATCCATTCGGCGGCCAGCAGCAGCTTCTTGCGGCAGTCTGGCCAGGTGGCCGGGTCCGGGTAGCCGTCATTGCGCAATTGGTAGATGAGCGCGGTTTCCGCCGGTGGCTCGGGCTCGTCAGGGGCATCGGAGAACACCTCGGCGGCCTGGGTCAGCCGGGTGCGGATACGATCCCGAAGTTCCTTGGTGGCGGCCTCGGTAAAGGTCACCACCAACAGGTTGGGTGGCAGCAGGTTCTGCAGCGGACTGTCTTCAGTCTGGCCATGAGCCAGCACCAGGCGCACATACAGGATGGCGATGGTGAAGGTTTTGCCGGTGCCGGCACTGGCCTCGATCAGGGCACTGCCGTTCAGGGGCAGCGCCAACGGGTCCAGGTTGGGGTTAAAATTGGTCATTCCACACTCCCGATCTGCTCTGCCGCAGACTTGCCCTGCTCCGCTTCCCACAGGGGTACATAGAGCTCATGCAACAGAGCTTCGAATTCGCCGCTGGCCATCAGCAGCTCGGCGTTTTCAAAGGCCCCTCGCAGGTATCCGGTATCCCGTTCCAGAGCGGTGCTGTAGGCCTGTTCCGCATCGCTGATGGCCCGCTCGTGGTCGCCCAGGAATTTCTTGCTTTGATAGAAGCTGTAAATCCAGGCAAATCCGGCATCGCAGTGAATAGGCAGTGCCCGGGTGGTGGCGTCCATCCAGCGGTTGAGAATTGCGTCGAGATACTCCCTCGCCGATTCCGGTGCGATCGGCGCAAAGCGGAACTTGCGGCCTTCTTCCTTGCCCAGAATCAGGGTTTCAAACGGCTGGGCGCTGAGCTGCCCGGCCAGGTGAATCACCCAGTCCCGCATCAGGTTGGCATAACGTACTTTCTTGCTGTAACCGGAGCCGGTCAGCAGGCCGGAACTGGCCACCACCAAGCGGCACAGCTGGCCGCCGGGATTGCAGCGCAAGCCGTCGATCAGATCTACCACGTCCACGGCTCCGCTCGCGTTTTCAAGCCGGTAGTCGAAGGGCAAGGGCTCGGCCACGGCTTCCGGCCATTGGGTTAACGCGCTCTGGTAACGCTCAAACAGATCCGGCAAACGTCCCGACAGCTCCGTGCGCAGGCGGTGCTCGGTCACTCCCATGCCCAGGTCGCCCCGGCGGGCCATGCGGTCCAGAGTGGTCTCCAGGCGTTCGTGCAGCTCTTCTTCGGAGCGGGCCTTCAGCAGGCCTTCGTGAATCAATTCGTTATCCAGGCGCCAGCGATCCAGGCCGTTCAGGTCGAAGTTTTCGTTGTCGGTGTCGTCGTCTTCCACATCGTCAAAGCGCACCTGCAGGCGTCGCTGATAAAAGGTGTCGATGGGCTTTTTCAGGAAGCCGGCCAGATCGTTCAGGCTGATGGGCTCCTCCGGCGCCTGGTACGGCAGTGCGTCCTGCACCTGTTCCGCGGTTTCAACGCCATGGGCGCTGCGCCATTCCCGCTCGTAGGTGAACAGGTTGCGGGCCTGCAGCACCTGGGCCAGTGGTCTGGGTGCACTGAGTTCACCATCACCCCCGCCTTCGCCCATGCCATTGGCTCTCGGGAAGTAGTCCCGGCTGAAGGGTTGCAGCGGGTGTTGGGTGGTCAGGGCTTTGGTGACCTTGGCATCCGGTTGGCCGGCCACGGACCACAGACTGTCCAGATGGTCCTGCAGCTGGCTCACCAGCACCGACGGTGGCCGCTCGGAATCGTCCTTGATGCTGCGCCCTACCCAACTGATGTACAACTGTTCCCGGGCCGACAGCAGCGCTTCCAGGAACAGGTAGCGGTCGTCTTCGCGGCGGGAGCGGTCCCCTGGCCGATAATCCTGCGCCATCAGGTCGAAATCCACCGGCGGCCGGGAGCGCGGGTAATCACCATCGTTCATGCCCAACAAACAGACCTTACGGAAAGGAATGGCCCGCATCGGCATCAGGGTGGCGAAGTTCACCTTGCCGGCCAGGAAGCGCTGATTCAGGCCGCCTTCGTCCAGGCCTTCAAGCAGCACATCCTTGACGATGTTCAGGGGCAGGCGTTGAGTGTCCAGACCGGCGGCCATGGCGTCCTCCAGCCACTGCTCCAACTGGCGGCGGAACCGGTTGAGCAGCAACAGATCCCTGCCCTCGACTTTGTGGAAGAACTGCCCGAGCATGTCCGAGAACAGGATGTCCCAGTCGCCAGGGCTTCGGGTGCTTTGCAGTGCCTGCCAGAGGGTTTCCAGCTGGTGTACAAACTCACTCAGGCGCCCGGCCAGACTGGCCTGCAGCCCACCGATTTCGCCATAGGGCTCCACGCCGGCCCAGGGTTCGTCGTCGCCCATGCCGTAACCCAGCAGCATGGCCCGCAGGCCGGACTGCCAGGTATTTCGCTCCAGGTCGGCCGGCAAATCCAGGCTTTCCCGGTGTTGGCCGTGCAGCCCCCAGCGGATGTTGGCGCCCTCCACCCAGCGCCGGGCCAGGGGAATCTCGTCTTCGCGGATGCCAAAGCGGTCCCGGATGCCGGGCACTTCCAGCAGGCTGATGATTTCACTGACGCCGAACCGGCTGCGAGGCAGCGACATCAGGGTTTCCAGGGCAATCAGCACCGGTTCGTGGTGGCGCTGGCCCTGGTCGGAAATGGTAAAGGGAATGTGGCGCTTGCGGCCGGGCTGGTAGCGGCCAAATACCGCCTGAATGTGGGGCGCGTAGACGTTGATGTCCGGCACCATCACGATCACATCCCGGGGCCGAAGATCGGGATCAGAATTGAAAGCGGCCAATAGTTGGTCATGCAGAATTTCCACTTCCCGCTGGGGGCCATGGGCATTGTGGAACACCAGGGAATGGTCGTGGCTCAGATCCAGCTGGCGCTCCTGCTCGCGGACTTCCTGCAACGGCGTCAGGTTGTGGATGTCGTTTTGCAGCTGGTGCAGCAGGCAGGGTTTCTCGCCGGCACCGTGTTCCGAGAAGATGTCGATTTTCTGGTCCGGCGTCCGGAAGCTGTCCCGATACTCTTCGGGGTTGTCGAATTCGTCCAGCAGCCGGATATAGTCGCGGCCCTGCTTGCCCCAGGCCGCCAATAGCGGGTTGGCGTGCTGGTGCAGCTGGTCCGGATCATCAATCTGTGAGAGTACCGGGTGGGCCGCGCCCCGCTTACGCTCGGCCTTCAGCAGTTCCCGGTCGCTGATGATATCGGCCCAGTAGAACTGGCTGGGGTTGTGAACACAGAGCACCACCTGGCTGAACCGGCTCAGAACGTACAAGGCTTCCAGCGCCTGCCGGGGCAGTGATGACACGCCAAACACCACAATGCGTTTGGGCAGCCGGGCCGGATTGGCCGGAGCGCTGATGCGCTGGCCCTGCTCCATGAAACGGGTGTGGATTTGTGAGCGGCTGGTGTCGGCGGCGTCGCCAACGTCGTCCACCAGCTTACGCCAGAGTAACGGTTGCCAGCGGGTTTCCGGGTCCAGGGCCTTTTCTTCGCCCCGGGCGGTGATGATCACATCCTTGCCCTGCTCCCAGGCCGCCAGCCAGTCGGCCCGGAACACCTGGTATTGATCGAACAGATCCGCCACTTTCTCCGCCAGCTGGAAATTACGCAGATCCGGGTCGGAGCCCTCCAGAAACCGCGCCAAGGGAGTGAAGGCGTCGTCCTGCCCCACCAGCTCCGGCAGCAAGCGGTAAAGCCGCCACACCAGCCGGCGCTTATCGAAGGGCGACTGCTCGGGCACTTCCCCGTCCGGCAGCACGGCCCGGTAGGCCTGCCAGATAAATCGGGCCGGGAACAGAAAATCCATGCCGGCGGCAATGCCCAGCCCGCCTTCCATGCCATCCTCCGTGCGCTTCTCCGCCAGTGCCAGTTTCAGCCACTGGGCAATGCCGTTGCTCTGCACCAGAAAGGTCTCGCTCTGCAGCGGTGGCATCGGATTCTGCCGACAGATGTACACGACCGCCCGGCGCAGGTCTTCCAGGTGGTTGGCGTGGATGGCGTGAAAGCCGGGTTCGATGGCGGCGGGCTTATCGATGGACGGAGCGGCCATGGGTTTCCTTGTCTGGTGTGCAGTTCAATCCTGATGCCACAGGTTACCGTATGTGACCATAGATGCGGACAGTCTGAAATGGCTGATTGCAGTAAAGCTCAGCTACAGATTAACGGGTCGTGGCGATTAGCTGAAGCCAATGAAACGAGCGCCTGGAAAATTGCCGGCGTTCGCCTGCTCCCGGCCTGATTCGGTATCTGAGTTGCTCACACCAAGTGGCGGCCGCCATCCAGGGCGATAGTCCGTCCGGTCATGTACGGGTCGGACTCATCGCTTTCGGCCAGCCAGTCCGAGGCGTTGTGGATAATGGCCCTCAGGCGGTCGGTTTTGGTCTTGAGGGTGTCAACAAACGCATCAATCCCGTCATTCGTGGCAAAATTCGCGTGGATGCAATCGGCACCGGCCTTTTGCAGGGCATCGACCGCTGGCTGGTAGCTGCGATAGGTAACGATAACGGGCTGGCCCTGTTCAAGGCAGGCTCTGGCAAAGGCCAGGCCAATGCGCTGGCCTGCGCCGGTGATTAGAATGGGTGCGGTCATGGGGTTCTCCTGTAATCGAACCTGTCGATACGTTTACGCCACCCACCCGGGTCATTGCGGCTGCTTAAATCCCGGGGTTACTTGCGAGAGAACTGAACCAGGCTATGGCATTTCAGAGTCCGATGGACATCAGACCGGGTACGGCAGATCTCGAGAATCCGCTGTATTACCTCGAAAACATGGAGACCGTGGTCGGCTGGGTGTTGAGTCACCACGCCGATTTGCTGACCACGGAAGAGCAGGACCGGCTGAGAGCATTTCAGGCGCTTTCATTGCCGGCACGGGCGCTGCTGACCCGGATGGTGATGCGTACGGGTGAACTGTTTCGTGCCGATAAACTGCGCTACCCGGAACTCGGCGTGCCGGAAAGCGAAGCGCTGGAAGAACTGGTGGCGGGCTGCTGGCTGGATGCGGAACCTTTGCTCACCCTCGACCAGTTGTTTCGTCTGTATACCCTGGGGGAATTGCGCCCGGTGTTCGCAGCGGCGCTGCAGGAAGCGGGATGGCCGAAAACCCTGCCGAAAGGGCAAATGCTGGAGGTATTGCAGCAATCTTTTCCCGACGCGCTGCCGCTGGCGGACTGGCTTGGGATGGACATGCCACCGGTTGTTTGCATCAACCACATGGCGCTGTTTGACCGGGTCCGGCTCATGTTCTTCGGCAACCTGCGCCAGAGCTGGTCCGACTTCGTGCTGGTGGAACTGGGCCATCAGCGTTACGAACCGGTGACCTTCACCCCGGATTCCCGGGCGTTCCAGCATCGGTGGGAGGTGGATCTGTACCTGACGATGCACCAGTGCCGGGCATGGCTGGATGAGGGTGTGCCCGCCCGTGAGGTCTGGCCGGAGGTGCCGGCGCCTTCGGACAACGCCTGGTTGACCGGCCGCCGCGACCGGCTGTTATTGGAGTTGGGCCGGCAGGCGGAACGTCAGGGCGAACGGGAGCTGGCCCTGCAGGCACTGGGCACCAGCGGCCACCGGGAAGCGCGGCTAAAGCAGCTTCGGTTGCTGGAGCGGATGAAACGTCACGGGGAAGCCTGGGCCCTCGCCTCACAGTGGCAAACCCAGCAGCTGAGTGACGCCGAAGCCCAGGGACTGGCCCGCATTCTGAAACGCCTTGCCGCCAAGCTGGGTGAACCCTCTCCGCCCTCTCTCACGCCGCCCTCCATCCGGGAATTCATCCTGACCCTGCCAAAACCGGCGCTGGGCTCGGTGGAATTCGCCGTGCAACACCATCTGTGGCGGGACGAATCGCCGGTGTTCTATGTGGAGAACACCCTGATTAACGGCCTGTTCGGGCTGTTGTGCTGGCCGACCGTCTTTGCGCCCGTGCCGGGTGCCTTTTTCCATCCGTTTCACGTGGCGCCGGCGGACCTGACCCGGGAAGATTTCGTGGCCCGTCGCCAGGCGTCTTTCGATCGGTGTTTCGCCTCGCTGCATGATGGCAGCTACCGAGAGCGGATTCTCGAGACCTATGAGGCCAAACAGGGCATTGCCAACCCCTTCGTAATCTGGCCCGTAGTGACCGAAGAGGTGCTGAATCTGGCGCTGGATTGCATCGCCCCTGCGGACCTCGAGCACATGTTCCGGCGCCTGTTGCTGAACATCCGGGAACACCGCAGCGGTTTTCCGGATTTGATCCGGTTTCACCCTGGCAACACAGGACCTGATCGCCAATACGAAATGATCGAAGTGAAAGGCCCGGGTGACCGGCTGCAGGACCACCAGATCCGCTGGCTTGAGTTTTTCGCCGCTGAGGGCATTCCCGCGAGCGTGTGCTACGTGCGCTGGCAGGAAAATGAGGTGGCGGGATGACGGCCAAGGTTGCCATCCGCACGCTCTGTGAGTTCGCCGCCCGCCAGGGTGATCTGGATTTTCGCTACACGCCGGCACCCAGTGCCCAAGAGGGCATTGCCGGCCACCAGGCCATCCAGTCCCGGCGGGGTTACGGTTATAAAAGCGAGTATTTACTGACTGGTGAATGCTTGGGAATAGAGCTTTCCGGGCGTGCGGATGTCTATAACCCGCACCGTGGACGACTGGAAGAGATCAAGACCCACCGGGGCGACCTGTCCCGTATCCGTGAGCACCAACGGGCGCTCCATCGGGCCCAGTTGCGGGCCTATGGCGCCCTGCTGTGCCGGCAGGAAAACCGGAAAACGCTGGAACTGGTGCTGATCTACTACGATACCGGTAAGGACAAGGAAACACCGGTGGTGGAAAGCGCCGGCGCCGACGAACTCTGGCAGGAGCTGGAAGCTCTGTGTGGCCTTTACAAGGCCTGGGCGGAACAGGAAAACCATCACCGGGAGCAGCGGGATGCCCTGCTTTCCCGTCTGGTGTTTCCTTTTCCGGCATTCCGCCCCAGGCAGCGCCAGTTGGCGGCGACCGTCTACAAGAACTCGCTGAAATCCGACACCTTGTTGCTTGAGGCCCCGACCGGCCTGGGCAAGACGCTCGGCACCCTGTTCCCGGCGTTGATGGCCATGCCGGCGGCACAGCAGGATCGGTTGTTCTACCTGACCTGCCGCAACACCGCCCGCCAGCTTGCCATGGATGCGGTGGCGCGCCTGCGCGCGGCCCAGGCCGCCCCTGCCTGGCCCCTGAGAACCCTGGAGCTGGTATCGAAAGACGACGCCTGTGAACACCCGGACAAAGCTTGCCACGGCGATTCCTGCCCGCTGGCGAAAGGTTTTTTTGACCGGCTGCCCGATGCCCGGGCCGAGGCTGCCCAGACCGAAGGGACACTTGATCAGGTGACTTTGGCGACGATCGCTGCAGGACACGATATCTGCCCCTATTTTCTGGCCCAGGAAATGGCCCGCTGGAGTGATGTGGTGATCGGCGATGTGAATCGGCTGTTCGACCAGTCCGCCCTGCTCCACGGCCTGGTTCGCCAGAATAACTGGAAGGCCAGCGTACTGGTGGATGAAGCCCACAACCTGGTGGACCGGGGCCGGGGCATGTATTCGGTGCGACTGGACCAGCAACGATTGCTGAAGCTGAAAAGGACTGTGCCCAAGCCATTGAAAGCGGCGATTGACCGCACGGCCCGGGCCTGGCAAAGCCTGGTCCGGGATCATCAGAGGGAGGATGACACGCCGGTCTTTCTGGCGTCCCTGCCGGCCCAGTTGCTCGGCGCCCTGCAAGCCATGGTTTCCACTCTTTCCGACTACCTCGCCGACAATCCGCCAGACCTCGCGCTGCAGGAACTGCTGTTTGAAAGCGTGGCCTTCATGAAACTGGCGGACACCTTCGGCGATCACTCCCTGTGTGAGTTCCAGCGCGCCGGCCGGGGCCGGGCCAGTCTGACCCTCCAGAATCTGATACCGGCGGACTTTTTGCGGGAACGGTTTGAGGCGGCGGACTCGGTGCTGCTGTTCTCGGCTACCCTGAGCCCCGGTGTGTACTACCGGGATCTGCTCGGCCTTCCCGAGGATTCGCGTTTCACCTCGCTGCCCAGTCCGTTCAGCGCGGATCAACTGCAGGTGCATTTCACGCCGGGCATCAGTACCCGCCAGAGTCACCGGGAAGCGTCATTCAAGCCGATTGCCGATTTGATCGCTCGCCAGTTCCGGGAACGGCCCGGGCACTACCTGGCGTTCTTCAGCAGCTTCAAGTACGCCAGGCGGGTGAGTGAAACCCTGGCCGATCAGGCCCCCGATGTGCCCCAACGGGCCCAGCAACCGGGGATGTCGCCCCAACAGAGGGCGGCGTTTCTCGCGGGTTTCCGGGAGCCAGGGGGCAGTGTCGCCTTTGCAGTACTCGGTGGCGTGTTCAGCGAAGGCATCGACCTGCCTGGGGATCAGCTCATTGGTGCCTTCGTGGCGACCCTGGGCCTGCCGCCCTTCGATGCCTGGCACGAAATTCTGAAAGCCCGCCTGGAGCAGCGTTTCGGCGCCGGCTATGACTACACCTATCGGATTCCGGGCCTGCAGAAAGTGGCCCAGGCCGCCGGGCGTGTCATTCGCACGCCGGAGGACGAGGGCGTGATCTGGCTGATCGATGATCGGTTTCTGCAGCCGGCGATCCATCGGCTTTTGCCTCGTTGGTGGTTCCCGAAAAGCCAAGCTGGTCCATAACGTGTGTTAGCCATCGAACAGACGCCAAGCGCAGGTAACGCTAACATTAAAAAAGTGCCCGGCCAGTCAACTGCCGAGGCATGGCCCCGCCGGGGTTTAAGGGAGTCGGTGTTGGCAAAATAGGAGAGCAAACTATGGAACGTATAATTCGACTGGTCCCGATGCTGGCAGTGGCGATGCTTGTGGCAATGTTTGTCGGATGTGCCTCGACCGAAACCAGTTCAGGCACTGGTGAGTACATCGACGATACGGTGATCACCGCCAAGGTAAAAGCGGCGATTTTCAATGAACCGACGCTGAAAAGCGCGGAAATCAACGTTGAGACTTACAAAGGTGTGGTCCAGCTGTCTGGCTTCGTAAGCTCGCAGGCTGCCATCGATACCGCCGTTCGGGTGGCCCGTGGTGTGAAAGGCGTGAAATCCGTTGCCAACGAAATGGAACTCAAATAGCAGCTGACGGGAAATTCAGAGGCACTGGGCAGACCTCCGGCCAGGCGCAGCGGCCGGCCCATAGACCTCAGCAACACATGATCCGCCGCTCCCGGTTCGGCGGGATCATGTAGATTGTATTCATACGAACGGGCATGTTCTGCTCCGCTTTATGCACGGGCATTTCGGTATACCGTTGCAGGAGTTCCGGCAGCAGTGTCTTCTGGGTCGGGTCCAGATGCTGCACCACCAGAAATGCCATGCTGGCAACAGAAGGCGTATTGCGGAAAGAGTCTTCCAACGATGCCAGGCTTCCGGCGACGGCGCCAATACCAGCAACACGCATCAGGGCTGCGCGGTGTGAATCGTGGCTTCCTCAGTATCGCCAAAACGCTGTCACCGGAAGCCGCAGCCCTGGTGCGGGTCGCGGGCACTGGACCGCAATCGGTCATAGCTGCCGGCATTCGGGTATTCGTCCGTGTCCTTCATATTTCCCCCAACATATTCCTCCCGAAACTGGCGTCTGGGTTACGTGAATAGAGTCCACTTCATCTTGGGGCACCGGAATTGCTAGTGCTGGGGTTTTTGAAAAAGAGACTTCCGCTGTGTGGGTTAGCGAACAGAAGATGTGCAGGGCAAGGGCTAATGTGTTTGTAACGGAATGTTGCTGAGCGTCGAGGTCAGCGCAATGCCGAGGCATAAGGAGCCTATTATGAATATCGATACCATCCGGTGTGCGTTCAGGCGTATCGGTCTTTCTACTTCTTTGATGTTCGCCACACTGACCCTGGTTGCCTGCGCGTCTGCGCCGCTGCCGCCAACGGAGTCCCTGAATGCTGCCAGAGATGCCATTGCCAGTGCCGAGCAGGCCGAAGCCCGGCAATATGCCGGGGCCGAGCTGGAAGAGGCGAACCGGCACATGGCCGCAGCGATCAAGGCCGCTGAAGCTGAACGCATGGCCGAAGCCGAACGCCTAGCCAAACAGGCGCGAGTTGCCGCCGAGCTGGCGATTGCGAGAACGGAAGCGGCCAAGGCCGCAGCCATCAATCGTGAAATGGGGCGTGGTGCCGAAGCTCTGGATGAAGAAATGCAGCGTCAGGGAGATCAGCAATGAAGATTCCATCGTTTTTGAAACCGGTTCCGGGCGTGAAAACCGGGGCCGTGGTTTTGCTTTCCTCGCTGCTGCTGAGTGCATGCGCCATGTCGCCGACGAGCCCGGAAGGCTCGGAAGATGTGCGCGCCAAGCTGACGCAGCTGCAACAGAATCCGGACATGATGACCCATGCCCGGGTGGAACTGCGCGACGCGGAAGCGGCGGTTGAACTGGCCGAACAGCCGGTGGATGACGACGCGGTGGCCGCTCACCGGATTTACATGGCAGACCGGATGGTCGAAATTGCCCGTGCCAAAGGCAAAGCCGGATCACTGGAAGCTGAGCGGGAGCTGTTGGGCGAACAACGGGATGAGGCCCGACTGGCGGCCCGAACCAGGGAAGCAGACCGGGCCCGCGCCGAGGCCGAGAGTGCTCGTAGCTCGCAAGCACAGGCGGCCGCTATGTCTGCCCGTGAGGCCGAGGAACTGCAGCGTCAGATCGACACCCTTGAGGCCGAGGCGACCGAGCGGGGGCTGGTCCTGACCCTGGGTGATGTGCTGTTTGCCACGGGCAGTGCGGAGATTCAGGGCGGCACAAACCAGAACCTGGAGAAACTGGTGAACTTTCTCAAACAGTACCCCGATCGCCAGGTGTTGATTGAAGGCCATACCGACAACGTCGGCAGTGCCACCTTCAACCAGACCCTGTCCCGCCAACGGGCCGAATCGGTCCGGCGGTTTCTGGTAAACCGTGGCATCGAGAGTAGCAGACTGTCGGTGTCTGGCTATGGCTTCGAACGACCTGTGGCCAGTAACGATACGGCCATGGGGCGCCAGCAGAACCGTCGTGTTGAGGTTGTCATTGAGAACAGGGAATAACGGCATGCAGCGATATAGAGACTTTTTCCCGCTGGCGGCCGCTACGACCGTCAGTGGCGATCTGGGCAAGGGTAATCCGCTGAGTGATGCCCTGCCATTTGCCATCCTGGTGACAGACCAGGATGGCAAATGCCTCTACAGCAATGCCGCTTATCAGAAGCTTTGTGGCTGGTCTGGCGACGAGCTGATTGGATCGCACTGGAGTGCGGTCATTCACCCTTACGATCATGAAAGGGTTGTCCGGGACTGGGATTCGGTGGTGCTGGGGCACAAGTCCTTCGTGGGGGAAGCACGGTTAAAGTCATCAAGTGGCAAGATTGTCTGGACCCGTTGGAACGCGGCGTTGATGACTGACGACATGCCCGGCCACTGCTGCGTACACACTATTGAAGATATCAGCACCTACAAAGCCCATGAGAAGGCACGGAGAAAGGCCGAGAAGCAGCTGTTCGAGGAAAAGGAACGGGTGCGGGTTACCCTGGACTCCATCGGCGATGCGGTGTTGTGCACCGATATCGAGGGCCGGGTCTCCTATATGAACAGAGTGGCAGAAACACTCACCGGTTACAGCCACCAGGAAGCCATCGGCCGGCCCTTGCGGGATGTGTTCCATGTGGTGGATGCGACCACCCGTGAGCCGATGACAGACCCTGCCCGGCGAGCTATTCAGACCGACAGCGTTGTGGCCCTGGAGGCAAACGCACTGCTGGTGGCCAGAGACGGCGTGGAACTTGCCATCGAAGACTCGGCGGCACTGATCCACAACCGATTCGGCGTGGTGACCGGTGCGGTCATCGTATTTCACGATGCCCGCTTTTCCCGGGCAACCACCGACCGTATGGCGCACCTCGCGCAACATGATGAGCTGACCGGACTGCATAATCGCACCGCGTTTTACGAGCGATTTGACCAGTCGCTGGCACTGGCACGGCGCCATGGCAAACAGATGGCCCTACTGTTTATTGATCTCGATAATTTCAAGAATATCAATGACGTTCTTGGCCACGACAATGGCGATGCCATCCTTTCGGCACTGGCTGGCAGACTGAAGAGCTGTGTGCGGGCGGCGGACACTGTTTGTCGCTATGGTGGCGATGAGTTTGTGGTGCTGTTGGGGGAAATTGCCCAGCCGGATCACGGCTACGCCGTTGCCGATAAGATTCGGGAAGCTGCGGCGGTACCTATGGTTATCGGTGGCCACGAGGTGGCGCTTCAGCTCAGTGTCGGGGTGAGCGTGTATCCCGACAATGGCGACACCGCCGACGAGCTTTTAAAAAATGCCGACAAGGCTATGTACCGGGTCAAACTATTGAACCGGCGACCTGTTGCCGACAGTCTGGTATCAACTCCTGAGAGCCCTAGGGGCCAAAACTAAAGCCTGACGTTGCTTGAGGTTAGGCGGTCTGTCTCCCGTCTGACCACGGCGTAACATTCGCAGCAAAGCGCTTCGAGTCTGGGCCGATCCTTCACCGTGATGTGGCCGCGATGGTATTCAATCACCCCGAGCTTCTGCAGTTTGCCAGCGGCATCGGTAACACCCTCGCGTCGGACGCCCAGCATGTTGGCGATCAGTTCCTGGGTCATCGTCAGGTGATTGTCCGGGAGGCGATCCAGAGAGAGCAGCAGCCAGCGACACAGTTGCTGGTCAATCGAGTGGTGGCGGTTACACGCGGCAGTCTGAGACATCTGGGTGATCAGCGCCTGGGTGTAGCGTAGTAACAGGAACCGCGTGTCGGGGTCTTCGTTGAACTCAGCTCGGAGTTCCGGGGAAAGCATCCGGTAAGCCAAACCTTTGCTTTGCACGATCGTCCGGGTGGGGGTACTTTCTCCACCCATGAATACGGCAATGCCGGCCATGCCTTCGTTGCCGACCACGGAAATTTCGGCAGAAGAGCCGTCTAGCATCACGTAAAGCAGCGAAATGATGCAGTTGGTCGGAAAATAAACGAATTCAATGGGTTGCCCGGATTCGTAAATGACGTCACCGAGATTCAGTTCTACCAGTTTGAGCTTTGGAAAAATCCGTTTTTTGGCCCGGTCCGGCAGAGCAGCCAACAAATAATTCTGCTCGGGAGCGGTTGGGGCATCAAGCATAGTCACCTCCCTGATGAAGCTATGTAACTCTGTTGGTTTCGGGTCCTTATGCAGGTTATGGGTGTGAGGCGAAAACACGCCTGCCAAACACTACAAAACGCTAACACAGAATGATCATTCTGACCGCATCATTATTTTTTATTGATTGCCGGAGTTGCGAAGAGCTGCGGGCCTCGCTTTCAGCGTTCGGTTGATGACGACAGTTTTTATCCCCCCCTGCTGGGCAATGGCGGCCCATGCCTGCTCCAGCGTGGCCCTGGCTATGGCTTCATGATTCTGGGGCAGGGAGTTCACCGCAAGCGGTAGAAAGTCCAGCAGGCGATCATCCCCGAACGTCGCCAGGCGAAGGTTGTCCGGCAGTCCGCCCGGTTGTTCCAGCAACACATCCAGAACCCCCTGAAGCAGAGTGTAGGAGGCCGTTACCACGGCGTCCGGCAGGCCATGCTCCCGGAGCATCCGGTTCATCATCGCCGCACCGGAGGCGCGATCGTAGTGGGGACCGCTCATGATGAGAGGGGTGACCCCGGCCTGGCCGGCGGCGGCCAGAAAGCCCTCTCGTCGTTCGCGGGTCATGGCAATCCCGGGCACGGCATCCAGCCAGGCGATCGTGGAGGCATCGCTCTCCAGCACAGACCGGGTCAGGGCCTCGGCGGCGGCCCGGTTGTTGCTGACCACGCAGCGGATCACCTCCGGTGACTGGGCGCGGTCCACGGCAACCACGGGCAGGCCATCCTGCTGGAGGTCCCGGTAAAACGGGTCGTCCCGGGCCAGAGCGCTGGCCACGATCAGGGCATCGCAGCGTCTTGCTCTCAAGGACCGAGCCAGGGATTTCTCGGTCTCCGGGTCGTCGTCAGAGCCGGCGATCAGCAGCTGGTACCCCCGAGCACGGGCGCCTTGCTCAAGCAGCTTGGCCAGCCGGGCGTAGCTGGTGTTCTCCAGATCCGGCAGGATAAACCCCAGGGTCCGGCTGGCTCCGCCCCGCAGCGCCGCCGCCTGGGTGTCCACCTGGAAATTATGATCGCGAGCGACCGCAAGTACCTTCTCGATGGTGTCCGGCTTGATGCGCCGGGCAACCCCCTGGCCATTGATGACATAACTGGCGGTGGTTCTTGAAACGCCGGCAAGCCGGGCAAGTTCCGCAAGGGTCATGGGCGACAGCTCCGATTAAAAGATTGCTTGATTTCTGATCATATCTGTTTCATGATCGATTTTAAGCATGCTGACACGATTCAGCAATGAAAAAAGAGACGTTCTATCAAAACAACAAAGCGAGGCAACGCTCATGCTGACGCTGACCGCCAACGACGTTCGACTGGGTGCCATTGCCACTGACTGGCAAGACGCACTGCAACAGGCGGCCCTGGACCTTGAAACTGCAGGCCGCATCTCCCCCGAGTACCTGGCTGGAATGATGGCCCGTGAACAGCAGTCATCCACGGTGCTGGGTAACGGCATTGCCATTCCCCACGGTACGCCCCAAAGCCGGCAGGCTGTTCTGGAGACGGGTATCCGCATCCTCCAGTTCCCGGAAGGGATCACCTGGCACGATGGTGCCCGGGTTCATCTGCTGGTGGCCATTGCGGCCCAGTCTGATGAGCATCTGGATATTCTCCGCCATCTTACCCGTGTTCTGGACAAGTCCGGATTGGCGGAGCGGCTTGGCCGGGCTACTGACGCCGCCGAACTGGTCGCCTTGCTTTCCAAAGCCCCGCGGGTTGCCAAATGTGACAGCGACACCCTGTGCCTTGGTATCGACGCCTCGACGCCGAATGAGCTGGCTCTGATTGCCGCCGCCCGCCTCCAAAGCTTGCGCTGTGTGGGTACCGATTTTCTGGCGGAAATTATCGGGCAGCCGCCGGTGGCCCTCGGGCAGGGATTCTGGCTGATCCATCATACCGTTGGTGCGAAGCGCCCGACCCTGTCACTGGCAACACCAAAGCGGCCAACGCCGGAACTTCGGGGTGTGTTCTGTCTGGCCGGGCCCGGAGACGAATGTCACGACCTGTTGGACCGTATTGATAATTTCCTGGCGCGCAATGAACCGATTGACGGCCTGAGTGCGGACGCCCTTCTGGCCAGGCTGTCCGGTGAGGCTGCCAATGCCATCACTGCAAGAGTGACCCTGCTCAATACCCACGGACTCCATGCCCGGCCGGCCAAGCATCTGGTCCAGGAGGCACGGCGCCATAATGCCAGCATCCGGATACGCCTGCTGGAAAGTGATGGCAGCGCGGTGTCCGCCACCAGTCTGACGCGCGTCATTGGTTTGGGCGCTCGCCGGGGGCAGATGTTGCTGCTGTCGGCGACCGGAGACGAGGCCGATCAGGCCATCGTGTCGCTGACCAGCGCCATTGAAGACGGTCTGGGCGAGAAGGTCGATCCGCTGCGCTCTGCCGAACAGAAAACCACGGCGCAGGAGGCTCAGCCTGCTGAACCCCTGGCTGACGACCAGCCAATCAAAGCCGTGGCCGCCTCCCCGGGGCTGGCGATGGCGCCGGCGTTCGTGATGCGCCAGCCGGTTCTGGAGTACCCGGAGTCCGCTGCCGACAGTGAACAGCAGATTCAGCGCCTGAACCGGGCCATTGATGAAGCGGGTGGTCAGCTCCGGACCCTGATCCGTCATGCGGAGGGCGGTGAAGCCGCGCCGATTCTCTCGGTGCATGTGGAAATGCTTCAGGATGAGGACCTGTATCAGGCCACGCTGGAAGCGATCAATGACGGTGCCTCCGCCGAAGCGGGTTGGTGGAAAGCCATCGACACCGCAGCCCGGGGCCAGGAAGCGCTGGCTGATCGGCTGCTGGCGGAACGCGCCGCGGATTTGCGGGATGTCGGCCGCCGGGTGCTGGCCAATCTCTGCGGCGCGGCCATGCCGACGCCACCGGACACCCCCTACATTCTGGTGGCCGACGATCTCGGGCCGTCGGATGTCGCCCGACTGGATACCACGCGGGTACGTGGCCTGATCACCGCCCGGGGTGGGGCAACCTCTCACAGCGCCATCCTTGCCCGTGCTCTGGGTCTGCCAGCGGTGGTGGGTGCCGGTGAGCGAATACTTACTATCACCAATGGCTCTGATCTGGTAGTGGATGGCGAACGGGGCTGCCTGGTGCCGAATCCGGGGGCTGAGCGATGCGAGAAAATCCGCCGTCGCCTGGAACAACTGGAAGCGCTGCAGGCGCAGGCCCATGAAAACCGTAATCAGCCGGCCACCACATCGGATGGACACACCATCGAAGTTTGCGCCAACCTGGGCAACACGGCTCACACGCCGGATGCGGTTGATCGGGGCGCCGACGGTGTCGGCCTGCTTCGCACCGAGTTCATTTTCATGGCCCATCCCGAAGCCCCGGACCTCGACACCCAGGTGCGTGAATACCAACATGCGTTCGATGCCCTGAACGGCTTGCCCCTGGTGGCCCGTACCCTGGATGTCGGGGGTGACAAGCCCCTGGATTACTGGCCCTTGCCCCAGGAAGACAACCCGTTTCTGGGCATGCGCGGCATCCGGCTGTCCCTGACCCGACCGGATATTCTCGAAACCCAGGTGCGCGCCCTGCTGACTGCGGCGGGCGACCGGCCCCTGCGCATCATGTTCCCCATGGTCAAGGATCTGGAAGAATTCCGGGCTGCCCGGGCGATCGTGTCCAAAGTGCAGGCCGAAGTACCAGCCGGTGATGTTCAGGTGGGGGTAATGATCGAAGTGCCCTCCTGTGCCCTGCTGGCGTCGACCCTGGCGCCGGAGGTGGATTTCTTCTCCGTCGGCACCAATGACCTGACCCAGTACACCCTGGCCATCGACCGTGGCCACGGCCAGCTGTCGGCCGAGTCGGACGGCCTGCACCCGGCGGTGTTGCGACTGATCCGGATGACGGTAGACGCGGCCCATGCGCACGACCGCTGGGTCGGGGTTTGCGGAGAACTGGCCTCCGACCCCCAGGCCATTCCGGTCTTGTTGGGCCTGGACGTGGACGAGCTCTCGGTTACCAGCCGTCGGGTGCCCCTGGTGAAGGCCTGCATTCGTGGCCTGAGCCTCGAAAACGCCCGCCAGCAGGCCGAAAAGGCCCTGTCCATGGCAACCGCTGCTGAGGTGCGTGATGCCCTGGAGGCCTGGTGATGGCCAACATTCTCACCGTTACCCTGAATCCGGCACTGGATCTGAGTGTCGAAATCGCCGATCTAACCCTTGGCGAAGTCAATCGCACCGGCAACACCCGGCTGGAACCCGCTGGCAAGGGCATCAACGTGGCCCGTGTGCTGGCGCGGCTGGGCCATTCGGTCACCGTGACCGGCTTGCTGGGCGAAGCCAATGTCACCGCTTTTGAGCGGCTGTTCGCGGCTGAAGGGTTGCAGGACAGTTTTGTGCGCGTGCCAGGCCAGAACCGGATCAACGTCAAGGTCGCCGAGCCCGGTGGCCGGGTGACCGACCTGAACGGACCGGGGTTCCGGATGCCGGCAGACGCTCTTCAGCGCCTGGAATTTCGCCTGGCGTCGCTGCTGCCGGACTGCGACGCAGTCGTTATCGGCGGCAGTCTGCCCGAAGGGTTTCCGCCTTCCGGGCTGGCTGAGCTGGTGCAACAGGCTAACCGCGCTGGCAAACCGGTCTGGCTGGATGCCAGTGGTGAGGGTCTTAAAGCCGGGGTGGAGGCAGGGCCTTTTGCGGTCAAGCCCAACACGGATGAGTTGTCTGGCTGGGCGGGTGTGCCCTTGAAGGACATGGCCGCAGTGGAAACCGCAATCGCCCGAATCCGTGCCCGCGGCGTACCTCATGTGGTGGTGTCCATGGGTGCGGGCGGCGTGTTGTGGTCGTCACCGACCGACACGTTGAGATCCTGGGTACCTCCGGTCTCGGTAGTCAGCACCGTGTGCGCCGGCGATACCTTACTGGCGGGCATGCTCCACGGTGTGCTTGCTTGCCAGCCTGATGATGCAGTACTGACGTTCGCCACGGCGTTGTCTGCCGAATGTGTGCAACACATCGGTGTCGGAAATCCCCAGGCACCGGACTTTTCTTCCCTTCTCCAACAAACCCGGGTGCAGCCATGGCCCGGGGAAAACAACACCGGAGAGATGCCGTTATGAAACTGATTATTGTGACTGCCTGCCCCCAGGGCGTGGCAACCCGCTTTCTTGCGGCCCGGGCACTGGAGCGGGCAGCGAACCGTCGCGGCTGGTCGGTAACCACCGACAGCCGGGGACCGGATGGCAAAGCGGAAAGCCAGCCCGATGCTGAAACCATCGAGCAGGCGGACCTGGTTATTGCCGCCGTCGGCGTCGCGGTGGACCTTGAGGCCTACGCCGGCAAACGCCTCTTGGAGATCCCGGTCACTGCCGCGTTGCCTGATCCGGATGCAATTCTGGATAGGGCTCAGGCAGAGGCAGTGCCCTGGGATCCGGCCAGAGCCAGCCAGGCAGCGACAGCCTCTGCCGGGAAGGTATCTGCTGGTAAACGGATTGTTGCCGTAACCGCCTGCCCCACGGGCGTTGCCCATACTTTTATGGCGGCAGAGGCCTTGACTGCTGCGGCAGAATCGGCCGGCCATCAGATCCGGGTGGAAACCCAGGGCTCGGTGGGCGCCCAGAACCCCCTGACTGACGAGGAAATCGCTGCCGCGGATGTGGTTATCCTGGCCTGCGACATCGAAGTGGACCCAAGCCGTTTTGCCGGCAAGCGGGTGTGGCGGACCTCCACCGGCGCCGCCCTGAAAAAACCCACCGATGCCATTCGTGATGCCCTGGCCGAGGCGGTGGTTCTTGATGCCGGACCGCAGAAAGCCGCCAGCAGTGCCGGTAGCGGCGAAAGCCGGGGGCCCTATAAGCACCTGCTCACCGGCGTTTCCTTCATGCTACCGATGGTGGTGGCGGGCGGTTTGCTGATCGCCCTGTCCTTCGTGTTCGGGATTGAGGCATTTCAGCAAGAAGGCACCCTGGCCGCGGCCCTGATGCAGATCGGTGGCGGCACCGCGTTCAAACTGATGATTCCGTTGCTGGCCGGGTACATTGCCTGGTCCATTGCCGACCGGCCCGGCCTGGCGCCCGGCATGATTGGCGGCTATTTGGCCGGTGAACTGGGCGCCGGTTTCCTCGGGGGCATTATCGCCGGCTTCCTGGCCGGCTACGTGGCGCGCTTTATCAGCCAGAAGCTGCCGATGCCGGAAAGCATCGAATCCCTGAAGCCGATCCTGATCATCCCGCTGTTGGCCAGCCTGGTCACGGGTCTGGGGATGATCTACGTGATTGGCGAGCCGATGGCGGCGATTATGGACGGTCTGACCGGTTTCCTGGAGAGCATGGGCACCACCAATGCGATTCTGCTGGGCGGTATCCTTGGCGCCATGATGTGCTTTGATCTGGGCGGCCCGGTCAACAAGGCGGCCTATACCTTCGGGGTGGGCCTGCTCTCTGAGGGCAGCGGGGGTTCCGCGCCCATGGCGGCCATTATGGCGGCGGGTATGGTGCCGGCCATTGGCATGGGCGTGGCCTCGTTTGTGGCCCGCCGCAAGTTTGCCGAGGCGGAGCGCCAGGCGGGCCGGGCCTCGTTTGTGCTGGGTCTGTGCTTTATCTCCGAGGGGGCGATTCCGTTTATGGCCAAGGACCCGCTGCGGGTGATTCCGGTGTGCATGGTTGGTGGGGCGATCACCGGAGCCCTGACGATGCTGTTCACGGTGAAGCTGATGGCGCCCCATGGTGGGCTGTTTGTCTTGGCCATTCCGAATGCGGTCAGTTCGGTGTTGCCTTACCTGATTGCCATTGCGGTGGGGTCACTGGTTATTGGCTTCGGCTATGCCCTGCTGAAAACGGGGAAGGCGGAGGTGGTGGCGACGACCTCCTGATTGCCGATCGCAGATGAAGGAAAATGGCCCTGCAATGAGGGCCATTGCTGTTAACCGAAGTGGAAAAACGCCAGCTTGTTGCCGTCCGGGTCTTTCACGTAAGCCCCGTAGAACTGGTTGGGAATGCGCTGCCCGGGTTCGCCGTCGCAGGTGGCGCCCAGGTCGATGGCCTTGTGGTAATGGGCATCCACCGCCTCTTTTGAACCCGGCTGCAGGGCCACCATGTTGCCGTTGCCCGGATGGTTCGGCTCACCGTTGAATGGCTTGCACACCGCCAGCATGGGTGAGCCCATGTTCTTGCCAATAAAGGCAATGCGGTCCAGGTCCAGAAGCACTTTTGCGTCCAGGTCCCCCAGCAGGTCTGTGTAGAATTTCTTCGCTTTCTCCATATCACTGACGCCAAGGGTGACGTATCCGATCATGGTCGTTCTCCGTTAATGATGGTTTTGGGCCTGGTTATTACGTTGCGCGTGCCGGCAGGATCACTTTCCCGCCCGATTGACGACGATCCGGTTTCTGCCGGCCCGTTTTGCCGCATACAGCGACTGGTCGCAGGCTGAGAGCAGATCCCGGACCGAGGTGGCATTGGCGCCGGCGCCGGACCAGTTAACAACGCCCGCGCTGAAAGTCACGTTAAAGGTTTCGCCGTCGTCGCTGACGAATTCTTCCGCCTCCAGGGCAACCCGCAGGGACTCGGCCACCTGCTCCGCTTCGGCCAGGCCGGTGCTGGGCATGAAGATGATAAATTCTTCACCCCCGGTCCGGGCCACAACATCGGATTTTCGTATTCGCGTTTCAATGATTGTTGCGAACCGCTGCAATACGGCATCACCGGTGGGGTGCCCGTAGGAATCGTTAATGTTCTTGAAGAAATCGACATCCAATGAAACGAGGGAGAAATCATCACCATAGCGTTCACTTTCCGCTACCGATTCTTCCAGTTTCCGGAGCATGTAGCGGCGGTTATTCAAGCCGGTCAGTTCATCGGTAATGGACAGTTGTTCCAGTTCCAGTTCCAGACTTTTCTGCCTGTCGATGTTAGTGACCATGCCGTGCCAGGTAATCGTGCCATTAGGATCCCTTTCAGGTCGAGACACACCTCTTAGCCAAGAGATCTTGCCCCCGATTCTCACTCGGTATTCACAAACCCACTCTTCCATGGTTCGCGCAGAAATGGCGATACTCTCTTGCACGGCGGAGAGATCATCGGGATGAATGCTGTTGAAGATTTCCTCCGGGTCCCGGCGACATTCATCAGGAGACGCCCCATAGAATTCCCAGGTTTTCTCACTCAGGTATGAAAAGTAATAGCGCCCATCCGGTTCGAGAACAAAGGTATAAATAATACCCGGTAACGATTTGGAGAGCTGCTCCATCTGATGCTGGCTCACCATCTCCCGGGTAACATCAAGGTGGGTCCCCATCAGCCAGCGAGTGTCGCGGCCCTGATCGTCCGTCAGCAGCGTTCCGCGGGTGTGGATATACCGCCAGTCTCCGTCTTTGTGAAGCATGCGGACTACACATTCAAACTTTTGGCTTGCTCCGTCGAGATAGCGGGCGAGTGCCTCTCTCGCCTTTACCAGATCGTTGGGATGGCAAAGGCTTTCCCAGGTCTGGAAGGTGACTGGCTCAAGCTCTTCCAGGCTGTAGCCGAGAAGCTGTGCCCAGCGATCATTATAGATAACCTCCTGGGTATCGAGGTTCCACTCCCAGGTGCCAGCGCCCGTGCCTTCAAGAATTGCTTTCAGTCGGGTTTCCGTTGTCAGTTCCATGTGTTCCGTCACTTTTCAGCCTGGAGTCAGGCTCCAGTACGCGCCCTGTTTTCCCAGTTGAAGGTCTGTGCCCAGTCCAGTGCCTGACTCAGGGGCAGCGGTTTGCTATAGAAAAAGCCTTGACCGAGATCGCATCCCAGTTCTATCAGTTTGGCTTCAACGGCGAAACTTTCAATGCCTTCGGCGACCAGGCGCCGTTTGAAGCTCTTCGAGAGGCTGACGATAGCGCTTACGATCATGTCGCTGTCGTTATTGTCGAGCATGTCCATTACGAAGGAACGGTCAATTTTGATTTCCTTGGCAGGCAGACGCCGGAAAAGGTCCAGTGAAGAGTAGCCGGTACCGAAATCATCAAGAGAAATATCAACCCCAAGTTCCCGGCAGGCCCGAAGGTTTTCAAGAACCCTGTCTGTGTCATCCAGTGCTGTTGTTTCAAGAATTTCGAGAATCAGGCGAGAGCGGATCTCCGGGGGACAATCATTTAATGCCAGGGCGAGGTCCTCCCGAAATCCCGGGCCCAGGAAATGGGAAGGACTCAGGTTCACACTGAGGCTGTAGGGCAGTTGCTTCTGGCTGAAGTTCTGCAACTGAGTGACTGCTTCCCGGAGGACAAAATTACCAACGTTACGGGCGTACTCCGTGTACTCAATATGGTCCAGAAAATGGCCGGGTCCCAGCAGTCCTTTTCGTGGATGATTCCATCGGATAAGTGCCTCAAATCCTTCGACGCAGTGCCTGCCAAAGCTGATTTTGGGCTGGTAATAGAGTTCAAGTTCACCCAGTTTGATGGCGTCGTCGATCTGTTCGATCACCCGCACCCTCTCTTTGCGGGAAAAGTGGGAATCCAGATCGAACAAGGTGTAATTATTCTTGCCTGCTTCCTTAGCCCCATACATGGCCTGGTCGGCATGGCGTAACAGCATGTCGGCATCCGAATTGTCATCAGGAAAGACTGTTACACCCATGCTGCCGGACAATTGCAGGACATGATGTTTGTAGCTGATGGGCTGGCGGATGGATTCCAGAAGCCGTGCGTACACTCGCTCGTCGTCTACATCCCGGAGAATCGCTACGAACTCGTCACCTCCAAGCCGGGCTACGACATCGTGAGCCCGCACGCTGGACATCAATCTCTCGGCAACCGATTTCAGCACGGCATCACCGACTGCATGGCCGTGTTCGTCATTGATGTCCTTGAAACCATCCAGATCGATAAAGCAGACCGAAACGACCCCATTCCGCTGGGTTGCTTCAAAGAGTTCCTGCTCAAACAGCTCAGTCAGTCGGCGGCGGTTCGGCAGGCCCGTAAGCGCATCATAGTTGGCAGCCTGCTCCAGGCTTTTCTGATGCTCCCGCTTTTCCTGGTAGAGCCGTTTGCGTTCGATCAGGTTGCCTATTGTTTGCATCAAAGGCTCCAGCTCTTCGGCCATCTTTGCCTTGTAGCCTCCCATTCGGTTCGCAAGGCCGATCAGGCCGATTTCCCGGTCGCCGGAAAACACCGGAATGCCGATGTAGGCACTGATTGGCGGGTGGCCGGCAGGTAGCCCTCCTCGGCGGTGATCTGAAGCCAGGTCGCTGGAGACAATCACTTCGCCGGTTACCATGGGCTGGCCCAGAATGTTGTCCAGACGGTCGAAAACCAGGCCCCGTCGCTCCACTTCCTGATAGAGGGCCTGGGTTTCCGGGCTCCAGGCTATATTGGTAATCGCGCCGATTTTAAGGTATGGAGTCTGGTCCTGCTGCTGAAGTACTTCGCCTATGAAACCGAACTGGCTACCAGTCAGCGACAGCAAATCACTGAGCATCAGCTCGAAGGCCGCCCGCTCATTGTCACTGGTCAGGAAAACGTTCTGGGCCCGGTGAATCGAGCGGCTCAGGTGGGAAACGGGGACATATTCATTGTCGTCAGAGGCAAGGTAAGAGCGTTCCAGCTCATCTTCAACAATACTGGCCAGGCTGCGCAGAACATCCAGGTCAATTTCGCTGAATTGCCTGGGTTTGTCGTCAATAATGCAGAGCGTGCCTATCTTGAAACCGCTGGGTTCACGTACGGGCATGCCAGCATAAAAACGTATGTGGGGTTTGCCGGTAACCAAGGGGTTCTTCTGAAAGCGTGGATCTCTGGTTGCATCTTCCACCAGAAGAATCTTGTCCTGCTGGATGGCGTAGTCACAAAATGCCACGGATCTTGGTGTTTGAGAGGTATCCAGGCCCTGGCGGGACTTGAACCACTGACGCTCCTCATCAAGCACCGAGAAGAGTGCAGTTTTTACGCCGTAATACTGCCGTGCGATTCTTGTCAGTCGTTCAAAGCGTTCTTCTGGTGGGGTATCCAGAATGCCCAAACGATCGAGCGCAGCCAGTCTGCGTTTTTCGATGCTCGGGTTTTCCATGGGCCAGTCTCCGCATGAGGTTCAGCGTCTGTTTGAACCTTATAACCAATTCATGGAGATCGATCGGGATTCACTCCATCTGCCTGACACTATGGGTGGATTTCTCCCCTTTGGCCAGCCACTCGTGTTGTTTCAACATGTTGTGTCAGTGAAGAGTGGGCAAGCTGTTACGCCGACAATGGCCTGGATGAGACTCTGGCAGCATTGGATCACCATGCATATCGAGGTTCGGTTGTTCAATCCGTTCGTGATCCGGATGAACTGGTGCTGAACGATCAGCAGGAGATAAAAAAAGATAAGGAGGCGGGAAAGTGGTCGGCGTGGCAGGATTCGAACCTGCGACCCCTTCGTCCCGAACGAAGTGCGCTACCAAGCTGCGCCACACGCCGATCAACGGCCGGTATTATACGGATTCGCCTTGGTTTTACCAGCCCTCGGCGGATAAAAGGGCATCGGTGAATTTGCTGAGATTGTCGTAGATACTGACATCGGCGCCGGGTATGGGCCTGGCGTCCAGGTGGCGTTCGGTGTCCTGACCGTTGCCGGTTCTCACCAACACCGTCTGGCATCCTGCAGCGTGGCCAGCTTCCAGGTCTTTTCGGCTGTCGCCCACCATGATCGCGCCTTCGAGGGTGTCCAGGTGGAAATGCCGACGAATCTGTTCCAGCAGTCCCGTCAGCGGTTTGCGGCAGTGGCAATGGTCGTTGGGGTGATGGGGGCAGTAAGCAATAAAGTCGATGCAGCCGCCCTCGGCTTCCACCAGGCGCTCCAGCTTTTCATGCATGGCATCCAGTTCGTCGATGCCAAAGTAGCCGCGGGAGATGCCGGACTGGTTGGTGGCAATGGCGATGCGGTGGCCGGCGTTACAGAGCCGGGCCACCGCTTCAACGCTGCCGGGAATGGGGAGCCATTCATCCGCCGAGCAGATGTAATTGCCATCGTACTGGTTGATGACCCCGTCCCGGTCGAGGATGATCAGCATCGTTAGCCGGTGGTGGGCAACAGCGAGATATCCGCTACGCGCAGGAACAGGTTGCGCAGCCTGTTCAGCAGCGCCAGGCGGTTGTTCCGGATGGCCTCGTCGTCGGCCATCACCATCACTTCATCGAAGAAGTTGTCCACCGATTGCCGCAGGCTGGCCAGGGAGCTCAGAGCGCTGGCATAGTCACCTTGCTCGAACAGTGGCAGCACCTTATCCGCCTGCCGGTTGACCTGTTCCGCCAGGTCTTTTTCGGCACTGTCCTGGAGCAGGCTGGCGTCTACGGTTTCACCAATGCTGTCGCCCCCCTGTTTGGTCAGGATGTTGGACACGCGCTTGTTGGCACCGGCCAGGGCTTGCGCTTCCGGTAGCTGACGGAAGGCTTCCACGGCTTTTACCCGGCGGTCGAAGTCCAGCGGCCGGGTTGGCCGGCGGGCATGGACAGCGAGGTAAACCTCGGCACCGATACCCTGCTCGTCGTAGTGGGCCCGGAAACGCTCCAGCATGTAATCCACCACTGTGGTGGCGGTGTTCTTCTCGGTCAGCACCGTGAAGTTCGCTTCCGCCCACTCGCAGCAGGTTTGCAGGTCCAGCGGTAGCTGCCGTTCGATAATGATGCGCAGCACCCCGAGGGAGGCCCGGCGCAGGGCGAACGGGTCACGGGTACCGGAGGGTGGCTGGTTGATGCCGAACAGGCCAACCAGGGAGTCCAGGCGGTCGGCGATGGCAATGGCGCAGCCGGTCAGGGTGGTGGGCAGGTCGTCCCCGGCGAAGCGGGGCATGTATTGCTCGTTCAGCGCTTTGGCCACGTCTTCCGGCTCGCCGTCGTTGGCGGCGTAGTACTGGCCCATGATGCCCTGGAGATCGGTGAACTCCAGCACCATTTCGGTCACCAGGTCGGTCTTCGCCAGCATGGCCGCCCGCTCGGCCAGGGCCGGGTCACTGCCGATGGCGTCGGCAATTTTCCGGGCCAGGGCAGCGACGCGTACGGATTTGTCGTAGATACTGCCGAGCTTTTCCTGGAATACGATGGGCTTGAGGGCGTCAACACGGTCCTCAAGCTTTGTCTTCCGGTCCGTTTCGTAGAAGAAGGCGGCGTCGGACAGGCGGGGACGGATCACCTTCTCGTTACCCGAAATCACCTGCGTCGGGTCCTTGCTCTGGATGTTGGCAACGGTGATGAACAGGGGCAGCATTTCGCCGTCGGCGGCCACCACGTGGAAGTATTTCTGGTGTTCTTTCATGGAGGAAATCAGGGCTTCCGCGGGCACGTCCAGGAAGCGCTCCTCGAATCGGCCCATCAGGGGCACCGGCCATTCGTTCAGGGCTGTCACTTCGTCCAGCAGATCTTCATCGATCACCGCCTTGCCGCCGGCTTCCTTCTCGGCCAGTTCGGTTACGCCAGCGCGGATCTGTTCCCGGCGCTCGGCGAAATCGGCGATCACATAGCCTTCCTGTTTGAGCACCACCTCGTAATCGCCCGGTGTCGGTATGATCAGGGATTTCGGGCAATGGAA
This sequence comes from Marinobacter sp., assembly GCF_048269445.1. Lineage (GTDB taxonomy): Bacteria > Pseudomonadota > Gammaproteobacteria > Pseudomonadales > Oleiphilaceae > Marinobacter. The sequence goes on along the minus strand of NZ_JBLXIQ010000001.1, from coordinate 624,130 downwards.
ACGATGGCCCCGGGTCTTGTTGCCCGGGGTCAGGCCCATGATCGGGGCATCAATCACCTTGTTGCCGAACAGCAGCAGGACCCAATGCACCGGGCGTACAAATTCGGTGCGGTGGGCGCCCCAGCGCATGCGCTTGGGAATGGGCAGGCCGGCCAGAGATTGCTCGACCAGGTCCGGCATCAGCTCCACGGTGGGCTTGCCCTGTTCCACAGTACGGTAAACCACCCAGGCTCCCTTGTCGGTCTCCAAAGTGTCGAGCTGGTCTGGAGTCACACCGAGGGACGTGGCAAAGCCGGTGAGCGCCCGGGTCGGGTTGCCGGCGTCGTCGAAGGCGGCCTTGACTGCGGGGCCGCGTTTTTCAACGGATTTATCCGGCTGGGCATCGGACAGGTTCCGGATGCGGACCGCCAAGCGGCGCGGTGCGGCGAAGGACTCGACCTTGCCGAATTCGATACCGGCCTCTTCCAGACCCCGGGCAATGCCCTGGGTGAAGGCGTCAGACAGTGTCTTTAGGGCCTTGGGGGGCAGCTCTTCGGTGCCCAGTTCGACCAGAAAATCCTGTGTTGCCATGATTATGCGTTCCCCTGTTCCTGCGGTGCCTTCTTCGCTTTCTTGTCGTTCTTGCTCCTGGCCTTGTCATCGGCGGCCTCAGCGGCTGCCAAAACTTCCTTACGCAACGCCTCGGGCGCCAGCGGGAAGCTCAGTGCCCGGCGACTGTCGAAGTAAGCCTGGGCAACCGCCCGGGCCAGGGTTCGAACCCGCAGAATAAAGCGCTGGCGCTCAGTCACGGAAATCGCGTGGCGGGCGTCCAGCAGGTTGAAGGTGTGGGAGGCTTTCAAAACCTGTTCATAGGCTGGCAGCGCCAGGCCGGCTTCGATCAGGCGGGCACTTTCCCGCTCATGGACATCAAAGCTGTGGAACAGGAACTCGGTATCAGCGTGTTCAAAGTTGTAGGTGGACATCTCCACTTCCTGTTGGTGGAACACGTCACCGTAGGTGACCACACCATCAGGGCCTTCAGTCCAGACCAGATCGTAAACGCTGTCGACGCCCTGCAGGTACATGGCGATCCGCTCAAGCCCGTAGGTGAGCTCGCCGGTGACCGGGAAACATTCCAGGCCACCCACCTGCTGGAAATAGGTAAACTGGGTGACTTCCATGCCGTTCAGCCAGATTTCCCAACCCAGGCCCCAGGCACCGAGTGTCGGTGATTCCCAGTTGTCTTCCACAAACCGGATGTCGTGCACCAGCGGGTCCAGGCCCAGGGCTTTAAGGGAATCCAGGTACAATTCCTGAATGTTGTCCGGGGACGGCTTGAGGACCACCTGGAACTGGTAGTAATGCTGCAGACGGTTGGGGTTCTCGCCGTAGCGGCCGTCAGTGGGCCGGCGGCTGGGCTGAACGTAGGCGGCATTCCAGGTTTCCGGTCCGATGGCCCGCAGGAAGGTAGCCGGGTGGAAGGTGCCAGCGCCCACTTCCATATCCAGTGGCTGGAGGATCACGCAGCCATGCTGCGCCCAGAAATTCTGCAGAGCCAGGATCAGGCCCTGGAAGGTCCCGATGTCCGGAGTTGTCTGTGCTGTTACCTTGTCTGTCACGACGGTTGCCTGCTGATCAGTCTGTGTGTGGCGCCCCGGTTGTCCTTCGGGGCACTCCGAAAAAAGGCGCATTATACGCGTGCTGGATGTGTATTTCTAAATCAGAAGAAGGTGAGTCCCACCTGGAACAGTTTTTCCACTTCCCGTATCCGGGTTTTGTCCACCAGGAACAGGATTACGTGGTCATCCGGCTGGATCCGGAGGTGGTCGTGGGCAATCAAAACTTCGCTCCGTCGCACGATGGCACCGATGGTAGTGCCTTCCGGCAGCGCGATCTCGTCCAGCCGCCGGCCGACGACTTTCGACGATCTGTGATCACCATGGGCGATGGCCTCAATGGCCTCGGCAGCACCCCTGCGAAGTGAGTGAACATTCACCACATCGCCTCTGCGAACGTGGGTCAGAAGGCTGCCGATGGTGGTTTGCTGGGGAGAGATGGCGACATCAATGTCGCCGCCCTGAATCAGGTCCACATAATCCGGGTTGTTAATCAGGGTGAGGACCTTTCGGGCGCCCAGGCGCTTGGCCAGCAGTGAGGCCATGATATTCGCCTCATCGTCGTTGGTCACCGCGCAGAACACATCGGTATTCTCGATGTTCTCTTCGAGCAGAATGTCCTTGTTGGCTGCGTTGCCTTCCAGTACCACGGTTTTGCGAAGGTTTTCCGACAGCATCACACAGCGGTCGTGGTTCCGTTCCAGAAGTTTCACCTGGAAACGGTTTTCCAGCGTGTGGGCCAGCCGCTGACCGATGTTGCCGCCACCGCAGATAAAGATGCGTTTGTAGGGTTTTACCAGTGGCTGCAGTTCACTCATAACCGACTTTATATGATCGCCGGCTGCAATAAAGAAGACCTCGTCGCCATCTTCGATGACGGTGTTGCCCTCGGGCATGATGGCCCGGTCTTTCCGGAAAATGGCCGCCACCCGGGTGTCGATCTTGGGCATGTGCGTGCGCAGGTAAGAGAGCTCATGGCCGACTAAAGGGCCACCCCTGGCAGCGCGAATGGCCACCAGTCGGGTCAGGCCTTTGGAGAACTCCAGTACCTGCAGGGCACCGGGATTTTCGATCAGCCGGGTAATGTGCTTGGTCACCAGATGTTCCGGGCTGATCAGAACGTCGATGGGAAAGCCCCGCAGACTGTCGAGATCCTTGGTCTGGTCGCGCTGATAGAAAAGCTCGGATTTTGCCAGGTAGGCACTGGCCCGGACGCGGCAGATGGTGGTGGGGGTCTTGTACAGCAGTTTGGCCACCTGGCAGGCCACCATGTTGGTTTCATCGCTGTTGGTAACGGCGATGAGCATGTCGGCATCTTCGGCTCCCGCCTGTCGCAACGCTGTCGGATAAGACGCCTCGCCCTGGACCGTTCGGATGTCGAGCCGGTCTTGCAGCTCGCGCAACCGGGCACCATCGCTGTCGATAATGGTGATGTCGTTGGCTTCGTTGGCGAGGTTTTCCGCGAGTGTGCCGCCCACCTGGCCTGCACCGAGAATCAGGATTTTCATGGTTCGGGTTTCTCCAGCACGGCATAGAAGAAGCCGTCATGGCTGAACGGATCCGGGAGCAATTGCCGCCCGGCACCCATATCACGCCCCCATTGAGCGTCGGGCTCAATAAGGATGGCATCGGTCTGCTGTTTGCAGAACCGCTGAATTATACGGTGGTTTTCCTGGGGGAACACCGAGCAGGTGGCATACACCAGCCGGCCACCGGGTTTCAGGATAGCCCACATGGCGTCCAGTAGCCCAAGCTGGATAGCAGCCAATGGGACAATATCGGATTCCCGGCGCAGTAACTTGATGTCCGGGTGGCGGCGGATTACGCCGCTGGCACTGCAGGGCACGTCCAGAAGAATCCGATCGAAAGCCCTGCCATCCCACCATTGATCGGTAGCCGCGGCATCGGCCTGGATCAGGGTTGCGTGCAGGTCCAGGCGATCAAGGTTTTCCTGCACCCGGGGCAGGCGGTCGGTGGACTCATCAATGGCGACAACTTCTGAGAGCTCCGAACAACTTTCCAGGATGGCGCAGGTTTTGCCACCGGGAGCGGCACAGGCATCCAGTACCCGCTGGCCTGGAGCCAGATCGAGCAAGGTGGTGCAAAGCTGAGCCGCCTCGTCCTGGACACTGACAGCACCATCGGCGAACCAGGGCAGGCGCTCCACGGGAACGGCGCTGGCCAGCTGAATGCCATGAGGCGCGAAACGGGTCGGGCCGGCCTCAATGCCGGCTTCTTGAAGCAGTGCCAGATACTGGTCCCGGTTAAAGCGCAGGGCGTTTACCCGCAGCGTCATGGGCGCTTGGGCGTTATTGGCCTCCAGAATCTTCTGCCAGTCTTCCGGCCAGTTGTGGCGTAGCTTTTCCACCATCCACACCGGGTGGCTGAAACGGGCCGAATCATTGGCGGGTTCCGGCGCGCCGTCCCGCTCGGCAGCTCGCAGTACACCATTCACCAGGCCGGTCAGGTGGGGTTTGTCGAGGGCGCGGCAGGCTTCCACGGTTTCATTCAGCACGGCGTAGGTGGCCTGCTGGCTGAACCGCAGCTGAAAGAGTGCGACCAGCATCAGGTGATGGATAACGCGGTCCGGTTTGCGAAGTGGCTTTTTCAGCCGGCCATTGAGCTCGCCGTCAAGCCGGTGGAACCAGCGGCACGTGCCGTAACACAGGGCCTGGAGTTCCGGGCGTTCGTTCGGTGGCAGGCGGTTCAGGGCTGGCGGCAGACACTGGGACAGCGACTGGCCGCTCTCCACCGCCAGCATAACGCCGGCGGCAATCGCGCGCATGGGTTGAGGTTGGTCGCCCATGTCAGCGTAACTCCTGTCCGGGCATGAGTAATTCCTTGCCGCCGTTAATCAGGTCGTTAGCGCTCTGGGCCCGGGAGCCTGGCAGCTGCAGCCGGATGATGCGCAGGGTTCCGGTTCCGCAGGCAATGTCGATACCGCCCCGCTCGCGCCGAAGTACCGTACCCACCGGCTTGTTGGCGGTGTCATTCAGGGCTTTGGCTGCGTGAATCCGGATGCGCTGATCGCCCAGATCGGTGTAGGTTCCGGGCCAGGGGTTGAAGGCACGAATCAGTCGTTCAATGTCGATGGCGGCTGCGGACCAGTCGATGTGGCCCTCGTCCTTGCTCAACTTGCGGGCATAGCAGGCGAGGTCGTCGTTCTGGGCTTCGCCACTGAGCTCGCCTTTTTCCAGCAATTCGAGGGCCTTGACGATGGCCTTGCCACCCATCTCCGCCAGCCGGTCATGGAGGCTGCCGCCTGTATCCTGTTCTTCAATGGCGGTCAGGGATTTCAGGAGCATGTTGCCGGTGTCCAGACCCTCGTCCATCTGCATGATGGTGATGCCGGTTTCTTCGTCGCCGGCAGCAATGGCCCGCTGGATAGGCGCGGCACCGCGCCAGCGGGGCAGCAGGGAGGCATGGATGTTCAGGCAACCGTGAGTTGGAATTTCCAGCACGGCTTTCGGCAGGATCAGCCCATAGGCGGCGACGACCATGACGTCTGGCTGCAGGTCCGCCAGCTGTTGCCTGGCTTCCGGGGTTTTGAGGCTCTCGGGTTGGAACACCGGAACGCTGTTTTCCATGGCGACCTGCTTGACCGGGCTTGGTTGCAGCTTCCGGCCACGGCCGGCGGGCCGATCCGGCTGGGAGTAGACGCCCACAATGTTGTGGTGGCTGGCCATCAAGGCCTCAAGAGCGGTAGCAGCGAAATCCGGGGTGCCGGCAAAAACAAGTCGCACGGTGTTTTGATCTCTGTTTCGTTGAATACGAAAAGACCGGGTCGTGACCCGGTCCGGAATAGCCTCTGATTTTGGTGCCCGCCCGAAGGCAGATCAGGCGCTCTTCTTGTGGAGTTTCTCCAGCTTCTTGCGAATGCGGGTGCGCTTCAGGGAGCTGAGGTAATCCACGAACAGCTTGCCGTTCAGGTGATCCATCTCGTGCTGGATGCACACCGCCAGCAGGCCTCTGGCTTCGATCTCGAAGGGTTTGCCATCACGACCCAGCGCCCGGATCTTGCAGTGTTCGATCCGCTCAACGTCTTCATAGAAGCCGGGTACCGACAAGCAGCCTTCCTGCATGGCTTCTCTTTCACCATCGAGTACTTCCACCTGCGGGTTGATAAACACCCGGGGCTCGCTCTTATCGTCCGACAGATCCATAACAATGATCTGCTTGTGAACGTTGACCTGGGTAGCCGCAAGGCCAATGCCGGGCGCATCGTACATGGTCTCGAACATATCGTCGATCAGCTTGCGGTCTGCGTCTGTCACCTCTTCAACCGGCTTGGCGATGGTGCGTAGACGGGGATCCGGGTATTCGAGAATCTCTAGAATCATATGCTCGTACTTTTGGCCTGTATGTCGGGACGCCAGACTGTCTGCCGGCGTCTCTGTTAACTTTTGTAACCTTTGCGCTCTTTGTAACAGTGTGAAACCGATCTCCAAAATGCGACAGCGTACTGCGCAAATTTCCCCCCTGACTTTACTATTATCGGGGCGGGGCCGCAGCTTTCAACGGCTGACGGAATCTCCAAGGTTTGATATCCCATTATCTAACAATTCGGCGATTGAGTACAAACTGATCAGTTAATAGTTAAAATCTTTCACCGGCGGGATAGAATTTACTGGAAGAACAAAAGATAACATCACAATTTGCGAGACTTCTTCTATAGTAACTGGAATAACAACGTAATAAGCTGCATCTAACTGACTGCATCCCAACAGAATGCAAAGAATCAAGGCACGCGATCAAGGACTTACACAATGAGGAAACTGCTGTACGCTCTGGCAGCAACTACGCTGCTGTTAACCTCCTGGGCCCATGCGGCACCGGAGTTGCGGTCCGACCACCCTGAGCGTTACACCGTTGTGAAAGGTGACACCCTCTGGGACATTTCGGCCCGTTTTCTGAATAACCCGTGGTACTGGCCGGAAATCTGGCACGTGAACCCGCAGGTAGCCAACCCTCATCTGATCTACCCCGGCGATCGCCTTGCCCTGGTTTACATTGATGGCAAGCCCCGTATTACCAAGGTATCAACCAGTGATGTAGTCAAGCTGTCGCCGCAGATTCGCTCGGAGCCGATCGATACGCCGATCCCTGCGATTCCCCTGGATGCCATCGGCAGCTTCCTGACTGACACCCGCATCGTAAGCCCGGAAGAGCTCAATGGTGCCCCTTACGTGCTGGAAGGCGAAGACGGCCGGATCATCACCGGCGCTGGCGACCGCATTTATGCCCGGGGTGAAAAGCCGGCAGACAAGGTTGGTATCTTCCGTCGCAGCAAGGAATTCAGGGACCCGGACACCGGCGAATTTCTGGGCCTTGAGGCCCGCAGCATCGCCCGCGGTGACGTGGCCAGAGAAAACGGTGATGTACTGACTGTGAACCTGTCCAGCTCTAGTGAAGAGGTACGGATCGGAGATCGTCTGCTGGTGAGTGAGGATCGTCGACTCACGACCAGCTTTGTGCCCAGTTCGCCGAGTGAGTCCATTGAAGGCCAGATGATCTCTGTAGACGGCGGTGTCAGCCAGATTGGCCAGTACGATGTGGTTGCCATCAACCGCGGTACCCGAGAAGGCCTTGAAGCGGGCAATGTGATGGCGGTGCTGCAGAGCGGTAATCTGGTTCGCGATCCCGTGACCGGCGAGACCATTGAGCTGCCCTCCGAGCGTGCCGGGCTGTTGATGGTTTTCCAGACCTACGAAAAAATGAGCTACGGTCTGGTGCTTCAGGCCACCCGTGCCCTGGCAGTTGGTGACAAGGTCACCAACCCCTGATCGACTGATATCGAATGGCCGGACCAGGAAGGTCCGGCCAATGTTTTCTCAAGGATGATTCTGTGCTTTCCTCCCCTTCAGCCCAGTGGCTGCTTCTTACCTGTTTACCAAAATTCGGCCATGCCCGGCGCCGGGACTTGTTGGCGGAAATCCCTGAACTGACCGATCTGCTCACCATGAACCCGGCGACCCTGCGGGCACTTGGTCTGGCGGCAGAAAGCCTTGCAGCGATCCGGGCGTGGCAGCGGCAGGATGAATCCCATCCGTTGGTGCATGAGGTCCGGACCATTCTGGAAAACTGCCGGCGCCATGGCATTGGCATTCTCACCTGCCAGGATGTCGACTACCCGGAGCAGCTGAAACACATTCACGACGTCCCACTGGTGCTTTATACCCTTGGCGACACAGCGCTTCTGGGTCGGGAGCAGATCGGCATTATCGGCAGCCGCAAGGCCACCCGGGCCGGCCTGGACCATGCCCGTCGGTTTGCGGCCGAGCTCAGCGCCCGAGAGTTGCTGGTCACCAGTGGCCTGGCGCTGGGTGTCGACGGCGCCGCTCACGCCGGCGCCCTCGATGCGGGCTTTCCGACCACGGCTGTGATCGGATGTGGCCTGGACCGTATCTATCCAAACCAGCATCGCCGGCTTGGTGAGCGGGTGATTGCCGACGGGCTGATGATTTCTGAATACCCGCCCGGTACCCCGGCCAAGGCCGCCCACTTTCCCCAGCGTAACCGGATTATCAGTGGCCTGAGCCGCGGCGTTCTGGTGGTGGAAGCCGGTCTGCGCAGTGGTTCTCTGATCACCGCGAGGATGGCCCTGGAACAGGGGCGCGAGGTGTTCGCGATCCCGGGGTCGGTCCACAGCCCGGTCGCCCGGGGATGCCATTATCTGATCAAGCAGGGAGCGCGCCTCGTAGAGACCGTGGACGACATTATCGAGGAGCTGGGGAGCTGGTGGTCCGCGCCATTGCTGGATGAGGCAGACACCATGGCGGAGCCTAAGGGGCAGAACCCGTCCAGCCAGTCTCTGGCTGGTCTGGACAGCCGGGAAATCGCGGTATTTGAGGCTTTAGGGTATGATCCCCAATCAACCGATGCACTGAGTTCAGCCACTGGTCTCCCTGCCGACCAGCTCATGCAATCCCTGTTGCTTCTGGAGTTGCAGGGATTGGTGAGTTCCGCACCGGGAGGGTTCCAGAAAATCGTCTGAGCTCCGTGCGAACATCCACTCTGATTGATTCTGACAAGAGCAGCATGGCCGTCTCCCAACCCCTTTCTGAATGGCAATTGCATTGTGTTCGTCGCACCGTGTTGCATGGCGGAGTGATCGCTTATCCGACCGAAGCGGTCTGGGGCCTGGGCTGTGATCCCTGGGACCGACACGCCGTGGAACGCATACTGGAACTGAAGCACCGACCAATGGGAAAAGGGGTGATTCTGGTGGCCTCTTCGGTGGACCAGATCCGCTTCCTGCTGGACCCCCTGCCCCGGTCGCTTCAGGCCGAGGCCGAACGCCACTGGCCCGGGCCGGTGACCTGTCTGTTGCCGGATGTGGCACAGCAGGTGCCGGAATGGGTACGCGGACAGCATCGATCCATTGCGGTCCGGGTCAGCGAGCACCCGGTGGTGCGGGCCCTGTGTGACACCGCGAGAATGCCGTTGGTGTCCACTTCCTGCAATCCGGCGGGCCGCCAGCCGGCCCGGAATATCTGGCAGGTTCGGCGGTATTTCGGAAACGAGCTTGACTGGATTGTCCCCGGTGCGCTTGGAGGCAATCGCCAACCCAGCCGAATTATTGATATTGTCAGTGGTAAGCAGCTTCGTTAGGAGAGTTCATGTCACAGCAACCCGATAGCCACGCGGTTAAAAAGTACCTGCTGGGGCTGCAGGAAACCATTTGCAGCCGTCTGGAGGCGGTCGACGGCGGCACAGCCTTTGTCCGGGATGCCTGGGATCGTCCGGAAGGTGGTGGCGGAGTAAGCCGGGTGATCACCGCAGGCCGGGTGTTCGAGAAAGGCGGGGTCAACTTCTCCCATGTGATGGGCGATACCATGCCGGCTTCAGCCACGGCCCACCGGCCCCATCTGGCCGGGGCACCCTGGGAAGCCATGGGGGTTTCCCTGGTGATTCATCCGAACAATCCCTATGTGCCCACCTCCCACGCCAACGTCCGCTTTTTCATCGCCAGGCCAGAGAACAGCGACCCGGTTTACTGGTTTGGCGGTGGTTACGACCTCACCCCCTATTACGGTTTCGAGGAAGACTGCGTGCACTGGCACAGGACCGCACGAGCCGCCTGCGAGCCCTTTGGTGAGGGAACCTACCATCGTTTCAAGCACTGGTGCGACGACTATTTCTATCTCAAGCACCGGGATGAACCCCGGGGGGTGGGCGGCCTGTTCTTTGATGACCACAACACCGGAGATTTTGACCAGGATTTCGGCCTGATGAAAGCCGTTGGTGATAGCTATATTGAAGCCTATGAACCCATTGTCAGGCGCCGGATGGACCATCCTTACGGTGACCGTGAACGGGATTTCCAGCTCTATCGGCGCGGGCGTTATGTGGAGTTCAACCTGGTGTATGACCGCGGCACCCTGTTTGGCCTGCAATCCGGCGGCCGGACCGAGTCCATCCTGATGTCCCTGCCACCACTAGTACGCTGGGATTACAACCGAACCGCGGAACCAGGGTCTGACGAGGCCCGGCTCACGGAGTTTTTCCTCACCGGCCGGAACTGGCTGGAGACAAACCATGAATAACGATCTGTACGCCGTTGTTGGCAACCCGATCAGCCACAGCAAGTCGCCGCGCATTCATAGCCTGTTTGCCAGCCAGACAGGCGAAGCCCTGGAATACACCGCCATCCAGGCACCCCTGGAGGATTTTCCAGGCACCGTGAAACAGTTTTTCGAGCGCGGTGGCAAGGGCCTGAATGTCACCGTGCCGTTTAAGGAACAAGCCTGGAAGCTGGCGGACCGCCGGACCGAGCGGGCCGAAAAAGCCGGCGCAGCCAATACCCTTTACCTGGATGCCGCCGGCGTGCTCACGGCCGACAACACCGATGGCTGTGGCATTGTCCGGGATCTTGTCCGCAATCACGGCGTGCGTCTTGAGGGTGCCCGCATTCTGGTGCTGGGTGCCGGAGGGGCGGTTCGTGGTGTCCTGGGCCCGATACTGGCGGAGCGGCCTGCGGCCCTGACGCTCGCCAACCGCACAGTGGCCCGTGCCGAGGCGCTGGTTGAGCTGTTTGCGCCGGTGGCCGGGACCGCCCGGTTATCAGCTTGCGGTTTCGAGCAGCCCACGGAGCCCTATGATCTGATCATCAACGGCACCAGCGCCAGCCTGCAGGGGGATCTGCCGCCGCTGTCACCCCGGGTCATCGGTGCTAAAACGGTGGTCTACGACATGATGTATTCGTTACAGACCACGACCTTCAACCAGTGGGCACTCGAGCAGGGTGCGCAAACCGTTTACGACGGTCTTGGCATGCTGGTGGAACAGGCGGCGGAATCATTCCGGGTCTGGCGCGGTGTCAGCCCGGAAACCGCCCCGGTGATTGAAGAATTGCGCAACGACTGAGCCGCTGGCCCCCGATTGGGCTATGCTCAGGGTCAACATTCCGTAGGGATTTTTGATGGATATTCTTACCCTTGTGGGTCTTGTGGCCGGTGTCCTGATTGTCATTCTGGCAATGTTGGCCAATGCTTCCTTCCTGACATTCCTGAACCTCCCGGGACTCGCCATCGTCCTCGGTGGAACTTTCGCGGTTACCCTGATCAAGTTCCGAATGGCGTCGGTGATGAGTGCCTTCCGCCTGGCCATGTCGGCAGCGTTCACTGACCGGATGGCCCGGCCGGCGGAACTGATCCGGGAAGTGGGTGCTCTGGCCATAGTGGTTCGCAAAGAGGGCATCCTGGGGCTGGAAAATCACCAGACCGACAGCGAATTCCTGCAGAAGGCCATCAACCTCTGTGTCGACGGCCATCCGCCGGAACTGGTGGAAGAGGCGCTGGCCCAGGAAGCCCAGCAGACCGCGGAGCGTTACGAAGTGGCCGAGCGGGTATTCCGGGGCATCGGCGAATCGGCGCCAGCCATTGGCATGCTTGGCACCCTGGTGGGCCTGGTGCAGATGCTCAACACCCTGGACGACCCGTCATCCATTGGTCCGGCCATGGCCATCGCCTTATTGACGACGCTTTACGGTGCCTTTATTGCCCAGCTGATTGCCCTGCCTCTCGCGGATAAACTCCAGCTTAAAGCAGAAGACGAGGCGCGCAATCACATGCTGATTATCACCTCGATCAAGAACATCATGCGCGGTGAGAACCCGAGGGTTATGACCGAGTTGCTGTCCTCGTTCGTCACTCCCGAACACCGGACCGGCCTGGCGCCAGAGCGGGAGGCCTGAGGGTTTGGAACTGGTCCGGAAGAAAAACAGGAAGCGCCTGCAGAATCAGACTCCGGCGTGGATTGTTACCTTTGCCGACCTGGCGACCCTGCTGCTGACCTTTTTCATTCTGCTGCTGTCCTTTGCCGAAATGGATGTTGAGAAATACCGGGCCATGGCCAACTCCATGGCGGTGGCTTTCGGCTCCGACAATGTGCTGGCAGAGAGTGTCGGCGGGTCACCGCTGACTCTGATCGAATCCGAGTCGGTGTCACTGCCGGCGCCGCCCGAGTCCCAGGACCGCGTGCCGGAGTTTATCGACGAGCGAACGGACGGTACCGCACCCACGAGGATACCCGGCGGCGTGATTGATCTGGCCAGCCGGATGGTCCGGGAACTTGAATCGGAAGTGGCCTCCGAGGCTCTGAGCGTCAATTACGACGAAAACAAAGTGGTCATCCGGTTCTCCGAACAGGCCACCTTTCGTTCCGGAGAGGCGGCCATCAAACCGAAGATGATTCCTATCATTGAGCGGGTGGTGAATGTGTTATCTGACTGTTCCGGTGATGTTCTGGTGTCCGGTCACACCGATGACCGCCCCATTTCCAGTGACCGCTATCGCTCCAACTGGGATCTTTCGGCGGCCCGGGCCGTTTCGGTGGTTCACGAGCTGGTGATGACCCGCCAGGTTCCCGCTGAGCGAGTGGTCGCTGCCGGTCGGGCCGAGACCAACCCGCTAGCGCCCAACGACTCCCCTGAAAACCGGGCCCTGAACCGACGGGTTGAGATGGCCATTCGCAACCCCGAGTGCAATGGAGAAGCGACCACTGGTGATCTTCCGGTCGAAATCCTGCGCTGAGCCTTATATCTGGTGCGCAGCTGCTCATGCGTATTCCATATAACTGACGTGCTTTCAGGGCTTTATACTGTGCGCCCTTAGATTTCACTGGCACTGCGGAAAGAGAGAACAGCTATGAGTGGACCGGACAAGCCCAAAGTCATTGGCGAAGAGTGGAGCGATGAGCGGGTCAGGAGTTTTCTGGATCTCCAACCCTGGGACGCTGCCGAAAATGCTGATTTCCATGCCTTGCTGAAAGCCTACCAGGCCATGAGGGCCGAAGATTTTGAGCGTTTTATCGGCTTCTTCGTGGCCGAGGGGCGGGATCTGAATGCCCTCAATGGTGATGGCGAAACCATCCTTGATCTGGTTTCCCGGCATCGTCGGAGCGTGGATTATGCTCGGGCACTGGAGACGGCGGGTGCTAAAAAATCAGCCGCAGCCGAGAGCTGATCTCGGCCACGGCCATTCCGGGCAGTTTGAAGGCGGCGGATTTTACTGCACGTCGACTTCAATCGCCTTGGGTTCTTTCGGCTCGGCCTTCTGGAGACTCAGGGTCAGCACGCCGTCCTTGAAACTGGCTTTTACGCTGTTTTCATCGACATTGTCCGGAAGGGTGAAGCGGCGGAGGAAGCTGCCATAGAAGCGTTCAATCCGGTGATGCTTCTTGTCCTTTGTTTCCTCCTCGCTCTTGCGCTCGCCCTGAATGCTCAGAACGCCCTCTTGCACGGTGACTTTCACGTCTTCTTTGGACATGCCGGGCAATTCGGCTTCAATGGTGAAGGCTTCCGGGGTCTCTTTGATATCGACAGCCGGTGCCCAGTCGCTGCGGCTGAACAAGTCCTTGCCCTCACGCTCCTCACCGGGGCGGGTCAGACCAAACATGCGGTTGTATCGGCTCATCAAGTCTTCAAACTCATTGACCGGATTCCATCGGGTAAGATTGCTCATAAGGATCTCCTTTTTCCTTTTGGGAACGAATCTGAACGAATAGACATCAGCTTCGATCGCGGAACAGCACCACACCGGTAATCCTGACCGGGTTATCCGTGAACCTTTGCCTCTTTCAAATATAGGTGTTTAAGATCGGTTTTCAAGGGCTGGCCTGGCTGAAAATTGACCAGCATCAATCGCGCTCAGAACTCCCCGAAGTGGCGGTGCAGAAAGGGGCGAAACTGGCGCATAGAAGCGCCGGGCGTTTCCGGGTCGGGCCGGGCACCCTGCCGGAAACCGGGCAATTCGCCGGACAGGAACGGCTCGACCAATGCCGCATCGCCGCTGATCACGTGGATCACGACATCGCGGCTTGCGCCTGCCCCCGTGATTAGCGGTGCTGCCTGGTGGTCCCCGAGAATGATCATCAGGGTATTTTCGCCGACATGGCGGGCGGCGAATTCGCCAGCAACCTTCACCGCATAGGCGATGGCCTGTCCATAATGGTCCCGTACACGGTCGGGGTCACGCCAGAGCGAAACTGGCGCTTCTCCGGCGTCCGCCCAGCGCTGAAATACACGACCGTCGCCGATGGCGCTCCAGTTGTCGAGCACGGGGAGTATGGGGACCCAGGGCGCATGGCTGCTGATCAGTGCAAGCTCGGCAAAGAGCGGCCCCTGGTATTGTTCCCGAATAGCCTGAAACCGGTGCCAGGTATACTGATCCGGCATGGTAACCCAGTTGAACGGCGGTCCCTGGTAGCCAAGTTTGTCGTGGTCGTAGATTTGGTCATACCGGAACAATCGGCCTTCGGGCCATGCCTGGGTGATCGCGGGCATGACTGCCACAGCCCGGTGGCCGGTGCTGCGAAAGTCATCGATCAGGGTGGAGTAGCCGCTGCTGAGGAAGGTCTCGTAAGCGAGTTGGTTATGAATCCACTGGCCGCTGAGCACCGAGAGATGGCCAAGCCAGGACTGTCCGCCCTGGATCGGTGATTGCAATCGACCGGTAACCAGGGTCAGCCCGGCAGTCTCCAGCTCCCGGGCCATGGCATCCAGGCTTGGGTCGACGACCTTCCGGTAACGTTCATCGGTGACCGCCGACAGACCATAGGACTCGATAAAACCGAGGATCACATCCTTTTCGGCAAGTTGGGGTAACAGTGTGGGTTGGACGCTGCTTTGAGACTGGGTGCTCAGTTGCGCCGCAAAGGCTTGAGTGGTTTGGTGGGTATGGGCGATCAGGGAGGCCTGATTGGCGACAAAGGCCAGCGCTGGGCTGCCGATCCAGGGAGTTACCGCGCCGGCCGCCGCCAATCCGGCAACCAGCCAGAGCGGCTTGGCCAGGTGTTTCGGTGAATGCTGGGCCAGTCGTTCCAGGCCGTGTCGAACCAGCCAGGTGAAGCCGGCCAGCACACCCACCAGAAGGGCCAGCGCCAGAGCCGCGAGCAGGGCGCCGAGATTGGTGTTCATCAGGTTCCAGGCGGCGTCCAGCAGCCGCACTTCCAGATACAGGTTCAGCCCGCGCCCAAGGCTTGCCCGTACCAGGGTGTCCGCCAGAACCAGGAGCGCCAGCAGTCCACAGAGAATCGCCAGGCCCAGGGTGACGCGGTACCGCCGGTCTGATTCAGGAAGTGCGCACAAGGTCGCCCACACCAACAGAGCTTCGAGCGAGAACCACGGCGTAGCCCCCGGCAGAGCCAGCGACGGCACCAGAAACAGACCATTGAGAAGCAGTAACCAGAGAATCATCGTCAAAGTACGAGCTTCGGCAGCCTTTCAGACCACAGGCTTACCGTTCGTTTAAGTACCCATCCTTGAGCCGGACATAGTTGGCGGCGGTATATTTGAAGAACCCCCGCTCCTGATCGGTCAGCGCGCGGGCCTTTTTACATGGCGAGCCAACGTACAGGTGACCCGATTCCAGGGTTTTGCCCGGCGGCACCAGGCACCCGGCAGCGACAATCACCTCGTCTTCCACCACAGCCCCATCCATGATGATGCAGCCCATGCCCACCAGCACCCGGCTACCAATGGTGCAACCGTGCAGCAAGGCCTTGTGGCCAACGGTCACATCGTCTCCCAGCGTTAAAGGGTAACCCCCTGGGTTATAATCACTGGCGTGGGTGATGTGCAGCACCGAACCGTCCTGAATGCTGCAGCGATCGCCAATGCGGATCTGGTGCATATCGCCACGCACCACGGTCATCGGCCAGATCGAGACATCATCACCGGTCTGGACATCACCGATCACTACGGCACTCGGATCAATCCAGGTGCGTTCCCCAAATTGTGGCGTGATACTCTTGTATGAACGTACATTCGTCATTACATATACCCATATAGCGTTTACCAGAAAATTCGGGGTACCTGTGGGAGAGGCCGTCCCAAAACTGTGCGGAGCCAGGGATGGCGGAGCCCAAGCGTCACAGGGATGTGCCGCAAGGAGCGTGTTTTGGGACGGCCTCTCCCACAGGTGCCTTTCCCGAGGTCTGATTAAACGAAACTACCTGAGATTCTAATTCCTGAGAAGGGGACCTATGAATAACCCGTTACTGACCGACGACCTGTTGCCGAAGTTTGACCATGTCCGCACTGAGCACATGGAAACGGCCATTGACCAGATTCTCAGTGAAAACCGCGTGAAGATTGGGAGCCTTGCCCAGAATGAAGACCCCACCTGGGACACCCTGGCGCAGCCCATGCAGGCGATGGAAGACAAACTGAGCAATGCCTGGTCGGTGATATCGCACCTGAACGGGGTGATGAACAGCGACGACCTGCGCAAGGTCTACAAGAACTGCCTGGAGAAGTTGACCGAGTACAGCACCGAAGTCAGCCAGAACGAGGCATTGTGCAACGCCTACAAGAAAGTGGCGGCGCGAGAGGATTTCAAGGATCTGAGCGAAGCCCAGCGCAAGTCGGTCGAAAACACGCTGCGGGATTTCCATTTGGGCGGTGTCGATCTGCCCGAGGACAAGAAAAAGCAGTATGCTGATTTGTCCCGGGAGCTGGCAGAGCTGTCCAACCGTTTCAGTGACAACGTCCTGGATGCGACCCAGCACTGGTTCAAACACATCACCAAGGCGGATGAGTTGAGCGGTATCCCGGAAACCGCCATTGAAGGCGCCAAGCAGGCCGCCCGGCAAAAGGAGCTGGACGGCTATGTGATTACCCTGGATTTCCCCAGCTTTTTCCCGGTTCTGACTTATTGCGACAACCGCGACCTACGGCGGGAAGTCTATGAAGCCTTTGGCACGCGGGCGTCGGATCAGGGTCCCGATGCCGGTCAGTGGGACAACACGCCGGTCATGGCGGAAATTCTGAAGCGTCGTCACGCTCTCGCCCAGCTGCTTAGTTTTGACAATTATGCCGAGCGCTCGCTGGCCACCAAAATGGCCCGTAACAGCGATGAAGTACTGGAGTTCCTGAACCAGCTGGCGGCCAAGGCTAAGCCCCAGGCGGAGAAGGAATTTGCCGAGCTGAAGGCGTTTGCGCGAGACGAGTTTGGCGTTGATGACCTGCAGGCCTGGGACATTGGCTATTACAGCGAAAAGCTGCGCCAGAAACGTTATGACATTTCCCCGGAAACCCTGCGGCCCTGGTTTCCGGTGAACAATGTGGTACCCGGCCTGTTCAGGGTGGCGGAGAAGTTGTTTGACGTGCAGATTGAAGCCAGACCTGAGGTGGAAACCTGGCACGAAGACGCCACCGCCTACTGCATCAGCCGTGACGGCGAACCCCTGGCCTGGTTCTACCTCGACCTGTTTGCCCGCCAGGGCAAACGTGGCGGCGCCTGGATGGCCGACTGCCGGGTTCGGTGGCGTAACCAGCGTGGTCATCTGCAACTGCCGGTGGCCTTCCTGACCTGTAACTTCACGCCACCGGTGAATGGCAAACCGTCGCTGCTGACCCACGACGAAGTCACTACCCTGTTCCACGAATTCGGCCACGGCCTCCACCACATGCTGACTCAGGTCGACGTGCTGGACGTATCCGGCATCAACGGCGTGGCCTGGGATGCTGTGGAGTTGCCCAGCCAGTTCCTGGAAAACTGGTGCTGGAACCCTGAATCCCTGGGATTGATCGCCACGCACCACGAAACCGGTGAACCACTCCCGGAAGACCTGTTGCAGAAGTTGCTGGCGGCGAAGAACTTCCAGTCCGGCATGGCCATGGTGCGCCAGCTGGAATTCTCCCTGTTCGACTTCCGCCTGCATGCGGAATTCACCAGCGAGGCGCCCACCAACCCGCTGGATATGCATCGCAAGATCCGCAGCGAGATCGCGGTGGTGCAAGCCCCGGAATTCAACCGCTTCCCCAACTCCTTCTCGCACATCTTTGCCGGTGGCTACGCGGCTGGATACTACAGCTACAAGTGGGCGGAAGTGCTGGCGGCCGATGCCTTTTCCCTGTTTGAGGAAAATGGCATCTTCGACCCGGAGACCGGCAAGGCCTTCCTCCATAACATTCTGGAAAAGGGCGGCTCCCAGGAGCCCATGGAACTGTTCAAGGCTTTCCGGGGCCGGGAACCGAAAGTGGATGCCCTGTTGAGACAAACCGGCATCACGGACGAGATTGCCTGACGATAAAGTGTGTCGGATTACGCTTCGCTAATCCGACAGCCAATGCCCACATTTACGGGAGTATTCTCAATGGCGAGTCCAAAACGTTTTATCGCCGGCGCTGTCTGTCCTCGCTGCGCAGAGATGGACAAGATCATGATGTTCACTACCGACGACGAT
This sequence comes from Marinobacter sp., assembly GCF_048269445.1. Taxonomy (GTDB): domain Bacteria; phylum Pseudomonadota; class Gammaproteobacteria; order Pseudomonadales; family Oleiphilaceae; genus Marinobacter. Next base: position 605,846 of record NZ_JBLXIQ010000001.1, on the reverse strand, counting down.
GACCAGGTCCGCGAATGCGTGGCCTGCGGCTTCACCGATGCGGTGTCTGACGTCAAGCAGCCGGCCAATCCGGAGCTGGAAACCCGGGTGAACAAGCGTAAGAACGACGACGATCACACCGTCAAACAGGTGGTGTTCTTCAAGGCCGGGGCTGACGACTGACGTTTCGCCGGCCCCTTTCCTGACTGCAAAACCGGAGGCTTGAAAAGAGACGGCGAAGGCCAGGATCAGAGCACCATGGCCGCCAGCCACCCAAAGCCGAGCAACGGCAGATTGTAGTGCAAAAACGTAGGCACCACGGTATCCCAGATGTGGTTGTGCTGGCCGTCGGCGTTCAGGCCAGCGGTGGGGCCCAGGGTGGAATCTGAGGCCGGGGAGCCGGCGTCACCCAAAGCGCCGGCGGTGCCGACCAGAGCCACGATGGCCAGGGGGCTGAAGCCCATTTCCAGGGCCAGAGGCACGTACAACGCCGCGATGATGGGGATGGTGGAGAACGACGACCCGATGCCCATGGTGATCAGCAGGCCCACCACCAGCATCAGCAGTGCCGCCATGGCCTTGTTATCGCCGATGGTCGCCACGGAGCTCGCGACCAGCGTGGCGATTTCGCCGGTTTCCCGCATCACTTCGGCAAAGCCTGAGGCTGCGATCATGATGAAGCCGATCATCGCCAGCATTTTCATGCCCTCGGTGAACAGGTCGTCTGCTTCTTTCCATTTCACCACCCCCGAGATATTGAACAGCACGAAGCCCGCCAAAGCCCCGAGGATCATGGAGCCCAGCCAGAGCTGCACTACAAAAGCGGTGACGATGGCGACCAGCGCCATGATCAGGGTGCGGGGGCTGTAGCTCACGTCGACCCGTTCAGCGCGGGCGATGGCATTCATGTTGTAGCGGCGCTCGCCGCGATAACTGAAGAACACTGCGATGATAAGGCCGCAGAGCATGCCCAGTGCCGGCAGGGCCATGGCGGACATGACGTTAAGGTCGGAGGCATCAACGCCGCTCGCGTTCACATTTGCCAACAGGATTTCGTTCAGGTAGATGCCACCAAAGCCGACCGGCAAAAACATGTAGGGGGTTATCAGGCCAAAGGTCAGTACGCAGGCGACCAAACGGCGGTCCATGTTCAGTTTCGCCATCACGTACAACAGTGGCGGTACGACCAAGGGGATGAAGGCGATGTGGATCGGCAGGATATTCTGGGACGAAATGGCAATGGCCAGCAACAGGCCGATGATCAGGAAGCGGATGCCGTTGACGGCCTTGCCTTCGTCCTGACGGCCAACCAGGGCCAGGGCTTTGTCTGCCAGGGCGTGGGCCAGGCCGGACTTGCCGATGGCAACGGCAAAAGCCCCCAAGGTAGCGTAGGACAGTGCAACAGTGGCACCACCGCCCAGGCCATTGTTGAAGGCCTCGATGGTGGCGTCCAGGGACAGGCCCGCGATCAGGCCGCCGGAGACGGCCCCGATGATCAGGGCAACAACAACGTGGATGCGGCACAAACTCAGGACGAGCATGATGGCAACCGCAGCAACAACGGCATTCATGGCAAAACTCCGGGTAGGAATTAATGGTTTCCGGCCCCTTGTGGGGGCTGGCATCATGAAAAGCGCGGTAATGTGCAGGAAATGAGCGCGGTAGTCAAAGCGGTTGTGTAACGGTCAGGCCTCGTCCAGCCGGGCGAAGCGGGGCACTTGCTCACCGGCCACTTCCACGGTTTCCCGGAACATGGCCAGGGGGCGTACCCAGAGGCTGTAATCGCCATACAGGCAGCGGTAAACCACCATCTGCTCTTCGGTTTCACTATGCCGGGCGATGCCAAGCACCTCGTAATCGTTGCCCTTGTAGTGGCGGTAGCGGCCGGGGCGTATCTCATTTTTGCGCTCAGTCATTATTGGCCTCATCAAACCAGATTAACCTGGCTTTGCAGGAATGGCGGACGCGGTATGCGTAACCGTTTAAACTGTGGACAACTGTATGGATGCAAAAAGACTCGGTCAGGGACTGAAAGTGTAGAACAACCGGCCAGGCCCGGAAACCGGAAACAGCTATGAAGCGGCACGTCCTCCGCATCCTTTTGATTCTATTATGGCTGGCAGCTCTGGCCGGCGCTACGGCTCGGGCCGCGCCGGTGGCTTTCGAGTGGCTGGAGGCGCCAGCGGATGAGCTGTCGCTGTCGGAAGTCCGTACCTTGCCGCCAGACGCCTGGCAGGCTTTCGGTACCGGTGATGTTTTCAGTCGTGGTTTCAGCGACGGCAGTTTTTGGTTGAAAATCGAGGTACCGCCGGAGCCGGTTAACCGTGTCCTTGAGATCGGCTACCCCCTGCTTGATGAAGTGTCGGTGCACTGGGTTCTCAACGGAGAGTTGATCCAGACTCATCATACCGGCGATACCCTGCCCTTCAGTAGCCGCCCGATCTATCACCGCGATTTCGTTTTTCTGGTGCCTTCAAATACCGAACCGGTGACGGCCTTCGTACGGGTGAAAACCCTGGGGTCGGTGCAAATTCCCGTGGCGGTCACGCCCTCGGCTGATTTTCTGGCCAATGAACAGTTGTCCTATGGGTGGCAAACGGTATTTCTGGGCATCATCATCGCGATGGCGCTGTATAACCTGTTCCTGTTTGTGATTGTCCGGCACTCCACCTACCTCTGGTACGTGCTGACCGTTGTTGCCACTGGACTGGTCCAATTGAACTTCCATGGCCTGCTGTTTCAATGGTTGTGGCCGGGTTTACCCGGTATCAACCGGTACTTCACGGTACCGGCGGTCAGCCTTGCCCTGTTTTTCGCCGTCACATTTACCCTCAGGTTTCTGAATGTCCGCCTTTACAGTCTGGCCAGTTACCGGTTCCTGCAGCTCATCCGCGCGGGCACTGTCTTTTCGTTGCTGTTCGGCCTGTATGGCTCATACCAGGCCGGTATTATGCTGGTGAGCGTCCTGGCTGCGCTGGCAACGCCCGCGGCTTGGCTGGTTGGCATGCTGGTCTGGCGCAAAGGGCAGATCCTGGGTGGTTTCTATGTGCTGGCCTGGACGCCGTTGCTGATTGGCCACCTGATTCTGGCGTTGAGCAAGTTGGGTGTTATGCCCCGCAGTTTCCTGACGGAATTCGTGCCCCAGTTCGGTGTGGCCCTGGAAGTGATCCTGCTTTCCTTTGCCATGGCCTACCGGATCAATCTTGAGCGCCGAAGACGGCAGGAAGCCCAGGAGCAGGCGCTTGTAATTCAGCAACGGGCGAACCAGACCCTGGAAATACGGGTACAGGAGCGCACTGAGGAGCTGGAGCGAGCGAACGAGCAACTCAAGGCGATCAGCCTGACCGATGGTCTGACGCATGTCGCCAACCGACGGCAGTTTGATGAAAAGCTGGAAAACGAGTGGAAGCGAGCCCTTCGCCACGGCCATCCGTTAAGCTTGCTGATGCTGGATATCGATCACTTCAAGCGGGTAAACGATGAACTGGGGCACCTGGTGGGCGATGACTGCCTGACGGAAGTGGCTGCCCTGTGCGCCGCTGAAGTCCAGAGAACGGGGGATCTGCTCGCCCGTTATGGCGGCGAGGAATTCAGTATTCTGTTACCGGCCACGTGCGAAGAAGGCGCAGTTCAGGTTGCCGAGCGGGTTCGCCAGGCCATTGCCCGCTCCCCGGTGCATTCCGGAGAGGGTGTGGCGCCGGTCAGCCTGACCGTCAGTGTGGGTGTCGCCACCGTCGTACCCACTCAGAGCATGCTACCCCACGAGTTGATCCGACAGGCCGATGAGGCGTTGTATGCCGCCAAGGAATCGGGTCGCAACCGGGTAGTGGTTGCCCATGGAATCCGGGAGGTGTCGGTCCCCGGCGCCTGACCAGAGCCGTCAGTTCTTCAGTTTGTAACGCCCCGGCCCTAGAAATATTACGGCCACCGCTGTGAACAGGAAGAACCCCTGGAGTTCCAGCGCCCAGCCTCCATTGCCGCTCAGGGTCAGTAATTGATTGGTATGCACAAGCGCAATCGCGACCAGCATATTGAACACGATCAGCAGGGCGCCGATGCGGGTCTGGTAGCCGAGGATCACCATCAGCGGAGCCAACAGTTCGCCGATGAAAACCCCGTAAGCGAGGACGGTGGGGAGGCCGTGGCTGGCCAGTTCACCCTCAATGAAACCGACACCGCTGAACAGCTTGGCAATGCCGTGGAACAGTATGAGGCCACCCAGGGTCAGGCGGATAATCAGTTTTCCCAGATCTGCATTTTCTAGCAAGGTGCCGGTCTCCATGGTTTGGCTGTTTGGCAGCGGTCCGATCAGTCGCACAGCTTACCCGTTTCCACCTTCCTCTCAAAGGTTCTCTCAAAGGTTGCGAATGTCCGGGTACAGTGGGAGTAGCCGTTTGATCAGCCGGTTCTGGGCACCGGTGGGGGCATCATTTTCCTCCATAGCGAGGATCAGGTTTTCCACCAAGGCGTTGAATTGGGTGTTGGTGATGGCCATATCGGCATGCAGCTCCCGCATTTCCCGGCCGGTATAGGTACAGGGCCCGCCACTCAGTTCGCACAGCTGATCGGTCAGATTGCGGTGGAACTGAGCCACGTCCATGCCCTTGAATTGGTGGTTGATGCGCTCATCCTCCACAATCAGATACAGCAGATCCTCAACGATATTGGCAATGCCCTCACGTTCACCGAGCTGCTGGTACAGACTGGTGTCGGGTTCCGGATTCAGGGCCTGGCAGCCCGCAAGGAAAAGGACTGCCATCATCAAGAGGCATGCGGCTTTAGTTTTGCATTCGAAAGGATTCCTCATCAGAAACTCCCCTGAAGAGACAGGTACAGGCCCTGCTGGTTTTCCAGCGTGGCCACATCACCGAGGTTGACCATGGCGGCTGTAACGGCTAGCCGGCGATCCGGAACCCAGGCCACGAACAAATCGTACCAGTCGTCTTCGGCGGCAAAATCCAGGTTGTCCGGCTTTTGCCGGTATTCGGCACCCACTAGCCACTGCCGGTTAATGAACAGTCCGATGCTGCCCTCGAGCATCCATTCGTAACTGTTATTGTGGTCGCCGCCGAAGCCCAGCAGGCCGCCCTGATTGGCACGGGTGCCTCGGGCTGTCAGGTTGATGAGCAGGTTTCGCTCCATCAGGGTCGCGAAAAACAGCTTGCTGCCACTGAAGTACACGTCGGTGCCGCTGTCATCCCTTGCTCCGACTGCCCCGGGTACTGTGAAATCCTGCAGGCGCTTGTGCTGTATACCGGCGGACCACTGGCCCCACCGGCTGTACAGCACGTCGCCGGCGAGCCGGACCTTGACCCCGAAGATATTCTGGCGCAGCTCGTCCTGCTCAAGCCCGAAGTCGTCCTTGAGGGTGAACACCAGGCTATCCAGATCCAGGGTCTGTTGCGCCACGGTGAGTTCAAGCCGGTTGTTCCAGTTCAGCCCCGCACCGGTCACCGACAGGCTGTAGTCATCGACTTCGGCACGGCTGATGGCCAGGGTGCCGCCCCATTCTTGGTCACTGGCGTAGCTGCCCAGCAGGCCCCAGGGCACCAGGCCGCCGCCGGCACTGCCTTCGATGGTGGTGACGCCACCGGTCGCCCAGATTCGGCTGCCAATATCAGCGACCGCCGCAGGTGCGATCAGGAGAGCCGCCACCAGCGAAGCCACAGGCCATGTTTTCATTCTGAATACTCCGGGTTTGGTTCGGTCAGTTCCTGTTCGCGGGCCGCCAGGGATTGAGCAGTCTCCACCAGGTCATCGGCAGAAACCGGGCGGCTCAGGTAGAAACCCTGGCCCAGGTTGCAGCCCCAGCCTTGCAGCAGCTGCCAGGCCTTCAGGTTTTCGATGCCCTCGGCCACCACTTTCAGTCCGAGGCCATGGGCCATATCAATGGTAGACCGGACAATCAGCTGATCCTGAGGCTCGGAATCCAGCTTCAGGACAAACGACTTGTCGATCTTCAGCTCCTGCACCGGCAACTTACGCAGCTGTGACAACGAGGAGTAGCCGGTGCCGAAATCATCAACTGACAGGGTCACGCCCAGCTCCCGGAGTCTCTCCAGGGTGGCCATGGCTTCCTCGGGGTCCTCCATCAGCGCGCCTTCGGTCACTTCCAGGGTGATGCGCTCCATGCTGTGGTGCCAGTTCCTGAACGTGTCGGCAATATGCCGGGTCAGCGCCGGCCAGGTCAGGTCCATGGCGGACAGGTTAATGGCCACCCCGGCGTCCACACCCTGCTCATGCCACTGGCGGGCATCCCTGGCTACGCGCTGAAGGATGTGGGCGGTCAAGTCATGGATCTGCCCGGACTGTTCGGCGAGAAAAATGAATTCTTCGGGTGAGATAAAGCCTAGCTCCGGATGAATCCAGCGCACCAGGGCTTCGACCTGAACCAGTTCGCCGGTGCGACTGTCCAGTTTGGGCTGGTAGTTCATGTGCAGCCCGTTGTTGAGGATGGCAGTGTGCAGGTCGGTGATCAGTTTCAGTTCTCTGAGGTGGCTCTCGTCCTGCCCCGGCTGGTAGCGGGTAAAGGACTCTGCGCGGGTTTCGGCCTGCTCGAAGGTGAGGTTGAGGCGGCGGCGCAGTTGGTTGGAATTGGCGGCATCCTCCGGTAACTCCAGGCTAACCATGGTAATGCGCAGGGAAAAGGGTGTCTGGTCGATCTGTAGCGGAGATTCGATCAGGTCGTGCAGCTGCTCTGCCCTGCGATCAAGTTCCGCGGGCGTCAAAGCGGGTATCAGGGCGAGAAACTCAGCGCCCCCGGTGCGGGCGATGATCCGGGCGTCTGGCAGTTCCTGCTGCAGACGCCGTGAGGTTCCGCCAAGCACCTTATCCCCGAATTCCAGCCCCAGGGTATCGTTGATGTTAGAGAGATCGTTCAGCCGAATGCCGATCAGCGTGCCTTGACCGTTTTCTTTGAACAGCTCGCTGGCGGCATGCATCAGGGCGTTCCGGTTGCCGAGCCCGGTGACATCGTCGTGGGTTGCGGCATAGCGGATCTCGGCTTCCCGGTCCCGCAACCTCTGCAGCATGTCGCGCAGGGCATCCCGAAGTTGGGTCAGTTCGCCGCCGGCCCGGATAGCCGGGGCGGTGGGGGTGCCGCCCTCACCTATGGCCCTGGCGTAGTTTGCCAGTTGCAGCACCGGGCGCCCCAGATTGCGGGCAATTACCAACGCCAGCAGGATGGCGAAAATTAGAATGGCGGTCACCAGTAAGCCAATTTCCACCGCTCGCTTGTAGTAATTCTGCAGGCTGGCGTCGCGGCTGATCAGCAGAACCGCCTGAAGGGACGCGGGAGCCGACTGGCCAAGATTGATGATTCGGGTGAAATATCCGGCACTTTCTATAAAGTTCTGGTTACCGGGTGCCCGGGTGAGCTCCTGCTGCAGGTTGTCATCAATGCCGGTGGTGGCAGCGAAATTGCTGAATTCGCCGGTATCTTCGGAACGGGTGCGGAAGATGACAGAGGTCCCGCTGAGCCGCGCAATAACCTCAGCCAGGGTTTGGTCCATGGCAAAGCCGGTCACCAGCCAGGCGCGCAGTCCGGGCGCTTCAACCGGAATAACGAGAACCTCGTAGCCCCGGCCGTCAATGGCCAGCAGCGATCTGGCGAAACCGTTACGCCGGGCGCTGGCCAGCTGTTCTGAGGATATGTCCGGGAGTCGGCGCTTTAGAGTCGAGGCCAGGATTTCGCCGTTGCCATTCAGCAGCAGGGCAAAACTGGCACCGACCCGGCCGCTGTGGTTCTCCAGTGTGCTGTCGATGGTTGCCGCATCACCACTGGCCACGGCAGAACGGAAGCCAAAATCCTGAACCAGAACGCTGAGGCGGGAGAGCTCAAGATCGGTGCGCCGCTCAATGACTTCTTTGGTCAGCCGCTCACCGATGGTGAGTTGTTCCAGTGCCCGGTTCTTTTCGTCCTCGAACAGATACACCATCAGCAGGGCAACAATCACCAGGCTGACCAGTGCCACCAGGGAGATCATTGCGGTAATGAGCCGGCCACGGAATCCGAGGCGAGAGGCAACTGCCATTAAAGCTCCCGGAAACGTTGCTGCAGGCGATCCAGCGAACCTTCGGTTGCAGGCTCGGGCTCCAGACTCAGAGTGACGTTCACCGGTTGGCCGGTGCCAACTTCACGGATCACCGGCCGGGTATTGTCCGGTAGTCGAGGATGCCAGACCTGCAATTCCACCTTGCCCTGGCCGCCCTCGGCGTATTTCGGGGCCAGGGCAAGGGTGACCTGGCCCGAGGCATTGGTCTGGCCAACGGCCGCGGTTCCGGTAACGATAATAAACGCCTGCATGTGGTCGTGTATGTTGCAGCCCAGCTCAACGATTCCCGGTTTATCAAAAAGAACAGGAGCCTCCGGCCGGCCGGCATAAAGCTCAATGTTGAAAACCTTGGCAGGCGAGAAGGAATAAACATGGTGCTGGGTGTTGTCGCGGTTGGGAAAATCTACGCTGGAACCGGCGGGGATTACGAGTATGTAGGGGTGGAAAGCGCGGTCCTTCTGGTAGATTTCGGCGGAAACCGGCACCACTTCCCGAGTGGTGGCGACAGAAACCACTGCACCTGCCACGGGCTCGGCACTGCCATTCACGGTTACGGTCACAGACAGCTCGGATGAAGTCGCTGCCAGGGGCACGGCAGCCATGTTCAGTGCCGCCGTCAGTGCAATCGCTGATGGTCTCATCAATCCTCAAAACCTGTCAGGACAGGCCGGAACCGAGGGAGAATCGAATGTGGTTCCTTACCAGCAGATTTTCCCAGTAATGCCGCATCCAGTCCCATGCGACGTTGTTAACCTGTTCGACGAAGGGGTCGAGGTTGAGCTCGTAATAGTCCGGTGTGCCTGCTATCTGCAACAAGGTCACGGTTATTGAATCATCCAGCTCATTGGCAAAAGGTTCGCCAATCAGCTGGTGAGCGAGCAGGTTAGCACGAGTTGCTTCGATATCCACCAGCTCGCTGGCCCGGGTGCACCGGTTGTTCTCATACATTTCTTCCATCAGCCGGTGGCACAGATAGGCACGGATCAGTAGGCCATCGAGACCGTCATAACGAACCAGGAGTGCTGAGGGCTGGGTGAAATATCGGGTGGCGGCACTGACGAACGGTTCGAACAGATCGGCTTTGCCAGCCTCCCGGGCGCAGGCTTCCACGCATTCGATCAGCCTCGGCGCCATTTCAATGTATTCAACTACAAACTGAAACAGGCAGGTGGCTGGCTGGTAGCCCTCGATCGTGACGGCAGAGGGCAACGCGGCAACCTTCTCATGCAACTGCCGGAGAAAGGTGCCGGAACGGGCTTCCTTGCGCCGTGCCTGATCAATGATTTCGAGGACTACCTGTGGTGTCATTTCAGGAGATGCCAATGTTTGAACGAATTGAGGTCGCAAGGCGCCTCCGTTGTTAGCAGCTGTTAGCAACGAATTCCCGGGCAGGAGAGTCGGGCTGGCTACCCCATCGTGCCTGCCTTTTCTGACAAGTGTAGCCGAGATTTGGCCAGCTGCTTTTCCGGCATTGTGAAAATACACAGTCGTAATGTTATAAATTGAGTCGCCGTCACTGGCTCTCGAACCATCGTCCGTTCCGGGTATGAGACCAGCACAGCCACCCCATGCTGAGGGCACGTGCGAGCATCAGGGAAATCAACGAGAACCAGAGCCCGTGATTGCCCCAGCCGGTGGTCAGCCACCAGGCCGGAGCAAACACCCCCAGCACAGAGAACAGCATGGTGTTCTGCATGTCACGGGTCCGAGTCGCGCCGATAAACACGCCGTCAAGAAGAAAGCCCCACACCGCGGCAAACGGCAACAGCCAGAGCCAGGGCAGATATTGCCACGCGGTGGTCCTCACCTCCTCAATGCCTGTGAGCAGCGCGATCAGTAGGTGTCCGCCGGCAACAAACAGGATGGTGAGTAACAGGGCCCCCCAAAGCGACCACCTCAGGGCACTCCGGAAAACCACCCGGAATCGCCCCCGGCTGCCTTTGCCGATAGCTTCACCAATCAGGGCTTCAGCCGCGTTGGCAAAACCGTCCAGGGCATTGGAGATCAGCAGCAGGAAGGTGATCAGCACTGCATTGGCCGCCAGGATGGTGTCGCCCTGGCGTGCACCCTGGGCGGTGAAGAATGCCAGTACCAGCAACAGGGCGATGGTGCGCACCATGATGTAACGGTTCACCCGGAGAATTCTCAGGTAATCCCCGAGCGTACCGAACAGCGCTCGGGTGAGGGTCTGGCCCTCCGGCATCCGGCTCAGTACGATCATAAAGCCAATGGCGGCGGCTCCGTATTCGGCAATGACGGTTGCAATCGCCACGCCCCGGCTGTTCCAGCCAAAAACGGTGACAAACAGAATATCCAGGGCAATGTTGAGGCCGTTGGCGGCAATCAGCATCAGCATCGGGCCCCTGGGAAACTGGGTGCCGATCAGCCAGCCAACGAGGGTGTACTGACACAGCACCGCCGGCGCACTCCAGATACGGATAGCGGCGTACTCGGCCGCCAGTTCCATAACGCCGTCGCTGGGATTCATCAGGGTTAATCCAACCCGGATCAGGGGCTGGTGGAATAAAATCAGCAGCAAACCGATGCCGGTCGCCAGCAGCACTGACCGCAGCAACAAGGCGACCTGGCTGAAGCTGTCCCGTTTGCCCCAGGCCTGGGCTGCAAGCCCGGTGGTGCCCATTCGCATGAAGCCGAAGGTCCAGTAGAGAATGCTGAAGAGGTTGGCACCAACGGCGACCGCGCCCAGGTACTCGGGGCTTTCGAGGTGGCCGAGCACCGCGGTATCTACCAGCCCCAGCAGGGGGACAGTGAGATTGGTGAGCATCAATGGCCAGGCCAGGGCCCAGAGGCGCCGGTCGGTTGCAGGCAGGTTAAATCCCATATTCTTTTTGATTCTTAAAAATAGTTGGTTAGCTCTTTTGGGTTTAGCCGATTTTTTAGTCTTTTCTTGATCTGTGTCTATACTCGGAACTGATGTATCCGTAAGTAGGCTTCCTCTTTGGTTTTTCCGGTGTATGCGAGCGCCAGTCAGGCCAGAGGGATAACGCAAAATCCGACAAGAATAACACCCTGTGGAGACACAGTATGCGCGTGCACGCTCAGCGGGCAGGTGCCCTTTTAGGCGGTCTGATGTTCCCCGCCTGGTCCATGGCGGACTGGACACTGAACATGACCCCGGGGGTGACCGGCACCAGTAACGAGATTTTTGACCTTCACATGACCATACTCTGGATCTGCGTCGTCATTGGCGTCGTGGTATTCGGAGTCATGTTCTGGTCCATCTTCGCCCATCGAAAATCCCAGGGCGCCAAACCTGCCAATTTCCACGAAAACACCGTGGTAGAGATTCTCTGGACCATCATACCCTTTGTCATCTTGGTGGTTATGGCGATTCCTGCCACTGCCACGCTGGTGGACATGTACGACTCCACGGAATCTGAGGTGGATATCAAGGTCACCGGATACCAGTGGAAGTGGCAGTACGAGTATATCAACGAGGACTTTGGGTACTTCTCGAACCTGTCCACCCCTGGAGACCAGATAGCAAACCGTCAGACCAAGGGCGAAAACTATCTTCTGGAAGTCGACAACCCGCTGGTGATTCCGGTGGGCAAGAAGGTTCGCTTCCTGGTGACAGCCAACGATGTAATCCACTCCTGGTGGGTGCCGGACTTTGGTGTGAAGAAAGACGCCATCCCCGGCTTCATCAACGAGACCTGGACCCGAGTGGATGAGCCCGGTACTTACCGTGGCCAGTGCACCGAACTCTGTGGAAAGAACCACGGTTTCATGCCCGTGGTGGTCAAGGCCGTGCCTCAGGAAGAATACGCTGCCTTTGTGGCCGAGCAGAAGGCGGCAGCCGAGAAAGAGCGTGAATTGACCCAGAAAGACTGGACCATGGCCGAGCTGATGGAGCGAGGCGAAAAGGCCTATCAGACTGCTTGCGCCGCTTGTCACCAGGCTGATGGCAGTGGTGCGCCTCCTGCATTTCCGGCGCTTAAAGGCAGCCAGATCGCTACCGGAGATATGGCGGCGCACATTGACATCGTTGTGAATGGTAAATCTGGAACCGCGATGCAGGCCTTTGGCAGTCAATTGAGCGAGGTGGACCTGGCCGCAATCATTACCTATGAGCGGAACGCCTGGGGCAACAGCACCGGCGAGATGGTCACACCAAAACAGATCTTTGATTACAAGAACCAGCAGTAATCAACGCCAGATAACAGATATCACCAGCCACAATAAATGGCGGTAACGGGGGTTTTCATGAGTGCGGTTGCAGATACCCACGCCCAGGATCATCATCACGGCCCGGCAAAAGGCTTCAGCCGATGGCTGTTGACTACAAACCACAAGGATATCGGGACAATGTACCTGATATTCAGTTTCACCATGTTCCTGCTGGGTGGAACCATGGCCATGGTTATCCGGGCGGAACTGTTCCAGCCCGGGCTGCAGATAGTGCAGCCGGAATTCTTCAACCAGATGACCACCATGCACGGACTGATCATGGTGTTTGGCGCGGTCATGCCGGCCTTTGTCGGCCTGGCCAACTGGATGATTCCGCTAATGATCGGCGCACCCGATATGGCCTTGCCACGGATGAATAACTGGAGTTTCTGGCTGCTGCCCTGTGCCTTCCTGATTCTGGTTTCCACCCTGTTCATGCAGGGCGGTGCACCCAACTTTGGATGGACCTTCTACGCACCATTATCAACGACCTACGGGCCGCCCAGCACCACCTTCTTCATCTTTGCCGTCCATATCATGGGGATTTCCTCGATCATGGGCGCCATCAACGTCATTGCCACCATTCTGAATTTGCGGGCACCGGGCATGACCCTGATGAAAATGCCCCTATTCGTATGGACCTGGCTGATCACTGCCTTCCTGTTGATTGCGGTCATGCCGGTACTGGCCGGCGTGGTGACCATGATGTTGATGGATATAAACTTTGGCACCAGCTTCTTTGATGCCTCCGGTGGTGGTGACCCGGTGCTGTTCCAGCATGTGTTCTGGTTCTTCGGCCACCCTGAGGTGTACATCATGATACTGCCAGCGTTCGGGGCGGTGTCCCACATCATTCCGGCGTTTTCCCGTAAACCGCTGTTTGGTTACGCTTCCATGGTGTATGCCGTTGGTGCCATTGCCCTCCTTTCGTTCGTGGTCTGGGCGCACCACATGTTTACCGTAGGCATCCCCATTACCGGTCAACTGTTTTTCATGTACGCCACCATGCTGATCGCCGTCCCCACTGGGGTAAAGGTGTTCAACTGGGTCGCCACCATGTTCCGGGGTTCGCTCAGTTTTGAGGCGCCGATGCTGTTTGCGGTGGCCTTCGTGATCCTGTTCACCATCGGCGGTTTCTCGGGTCTGATGCTCGCCATCGCGCCGGCCGATTTCCAGTACCATGACACCTACTTCGTGGTTGCTCATTTCCACTACGTCCTGGTGCCGGGTGCCATCTTCGGGATCTTTGCCTCTGCCTATTTCTGGCTGCCGAAGTGGACTGGCCACATGTACGATGAAACTCTGGCCAAGACTCATTTCTGGCTCTCCTTCATCGGCATGAACCTGGCGTTTTTCCCCATGCACTTCCTGGGACTGGCAGGCATGCCCAGGCGGATTCCCGATTACGCGCTGCAGTTTGCGGATTTCAACATGGTCTCCAGCATTGGCGCGTTCATGTTCGGCGCCACTCAACTGCTGTTCCTGTTTATCGTGGTCAAGTGCATCAGGGGAGGCGAAAAAGCGTCTGCCAAGCCCTGGGATGGAGCCGAGGGTCTTGAGTGGACCGTGCCGTCACCGGCGCCTTACCACACCTTCGCAACACCGCCGGAAGTGAGGTGAAGCCGTAAGTTTGTATTTGCTACACGACAACAACAATTAATAACGAACAAGCCATCGGAGATTGTCATGGCGGAGAACCAGAGCTATTACGTTCCGGAACAGAGCAAGTGGCCGATCATTGCGACGGTAGGACTTGGAGTGACCCTGTATGGCGCCGCGTCCATCATGGTCAACGCACAACAGGGTGAAAGCACTACCGGTGCCTGGATCATGTTCCTGGTTGGCGCACTGATCATGGCCTATATGCTGTTCGGCTGGTTTGGCAATGTTATCCGGGAAAGCCGGGCGGGGCTTTACAGCCCGCAGATGGATCGGTCATTCCGTTGGGGGATGAGCTGGTTTATTTTTTCCGAAGTCATGTTCTTTGCGGCCTTTTTTGGCGCTCTGTTCTATGTTCGGGTGTTCGCTGTGCCGTGGCTGGGCGGTGAGGGAGACCGGGGCAGCTCAAATATGCTCTGGGAGGGGTTCCAGGCGACCTGGCCGCTGATTCAGACGCCGGATCCCCAAGCCTATCCGCCTCCAGAGGCCATCATCGGACCCTGGGGCCTGCCGCTGATAAACACTATTTTGCTGGTAACCTCTTCGTTCACCATTACCGTTGCCCATCATGCGCTGAAAGCAGGCAACCGTGCCAAGGTCAAGATCTGGATGAGTGCCACGATTCTGCTGGCCATCGGCTTCCTGGTGCTGCAGGCCGAGGAGTACATGCACGCCTATCAGGATCTGAATCTGACCCTGGAGTCAGGCATCTACGGCAGCACCTTCTTTATGTTGACCGGCTTTCACGGTGCCCATGTGACGCTGGGAACGCTGATGCTGTTCATTATGCTGATGCGCGTCAACAAGGGCCATTTCACCGCCGACAGTCATTTCGGTTTCGAGGCTGCGGCGTGGTACTGGCATTTCGTGGATGTGGTGTGGCTGGGCTTGTTCGTATTTGTCTACATCATCTGACATACAGGGTCAGGGAGTCGGATTCAATGTCAGGCTCCCTTGCCAGAGCGCAATAAGAATCACCGCCAGGAGAAGTATGCTCAGCGTGACCCTTACCGCGAGGGAGTTCACCACCCGATTGGTTTTACCCCCGTCCTTGATCAGAAAGAACAGGCCACTGAACAGGCTGACTACCACGGCAAGCATCAATACAACGATAACGGCCTTGAGCATGGGGCTTCCTGTTTTATGGGTCATGTGAATGTACGGTCCGGAATGTTTTCCGGACTCGATGAGGTCACTATAGCAGAGCATGTCTGATTCGCTGCGCCAACGCCGTCACTGGCAATTCGACTGGCGGTTGCTGGTATTCAGTGGGGTCTTCCTGCCGGTGCTGATCAGCCTGGGTATCTGGCAGCTGAACCGGGCAGCGGAGAAACAGCTGCTGCTGGATCAGTGGCAACAGGAGGCTGAAGACCTGGATTGGCCCGACATGGTGGCGCGGGATCTGAGCAATGGCCGGCCCGTGACTCTGACCGGCCTTTACGGAAGCCGGAGCTGGCTTCTGGATAACCGGACCCGGGACGGTGTGCCCGGGTATGAAGCTCTTACCGTGTTTCACCCTCTTGCAGGTCCGCCGGTCGTGGTTAATCGTGGATGGGTGCAAGCGCCCCGGACCCGGGACCAGCTTCCGGAAGTTGACCCACCGGAAGGTGTTTTCACGTTGCAGGGGCGGATCAGCGATTACCCGGTACCGCCGGTACTGGTGGACCAGCCAGCGGCAGATGGTCCCTGGCCCCGGCGGGTGCAAAGTCTTTCCGAAGGGGCGGCCCGGGCCGAAATTCCGGAACTTCCCGGCAGGATTGTCCGACTCTCTGGCGGCCAACAGCCCGGAGCCTACCGGGCCGACTGGGAGCCGGATCTGATGGGACCACAAACCCATTATGGATATGCAACACAATGGTTTGCGCTGGCCGTGGCGCTGACTATATTGACTATAGTGGCGAGTTACCGAAAGACAGGAGCCAATAATGACAATGACAATGGCTAACCGGATATCCGACCAGGAAAAGCACGAAGGACCCACTCCGGAACAGGCCCGTCGCGGCCGCCGGACCGCCTTCCTGCTGTTCGCTCTGGGCTTTGGCCCGATGATTATCGCAACCATCATGTTTTATACCGGCTGGCTGAATCCTGCCGGCCACACCAACAACGGTGTCCTGATCAAGCCGGTGGCGCCGGTGGCGGCCCTGAACCTGGAAGCATCAACCGGAGCCCCTCTGGCGGATCGTTTTGGACCGGCGGTGGCCGACCCGAACTGGATGGTGATGGTCGTTGCCGGTGAGTGCGGCAGGCAGTGTGAGGAGTTGCTCTATCTTGCCCGCCAGGTGAATATTGCCCTGGGCAAAAACGCCCACCGGGTTTCACGGGCGGCGGTACTGGGCAGCGTGCCAGCCGATCTTCAGGCCCGCTGGGCAACGGAATACAGCTCAATGGAGAGGCTTGTTCCCGCTGCCGGCACCCAGCCCGCCTGGCCGTCGGGCGTCGAGCCGGCAAAGGAGCCACGTATTCTGTTGGTGGACCCCTTTGGCAACATGATGATGCATTACGGTTCCGAGCATTCAGGCAAAGACATGCTTGAGGACCTGAAGCAACTGCTCAAACTGTCGCAGATCGGTTAATGCCCGGAACCGGAGGGTCAGCCTTGAATCAGTCACTCCTTTCACCGTCGCCTGCGGCCCGGGTTATGGCCAAATGGGCAACGTTTGCGGTTCTGTTGGCCGTTGTGGTGATCATGCTCGGTGCATGGACCCGACTGGTGCATGCAGGGCTTGGTTGTCCCGACTGGCCGGGGTGTTATGGATTTCTGAGCGTTCCCCAGAGCGAATCCAGTATTGCCATTGCCAACGCGCGTTTCCCGGAAACACCGGTGGATGTTGAAAAAGGCTGGCCGGAAATGATTCACCGTTATGCCGCCGGAACGCTTGGGCTTCTGGTGTTCGGTCTGGCGGCTTATGCGATTCGTCACCGGCGAAGTGGTGTGCCGGTGAAGCTGCCCTTGTTCATTGCCGGTTTCATCATTCTGCAGGGCGCCTTCGGCATGTGGACGGTCACCCTGAAGCTTTGGCCGCAGGTGGTGGCTTTGCACCTGCTGGGTGGCTTTACCACCCTCAGCCTGCTGACCCTGCTCACCCTCCGGCTGAGAAGGCGGGCAAAGCCCGAGCCGACTCGAGAACGACCTCTCGCCGGCGCGTTAGCGGGCTTCCGGCCCTGGCTCTATGGCGGACTTCTGCTGGTCGTCATGCAGATCGCCCTCGGTGCCTGGACAGCTGCCAATTATGCCGCCGTGGCCTGTACGGATCTGCCTACCTGCCAAGGCCAGTGGTGGCCCGAGGGAATGGATTTTCGCCATGGCTTTGATATTACCCAGCATGTCGGTCCGAACTATCTCGGCGGCCAGCTGACGGCCGACGGACGGGTGGCTATTCACGTGACCCACCGGGTAGGCGCGATGGTCGTGCTGGTCTACTTTGCCGGTTTGCTGGGCCTGATGTGGCGCAGGCGGAGGGACACCGGACTGGGTAATGCCATCCGGCTGGTGGCGGCAGTGCTGAGCGCTCAGATCCTGCTTGGGCTGGCCAATGTCCTGTTCCATATTCCCCTGCCTGTTGCCGTCGCCCATAACGCCATGGGTGCCGGACTGCTCCTGTCAGTCATCCATTTAATATGGCAGCATCAGCTGTTACCAAAAACGTGCACGGCAACAGCATCAAACACAACAACAATGAACCAGGAGGTTACGGCATGAGCGAGCAAGTCGAAGCACTGCCGGCCCAGGCAATTGCGAGCGAATCCAGAACAACCATTTCCTGGCGTGACTACCTGGAGCTGACCAAGCCCCGGGTCGTTGCGCTGATGATCCTGACGTCGGTAATCGGCATGTTGCTGGCCGCGCCGGGTGTGCCCGGCTGGGGCGTGCTGCTCTGGGGCAATCTGGGTATTGCACTGCTGGCCGGTGCCGCAGCGGTGGTCAACCATGTGGTGGACCAGAAAATCGATACCGTGATGGCCCGCACCCGCAAACGACCGGTGGCCACGGGCAAGATTTCCCCTCTCGACGCCATTCTGTTTGCAACCGTTCTCGCCTGTGTCGGCATGGCGGTTCTGATGTGGCAGGTAAACCATCTGACCGCCTGGCTGACCCTGGCGTCGTTGGTTGGCTATGCCGGTATCTATACCTTGTTCCTGAAACGGGCAACGCCCCAGAACATCACCATTGGCGGACTGGCGGGCGCCATGCCACCGCTGCTTGGCTGGACGGCGGTCACTGGTCAGGTGGAAGGCCACGCCCTGCTCCTGGTGCTGATCATCTTTGCCTGGACCCCGCCGCATTTCTGGGCCCTGGCGATTCACCGCAAGGAGGAATACGCCAAAGCCGGCATTCCCATGCTGCCGGTTACCCACGGCAACAAGTTCACCGAGCTCCACATCCTGCTTTACACCCTGATGCTGCTGGCTGTCAGCCTGCTACCATTTGTCACAGGCATGTCCGGCTGGATCTACCTGGCTGGCGCCCTGGTCCTTGGGCTGCGCTTCCTGCAGTACGCTGTCCGGCTTTTGAAAGGCGATGATCGACGGGTCGCTTTGAATACCTTCAAGTATTCCATCACTTACCTGATGGCGCTGTTTGTGGTATTGCTTGTGGACCATTTTGTGTTTTTCTGAATTCACGACTCTGCCAGAGCGGGTGGGGACGGCTTTCCGAAACCGTGCGGAGCCATGGATGGCGGAGCCGAGCGTACATGGATGTATTTACAGCGTGTTTCGGAAAGCCGTTCCCACCCGCTACTCCGTAGTTGAACTGGACGTCCCATGAACAGCTCTATTCGCCTTACCCTCTTCAGTCTCCTGTTGGTTGTGCTTCTGATCTTTGGCCTTGTTGTTGGTCGCCAGGTGCTTCTGATTGGTAGCCAGGAACCGGTGCCTGCACCGGAGCTGACAGAGTTGAATACCTATGTGTATGACCAGCCCCGGCAACTGGCCGAGTTCACATTGACGAATGAGAATGGCGAGACGGTGACCCGGGAAAGCCTGAAGGGGCGCTGGACCTTTGCCTTTGTGGGCTACACCAACTGTCCGGACATCTGCCCGGCGGCCATGGCGAACCTGCGCCATACGGAACAGCTGTTGTCAGACGAGCTGCCGCAACCTGAATACCTGCTGGTAAGTGCTGATCCCGAGCATGACACCCCTGCAAAGCTCAGGGAGTACACCGATTTCTTTGGCGAGCATTTTCATGGACTGACCGGGGATCTGGAAACGCTGCGTGCCCTGGCCAAAAGCCTGAGTGCGGTATTCGTGCACCGGGAGGTGGATGGCGAGTTGCTGGTGGACCACAGTGGCCATTTCGCGCTGCTGAATCCGGATGGCGAACTTGCCGCCGTGATGCAGCCACCGCATAATCCCGAACACCTGGCCGAGGCCTTCGAGCGGATCTACCAGTGGGCGAAGACCAATCGCGATCGGGTGAGCTCCTGACGTTGTTGAAGACGTCATCGCCGTTGTAAAACCGAAGCCCGGAACCCCATGCTCCCCATAGATGCCATTCTTCCAGAGCTGAAAAATGCCCTGGAACACACCACTGCTGCTTTGTTGCAGGCACCACCGGGTGCCGGCAAGACCACCCGTGTTCCCCTGGCCCTTCTGGACGCGCCCTGGCGACAGGATGGCAAAATTCTGATGCTGGAGCCCAGGCGCCTGGCCGCACGATCGGCCGCCCGATTTATGGCGGGACAGCTCGGTGAAAAGCCGGGTCAGACCGTCGGTTACCGGACCCGGCTGGATAGCCGCGTCTCCAGTGCAACCCGGATTGAGGTGGTCACCGAGGGCATCCTGACCCGCCTGATCCAGATCGATCCGATGCTGGAAGATTACGCGGTAGTGATTTTTGACGAGTTTCACGAGCGTTCCCTGCAGGCGGATCTTGGTTTGGCCCTGGTGCGGGAATCCCAGCAGGCGCTGCGCGAAGACTTGCGGCTGCTGGTGATGTCGGCAACTCTGGATACCGCCCCGATTGCCAGGGTGCTCGGGGATGTGCCGGTTATCACCAGCGAAGGCCGGGCCTTTCCGGTGGAGGTCGTTTACCGACCGCTGGCCCGCAATGCGCGGGTGGTGGATCAGGTGGTGGCGGTCATTCAGGAGGCACTGGTGGATCAGACCGGGTCTGTGCTGGTGTTTCTGCCGGGCGCCGGGGAGATTCGGCGTGTGGCGCAACAGCTTCGGGGGCAACTGGCGAACAATGTGCTTATCGCACCCCTCTATGGCAACCTGAAATCGGAGCAACAGGACCAGGCTATCTGCCCGGCGCCTGAAGGTCAGCGCAAGGTCGTGCTGGCCACGGCCATCGCAGAAACCAGCCTGACCATCGAAGGTATCAGAGTGGTGATCGACAGCGGCCAGCAGCGCCGTGCGGTGTTTGATCCCAACAGTGGCATGACCCGTCTGGTGACCGGCCGGGTTCCACGGGCCTCTGCGGAACAGCGAAAAGGCCGGGCGGGACGGGTCGAGTCCGGAGTCTGCTACCGGTTATGGAGCGAATCCGAACAGTTTGGCCTGGCGGAGTACACGCCGCCAGAGATTCTAGCGGCAGACCTCGCGTCCCTGGTCCTGGAACTCGCCCAGTGGGGTGCCCGTGAGGCTGCTGGCGTGGCATGGATCGATGAGCCACCAATCGCCCACTGGCAGCAGGCAGTGGCATTGTTACAGTGGTTGGATATGCTGGATGCTGACGGGGCCATTACCGATCATGGCAAGGCCGCTCGGGAACTGGGTATCCACCCTCGCCTTGCCCATATGGTGTTACGCGGAAGAGCGCTTGGTCTGGAGGTGCCTGCTGCGGAACTGGCCGCTTTGCTGGGGGAACGTGATCTGCTTGGCCCCGGCGCCGGGGCGGATATGCACGAGCGTATTCGGGTGCTCCATGGCGAGCGTCGCGATCGCTCGTTGGACCCTGCCCGCCTGCAGGCCGTGCGCCAGGCCGCTAAGCGGCTCTGTGGTACCGCTAACCCCGGTGATCGGCCGATGCCGACGGAGACCGACATCGGCCGTTTGCTGGCCCAGGCCTATCCGGATCGTGTTGCACGCCGGCGACCGGGCACGGCTCCAAGGTATCAGCTCAGCAACGGCAAAGGGGCGGTCCTGAGGGAGGACGATCCTCTCGCCAGGCACGAATGGCTGGTGGCCGCCGAGCTGGATGGCAAGGCCCGGGAAGCGACCATTTATCTGGCTGCGCCGGTGGATTTACCGGATCTGGAGCAGGATCTGGCCAGCCACGTCCGCGATACCGAGGAGGCAATGTGGGATGACGGCCGGGGCACGGTGGTGGCTCGGCGTTTCCGGAAGCTGGGTGAACTGGTGCTGGAGGAAAAACCGTTGGCGCAGGTGGACCCGATTCTGATCCAGCAGGGTCTGCTTAATGCCATCCGGAAGAAGGGTCTGGAAGGCCTGCCCTGGACCCACGACAGCCGCCAGTGGTGCGCCCGTGTCCGGTTGCTGGCCCAGACGTTCCCCGATGACGGTTGGCCGGATACCCGTGATGGGGCCTTGCTGGCAAGTCTGGAGCAGTGGCTGGGGCCGTTTATGGTCGGCATGAGCCGCTGGTCGGATTTGAGCCGGATAGATCTGCTGACAGCCCTTAACAGTGTCCTGGATTACCCGAAACAACAACGGCTCCAGGCGCTTGCTCCGATGGCCTTGACCATCCCCACGGGGCAGCGGGTCAGGCTCGATTATGTGCCGGAGAACGGACCGGTGCTGGCAGCCAAGCTTCAAGCCCTGTTCGGTTGGACTGAAACCCCGAGGGTCGCTGATGGTCGGGTCCCGGTGGTTATTCATTTGCTGTCACCGGCTCAGCGCCCGCTGGCGGTGACCGCCGATCTTGCCAGCTTCTGGAAGAACGTTTACCCCGAGGTACGCAAGGACTCACGGGGCCGTTATCCCAAACACCCCTGGCCGGAAGACCCGTTTACCGCCGAGGCCCAGCAGGGAACGAAAAAACGCCCCGCTCGCTGATTCGCAAGCTGACCAATTGTTGCGGAACCGTTTCAAAATATACGTTGCGCGGGGTTATCCAGTGCCCCTCCGGGGCCTTGAGCTCGCTGGCGGGCATTTCCTCGAGAGTGACCGAATCGTGGCTGGCGTCGCTGTTTCGAAAGCTGTCCGCCAGCACCCAGAATGGTTTGCCGGCAGCCTGTGCCGCCAGTGCAAGGGGCCCTGTGCCGGCTTTGTTCACGAAATAGCCGTCTGTCAGCCAGGTATCACACCCGGTGATGACCACATCCGCGCTGGTGACAAACACGCCCATCTGGGCATCGGTTATCAGGGTGACCGGCACCGCCAGATCATTCAGGGCACGAGCCAGGATATGGCCCTCAAACCCGGGACTGCTCTGGGTACAGATGACAGAGAAGCGTTGGCCGGCGTCAGTCAGCTCCCGAAGCAGCGCGAGCACAACCGAGCTGGCGCTGTGGGTCATTATCACGGGATTGTCAGGTAACTGGCTTCGCGCGTGGCGGGCGATCGCCATGCTGGCGTTTTCGAGTTGTCGAAGGGTGTCGAGTATTGCCTGCCGGGGACGGTCCGGGGCTTCTGCCCAGCGCTCCCGGACCATTCCAAGGGCATTGCCAATCACGATCATGCTCGGACGGGCGGCCCGAAGTTCCGATATCAGGCGAGTCAGGGTTTCGGCGCTGGGTTTGACGTCATCCAGGTAAGAAAGCAGCTGATTGAGCGTGCGACTGGCCAGCCGAGTGGCGCCAGACTGGTAATCCTCCCGCACGCCGGCAAGTAGAGCCTTCGCTTTTGTATCGAGCGCCTGCATTGGGTCTGTCCCGAGCATCATTCAGCCCAAGGGTAGCAGCGGTCAACGCATTTGTCTGATGGTCTACGGATAAAAATACCGCTTGCCAGAACTCGATCGGTGTATAAAATGCGCGCAATCCTTCCCCGAGTGTCGCTGTAACATGCACCTTGTCTCCTTCGATATTTTCCGAACCCTGGGCTTCCCCAACACCACCGTTCTCAAACCGGACCAGTTCCTGCGCCACAAGGAGCTACTGCGGGAGGCGGACTGGGTGCTGTTTCCTGAATACTGGCAACTGAATGCCCTGGTTCATGGCCTGAAATGTCGCGTTTTTCCGAGCATTGCCAGCTATCGCATCGGCCACGACAAAATTGAAATGACCCGTGCTTTTCAGGCTGTGGCGCCCGAGCACACTCCCTGGACCGTAATTGAAGCCAATGGTCCGGTGGAGCGGGAGATGATCTGGGACACCATGGCCCATCCGTTCGTTGCCAAGCTGCCAAAGGCCAGCATGGGTGAAGGCGTGTGGCTGATTGAAACCCGGGCGGACTGGCGCCGGTACTGTGAATGCACCGACGTGCTCTATGCCCAGGAATATCTGCCGCTGGACCGGGATGCCCGGGTTGTGGTGGTTGGAGGCAAAGTACTGACGGCCTACTGGCGCACCCAGGCAGATCAGGGTTTCTACAATAACGTGGCCCGGGGTGGCCGCATTGACCCCAGCCCGGTACCGAAAGTAATGACGGAGCTGGCCCTTCGACTGGCCCGGGAGCTGGAAGTGGATCACGCCGGCTTTGACATCGCTCTGGTGGCGGGCTACCCCTACGTGCTGGAATTCAACCGGCTGTTTGGCAATCAGGGGCTGGATCAGGGAACGAATATGCAGGACGCCATACTCGGCTATCTGCGCCGCCAGACGGAGCCCAGGGATCCCGATGGAACGGTGGACCCGACGCCCTTGTGGCCAGTGGCTGTCTGAGACTTCCCCGGCCAGGTTTCATGCCATAAGTGACTGGTTTATCGTAGATTACTTATGGGTAGATATGCTCATATCCGGGCCGTTAAAAAAGCCCGATGATCGCCAAATCTTACGGGTGCCGCAGCGTTGCTGTGGCACCTTTTTTTATGCCTGTTTGCCCTGTGGAGCGACACACCACCCATGACCGAAGCTGCCAACGCCAATATCGCCGACTACTACGACGCCGAGACTTTCAAACGCATCAAGGACTTTGCCGATGGCAAAGAAACCCCGTTCGTGGTGATTGATACCGCGACGGTTGATCGCCAGTACGAAGAGCTGGTCGAGGGTTTTCCTTACGCCAAGGTTTATTATGCGGTAAAGGCCAATCCGGCCCCGCAGATTCTGACCATGCTGCGTGACAAGGGCGCCTGTTTCGACATTGCGTCGGTGTATGAGCTGGACAAGGTGATGGGCCTGGGTGTGACTGGTGAGCGCATCAGCTACGGCAATACCATCAAGAAGGCGAAGGACATCCGCACCTTCTATGAGAAGGGGGTACGCATGTTTGCGACTGACTCCGAGGCGGACCTTCGCAACATTGCCAAGGCGGCCCCGGGCTCCCGGGTGTATGTGCGTATCCTCACCGAGGGCACGTTGACGGCAGACTGGCCGTTGTCGCGCAAGTTCGGCTGCCAGACCGATATGGCCATGGACCTGTTAATCCTGGCCCGTGACCTGGGCCTGGTGCCCTACGGTGTGTCTTTCCATGTCGGTTCCCAGCAGCGGGAAATTGGCGCCTGGGACGCAGCCCTGAACAAGGTGAAGGTGATATTCGAGCGTCTGAAGGAAGAAGATGGCATCGAGCTGAAGATGATCAACATGGGCGGTGGTTTTCCGGCTAACTACATCACCCGTACCAATGAGCTTAAGGTATACGCGGAGGAGATTGCCCGTTTCCTGCACGAGGATTTCGGTGCCGAGCTGCCGGAGATCATCATTGAGCCGGGTCGTTCACTGATCTCGAACGCGGGTGTGCTGGTGAGTGAGGTGGTGCTGATTTCCCGGAAATCCCGAACGGCGTTGCACCGCTGGGTGTTTACCGACGTGGGCAAGTTCGGGGGCCTGATTGAGACGCTGGACGAAGCGATCAAGTTTCCGATCTGGACGGAGAAGGTAGGTGAAGGCGAAGATTGCGTGATTGCCGGGCCAACCTGTGACAGTGCCGATATCATGTACGAGCACCACAAGTATCCGCTGCCGCTGAACCTGGCCATCGGGGACCGGATGTACTGGCTTTCTACCGGGGCTTATACGACGACTTACAGTGCCATTGAATTTAACGGGTTTCCTCCGTTGAAGGACTATTACATCTGATTGGGAGTCTGGCCTGACTTGGAGTCTGGCCCCACCCCGCGGCCGTTCCGGCCATTGGTGTGGCAGTCGCTTTTTTTAAGGATCAGTCTTCGGGCTGGTCCTTTTTCGTCTCAGGTCCAGGGTAAACGCCAGGGGGAGAACCAGCAGGCTATAGGCGATGATGGTGAGGATGGCGTGTCTGGCGTCGCCGGTCCAGTCGGCCAGGAAGCCGCCAAGCATCGGGACGGAGAAGGCCAGGGTGTAGCCGACCAGGAAGGTGCCGGCGGAGAGGCGGCCGGTTTCTTCGGAGGAGGTGACCAGAGGAGGTACAGCGACCAGCAGGATCAGCAGGATGCCGGCGCTGAGGCTCATGACAGTGGCGCTGGCGATGGACCACCATCCGGTCAGGGAGATGGCGCCAAGGGTGCCAGCGATGCTCAGAGAGGCGGTGATGATGATGGCGGAGCGGCGGCCGACCCAGACTCTGGCCATTTTCAGCATGGTCAGGGAGGCGAAGACCTGGGCGATATTGAACCAGAACAGGGCGTCGGCGAGTTTGTCGAACTGGCCTTGCTGTTCCAGCAGGTTGCCCATGTAGGCGTTGAGGCCAAAGAACATGGAGCCGGAAAGACCCAGAAGCAGACCGATTTTCAGAGTGAGCGGGTTGCTCCAGTCTGGCAGCCAGGCCACTTTGCGAAGTGGGCGGGCCCGGTCACGTTTTGGCAGAAACAGGGCAGCGGCAACCAGTAGTGCCGGCAGTGACCAGACCAGTAGGGTGGCGCGCCAGCTGTTGTCGAGTAGAGGCATGAGCACTGGAAGGGTTATGCCCGCGCCGATGAATTCGCCCATCAGCATGCCGTTCATGTAGATGGCGGAGCCCAGGGCCAGGTGGTGGGGTTCCAGCCATCTCGGCAGCAATGCGGGCAGTGCTGGTTGCATCATGGCAATGCCAAATCCCATGACGGCGCTGGTCAGCATCAGTGTGAGGGTATCGGGAGCCAGGCCTCGGCCTGCGGAACCAATCACCATGATCACCATGGCCAGAGCCAGGGTGTTCCGGGGGCCAAGTCGGGCGATAGCCAGTGAGCCGGGCATGGAGCCGACTGCCAGCATCAGAATGGGCAAGGTGGTCAGGGCGCCGGTAAGGGCCTGGGTCAGCGCCAGCTCATTGCTGATGAACGGTGCCAGAGGGGGGGCAACCAGTACCGGTATGCGCAGATAGGTGCCAGCCAGCCAAAGCAACACCGCCACCGGCAGCAGCCTGGCTGGCGGTGGCGGTGTGTTTGCGGCCTGGTGTTCAGCCACGGATCAGCGAATCAGTCGTCGCTGGTATCCGGTAGGTAGGCGCCGTCTTCGTCGTGTACTTCACTTCCGGTGACCGGCGGGTTGAAGGCACAGATCAGACGCATGTCTTCGGTGCCACCGCGGAGGGTGTGCTGATCATGCTTGTCGAGTGCGTACAGTGTGCCGTCGGAGATCTGGTGGGTCTCGCCGGTGGCCTTGTCGGTAATGGTGCCGTTGCCGGCAACGCAGTAAACCGCTTCCAGATGGTGCTTGTACCAGAGGTTGAGTTCAGCGCCTGCCGGAATAATGGTTTCGTGGAAGGAGAAACCCATGCCGTCTTTCTTCAGCAGCATCCGGCGGCTGGTCCAGCCCGGGCCGTGTACTTCACGCTCGGTACCAATGATGTCTTGCACTCGTACGATTTTCATTCGCATTCCTCATTTTTGATGGAATTGCTTTCAAGTATAAACATTCCTTTCAGGTCCGGTTCAACCTCCAATCGTCGTAGACCTTCATGGATTGCTCAACGGCCTCAGTGAATCTTTCTCGCTGGCGCTGGTCCAGGGGGCGCTGTTTACGGCATTTGTCAAAGGCCCGCTGGATGCACTGGCGGCTGCTTTTATCCAGGCTTTCGAGCCAGTGATGATCCGCAGGTTCCAGATCGAGCAGATCCCGGCCGGCGTGGTTCCGATGACTGATGTGCCACCAGTGATCAATGGCACGCCCTAATACAACATAGCCGAACTGGCTGTCCTGTACAGGTCCGAAGGTGGCTGTTTTCCACCCGTCCCGGAGCACTCCGATGTTCAGAGCCGGCAGGGCGAGCCGGTCGCCGTAAAAATAACTGCCGGCTGCGCCGATCAGGCCGCCGACCAGCGCTCCGGTTCCCAGGGAGGAGCCGAGGGTCAGGGCATCAATGCCTGCTCCACTCACCGCGCCTGCGCCAAAGCCGGCGGTGGCCAGGTAACGCTTGCTGACTGACCAGGCCTTGCGGCTGTCTTCTGAAAACAGATCGTGCTCGCTGTGCCACTCCAGTTCCGCTTCCTGACGGCGGATGTGCTGGTGCTGGTATAGGTGCTCAATTTCCACGCGCAGAGTCTGTTCCCGCTGGCGCTGATGGCGGTACCAGCGCTGGCGCAGCTGGTCGGCCAATGAGCCGTCACTGGTTTCCGCGGCCTGGCTGGCGGTCAGGGTGCGTTTCTCCCGAAACGACATCATGTCCTCGAGCGCCTTGGCTACCAGTGTGGCGGCCTGCCGACGGCGTTGCTGCCGCTGCCCGGACAGGTAGTTGGTGGCCTGTTCAAGAGGCTCTTCCCAGTCGGGCTCCAACTGGCCAAATGCTCGCAAAAGGCTCAAATGTTGGTCAAACGGGGCTCGAACTGCATCGAACCTGCGGACTACCTGAAAGAACTGGCCCAGCGCAGCCTGCCAGGTGCCACTGTAATCGTCAGGGCCTATACTGTTGATCAGAGCGAGGCTCGGGCGGCCGGTCCAGCGCAGGATGGTCATTTCCGCCTCGTGCTCGGCACTGTAGGGCACTGAGCCATCCACCACATAGATAATGCCGGCGCCCTCCAGCAATGGTGTCAGCAGCTCGCATTCATCAACGAACCGACCGTCGCCCTGATGCTGGGTCACGAAAGCTTCCACAGTGCCGGCATGGTCTGAGGCTGACACGCTATGGGCCTCGAGCCATTCCAGTACCCGCCTGGGGCGCTGGAATCCGGGTGTGTCCACCAGCGTGTAAAGGGTTTGTCCGTCCACCTTCAATGGGTAGGCCTGGCGCTTTCTGGTGGTGCCGGGCTCCAGGGCGATGGCGATGGCGTCGTTCTGGGAAAGGGTGGCCACCACGCTGGATTTTCCCTTGTTCGGGTGCCCGACCACGGCGAAGGTGGGTGCCTGCGTCATGATGGTTCCCCGCTGGCGGTGTGAAGGGCCGGCGATGGAAGTGGGGGCAGTGACACCCGCACGAATTCGTTGCCGACACGCTCAGCGAACCGAAGCCAGGGCTGGATCTGATGAGTATCCGGCTCGCGATTGATGTCAGCGGCCAGGGGCAGGAGTGCTACCCGGGTGCCTCTGGGCCAGAGACCACGAGCCGATTCGAGGAAGTCCTGAAGCTCGCCGGTTGGTGGTTCCCAGCAGCGGGTCAGCAGAATCACGTTGTTACCCCCGGTTTTCAGGTGATCAGCTATCTGGTTCAGAGCCTGCTCATCTTCTGTGAGACTGGCTCGGCCACCGGCTGGCACTATCAGCTGCTTGCCGCAGCGCAGGGTCTCGGGCAGTTCCGGTTCTCCGGCGCCAGCCCAGCACAGCAGGGTATCGCTGTCTGGCAGCGGCAGCAGGTTGTCGCGAATCCTGGTATCCGGCAGGTCGTCGGCATCGTTGTGCTCATTGCCGGTGTCCAGGGCCGGTGTTTCCATGCGATACAATAGCGCATGCATTGCCGGATGGCTGGACGTTAGCCGGCGTGCCCGGTTCCGTATCAGCACCGATGTCAGAAGCCACAGAAGAAGCCTCGGCAGCAGCACCCAGGTCGCCCACAGCATGGTGAAAAATGGCCACCATTGGCCCCAGAGGGCAGGATCCAGGCTGGCATTTTCGGCATCGGCCCGGAAAAAACGGGTGGCTTCGATCAGGGCCAGATCCGGCGCTGCCGACGGCCATAGCCAGGCCCAGGGGGCGGCTATGAGCTGTACCAGCTGGTGGTAGTTTGCGGCAGGTGTCTCCAGTGTGGTGCTCCAGCCGAAGGCCAGATCCTGAACCACCACCATGACCAGCAGCGTGACCAGGCCTGAGACCGCAAAGCAAAGGCCGCCGAGATGGGCTGCCCTGGCCATCAGCAAAGGATGCAGCCGGTTGATCGTTCCTTTCCTTGCCTCGCCGGCCTGGAAACGCCGTATAAGCCAGCGCCAGGGTTGCCAGCCGACTATTGACTGCACGCTGGTGAACAGGGCCAGCAGCAACTGGAGCAACACGAAGGCCAGCAAGACGGTGATATTGATACGCTGGCCACCGTCGTAAAACAGCAGCCCGGCCATGGTTAGCACACCGACGACAAGGCCGGCCGCTGCGAAGCCGGTGTTGACCCGGCGCCAGAAAGCCAGCGTCTGGTCTGCTGCCGACGGGGTTGTGCCGGGGCCACTCAGGCGGTCCAGGTGAGCCAGCCAGCGCGCCGCATCCGGGGCAACGCCCTGCTCTTGGCAGACCAGCGCAAACTTGCGGTCACGGCGGTGGAGGAAGGCCGGCGGCTGTGATTTGTCCCGTTGCGCCTGGGCATCAAAACCCAGAAGCAGTCGGAGGGGGCGATCGGTCATTCAGTGTCCCGGGTGATGAATTCGGTCAATCCTGCTTTGATGCTAGGATATAGGGATTCCTGCACCCGATGCCAGACAACGAGCCGCCATGCCCCACCATCTGATGAACCTGCGCCACGTGCCCGATGATGAAGCCGATGAAATCCGGGATCTGTTCGAAACCCATAACGTGGCTTTCTACGAAACACCGCCAAGCCGTTGGGGCATCAGCATGGGTGGGTTCTGGGTGCATGATGACGAGGAGGCAGAACGGGCCCGGGCGTTGCTTGAGGCCTATCACCGGGAGCGGCAGCAAACCCAACGGCGCACCTACGAGGACACTCTGGCGCGGGGCGAGTCCGGCGGTGTCTGGTTTATGCTGCGGCGTCATCCGGTGCGGACCCTGGCCGCCTGTCTGGCCATACTGGTCATTGCTGGCGTGAGTCTGCTGCCATTCATTCGGATCGGATAGCGCAGGCGGGTCAGTCCTTGTTTTGTCGGGCAAGGAAGCCGATGGCGTTGTCGACAGCATCTCCAGCGGTCAGGAAACTGGTGACATGGCCCCTTAAGTGCATTTCATAGAGTTCTGAATGGACCTGGTGTGCTTGGAGTGCGTCCCGGAAGCGTTGTGCCTGGCTGAATGGCACCAGGCTATCCATGCCGCCGTGGAACAGGAAGAACGGTGGCGAGCTGGCGGTAACGTGGGTGATCGGGGAGGCCTTGCGATAAACCGCAGGTATGTCGTTCTGTTCACCACCAAGGAACTGGCGGATCAACCTGCCCGATCCAAAGGCCATCAGGTCTGATGGAAGGCCGCCCGCGACCACGGCACTTAGGGCGGTTTCAGGTCCGCCATAGGGCTGGTTCAGCTCGTTGTCCGAACTTGCCACCAGGGCCAGCAGCGCAATCAGGTGGGCGCCGGAGGAAAAGCCGAATCCGCTCACTGCCGAGGCGTCCAGCCTGTAATGGGTGGCATTTCGGTTCAGCCACTGGCGGGCAATCTGAAGGTCGTGGAGCTGGGCCGGAAAGGTGTACTGAGGTGCAAACCGGTAGTCGATATTCATAACCGCATAGCCGTGGCTGGCCAGTTCCTCCGCGATCCAGGTCATGTCCTCCCGGGATCGGCGTTGCCAGCCGCCCCCATGGACCATCAGGACCACCGGCCGATTCGTTGCGGAAGCTTGCTGCTCCGGTAAGTACAGATCGGCGAAAAGTGCCTCAGGCCAGTCTTCCGGTGAAAACCGCAGGTCCCTTTCGACGCGGAACGGTGACTCTTTCGGGGTGACGGTGGCCGTCGGTGCGTTATGGTGTGTCGCGCAGCCGGCCAGTACCAGCAGGCTGCCCAAAAGCGTGTACAAAACACCCCGTTTTACCCCTGTTCGGTGACCGGACATTTGCCTCCCCCATTCGCTGCAGTCGTAACTCCCTGGATGGTTTTACGACCGCAGCGGGTGGCTGGATGCGATTCACTCAGGACCGGTTCTGGCGGGCTCCTGGTCTGCCCACGAGCAAGCGCAGCCAAGGAATAAATGCTGGCACCTGTCGGCGGTAGTCTTGATAGGCTGGCCCGATAGCTTGGCCCAGGTCCCTCTCCTCGACGGGCGTTATCGCCAGAATGTAGGTCGTTGCCAATGCGGCTATCAGGGCATGGCCAAGCGTCACGTCTGGCGTTGTCCAGAATACGACCAACCAGCCGAGACTGATGGGATGTCGAACCACCCCATAGAGGTATCGGGTTGAAAACGGAGCGTCCCTGGCCGGCCGGTCCCGAATCCGTCGCCAGACCGGACCGAGGCCAAAAAAGTCAAAGTGACTGATATGGAACGTGGCCAGCACCATGATTACCCAGCCTGCGCCGTGCAGCCCGTAGATCAGTCCCCTCAGCCACTCCGGTCCGGCCTGCCACAGCGGCCAGGGCAATGGCTGCCAGAGCGTGATCACCACTGCCAGCGTCAGCCCGGAAATAAGTACGTAGGTGCTTCGCTCCAGTACGGGTGGTATCAAACGCGTCCATCGGGCCTTGAAGGCCGGGCGTGCCATGACCGAATGCAGAGCGAAATACACAGTCAGAAGCAAAGTGTCTGCAAGTATCGCAATCAGTTCGTCGGCAACCGCGCCCCGGTCGATGCCCCAGGGCGCCAGATTGAGCAGGAAGGCCATCAATGCCAGCAATGACGCAAACCCGATGCAGTAGGCCGTGAGCGCATAGAGCCCTAAAAGGTATTTGGTCATGAGCTGCGCCCCTCACCGTTGCGGGCAATGAAGTAAACGTTGAACGGGTCGTGCTCCAGACGCTGGGACGTAATCTGGCGGAAGCCTGCCTGGCGGAGCATCTGTTCGGCCTTTTCTTCACCCCAGAGCGTGCCAAGGCCAGGTCCGCCCTGAGCGAGGGAAACCGGTGTGCAGTGGGCACAGGATATGGTGTAAAGCAACGGCCCGAGGGGATGCTCAAGGTTGTTTTCCAGGAAGCTTGAGCCGGCAATATCCTGCATCAGGTAAATCCCGCCAGGGCGTAGGGCTCCGCAAATGCCTTTCAGCAAGGCGGCCGGATCCGCCTGGTCATGAACCGCATCAAAGGTGGTGATCAGGTCATAGCCCGCCCGCTCCCGGAAATCCCGGAGGTCCCTGGGTTCGAACGTCAGGTTGGACAGCCCGAGTGACTGGGCTCTTTCCCGGGTAGGCGCAAAGGCTTCCTCGCACAGATCAAGACCGGTGAACCGGCTTTTCGGGAAAGCCTGGGCCAGGGCGAGCAGGGCCAGGCCACGTCCGCAACCGGCGTCCAGTACTGAAATGCCCTGGTCGAGGCGCTCACGCAACTCCGGAACCAGCGGCAGGATATGGTCGAAAAGAGCGCTGACCACGGTCTGATGGCTGTCTTCCGCCATCACTTCGTGAAAACAGGGGTAGGCATTGTAGGGTAAGCCCTCACCGGTCCGGAAGCACGCCAGCAGATCCGACTCCATGCTGCTGATCAGCGGAATAAAGCGGGCGGTTACCGCCAGGTTGTTCGGGCTCGCACTGCGTGTCAGGCAGGCGGCGTGGGCCGGATCCAGTGAAAAGGTCTTGTCGGCCGGGTGATAATCGACAATGCCGCCGGTCACCATCACCGACAGCCATTCCCGGACGTACCGCTCGTTCAGGCCGCCAGCTCCGGCAATCTGCTCGCTGGTCGCCGGCGGCAGGCTGGCCAGCGTGTCAAACAGGCCGAGCCGATGACCCAGTGACGCCATGGCCACGATGGCGGCGTGATTCACCATGCTGGCGAATTGCTCTCCGAACAGTTCGGGTGTCCGAGGGGTTGCGGATGCAGAAAGTGGTGCGTTCATGAGTTGTTCTCCCTGTTTCGGTTTGTGGTTGGTGCAGGTCCATGCTGCACCCGCGGCCGTTGGTGCCCTTCAGCGAAATCCGTCAATTACTGGTCGAATCCGCCAGGTGGCCAGGGCGAATTGGAGGTCCTATGATCAGGTTTGAAAGGGAGGGCACCGTGGTGGCAGAGAACAGCGAGGAGATGCTTCGCAGGCCGATTGAGGTGGGCATTCTCGCCGTACCCCAGGCAACAGCGTCGCCAATCTATGGTATGCAGGAGGTTCTTGCCTCAGCCGGGCGTGACTGGGACTTTCTGATGCAGGGCACTCCGGGCGAGGGACTGATCAATGCATCCATCGTGTCAATCGACGGCGAGCCTATGGAGCTGTCGAACGGCGGCTGGGTCAAGCCGGCGAAAACCCTGGACGACCGGTATTGCCCGGATGCGCTCTGCATTCTCGAAGTGGTGTTCGACCCTGTCTCCGGCCCCGGTGATCTGTTTGCACGGGAAACCCGATGGCTGAAAGACTACTGGCGCAAGGGC
Source organism: Marinobacter sp. (assembly GCF_048269445.1). Classification (GTDB taxonomy): domain Bacteria; phylum Pseudomonadota; class Gammaproteobacteria; order Pseudomonadales; family Oleiphilaceae; genus Marinobacter. Next base: position 572,464 of record NZ_JBLXIQ010000001.1, on the reverse strand, counting down.
GGTCTGATCGCCACCGCCTGTACCGGCGCAGTCCTGCTCGGAGAGGCCGGTTTGCTGGCCGGTGAGGATGCCACTACCCACTGGGGGTTCTGTGATTTCATGGCCAGACGTTATCCCGGCGTCCGGATGCATCCGGAGCGGGCCCTGGTGGCTTCCGGTACCGGCCAGCGCCTGATCATGTCGGGCGGGGGTACCTCCTGGATGGATCTTGGCCTGTATCTGATTGCCCGTTTTTGCAGCCAGGCTGAAGCGGTCCGGGTTGCCAAGGTCCATCTGATTGAATGGCACGAGACCGGACAGCAACCGTTTGCTTCGGTCAGCCATCAGCGCCAGTCTGATGACGCAGTCATTGGCCGTTGTCAGCAATGGGTCGCCCATCACTACGACCAGCCCTCTCCGGTGGCCGGTATGATATCGCTCAGCGGTTTGAGCGAACGTTCGTTCCACCGCCGGTTCCGGCAGGCAACCGGTATGACGCCCATTGACTATGTATTGACCCTGAGGCTGGAAGAGGCCAAGCAGATCCTGGAGACCAGCAAGGTCTCTGTCGAGGCGGTGGCGGAAATGGTGGGCTACCAGGACGCCGCCTTTTTCAGTCGCAAGTTCCTGCAACGGGTTGGCCTGACTCCAGCGCATTACCGTCGGAAATTCGGAGGTGTGGGTCGGTTACCCGCGAATGAATAGATCGCTCGCTTACCGGATTGTCCGATTATCCATACGGTGTCCGGGTTTTCGGACAGTGCCGTTAAACGCCCGTTCCAGGCCATCTCTTGGTTAATTCATCCACCGGACTGTCCGGATTCCCGGATTTCTTCCTTCCAGTTTTCTCAAAAATTTAATGTATCCATTTTAAATCAATGAATTGGGTGATTGGCACAGGATCCGCATGGCGTTCTATGGGCCCGGCTTGAGGCCTGGTCTATTCGTTTACAACAACAAACAAGGAACGATCATGAAACGAATAATGCTCTGCGCCCTGATCGGCGCCACGGGGTTTACCCTGACTGCCTGCAAGGAACCCTTTAATGACATCCCTGACTTTGTAAAGGGCGATATTCAACAAACCAGTTACGACGGCATTACCAATGACCTGCTGACCGCGGGCCTGGGCGCCACCGGTCTGGCAAGTACTCCCGCGCCTGCTTTCACAGACGCTCTCAATCCGACGCCCGCCGAGCTCCGGCGCCTCGCCATTTACAACAACTACCGCGCTCTGGTCGATACCGCACCGGGCGGCGGCTATGGCACCTTCTTTGGTCCTCAGGTGGGCAACGGTGGCGAAGGTCGGATTCCCGGTGACGAGTACATCGCCTATATGGCGGTACCGGGAACCGACGTGCCGGTAACGGTCATGGCCCAGGTGCCCGAGAGCTTTGATCCCGAGCAACCCTGCATGGTTACGGCGCCATCCTCCGGCTCCCGTGGCATCTACGGCGCTATCGGTACCGCCGGTGAATGGGGCCTCAAGAAAGGATGTGCCGTGGTGTACACGGACAAGGGCACCGGCACCGGTTCACACAACCTGGCCACCAATACCGCCCAGCGCATTGATGGCACGCTTACTTCACTCGAGGAGCCAGTGCAGTTCCGGGCCGACCTGAGCGATGAGCAGCGCGCAACCTTCGACAGCGCCTGGCCGGATCGGTTTGCCTGGAAGCACGCACACTCCAAAGCCAATCCGGAAGCAGAGTGGGGGCTGCATGTGTTGCAGTCCATTGAGTTCGGCTTTTACGTGCTGAACGAAAAATTTGGCCGGGAGCTGGGCAACGGCGAGGTCCTGAGGACGATTAATCCCAAGAATACGGTGGTGATTGCCTCCAGCGTGTCCAACGGTGGAGGCTCGTCTGTGCGGGCGGCCGAACTGGATACCGAGGGGTTGATTGACGGTGTTGCGGTATCGGAGCCGAACGTGAATCCGGAAGTGGACCGCAGCTTCACCATCCGCCAGGGTGACGGCCCGGTCATTACCGAGCACAGCCGCAGTCTGCTGGATTACACCACCGCCCTGGCGGTTTATCAGGGCTGCGCCAATCAGGCACCGGCAATCCGTGGCACTGCGCCACTCAATGCGGCCTTCAATCCTCCGGCAATCGGCGAAAATATCTGCAACTCCCTCGCCAACAAGGGGCTGGTGAGTGGCGCCACGCTGGATGACCGGGCAACTGACGCACTGCGCATACTGAACGAGGAGTTTGGCATTCAACCGGAGCAGAACTTGCTGGCGCCGGTACACTTTGGGCTGTCCGTGGCCCAGAGTATCTCCATGACCTACGCCAACGCCTATGGCCGGGCCGGTGTTGAGGACCGGGTCTGTGATCTCAGCCTGGCGGCGGTGGATTCCGCCGGAGCAGTGACCCCACTGGCACCCGCTGTTGAGGCCGCCCTGTTCTCCGTCAGCAATGGCATCCCACCATCAGCCGGTGTGGCTATTGTCTATGACGGTGCCGACGGCCAGCCCACCAGCTTGCCCATAAGCGCCTCACCGAGCTCCAACCAGATGGATTACGGCCTGGATGCCCTGCTGTGCCTGCGCAGCCTCGCTCAGGGCCGTGATGTGGTCACCGGTGCAGCCCTTGAAGGTTCCGACGCCGAGCTGGCAGACGCCATAGCCGAAGGAATAGCCGAGGTCCGTGCCTCGGGGAATCTGCAGGGCAGGCCGACGGTCTTTGTCACCGGTCGTGCTGACGCGATTCTGCCCATCAACCATACCTCCCGACCCTATTTTGGCCTCAACCATCGTGTCGAAGGCAAAAAAAGCAATCTGAGGTACTACGAAATCCTGAACGCCCATCACCTGGATGTTCTTAATGGCTTCCCCGGTATCGCGGACCGTTATGTTCCCCTGCACCACTACTATTTCCAGGCGCTGGATCTGGTCTGGGCGCATCTGACGCAGAAGCAGCCCTTGCCACCCAGCCAGGTAGTCCGGACCGTGCCCCGGGGCACTATCACCACAGCACTGACTGAAGCCAATCTGCCGGCAATCACGCTTTCTCCAGAAGATGGGGACCGGATTTTGTTTGTCGATAACCAGCTCCGGATCCCGGAATAACTGGGCCATCTGCCGGCCCGGGCTAATGTCGGGCCGGCTTTGTTTGCCCCCGCTTCGGGGGCCCCATATACTTCGTTGACTGCCTTCGGCCAGATCGGAAGCAGGGGTTTTAACCATGAAAGACATCCAACCCGTTGGTGCACGGTACATGACAGAGTTGTTTACCGATGAAAATAAGAGTGGCCTGACCCGGGACCTGATTGAAGCCCTGTTCCCGATGTTTGAGGAGGCCAGCGCCGGCGCCATCGCCGTGGACCGGGATGCCCGGATTACCTGGATCAACAGCAGTTATTCCCACCTGCTGGGCCTGGGCGATCCGTCGCGGGTGATCGGCAAGCCGGTACGGCAGGTTATTCCCCAGACCCGGATGCCGGAGGTGGTTGAAACCGGCAAGCCGCTGCTGCTCGATATCATGGAGCACAACCAGCAACAGCTGGTGGTTACACGATTGCCTTACTACGACGACGATGGAGCGATCGTAGGCGCGGTTGCCTTTGTCCTGTATGACGATCTGCAACCGCTGACGCCACTGGTTTCAAAGTACCGACGCCTTCATCAGGATCTGGCCGCAGCTCGCAAGGCGCTGGCAAAGAAAGCCCGGGGAACCCGTTACAGCCTGGGCGATTTTGTCGGTGCCAGCCCGGCAGCGCTTGAGGTCAAACGCCGGGCCCGGTTGGCTGCCGGGCGGGAAATGCCGGTGCTGCTGCTCGGCGAAACCGGCACTGGCAAGGAGGTACTGGCCCAGGCCATCCATACTGTGTCTGCCCGGGCAGACAAGCCTTTCGTGGGCGTTAATGTGGCAGCCATTCCGGACAACCTGCTGGAAGCTGAGTTCTTTGGGGTGGCTCCGGGTGCTTACACAGGCGCGGAGCGCCGTACCCGAGAAGGGAAGTTCCAGCTTGCCAATGGCGGCACTCTTTTCCTTGATGAAGTAGGCGATATGCCCCTGCCATTGCAGGCCAAACTGCTTCGGGCGTTGCAGGAAGGGGAGATTGAGCCCCTGGGCTCCAACAAGGTGGTGCCGGTGGATGTGCGGGTGATCGCGGCTACGAGCCGAAACCTGGAAGTGATGATTGCCGAAGGCGACTTCCGCTCCGATCTGTATTATCGCCTGAACGTTCTGGAGATTCCGATCCCGCCGCTGAGGGACCGGCTGGTGGATCTCGGTGTGCTTTGCGAGGCTTTACTGGAAGACATTTGTGAAGGCTTGGAGTTGCGCGGGGAGATTACCGATGCGGGTGTATTAGCCCTCGGCAGTTACGACTGGCCTGGTAATATCCGGGAATTGAGGAACGTTCTGGAGCGCGCCCTGACCATGGGCGAGGATGGTGGCCTGCTGGATGCGGATGCCATTTTCAAGGTATTGCCCCGTAATGGCAGTCGCCCAGTTTCTTCAATGACGGCACAACCGGTCCGGCCTTTATCCCAGGCCCTTGCCGAGGCTGAGGCCCAGGCCATTGAAGAGGCCCTGGTAGCGAGTCGTGGTAATCGCACCCGGGCAGCAAAGTTGCTGGGGATCTCACGGTCGGTGCTTTATGAGAAACTTGCCAGAATGTCCTGAAATCCGGACATGTGTCCTGCGGTCCGTACAATTACCTACGACTGTTGTCTAACTATGTCCGGAATGCCGGACACATCACCCCGCTTCCCGACGAGCTTAAAGCTTCAACTTAATGAAATATATATAAAAAATAATTTTGGCATACTGTCTGCAGGTGACAGGTTGCAGGACGTCAGAACAATGCAGACAACAAGACTGACGCCAAACCGTTGGACCCCCGATTTTTTTCTGTCCGTCTGTCCCTGCATCTTCTGACTATACTCAGACCAGGCCTTTCAGGTTGTAAGCCGCCAGGCCAGATACAATAACAATGCTAGGAGACTTTCCAATGAAACTTCTCAAGGTTCTCACCGGTGTCGCCGGTGCGATTGCCCTTACTACGGGCTCCGCTTTTGCAGACGACCTGCGCTGGAAGATGCCAGTTGCGTTCGCCACTAATCTGCCCGGCCTGGGTTCACCTGCCGCCTGGGTTGCCGATAACCTCACCACTGCCTCCGATGGCAGCATTCAGGTTCGCGTGTACGAGCCGGGTAAGCTGGTGCCGCCGTTCGATATCTTGCAGTCCGTTTCCGATGGCAAGGTTGAAGCCGGTTACACCTGGATCGGTTACGACCAGGGCAAGGTGCCTGCAATTCCCCTGTTCGCAGCCGTACCCTTTGGCATGAAGCCCTGGGCCTACACCGCCTGGTATTACTACGGTGGCGGCCATGAAATGCTGCAGGAAGTCTATGCCAACAAGGGCTTCGACGTGCACGCCCAGCTGTGCGGTATTATCGGGCCTGAGACTGCGGGCTGGTATTCAAAGCCAATCAAAACACTGGAAGACTATGAAGGCCTGAAGATTCGCTTCGCGGGTCTGGGTGGCAAGGTTCTGGAAAAACTGGGCGCCTCCGTCACCATGATGCCCGGTGGTGAGCTATACCAGGCACTGGAAAAAGGCACCATCGATGCCACCGAATTCTCCATGCCTGCCATCGACCAGATCCTGGGCTTCAACCAGGTGGTCAAGTACAACCTGTTCCCGGGCTGGCACCAGCAGTTCACCGCCCAGTACATGCTGATCAACAGGGATCAGTGGAACAAAACCACTGACGCACAGAAAGCGCTGGTCGAGGCCTCCTGTACTGCGGCAACAACTCTTGGCCTGGCCGAGGGCGAATACAAGAATGGTAAGGTGTTGGCCGAGTTCCAGGAAAAAGGTGTTCAGGCTGATCAGATCCCCCGTGACGTTCTGAAACAGTTGCAAGCGGTCACCGAGGAAGTGCTGAAAGAAGAAGCCTCCAAGGATGCCGACTTCAAGCGCGTTTATGAAAGCCAGAACGAGTTCCTGAAAACCTACAAGGTGTGGGATACCCGGGCCTACGTTCCGACGGACCTGTAAGGTCGGGGGCCGATCCCGAGCACCGGGGCAGGTTCCGGTGTTCTCTGACCAATTCTGGATGGCCCTTCGGGGCCATCCTTGTTTCACAGTCGGCTTTTTGAGCGAGGAACTGTTATATGACGGTGCTTGGTAAAGACTCACCGCATAACAAGCAAACGTCGGTGTCTGACGCCGATAAATTTATACATAAACACACGGAGCTGCCAACCACCCGCATCAGTCAGTGGATAGACGGTGGGGTTTCCTTGATTGGCAAAGGCGCCTCCTGGCTTTGGATCGTGGTCACGGGCGTCATTATCTGGGCAGTGGTTGGCCGTTATGCTTTTGGCGAGGGTTCCGTGACGCTGGAAGAGGTGCAGTGGCATCTGGCCGGCATCGGCTGGTTGTTGGGGCTGTCCTATACCCTTGTGGTGGATGATCATGTGAGAGTGGATGTGCTCCATGAGCGCCTGTCCCTGAGAGGCCAGGCCTGGATTGAACTGTTTGGCCTGCTTTTGCTGTTGTTGCCGTTCCTCGGGCTGGCGGTCTATGAGATGTTCCCCTATGCCTATCACTCCTGGCAGCAGGGCGAAACCAGTCAGGCGCCCGCAGGGCTTCCCTATCGCTGGGTGCTCAAGGGCATTCTGGCATTGTCCTTTTCCCTGCTGATTGTGGCGGCGCTGTCCCGCCTGCTGAAAGTAACGGCACTGCTATTCGGCTTTCCGAAGCCAATCCGGGTCGAGTCCGGCAATAACAAGAAAGAGGATGCGTCCTGATGGAGCTTGAAACCCTGTTTGTAATCGGAATGTTCCTGACCTTCGGGGCGTTGTTGATGACCGGTTATCCGGTTGCCTGGGTGCTGGGAGGCACCGCCGTTGTCTGGACCGTGATCGGTGTGGTGGCGGTCGAAGATTTTGGTGCAAACCTCTGGTTTGATTACCCATCTTCCATGGGGCTCGTGCCCGAGCGAATCTGGAGCATTGTCAACAGCGAGACCCTCGTCGCCCTGCCCATGTTCATATTCATGGGCATCATGCTCGATCAGTCAGGCGTCGCTGAAAAACTGATGAACAGTATGGTAAAACTCTTCGGTGCCGTTCGCGGAGGGTATGCTGTCACGGTGGTTGTCATTGGCGTTTTGCTGGCGGCCACCACGGGTATCATCGGTGCGTCCGTGGTGCTTCTGGGCATGCTCTCCTTGCCAGTCATGATGGAAAACAAGTACGACAAGGGCTTTGCCGTGGGTACTGCCTGCGCCACAGGTACCCTCGGGATCCTGATCCCTCCGTCTATCATGCTGGTGCTGATGGCTGACCGGCTGGCGGTTCCGGAGGCGTCCGTGGGCGACCTGTTCATGGGTGCGTTCCTGCCTGGTCTGCTTCTCGGCGCGATGTACGTTGCCTACGTGATGATCCGCCCCTTGTTTCAGCCACACATTGCGCCAGTGCCTGAGGGTACCCAGAAAGTGTCCTGGAGTATTGTCTGGGAAGTGGCCAAGGCCGTGGTGCCCACGGCTGCGCTGATTCTGGGCGTGCTGGGCTCGATCTTTGCCGGCATAGCAACGCCTACCGAAGCGTCCGGTGTCGGTGCCCTTGGCGCCCTGTTGCTGGCCCTGATGGCGGGGCGTCTGAACCTGAAAGTTCTTAACTCCTCGATGCAGCAAACGACACGCACCGCGGCGTTCATTTTTGCCATTTTCCTGGGTGCAACGGCGTTCTCCGTGGTACTGCGGGGTCTGGGCGGCGATCAGGTGATCGAAGATGCGTTGCTGGGGCTGCCCTTCGGGCCCTATGGCGTGATACTGACCATTCTGTTCGCGGTATTCCTGCTCGGCTTCTTCCTGGACTGGGTCGAGATCACCCTGATCATCCTGCCGTTGGTCGCGCCGGTAGTTCAGCATCTCGGCTTCGACCTGGTGTGGTTCACCATCCTGTTTGCCATGTGTCTGCAGACATCGTTCCTGACGCCGCCGGTGGGCTTTGCCCTGTTCTACATCAAGGGCGTGGCGCCGCCGGAAATCAAGGTGACGGATATCTACAAGGGCGTCATACCCTTCATCATTATTCAGCTTGTCGCTCTGGCTATCGTGTTCCTGGTACCGGAAATCGCGACCTGGCTGCCGAGCGTGGCTTACGACTAAGGAGATAGACAATGCGTCTGGAAAACCGGATTGCCCTGATAACCGGCGCTGGCCGCGGCATTGGTCGGGCCATTGCCGAACATTATGGCCGCGAGGGTGCCAGGGTTGCCGTCGCGGACCTGACCCTGGAAAGCGCCCAGGATACCGTGCAAGCCATTGAAGCCGCTGGCGGCACCGCCATGGCCCTGGCTATGGACGTCACCAACGAGAAGGCAGTGGACGATGGCGTTGCCTCCATCGTGAAAAACTGGGGCGGGCTGGACATTGCTGTCGCTAACGCGGGCATCCAGCATATCGACCCTGTACACAAACTGGCGTTTTCAGACTGGCGTAAGGTCATCAGTGTTCATCTGGACGGGGCCTTCCTGGTTACCCGGGCGGCGCTCCGGCAGATGTACGCCAACGGCGGCGGCATCATGCTGTATATGGGCTCAGTGCATTCCCTGGAAGCGTCGCCCCTGAAGTCACCCTATGTTGCCGCAAAACACGGCATGCTCGGCCTTTGCCGTGCCGTGGCCAAAGAGGGCGCGGAGCACGGGGTACGCAGCAACATCATTTGTCCGGGCTTTGTCCGCACGCCGCTGGTGGACAAACAGATTCCCGAACAGGCCAAGGAGCTGGGCATTTCCGAGGAAGAAGTCATCAGCAAAGTGATGCTGAAAAATACGGTGGACGGAGAATTCACAACGCCGGAAGACGTGTCCGAGTTGGCCGTGCATCTGGCGGCTTTCCCTTCCGCAGCGCTCACGGGCCAATCCATTGTGGTCAGCCATGGCTGGCATATGCAGTAACTGACAGGAGAGACGGATGAGTCACACAGAACAATCACCGGTAGTCTGGTCTCCCTCGGAAGACACCCTGAAAAACTCCCGTATGGGCCAGTTCAAGGCCTCGCTGGAACAGCAGGGCTTCGGCCCCTTTGCCGATTATCACGCCCTGCACCAATGGTCTATTGAAGAGCTGGAGACCTTTTGGCAGAAGGTGTGGGATTACTGCGGCCTGGTGTGCGATACCCCGGCCGACCAGGTCCTGGGCAAGCGCGATATGCCCGGTGCCGAATGGTTCCCGGGTATGAAACTGAACTTCGCCGCCAACCTGCTTCGTCTGGCGGAGGGTGAGCACGCCGACCGCGAGGCCGTGGTGGCCTATTGTGAAACCCGGCCAGTGCTGCGTCGCAGCTATGCCCAACTCAAGGCAGACGCCGGCGCCCTGGAGGCTTTCCTGCGCAGCAAGGGAATCCGCCAGGGAGATCGCGTCGCAGGTGTCGTGACCAACGGCTATGAAGCGCTGGTGGGTATGCTGGCCGCCACCAGTCTGGGTGCGGTATGGAGTTCCGCTTCCCCGGATTTCGGCGTCGGTGCCATTCTCGACCGGTTTGGTCAGATTGAACCCGCCGCACTGATCGCGGTGAACGGCTACGGCTATGGTGGCAAGGTCTTTGCCCGCCAGCACGACTTCGCGGAACTGATCGCCGGCCTGCCAACCCTTAAAACGGTGGTCAGTGTCCAGCAGCTGCCGAACGAAGCGCCGATTGCCGGTGACCGGGTTACCACCTGGGACGACGCATTGGCCTTCGGTGCTGGCAACGCGCCCTCGTTTACGCCGCTGCCGCCGGATCATCCCGTTTATATCCTGTATTCCTCCGGTACCACCGGCAAGCCCAAGTGCATCGTCCACGGCAACGCCGGCCTGCTGGTTAACCATGCCAAGGAACTGATGCTGCACGGTGATGTGGGCCCGGACGACCGGTTCCTCTACTTCACCACCTGCGGTTGGATGATGTGGAACTGGCAGGCTTCCGCCCTGCTGACCGGTGCCGCGGTTATCACCGTTGATGGCTCCCCCGGTTATCCGAGCCTCAGTTTCCTGTGGGACACCGTAGCGAAAGAGGAGGTGACTCATTTCGGCACCAGCGCGCGGTTTATCGCCGGCTGCCGCAAGGGCGAATTACAGCCCGCGAAAACCCTGGACCAGAGCAAGCTGCGGGTGGTGTTCTCCACCGGTTCTCCGCTGTTGCCGGAAGATTACGACTGGATGTACACCGATGGCGCCCCGAATGCCCTGCTTGGCTCCATCGCCGGTGGCACCGACATCTGCGGCTGCTTTGTTGGCTCCACGCCGCTGCTGCCGGTGCGCCGCGGTGAAATCCAGTGCCGCTTCCTCGGTGTCGACGCGGTCGCCTATGGCGATGACGGCCAGCCGGTCAGCCAGGGCCGGGGCGAGCTCGTCTGTCGACAGCCCCTGCCGTCCATGCCCGTCTGCTTCTGGGAAGACCCGAACGGCGAACGCTACCGGGACGCCTACTTCAATACCTTCCCCGGGGTCTGGGCCCACGGCGACTTCATCGAATTCACCGAGCACGGCGGCGCCATCATCTATGGCCGCTCCGACGCGACCCTGAACCCCGGCGGCGTCCGCATCGGCACCGCGGAAATCTACCGCCAGGTAGAAACCGTGGCCGAAGTCAAAGACAGTCTCGTGGTTGGCCGCCAGATTGAAGGCGACGTCGAAGTAGTCCTGCTGGTGGTGCCCGCCGACGGCCAGGAAGTCACCGACGAGTTGCGGAAGCAGCTCAGGTCCCGCATCCGCGAGGGCGCCAGCCCCAGGCATGTGCCGAAACACATCGTGCAGGTGAACGACATCCCGTACACCCGCAGTGGCAAGAAAGTGGAGCTGGCCGTGGCCCGCCTGATCAATGGTTCGAAGAAAGCCGACAACCGGGATGCGCTTGGCAACCCGGAGGCGTTGGATCATATCCGGGAGCGGTTTGCTGAGGTTGGGTTGCTGTCCGACTAAGATGTGGAAAGTGGACGGGTTTGTCGGATTACGCCTTCGGCTGATCCGACAAACCCGTCCCGCGTCCCCACCGAAGTAATGTTAGCCGATGTTAGAAAGTTTCGTAAATTCCCGCCATTTCATCGTGTTGTAACGGAAGATCAGGCATTTTTAGACCGTTCTTATACTAAGATCGTAACCAAAAATTACGGAAAAATGGTATCTTAGTAGGTCTATCAAAAGTTCCCAATCAGTCATCGCTCAGGTCGGACGTTCAAAAGACGCCTGACCCCGCCATGACCGTCCTGAACCCACCCATTAGCCTGAGGACGAAAATGACATCATCCAAAGCCAAGATTGTCTACACCCTGACCGACGAGGCACCAGCCCTCGCGACGCGGTCACTTCTTCCTATCCTGGAAACTTTCGCCAAGCCCGCTGGTATTCAATTTGAAACCAGTGATATCTCCCTGGCGGCACGTATTCTGGCGAATTTTCCGGACTACCTCGAAGAAGATCAGCGGGTTCCGGATGCCTTGGCAGAGCTCGGTGATTACACCAAGGATCCCGATGCCAACATCATCAAACTGCCCAACATCTCAGCCTCAATTCCGCAATTGCGGGCGGCTATCAAGGAGCTGAATGACCAGGGTTACAAGTTGCCGGAGTACAAGGAAAACCCGGAGACAGATCAGGAGAAGGAAATCCAGTCCCGTTACAACAAGGTTCTGGGCAGTGCCGTGAACCCGGTCCTGCGTGAAGGTAACTCAGACCGTCGTGCCCCGGCTGCGGTCAAGGCCTTTGCCCGCAAGCATCCGCACACTATGGGTGAGTGGAGCCCGGCATCCCGCACCCACGTGGCGCACATGCGGGGTGGAGACTTCTACTCCAGCGAACAGTCTGTCACTTTGGACAAGGCCACGATCGCCCGCATCGTGTTCGAGAACAAGCAAGGCAAACAGACCGTTCTGAAATCCGAGTTGCCGCTGCAGGAAGGCGAAGTGCTGGACGGCATGTTCATGAGCAAGAAAGCGCTGGTGAAGTTCTTCGAAGACGCCATCGAAGACTGTGAAAAGACCGGTGTCATGTTCTCGCTGCACGTAAAAGCCACGATGATGAAAATCTCCCATCCGATCGTGTTTGGTCACGCGGTGAAGGTTTTCTACAAGGACCTGTTCGACAAGTACGGAGAGCTGTTTGACGAGATCGGTGTCAATCCGAACAACGGGCTCTCCAGCGTAGTGGAGAAAATCAAGCAACTGCCGGAGTCCAAGCAGGAGGAAATCCAGGAAGATCTTCACGCCTGTTACGAGCACCGTCCGGAAATTGCCATGGTGGATTCGGTAAAGGGCATCACCAACCTGCACGTACCGAGCGACGTCATTGTTGATGCCTCCATGCCCGCCATGATCCGCAACTCCGGCAAGATGTGGGCCCGGGACAACAAACTCAAGGACACCAAGGCTGTCATGCCGGAGTCCACCTACGCCACCATCTACCAGGAAGTGATCAACTTCTGCAAAACCCACGGCGCTTTCGATCCGACCACCATGGGTACCGTGCCAAACGTGGGGCTGATGGCGCAGAAGGCCGAGGAATATGGCTCCCATGACAAGACCTACGAAATCAAGGAAGACGGAGTTGTTCGCGTCGTTGCCGATGACGGTACCGTGCTGACCGAGCACAACGTCGAGAAGGGCGACATCTGGCGCGCGTGCCAGACCAAGGACCTGCCGATCCGCGACTGGGTCAAACTGGCGGTCAGCCGCGCTCGTGCCACCGGCATGCCGGCGGTGTTCTGGCTGGATGATGAGCGTGCCCATGATGCTCAGTTGATCAAGAAAGTTGAGACTTACCTCAAGGATCATGACACCGAGGGTCTGGACATTCGCATTATGTCTCCGGTTCGGGCTATTCGCTGGACCATGGAGCGTCTGATTCGCGGTCTGGACACCATCTCTGTAACCGGTAACGTGCTGCGTGACTACCTCACCGACCTGTTCCCGATCCTGGAGCTGGGCACCAGCGCCAAGATGCTGTCCATTGTTCCACTGCTCAATGGCGGTGGCCTGTATGAGACCGGCGCTGGCGGTTCGGCACCGAAGCACGTGCAACAGCTGATCCAGGAGAACCATCTGCGTTGGGATTCGCTTGGCGAGTTTCTGGCGACGGCGGTATCCCTCGATGAACTGGGCGAGAAGCATGGCAACGAACGTGCCCGTCTGCTGGGGCAGACCCTCGACAAAGCCACGGAGCGCCTGCTGGAAAATAACCAGTCTCCCTCCCGTGTTACCGGCGAACTGGACAACCGCGGTTCCCACTTCCACCTCGCCCGGTACTGGGCCGAAGAACTGTCCAAGCAGGATTCCGACAAGGAATTGAAGGAGTTCTTCACCAAGCTGTCGAAACAGCTTGAGGAGAACAAGGACAAGATTCTTGAGGAAATGACGGTTGTTCAGGGCCACCCGGCCGATATCGGTGGGTATTACCATCCGCCGGCAGAAAAAGTCTGCGAGGTAATGCAGCCTAGCGCGACGCTGAACAAGATCCTTGCCGATGCGCGAGCGTCTGTAAAGTAACTAGCCTGATAGATAGCCGGAGCGCCCGGCTATTGGTCCAAAGCCCGTATGACCGTCATGGCCATATGGGCTTTTTTTATTCTGGTCGTCAGTCGTCGTCAGTTTGCTCGTCGTAACCACGGCCGGTTTCTCCCGCTCTATGCAGGTTATACATGGTGGTGGGCGGGCCAATCAGTTCAAAAAAAACCGTGGAACCGATGATCAGCGGAAGAATAAACGAAACTTCCGGAAGCCGGTCGGTTGCCACCAGGGCTAGCCCCATGGCTACACCTGCCTGCGGAAGAAGGCAGGCCCCGTTGCGAAGCCGCACCATCCGCGCCGAGTTTGCGAGCATGCCTCCAATTGCTCCCCCGAGTATGCGACCGGTTATCCGAGCCAGGATATAGGCTATGCCGAGCAAGCCGATCGTGGGCAGTAAGTCCCAATCGAGGCTGAACCCCGCGAGAAAAAAGAACGTTGCCAGGAAAGGTTCGATGATGCCCTCGATCGAACGAAACGGGCGCACATGATGGTGAGCCCGGTTCGCAACAACAATTCCGAGAGTCATACAGGTCAGCAGGTAGGAAAGTTCCAGAGCGCCTGCTATGCCGGCCGCGACGAATACGAAACCGGCCGACTCCAGAAGCATCGGCTCCCCTGGCTTCAGGCGTCCGGTCATCCAGGCCATGGGCAAGCCCAGCACGACGCCGAGAATCATCGCACCGAGAACCTCATAGAAGCCGTATCCGATGGCTTCAAAAACGGCTGTACCATTGCCCGAGAAGAGCTCGGCGAATACCAGCAGTATGCTGAAAAGAATGGCCCCCCAGGCATCGTCAATGGCCACCACCTGAGCCACCACGCGGGTAAGAGGTCCCCGCGATCCTGCTTCTCTCATAACATCCAGGGTGGCTGCGGGGTCGGTCGCAGTTGCGATGGCGGCCAGCAGAAGAGACGCTGGCAGATTTCCCGTCACTGTCCAGGTTGTGAAAAATATAACCAGTGCGGTGACCAGGGTCACGGCAAGGCTCACGATAATCGCCTCGCGTCCGTCTTTCAGGTCGCGTAACGACATGCGCTCGCCAAGAAGAAATCCCACCATTGCCAGCGTCAGTTCGGTTACCAATGGGAAATTGTCACTGACTCTTACCGGGATCAGGTCCAGAACCGACGGGCCTGCAAGAGCTCCCACCAGCAGGAGAAGCGTTACCCGGGGTACGCGCATCCGCTGACCCAGAGTGTGAGCTCCCAGGGCCAATAACATGATGCCTCCGATAAGCAGAAGGTCTATGGCGTGATTCAAAGATTACTCCTGATGGAGGGAGACAAAAACACCGTCAACCAGACGTGCCAGATCCTGGGGTGCCAGCTCGATTTCAAGCCCGCGGCGGCCTGCGCTGACGAAAATGGTCTCGAAGCTCTGGCCGGATTCATCAATGAAGGTTCTGAGTTTTCGTTTCTGGCCCAGGGGACTGACGCCGCCCAGGACGTAACCGGTGCTGCGTTGAACGGCCTGTTTGTCTGCCATGGCGGCTTTTTTGCCGCCGGCTGCCCGGGCGATAAGTTTCATATTCAGCATGGTGGTCACCGGAACGATACCGACGGCGAGCTCCTTTTCATCAATGGCGACAACCAGCGTCTTGAAAATGCGGGCGGGATCAACACCCGTCTTCTCGGCCGCTTCGGTGCCATAGCTTTCACTCGCCGGATCATGGTTATACTCGTGAATGGTATGGGCGACCCTGGCCTTTCGTGCAGCGTTGATGCCCGGCGTCATGTTCAGCTCCTTCAAAGTGATAGCATGGGGGATTAAACCAGTTAAACCACAGAGCAACAACTGCCTGCAGAGTAGCGGGCCGGTGCGGAGTTTGTTGATTTTACGGCTAATAAAATTTGACGCTCGACTTGAGGTCCCGTTATGACTATTTTTCGTACATCATGAACAATCAAGACAAATGGCTGTGTATCCATGGAGCCTTCACCGGCAAAAGATCAGGGAATGAATAATTTGAATGACCATCAGACGCCCCTGCGGCGGGCGGGCTGGGCAACTCTCATCTACCTGATCGCCGGTGTCACCTGGATTGGGTTTTCGGATTCCATTGCCGAGGCCTGGTTTCCGGACCCGAAAACCCTGTCGGTTGTCCAGACCTGGAAGGGCTTCTTGTTTGTCCTCACCACCGGGCTGGTTCTGTTTGTCGGGCTTTTTCGCCAACTCGCCAAGGATCGGGTCCTGCTGACATTGCAGTACAGCCAGCGCCAGGCTTTGCGCGATCGGGAGCGCCAGCTTCAGGTGTTGATGGACAATCTCCCTGGCATGGCTTACCGGTGCCGTTATGACCCCCAATGGACCATGCTGTTTGTCTCCCAGGGTTGTGCCCGCCTGACGGGTTATGAGCCGGAGGAGCTGATTGAAAACCGGGTGACCAGTTATGCCAGCCTGATTGATGATGAGGACGGCGAACGCATCTTCTGCGAAGTGAAGGCGGCACTGGAGAACGACGAATCCTTCTCCTTGGAATACGGCCTGACCTGCAAGGACGGCAGCCGGATCTGGGTCTGGGAACGTGGGCGGGGTGTTGAGGAAGGTGATGGCACAGTGGTCCTTGAGGGGATTGTCCTGGACATATCGGACCGCAAGGAGCTGGAAATCGAGCTCGAAGAGCTGGCGACCCGTGATCCACTGACCGGCCTCTTCAACCGGCGGGAAATGTCGAGGATTCTGGAGGAAGAGCTGGAGCGGGCCAGGCGTTATCAACGCCCGATGGCTTTGCTCTGGATCGATTTTGACCATTTCAAGGACGTTAACGATACCTACGGCCATGCCGCGGGGGATTCGGTGCTCCGCTCCATCAGTCGTCTGCTGCTGGGCAGTGTTCGCAGTGTCGACTCGATTGGTCGGTTCGGGGGCGAAGAATTTGTGATTGTCTTGCCCGAAATGGATCTGGACGAAGCCCGTGATACAGCCGAGCGTTTGCGCCGCAAGGTGGTTGAGGCACCGCAGCCGCTGGGCGATGGAAGTGCCGTGCCATTAACCATTAGTGTGGGCGTCGCGGTATACCCCGAACACGCGCAAAATGCGGCGGCACTGTGTGCGGCCGCCGACAAGGCCATGTATCTGGCGAAGGACCGGGGCCGAAACTGTGTGGCCATGGCGCACCTTCACGACCAGGTCCATAATGAATCGTAAGCTCGTTGCCGGGTGGAAGCGTTGACGCTGGCCCGGTCACCGTCCGGCCAATGCGATTTGCGCCGGCGAAACTGAAGATAGAATAAAAACAATCGTCCTGATAAAGGTTTGACCCGATGAATCGACTTGCCCGCCGCGCGCTTCACATCTGCCAGATTCCCGGGGATCTCGACACCGTGACCTTCCGCGACGCTGCCAGTGAGAATCCGGCAGCCGCCGGTGTCAGTGAAGAGACCGTCGAGGCCATCTGGCGCAGTGTCCAGGGGCTTTACCGAACAGGCGTGCACCCCGGAATCCAGATTTCTGTTCGCCACCGGGGCGAGCAGGTTCTGCACCGCGCCATTGGCCACGCCACCGGCAACGGGCCGCACGATCCTCCGAATGCGGCCCGGGTTCCGATGACCACCGATACACCGATCTGCTATTTTTCGGCCTCCAAGGCAGTAACTGCCCTGCTGATCCATATGCTGGCGGAACAGGGGCTGGTTAACCTGATGGATCCGGTGTCCTACTATTGCCCGGAGTTCGCCAGTGGAGGAAAACGTACCATCACGGTTCATCAGATCCTCTCCCACCGGGGGGGTATTCCGGCGATTCCGAGGGAAACGCCTATTGATGTGCTGTGGGATCGCGATGAGATCTGGCGCCTGCTATGTGCGGCCAAGCCTGTGGAAGTGGACGGTGCCAAGGTGGCCTACCATGCCATTACCGGTGGCTTTGTGTTGCAGAGGGTGTTGGAAAGTGTCACAGGGGACACCATCGAAAACTATCTTGATCGGCATCTGCGCCAGCCAATGGGTATGAAATGGTTTACCTATGGCATTGCACCGGAACACCTGAATGAGCTCGCCAGCAACTACGCAACCGGACCAACGCCGCGCTTTCCCGTTTCCTGGGTGGTAAATCGGGCTTTGGGTGGTGACATCCGGACGGTCGAGCGGGTCACAAACGACCCTCGCTTTCAGGAAGCGGTGATTCCCGCCGGGAACCTGTGCGGAACCGCGGAGGAAATGAGCCGGTTTTTCCAGATGATGCTGAACGGGGGGCTCTGGAATGGTCGACGGATCTGCAGTGAACTCACCATTCGCCGTGCCATTCAGCAGTTTGGCTCGCTCCAGATCGACCGGACCATGATGGTCCCCATGAGGTTCAGCGCCGGCATGATGCTGGGCGGGAATCCAGTGGGTCTGTGGGGCCAGCACAGCCGCTATGCCTTTGGCCATATCGGACTGATCAACAAGCTGTGCTGGGCGGATGCAGCCCGGGATATCTCGGTCAGTCTACTCAATACCGGATTTCCGATTATTGGTCATCACCTGCCGGCACTGGGGAAGTTTGTCTACACCGTCTGCAATCGGTTCCCGCTGATACCAGAGCACAGGCGACCACTGCTTGCCGCCTGAACCGAAGGCTTCACATGGTGCGCAGCTGTGCTTCCAGAATGCCCAGTACGGACGACAGTATGTCGCGGAAATCGGTCAGGGTCTGGGTGCGCTGGATGACGTCTTCACGGTTTTCATCCAGCCGTTCCAGTTTTGGCACAACCCGCCGAATACCTTCCGTGATCACTTCGTAGGGATAGTGGTGATCCTGGATGCTGAGCTTGTTGATCTCAGCCACTTCCTGGCTGAAGATACTAATAATGTCATACAGCATGTCCTTGTGATGAATGCTACTGGCTTCCCAGTAGGCATCATCAAGCAGTTCGAGCAGTGACAGATATTCACGCAGGGTATCCGCCACGGATGTCTGGGTCATGGGAGCTCCTGTCAGGGTGGGAAATGTCGTGTCTACAGGGAACTATAGCAGGGGTTCTGTCGCCTGAATTGAAAGTGGGTCTGCCAGCGCATAATTAAAAATGAAACTCTATTCATTTTTATTGCGCTTGGTTTGACTGTTGTGCAGACTTGCAAAATGGGAAAAGGATCTTTCACGACTCAATGGACGAGAAGCCGAATGGATAAGCCCGCTCTGCCCAGTCACCGGCCAGCCTCCCGCGAGGTTATGCTGGACCATCATGACAGCGTTCGCAATCATGTGCATCAGCAGGTGCGTTCAGAAGTCGATCGGCTTGAACGCCGGATTGAAACGCTTCGTTTGGTTAAAGCCCCCCACGCGGCAATCATGATTTCCACCTATGAGCGGATGATCGACCGAAAAAAGGGCTTCCTGCAAAACTGGGATCTCAAGGATGGCGGCTTCAATTAGCGATCGGTAGTCGCGACCGTTGCCCAGTTGGTGATCGCCTCGGACTCCTCCTGATTGGTGCAGTTGTCCGGATTGGCAATGGTATCCTGTGCATCTGCGGAATCCGGGTCATCAATGCGTGCCGGTTCGCCGTCTGAGGCAAAGATCCTTACCACACTCATATCGTAATCCAACTCCACCCTCAGACAATCCGGGCTATTATCGTCCAGGGAATAACCTGGGTAACGATCCAGTCCCAGCACCTCGACGTCGGCGCTCTTGATGAACAGGGTATCGATGTTGTCCTTGATAAAATCCTGCCGCAACTCAATGCTTCCATAATTGCGGCTCAGGTAGTCCGCGGTTGCAAACTCGGTGGGGCTGTAACCCAGCTCCATGAAGCTGTTGGCATCAAAGCGGCTGCCTGCCAGAACGCTGACCAGCTCCGGCTGCTCCTCTTCGTCAACACTCCGGCTGACATACTGAATTGTGCGGTACACCTTTTCTGTCAGGTTTGAGCCTTCAGGGCCGTCGGGCAGATAGCGCCAGTCCAGTGTTGGGTAGATCCAGATCTGGTCATTCAGTGACAAGTCTGCGAGCACGGCAGACTGGTCCGTAAACCGTATTTGCGCCCCATTTCCCCGCGTGTTGTAGGTGCCCGCCACGCCCTCAGCAATGCGCTGGCCAATGTACCGCTTGCCTTCCTGGAAATTGGTGACTTCTCCGGACGCCAGCACCTGATTCATCAGGTCCAGGGGATTGCGCACACTGTCGTACCCGGTGCCTGTTTCTGCCGGAGTGGTGCGGATAAAGATGTCGATGTGGCTACGGATCTCGCCGACGGTTGCCAGGTCATCGGCGTTGTCCCCGGAGGGCTGGATGCCCCGGTAAAAAGTCCAGAACCGGGTATGCTCAAGGTTATCCGGGGCGGTTTGGGTGTTCTCAAGATCAAAGCTGGAAAACCTCAGGTCGACGTTGGTGGCCGGATTGAAGGCCGAAGGGCCGGTGTCCTCAAGCCCGCAGCCACCCAGGGCCAGAGTGGTGACGGAAACAGCAGCGAACACGCAGGAATGTCTCATTTTAATAGGCCCCGGGATGCGAAAAACGACGTAAACGGCTAAAGTGAATAACCTCGGAGCGATTGCCCCGGTTAGGCTACTGACAATAAAACATAACACCGGAACCTACCCTCGCGGAGATCACATTTTGCGGCAACGGCAAGAATGGGCGCCCCATGCGGCGACAGGTTCGTTGATGGCACTGCTGTTACTGGTCACGGCCATGATGCCGGTGGTAGCCAGTGCGGCGGGGCCCTGCCGTGATGGCGAGATTGTGTTGGGCAGCGGTATCGACAGTATTCGCGATCTTGGCGGTTGCATCTGGTACCTGGAGGATCCGGACCAGACCCTCACACTGGAGCAAGTCCGGAACCGGGAGCCGGGCGCGTTCACCCGTGACGAAGGCGGCGTACTGAACTTCGGCTACACCGAATCCGCCTACTGGGTTCGCCTTGATCTGCGAACAGCCGGTGACCCGGGCCAGACTGACTGGATTCTGGAGCTGGCCCTGCCCCTGGTGGATGAGGTTACCCTGTTCATGGTCCGCGACGGCACGCTGATAGAGCATCGGCGGGCCGGCTATGAGGACAACTGGGCCGAACGGGATCTGGCGGTACCCAATCCCACGTTCCGTCTGTCCCTGGCGCCGGATAACCTGAACCGGGTCTACCTGCGGGTTACCAATACCAATACCTTCCGGTTGCCCATCAGCCTCTGGCACCCGGACAGCTACATTGAAAAAGTATCGGTGGACGAAGCTGTCCGGGGGATCCTGCTGGGAGCCATCCTGGCGATCCTGGCCTACAACCTATTTGTCGCTGTTTCGGTTCGCGAACGCAGCAATATCTATTACGTGCTCTACCTGGTGTCGGCGACCATATTTATTGTCACCGAACAGGTCCATGGCGTCCAGGTTCTGGACAGTCGGCCCGCTCTGTTCGACAAGCAATTGCTGCATTTTCAGATTATTCTGACCTGGTTCTGGGGCCTGCTCATGGCCCGGTCACTGCTGGAAACCCGTGAGCGGTCGGCGGACCTTGATCAGGTTATCCGGCTTTGCCTCTACTCTGTGGTTGCCACCTTTGTGCTCTCCCTGTTCTTGCCGTATCACGTGGCCATGGAATGGATCGTTGTAGGATCGATCCTTTTGAGCCTGATCATGATTGTTGTCAGTTATCTGTCCTGGCGCTACTACAATCCGGCGGCGCGCTCTTACTTCTTCGCCTGGACTCTGGCGCTGGTCGGTTTCGGGGTCTACGCCATGACGGTCATGGGCATACTGCCGCTGAACACTTTCACCACCTACTCGCCGCAGTTCGGTTTAACGGCCCAGATCATACTCTTCTCGTTTGCCCTGGCGGACCGGATCAAGCAGGTTCAGGGCGAGGCCCTTGGCTGGAGTCAGCGGGCCCTCTCGAACCTGCAGCGTTACCAGTCGCTGTTTGATAATGCCATTGAGGGGGTGTTCCAGATGTCCCCGGGCCGTCGTTTTGTTACTGCCAACCCGGCGATGGCCCGATTACTGGGCTACAACAGCAGCCGGGAACTGCTCAGACAAAATCCGGATGTACTGGAAACCTGTATTGCCGATGATCGCCTACGCCGTTTGGTGGTAGAGCAGCTGGAAGCAAGGGGCACAGTGAAAGGTATCGAGGCCAGGTACCTGACCCGGGATGGCGATGAGCGCTGGGCCACCATCTCACTGCATACGGTGTACGACGACGAGGGCGAGCCGACGCATCTGGAGGGAACCTGCATCGATGCCACGGAGAGCCACAACCGGCAGCGTATTGAGCGGGAGCGGGAGCAGGAGCGGCTGGAGAAGGAGTTGGCCCGCAACTCAGCAGAGGCAAAAAGCCAGTTTCTGGCCAACATGAGCCATGAAATCCGAACGCCGCTGGCAGCGATCATCGGCTATGGCGAAACCCTGCTTGATCCGGACCTGAGCGAGCCTGAGAAACGAAGCAGTGCCGAGACAGTGGTGCGCAGCGGGCGGCATCTGCTGGAACTGGTCAACGATATTCTTGATCACTCGAAAATCGACGCCAACAAACTGGACGTGGATATTGTCTCGGTTAACCTGCCGGAACTGCTGGATGAAATCCGGGCCTTTTTTGCGCCCCGGGCCCGGGAGAAGGGGCTCGAATTCAGCATTATCTGTGAATACCCGTTACCCGAGCAGATCCTCACAGACCCAACCCGGTTACGGCAGATCATCATAAATCTGTGTGGAAATGCTCTGAAATTCACCGAAAAAGGCTCGATTTCCCTGGTGATTCGATGTGAACGCGACGAGGAACTACTGGTGGCCCGGGTCGTAGATACCGGTATTGGCATGAAGTCGGAGCAGTTGGGCCGGCTGTTTGATCCTTTTGCCCAGGGCAGCGCCGCGATCTCCAGACAATATGGCGGTACCGGGTTGGGGCTCAGCATCTCCAGGCGCCTGGCGGAAATGCTAGGGGGCAACATCCGGGTTAACAGTACCTATGGCGAGGGCAGTGAGTTCGAGCTTTCGATCCGAACCGGTTCACTGGAGCAGGTGCATTTCCTGCGGGATGCCTCGGAGCTGAGTCAGCGTCGCAGAGCCATACCCATGGTTGTGGCACCGAGACTCTCTGGCCGAATTCTGTGTGCCGAAGACAACGACGTTAACCGGCGCCTGGTGTCCCTGCTGGTGTCCCGCACCGGGGCCGAGCTGGTGCATGTGGGTAATGGCGCCGAAGCGCTGGAGCTGGCCATACGTGAGCCTTTTGACCTGATTCTGATGGATATCCAGATGCCGGTGATGAATGGACGTGATGCGACGGCGGCGCTGCGCGAAGCAGGAGTGAATACGCCGGTCATTGCCCTGACGGCCAATGTGATGTCTGAGGATATTGCCGATTATCGGCTGGCGGGCTGTAATGAGCATCTGGCCAAGCCTATTGATAAACAACGGTTTTTCGAAACCCTGGCCCGGTACCTGGTGGTGAGCCCGGACCACGTCCTGGAGTCCGAGCGGCGTTACCGAGGCAAGGTGCTGGTGGCCGAGGACAACGAGGAAAACCGCCAGCTGGTGGAACGTATGCTGCGCCGTGAGGGGTTGACGGTGGTGGCCGTTACCACCGGAGATGAAGCGGTCAGAACGGCGCTTTCAGATACCATTCACCTGGTCCTGATGGATCGTCATATGCCGGGCATGGATGGCGTTGCCGCGACCACGCTGCTCCGCCAGGCCGGGTTCCGCCGGCCAGTGATTGCCTTTACTGCAGGCGACCAGCAGGAAACGGATGCTTTGCTTGAGGCCGGCTGTGATGGAGTTTTGAGCAAACCCATTGACCAGTCACATCTCCGGTCCTTGCTGGCACGAATGCTGGGTGGCAGCCTGGCCTCCGCCGCCCCGGCCGATGAGGAGGCGGAGATTGCCCATCTGGTCGCCCAGTTTCTTGACGGTTTGGCGAACCGCAGGAAGAGGATTGCGGAGGCGTTGGTCCATGGCGATCGAGAACTCATAAAAACAGAGGCTCATCAGATCAAGGGGACAGCGGGGGCCATGGGCTATCCGCTGATGACCCGCCAGGCGGGCAAACTTGAAGATCTTTTGAAAGCCACTGACCCGGACTGGGATCGGGTTCGCAGCGAGCTGCAGGGACTCGGTGAAATGATAGACCGCGCCCTGAGTGCATCAGAGACCCCGGGCTGATTTGATCTGTGAATAACCAACAGGAACAACGCAATGAGTGAACTGCCGGAACGCCGAGAGCACCATTCCCTCAGTATGATGTACGGGACCTACGCGGACATCCTGTTCGTCCTGTTTCCCTTTCTGATTATTGGTATGCAACGGCTGTGGGAAGGCCGGCTCTATGAAACGTTGCTGCGACCGGATCTGAGTATTGCGGCTACCATTCTGGCGGGCCTTGCCATTGGCAAGTTTGTGCTCGGGCTGGTGACCAACCGGGATCTGGGGCGCTACAAGGAACGCATCGTTTTCTTTATCGCGCTGACCCTGTTTGTGGTGCTTGGCCCGGCAATCATTCTGATATTGAGTATACTGGCAAGTTCCGATGTGCCCGGCTTTGTTACCTTTGTTCAGCCGATTCTGCTGATCATCGCCATCTCCCTGTACACAACGGCGGTGAGCATAAGCAATATCCTGACCCGATTTGGCATGGAGGCGTCATTGACCGGGCTTCAGGATGCATCGGACCGTTCCGATCTCAGGGAGCCCGACCAGCCACGCCCTGCGCCACTGGATCTGCCCCGGCGCACAGGCAATGACCCATCAGCGTGAGAGGAGCAAGTCATGACGGATTTGAGAGTTTTGGTAGTAGAAGACGAGCCTGTGATGAGGGAGCGGCTGGTGGAGATGCTCTACAAGGCCGGGGCAACGCAGGTGGCCGAATGCGTGGATGCGGGCTCAGCCAGGGCGGCTTTTGAAGCCCAGGAATTTCAGATCATTTTACTGGATCTGGGTCTGCCTGATGGTGATGGCCACGAGCTGATGCTGGAGTTCAAGCGCAGCCGGGAGGAGCAGCATATTGTGCTGGTGACGGCGGATGATTCCATTGAAAGTATTCAGCGGGCCATCAGTGCCGGGGCTAACGGTTACGTGGTGAAGCCCTACTCTCAGGAAAAGATTCATGACGTGGTGAACAACTACGCCATGGTCCACGGGGGAGACAGGGCCATGATGCAGGGTCTGAACCGGCGCCACTGACCGATTCAGGGCCTGCATCATGGCGCTTACGCGACCTGCCGTGCAATCCAGGAGTTATAGCGGGTGGCCAGTGCCCTGACATACCGCGCCTCAGCGTCGTTCAGGTTGCCCAGAACCCCCTTGAAGATCCAGCCCCGCTCGTACACACCTAGCACCCGCTGCTCGTCATCCAGGTTAACGCGCTGATTCAGTTTTTTGCAGATAGCATCCAGAAGAGGCAGCTTCTCAGGAGGCTTGATCGGCCCCTGGCGGTTGTTCATGGGCTGGTTCGCTGCTCGTCTTGTCGGATGTTTTTTCATGATGTTCTCCTTGTCGCTTTGCGGCTGCAAAAACAAAACCCCGGTGCTGTGGGCAACCGGGGTTTCGAGGAGAAGCTGACCCGGTCGCTACAAAGGCTCCCGGGACTGACCGAAAGCCGTTAGATGTCTTTCACCATCGCGCGAACAGACTGCCCTGCGTGGCAACCTTCGGCTGTGGAAGCGATGTACTGTGGAATCATTTTGCTCATATCGGCTCTTGTGTTTCGGTTCAGCTACCAGTGTATAGGCTAACCGGCCGTTTGCAATAGCCCGCCATCTTCGGCAAACCCCTACAGACGGCTTTGTAGCTCGTTGGCATAATTTTAATTGTCACGTGTTTTACGTTGTGCAATCCCAATTGCCTGCCGCGCCAGGCAATTGATGGATCTCTCCTTTATACGCAGCCTTTATGGCTGCGTTTTTTTTGCGTAGTGGAAAGCTCGTAGCCACTAATTCGTACAGATTTCCCACCCTGTTCCGGCGATAATTTGCACACTAATATTTCATTTTTTTCGACAGATAGAGGTTGAAACCCAGTAAAATGCCCGAACAAGCCGGATCTGCAAGCAAAAAGTTCCGTTCCCACGTATTTATCGAACTCGCCCTGATCGGT
Organism: Marinobacter sp.; assembly: GCF_048269445.1. Lineage (GTDB taxonomy): Bacteria > Pseudomonadota > Gammaproteobacteria > Pseudomonadales > Oleiphilaceae > Marinobacter. The sequence continues at coordinate 546,972 of NZ_JBLXIQ010000001.1, read as the reverse complement.
GCACTGGGCCTTTACCTGCTGGCAGCACAGCGCCAGGTGGTGGGCGACGATCTTGTCTTCACGGTGGCCGGTGCCGGTTTGATGGCGTTGGTGACATACTGGACACTCAACACTATGCGTGACGGCCTGGAAGTCATCGCACTGCGAGTCCGTCGCATCAGACACTGAATCCAGTGCAGGCGATCAGGCCTGGCGGCTGTGATCAGCCAGTGGCAGTGTGGAATCTTCTTCCAGGTCGATCCGTTCCCAGGTTTTATGAAGGATCAGGGCGTCATTGGCCGCCCGGTGCACTGGCAAACCGAGTTCGGAGATCACCTCCTGGCGCATGGCGGACCAGCGGCGTAGCTGCCGCGAGTTTAGCAGCGCCGAGACAGATTCGAGCTGAAAAGTGGGTCTGATGCGGGCTGCCCTGAACAATCGGTGCAGCCAGAAACTGTCAAAGGTCCAGGCATCGCAAAACACCTGTTCCGGTAGCAGCTCATTCAGGGCCTGGGCCACCTCACTGGCGGTAACGCCCTCTGCCTCAAGTGTCTGGCGGGAAATACCGTGTATCTGTTCAGCGCTCTCCGACCAGTCGTGCCACAGCACGTGCGGACAGATCAGCCAGCTGTGGAGGATGCCGTCCGGCATACAGATGCCTACCTCAATCGGGTAGCTTGCGATCAGATCAAGACTGGATGCCTCGAAGTCGATAAATGCCGGGCGGATAGTGGTCATGGGATCAGTGTAGATGATGAATTGTTTTTCGATGAGTTTACCCGCCCCGAACCCGGGACGCGAACCCAACCTGTGCCTGCACTGTTACAATATGTCCACTCATTGTAAAAGCCCGATGACAGCAACAGGTAACGGGCCCGACAGTAAACCAGCCGAAGTCGAATCGCACCATAAGGGGAGCCCGAATGACTGACACCGTGGTTGTAATCTATTCCGGAGGCATGGACTCCTTCACGCTGCTGAACCTGGCCAGAAATCGTGGTTACCGGGTCCATGCCTTGTCCTTCAATTACGGGCAGCGGCACGTCCGGGAACTTGAGTACGCCCGTTCAGTGTGTGAAATCCAAGGTATTCCCCACAAGGTGATTGATATCCGTGCCATGAGCGAGGTGATGTCCGGATCGGCGCTGACCTCCGACCTGGATGTGCCCGAAGGGCACTATGAAGAGGATAGTATGAAGGCCACCGTGGTGCCCAACCGCAACATGATCCTGTTGTCGTTGGCGACCGGGTATGCGGTGACAGTGGGCGGCGCCACCGTGTGGTACGGCGCCCACGGTGGCGACCATGCCATCTACCCGGATTGCCGCCCGGAATTCGTGGCAAAGATGGATGCGGTGTGCCGGGTGGCCAACTACGAACCGGTGGGCATTGAAGCGCCCTTCATGACCATGGATAAGAGCCAGATCCTGGCCGAAGGTCTCCGTCTCGGGCTGGACTATTCACAGACCTGGACCTGCTATAACGGTCGCGAGCGCGCCTGTGGCCGCTGTGGCTCCTGTGTGGAGCGGCTTGAGGCGTTTGCCGCCAACGGGGTTACAGATCCTCTCGAGTACGAGGGCAGTCGCTGATGTACCGGGTCAAAGAAGCCTTTTATACCCTGCAGGGCGAAGGGGCCCAGGCCGGTCGTGCCGCCGTCTTCTGCCGATTCAGCAAGTGCAACCTGTGGACCGGTCGGGAGAAAGACCGTGCCAGCGCGGTCTGTAATTTCTGTGACACGGATTTCGTGGGCACTGATGGCCAGAACGGTGGCCGGTTTGAGTCTCCGGAAGCCCTGGCCGGGCATATTCGCAGCCTATGGCCGGATGCGCCCGGCAAGCCCTATGTCGTCTGCACCGGCGGCGAACCCCTGTTGCAGCTCGACACTGCCATGGTAGAGGCGTTCCACCGGGAGGGGTTTGAAGTAGGCGTAGAAACCAACGGCACCCTGCCAGCCCCCGCTGGCATTGACTGGCTGTGCGTCAGCCCAAAGGCCGATGCGCCGGTGGTTATCCAGGCTTGTGATGAAATGAAACTGGTCTACCCGCAGCCCATGGCAATGCCGGAGCGGTTCCTGCACATCCGGGCCAGTTACTATTTTCTTTCCCCGATGGCATCGCCCTCGGCGCCGGAAGGCGGTGTTGATGGCATCAAGCAAAGCAATACCCGCCTTGCGACGGATTACTGTCTGGCCCACCCGCAGTGGCGTCTGACCCTGCAAATGCACAAGATTGTCGGTATCGACTGATTACCCGGCTGCCACTACCTTGCCCGTTGACGCGGCCCCGGGGCCAAATTCCGTCGAAGCGTTTCGGAATTGGCTTGGGCTGGTGTCGGTCCAGCGCTTGAAGGCCCGGGTAAAATTAGCGGCATCGGCGTAACCCAGGGCATCGGCAATCCGGCTCAGATTCATAGTGGTGTTCCGTAGCAGGTCGCCAGCTCGCTCCAGGCGGACCTGATCCACCAGCTGCTGGAAGCTGGCCTCTTCTTCCTGGAGCCGGCGCTTCAGTGTCCGTTCGGAGACAAACAGGGTGCCGGCAACCCGGGCGAGTTTTGGTGGAAAGGGGTGGCTGGTTTCAATAACCCGTCGTACCCGACAGGCGAATCCGGCGTCCCCGGTCAGCCGTCGTAACGCCTCTTCACATTGAGCCCGGGAGGAAGCGGCCAGCTGGTCGTCGGTGAACCGCACCGGCAGGTCCAGCCGGGAGGTGGGGATCACCAGGGCATTTTCGGTGGCATCAAACTCCACCGGCACCGGTATTTGTGAGCGGAACCGCTGAAAATAAGCAGGTTCCGGGCGCAGCCGGAGGATCCGCAAGCCGTCAATGACCGATCCGGTCAGTTGCGCTCCCATGGACACGCAACCGAACAGCATGGCATCCATAATGAAGCCGTTCAGCGGACCAAAATCGATATCACAGGTCACGATGTACCAGGCGAGGTTGGCGTCTTCGCGTTTGCTGATCTGCAGGTGAGGTACCCGCAGGGTGAGGTATCGGGTCATCAGCTCCATGGCGTCGCCCAGAGTGCGACTGCTCATGACTGCGGTTCCCAGAGCTCCATGGAGCGGAAGCTTCAATTCTCGGGCGAGCATGATGCCGAGTCCCGGCTCTCCGCTCTCGATGATGGCCCGGGTGACAAACTCGCTGGCCTGGGTCTGGCTAACCCGGAGTTCGGTGGATCTCAGTCTGGCGGGGTCCAGCCCGACCCGAAACAGAAGGTTCTGCTCATCGACACCAATGGAGTTCAGCAGTTCGGCCAGAAGGTGCAGGTAAATGGCCGGCATACCCAGATCCTGTGCCGTTGATAGTGAGGCGCGCATGGGATTTCCTCGTCTGATTCTGTTCTTGTTATTTCGTGGATCGCGTAGCGTCACCGATTATGGCGATTCCTGATGGTTTCCCCCATGACTTCGCTGACGGATTAAAATGGCCCGAAAGGCCAATTGCCGGCTCCCCCTCAGAGCCTGAGGTCGACAATCACCGGATTGTGGTCGGACGATCGCCAGGGCCCGTGCTGATCGGATTGGGAAATTCCTCGATAGCTGAGCGCTCGGGTCTCGTCGGCATTGATCAGCCAGGTCTGGGCCTGGAGCACCAGTGGTCGGAGGCTTGTGGAGGCCAGGGCATAATCCAGAGCGCCTTTCTCGCCCTTGTAGCGATAGGTGTAGTGGGGGCAGTTCGCACGAGTGCAGGGGTGGAACTGGTGCACCATGCTGGTAAAGCCGGCCCCGGCCAGAACGGAAAGAGGCTGCTCACGAGCATAACTGTTGAGGTCGCCGACAATCAGGGTTCCGGCAGATCGGGTTTCCCGGGAAAAGGCACCGGGCCAGTTGGCCAGAGTTCTGGCTTCGGCAACCCGCCGGCGGGTATAGCAACCCTGCCCGTCGGATTGATCCTGATCGTCGCCCACGGCGCCCCGGCAGGATTTCGATTTCAGATGGGGGACAATAATCCTGACCGTCTGCTCACCAGCGGTGCGCCGGAAATCCTGTGCCAGAGGGGGTCGGCCTCGGGATCGAAAGACACCGTCGGTCAGGCGGACGGGCGAACCGACTGGAGTGATCCGGTCGCGGCGGTATAGCAAGGCGGTACGGATTTCGCCGTCACCGTCGCTACCCGGGGTGCTGACAAACTCCCAGTGATTCCCCAGAAAACGGGCCAGTCCGGCGACTGAACTGGCGGAGCCGTAGCCGTCATTTTCCAGTTCGGCAAGCGCCAGGATGTCCGGATCTGGGGCCTGGAGAGCCTGAATCAGACGCTGTAGCTGCTCACGAAACTCAGCGCTGCTTTCCGCGCCGCGCGGGGTGGGAAAGCCTGCGCCCTGGCCATTTCCGTTGAAGAAGTTTCCAAGATTCAGGGCCATCACCCGCACAGAATCGACCGGCTGACGTGGCGGTGCCTTTTTGCGAGGGTTGCTGGCAAGGAACCGGGGGGCATTCGCCGGCTGGATTCGCCAGGCATCGAAACGGAAATCGAGAATGCCAGCGAGTCGGTCGATCTGGTCACCGGCCCGGACGGTAGTTGATGGTGACAGCCCACTGGGTGGCCAGGGTACTGGCCTGGGACCCCGGACGGACTGGTTGTCGTCGAGCAACAGACGGTTCTGGCGATGGCCGGCAGACAGTCGGTGTGCCTGCTGCCCGGGCGCCAGGTATTCGGTGGGCTGGACCTGATCCGATGCCGCCAATGCCAGTTCGCCGTATTCCGCCAGATTGTAGTTATCCACTACTGTCAGGGGGTAGCGGAAGATCACCCTCATGTTCTCCAGGCTCTCGGGATTCATGGACCAGGGCAGCTCGATGGTGACAGGCTCAGGCTGCGGTTCCAGGCCGCACATTCGGATGCTCCGCACCGCCACCAATTCGGTCAGGCCGTGGTATTCCCTGACCTTGCCGGTTATTCGCAGGCGCATGCCGGGGTGTCCGGTATTCCGACTGGTATAGACGAAAACCGCTTCCGATGTGGCCGGGTCGTTGTCGGTCTGATGATCTGCCTGCTGCAGATAGAAGCCGCCAAACCCGCCTTGTGAACGGGAATCCAGGGTAAGGATGCCCTCCACCGTTACTGTCTGGCCGGTGAGCGGAGAGTCGGGGCCGTTACCCTGGACAGCTGAAATAGCTGTGGCTGGCCCACCACAGGCTGAGGCTGCCGTTGCTGCAACTGGCAGAAACGGCAGAACAAGAAAACTGAGGAAGGATAGAAACCGGCATTTGACGCTCACGCCGGCAGTTTAGCAGAGGCCGGCAACGGCTTTGAGTGCCTGTTCACGTTTGCTGCCGAAACCTAGCTGATCCGGATTGGCCAGCTCAAGTTGCTGTACAAGAGGATCCGGGTGCTGGTTGTCGAAGGTAATCCCCAGGCGCGAAAGTACGTAGGGTGCCAGTGCTGCCCGGGCATCAATCTCCAGCCGGCCGCGTTCCATGCCATAGTCCGCGGCAATAATCTGTTGCTGAGCCTGGGTCAGGCGCTGGTCCGGTGTGATCACCAGAGTAACCTCGCGGTTCCAGTCTTTGTCTTGCTCACGGGTGCGTTTCGCACGTTGCCTAAGGGCATCCGGGGAGGTGCGGAAACGGCTCAGGGCGAAGTCGCGGAACTCCCGGTTTGAATCGCACCAAGCCCTAAGGTGCCAGCTATTGCCGACACAAACCAGGGCGTGGGGTTCAAGGATGCTTTCCACGGCTTCAGGCCGGCTCAGGGATGCATAGCTGGCCCGTAACTGTCGGCCCTGCCGCGTGGCGGCAACCACCGCGCGCATGGTTTCCGGTGCAATCACCCGGTTGGGGCCCTGAACAACGACACTGTCGGGCAGGTCGATGTTCAGCGACTCGAAGGTGTTGCTCAGGTTTTGCTGGCGGTCAAGCAGGTCGAGGTACTCATTCACCAGGCCCCGGGTAACCACCGGGCGAAATTTCGCGGCGGGTACATAGCCTTTCAGGTGACGATCGTACACCAGATTGCCCGGCGCCAGCTCACGCAGGTAAGTATTGATGTCCTTGGATGCTTGCTGACGACCAATGCCAAAGCTGTGACAGATGTGATTGGTCGTCAGGCGACCTTCCCACAGGGCAATGGTTTCAATCAGTCGGTAGCGAAGCAGCAGATCCCAGCGGATGGGCCAGTCCGTTTTTTTCATAACCAGGCGCTCATGATCTTATGAATAGCTTGGTTTCATGTTACCCGCTCCGGTACGCAGGGTCTGTTACGGCACATTAATGTAAAACTCTGTTAAACAGCATTATAGCGGCCTTTACCGGTTTTGTGACGCAGTTAACGGGTTGCGGCAAGTGCTTAGTGGTTTCACCTCAAGCTCCTGATCTAATACGCAGCCGGCAAAGTCCGGTGGTTGCTGCTACTTTCAGTTTCATCATTCCGATAAATACCCCGGAGTTGTTGTAATGACCCGAATGGTCACCTCCCTGTCTGCCCTGATGCTGAGCATCATTCTGCTGGTCAGTGGTAATGCATTCCTGATGACTCTGTTGGGCATCCGTCTCAGCATTGAGGCCATATCGCCGGATATTATCGGCTGGATTCTGGTGTGTTATTCCGTAGGCTTTGTTCTGGGTACGCTCTACGTTCACCGGATTATTGGCCGGGTCGGTCACATCCGTGCCTTTGCGGTGTTTGCCGCTATCGCGGCTGTAACCTCTCTGCTCTATCCGATGGCCATCTCCGAGATTTTCTGGGCCGCACTGCGAGTGCTTTCCGGTTTCAGCATTGCCGGGGTTCTGGTGGTTATCGAGAGCTGGTTTTCGAGCCGGGCAACCAACGCCAACCGGGGCGCCCTGTTTGCCGTTTACCAGATTGTATTTTACCTCTCGGCCGCCGGTGGCCAGCTGATCGTCAATATTGGCGACCCGGCCAACTTCATGCCGTTCTCGATTGCTGCAATTCTGTTGGTTCTGGCCCTGGTGCCGCTGTCGTTGACCAGAATGGAAGCACCGGTGATTGAACAGGTTCAGCGCATTTCCATCTTTACCCTGGCTCGTGAGTCTTTCACTGGCGTCGCCGGTGCTTTGGTCTGTGGCATCATGATTGGCGGCTTTTACGCGCTCGGGCCGGTTTACGCCACGCTGGTGGGGCTGGACGTTGCCAGGACATCCACCTTCATGGCCAGTGCTATCGTGGCCGCAATGATTCTGGCCTGGCCCCTGGGCCGGCTTTGTGATCGGTTTGACCGTCGTCGGGTGATGTTCTGGGTGGCGTTGTCTGCCGCTGTGGCGGCTGGCAGTGTCGGGGTTCTGGGGGCGTCCAACCTCTGGTTACTGACCCTGCTGGTGGGCTTGTTTACGGGCCTGTCTGCCAATCTGTATCCGATTGCAGTCGCCATCACCAATGACCGCATGGAGAGTGCCCGGATTGTTGCGGCCAGCGCCACGCTGCTGCTCAGTTACGGTGTTGGCAGTGTGATCGGACCCGTTGCGATGGCCGAACTGATTAATCTAGTGGGGCCAAAAGGGCTGTTTCTGGGCAATGCCGGCTTCCTGCTGATGCTGGCCGTTATCACCAGCTATCGGATCAGTCATACCGAGGATGTTGCGGTGAAAGATCAGGAACACTTTGTGCCCGCCATGCCGGATACGTCGCCAGTACTTGCCGAGCTTGATCCGCGGAATATCGAGTTCCACCAGTCTCCTGAAGTCGATGAGATGCAGGAGGAGCTGCGTCAGGCCAGCTGACGCAGCTCTCGGTTTTCCCCGATTTTGTTTTTACTTTCATATCTGTTTTTATGTCAATGGTTAGCATACTATTGGTAACTTTCCGATAATGTAATTTACTGGCGGCTTGCCGGTCTTTCCGACGGCTTGATCTTGGTCCTTTTTGAACGGAGTGACGACAGATGAGAGAGCAGTTTCCTTTCGCGGTAGCCCGGGTGACCCGCCGCTGGAGAAAAATGCTGGATGAGCGCCTAAAGGATCTTGGCGTGACCCAGGCCCGGTGGAGCACCATGGTGTATCTGGAAAAGGGCGGCGAAGGCCTGACCCAGCGTGAACTGGCCAGCCTCATGGCGATCGAAAATCCGACCTTGGTTCGGCTGTTGGACAGCCTGGAACAGCAGGGGCTGATTGAACGGCGGCCTTGCCCGAATGATCGCCGGGCTCGCCGCCTGCACCTGACGGACGCAGGCCGCGCCTTTATGGATGATCTTTCGGGACGCGCCGAGGTACTTCGGGAGGAAATGCTCAAGGGCATCAGCGACGAAGAGATCGAGTGTACCGTCAAGGTGTTCCACAAAATTCTGGAAAACGCTGAAAAGCAGAAGTAATCCTTGGCTGATAACTCGGTTGAGGGCCTGAAGGCCCGCTACGGAGATCGCTGGCGCTGGCTGGCACTGGTTACGGTGGTTACAGGTACCATGGCCACTGTTCTCAGCGCCACTGTGGTCAACGTAGCGCTGCACGACATCATGGTGGAGTTCGGTATCCGTCAGGGCCAGGTGCACTGGCTGGCAACCGGGTTCATCGCCGCCATGACCACCACCATGCTCGCCTCTTCCTGGTTGCTGGATCATTTCGGGGTTCGCAAAACCCTGGCCACGGCCATGTCCCTGTTCACGCTGATTTCCCTTGCCGGTGGGTTCGCCAGCTCGCCGGAACAGCTGATTGCTGCCCGGATTGGTCAGGGCGCCATGGCCGGCCTCATGCAGCCCATGGGGATGTACCTGGTGTTCCGCATTTTCCCCCGCAACCGCCGCGGCCAGGCCATGGGCATCTACGGTATGGGCGTGATCCTGGCGCCGGCTCTGGGCCCGGTACTGGGCGGCTTTCTGGTTGATCAGCTGAGCTGGCGATATGTGATGTTTGCCCCGGCTCCGGTCACCCTTGCTGGTGTCCTGATGGCCTGGCGTTTCCTGCCTCTGCCCGTGTCCCGGCCGGCTCCCTACCGTTTTGACCTTCCCGGCCTGGTGTTGCTCGGGGCTACCATTGCCCTGTCACTGGATACACTGAACCGGTTGCAGAAAACGGACGGACAGCAGGCATGGATTGCGGCCGAGGCACTGTTGGCGATGGCAACCCTGGTGCTCTTTATCTTCCGGGAGCGGCGCACCCGGCACCCGTTAGTGAATATCAGCCTGTTGCGCAAGCCAACCTTTCTCTATGCTTGCCTGGGTGCCATGGCACTTGGTTTTGCCCTGTTCGGATCCACCTACCTGATTCCACTGTTTGTTCAGACCGCGCTGGAATTCACGGCGACAGAAGCCGGGTTGTTGATGTTGCCGGCCGGGATTGTCCTGGGCATGATTTTCCCGTTGGCCGGCCGCCTGGCGGACAAGCAGAGCGCCCGCAAGCTGGTGGTCTTTGGCATTGCGATATTTGCCCTTTCGGCCGTGTTGTTTGCCCTTTCGGACCTGGATCTGGCCTTTGGCTGGCTGGTTCTATGGGCAGTGCTGGGCCGGATCGGTATCGGTTTTATGCTTCCGGCACTGTCAACGGGTGCTCTCAATCCGCTCGAACCTCAGGAACTGGGTGCCGGTTCCAGTACCCTGAACTTCATGCGACAGCTTGGCGGTGCTTTCGGTGTCAACCTGGTGGCACTGGTCATTGAGTTCGGTGAGCACAGTGCGGGAATGCCGACGATCAACGCCTTCCATTCGGCCTGGTGGATGGTGGCGGTGTTTGTGGCCGTCGCAGCGGTACCCGTTTGGCGGATGCGGGTCTAGTGTTCCGGCCAGGTTACCCCGGAAACCACGGTGGGGATGCTGCCTGGCAATATACCCGTTATTATGGCGGGGCACTGGTTGAGGGCGCGGTTGTCCCTTGCCACAGCGCGAATTGGTGCAAGTGTTCTGTTTGTTGCGCTTGCTGTTGTCACGGTATGGGCAACCTACGTGAACTCCTGAGGGTACCTGCTGTCAACACGAGGGTGCTCTGATGCTTTCGGAACTTTGTCTATGTGGTTGAGATGGTTGGCGGTATTTTCCCTGGCGCAGTCCCTGATGCTCCCGGTGCTTCAGGCTGCGGAGTCGTTAGAGGGTGTGGCTGCAAAGGGTGGAGATAATGCAGGCGAGACGGAAAGCCCGAAAGCCCCGGACCGAAGCCCCCGCGTTCCCACTTTCCCGGTCCAGGGCGATCTGGCGGGACAGCTGGCCGTTTATGAGAGCAGTTACGAGGACACCTTCGCAGCCATTGGTAATCGTCTGGCCCTGGGTTATCTGGAGCTGGTGAAGGCCAACCCCGGCGTCGACCCTTGGCTGCCCGGGGAAGGCACAACGATCACCCTGCCGAGGCAATACGTACTTCCGGATGCCAGGCGGGAGGGTATTGTCATCAATTTGGCGGAATACCGGCTGTACTACTTCACTGGTGCAGGCGTACAGGTTTATCCAGTCGGGGTGGGCACCTCGGAGAATCCGTCACCGCTGACCGATGCGAAGGTGACCATGCCTCTGGAATCCCCTGCCTGGTACCCGCCGGCGAGCATTCGGGCTGAGTATGAAGCGTCGGGTGATTACCTGCCCCGAATGATTCCCGCCGGTCCGGGGAACCCACTGGGTAGTCATGCCCTGATGCTGAGCAAAGAGGGTTACCTGATCCATGGCACCAACAAACAGTTTGGTGTGGGTATGCCGGTCAGCCATGGCTGTTTTCGAATGTATAACGAAGATATTTCAAGGTTCGTGTACCAGGTCGAGAAGGGCACACCCGTCCAGATAGTGCATGATGCCGTTAAGATTGGTCTGTCTGAGGGTGAGGTCTGGCTGGAAGTGCATCGTCCTCATGAAGAATACCCCCGTGAGGATCGGGATCGTTTGTGGCAGCAGGTTTTCTCGGAGGTTGAGGCCTTCCGCGCCAGCAATCCGGGTGTCGAGGTCAAGCGGGCCACTATTGAGCTTGCGGTGGATCAGGCTGACGGTATTCCCACCATGATCGGCGAACGGGTCACCCAGATGGCTGCGGACGAGACCGTTGACGAAAAGGCGTCCGAGCCGGAGAGCAGGCCAGAGCAGCAGCTTTATTTCTGATACGGTAGCGCCCGGATCTTCTAAACTGATAAGTAGTCAGGGAGGTCTTATGCAGGTACACCGTTTCAAGCAATCACCGGGCACCCTTCGCCTGAAGCTTTGGGCGCTGGCTTTATTGACCGGCACGATGCTTGCGTTGAGTTCTCTGGCGCACCAGGTCTTTGCCCAGCAGACGTCGTCTGGCACCGCCCTGGTGCTTACTGTTGAGGGCGCCATCGGTCCCGCCACCATGGATTATGTCACCCGCGGTATTCGCCAGGCTGAATCTGAAGGTGCGGGAATTGTCATTATTGAAATGGACACACCTGGCGGGCTGATGGACTCCATGCGGGGCATCATCAAAGCCATCCTTGCCTCCGAAGTTCCCGTTGCCACCTATGTTTCTCCCCAGGGCGCCCGTGCAGCCAGTGCCGGAACCTATATTCTGTATGGCAGTCACATCGCCGCCATGGCACCGGCAACCAACCTGGGCTCGGCCACTCCGGTCCAGATGGGGGGGCTGCCTGGCACTCCGGAGCCGTCGAGTGAGCCTGCCTCCAAAGACGCTGATGCCAAGCAGGGCGATGAGTCCGGGGCTGAATCTCTTGCTGCCGAAGAGGGCACCGGGGAAGAGGACAGCAAACGTCGCGGCAGCACTGCCATGGAGCGTAAGGTACTGGAAGATGCCGTCAGTTACATTCGCGGGCTCGCTGAGCGCCATGGCCGGAATGCTGACTGGGCAGAAGAGGCGGTGCGGGAGGCGGTGAATCTTGGTGCTGCTGAAGCGCTTGAGAAGAACGTTATAGACGTGGTTGCTCCGAATGTCCGGGATCTGCTTCAGCAAGTCGACGGCCGCCAGGTTCGCATGGCCTCAGGAGAGATGACGCTGGCAACCACAAATCTTGAAGTTGTCCGCTCCCAACCGGACTGGCGAACCCGTCTGCTGTCCGTGATTACCGATCCGAACGTTGCCTACTTCCTGATGATTATCGGGTTTTACGGCATTATTTTCGAGCTGGCAAACCCTGGCGCGGTGGTGCCCGGCGTGGTTGGTGCCATCTGCCTGATTCTGGCCCTGTTTGCTTTCCAGGTTCTCTCTGTGAACTATGCTGGGTTGGCGCTGATTATGCTCGGTCTTGCCTTTATCGTCGGCGAAGCCTTTGTGCCAAGTTTCGGGATATTGGGTGTTGGGGGAATCGTGGCCTTCGTAACGGGTTCGGTCATCCTGATGGATGGCAGTCACCGGGATATTTCGCTGCCGACGATTGGCGGCACGGCTGCAGTCGCAGCCGGATTTATCCTCTGGACGGTCACAAGGTTCATTGGTCTGCGCCGCAGGCATCCAGTCAGTGGCACGGAACAGTTAACCCATGAGGAGGGGGTGTCGCTGGACGATTTTTCCGCAGAGCACGGCCACTACAGGGGGCATGTCAGGATCAGCGGTGAACGATGGAATGCCATCAGTGATGAGCCGGTCAGCGAGGGTGACCGGGTCAGTATTGCGGCAGTCGAGGGATTAACGGTAAGCGTCAGGGTTATCCCGGAAAACGGCTGACCCCGGCAAGCAGAGACTAACAGCAAAGCAAGGAGGCGGTATGATTGGCGAATTGGTTCCCTATCTTGCACCCATCGTGGTGTTGTTGCTGATTCTTGGTTCGGCCATCAAGATTCTGCCGGAGTATGAACGTGGCGTTGTCTTCTTCCTCGGACGATTCCAGGGGGTGAAAGGTCCAGGCCTGATGATCATAATCCCGGGTATTCAACAGATGGTCCGGGTTGACCTGCGGGTCATTGTACTCGATGTGCCCAGTCAGGACGTGATTTCCAAGGATAACGTCACGGTTCGGGTAAATGCCGTGCTCTATTATCGGGTAGTGGATCCGGAGCGAGCGATCATCCGGGTCGAGGATTTCAACTCGGCCACCAGCCAACTGGCACAAACGACACTGCGTTCGGTGCTGGGCAAGCATGATCTGGATGAAATGCTCTCGGAGCGGGACAAGCTCAATGCCGATATTCAGGAGATTATCGATGCCCAGACGGAGGAGTGGGGCATCAAGGTGGCCAATGTGGAAATCAAGCACGTGGACCTGAACGAATCCATGATCCGGGCCATTGCCCGTCAGGCGGAGGCAGAGCGCGAACGTCGCGCCAAGGTGATACACGCCGAAGGCGAATTGCAGGCGTCAAAGAAGCTGGTGGAAGCGGCAGATGTTATGTCCAGAAACTCGGGATCAATGCAGTTGCGGTACCTTCAGACCCTGGCGGATATGAGTAACACCAATTCCGCCACCATCGTGTTCCCGTTGCCGATGGAACTGATGACGACGTTCCTGAAGGAGAACAAACCGGTGTCTCCGGAAAAACCGGAACCCGAGGCATAAAAAAGGCCGGCAATGCCGGCCTCTCTCACTACGCTTCAGCCTTACTTCTGGCTGGAACGCTCAAGCATGCGCTTGGCACGCTCGTTTGCTTCATCAGCAGCTTTCTGAGCTGCCTTGGCAGCGGCCAGTGCTTCTTCCGCGGTCCGCTGGGCGGTACGGGCAGTGCTGGCAGCGCTGTTAGCGGTGTTCATTGCATTTTCAGCAGTGCTCTCAGCAGAGCTTGCTGTTGCATTTGCTTCGTCGAGGGCACCCTGATCCGTTGTGGCACAACCTGCAGTCAGAGCAGTGGCCAGTGCAAAACCGGCGATCGTCAGTTTACGCATTATAAATCCCCTTATTGGTCGAGTTATTTCCTGTGATCCGGAAGTCAGTATAGACGACTTCCTGTCAACCTGCCTGATAGGTGCAATAGGCGATGACTACCGGAGTCGTTAAACAGTGTAAAACACTGTGAGGCAAAATGTTAACTCAGGATAGGTAAATATTCTTAGGGTATGACAACAACTTAATGCTGTGGTCAGTTTTTTTCAGAGGTGCTTCAGGGATGAATGCTGATCGGAGTGCCGTCGGACACGAGTTGCCAGATTTCGTCGATCTCCTCGTTGGTAACCGCGATGCAGCCGTCGGTCCAGTCGAGACCGCGATAGGCAAACGCCATATCTTCCTCGCCATTTGGCAAGCCGTGAATCATGATGCTGCCACCGGGATCCAGGCCCCAGGCAGACGCCAGCTCCCGATCCCGCTCGCTGGGGTATGAAATGTGGATGGACCTGTAGAAATCGCTTTCAGAGTTGCGCCAGTCCAGTGTGTAGGTGCCTTCAGGGGTGCGTTCGTCACCCTGATACAACTTGTGGCCTTCCGGATTGTCCCCCAGGGAAACGCGATAACTGCGGACCACCCTCTCGTCATTCATAAGGTACAGTCGCCGCTCACTTTTTCGAACCACCACCTTGCTGACATCCTCGATATCTGCGGGGATGTATGTGGTTTCTGTAGGCATCCGGGTGTCGGCTTTGGCCAGCAACTCCGTGGCCATGGCCTGAGGAGTCGTTGCCAGCCAGAACAGGACGAGGGCGGAGAAAGCAGCGCGAGTAATCAGCATATCGTTAACTTACCAATGATTAATCTTTGTACAGACGGTTTATACCATAGCCCGCCTGCGATTTGTTAAGGGGTTTTGTTAACTTTTTTGGCTATCCCGTTTGCTGATCAGCTGTTTTGTGAACTGTCCATCTTGAGTCCGACCTTGGTCACCTGGTCAGCATTGGTGGCCCTGGCGACCAGTGTGACCGGCCCAAGGGTTACGATATCACCAACAACCGGGTGCCCCTTGGTACGCCTGGCAAAGCATTCGGCCAGGGACAGTTCCGGGGGCAGTTCATCGAATTCAATGCCGTAGACCTGTTCCACATCCCCCAGAAGCGCATCGCCATTGAGAACGAAATCACCAAAGAATGCCCGCTCGGCAAGGTATTTGGGTGCGTGGCGGCCACTCAGAGCCTTGCCCAGCTCCGGCAACACGCCGGGCGTGGCGAACATCGCAACCATATCGCCGCTGGCCACTTCCAGATCACCCTTGGGTTGCAGGCAGACCCGGTTTCGGAACACACCAGCCACAGCTGTGTTCTCCGGAAATCGCAGCTGGCTCAGGCGGCGCGGAGTCTCCCAGCTCTCGCCGCGCAAAGGGAAGAGCATCAATTCGTGATCACCCGCCGCAGGGGCATCCAGGGGCAGCCGGCGGTAAGGATCCTCCCCGGCAGGAACCTCCAGCCGCAGTTTGCGGGCCAGGGGCGCCATGGTGGTGCCCTGAACCAGCAGGGAAACAAGGACTATGAAGAAGGCCGCGTGGAACACCAGCTGCGCCTCCGGCAGGTTCGCAATGATCGGGAACAGCGCCAGAACGATCGGAACCGCTCCACGCAGTCCGACCCAGCTGATAAAGCCCAGCTCTCGCCTGTTAAAGGCGAACGGCCAGAGGGTGAGCATAACGGTAAGCGGGCGAATCACGAAAATGAGTGCCAGCGCCAGTATCAGGCCACCACCGGCCAGCGGAACCAGATCGGATGGATTGACCAGCAAACCAAGCATCAGGAACAGGCATAGCTGTGCCAGCCAGGCCAGGCCATCGTGGACCTGAAGGATCATCGGCATCATCCGTACATGGCGGTTGCCGATCACCACACCGGTCAGGTAAATCGCCAGGAAGCCGCTCCCCCCCAGGGCGTTGGTGGCGGAAAATACAGAAATGCCGGCGGCTGCCACCAGCAGCGGATAGAGCGAGGGCGTCAGCCGAATGCGGTTGGCCAGCTCCACGACTGCAAAGCCGCCAAGAATACCTGCGATACCGCCAATTCCGAACTGTTTAACCAGCATCGTCAGCGCTGCCCAGCCGGCCTGATCGCCGGTGTTGCCAATCAGGGTAACCAGCATCAGGGTCAGGAAAATGGCCATCGGATCGTTGCTGCCGGATTCAATTTCCAGAGTGGCACTGACCCGCTCGTTCAGGTGCAGACCCCGGCCCTGAAGCAGTGAGAACACGGCAGCGGCATCGGTGGAGGAAATGATGGCGCCAATCAGCAGCGCTGTCAGCCAGTGCAAATCGAACACCCACCAGGCTACAACTGCCGCACCGCCGGCTGTCATAGCCACACCGAGCGTAGCCAGAACGAGGGCGGGTTTCAGGCCGACACGGAAGGTCTCGGCGCGAGTGCGCATGCCACCATCCAGCAGGATGACCCCCAGCGCCAGATTGGCGATCACGAAGGCCAGTTCAAAATCATCGAATTCGATTCCGCCCGGGCCGTCCTCGCCCATCATCATGCCCACAACCAGAAAGATCAGCAGCACAGGCATGCCCACCCGACTGGAAAGCGGGCTGAGCACTATGCTGATAACCAGCATCAGGGCGCCAATCAGGGTCAGGGTGGGGTCCATTTATGCTCCAGACAGAATGCTTGCCCCGGGGCGGGCAGAGCGCTTATATTGCTCTCGCAGTGATCGTGCCTGCGGGTGTAGTTCAATGGCAGAACGGCAGCTTCCCAAGCTGCATACGAGGGTTCGATTCCCTTCACCCGCTCCATTTCCATCTTCTCATACTCCCCTGCTCCATCCGTAAAATCTTTTGCATCATATGGTTGCACGTTTGCGAGTCCTTTGACTGCTGCGGTTTGCGCAAACCGGGGGCCGTTGCTAGCTTTTAAGACAGATGTTCAACACCACAGCCGTTGGGTTGTCGAGGGGAAAGCATGGCCGAATACTGGGCGACCGGCTTTTTTATTTTTGCCGTACTCGGCCTGTGTGCCTTCATGGTGGGCGCCTCGAGCCTGCTTGGAGGGCGCAGCCACGGGATCAGCAAGTCCCTTCCGTTTGAGTCCGGCATCGTCGGTGCCGGCAGCGCACGCCAGCGTTTTTCGGTGAAGTTCTATCTGGTGGCCATGCTGTTCGTCATCTTTGATATCGAGGCGGTATTTCTGTTTGCCTGGGCCATTGTGATCCGAGATGTTGGCTGGACCGGGTTCTGGGGCGCCGCTGTGTTCATCTTTATCCTGCTGGCAGGTCTTATTTACGACAGCCGCTCCGGTGCTCTTGATTGGGCTCCGGAAACCAGGCCCGCCGGCAAACGCGGTGCATAGCAACGCCTCTCCCGAGTGCCCCGGCCGGATGGTGCGGGGTGTGAGGGGCCTGCGCATCAATGGAGGAATGTCATGGCCTATACCCTGACCCGTGCCGAGGGTCCGACGGGAGACGATGCCCGTTATCCGGTGGACCGCCGGGAAAAAACCGAGGATCCGGTGAAGCAGCAGCTCGAGCGCAATGTCTTCACCGGCAAGTTGAGTGAGGTACTCAACTCGGCAGTGAACTGGGGTCGGAAAAACTCCCTGTGGCCGTATAACTTCGGGCTGTCCTGTTGCTATGTGGAAATGACCACCGCCTTCACCTCGCCCCATGACATCGCCCGTTTTGGTTCGGAAGTGATTCGGGCGTCCCCCAGACAGGCGGATTTCATGGTGATTGCCGGCACCTGTTTCATCAAGATGGCGCCGGTGATCCAGCAGCTGTACGACCAGATGCTGGAGCCCAAATGGGTAATTTCCATGGGTTCCTGCGCCAATTCCGGAGGCATGTACGACATCTATTCCGTGGTTCAGGGCGTGGATAAGTTTCTGCCCGTCGACGTTTACGTGCCAGGGTGCCCGCCCCGTCCCGAGGCCTTCCTGCAAGGCCTGCAACTGTTGCAGGACTCCATCCAGGAAGAACGCCGGCCGTTGTCCTGGGTGGTGGGGGACCAGGGGGTCTACCGGGCCGAGATGCCATCACAGAGAGAAAAATGGCGTGATCAGCGCATTCAGGCCACTGAACTGAGGACGCCTGACAAGCTGTAGAGCCAGGGATTGTCATTCCACAACCGGGTATCAGGAGTCAGACCACGAGCATGGCTATGGAAACCGCCGGTGACGAATTGGTTGAAGCCCTTCAGCGGGACTTCGGCGCCAGTGTGCAGTATTGCCAGCACACGCGTACCGGTATGCCGGTGCTCTGGGTAACGCGGGATTCACTGACCGATATGCTGGGGTACCTCAAGAACCTGAATGCTCCCTTTGATCTGCTCTATGATCTGTCGGCCATCGACGAGCGCTTGCGTGGCCACCGTCACGGCCTGCCGGATTCGGATTTCACGGTGTTCTACCAGCTGATGTCGATTGCCCGGAACAGCGACATCATGCTCAAGGTGGCCCTGAACGAGGAGGATCTGAGCCTGCCCACCGCCACCGGTGTGTTCCCGGCGGCCAACTGGTACGAGCGCGAGGTGTGGGACATGTTCGGGATCGGCTTTTCCGACCATCCCCATCTGCAGCGGCTGCTGATGCCTCCGACCTGGACCGGCCATCCCCTGCGCAAGGACTACCCGGCCCGGGCCACGGAATTTGACCCCTATACTCTGACAGTGGAAGGGCAGGAAAAAGAACAGGAAGCGCTGCAGTTCGTGCCCGAGGCCTGGGGCATGGCCCGGGAAAGGGACGGCGCCGAGTTTATGTTCCTGAATCTGGGGCCCAATCATCCGTCTGCCCACGGTGCCTTTCGCATTGTCCTGCAGCTGGATGGCGAGGAAGTTGTCGACTGCGTGCCGGATATCGGCTACCACCACCGGGGCGCGGAGAAGATGGCGGAGCGCCAGTCCTGGCACAGCTTTATTCCCTACACCGACCGCATTGATTACACCGGCGGGGTGATGAACAACCTGCCTTACGTGCTGGCGGTTGAAAAACTGGCGGGGATTGAGGTGCCGGACCGGGTCAAAACGATCCGAGTGATGATGGCCGAGATGTTCCGGATCACCAGCCATCTGCTGTTCCTGGGCACCTACCTGCAAGATCTGGGCGCAATGACGCCGGTTTTTTTCACTTTCAGCGACCGGCAACGGGGCTACAAGGTGATTGAGGGGATCACCGGCTTCCGCATGCACCCGGCCTGGTATCGCATTGGCGGCGTGATGCAGGATTTACCCCAGGGCTGGGAAAAGCTGGTGCAGGAATTCCTGGACTGGATGCCCCCACGGCTTCGGGAATACGAGCGGGCGATGATGGAGAATGCCCTGGTGCGGGAGCGGACCCGCGGCGTGGCGGCCTTCAACACCGCCGAAGCCTTGGCCTGGGGGGTTACCGGGCCGAATCTGCGGGCCACGGGGTGCAATTTTGATCTGCGCAAGCAGCGGCCCTACTCCGGCTATGACAACTTCGAATTCGAGGTGCCCCTGGGAGAACGTGGCGATGTGTTCGACCGGGGTCAGCTCCGTATCGAGGAAATGCGCCAGAGCCTGCGAATTATCCAGCAGTGCGTGAATCACATGCCATCCGGCGACTTCAAGGCAGATCACCCGCTCACCACCCCGCCGCCCCGGGAGCGGATGCTGGAACACATTGAAACCCTGATTACCCACTTTCTGCAGGTGTCCTGGGGGCCGGTACTCAAGCCCCAGGAATCGATGCAGATGGTGGAGGCCACCAAGGGCATCAACAGTTATTACCTGACCAGTGATGGCAGCACCATGAGTTACCGAACCCGGATACGGACACCGAGTTTCCCGCATCTGCAGCAGATTCCGAGTGTGATGCGGGGAGGCTTCGTGCCGGACCTGATCGCCCATCTGGGCAGCATTGATTTTGTTATGGCTGACGTGGACCGCTGATGATGGAACAGACACCGGCATCAAACCCTCAGGCATCTGGTCATCAAACCCTGGCCACCGACGGCTTCCAGCTGCACCCGGAGGACGAAGCCGCCATGCGCGAAGAGGCGGGTCATTACGAGCAGCCTCAGGCGGCCTGCATCGAGGCGCTGAAGATTGTCCAGCGTCGTCATGGCTGGGTGCCTGACGGGGCCATTGCCGCCATTGCCCGGGTGCTGGGGGTGGGCCCGGCCAGTGTAGAGGGAGTAGCCACCTTCTACAGCCTGATCTTCCGGCAGCCGGTGGGGCGCCATGTGATTCTGGTGTGCGACTCCAGCTCCTGTTTTCTGACCGGTTTTGACCAGCTACGGGATGCCTTGATCGAGCGGTTGGGCATCGGCCTGGGTGAAACTTCCGCCGATGGTCGCTTCACCCTCTTGCCCGTGTGTTGCCTGGGGGCCTGCGATGGCGGCCCGGCGATGATGATCGATGACGACGTCTACGGTCCGGTGGGCGCCGACGATCTTGCCGATGTGTTGGAGGGTTATTCGTGAATACCCAGCGTCAGTCTCCCACCTATCGCAGCCGACTGCTCCAGCCCGCTTCCGAGCGGAAGCCGGAGACCCATCCCCTGACCTGGCGGCTCCGGGATGATGGCCAAGTGGTCGACCTGAAGGACTACGAATCAAAAGACGGCTACCGCTCGGTCCGGCAGGTCCTGAACGAACATGATCCCCAGGCCGTTATCGCCGCCATGAAGGAGGCCAATGTCCGTGGCCGCGGTGGCGCCGGTTTTTCCGCCGGCTTGAAATGGAGCCTCACCATGCAGGGCGGCGACATGCCCCGGGGGTATATCGTCTGCAATGCCGATGAGATGGAACCGGGCACCTTCAAGGACCGCCTGCTTATGGAGCAGCAGCCGCATCTGCTTATTGAAGGCATGATCCTGGCGGCTTTTGCCAATAACGCCCGCTATGGCTACATCTTTCTTCGCGGGGAGTATGTGGAATCCGCCAGGGTTTTGGCCGGTGCACTGGCCGAAGCCCGTGAGGCGGGCTGGCTCGGGCCAGACATTGCCGGCAGCGGCTTCGATTTCGATATTGCAGTGCATACCGGCGCCGGGCGCTATATCTGCGGGGAGGAAACCGCCCTGCTCAACTCCCTGGAGGGAAAGCGGGCGAACCCGCGGGCCAAACCCCCGTTTCCCGGCCAGTCGGGTGCCTGGGGCAAGCCCACGGTGGTGAACAATGTTGAGACCCTGTGCAATGTGCCGGCCGTGATGCTGCGTGGTGCCGACTGGTACCAGGGGCTGTCCGGGGATCGCACCGATGACGGTGGCACCAAGCTTTATGGCGCCTCGGGGCTGGTCAGCCGTCCCGGGCTCTGGGAGTTACCCATCGGAGTCACCGGCCGGGAAATCCTGGACCGTGCCGGTGGCCTGCGCGGCGGCCGGACACTCAAGGCCTGGCTGCCCGGCGGTGCCAGCACCGGCTTTCTGCTGCCGGAGCACCTGGATCTGCCCCTGGATTTCGATACCGTGGGCAAGGAAGGCAGTCGCCTGGGCACGGGGCTGATTACCGTGGTCACAGAAGACCAGAGCATGGTCTCGCTGATGCGCAATCTGGAGGAGTTTTTCGCCCGGGAGTCCTGTGGCTGGTGCACCCCCTGCCGGGACGGCCTGCCCTGGACCGTGAAGTTGCTACTGGCCCTGGAACGGGGCGAGGGCGAGGCAGGCGATGTCGAACTGTTGGATAAGCTGGCCGCCGACTGTGGCCCGGGGCTGACCTTTTGTGCCCACGCCCCGGGGGCGGCGATGCCATTGCAGACTGCCCTCCGGCACTTCCGGCACGAATTCCAGCAGGGCGTCCATTACCCGAGGGGCAAGGCCCATTCGGATCCGATTCCGGTGGGGGAAGTATGAATCAGTCACTGACCGTGAACAGGGAGTAAACCGGCACCATGGCAACCATTCATGTGGACGGCCAGAGCTACGAGGTCAACGGTGCAGACAACCTGCTCCAGGCCTGCCTGTCCCTGGGCCTGGACATTCCCTACTTCTGCTGGCACCCCGCCATGGGCAGTGTCGGTGCCTGCCGCCAGTGTGCCGTGCGCCAGTACAAGGACGAGGACGACGATAAGGGCATGCTGGTGATGTCCTGCATGACGCCGGCTGCGGATCAGACCCGGATTGATATCGAGGACGAGGAGGCCCGGGCCTTCCGTGCCAGTGTGGTGGAGTGGCTGATGATCAACCATCCCCACGACTGCCCGGTGTGCGAGGAAGGCGGCCATTGCCACCTGCAGGACATGACCGTGATGACCGGCCACGACCGGCGCCGCTACCGGTTCCGCAAGCGCACCCGCCGGAACCAGTACCTGGGTCCGTTCATCGCCCATGAGATGAACCGGTGTATTACCTGCTACCGCTGCGTGCGCTTTTACAACGATTACGCCGGAGGCACTGACCTGGGCGCGTTCGGGGCCAAGGACAACATCTACTTCGGGCGCCACGAGGAGGGCACGCTGGAAAGCCGGTTTGCCGGTAATCTGACCGAAGTATGCCCGACTGGCGTGTTTACGGACCAGAGCCATTCCGACCATTACACCCGCAAGTGGGACCTGCAGTTTGCGCCGGGTATCTGCCACCAGTGTGCCATGGGCTGCAACATCAGCCCGGGTGAGCGTTATGGCGATATTCGCCGGATTGAAAACCGCTTTAACGGTGACGTTAACGGCTATTTTCTCTGCGATCTGGGACGGTTTGGCTACGGCTATGTGAACCGCGCCGACCGGCCACGGGTTCCGGAGTGGCATTCCTCCGAAACCGGGCAACCAGAAGAACTCTCGGTGGACGCTGCCCTGGCCCGCATTGGCGATGCCCTGAAGCATGCCCGCCGGGTGATCGGCATTGGTTCCCCGCGGGCCAGCCTGGAGAGTAATTTCCAGCTCCGGGAACTGGTGGGGGCGGCGAACTTTGCCACCGGGATTGAGGCCCGGGAGCAGGCCTGCCTTGATCGAATGAACGAGCTCACCCGAAGCTGCGGATTGAAGGTGCCGACGCTTCGGGAAGTGGAAGAGCATGATGCGGTGCTGGTGCTCGGCGAGGATCCCATGGAAAGCGCCGCTCGTCTGGGGCTGTCGATCCGCCAGGCGGTGATTGCGCCACCGGCGGATCGGGCCGCGAAGCTGGGGATTCCCGACTGGAATGCCGAGGCTATGAAAACCCTGGCCCAGGATCACCGCCAGCCGCTGTTCATTGCCTACCCTGCTGCTACCGAACTCGATGGCATTGCCCGGCCAAGGCTGTCCCTGGCGCCTGACGACATCGCCCGGCTGGGATTTGCGATCGCCCACGCCGTTGATCCCCTGGCACCGGCGGTTCCGGATCTGGACGAGGATCTAAAGCAGCGGGCCGAGTCGATTGCCCGGGCACTGATGGAGGCAGAGCGTCCGCTGGTTGTCAGCGGCGGCTCACTGGCCTGCCCCGCTGTACTGGACGCCGCCGGGAACATTGCCCGGGCACTGGCCCGGCGGGCGTCCAGGGCTGGTCTGATACTGGTACGCCGGGAAGTGAACAGCACGGGGCTGTCCCTGATGGGAGGGCAGACTCTGGACTGGGCGCTGGACCAGCTGTCTGGCGGCGAAGCCGATGCGGTGGTGATTCTGGAAAACGACCTGTACCAGCGCCTGCCGGATAGCCGGGTCAATGCGGCTCTTGAGCGCGCCGAGGTGCGGGTTGTGGTGGATCACCAGCGCACCCGCACCCTGGAACAAGCCACCTTCGTATTGCCGGCCGCCACCTTTGCCGAAGCGGATGGCACACTGGTCAGCCTGGAAGGGCGTGCCCAGCGCTTTTTCCAGGTATTCGAGCCGGCCTACATGCGGCCCGAGGCCCGAATTCACGAGAGCTGGCGCTGGCTGCACGCGCTGTCGGCCGGGCAGCACCAGGCGGATGCCGGGGTTATTACCCTGGATCAGGTCACGGAGGCTTGTGCAAAGGCCTGTCCGGCACTGGCCCCGATTGAAGGCGCCGCACCAGGCGCGAGTTACCGGATTGAAGGGCTGCGGCTGGCCCGGGAGCCGCACCGGTACAGTGGCCGGACCTCCATGCGTGCCGATCAGAATGTCAGTGAACCCCGGACGCCCCAGGATCCGGACACCGCGTTCGCGTTTTCCATGGAGGGTTACAGCGGCTACCAGGAGCCGCGACAGCAGGTGCCTTTTGCCTGGGCGCCGGGCTGGAATTCGCCCCAGGCCTGGAACAAGTTCACCGATGAGGTGGGGGGCCATCTGCGCGGTGGGGATCCCGGGGTCCGGTTGCTGAACCCGCAGCCGGGACAGTATCACTACGCCTCGGCCATTCCCCTGGCGTTCCGGCGGGCCAGCGAGGGCTTTCACGCCATCGTATTGCCCCGACTGTTTGGTGGTGATGAAACCTCGGCGCTGGCGGAACCGATTCGCCAGCGCATGGAACGCCCTGCGTTACTGCTCTCGGAGGCCGATGCCATCAGACTTGGCGCGGAGCTGGGTGGCTTGATTACCGTAGCCGGCGAACAGGCCTGTGTCACACTTCCGGCCTGCGTGCAAACCGACTGGCCCTCTGGCCTGGTGGGCCTGCCGGCGGGCTGTGTTCCTGCGGGGATTGCCAGTGGCCGGGTAACGCTGACTGCCGGGCCAGGGTCGACCCCCGAGGCTGGAGAGGAGGTGCAGCCGTGAGTTGGCTGAGTCCGGAGCTGCAGGCGATTCTTTGGGGCATGTTCCAGGCCCTGGTGATTCTGCTGGGTGCTGTCCTGCTTGGCGCCGCCCTGACCATCGTGGAACGACGTCTGCTCGGGCTATGGCAGGATCGCTACGGCCCAAACCGGGTGGGGCCATTCGGTACCCTGCAGCTGGTCGCCGACATGATCAAGATTTTCTTCAAGGAGGACTGGATCCCGCCGTTCGCCGACAGGCCGTTGTTTGTCCTGGCGCCGGTCATTGCCTTCGCCTCCCTGCTGCTGTCGTTCATCATCATCCCCATCACCCCGGGTTGGGGCATTGCGGATCTGCACATCGGGCTGCTGTTTTTCCTGGCGATGGCCGGGATCAACGTCTACGCGGTGTTACTCGGGGGCTGGGCCAGTGGCAACAAATATGCCCTGCTCGGCGCCATCCGGTCTTCAGCCCAGACCGTCTCCTATGAGGTGTTCATGGGCCTGTCGCTGATGGGAGTGGTGGCCCTGGCCGGCTCGTTCAACATGCGTGAGATTGTCGCGGCTCAGGAAGGGCTTTGGTTTGTCGTGCCCCAGTTCTTTGGCTTCTGTACCTTTCTGATCGCCGGCATTGCCGTGACCCACCGGCATCCGTTTGACCAGCCGGAGGCAGAACAGGAGCTGGCGGACGGCTATCACATTGAATATTCCGGCATGAAGTTCGGACTGTTCTTTATCGGCGAGTACGTGGGCATGGTGCTGGTGTCCGCCCTCATCGTGACCCTGTTCTTCGGCGGCTGGCACGGCCCCTGGTTGCCGCCCATTCTCTGGTTTGCGATCAAGACCGGATTCTTTCTGATGCTGTTCATCCTGCTGCGGGCCTCGTTGCCGCGGCCCCGATATGACCGGGTGATGAGCTTTGGCTGGAAGGTCTGTCTGCCGCTGACCCTGATCAACCTGCTGGCAACCGGCGCCGTCATGCTGCTGGTTGGCCCCTAAGCCTGAGGAGGACCCTGGTATGGAGAAGGAAAAGGTCCCGTTCATCAAATCCGTACTCTGGCTGGTGCCGGCGACCTGGACCCAGCTGCGCACCCTGGGCATGGTGTTCATGCACAGTTTCCGCAAGCGCGAGACGGTGAACTACCCGGAAGAGGCGGTCTACCTGCCGCCTCGTTATCGGGGCCGGATCGTGCTGACCCGGGACCCGGACGGCGAGGAGCGCTGTGTCGCCTGCAACCTTTGCGCGGTGGCCTGCCCGGTGGACTGCATTTCCCTGCAGAAAGGGGAACAGGAGGATGGTCGCTGGTATCCCGAGTTCTTCCGGATCAATTTCTCCCGCTGCATTTTCTGCGGCATGTGCGAGGAAGCCTGTCCCACCTCGGCAATTCAGCTGACACCGGATTTCGAGATGGCCGAATACGACCGGCAGCAACTGGTATATGAGAAGGAAGACCTGCTGATCAATGGTCCGGGCAAGGATCATGATTACCACTTCTACAAGGTGGCGGGCATGGCCATCGGTGGGAAGGATAAGGGCCAGGCACTGAATGAAGAGGAACCGGTGGACGTACGTTCACTGTTGCCATAGATCAGGAGGAGAAGACCCATGGAGCTGGCATTTTATCTGAGTGGTCTGGTGGCAATACTGGCTACGGTGGGTGTGATTACCGGTAGAAACCCGGTCCATGCCGTGGTCTATCTCATCGTGTCGCTCATTGCGGTGGCCCTGGTGTTCTTCGCCCTGGGTGCACCCTTCGCCGGAGCCCTGGAAATCATCGTTTATGCCGGCGCCATCATGGTCCTGTTCGTGTTTGTGGTGATGATTCTCAATCTGGGTGAGGGTGCCGATACCTCTGCAGAGGACTGGCGCCATCCCCGGCACTGGATCGGTCCCGCGCTGCTGGCCCTGGTCTTGCTCGCAGTGCTTGTATACCTGTTAAATAGCGGCGACATGGCGCGGGCCATTAATGGGGAGCTGGTGACCGCACGGGCGGTGGGGCTGATTCTGTTCGGACCCTGGCTCATGGTTGTCGAGTTGGCGGGCCTGCTGTTGCTGGGGGCACTGGTGACGGCGTCCCATGTGGGGCGCCGATCGAACCCATTGCGGCAAAGGAGTGGTTCCTGATGGCGGGTATTCCCATGGAACACGGCCTGATTCTGGCCGCCATTCTGTTTGTGTTGGGTCTGGCGGGCCTGATGGTGCGGCGTAACATGCTGTTCGTGCTGATGAGCCTTGAGGTGATGCTGAACGCGGCGGCGCTGGCCTTTGTGGTCGGCGCCACGGCCTGGAACCAGCCGGATGGCCAGGCGATGTTCCTGCTGGTGATCACCCTGGCTGCTGCCGAAGCGGCGGTGGGACTGGCGCTGATGATCCAGCTTTACCAACGGGTACGGTCCCTGAATCTGGATCTGGTCAGCAGGATGCGCGGATGATGGAGCTTCTGGTTACCTTGTCATTTGCTTTTCCCCTGCTCGGGACCCTGGTGCTGGCGCTCTCCGGCGGTCGTCTGGGACCCCGGGTGGGCACCGCGCTGGGGGTGGCCAGTGTTGGCCTGGCGGCCCTGGCGACGGCCGGGGCGATTGGTCTTAATACGCCCCAAGACGGAACCCTGCGCTTTACCCTCTGGACCTGGATTGACGCCGGGACGTTCAGGCCAACCATTGGCCTGGCTGTCGATGGCCTGGCCCTGGTGATGATGGCGGTCATTACCGGCGTGGGTTTTTTCATTCATCTGTTCGCGGCCTGGTATATGGCGGGAGAGGCGGGAATCACCCGGTTCTACGCCTGGATGAATCTGTTCGTCTTCAGCATGCTGCTGCTGGTGCTCGGGGACAATCTCCTGCTGCTGTTCCTGGGCTGGGAAGGTGTCGGGCTGTGCAGTTACCTGCTGATTGGCTACTACTACCAGAGCAGCGCCAATGGCCGGGCCGCATTCAAGGCCTTTGTGGTGACCCGGATTGGCGATGTGTTTCTGGCGCTGGGTCTGTTCCTGATCTTCCGGGAGCTGGGGACCCTGGATATCCAGCAGGTGATGGCGCGGGCATCCGAACTCTGGTCGCCAGGTGACCCGACTGCCACTCTGGTGGCCTTGCTGGTACTGGGCGGTGCGTTGGGCAAGTCGGCTCAGGTGCCGCTCCATACCTGGTTACCCGACGCGATGGCCGGTCCGACTCCGGTATCGGCCCTGATTCATGCGGCTACCATGGTGACCGCCGGGGTTTACCTGATAGCGCGACTGCACGGGATTTTTCTTCTGGCCCCGGACGTCCTGTGGCTGGTGGGCGTGATTGGTGCGGTCTCGTTGTTGCTCGCAGCGTTTGCCGCTCTGGCCCAGACCGACATCAAGCGGATACTGGCCTATTCCACCATGAGTCAGATCGGGTACATGTTTCTGGCCCTGGGCGTCGGGGCCTTTGATGCCGCCATCTTCCATCTGGTTACCCACGCGTTTTTCAAGGCGCTGCTGTTCCTGTCTGCGGGTGCCGTGATCACCAGTTGCCATCATGAACAGGAGATGGCCAATCTGGGAGGGCTGAGAAAGCGGCTGCCGGTGGCTTACGCCGGCTTCCTGGTGGGCGGTGCCGCTCTGGTGGCTCTGCCGCTGGTAACGGCCGGCTTCTACAGCAAGGATGAGATCCTGTGGCAGGCCATGGCTGCCGGCCAGCCCGGGCTTCTGGTTGCCGGTTTGCTGGGTGCGTTCCTGACCTGCCTGTACACAGTACGGCTGATTCTCGGCACCTTTCACGGCCAATATGGCAGCGACAAGGCTAGGAACGCCGAGCCGGGCACTCACCTGCTGACGCATCACCTGCCCCTGGGAGTGCTGGCGGTATTGTCCACCTTCCTGGGCGCCTGGCTGTACCCGCACCTGGGGAGTCTCTTCCCATCACCGCCCGGGGCCAGTGCGGAGACTGGCCATACCCTGATTCAGGTACTTGCCATCGGTACGGTAATTGCCGGCCTGGCAGTGGCAGGCTGGCTGTTCCTGGCGCGGGCCCAGTGGCTGCGCCGGCAGGCCCGGCAGGGAATCGGCGCCCGGTTGTGGTCGCTATGGCACCGCGGCTGGGATTTTGATGCCCTGTATGACCGGCTTTTGGTCAGGCCCTGGCAATTCCTGGTACGCATGCTGAGGCACGATCTCGTTAATATGACCCTCAACCTGCTGGCCCTGCTGGCAAAAGCCCTCAATGGTGGACTGGCGCGGGCCCAGAATGGCCGAGTTAGCAGTTACGCCACCGGGATGATTCTGGGGGCCACCGTCATCCTGCTGGCGTTGATCCTGTTGCCGGGCGGTGTCTCATGATCCTGGTCTGGCTGATTCTGATTCCGTTCCTGGGTGGCCTGCTGTGCTGGCAGGCCGACCGCTGGGGCGAACAGGCACCGCGCTGGATTGCCCTGGCGACCATGCTGTTTGTGCTGGTGATCAGCCTGTGGCTCTGGCTCACCGGTGACTTTGTCCTGCCCCAGGGGGGGCAGTATCAGTGGCTGCTGGAGTGGCGTGCGCCCTGGATTCCCCGGTTTGGCATCGAGATCCATCTCGCCATGGATGGCCTGTCGCTGATCCTGGTGGCCCTCACGGGTTTTCTCGGCGCCCTCGCGGTCCTGTGTTCCTGGCACGAGATTGGCCATCGCATCGGGTTTTTTCACCTCAACCTGTTGTGGATTCTTGGTGGGGTGGTCGGTGTGTTCCTGGCGCTGGATCTGTTCCTGTTCTTCCTGTTCTGGGAAATGATGCTGGTACCCATGTATTTCCTGATCGCTCTCTGGGGCCACAGCGGTTCCGCCGGCCAGACCCGGATTCGCGCCGCCACCCGCTTCTTCATTTACACTCAGGCCAGTGGCCTGCTGATGCTGGTGGCGATCCTGGCCCTGGTGTTTATCCACTTCGGCAATACGGGCCAACTGTCGTTCAGCTACGACGTGTTGCGCCAGACAGAGGTGCCGGAGGCCATCGCTCCCTGGCTGATGCTCGGGTTCTTTGTAGCGTTTGCGGTCAAACTGCCGGTGGTGCCCCTGCACGGCTGGTTGCCCGATGCTCACGCCCAGGCACCTACCGCCGGCAGTGTAG
The DNA here is from genome assembly GCF_048269445.1 of Marinobacter sp. Classification (GTDB taxonomy): domain Bacteria; phylum Pseudomonadota; class Gammaproteobacteria; order Pseudomonadales; family Oleiphilaceae; genus Marinobacter. The sequence goes on along the minus strand of NZ_JBLXIQ010000001.1, from coordinate 517,742 downwards.
ATCTGGCGGGCATACTCCTGAAAACCGCCGCATACGGCATGCTGCGTTTCGGCCTGCCGCTGTTCCCGGAGGAATCCGTCGCCTTCGCCCCGATTGCCATGACCCTCGGCCTGGTCAGCATCATTTATGGCGCCGTGCTGGCCTGCGGACAGCAGGACATCAAGCGGTTGATCGCCTACACCAGCATTTCCCACATGGGCTTCGTGCTGATTGCCATCTACTCCGGCTCGGAATTGGCGATACAGGGTGCTGTGGTGTTGATGGTGGCCCACGCCTTCTCCTCGGCCGGGCTGTTCATCCTGAGCGGGCAGCTTTACGAACGCATCCATACCCGGGACATGCGGACTATGGGTGGGCTCTGGGGCCGGATACCGGCCCTGCCAGGTTTTACGCTGTTTTTTGTCGCCGCCTCCCTGGGCATGCCGGCCACCGCGAACTTTGTGGGGGAGTTCATGATCCTGTTTGGCACCTTTCCGACCGCCCCGGTGGTGGCTGTGATTGCCAGTGCCGGGCTGGTGCTGGCCGCCATTTATTCCCTGACCCTGATGCAGCGGGTGCACTTCGGGCCAGCGTACCGGGAGGGTGCGCTGCCGGGCCCAGACTGGCGAGAGTATGTCATGATGTTGACCCTGCTGGCCCTGGTGCTTCTGGTCGGACTTTACCCCCAGCCCCTGCTGGACACCACCGCCGGCCTCGCAGCGTCCATTGCTGAGCTATTTGTGGGTAGTGCCGGTGACGGGCTGGTTGAGTTGTCCGGGGAGGTGCGCTGATGCTGACGGCGGCCCACCTTCTCACGTTATTGCCCCTGATCATTGTCGGTTCAACCGCCGTGGTGGCCATGCTCGGGATTGCCTGGCAGCGACATCACGCGGCCACGGCCCTGGTGTCGGCGGCGGGGCTGGTTTTCGCCCTGCTAGTCTTGCCCCTGACTTATCCGGCGGCAAGCTCCCCGCCGCTGATGCAGATGGACGGGCTGGCGATCATGGCCGGCGCGCTGATCCTGTTATCGGCTCTGGTGACGGTCATCCTGAGCCATCACTACCTGACCGGTTATATTGGCCCCCGGGAAGAGTTCTATCTGCTGTTATTGTGCGCCACGGCGGGCGCCCTCGCTCTGGTGGCCAGCAATCATCTGGCAATGCTGTTTATCAGCCTTGAACTGCTGTCCATGCCCCTCTACGGCATGCTGGCCTACAGCTTTCGCGCCGAGCGGTCACTGGAGGCGGGTATTAAATACCTGCTGCTGTCAGCCGCGGCTACCGCCTTCCTGCTGTTTGGTATGGCGCTGATCTACGCCCGCACGGGCAACCTGAATCTGGCCGGCCTGGCCGGCGCACTGATCGGCGCGCCGGATGCCTGGATGCTTGCCGGCGCCGCGCTGATAGTGGTCGGGCTGGGCTTCAAACTCTCGGTGGTGCCCTTTCACCTGTGGACGCCGGACGTCTACCAGGGTGGCCCGGCACCGGCGACCATCTTTCTTGCCACGGTAAGCAAGCTGGCGGTGTTTGTGGTGCTGCTGCGTTTGGTGCATGCGGCGCCTGTATTCAGCAGTGAATGGCTGCAGACACTGGTTACGGTGCTGGCGCTTCTGACCATGCTGGGCGGTAATCTTCTGGCCCTGTTCCAGGCCAATCTCAAGCGTCTGCTGGGTTATTCGTCCATCGCCCATTTCGGGTATCTGCTGGTGGCCATCGTGGCGGGCAACGCTCTGGCGATGGAAACCACCGGGGTCTATCTCATCACCTATCTGGTGACGACCCTGGCGGCTTTCGGCGTGGTTACCCTGGTATCCAGTCCCTTTGGCGGTGAGGATGCGGATGGGCTGCCGCTCTATCGCGGCCTGTTCTGGCGCCGGCCCTACCTGGCGGCCGTGATGACCGTCAGTTTCCTGTCACTTGCGGGCATCCCGCTGACCGCCGGGTTTATCGGCAAGTTCTATGTGATAGCGCTGGGTGTGGCTGACAGTCGGTGGTGGCTGGTGGGTGGCATCGTCACAGGCAGTGCCATCGGCCTTTACTACTACCTCCGGGTGATGGTGACGCTGTACCTGCCGGAGCCTGGCATGCGCCGGCGGGATGTGACCAATGACTGGGGCAGCCGCATTGGCGGGGTGACCCTGATGGCACTGGCTGTGGCGATACTCGTGCTGGGTATTTACCCGGCGCCCATGATCGACTGGGTCCGACAGCTCAGCATCGGTTAGTGCAGCTTGAGTCTGGGGTGCATGGCCCGACTGATCCGGTCCATCAGCCAGATGATGCCGGTCCGCAGCACGCCGTGCAGCGCGACCTGATGCATCCGGTAGAGTGACAGATAGAACAGGCGCGCAACCTTGCCTTCGATATACATGCTGCGGCCGGACAGGTTGCCCATGAGGTTGCCAACGGTGGTGTAGCGGCTGAAGTTGATCAGCGAGCCGTGGTCGTTGTAGACGAACGGTACTGCCTTGCCGCCATCAAGCCGGTTGCAGAGCGTCTTGAATAAGGTGTCGGCTTGCTGGTGCGCCGCCTGGGCTCTGGGCGGTACCGGCCGGTCGGAATCAGGCTGCGGGCAGGCAGCGCAGTCGCCAAGGGCAAAGATATCGGCATCCTGAGTGGTTTGCAGGGTCTGCTCCACGACCAGTTGGTTGCTCCGGTTCACTTCCAGTCCTTCCAGGTCTGCCAGGAAAGCCGGTGCCTTGATGCCTGCGGCCCAGATGGTCATCTCCGAGGGCAGCTCGGTACCATCTTTCATGATGATGCTGGTTTCCCGGACTTCGCTGACCGGTTGGCCGGCAAGTACCCGTACCTTCTGATGCTCGAGCTCTCGGGTGGCCGCCGCCGAGAGCCGTGCGGGCAATGCTGGCAGAATCCGGTCAGCGGCTTCTATCACACTGATCGAGACGTCTGATGCCTGTAGGTGATTCATGCCGTATACGGGCAGTTCCCGGGACGCCAGGCGCAGCTCTGCAGCCAGTTCCACTCCGGTCGCGCCGGCGCCAATAATAGTGATGTTCAGTGTGTGCTCCGTGCCCTGCAAGGCCTCGTGATTCTTGCGCAGAAAGGCGTTGAGCATGAGCTTGTGGAACCGGCGGGCCTGTTTCAGACTGTCCAGGAACAGGCAATTGTCCTGGGCGCCGGGGGTGCCGAAATCGTTGGCGGTGCTGCCCACGGCAATCACAAGAGTGTCGTAGCTGATGTGCCGTTCGGGTACCACCTCTGCGCCGTCCTCGTCGCGAAACGGGGCAATGGTCAGTTTTTTGGCGGCACGATCCAGCCCGCTCATCCGGCCCAGCTGGAATTCGTAATGGTGCTTCCGGGCGTGGGCCCGATAGTTGATCTCGTTGGCATTGGCGTCCAGGGAGCCGGAGGCCACTTCGTGCAGCAGGGGTTTCCAGACATGAGTCAGACCGGAATCCACAAGGGTAATGCGGGCCTTGCGCTTTTTACCCAGCTTGTTGCCCAGGCTGGTGACCAGTTCAAGACCGCCAGCGCCGCCGCCGACGACCACAATATGATGAAGGTTATCCATGACAATCAGACCTGTAAGTGAAGAGAGCCAAGCGCTCTTCCAGGAAAACGTTTGGCTGTCCTCACTGGGAACTGTCAGGAACCACTAAAAAGGTAGGGTGCTAATATTGCCACGCTAGCGGCATAAATAGTAACGCGGGGATGGCGGCCGGCACAATTCTACCTAAGTGCCGCTACCTTCAGCCCCGGCACTCGGGCACCGGGGCGCGGGCGGTTCAGTGGTGGGTGCGAAAGCCGTCCAGAATGGCCGCCATATCGTCACCAAGATCCCGCATGGCTTGCGGATCCAGATTCCGTTCTCCCATGGATCTCAGACCCATGATCTGGGCCTGAAGCAGCCGGGCAAGGCGACTGCAATCCACTGATTGAACCAGCTCGCCCCTGGCTCTGGCCTGTTCCAGCAGATCCGCGATGGACTGCTCAATGGCGGCAAGGATGCTGTTGGCCTGGGCGGCCAGGGCCGGGTGTGTGTTGCTGGATTCCAGCAGCGTTTTCACGATCATACAGGCCCGTGAGGGGGCAACGTTTTCGTCGCCGCAACGGCAGGCGATGCCGCGCAGATAGTCCTGCAATCCGTCAACGACAGAATCGTAGCCTTCCAGGTGTGCGGAGAGTTCACGACCACCTTCTTCTGCGTAAGCGGCAAGGGCTTCCGAAAACAGGCCATCCTTACTGCTGAAGGTGGCGTAGATGCTGCCCGGACGCATGTCGAGGGCCTGCTCAATCTGCTTCATGGAGCTGCCGTGGTAGCCCTTTTCCCAGAATAGCCCCACCGCTTTTTCCAGAGCGGTTTTTCTGTCGTAACGTGCATGTCTGGCCATAACAACGAATCACCAATACCGTGTTTTGAATGACTGCTCAATTATAGCTTGAATAATCGATCAATAACAGTCAGCTGGCGTCGGTTGCCAGAATGTCTTGCTGCCTCACCCGTTTCTTGTTTTCGAGCCGTTTGTCGACGCACTGTTCTTCGTCCTTGAGGATAACGACACACTCGAGGCATTGAATGCACTCGTCATAGTCTATCCGGCCGTCCTTGCGAATGGCGTTGATACCGCACTCATTCTTGCAATGCTGACAGGGATTGCCACACAGCTCGACCCGGTCCAGCCAGCTGAACAGCCGAAACCGGCCAAGCACCGCAAGGCCGGCGCCCAGCGGGCACAGGTAACGGCAATAGAACTTGTGAATGAACATGCCGATGACCAACAGAGCTGCGGCATAGAGCACGAACGGCCAGGAGCGAACGAAGAACAGGGTGATACTGGTTTTGAAAGGCTCCACTTCCGCCAGTTTTTCGGCGATGGTCAGGGAGTAGAAAGCGGTGCCTACCAGACCGACCAGTATGGGGTATTTGAGCAGGATCAGGCGCCGGTGCCATTGCTCGGGCACCCTGATCTGGCGGAATTTCAGTTTTTCACCCAGCCAGGCGGCCATTTCCTGGAGGGCGCCGAACGGGCAGAGCCAGCCGCAGAACAGGCCGCGGCCCCAGATAAACAGCGTAATGAACGTGTAGATCCAGAGAATGAAGAGAACCGGGTCGAGCAGGAAAACATCCAGCGAAAAACCGTCCCAGATCGCCAGGAACAGGGTATAGATGTTGACCACGGAGAGCTGGCCCTGGGCGTAGAAGCCGATAAACAACAGGGTGAAACACAGGAACCCCCATCGGAACCGGTGCACCAGCTTCGGGTTTCGGCTCAGGGTTTTCTGTCTGGCAAAGAAGATCGTCAGCACGGCCAGGCCCAGAACCAGCAGTGAGATCTGCCACCAGCGTTCTTTCCAGAGTCCGATCCAGACCGGCTGCCGGGTGTCCTCCGGTCTGGGGGCAACCTCCACGGTTTCAAACAGCTCTTCATTGAATTGAACCGGGATATCCAGGGATCTCCGGTCTACCACCAAGTGATTGCGGGCCAGCTCGACATTGAGCTTCAGCTTGGCCTCGGCGCCGGGATTGAAGCCGGCATTGCCTCCGATCCGGAACAGATGGCGGGCATCAAACGAGGGCATGCCGGCGGCGCGGAAATCCAGATTCTGATCCAGCAGGTTAAGATCGCGCATTTCCACCGCCAGGTTGTTCTGGGTAAGACCGACACGGTCGGGAGAACTGCCGGGAACAAACTCGCCGGAAACATGGGGAAAGGCGCCGCGGGACATCACAGCCAACACCTGCGCGCCGTCATCGAGGCGTTGCATCAGGTGCTGGTAGCCGTCGTCTCCCAGCAGGTTGCGCCCCACCATGGGCGAATTGATATAGCCGAAGAACAGTTCGGTAAAGGGGGCGCCTTCCGGCGGCTCGATGTCCATGGGGTAGTCGGATAACGGTCGACCCAGTTCGGCCTCCATGGACTCGCTGGCCATCTGCCAGTGTCCGATGTAACCGCGATCGACCATCTGCTGCCAGGACATCGGCTGGTAGAAATCCGGTTTCGCCCTTGTGGGCGCACTCTGGGCAAAGCCCACGAGTTTCTTGCGCGCCACTTTGAGGGCTGAAGACAGTACGGTGTCGTTGATGATCAGGACTGAGACCGTGGCCTTGCTGACACCGTCAAAATGGACCACGTTGCCGTCACTGGTTCGCCCGGAACGGCTGGAATTGGAGGTGCTGACAATAATCTGCTCTCGAAGCGAGTGCCCTTGGTATTGATCTACGAATTCGAACAGGGGCTCTTCGCCGAGGCCATGCAGAAAGACCGGCTCATGATGATTCAGCACCTTCACTCCGGTGAAGCGGCCTTTGGTATCCAGGCCGATAAGCATGCTGATGGGCTTGCCGGCGAAACCCTGGAGACGGCTGTGGTCAACGGTCTCGTAGGCGTAGCCAAGCAGCTCCTGGAGTTGATACACCGGATACACGGGAAAATCGGGCAACTTGTCTTCAATGACCGTTGCCGAGGGGAACAGCTCCTGGATCAGCGCCCGTTTGCTGTTTGACAGCTCGGCCTGAACCTGGGGCAACACGAACAGACAGGCAAGAAGGAGCACAATGCGCCCTGCCATGGGGTACTCCTGTGGTTCTTTTTGTTTGATCTTCCATGCTAGAGTTTTCGGCTTCGGGCTCAATGCGACCTCGGAGCCACCTGACTGCTACTTTGTGAGGAGAAATGCCATGACCGACGCTACCTACACGCCACCGAAAGTCTGGAAATGGGACTCCGAGAGCGGAGGTCGGTTTGCCAGTATTAACCGCCCCATCGCGGGTCCGACCCATGACAAGAAACTGCCGGTTGGCAAGCACCCCCTGCAGCTTTACTCGCTGGCGACGCCCAACGGCGTAAAGGTGACGGTGATGCTCGAGGAGCTGCTGGAGCTGGGGATTAAAGAAGCCGAGTACGATGCCTGGCTTGTCAAGATTACCGACGGCGACCAGTTTGGCAGCGGCTTCGTGGAGGTGAATCCCAACTCCAAGATTCCGGCGATGATGGACCACAGCGTGAATCCATCCATCCGGCTGTTCGAGTCCGGTTCCATCCTGCTCTATCTGGCGGAAAAATTCGGGGCTTTCCTGCCCAAAGACATCGCAGGTCGCACCGAAACCCTGAACTGGCTGTTCTGGCAGATGGGCAGCGCCCCCATGCTCGGTGGCGGCTTCGGTCATTTCTATGCCTACGCGCCGGAGTATTACGAGTACCCGATCAACCGCTACACCATGGAAGTGAAGCGTCAGCTGGATGTGCTCGACCGCCAGCTGGCAAACAACCGCTACATCGCCGGCGATGAGTACACCATTGCCGATATGGCTATCTGGCCCTGGTACGGCGCCCTGGTGAAAAACAAGGTGTACGACGCGGCCGAGTTCCTGGAAGCCCACACCTACACCAACGTCATTCGCTGGGCCGATGAGATTGCCCAGCGCCCGGCGGTCAAACGCGGGCGCATGGTGAACCGTACCTGGGGTGAGCCGGAAAACCAGCTCCACGAGCGCCATGATGCCCGCGATTTTCAGACTCGGACTCAGGACAAGATCGGGGATGGCGAATGAGGATTGCGGTCTATTGCGGCTCCCGGTCGGGCAACGATCCGCTCTACGCGGACAAGGCCCGGGAGCTGGGTGACTATTTCGGTCGCACTGGCATTGAGCTGGTGTTTGGCGGTGGCCATGTCGGACTGATGGGCGTGGTGGCCGATGCAGTACTGGCCGCTGGCGGCCGGGTTCATGGGGTTATCCCCGAGCATCTTCGGGACCGTGAGCTGGCCCACTCCGGCCTGACCGAGCTGCATGTGGTTAAGAACATGCACGAGCGCAAGGCCCTGATGGCTGATCTGGCGGACGGGTTTGTTGCGCTGCCGGGTGGCATCGGCACACTCGAAGAGCTTTTTGAAGCCTGGACCTGGGGGCAACTGGGGCTGCATCGGAAGCCCTGTGCGATCTACAACGTCAACGGGTTTTTCGACCCTCTTCTGGCCATGGCTGAAACCATGGAGCAGGCGGGCTTTCTCAAGCAGAAATACATCGACATGCTAATCCGTGCGGAGCAGCCCGATGAGCTGCTCCGGGCATTTCAGAACTACCAGGCTCCCGGGGAGAAGTGGTTGTGAGCAATGGCAACCCGGTGTATCCGGGTTGCTACTCCTTACTTTCCTTGGCCTTCTGAATGGCTTCCAGTTTTTCGTGCAACAAGGCCTCCAACTTGATCAGTTTCTCCCGGTTCTTCTCATTTGGCCGATTGGTGTACAGATCAACGTAGGTTCTGGTGATCTCGCTCAGCATCGGGTGGAGCTTCTTGTAGTCTTCCTCGCTCATGATATGCCCTCCTTTGGGACTTCCGTGACTTCTCTCCTTCACTATGGTGCATCCCTGACAATGATCAAGGGTCAGGTTAGTTTTGCGGCAACCATCAGGAAAAGCGGCTTACCGGTGCGGCAAAAAAATCACCGAATTTCAGTTCGACAGATCTCGCTTTGACTCAGATTGCATGCAATCTATAAGAATCAGTAGATTTTTCGTGCGAAAAATATGGCAGTAATGAAAAATTGTATGCTATGTTCAGAAATATGCAGACTACAACAAACACCAAATGCACAGAAAGTGCCTCACCTCGAACAGCCGCCTCAGTGGTCGCTGACGGTATCAGACAGAGAGTCCTGAACGGCACTTACAGCCCGCATGAGTATGTGCGAGAGGCAAGTGTTGCTAAAGAGCTGCAGGTAAGCCGGACTCCAGTTCGCGAAGCACTCAGAGAACTTGTCAGTGAAGGTTGGCTGGAAGCGATACCGCATCATGGCTGTCGGGTTGTGTCCTGGACGGAAACTGATGCACGTGAAGTCTTCGATATCCGCCTTGTACTGGAGCCTTTGGCAGTGGGGGCCGCTTGCCGACAGGTTTCTCCGGAACTTCTGAGTCACTTGCGAAGGCTTTGCCGTGAGATGGAGCTGGTGAGCGAGCGGGTTCCGACAGAGCCGGAAGCCCGGAATCGATTGGCAGAACTGAACCATGAGTTCCATCAACAGCTTACCGAGGCCAGCGGAAACCGCCGCCTGGTCGGTCTGCTCGAGAGCCTCGTCCGCAGCTCTGTCATCCGGCGAAATTTTGCCAACTATGAGATGGCACATTTGCGACGCAGTATGGCCCATCACGACGAAATTCTTCAGGCCATCGAGGCTCGCAATGCGCAGTGGGCCGAAAGTGTGATGCGGACGCATCTGCTGGCAGCAAGAAGTCTGCACGTCGGGAGCAGTTCATGACCGGGGATGGTCCGAAATAACGAGTTACACACTTAGACAACCATGGGACCTACAAAAACAATGCCCAGTTCAAATACAACCATGCCATTGCAGGATATTCGTGTACTGGAACTCGGCCAGCTGATTGCCGGGCCATACTGTGGCCAGGTCCTAGCGGACTTTGGCGCCGAAGTCATCAAGATAGAGCCCCCGGGAAAGGGCGATGCCATGCGCCAATGGGGTCAGACCGACGCCAACGGCGACCCGTTGTGGTGGAACGTGATTGGCCGCAATAAAAAGAGCATGACCCTTGATCTTCGGCAACCCGAGGGTCAGGACGTTCTGAGAAAACTGGTCGGCAAGGCGGATATTCTGGTCGAGAATTTCCGGCCCGGCACCATGGAAAAGTGGGGCCTTGGATACGACGTTCTGGCCGCGATCAACCCCGGTCTGATCATGGTTCGGGTAACAGGTTTCGGGCAGGACGGGCCCTATTCCAGCCGGGCCGGGTTCGCCTCCGTTTGCGAAGCGATGGGCGGATTACGGTACCTCAGTGGTTATCCGGACCGTCCTCCGGTGCGGGTCGGCATTTCCCTGGGAGACACGCTGGCCGGACTTCATGGAGCCCTTGGCGCTCTTGTGGCCCTCCAGCACCGGGAGCGGACCGGCAAAGGTCAGATTGTCGACAGTGCGATCTACGAATCAGTGCTCGGCATGATGGAGAGCCTGATCCCGGACTACGCGAGGGCCGGCAAGGTCCGAGAGCGCAGTGGCAGTTTCCTCCCAGGTATTGCACCCTCGAATGCCTACCCTGCCAGAGACGGCCGTGATGTGATTATCGGTGCCAATCAGGACACCGTTTTTGCGAGGTTATGTAAAGTGATGGGGCAGCCCGGCCTTGCTGAGCATCCGGATTACGCGACACACCGTGCACGGGGCGAGCATCAGCAGGCGATAGATGATCTTGTCTCTGCCTGGACCCGGCAGCACGACTCCCAGCACATTGTTGACATGATGGCGAAGGCGGGAGTGCCCGCGGGGCTGGTCTTTGCCGCGCCGGAAATGCTGGATGACCCCCACTTCATTGCCAGAGAGGCCATTGTTGAAGTGCCGGACCGCCATGGCAAGCCACTGCCCATGCAGAACGTGTTTCCAAAACTCTCTTGCACACCTGGCCAGGTTCGGCATGTGGGTGTGTCGTTGGGGGCGCACACCGAGGAAGTGCTGAAAGAGCTTTTGCAGATGGAAGATGCTGCTTTGGCTCCGCTTCGCAAACAGCACATCATCTGAGGGCCGTGCCATGGAATCCATTCTTGTTGTTCTGATCCTGCTTGCCTGCATCGGCCTGGGGCTTCCTATTTTCCTGGCGCTGGGGCTCTCAGGCCTCGCGGGTCTGTATATGGCCAAGGGCTCACTGGCATTTTTCTTCGCGCCAACCTCCCTGTTTGGCCAGCTCAATGCGTTTGAACTGATAGCCCTGCCGTTGTTCATTCTCATGGGTAGCCTCCTGGGGGCCACGCCGGTCGGCGCCAGTCTGTTTCACGCGGCGGTGAGATGGCTCAACTGGTTGCGGGGAAGTCTGGCGATATCCTCTGTGGGTGCCTCCGCCATGTTCGGTGCGGTGTCCGGTGTCAGTCTGGCCGGTGTTGCGGCGGTCGGCTCGATCGCCGTTCCGCAGATGCTGGACAGAGGCTACAGTCGATCGCTGGCCGCCGGCAGTGTGGTCAGTGCCGGCGCCCTGGCCATGCTGATTCCGCCTAGTGTGCCGTTCATCATTTACGGGGCTGTCTCCGGCGTATCAGTGGCAGATCTGTTCATCGGTGGCATAGTACCCGGGATCGTACTGGCCCTGGCGCTGTGCGTTTACATCTATATCCGGGTTCGCCTGAAGCCGGAGGAAGCTCCGGTTGCCACCGAGCGTTTCAGCTGGGGTGAGCGTTTCCGGAGCCTGGGTAACATCTGGCACTCGGCCCTTCTGGTGGTTGCCGTACTGGGCTCCATCTATACCGGCTTTGCAACACCCAGCGAAGCCGCCGGTGTGGGTGCCCTGGGCGCGCTGTCCATTGCTACCCTGATTTTCCGGAGCCTCTCCTGGAAGCACTTCCTCCAGATCATGGCCTCCACGGCCCGGATTAGCGGCGCCATTCTGCTGATCATTGGATGCGCCAAAATCTTTGGTGATTACCTGAATCTGGTCCAAGTGCCACAAATCCTTTCGGAAGCTCTTACGACCTCCGGGTTGCCCGCCTGGGCCATCCTTGTTGTGCTGATGCTAATGTTGGTTGGCCTGGGAATGATCGTGGATGCCGTGTCGCTGATCGTGGTTACCACGCCGGTCCTGCTGCCAGTAATTACCGCACTGGGTTACGACCCTCTCTGGTTCGGGATCATTCTGGTGCTAAACCTTGAAATAGCGGTAGTAACGCCACCGGTGGGCCTCAACCTCTATGCCCTCCGTGGCGTGTGCCCTGAGCTCTCGGTTGAGGAAATTATTCGGGCTGCGCTTCCTTTCGTAGCGGTTCAGTTCCTGGTGCTGATTTTCTTCGTGCTGTTCCCGGAAGTCAGCCTCTGGTTGCCAAATCTCATGAGATTTGGTGGTTGAAGAAACGAGTGACGCAACAAAAACAATTAGGAGACATACCATGTCCGTAACACGTCGAAATCTTTTGAAGTACAGCCTTGGTGCAACGGCTGGCGCAGCCGTTCTCGGAACCGGGTCACTGCTGTCCCCTTCAGCCCGCGCGGCAACTACCCTGACCGGGGTGTATTACATTCCACCCTCCTACAAGGCGATCAGCTACGCGCCAGATGGCTTTGTCCAGCGGCTGCGTGACTATAAGGGCGCCGATATCAAGGTTGATTATTACCCTTCCGGTCAGCTCCTCAAGGCCGATGAACAGCTGCCCGGGCTGCGTTCGCGCAGTGTCGACTTCATGTTCCATACTACTTCGTATATTACCCGTTCAGTCCCGATTCTCGGGATCACAACCCTGCCGGGGATTGTCGGCGTTCTTTATGAACACCCGGAGCGCCTAGCCAAAGGCAGCCCGCTGTTTAATCTGATCAACGAGCAGTTGGCGAAGGACAACCTATACATGCTCAACGCCGGCGGTGGGGTGCTGCAGCCGGAATATATCTGGAGTACCAAGGCCAGTCCCGTGCGTCAACTGGAAGATCTGCGTGGCAAGAAGATCCGGGTGGTCGGTTTTGAGGCCACGATGGCGCTGGAAGAATACGGCGTGGCGGCGGTACGGATTCCGTCCTCCGAGACCTATCTGGCGTTGCAGCGCGGAACCGTGGATGCCGGTGTTTTCAATATCTCAACGGTGGTTGGGCGAAGCCTTCAGGAGCAGTTGGCCTATTGTTACCAGCTGCCCACGACCGGTTATACCGTGGCGCCGTTCATGCTGAGAGATCGCTGGGATTCCTTGGAGCCAGAGTTGAAAACGGCGTTTGAGCAAGCGTCCGAATGGTATGCCGACAACTTTGCACCCTACGCCAACAATGAGGTGTATCCGAATGAGTACTGGCCAAAGGTGAAAGCCGCCGGTGTTGAGATCATTGCGCCCTCCGCCGAGGACATTGCTTCGTTCAATAAGGCCATCCAGCCAGTCTGGGAGCACTGGGTCGAAGAAGTGGGTCAGGAGGTTGGACACAGGGCCATCAAACTCGCTCTCGGCGAGGAGTGAAGGTGAGCTCGGTGTCGATTGTCAAAAACAGCTGGGGTGGCCTTCTGGCCATCCTGCGCTGGACCTCAGTTGCGGTTCTGTTCTTTATGATGGTCTCCGTCTGCTATGACGCGACGATGCGTTATCTGTTCTCGGCGCCCACCAGTTGGAGTCTGGAGATCAATTCATTCCTGTTGGTCTATATAGCGGTGGTTGGTGCTGCCGAAGCCCAGTATCACGACGCTCACATCCGGATTACCTACTTCGTGGACAAGATGCCCGAAACCGCCAGAGCCTGGATTGCCGTCTTTGGGGGACTGGTCGGAGCAGGCTTCTGCGCCATTATGGTGTGGCGGGGCGGGGAGATGGCTTTTGACGCCTTCAAATATGAGGAACGGGTATCCAGTGCCTTTGGCACACCGATGGTGATTGCCTACGGCATGCTTCCGGTTGGCTTTGGTGCACTTGCCCTGCAGTTTCTTATGGATGCGCTCAAGGCCGCACGGCCGGCCCTCGGGCGCGGTAACCATTCGGAGGCACGGGATGCCTGATTCACTGAGTCACAAACTGATTCGCGCCCATCTGGTTTCGGGTTCTCTGAAGCCGGGCACGGAAATCGCGCTGAAAATGGATCAGGCGTTGTTGCAGGATGTCCTTGGAACGCTGGTGATGCTCGAGCTGGAAGCCATGGGCATCGACCGGGTGAAAACCTCACCCAGCGTGCAGTACATTGATCACAGCCTGATCCAGCAGGACAACATCAATGCCGATTCCCATCTGTTCCTGAAAAGCGCCTGTGAGCGGCTGGGGATCTGGTACAGTGGCCCCGGTAACGGCATCAGCCATCCGGTTCATATGGAGCGGTTCGGAGTGCCGGGCGAGAGCCTGATCGGCTGTGACAGCCATACCACGGCCGCCGGCGCCCTGGGCATGCTGGCGATCGGAGCCGGTGGTATTGAAGTGGCCATGGCCATGGCGGGCGAGCCGCTCTATCTGCCGATGCCCCGGGTTATCGGCGTGGAACTGTCTGGTCACCTGCCTGACTGGGTCAGCTCCAAGGACATCATTCTTGAGCTGCTCCGGCGCCATGGGGTTTCCGGCTTCAAGAACTGCATGCTGGAATATTCTGGTGTTGGCCTGGACGGGCTGGATGCCATGGACCGCCACGTACTCGCCAACATGGGTACGGAGATGGGCGCCACCGCCAGCGTTTTCCCGAGTGATGAGGTGACCCGGGCGTTTATGGTCAGCCGCGGTCGCGGGGATCAGTGGCGTGCTCTAAGTGCAGATCCCGGCTGCGGCTATGACGACAGCGTTCAGATCGATCTGTCGGCTCTTGTCCCGTTGATTGCGCTGCCTTCGAGCCCGGATAAGGTGTTGCCGGTGGAGGAGGTCGCAGGACAGCCGATTTACCAGGCATATATCGGCTCATCCGGCAATCCGGGCTACCGGGATTTCTCCGTGGTTGCGGACATCGTCCGGGGCCAGCGAGTTGCCGATGGGGTGTCGCTGGACATCAACCCCTCCACCCGCCAGATCCTGTCTGCGCTGATTGACGAAGGCCACCTGGGCGCCTTGGTGGCGGCCGGCGGCCGTATTCACCAGCCCGGTTGCAATGGCTGCATCGGAATGGGCCAGGCGCCGGCGGCCGGCAGAAACAGTTTACGTACGGTGCCGAGGAATTTTCCGGGCCGGTCCGGTACCCGGGAGGACAGTGTGTTCCTGTGTAGCCCGGAGACCGCGGCGGCATCGGCCCTGGCGGGGGTGATTACCGACCCACGAACCCTGAACCAGCCATACCGGCGGCCAGCCGAGCCTGCCGAGATGGTTCCCGACGACGCCATGTTTGTGCCGCCCTTACCGATTGAGCGTGCCCGGCAGGTGAAGATTCTCGCAACGGATAACACACCGCCGATCACAACACTCGCCCCGCTGCCGGCCACCGTGGATGCGCCCGTGGGGCTGAAGGTTGGCGATAACATTTCCACCGACGACATCATCGCCGCGGGTGCCCGGGTCCTGCCGATCTGGAGCAATATTGCCGCCTCTGCCGACTTCGCTTTCGAATCGGTGGACCCGGCCTATGCCGAACGGGTCAGGACTCTGCCGGGCCATATTATTGTGGCGGGCAACAACTATGGCCAGGGGTCGAGCCGTGAGAATGCGGCGTTGGTGCCGAGATTCCTGGGGCTGCAGGTTGTCATTGCCGGCAGTTTTGCCCGGATCCACTGGCAGAACCTGCCCTGCTTCGGTGTCCTGCCCCTGACATTTGAAAACCCGGGTGATCTTGATGGTCTTCGCGAAACCGACCGGATTGTCATCGACCAGGTGTTCGAGCAGCTCGCCGCCGGAGCGTCGATCAGGGCAACGGTTAATGGCGGTGGCGAGCTGACCCTGCGACACGATCTCAGTGAGCGCCAACAGCAAATCCTCCGTTACGGAGGTGTGATTAACTGGCTGAAGCATAGGGAGGACCTCTCATGACAACTCATCAACCGCGCACCATCGAGCTGGTGGAGGTGGCTCCCCGGGATGGCTTCCAGTCGATCTCCAGCCCGCTGCCCACGGCCGACAAAATCCGGGTCATTCAGGCATTGGTTGACGCCGGATTGCACCGCATCGAGATCGGTTCGTTTGTCAGTCCGAAGGCGGTTCCCCAGATGGCGGATATCGGGGATATTGTCGCCGAGTTTATTGGCCGTGAAGGACTCCGGCTATCGGCACTGGTGCCCAATCTCAGGGGCGCCGAGCTGGCTCTTGCGAAAGGCGTGAGGGAACTGGTCTATGTGGTATCGGTGTCGGAGACTCATAACAGCAAAAATGTCCGGCAATCCGTCAGCCAGTCATTGGACGGGCTGAAGGCAATCGCCGACAAAGTGCGCGAGAGCGACTCCAATGGCTTCCTCCGCCTCGATCTGGGCACCAGCTTTGACTGCCCGTATGAAGGGCGCATTGGTTGGGAACAGGTCTCCCGTGTGCTAGAGCAGGCGATAGAAGTAACCGACGGCCTGCGCCTGGAAGTGGCCTTCTGCGATACCACCGGAAGAGCCAATCCTTATCAGGTACAACAGACCTTCCGGCAAATCCGGCAGCGTATCGGGGGCGATGCCATCACCTGGGCGTTCCATGGCCACAATACCTTTGGCATGGGCGTGGCCAATGCGCTCTTTGCGATCCAGGAAGGCGTGACTGTGCTGGATGCGTCAAGTGCGGGGCTGGGAGGGTGCCCCTTTGCGCCGGGAGCGACCGGTAACACGGCAACGGAAGACCTGCTGTTTGCCCTCAATGAGGGCGGCGTAGAGACCGGCGTGGATATGGCCCGCTTGCTGGAAGCCGCTGATCTGATTGCGGGCCTGCCAGGGGGGCATACAGCCAGTAGTCTTCGGCAGGTGCCCCGGGCCAGAGCTGTGGCCTGATCTCGGCAATGTCACTCCAGGCGGGTGACTTTTGTCATTAACCGCCGCCAGTCAATTGGCAGCTGGGTTTCCAGCTCCGCCAGAATCGGGTCCTTCGGGTGCACCGACTGGAAGTGCTGTTTACTGGCGTAAATAACCGTGTTGTTGCTCTTGCTTTTGAACATCAGAAGCACGACAAAATGTTTCTTAAGTTGCCTGAAATACGGCCCTTCCACATCCGGTGCCCGGTGGTAATTCAGCACCAGCCAGCCATCGCTGCCAAGCACTCGGGCGCATTCATCCACAAAGTGCCGCTGGGCCTGGGCAGGGCTCATGCGGTCGGCGTTGTAGAGATCGGCCAGAATCATGTCGGTGCTGGTATCCGGGAGCTTTTCCAGGGCATCCCGGGCATCGGCAACGGTGACCTCCAGGCGGTCACTGTCTGGCAGATCGAAAAATTCCCTTGCTGTGTCCAATACCGCCTGGCGAAGTTCGACCGCGTGTATCCGGCAATCGGGATACAGATGGTGAAATGCGCCGGCCATGACACCGCCGCCCAGGCCCAGAATCGTCACGTGGCGTGGGTTGGCAAACACCGCCGGCAGCATCATGGCCCGGTTGTACTCGTGCACCGGCAGATAGGGGTAGCGACGGTCGATCTTGCTCTGTTCGAACACCGAATTAAAGGTGAGCACGCGGTGCTTGCGGTAATCGACCACCAGGATGCTGCCCAGGGCATCCCGGGTGTGATGAATAATCTCGCCCTTGTTCAACATGCCGGCTTACCGGCTGTGTTCTTCGAACAGGCGCCGCACGCTGTCGGCTTTTGCCAGCGACAATGCGGTGTTGCCGTTGCTGTCCTTTGCATCACGATCAGCGCCTTTTTCCAGCAGCAGGCGCACCGTTTCCGGATGGCCGTGTTTGCTGGCCAGGATCAGCAGGGTCTCGCCCTCGCTGGTGCGCATGTTCACCGGTACGCCGGCATCAAGCATCACGCTGAGGGGCCCGGCCCCGCCGTTGCGGGCAAGTTCGAAAATACCCTGCGCGAAGGCAACCGCATCCTCGTCTTTCCGGTTTGCGGGCTGTTGCGGCTTGCCGGGCTTCTGTTGGCTCATCGGGGCTCCGTGGTCAGTTCAATCGGTTTTGTGTTAAAAACGTATTATCACAGAATGAGACTGTCCCAGACACAGTCAATGAGCCAAAGGCCAAAACGACAGGAGGCAACGCCGTGAAACTACAGGTTCAAGGCATAGACGAAGGCCAGCCGATTCCCGAGAAATTCGCATTCGGGGTTTACAGCGAAGAGGACCACATGAGCTTCGGTCCCAACCGGAACCCCGAAATTGTCTGGGACGATGCGCCCGAGGGCACCAAGAGCTTCGTGGTGATGATGTTCGATCCGGACGTCCCCAGCGTCGCAGACGACGTGAACCAGGAAGGCAAGACCGTTTCAAAGGACATTCCGCGGGTCGATTTCTTCCACTGGCTGCTGGTGGATGTACCAGCCGGGACCAGCCGGATCCCGGAAGGCGAGGACAGCGATGGCGTGATTCCCAAGGGCAAGGAGCCGGGCCCGGGCCCCATCGGTATCCGGGGCGTGAACAACTACACCCAGTTCCTCGCGGGCAATCCCGACATGAACGGCACCTACGCGGGATACGATGGCCCCTGTCCGCCCTGGAACGATGAAATCATCCATCACTATCACTTCGAGGTGCACGCACTGGATGTGGATACCCTTGCCCTCGAAGGCGAGTTCGATGGCAACGACGTGCGCGAGGCCATGGCCGGGCATGTGTTGGCCAGTGCTCGTGTAACCGGTACCTATACCCTGAATCCGGACCTGCGCTAACGGACGCTAAACAGCGGCCATCGGTGTTCCGGTAACCCGGCGGGTTACCGGATCTTCCCGGCTTCAGCTTCCGAGGTTCCTTCCGGAGCGTCACAGAACTGTCTTCTCGTTGTCACTTCCCCGTCACCGGATCTTGCCAAGGTGTCAGCATCCGGACTGGTTGAAAGACGGGAGACGACATGCGGAGCTATCGGAGTGTTTTCATTTCCGACGTGCACCTGGGCACGGCCGATTGCCAGGCGGAGTACCTGCTGGACTTCCTGAGTCAGGTCCACTGCGAAACCCTCTACCTGGTGGGTGACATCATCGATCTGATCGCGATGCAGCGACGCGTGCACTTCCCGGATTCCCATCAGGCCGTCATTCACAAACTTATTGAGCTGGCGGCCAGCGGAACCCGCGTGGTCTACGTGCCCGGTAATCACGACGATTTCCTGCGCCGGTTCTGCGGGCAGACCATTGCTGGAATTGAGCTTCGATACAAGGCCGTGCATACCACGGCTGACGGCCGTCGGTTCATGGTGTGCCATGGCGACCAGTTTGATCAGGTGGTGCGCTGCAGCCCGCTGATGCTTTTGGTCGGCGACCGTGCCCACGGTATCCTGCTGCGCCTGAACCGCTGGTTCAACGCCTGGCGCCGACTAAAGGGCAAGCCTTACTGGTCGCTGGCAGCCTGGGTAAAGAGTCGCATTGGCAAGGCCCGCACCTTCATCCGCCGCTTCGAGCTGGCAGCCCTGACCGTTGCGGAAAAGGGCAACTACGATGGCTTTATCTGCGGCCACATACACTCCGCCGGCTTCCTGCGCAGCGAAGAAGGACTTTACTGCAACGACGGTGATTGGGTGGAGCACTGCACGGCTCTGGTGGAGCAGGAGAACGGAAAACTGGAACTGCTGCACTGGTCGGAGTCTCCGACAGTGGTGGCGACAGAGCCGGATGCTCCGGATCCGGACGTTTGCGGCGATGCCAGGCCGGGGATCGACAGCTTACCGACCGGGTTTGTGGAGCAGGTTAATCGCCTGGCCAGCTGAGCGTTCGATGCTGGTTGCACGGTTGGGCTTATCGCGCCGCTTCCGGTTTCCGGTATTGTGGGTAGAATAGCGGGATGACCCGTTCGCAGTTGGTTTTCCGCCTTTCCTTTCTCGCCATTGTAGCGCTGCTGATGGCAGTCATCTGGCTGTTGCTGCGGCAATTGGGCATGCCTGCCAGCTTTGCCCCGTCGGTGTTGTCCAACTGGCTGGCCAACCAGGGTGCGCTGGGGCCGGTATTACTGATGCTCCTGATGATCCTGGCCGTGGTGGTCGGGCCGATACCGACGCTGCCGATCAGTGCGGCATCCGGCCTGGTGTATGGCATGGTCAGTGGCACTGCGATTGCGGTGGCTGGCGCCCTGGCCGGTTCGCTCATTGCCTTTTACCTGGCGCGGGTGCTCGGGCGTGATGCCGTCCAGCAGAAGCTGGATACCAATCCGGTATTCTCGGCGCGCGGGTCACAACGCTTCCTGTTTATTGCGGTATTCCTGACCCGGCTTATTCCCCTCTTTTCCTTTGCGTTGATCAGCTATGCAGCCGGTGTGACTGCCATCCGTGTCTGGCACTACACGGTTGCAACCGCGCTGGGAATGCTTCCGATGACCTTCGTGTTTGCCGGCCTGGGTCACACCTTTGAACTCAATCCCGTCCTGACCGTTACGGCGGCCGTCACCGTGTTGTTGGTGATGAGCACATTACCTCTCTACCTCCGGCGACGCCCGCATTCCCGGCTTTCCCAATGGCTGCATCTGGATGGCAGGGTGTGAGTCTGCCCTTTTGGCTATCAACGCCTGGCAATGGTGAGGGCTGCCCGCCGGGGCCGAAGAAGATTCACATGGCCATTATCAGAGTCTTCATAACGCTTCCTGGTCAGCGTCAATCGTACGTATAGCATTGACTCCGGCTTAAAATTGGGCAATCACCCTTTTTGCCGACCTTTTACGAGAATCTCGATATCTGAGAGGATCGCGGCGGCATTGGTTACCCGCGCCAGCCAGCTCAGGGGCACCCCGCGTTCGCCACCGATGCCATGGATCGCTGCCATCGCGGGCCCGATAATCCAGGCTCGTCCGCAGGAATCGCCCCCGCACTGAATATTGGCGCGAACCGCCTCCGTGTAACTCCGGGCATGGCTCAGAATATGAAAGATCACGGGCATGGCTTCGTGCAGGTAGCAGGTGCGACCAAACGTGTCGCCGGCGCCAGGGCCGTCCATCCGGCTGCCCATCCGTGCCTTCTCAAGATTGTCCGGGGCCGGTGCCTCCGGAGTGGCGGTGTCCAGGGCCGATGACAGTGTCTCACCACTGAAAAGCTGATCCAGCAGCCGGGTGGCGCATCTTGCCCAGGCCACAGCGTCGTCGTTGTGGTTGGTCGCCCGCACAGCGGTTTCCATTGCCTCCATCAATGCGTCGCTGCCGTGATAACAGGCTACAAGAGGCGGTAACTTGGAGATCGCAGGTAGCTGCATGTCGTCGGCGCCGCTGGCGGGCAGCAGGTTGCGGTCAATGGTCTGCGCGAGGTGAACGCCGGCTTCCTGAATGTCGGCTTCCTGATAGGTAAGCCCGATGGCCTTGCGAACCGGGTCCGCCAGTTGCTGGCCACTCAGGTGCCGGGTGTAGGGCAGGACTTTCTGCACCAGCAACCGTTTCTGTTTATCGGTCAGTGGCACCTTGGTGGCTGACTGCGCCTGCTCGATGGCGCTCCTTTCGATTGCGTCCAGGTTGTTCAGGGTGATCCTGGTCGGATTGTCGATGTAGCCCTGCCATTGCCCGCCGGGGCCAAAAAAGCCCCGGAATCGGCGCTGATAATCCCGGATGTCCAGCCTGCCTCCGTTGGCCAAAAGGCTTTGGGTCAGCACACCGGTGGCTGCACCATAGTGGCTAATGTCACCTGATCGTTTGCCTTCGTGGGCAAAGTAACCGAAGCCTCCAACAAAGTACTCGGCTTTCGGGGCAAGAAATTCCGGTGACTGGCCACCCACCTCAAGGATGCGCTTGCTGTCGTAGAGCCAGTGCAGACCCAGGCTCGCTGCGTCCGCGACCCAACCACCGGCAAGGGCAGCGATCATTGCGGGATCTCGGTGGTCGGATAGGTTGTCAGTCATTCGAGGTTCCTTCAGTTTTACGTCCAGCCGGATCAATTCGCCCTTTTCATTCCATCGTAGGGCTTTTCCGGAACCGTCACCACCGTCCGTTCACCTTGCGCAATGGAGAGCAGGGATGACAGTACGTTGACGGCCCGGCGGGCGAGTTCTACCTTTAAAGAGCGAGGTTCCGTAGTAATCGTTGTTACCCGCGAATATCACGGACAAAGAGGAGGCATCCCATGAACATGCCAATGAACGCACTGCTCTTCGTGATGGCTCTGGTAACCGGACTTCCCGCAGCCATTGCGGCAGACCCAGCCACGGTTACCCTCGCCGAACAATCCCCCTTCGGCGCCTACCTGGCCGACAGTCAAGGTCGAAGCCTGTACCTGTTTGAAGCGGACGAAGCCGGCAAAAGCACCTGTCATGATGCCTGCGCGAACGCATGGCCGCCGTTCACCACGAACGGGAAACCCCAGGCCGGCGAGGGCATAGATGGCGACGCCCTCGGCACCCTTGAGCGCGTGGATGGCACGAAGCAGGTGACCTATCACGGGTGGCCGCTTTACTACTTCATCAAGGACCAGGCGCCGGGCGATACCAAGGGTCAAGATATCAAAGGCTTCGGGGCGGAATGGTATCTGGTCACGCCGGACGGCGAAAAAGTGCACGCCGAGTGACGGCTCAAGCCGGTCCAAGAAGCAAGCGGAAGGGAAGCCATGAGTCACACACTGGAAATTCAGGATATTAGAGCGGTTACCCACGATGTCAGGCAGATCCGGCTTGAAAAGCCGGAGGGATACACGTTTACGCCGGGACAGGCCACCGAGGTGGCCGTCGATCGCGAGGGCTGGACGGACGAAAAACGGCCATTTACCTTTACCTCGCTCGACACGGATCCTTGGCTGGAGTTTGTCATCAAGATATACCCGGAGCACCGTGGAGTGACCGAGCAAGTCGGACAGCTGAGCACGGGTGATAGCCTGATTATCGGCGACCCGTGGGGCACCATCCAATATAGGGGCGAGGGCGTCTTTCTGGCTGGTGGTGCGGGTGTGACGCCATTTATCGCTATCCTTCGCGATCTGCATCGCAAAGGCGAGATCGGGAATAACCAGTTGCTCTTTTCCAACAAGACCGAGCGGGACATCATCCTGAAGGAGGAGTTCGAAAAAATTCTGGGTGACCAGTTCATTAACGTCATCACCCAGGAGAAACCAACGGGTGATCACATTTTTCTGGATGGCGTTATCGACAAGGCTTTTTTAAAAGCACACATCAAGGATTTCGGTCAGGCCTTCTACGTGTGCGGCCCCGATCCCTTCAACAAGTCCATCATGGCCGCGCTTGAGGAATTGGGAGCCAGCCCGGACGCGCTGATCTTTGAGAAGTAGGTCCCCTCGCAAAATGGCCGTTTCGATCCTGGTCTGTACCGGAAACATCAGGTTGACCAGGGTCTCCGTAATCATCTCACCAGGCTCTCGCTGCGAACTAAATTGCGTGTCTTGAGAGCCTCTGTCACCCGCTGGTCAATCCGATGCGGCCGGGTTTTCAGGCCAGCCCGACTTTCACGCTTGTGAGTGGCATCTATCATCGCCACGCTGCCATCCCGAACGACTTCCTGCGCGCTGTGTATGGACCAGATAGAATTGGCCAGAAGGTATTCTCGCCAATCCCATTAAAGAGAGCCGTGACCAATTTGTTAGATATTCATGAGCAATCGTTGACACAATACCGGTCTGAATGACGTACAACCACTCTATGGATGGAAAACCAGCAAAACCGAAAGGGCGGATGTAAGACTTCCGCGATTGCCGTGTCTTCGCAGTATCACAATCACGGGTAACAAGGGTTCTCACATGACATCGAAAAAATGGATTCTGTTGGCATTGATCGCGGCGGTGGTCATCGGCTTCATCGTCACTGGTGGCAATGACTTGCTGACGCTGCAGAACCTGAAGGATAACCAGCAGCTGCTGGAGAGCTGGATTGGCCAGCACCTGGTAATCGCGGTGCTCGGCTTTGTGTCCGTTTATGTGGTGGTCACAGCGCTGTCACTGCCCGGGGCCACAATCATGACCCTCGCGGGCGGCGCTTTTTTTGGCAATCTGTATGGACTGGCTGCGGTCTCGGTTGCCTCCACGATTGGGGCCTGCCTGGCCTTCCTCGTAGCCCGGTTCCTGATGCGGGATACGCTGCGCAAGCGATACGGGGAGACGGTGGCCAAGATGGACCGGGGTATTGAAAAAGACGGTGCTTTCTACCTGGCAACCCTGCGCCTGGTGCCGGTGTTCCCCTTCTTCCTGATCAACCTGGCCATGGGACTCACGGCCATGAAGTTGCGCACCTATGCTCTGGTGAGCTGGATTGCCATGCTGCCCGGCACATTCGTTTACGTGAACGCTGGTACTCAGTTGGGCCAAATCCAGTCCACCGGCGACATTGTCTCGGCTGATCTCCTGCTGTCCTTTGCCCTGCTGGGTCTGTTCCCGCTTATCGCCAAGTTTGTGGTGGGCTTTATTCGCCGCCGCAAAGTGTATGCCGGATGGCAGAAGCCGGAACATTTCGATTACAACCTGCTGGTCATCGGTGGCGGCTCTGCCGGACTGGTCTCTGCCTATATTGCCGCAGCAGTGAAAGCCAAGGTGGCGCTGATTGAAAAGCACAAGATGGGTGGCGATTGCCTGAATACCGGCTGTGTGCCCTCCAAGGCCCTGATCCGCAGTGCCAAGGCGGCGGATACCCTCCGCCATGCCAACCGTTACGGGCTGGAATCGGTGCCCGTTAAAGGCTCGTTCAAGAACATCATGAACCGGGTCAAAGATGTCATCGCGAAAGTGGAGCCCCACGATTCCCCAGAGCGTTACCGAAAGCTGGGTGTGGACTGTATTGCGGGCGAAGCCAGCTTCGTTTCGCCCTGGGAACTTGAGGTCAGACACAATGATGGCCGCACCGAACGCCTCACCGCCCGGAGTATCGTTGTTGCCACCGGTGGCAAGCCGGCGGTACCCCCGATTCCCGGCTTGAAAGACATGGAGCCGCTGACTTCTGACAACCTGTGGGAATTGCAGGAGCAGCCGAAACGTCTGCTGGTTCTGGGTGGTGGCCCGATTGGCTCCGAACTGGCCCATGCTTTTGCCAGGCTGGGCAGCAAGGTGACCCAGGTGGAAATGGGCGAGCGCCTGCTGGCCAAAGAGGATGTGGATGTCTCCGAACTGGTCCTGAAGCAGTTCCAGGCAGACGGCGTGGATGTCCGGTTGAAACATTCCGCGGTGGAGTTCCGTATAGAAGAGGGAGAGAAGGTTGCCTACTGCGAGCACGAGGGTGAGCGGGTACGCATTCCTTTCGACGAGGTACTCGTGGCGGTTGGCCGTGCGGCCAATACCGCCGGCCTGAACCTGGACCGGATTGGCGTGGACACCCTGCCGAATGGAACCGTACCAGTAGAAGAAGACATGAGCCTGCGTTATCCGAACGTATTTGCCTGCGGCGATGTGGCTGGCCCCTACCAGTTCACCCACGCAGCGGCGCATCAAGCCTGGTACGCAGCGGTAAACGGCCTGTTCGGCCAGTTCAAGCGATTCAAGGTGGACTACCGGGTGATGCCCTGGGTTACCTTTACTTCGCCGGAAGTGGCGCGGGTGGGGCTCAGTGAAGCCGAAGCCAAGGCGCAGGGCGTGGATTATGAGGTCACCCGCTACGGCCTGGACGATCTGGACCGGGCCATTGCCGAGAGTGAGGATCATGGCTTTATCAAGGTGCTGACTCCGCCGGGCAAGGATAAGATTCTGGGCGCCGTTGTGGTTGGCACTCACGCCGGGGAAATCCTGGCCGAGTTCACTCTGGCAATGAAGCATGGCCTGGGCCTGAACAAGATCCTGGGCACCATTCACCCGTACCCGACCTGGAACGAGTCCGCCAAATTCGCCGCCGGCGAATGGAAGCGTGCCCATGCCCCTGAGGGCATTCTGAGGTTGCTGGAAAAGCTGCATGGCTGGCGCCGCGGCAAAGACACCAAAACACCGAGGAGCCTCTATGTCCCTGACTGAAACCCCGACCGCCCGCAGAAAGCGCATCCCGGCCGTGGAAGTCCTGGAACCCCGGGCATTCGACAGCTGGACCCACACCCGCAACGGTGACCCCCGGGGTTATATTGATGCGGACAAGCTAAAAGAGCTGTGGATCCACACCGGCACCGCCTGCAACCTGGCCTGCCCCTTCTGCCTCGAGGGTTCCCATCCCGGCGATGGCCGAATTCCGGGCATGAAACTCAGTGACGTAAAACCGTTTATCCACGAAGCCATCGGCATGGGCGTGGAGCAGTTTTCCTTCACTGGCGGCGAGCCCTTCGTGATCCGGGATTTCGTCAACATCCTGGACTATGCCAGCCAGCACCGGCCCTGTTTCGTTCTCACCAACGCCACCGAGCCGCTGCTGAAGCGTCGGCACCAGGTGCTGCCATTACTGGAGAACCCCTACCCGATCCACTTCCGGGTCAGCCTGGATTTCCCCGGCCGCGCCCGGCACGACAAGGATCGCGGTGACGGCAGCTTCGATGAGGCATTGCAGGGCATCCGCTGGCTGATCGAACAGGGTTTCAAGGTCTCCATTGCGCGCCAGACTGATCCCGAGGAAATCCCTGCGGATGTCGAGGCGGCTTTCCGTGAAATCTTCCGGGAATGGAACATTCCGGAGAACCTGGCGTTTACTGCGTTTCCAGATTTGGGTACACCCGGGTCGGAAGACGGCAGCCCGGAGATCACCGAAACCTGCATGGAGAAGTACCCGACGAAAGAGGCGCGGTCTCACTTTATGTGCACCTACACGCGGATGCTGGTGAAAAAGGGCGAACAGGTTCGGGTGTATGCCTGCACGCTGGTGGACGACGATCCGCAGTATGACCTTGGGGGGTCGTTGGCCGAGAGTATGGATGAGCGGATTATGTTGCGGCATCACCGGTGTTTTTCCTGTTACCGGTTTGGGGCTAGTTGTTCGGCGCCTGCCTGAGCTTCGGTTTGGGGCCTTTCAGGACTGATGGCTGGTGATTGGCGGCCTGGGAGGTAGCGAGAAATTCCCCTTGGAAAAACAACTCGCTTCGCTCAGACATTTTTTCCGGCGGGGAATTTCTCCCCACCACCCAGACCGCGGAAGGCGTTTTGCTATTCGCGGAGAATAAAACAGGAACAAGACAATGAATTTTACAGAAGCCTCCCTATTCTGGGGATTTCTGCTGGTCTACGGCGTTGTGATGTACGTGCTGTCGCCAAAGAGCAAGAACGCCAATTCGTTTTATAAGGGCGCGGATGACCAGGGTAATCCAGTGGGGCAGTGGTCGCTGACGGCGAGTATTTTTATCAGCTGGATCTTTGCCAAGTCGGTCACCAATGCGGCGAATCTTGGCGCCGCCTATGGCGTGACCGGCGGGCTGGCTTATGCCAGTTATTGGTTATCGATTCCCGTGGCCGGTTACATCATCTACCTGATCCGGACCCAGACTGGCGCCCGCAGCCTCCAGGATTTTCTGATCTCCCGGTTCGGGCGGTTTGCGGCGCTGGCGTTTGCGGCGGCGATTCTGATCCGGTTATACAATGAGGTCTGGAGCAACACCGCGGTGGTTGGTGGCTACTTCGGGTTGCCGGGCGAGTGGCAGTATTACACCGCGGCGATGCTGTTCACCGTGTTTACCCTGGCCTACAGCCTGAAGGGTGGTCTGCGGTCGTCGATCTTTACCGATGTGATCCAGGCATTCGTGTTTGTGTTTTTTGTCGGGGCTGTGCTGTTCCTGATCATTCCCGCCAACGACACCAGCGCCCTGCTAAGCAACGGCGAGTTCAGGCTAGATGCCGGCTTTGATCTGCTGCTGGTTGCCTTGCTGCAGATGTTCAGCTATCCCTTCCACGATCCGGTGCTGACCGACCGGGGCTTTGTGAACAAGGAAAAGACCATGCTCAAGAGCTTTGTGGTAGCCGGGCTGCTGGGCTTTGTGGCGGTGTTTATCTTCAGTCTGGTGGGTGTCCATGCTCGCATGAATGGCATTGAGGCCATGGGCAACGCGCCGGCGGCGGTGGGGCAGTCGCTGGGGCTGGCGGCGTTGTTCTTTATGAGTGTGGTGATGATGACGTCGGCAGGCTCGACACTGGATTCCACCTTCACCTCGTTGGCGAAATCCCTGGCGGTTGATCTGCCACGGCTTGCCCGGCGGGCTCAGAATCGCCTTCCCAGCATTCGTGTGGGGGCGGTGGTGATGATTATTTTTGCCTTCGCCGGCAACCTGCCGATGTTTGCCGGCACCGATATCCTCAAGGCCACAACCATCTCGGGCACCATGGTTATGGGCCTGGCGCCGGTGTTCCTGTTCTATGGCTTTACCCGTTGGTCGCCCTGGAGTTTTCATCTGAGTTTCTGGGCGGGCCTGAGTCTGGGTGTGCTGTTGGCCGTGGGCCTGGTACCGGAAAGCTGGGCCATTGGGGAGGGAAAATACGCCATGCTGCTGGGGGTGAATGCCTATGGGTTCCTGATCTGTACCGGAGGCTTCTTCGTGCCCTTGCTGCTCCGTCGACTGGCGGGGCGTTCATTGGCAGCTGGAGAGGCCTGAGGTGTAGCATGACAGAAGGTCGTAGTTGTCCGCTGGCGTATCGATACTCTCCCGCGTCGCTGTGTGAGGAGCCTCGGCAGATCTCCGAGGATGTGCTCTATATCATTGGCGGGCTTTACGGAAACCCCTGGGCGCTCGATGAAATCGAGCAGATGGCGATGGCAGAAGAGCGCCGGGGGCACCGGGTAAAGCTGGTATTCAACGGCGATTTCAACTGGTTTAACGCCAGCGACAGTCTGTTCCGGAGCATCAACAATCGGGTCCTCGACCATACTGTCAGTCTCGGCAATGTGGATTTTGAGTTGGCTAATCCGAGTCCAGGTGCCGGCTGTGGCTGCGCCTATCCGGACTTCGTGGATCAGGGCGTCGTGGAACGGTCCAACCTGATCATGGAACGGTTGCAGGGCCTTGCCGAAGAGCATCCGGATATACAGAAGCGATTGTCCCTGTTACCAAAGCATCGATGCTTGATGTTTGGAGGCCTAAAGATTTTGGTGGTGCACGGGGATCTGGAGTCCCTGGCGGGCTGGGGGCTGTCCTACGAATCGTTCAGGGCCGGTAATGATCATAAGCTGTCGGAATGGTTTCTGGCGTCCGGAGCCGATGTGATTGCTTCAACACACACCTGCCTGCCGGTGCTGTGGTCCGGTTTGGTGGATGGCCACAGCCGTGTCGTCGTTAACAATGGATCTGCAGGCATGGGAAATCTGAACTCGGATCCCCGCGGCCTCATTGCCCGGATCGGTCTTTCCAGTCCCGTCGCTGAGCCCGCAGCAGGTATCGAGCGCCATGGCCTGCATGTTTCCCTGTTGCCGGTAACCTACTCTCTGGCAGCGTGGTTGCCGGAATTTGACCGGCTCTGGCCGGCCGGATCGGCCGCGTCGCTGTCCTATCGCAACCGGATTCTCCGGGGCACATCCCTGAACCCCGAGGATGTCGTTTTCCCTTCCGTTGTTTAACCAATTTGTCACTGGCGAATGGTTCAATTCCGTCTATTCTAAAAAAGTGAGCTGGGGCTCCGTAGGGGCTGGGATTGCGGCCTGACTTGAAATATATTTTGTGGTCTATATAATTCAACACTAACTTTTTGCCACGAACTGATCACGTTATGACATCAGAAGGATCGAATACCCCCGCCATCACGCTTCGCACTCCCGTGAAGGATGATGGCTTCAGGCTCCACCAGCTGGTAGCCGAGTGCCCGCCGCTGGACCCCAACTCGATTTACTGCAACCTATTGCAGTGCAGCCACTTTGCCGAAACCGGCGTGGCGGCGGAGAAGGAAGGCGATCTGGTCGGCTTTATCTCTGGATACATCCCTCCCCAACAGCCCGAGACCGTGTTTGTCTGGCAGGTGGCGGTTCACGAGAAAGGTCGTGGACAGGGCCTCGCCAAGCGGATGCTGAAGGAAATCGTCGGCCGTGATGCGTGTAAAAACGTCACCCACATGGAGACGACCATCACCGAAGACAACGAGGCCTCATGGGCGCTGTTCCGCTCATTCGCCCGTGACATGGGAGCCGAGCTCACCTACCACGAGCACTTCGAGAAAGAGACCCATTTTGGCGGGCAGCATGATTCCGAGTTTCTGCTGCGCATCGGGCCCTTTACGAAGCCAGTCTGAGAGCCCCGGTCCATGATCGGCTCCAAAGTCTTTGGCCTCTAGGCAGTAGTGATCCTGTCGAGAGCCATGGGCTTAACGAAAAGAGCCGTGAACGACTGAATAGCTGTGATTTGGACTAGCCGGCAGACCACTGAGGTAGCTCTGCCACCAGGCTTTAACCAATGCACGGTGGGCCTATTGTGACTGAATCCGCATTATTCTGATAAGCCACCGAGCACCTACCTCGAACCTGACATGCTAAGAGGCAAGACAATGGAAATTTTCAAGTCGACTGAATCCGAAGTACGTGTATATAGCCGTGCGTTTCCGGTCATCTTCAATCGCGCCAAGAATGCGCATCTTTACACCGAAGATGGCAAGGAGTACCTGGACTTTCTGGCCGGTGCCGGCTCTCTGAACTACGGCCACAACAACGACATCCTGAAGAAAGCGCTGCTTGAGTACATTGATGCGGACGGCGTCAGCCAGGGCCTGGACATGTTTACCACGGCCAAGCACGATTTCATCGAATCCTACAAGAAGCACA
This sequence comes from Marinobacter sp., assembly GCF_048269445.1. Taxonomy (GTDB): domain Bacteria; phylum Pseudomonadota; class Gammaproteobacteria; order Pseudomonadales; family Oleiphilaceae; genus Marinobacter. The sequence goes on along the minus strand of NZ_JBLXIQ010000001.1, from coordinate 487,792 downwards.
TTCTTGATCCCCGTGGCCTGGATTATAAAATTCAGTTTACCGGCCCCACCGGCACCAACTGTGTGGAAGCGGCGCTGAAACTGGCCCGCAAGGTCAAAGGCCGCAGTGGTATCATTTCTTTCACCAATGGTTTCCACGGTGTCACCATGGGAGCTGTTGCCACCACGGGTAACAAGCATCACCGGGGCGGTGTTGGTACGCCCTTGGGTAACGTAGACTTTATGTTCTATGACGGCTACCTGGGCGATGATGTCGACACCTTGGCGATCATGGACAAGCTGCTCAGCGACGGGTCTTCCGGCTTTGAGCTGCCGGCCGCCGTGATCGTGGAAGCGGTACAGGGTGAAGGTGGTCTGAACGCTTGCCGCGCAGAGTGGCTCAAGGGCTTGTCTGAGCTTTGCAAGAAGCATGACATCCTGCTGATCCTGGACGATATCCAGGCCGGCAATGGCCGCACCGGCGAATTTTTCAGCTTTGAGTTTGCCGGCATCAAACCGGATATTGTCACCGTTTCCAAGTCCCTTAGTGGTTACGGTCTGCCGATGGCGCTGGTGTTGTTCAAACCGGAACTGGACGTCTGGGATCCGGGCGAGCACAACGGCACTTTCCGTGGTAATAACATGGCCTTTATTACGGCCCGCACCGCAGTGGATACTTACTGGAAAGACGATGCTTTCGCCAACGAGGTGAAGGCCAAGACCAAGGTGCTGGGCGACGCCCTGCAGGCGATTTGCGACAAGTACCCCGGTCAGTTCAAAATGAAGGGGCGCGGTTTGATGCGTGGTATTGAAGCAGCCCACGCAGATGTCACAGGCCCGATTACCAAGCGTGCCTTTGAGCACGGCCTGATCATCGAGACCAGCGGTCCGAATGATGAAGTCATCAAGTGCCTGATGCCGCTGACGACCAGTGAGGAAGACCTGAAGAAAGGGGCTGCTTTGCTTGCGAAAAGTGTGGACGAAATCATGCAGGAAGGGCTCAGTGAGGCGTCGTAAGACGTCCCCCACCTCCGGACATTTATGCTGCAGGATAGCGAAGGCAAAACTATGACTAGCCAACTACATACCGTTGAAAAAATTGGCGGTACGTCGATGAGTAACTACGAGGTCGTACGCGATAACATCATTATTGGTAATCGCAGTAAGGACGACCTGTACCAGCGCATTTATGTGGTGTCCGCCTATGGCGGGGTGACCAATGAGCTGCTGGAACACAAGAAAACCGGCGAGCCTGGCGTGTATGCCTTGTTTGCGGATGCCGAGTCGGACTGGGCCTGGGGTGACGATCTCACCAAACTGGTGAAGTTTCTCACCGACATCAACGGCGAGCTGTTCGAAGATCAGATGCTCAAACAACAGGCGGACCAGTTCATCACCGATCGTGTTGAAGGTGTGCGGGGTTGCCTGATCGATCTGCAGCGACTGTGCTCCTATGGCCAGTTCCAACTGGAGGAGCACCTGCTGACGGTGCGTGAGATGCTGGCTGGCATCGGAGAGGCGCACAGTGCCTTCAACACCGCTTTGAAGCTGCAGCAGGAGGGCATTAATGCCCGCTTCGTGGATCTGACCGGGTGGCGCGACAGCGAACTGCTGCCACTGGACGAAAAGCTGAAACAGGCCTTCGACGCCGTGGACCTGACTCGTGAGCTGCCGATTGTGACCGGGTACGCCCAGTGTAAGGAAGGCCTGATGCGTACCTTCGACCGGGGCTATAGCGAGATGACGTTCAGCCGGGTAGCTGTGATCACCGAGGCCCGGGAAGCGATTATCCATAAGGAATACCACCTGAGTTCCGCCGATCCCAACATCGTTGGCGCGGACAAGGTGGTGCCCCTGGGTCGCACCAACTACGACGTGGCCGACCAGCTTGCCAACCTGGGCATGGAGGCTATCCACCCCCGTGCGGCAAAGGGCTTGCGCCAGAACGAGATCCCGCTGCGGGTGATGAACACCTTCGAGCCGGAACACACCGGCACCCTGATCACGGGCGACTACATCAGTGAGAAACCGCAGGTAGAGATCATCGCCGGCGCCAAGGGCGTATTTGCCGTGCAAGTGTTTGATCAGGATATGCAGGGTGAGCCAGGTTCGGATCGACGTATTCTGGACATACTGGGTCGCTTCAAGGTGCGTTTCCTGGCCAAGGACACCAATGCCAATACCATTACCCACTATGTTGGCAGTACGCTGAAGCACGTCAAGCGGGTGGTCAAGGTTCTTAAGGAAGAGTTCCCCAATGCGGAAATCAGCACCCGCAAGGTGGCGGTGGTGTCTGCTATCGGCAGCGATATGAAGGTGCCGGGTATTCTTGCCCGTTCTGTCAAGGCGTTGGCAGACGAAGAGATCAGTGTCCTGGCATTGCATCAGTGTATGCGCCAGGTGGATATCCAGTTTGTGGTGGATGAGGACGATTACAAGAAGACGATCGTGGCCCTGCACGGCGTTCTAATCGAGCCCTACAACCACGAGTACGCCATTGTTGCAGCCTGAGCTGCATTAGCCTCAGTAGCATTACCCACAGGTGAGCCAGTCGGTTCGCCCGTGGGTTTTTACCTCCCCCCTTCAGTAAATCCATCAGTTGTCTGACGTCGTATTCTCTATAAATTCCGACAGGTACCTTGGCCATGCGTAACACCGACAGGCTGGGACCGTCTCCGACAACGCCCAACGATGGTGAAAGGAATTCCCTGGTGGGGCTGTACTTCAGGGATGCGTCCCGGTATGAACTGCTGACTGACGGGGCGGAACGTCGTCTGTCCCGAAAACTGACGCTGTGCTACCGAATCATCAGTACCGAATTGGCTTTGCCGGAGGAAACACCGCAAACCTTTCGGGAAACGATCGGCAGCTTGGGGGACGCCTGTGGCTTTTCGCCTCGATGTCGCCGGGCCTTCCACCTGGCAACGGCATGTCGTCGCAAGCTGATCCAGAGTAATCTCCGCCTGGCGGTTCACATTGCCCGCCGATACGGTCATTACGGCATCCCCATGTCGGACCTGATCCAAGATGCCAACGTGGGCCTGATCAAGGCAGCGGAGCGATTTGACCCAACCAAAGGGTTCAGGTTCTCCACCTACGCCTACTGGTGGATCAGCGAGGAAGTGAAGCGCTGTCTGCAACGCGGCACTCGCCTGGTGCACACGCCTGAAAACGTCGTGGATGAGATACGTCTGCTGCAAAAAGTGTCGCTGCGGATGCATCAGAGTCTTGGTCGCACACCGTCCCAGTCCGAGCTGGCCCGTGAGATGGAAGCCAGTCCGTCACGGATTGGTGAGTTGCGAGCACTGGCTGCGCGCGAGTTGTCGACTGACATGCCCCTGGTGCCAGACGGCTCTGTGACGCTGGGCGACAGCCTGGGTGCGGGTGGCCAGATGGAACCGGATCAGCCGATGTCGGATCGGGACCGCCGCCGGACCCTCGCATCAATGCTTGGTGCGCTAACTGGCCGTGAAAAGGACATCTTATCCCGCCGCTATGGCCTCGGGCTGCCGGAACCAGAGACTCTGCAGGCTATTTCCGATGACCTCGGCATCAGCCGGGAGCGAGTCCGGCAGATAGAGAAGGCGGCGTTGCGGAAGTTGCAGAGCCGGTTCGAGACTCCGGAGGATGCCTTTGGGGCCTGATCAGCGATCAGACCCCGCTAATCGGGCAGAAAACTCAGAAGGTCATTGGGCGGGAAGGAACAAAAACCAGGCCGCTGCCGATAGCTGACACATCACCACCACAGATGTCAGCACCACCCGAAGCCGCAGATACCATGTCGGCCAGTACACCCGCATCCATCGCGCATCCACCAGGTACAGTCCCAGGTAAGCAATAGTATAGAGGAGAATCTGCCCGGAGGTGGGCAATAGCAGTCCAATACCAGCGGCCACAAAGAACACCTGGCTCAGCAGCATGGTCACCAGTGGCGACACCGGGTAGCAGCAATTATCGAGTTGCATGGCGATGGGCCAGTACACGCCTGCCATGAAGGCCAGGATGCCGGCGCTGTAAAGGTAGAAATAACCGATCAGCGCGACACTGTGATGGGGCATGAAAAACAGCCCGGCGACCATCGCAATAAAAGGGATCAGCCCGGCAATGCCAACGAGAATGGCAAGTCTTGCGACAGCAATCATGTTTTCTGCCTCTGTACCCTGATCCGCAAGGGCTCTATTGCCGCAGGCGCCATACCGACCATTTCGTGGTAGGCGGAGGAATGCACGACCTGGGTTTCCCGGACATCGAAAGAGGCGAGGGTATCCTGAATCTGCCAGGCACTTCGGAACAGGCTGGTGGTTCTGTGTTTGTCGGATAACAGAAACAGCTGACCATCCATGCTCAGGCGAGCCATATAGTGCTGGCCTTCGAGCGACAGGATTTCAAGCAGATCGATGACGGCACTCTGCTTGCGTCTGAGTTCGTCGAGAGTGATTCTCAAGGTGAAGCTCCGGGGTTCAAAACACTCCAGAACTTACGACTCCTCAGGTTATTAAGATCATTGACTCAGTAAATAGCATGCCTGATGTTGCGGGCACTGCACCAGGTGGTCATTGATCATGCCGGTAGCCTGCATAAAGGCATAGACAATGGTGGGGCCGACAAAGGTGAAACCGCTCTGCTTCAGGGCTCTGGACATGGCTTTGGATTCCGGGGTTGCGGTGGGCACCTCGGACAGTGAGCGCCAGCGGTTCTGAACCGGCTGGTTTTCGACAAATGACCACAGAAATTCGCTGAAGCCAATCCCTTGTTCCTGCAGATCCAGATAACCCCGGGCGTTCTTGATGATCGACTGAACCTTCAGGCGGTTGCGGATAATGCCCGGATCGGCCAGCAGTTTTGCTATCCGGGCCTCATCGTAGTGCACGATCTTCTCAGGGTCGAAGTCATCGTAAGCGGCCCGGTAACTCTCCTGTTTTCTCAGGATGGTGATCCAGCTCAACCCGGCCTGCTGGCCATCGAGGCAGAGCTTTTCGAACAGTGCGAGGTCGTCGTATTCAGGGCGCCCCCAGACGGTGTCGTGATAGTGCACGTAAAGCGGATCATCGCCGCACCAGGGGCAGCGTTCGGGGTTCTCCATAATAGTGGCCTCGTAAACTCCTGTATTTCTCGGAACACTAACTTTTTGGGCGGATGGTGCGCTGGAACAGCGGTTCCCAGGAAGCCTCAATCGACAGGGCATCCACTAGCGTGAAATCCCCCGGTGGTGGTTCCAGCAGGGTGATATCAGGCCATTGTGGCCGGCTTCCACGGAATACCAGAGTCATCAGGTAGCCTTCAATGTAGCAGCAGGAAGCCTGCCAGTCCTCGTCGGGCTGATCTCCGTAAATTTCGAAATTCTTGCGCACTTCCAAAGACTGCAGGTTGCCGGCAATACCCCGCCCGGTGGCCTTCAGCCAGGCTTCTTTCAGGGTCCAGACTTTGAGGAAGGTGTTGGCATCGTCTTCCCGGAACAGCCATTCCTGTTCAACCGGGGAGAACCAACGCCTGGCCACTTTCTGCCACTGCGGGTGGCGCTGGCAGGGCTCAAGATCCAGGCCAACGGATGAGCCGGCATGGGTTGCGCAGGCAGACAGGCCGTGGCTGTGGCTCAGTGACAACCGCCAGCCTTCGGGGTTCCGGGATGCATTCGGACGCCCATCCACCGGGCGGCATGATTCCGGGGAGCACCGGGCAGACTTGCCAATGGCCTGACGAATCAGCCAGCGGCTGGTCAGATATTCCCGTTCACGAGGACCGCTGAATTTCCCGACCGTCTCCTGTTCGTACTCGGTCAGCCATACCGGAGGGGGCGTCTCGATACCATCCGTTTGATGGCACAACCAGATCGCTGGCCGGGTATCAGGGCTGCAGTCGTTGGATGAACCAGCCATCGCTTTCCCTCACGTATTCAAACCGGTCGTGAAGCCGGCTGGGCCGGCCCTGCCAGAACTCAATGCGCTCGGGAACCACCCGGTAGCCGCCCCAGAAACTGGGCAGGGGCACTTCACCGTCGATGAACTTGCGTTTTATCTCAGCCACTTTCTGTTCAAGCAGACCCCGGGAGGTGATGGCCTTGCTCTGTGCGGAGACCCAGGCGCCAATCTGGCTGCCTCTCGGCCGGGAAGCAAAGTAGCGGAGTGATTCTGATTTGCTGACTTTTTCCACCTGGCCCTGAATCCTGACCTGTCGGTTCAGGCCTAGCCAGGGAAACAGAAGAGCGGCCTGCGGATTTTCATCCATCTCCCTGGCCTTGCGGCTGCCGTAATTGGTGTAGAAAACAAACCCGTGCGCATCAAAGTACTTCAGCAACACAGTGCGGAGGTCTGGCATACCATCCCGTCCCGCTGTTGCCAGTGACATGGCGTTGGGCTCCAGAATACCGGCTTCCCGGGCATCCTCGAACCAGATCTGGAACTGCCTGACCGGATTGTCATCCAGTGCCTCGCGATCAAGACCTTCACTCTCGAAATCACGACGCATATCGCCGATGTCCATAAACCGTCCTCTTGCTCGCCTATTAATGGCACGGGATACATTCGACTGCTGAGCATACTGGGTTCAGGCCCGCCTGTCAGCGCTCCTTGTGTCGTACCCGTTTACATAAATCCAACAATAAAGTGAGACCTCGTTCACATTCGATTCGTATCAATTCGGGCGATACCACAGGCCAGTCGCTCAGAGGTTGCAGAACTGGCCATTTCACACTCATGAAATTAAGAGTTGAGTAAGATGATGACCGAATATGATCTGCCCCTCGTGATTGCATCGTTTTTCGTTGCTGTGCTGGCGGCCTACGCGGCGCTTTACTTCGGCGCCCGGCTGGTCGGTGCCGCTGGCGGCGAGCGTCGTCTCTGGCTGGGTTCCGGTGCGTTGTTGATGGGAACTGGCGTCTGGACCATGCATTTCGTAGGCATGCGGGCAATGCCCATGGACGTGCCCATGTCTTTTGACACCCTGATGACGGTTGTTTCCTGGTTTGCAGCGGTTCTTGCCTCGGGCGTCGCCCTGCATATCATCGGCCGGGAACGGCTGGGCGCGGCCCTGCTCACCGGAGCGACGCTCGCGATGGCCAGTGGTATCGTGGTTATGCATTACCTGGGCATGTACGCCATGCGCATGTCGGCGCCACCGGCGTTCAACACCGGGCTTTTGCTGCTTTCTATTGCGATTGCCGTTATCGCTTCCGGTTCTGCTCTGGCCCTGTGCCGGAAATTGCAGGGCATTGAAGGTTCCAGTGCTGTGGCGGTTCAGCTTGTAGCAGCGCTGGTGATGGCCGCGGCAATCTGTGGCATGCACTACACCGGAATGATGGCGATGACCTTCCCTCAAGGTGCCGTGCCAGCGTCGGATAACGGCTTGCGTGGGGACTGGATGGGGGTTCCGCTGGCTGTCTTCTGCATCGGACTGCTCGCGGTTGCCCTGGTGGTGACCATGCGCGATGTGAGGCATCGCCGTGAGCTGGCCGAACACAAAGTAAAAGAAAATATGCGCGTCGCAGAACTGGCCTTTGTCGATCCGGTTACGGGCTTTCCAAACCGGTCTGCCCTTGAACAACGGTTGCTGGATATCCTGGCTCGCACTGATGCCCGGGAGCATCCCTTTGCGCTGATTTATCTTGATATTGCGAACTACCGGGAGCTCTCAGCGAGCATGGGCGACGAGTCACTGAATTCGGTGGTGACTGAGATCAGCCAGTCGCTCCGCGACCAGTTATCGGAGGACGTATTTCTGGCCAGGTATTCAGGAAGCTCTTTCTTCGCCTTGGTACCGGAGCATGAAGGTGCCCACCATGCTTTTATGTACAAACGGCTCCGACAGATCGATGAACGCATCGGCACCACTGCCATGCCCGTCAGCTGGCGTGTCGGACAGTCCGCGTACCCGGTAACCGGCAATTCGACCCGCAAGCTCATACGGGCCGCCATGGTGTCGAGGGACCTTCAAGAGATTGGCCGTTTTGCAGACATGACGCCTGATCCAGAGCTGATATTGCCTGGCCAGAACCTGGGCAGCTGACAAACAGGCCCCGGGCCGACTATCCTTGTGGACAGGAAGGTGGGCAAGATTGCCCCAGGATTCCGCCGCTTATAAGGAGAGGTCCGTGGCCCAGAGCCGTCAACGCAGTCGTGTTCCCAGGAATTTGTTAATCGGATTCCTGGCCCTTCTGATTCTGTACACCCTCGCAGGGTTCCTGCTCCTACCCTGGTGGCTGGAGCGTTCGATACCCGCACAGCTGGAACAGCGTATGGGGTGGCAGGCGGAAGTAACCGGCATTAGCGCCAATCCCTATACGCTGAGTGTTGAAACGCTCGGGCTTTCGGCCACCGACAGTGACGGCGAGCCGGTGGCTGGTTTCGACCGGCTGCTGGTCGATCTGAATTTCTTTCAGCTGATCCGTGGTATCGCGGGCTTTGAGTCGATTGAGCTGGATGATCCCTTTATCCGGGTTGACCTGCTGAAGGATTACCGCGTCAATTTTGCCCGGGACTGGCAGAATGCCAATCCGGCACCTGCCGGGGCAGGGCAACCGTCTGACGCCGAAGATAGCACTGAGCCACCCCGCATCTATTTCCGGGAGATCGTTGTCAATGGCGGCGAATTGCTCTTCCGGGATTTCAGCAAGCAGCAAATGGCGGAATTCCGAGTAACACCACTGGACCTGTCGCTGACTGACCTGGCCACCTGGCGTCGTGCGGGTGAGGACAGCGACTACTCACTGAGCGCCGCAGTGGGAAGCCAGACGATCGAGTGGGAGGGGGATCTCAGTATCGCGCCTCTGTACTCCAACGGTTCTCTGACGATCTCTTCGGTGGGCTTTGAAACCGTCGCTCACTTTCTTGGCCCCTACTTTCCCTATGACCTGCGTGGCGGGAGCGTCAGCCTCAGTTCGGACTATGAACTGCAGGCCGGTGAGGGCTTCTACCTGGAAACCAGTAACGGCCAGTTGGCCCTCGAGGATCTTGCCATTGCCCTGAGTGCGGATAGTGAGCAGGCCCGGCTGAGTACCGGAACGCTGTCTGTTGATGCTGTCGGGTTTGATCTGAACAGGCGGGAAATCAACGTCGGCCAGGTCTCTTTGGAAAACCTGGATTTGGCGTTGGCCCGGAGTGAGACCGGCGGGATTGACTGGCTGGCACCAATGGCCTCAGATTCACAAACCGGCGAGACGCAGAATAATGGGGGAGGCGCCGAGCAGCCATTCCGGTGGACCGTGGCGGGCGTGACCCTGTCTGAAGGCAGGGTTCTCTGGCAGGACAACCAGCCGGAGAGCTCCGTTGAAATTGTACTGGAGCAGTTATCGGTGTCCACCGGGGCAATCAGTAGTGAGTTGGAAGAGCCGGTGACGTATAAGGTGCAGGGTACTCTGGCCAGCGGCGGGGAGTTGTCACTGACCGGCCAGGTGACCCCCTCGCCATTCACCCTGGAAGCCGCCATTTCAGGGGCCGGGGTAGAGCTGGCTGTCTTTGAACCTTATGTCCAGGAGGGCGCCAATCTCGCCATAGCCAGTGGAAGCCTTGGAGTCGATGGCAACCTGGACCTCGACGGTCAGCAGGATCCACTCACCGGCACCTTCAGCGGTACGGCCGAAGTGGCCGGCTTGAGTGTACGGTTGCCCGACAGTTCCGATCAGCTGGCGTCCTGGCAAACCCTGCGGCTGGCGCCCATTGAATACAATGTTTATCCCGCCCGCCTGGAAATCGGCACAGTCACCCTGGCACAGCCGGTGGTCAATGTGGTGCGTAATGCTGACAGCGTCCATAACGTTGAGCGGATCGTCAGAAGCTCCGCCACTGGCGAGCAGGGGAAGCCGGCTTCCGGCCAGCAGCAAGCGGGCGATTCAGCGCCTGGATTTATCTTCAGGATCGGACAGCTGATGCTTGAGGATGGCGCCCTGGCCTATACGGATCGCACGCTGGAGCCGGCCTTCACGACCTCGTTCGATGAACTGAACGGCAGCGTCACCGGGCTCAGTAATATCTCCCCGCAGGAGGGCAAGGTGTCGATAAGCGGTCGCGTCGGCGGTGGAGCGGATCTGGATTTTGAGGGCACCATCGGCACCCTTGGTACGGAGGATGTCAGCGACCTCAAGCTGATCATGCAGAATCTTTCCCTGCCCACTCTGTCTCCCTATTTCGGTCGTTACCTCGGGTACGGAATAGACAGCGGCAAGCTTGATCTCAACCTCGATTATCAAATATCCGGTACACGGATCGATGCCTCCAATCTGGTGATTATGGACCGGCTTGAACTGGGCTCGTCGGTGCCGAGCGACCAGGCCGTCAATGCGCCGGTCAAGCTTGGCCTGGCCCTGCTGCGGGACCGGAAAGGCATTATTGAAGTGAATCTGCCGATCAGTGGCGACCTCTCCAATCCGGACTTCAGTGTTGGTCAGGTTGTTATGCGGGCATTCGTGAACCTGTTGGCGAAAGCCGCGACCTCTCCCTTCAGCATGTTGGGATCCATTGCCGATCTGGCGGGGTTCAGTGGCGAAGAGCTCGGCAAGGTGGGCTTTGTTCCCGGCAGTATTGAGCTGGCAGAGGGTGAAGCGGACAAATTGTCGGCGCTTGCGGACGCACTGCTGGAACGGCCGAATCTGCTTCTGAACATCCGTGGCAGTGTCGAGCCTCAAGTCGATGGCCTGGCGTTACTGCGTGAAGAGCTGACCGCAGGCGGCCAGAGGGAATTGTCCGAGGCCGCCTGGCAGGCGGCCCGGGAAGCTTACATTGCGGGCGAGCGGACATTGGCGCAGGAGGCCCTGGGTAACCTCGCCTCGGCTCGAGGTGTTGCGCTCCGGAACCTGTTGCAGAATACTCTTGAGGTTCCGGGGGACCAGTTGTTCCTGCTTGATCCCGCCCGTAACGCGCAGGTGGGAGGGGACGGCAACGTGGTCGTCGCGTTTACCCTGGATGTCCGTTAAGTACTCTTTTTTAAGTACTCATGATACCCGTTGAGCACTAAGGCGTTTGGAAACCGGTCAGGAACCCCGCTGGCAACCGCAGCCCCCATTTTTCGACAAGATGTCGGTATTGACCGTTTTCCACCAGTGGTGCCAGCAGCTGCATCATTTTTTCGGCGCTCGCCACACCATTCTGGCGTGCAAGGATGCTGAGCTGGTAGCGCTGGTCCGGTTGGTCCGAAATCAGTAGCTTGTCCCAGTCTTCCGGGTGCTTGGCAAGGTGCATTTGCAGATAGGAATAACTTACGATGGCCACTTCGGCAACCGAGGGCCGGTCGGCCTTGATCAGCTTGAGATTGCGGCTGTGGCTGTCGGAGAATTCGATGTTGAACCGTTGCTGCAAAACGGAATTGTCGGTTTCGAAATTGGCAAAGCCATAGTGATAGCCCGAGATGGCCACGAGGGAGCGTTTGCCAATATCGTCGAAAAATGAAAGGTCCCGCCCGGGTTTCCTGAGGGCTACGTACAGCTCTTCGTCCTCCAGAATAGGACGGCTGATGTCCACTTCTTTATCCGCCCAGCCCCAGTTCGGGCTTTCAAAGAAAATGACATCGTACAGCCCGGCCTCGAAATCCAGGAACCGGCGCTTCGGTGAGGTGTGGACAACCCTGAAAGAGATATCCTCGTGAGTCTGATCAAGTTCGTCCAGCAGATCGCCGAGGAGACCGGTTGGCCGGCCGTCAGGGCCGACGCCGGCGACCGGTGGGAAGTGATATACGCCGATGGTGATCTCGGTTTCGGCTACCGACATCGGGGCCCACGCCAGCATGATGACGGCAGAAAGCATGGCCAGGATATTTTGAATGTACCTGTGAACGGGCACGGTGCTCCCCGGTTGTGTAACAATTGAATGCACATTCAGAATAGCACGGGGATTTTATGCACCTGAAGCAAAAAATAATGAACTTATGCAAAATGGGACTATGACCGATGGGCGATGTTGTCAGCCATTTCTTTGCCTATGTCTCCCGCCTGCGCTGGATCAAGCGCTGGGGGTTGATGCGCAATGCCATTGAAGAAAACGTCGCGACCCATTCCTGGGAAGTAGCCACACTGGCCCATGCCCTGGCCATCATCCGCAACCGGCATTTTGGGGGGAAGGTTAACGCCGACAGAATTGCGGCAGCGGCGCTCTATCATGATGCGACGGAAGTGATTACCGGGGATATGCCGACACCGGTTAAATACCACTCCCGGGTCATGCGGGAAGCGTTCGGGGATATTGAGCATAAAGCGGAAGCGGAATTGCTGGCGTTGCTGCCGGAAGACTTGAGGGAGGAATTCTCGCCCTACGTTCGCGAGTCCCAATTGCCGGCGGAGGACAAGGAGCTGATCAAGGCGGCCGACCGGCTGTCGGCGTGGCTCAAATGCCAGGCTGAAATCCGGGCCGGCAACAAGGAGTTTGAGCCAGCCGCCCGCCAGATTCGCAAGCGGCTGGATGAGGACGGGCTGCCAGAGGTTGTTTACTTTCTTAAGGTGTTTGCCCCCAGCTACGAGCAACCTCTGGACAACCTGCTGGGTTGATGCCTCAGGCGCAGGGTCGCTCAGCTGTTACCGGCAGAGCCGACCAGCCCACCGCGCAGGCCGTCGCGCTGGAGATGCTGGCGAACGGTATCTTCCGGACTGCCCGCCAGCTCACGGAACATGCCCATGGAGCCCAGCAGCGCTGACGATTCATAGGGCACAAACACCCGTTCCCCGTCCTTCGCCATGTTGGGCAGAACCTTGATATAGCTCTGGCCCAACAGGTATCCGATAACGGTCTGTTTGTTGTCTTCGGAATCCCCGATGGCGTTGAGCACCAGCTTGATAGACTCCTGCTCGCCCTGGGCCCGGAGAATGGCGGATTCTTTGTCACCTTGGGCATTGAGGATCGAAGATTCGCGCTGGCCCTGGGCTTTGGCAATGGCCGCTGACTTTTCACCTTCAGCTTCGGTGACCGTGGCCCGGCGCTTGCGCTCCGCGGCCATCTGCAAGCGCATGGCCTCTTCCACTTCTTCCGGCATGCTGATGTCCTGAACTTCCACCCGGGTGAGCTTCACACCCCACTTGGAGGCGGCTTCTTCCATTTCAGCCTGGATGGCATTGTTCACCTCACTACGGGATTCAAACAGCTTGTCCAGCTCCATCTTGCCCACCACCGACCGTAGGGTGGTCTTGGCGAGGACCTCCACCGCCTGGCTCATGTTGGCGACTTCGTATACGGCCCGGCGGGGGTCGATGATCTGATAATACAGGGCACCGTTGATCTTTACGGTTACGTTGTCGGTGGTGACGACCGGCTGGCCCGGAAAGTCCATGACGGTTTCCCGCCGGTCGATCCGGATTTCATCGCTCATAACCGGATGATAGTCCTCGCCCATGCGCACATAGCGGAGCATGCTGATGGCGCGCGGCCGCTCAATGAAGGGAATAATGATATTCACGCCGCTTTCGAGGATCCGGTTGAACGAGCCCAGGCGTTCAATAACCATCACTTCGGACTGGCGTACGATTACCAGGCCTTTGGCGATGATGAAAATACCGATAATGACAACAATCAGGCTGATGATCAGCCCGGGTGAAAGATAAGGTTCCATGCTTACTGCTCCTTCGGCGTGATCGTTTGAACTACGGCAGTGGTGCCGTCGAAATGTCTGAAAATAACCTCGGTTCCCTCCGGGAGGTCGATGGCTCCCGTGTCGCTGACACGCAAGCGGTAAAAATCACCATTTACCTTGATACCGGAGGCCCCGTCGAAATCCCGCTTCAGTGTCTGGTAGCACTGGCCCTGCTCCACCCCGGTGCCCGTGGTGCCGTAAGCGACACCACGGGGGGAGAAACGTGGGCGGATCCAGCGAATGGCAATCGGAACCAGAATGCCAGAGAAAATGCCCATGCCGGCTAGCTGCCACTCGAACGGCACGCCCAGGAATGCCAGTAGCCCGGTCAGTGCTGCTGCGATGCCCAGGGCCAGAAGCAGCAGAACGCCGGACGTTAATTCGGCGAGGCACAGCACCAGCGCGAGAATCAGCCAGAAATGCGTAAGACTCCACTCCATACAGAAAATCCAAAGGGTCGGGGACAGGTGGGCGGGGACTGTGAGCCGCCCGGCTGTGATGGATTGTACCCAAAACCGGGAGCCGCGTCAGAGGGTGGCCGTAATGCCTTGAGGCACAGTTCACTAAAGCCAACTCTCGCCATCAGGCAACTGCTAGAGTATCTGCTTTAATTGCCAGAGCACACAACAAGAGGTCTGTGACCATGAAAAATCTGAATAAAAAAGTGGCTGTCGTGACCGGAGCCGGCTCGGGTATCGGGCGGGCACTGGCCAAATCCCTGGCCGACCGCGGTTGCCGGCTGGCGATTTCGGATGTCAATGCAGCAGGCCTGGCGGAAACCGCGAAAGCACTCGGGAGCGCCGACGTGAAGACCTATCGCCTGGATGTGTCGGATCGGGATGCCATCTATGCCCACGCAGAGGAGGTGGTGAAAGACTTCGGACAGGTCAATCTGGTGATCAATAACGCCGGCGTTGCGCTCTCTGCCTCGGTGCGAGAGATGAGTGACGAAGACTTCAAATGGATCATGGACATTGATTTCTGGGGAGTTGCGCATGGAACCCGGTCGTTTCTTCCCCACCTCATTGCCTCCGGTGATGGCCATGTGGTGAACATCTCAAGCGTGTTTGGCCTGATTGCCGTGCCCAAGCAAAGTGCCTACAACGCTGCCAAATTCGCCGTGCGCGGTTTCACCGAAGCCCTGCGCCAGGAAATGAAACTGGAAAATCAGCCAGTGGCGGTCAGTTGTGTACATCCGGGCGGTATCCGGACCAACATCGCCAATGCTGCCCGCATGGGTAAATCGGAAAATGCTGACGCTCAGCGCAAAGGGTTCGACAAGTTGGCCATGACCACGCCGGAAAAAGCAGCCGAAATTATTATAAAAGGCATTCTAAAGAATGAATCCCGCATTCTGGTGGGCCCCGATGCCTGGGGTATTGATGCCATCAATCGCCTGCTCGGTTCTGCCTATCAGCCCCTGGTGGAACGTTTCTCACGAAAGAATCTGTATCTCTGATGAAAAAGTGAGGCAATTGTGGGCCAGTGAATTTCGCGCCCACTGTATATTTTACAAACAGTTTTTCAGGGCTATACTCGTAGGCTGATCCAAGGAAGAGTCAGCATGAATACGCCTCACCACCCTGACCTGGGGGCCACTCTGGAAGAGAGTCGCTCGGGTTTGCGCGACAATCATCGCCGCTCACTGATGCGGCTCCTGTTTTTTGTTACCGGCTCTGCGCTGGTGGTTTTTGCCTGCCTGCAGGTTCTGAATGGTTACCCATGGGTTGGCGCCGGTGAGCTAATCGCCAGCGCGGTATTGTATTTCGGCGTTTGGCGACTGAAAAACACGCATCTTCTGCAGCAGTGGATTTACGCCTACCTGGTCACTCTGTTCGCGTTCTTTCTGGTAATCATGCTGTTGCCGGAAGCGTCTGTTGCGGCGTTTGTCTGGGTCCTGATGATGCCCGTCCTCGCCTACCTGTTGCTGGGTAAGCGCGAGGGCATAATTCTCAGTGTGCCGTTCATGCTGGCGGGTGGGGTGATCTACTACGTCCATCTGGGCCAGGTGGGCAACCCGGGTGCGTTGATCGACTTGCTCAACATGGTGCTGTGCGGCGCGCTGATGCTGACGTTTATCCACTTGTACGAGGTCCGCCGTGAAGAAGCCGAGCAGCGTCTGGTAGGGATGGCCCAGACTGATGCACTGACCGGCCTGGCCAATCGCAGTAACTTCCACGGTAACCTGAACCGCACCATTGCCGAATGTGAGCGCAGTGGCGCGGGCTTTACGCTGGTGGTGATGGATATTGATCACTTCAAGGTGGTGAATGACACCCTCGGCCATGACGCCGGCGATCATGTGCTGAGAAACATCGGCCGCTGCCTGACCGCGCGTCTTCGTGGCACCGATTTCGTCGGGAGGCTTGGTGGTGAGGAGTTTGGCCTGATCCTCCGGGACGTTAAGTCGGCAGATGCCTTTGAACTGATGGATGAACTGCGCCAGCGCATTGCCGAGCAGGAACTGGCCTATGGTGAGGCCCGCATCCGCGTAACTGCATCTTTCGGCATAGCCCAGTGGCCCGAACATGGCCAACAGGCCGAAACCCTGTTTCGGGTCGCCGACCGCTGCCTATACAGCGGCAAGCGAGCCGGCCGCAACCGAGTTGCCCGGGCCGGGGCTAATCAAAACCCTCGCCAACTGGAGATTCTCGCTGGCGAGGCCGGTTAATTCCGGTATTCTTGGGTGAAACTCATCCCCCATACGGAATGAAACAGCCCCATGTGTGAACTGCTGGCCATGAGCGCCAATACGCCCACAGACCTGTGCTTCAGTTTTACCGGCCTGACCCGTCGAGGCGGTGCAACCGGGCCCCACAAGGACGGTTGGGGCGTGGCCTTCTACGAAGGCAAAGGCGTCCGAGCCTTCCATGATGCCGATGCCAGCGCCAATTCCCGCCTCGCGGAAGTGGTCCAGACCCACCCGATCAAGAGCGAAGTGGCCATCTGCCATATTCGTCAGGCCAACGTCGGCGCAATCTGCCTGGCCAACACCCACCCGTTCATGCGCGAACTCTGGGGCCGTTACTGGGTCTTTGCCCACAACGGCCAGCTTTCCGGGTTCCGGACGGCGCCCGGCTTCTATGAACCGGTGGGCACCACCGACAGCGAAACCCTGTTTTGCGACATCCTCAACCACCTGCGCAGCCACTGCGACCGGAGCACCGAAACCGATGAGATTGTCGATCGCCTGGTCCGCTTATCCTTAGCCTACGCCAGCCAGGGCGTGTTCAACCTCCTGCTGAGCAACGGCGACTGGCTGTTCACCTACTGCACCACCAAAATGGCCAGCATCACCCGCCGGGCCCCGTTTGGTCCGGCCCGTCTTAAAGACGCGGATGTCACGGTGGACTTTGAATCGGAAACCACGCCCAACGACATTGTCAGCGTGATCGTCACAGAACCTCTGACGAGTGATGAGCTGTGGGATGTTTATCAGCCAGGTGAATGGCGGTTATGGCGGAAGGGCGAGGTTATCCGCTCGGGCCGAGCAGATGCCGAAAGTCGAACACTGAGCGAGTAAGCGGGAAGGTCTTGCCAAAATCGTGCGGAGCCATGGATGGCGAAGCCGAGCATACAGGGATGTATTTACAGCGTATTTTGGCAAGACCTTCCCGCTTACTCGCGGAGTTTACCCATTACTGTAGCGTCCGGTGATTTCCCTTCTGATACTGCGGCGCAATATGCGCCTGGATTTCCTCTTTGAAACGGGCAATCAACTCACTGTTGTCATGACCCCAGGGGTGAAAGCCGGGCTTGAAGTATTCCAGCCAGTTCGGAATCAGGTTTGAGAAGGTGCCGTTTTTGCCCCACAGGCGCCAGAGACCTGTGGCGGCTTCTTTCAAAGAGAAGTTCCTACGGTCATTGAGCATCATCCGGCTGGTGAAATAGCTGCTCATCACACCCAGGGCGGCGGTGCTGAACGCGAGATAAAAGGCCCTTTCGGTGTAGGTGCCGCCCGCCGCCTGGAAAACGTCATAGGCAACCGCCTTGTGCTCGGTTTCTTCAATCGCGTGCCAGACCCACAGGGGACGCATGGATTCATGCATGTCCTCGCGCACATCATCGCGCGCCAGCAACAGGTCGGCCATCATGGCGGTCAGGTGTTCCAGGGCGCAGGTGATGGCCAGCTGGTGGCGTTTGGGCAGCTTCTTGGCAATGCCGAGGACCACCTCCAGGTGTTTCTCCAGTTCCTCCACCGGCATGCCCTGGTCACGAACGTGCTGGTTCATGGCGATGTGCTCCAGGGAATGCATGGCCTCCTGGCCAATGAACCCGCGTATCTCCTCTTTCAGTTTGGGATCCGAGATCTGGTCCCGGAACGCTCTTACCGAATCTACGAAGAACTGCTCGCCCTGCGGAAACAGCACCGAGAGCGCATTCATGATGTGGCTTATGGTGTAGCTGTTATCGACCCAGTAACGGGGTACGTCCTCACCGAACTCAAAACCCATGCGCTGGGCTGTGATGGTGACGTTGTCTGGCGTGTTGGAGGCTCTGGTAACCGGAGCCGTCTTCTTTTCTGCGGTTTTGCTGCTCAGCATCTGTGTACTCCTCACACTGACTGTTGTCATGGATCCAGTGTGCGGCAGTCAACGTCGGGCAGGAATGCGCAAAGGGGACGGCCGTCGATCAGGATGGGACACAGGCCGGAAATTGATTGGCCATGCTGACGGCGACCGGGGTGTGCCGGGCCCCACTGTAGCGGCGGGAGGCATCTGATAGAGTCAGTTGAAGTGCTTCAGCCAACTCAATAATAGGGAATGCCAATGAGCGCAACCGGTCCGGGCAAAGAACGGCAGATGCCGGGATTGTTCCTGGTGCCGGGCGCCTACCTGCGGGTTCTGGCCGAGACGGTCCGACAGCTGGGATACAACGACCGGTTACTCTATGAAGGCCTGGGTGTCACCCCGGACGATCTCAAGTCCAATGACAGCCGGGTGTTTGTCACCGATGCCATCATCATGGCCAAGCGGGCCATGAACCTGGCCGGTAAGGACGGTCTCAGCTTTATGCTGGCCCGTGAGTTGCGGTTGACGATTCACGGTACCCTGGGCTTCGCGGCTCTTACCAGCCCCACCTTCGCCGATGCCCTGGATTCTGTGCGCCGTTACTTGCATCTGCGGGTGCCGTTTCTCGGTATGAGCCAGTCCGAAGCGGGCGATAGGGTGCTGGTAAAGCTCTGCACCGAATTCGAAGTGCCCGGCCTCTATCCGTTTCTGGCAGAGACCGTCAGCGCCACGCTGATCCTGCTGACCGAACAGCTATTGGATCGCGAAGATGCCGTCAAACGCGGCTTCGCCCTGGAAGACGGCAAATTGACGGGTGTCACGGTTCGCCTGAGCGCGCCGGAGCCGCCCTGGTACCAGCATTATGCGGACCAACTGCCGGTCCGATTCGAATACGGCCAGCCAGACGAGATGATGGTGTTTCCCCGGGAACTCCTGGAGGTGCGCATGCGCCTGGCCGATGCGGAAGCCTCCCGAATGGCCCGTGACCAGTGCGAGTTCGAGCTGCAGAAGGCTCTGAAGGAGCAGGGTGACATTGTCCTGGCCATCCGCAACATGCTCCGGATGATGCCGGGGCCGCTGCCGTCACTGGAAGCCATGGCCGAGCGTTTCTGCGTCTCGTCCAGAACCCTTAAACGCCGGCTGGCGGTCCGGGACACCAACTACCGTGAAATCGTCGAATCGGTTCTCAAGGATCGGGCGATCCAGCTCCTTCGCTACACCAACCAGTCGGTCAGCGAAATAGCCTGCGAACTCGGCTATGCTGATCTTTCAAACTTCAGCCGGGCGTTCCGGAAGTGGACCGGGAAGTCGGCCAGTGAATTCCGTGAGTATGGTCCGGATCCCGCTCCGGAAGTCGGGCCTTGAATTTTCTGCGAATCCACCACCAAGGTTTAAAGGATTGAAGCGACTATGACCCAAAGACCAAACACCCACAGCAAACTGATCGGCTACCTGCTCTGGATCTTCGGATTCCTGGGCTCGCACCGCTTCTACTACGGCAAACCCATTACCGGAACCATCTGGTTCTTCACCCTGGGGCTGCTGTTTGTCGGCTGGATCATCGATCTGTTCCTGATTCCCGCCATGGACCGGGAGGCGGACCTGCGATTCCGGGAGGGTGAGATCAATTACAGCATCGGCTGGCTGCTGCTGACTTTCCTCGGAGTGTTCGGGCTTCACCGGATGTACATGGGCAAGTGGATTACCGGTATCATTTATCTGCTCACAGGCGGGCTGTTCCTGATCGGTGTGCTCTATGACTTCTGGACTCTGAATGACCAGATCTCGGAGCGGAATCGGGAGCAGCGCTTCGGCTGATCCCCCTTCTGTTTAGAGACCGGCCTGTTCAAAGGCCGGCGGCGGTCTCCAGTTCAACCAGGGCCTCTTCCAGGTGGTCGAGCATTCGCTGCAGGCTCGGCAGGGTGCGGCGGCAGCCGATCAGGCCGAACTCCACCTGATCATTGTAGCTGGTCAGGGTCATGTTCAGGGCCAGGCGGTCCATGGCGATGGAGACCGGGTACATGCCGTCGAGCTTTGCACCGTTCCAGTAACAGGTTTCTCGAGGTCCGGGGATGTTGGAGATCACCACGTTGAAGGTTTGCCACTTGGGGGCCATGCCGGTGAGCAGATGAAACGCCGCCGGTGCCAGGGTCAGGGCTGTGTAGTTAATAATTTCTTCCGCCGACATGTGGGCGTAGCGGTCCTTGGCGGCTTTCACGTCCTGATGGATCTGCATCAGCCGTGTGACCGGGTCGTTCACATCGGTGTGCAGGGAGGCCAGGATGACGCCCACCTGGTTGCCGCCTGAACTCTCATCCTTGCGCAGGGATACCGGCACCATGGCAATCAGGGGTTTCTCCGGCAGGGCGTCCTGGTTCATCAGGTAGGTGCGCAGGGCGCCGGCGCACATGGTCATAACCACATCATTGATAGTGGTTCCGTAGGCTGTGCACACGCCCTTGATACGGTCCAGACCATAAGACTCTGCAGCAAAACGTCGGGAGCCGGTGATCTTCTGGTTCAGGATGCTGCGGGGCGCATGGAAGATGGAGGAATAGGCAGGATCCTTCCGGGCGTCGTTGATTGTTTTAAGCAGTTCCCGGGCAACCGTCGGCACCGTGCCCAACTGTTTTCCGGATTCCCCTAGCAGATGGCCGACGCTCCGCCACAGGGATGGCTGACGGCTATCCGTCTCCCGGGCCGGACGGGGCGGCATGGCCCAGATCGGTGGCATGTCCCGCTCGCCGGTATCCTGGCACAGCATCTTTGTGACCATTCGCATGGCCGATACACCGTCCACCAGGGCATGGTGCACCTTGATGTAAACTGCGAACTGCCGTTCGCCCAAGCCTTCAATCAGATGAAACTCCCACAGCGGCCGCTCCCGGTCCATCAGGTGTGAATGCTCCGCCGATACAAACGACAACAGCTCCCGGACCCGCCCCGGAGTCGGCAGAGCCTCAAAGCGGAAATGATGCTCCAGATCCAGGTGCTCATCCTCCACCCAGACCGGCTGGCCGAAACGGTAATCCAGACGTTGGTTGAATGGAGGAGTAACCCGGGTGTATTGCCGCAGGCGATCAGCCAGCTGCGCCACGTAGTCGTCCGGCGCGCCCTCGGGAAAGGAAAACAGCTGCAGACCACCCACATGCATCGGCTGCTGCCGCTTTTCCAGCCAGAGGAACAGTTGGTCAGTTGGGCTGAGGGGTTTCACAGAAGCATCCTTGTTATTGGCGTTTCCGTTGATCTTACCTCAGCTTTGCCGGCATGTTCAGTTTATGCCGCTATGGATTCCTGTTGTGTGACCGGGACCTCCAGACGGATCCTGTCGCCGTCCAGCAGAACCGGATAGGTTTTGACCCGCACGGAGTCATCCTCGAGGCAAGTGCCGGTGCGCAGACTGAAATGCTGCTTGTACAAGGGCGACGCCACCACCGGCTCACCCTTTAAATCCCCGGTAATCCCCCGGGCCAGCACATTGGCGCCGCTGAACGGGTCACTGTGGCTGATGGCAAACAACGCCGGCAGCCGGTGCGGCAAATAAAACACCGCCACCGGCCCGTCCTCGGTCCAGACGGCTATGCCGGATTCCGGTACTAAATCCTCGACGGTGCAGACGGCATCCCAACGTGTACGTGGTTTCATGGTATTTCTCCTAATCGTTCCGCGTTCATTTCAACTGTTTGTTGCCTGCTCTAACTCCAAACTCGCACGCTACGCCGATTCCAAAGCCGGCCGGCGCTGTCCCCGCTCAACGGTCCACTCCTGAACCGGATCGGTCTGCGACGGCGCATTCACAAACTCCCGGAAGCGCTTCCGCTTCTCTGGATCCTTCACCGCCGTCTTCCATTCGCACTGGTAAGTACCCACCAGACCCTCCATGTGTTGCTCCAGCTCCTCGCCAATCCCAAGTCTGTCCTCCAGCACCACTTGCTTCAGATACTCCAGGCCACCCTCGAGGTTTTCCATCCAGACACTGGTACGCTGCAGCCGGTCGGCGGTGCGCACATAGAACATCACCACTCGGTCAATGGTGCGGATCAGTTCTTCGTCAGACAGGTCAGTGGCAAACAAATCGGCGTGGCGGGGCCGCATCCCGCCGTTGCCGCAGACATACAGGTTCCAGCCGTTTTCCGTGGCAATCACACCAAAGTCCTTGCTCTGGGCCTCGGCGCATTCCCGGGTGCAGCCAGAGACCGCCATCTTCACCTTGTGTGGCGCCCGCAGGCCCTTGTAACGGTCCTCCAGGCGAATTGCCATGCCCACACTGTCCTGAACGCCGTAGCGGCACCAGGTGTTGCCGACGCAGGATTTCACGGTACGCAGGGATTTGCCGTAGGCGTGGCCGGTCTCGAACCCGGCGGTGATCAGTTTTTCCCAGATCTCCGGCAACTGGCTCAGGGTGGCGCCGAACAGGTCCACCCGCTGGCCGCCGGTGATCTTGGTGTACAGATCGTATTCCTTGGCTACCTCACCCAGCACAATCAGCTTGTCCGGGGTGATCTCGCCACCGGGGATACGCGGCACGATGGAATAAGTGCCGTTCTTCTGCATGTTGGCCATGAATGTGTCGTTGGTATCCTGCAGGGGCACGTGGTCGGTGGCCAGAATGTGTTCGTTCCAGCAGGTGGCCAGAATGGAGCCGACCGCCGGTTTGCAGATATCGCAGCCGTGGCCTTTGCCGTGCTGGCTGATCAGGGTGCGGAAGGTGCGAATGCCATTCACCTTCACCAGGTGGAAAAGCTCCTGGCGGCTGTACGGGAAGTGCTCGCAGAGGTCCTTGCTCACTTCCACGCCGCGTTTCTCAAGCTCGTTGTCGACCACGTTCTTCAACAGAGCGGTGCAGCCTCCGCAACCGGTGCTGGCTTTGGTTTCGGCCTTGACGCTGCCCAGGTCCGAGCAGCCGGCGTCGATGGCGCCACAGATATCGCCCTTGGTAACGTTGTGGCAGGAGCATATAGACGCGGTTTCCGGCAGGGCGTCCGGGCCCAGTGCCGGCGCGCCACCCTGGCTTTCCGGCAGAATCAGCGTTTCCGGGTTCTCGGGCAGGGTGATGCCGTTGAGGGCGTATTGCAGCAGGGTATCGTAGTGGCTGTTGTCACCCACCAGGATGGCGCCGAGCAGGGTCTTGCCGTCTTCACTGATCACCATGCGGCGGTAGTGGCCGGCCTGTTCGTCGTTAAAGCGGATGTTGCGAGCGCCGGGTGTCTGGGCATGGGCGTCGCCAATGGAGCCTACGTCGACGCCCAGCAGTTTCAGCTTGGTACTCATGTCAGCCCCGATGAACGCCGCTTCCTGGTCGCTGTTCAGCGATGCAGACAGAGTTCGTGCCATGGTATAGCCAGGGGCCACCAGGCCGAAAATCTTCTGCTCCCAGAGCGCACATTCGCCGATGGCATGGACATGCGGGTCCGAGGTAGTGCAGCGGTTATCGATGACAATGCCGCCACGTTCGCCAATTTCCAGGCCGCTGGCCCGGGCCAGGGCATCCTGGGGACGGATACCGGCGGAGAACACGATCAGGTCCGTCTCCAGGAACGACTCATCATTGAAGTTCATGCGCAGGCGAGCACCCTCACCTTCAACGATGGCCGTGGTCGCCTTTTCGGTATGCACCTGAACCCCGAGCTCTTCAATCTTGCTCCGCAACAGGGCGCCGCCGTCAGCGTCGAGCTGAACTGGCATCAGCCGGGGCGCAAATTCCACCACGTGGGCCGCCAGCCCCAGGCTCTTGAGGGCATTGGCCGCCTCCAGGCCCAGCAGGCCGCCACCAACAACCACACCGGTCCGGGCGCCTTTGGAACTGGCGCGAATGGCGTCCAGGTCGTCCAGGGTACGGTAGACCAGGCAGTGGGGACGGTCATTGCCGGTAATGGGCGGCACGAACGGATACGAGCCGGTGGCCAGAACCAGTTCATCATACTGGTAACTGCCTCTGGGCGTCGCCACAGTGCGGGCCTCGCGATCGATGCCGGTTACTTGCTCGTTCAGGTGCAACTGAATGCCCTGCCCGGTGTACCACTCCAGTGTTCCCATGGCCAGATCCGCATGGCTGGAACCGCCGAAATACTCCGACAGGTGAACCCGGTCGTAGGCCAGCTGTTTTTCCTCGCCGAAGACGATGACGTCATAATCAGCGGCCGCTGGGCTGACCGTGAATTGCTCGAGGAAATGGTGGCCAACCATTCCGTTGCCGATGACGATCAGGGTTTTCTTGCTCATGGGTCTGTCCTCTTTCCTGGCTGATGGCTCTCTGCGGGCTGAGGGCTCATGCCGCCGCCTCGCAGTAGTGCTTGCCGAAGGCAATGTGGTCCCGGTAACGGGAAATGTCGTCCTGCTGCTGGATGCGCTGGCTGTACCAGGGGCCGTCGCGGGTGTCGCCCAGCAGCACGGCACCGGTCAGCCGCTGGTTCTTGATCAGCAGCCGGCAATAGTGATGGTGTTCGTGGTCCTGCCAGATCACCGAGTCGGTGTCCGGGTCCGGGCTGACCTGCCCACAGGAAAAAATCGGGACACCGCTGATTTTCAGCCGTGTTGGTGTGTGCAGGGGCTGGAAGACCGCGTCGGAATCGCTGCCACTGAGCACCCGGGCCAGAACATCCGCCTGCTGGTAGCCCGGCTCAACCAGTCCGAAGGTGGCATCGCCAAGCTGGCAGCATTCCCCCAGGGCGGAAATCGCCGGGTCGCTGGTCCGCATCCGGCTATCCACCCGGATGCCCCGGTCGCAATCCAGACCCGCTTCCCGGGCAAGGCCGGTCGCCGGGGCGATTCCGGCAGCAATGACTACGAGATCGGTGCTGATCAGGGTTTCGTCATCCAGCTGTACCGCCCGAACCTGGTTACGGCCGAGCAGTGCCCGGGGCGAGGTGTCGGTACGGATGGTGAGGCCGCGGTCTTCCATATGCTGTTGCAGCAGTTGACCGCCGAGAGAATCCAGTTGCCGGTTCAGAAGATGGTGGCTGCGGTGCACCAGGGTGACCGCCATACCACGTTGGCGCAGGCCTTCGGCCGCTTCGAGGCCCAGAAATCCACCGCCGATAACCACTGCCCGTCGGTGGCGTCGGGCGATATCAATCATCGTTCGGGTGTCGTTCAGATCGCGGAAGGTCATCACCCCGTTCAGTTGCTCACCGGGCAGACCGGTGCTGGCGGGGCGGGAGCCGGTGGCCAGCACCAGGTGGGTGTAGGACTGAATCCGGCCGGTCACGGTGGTGACCGTGTGGTCCTCTCGGTTGATCGCCACCACGGGCTCGCCGTCACAGACTTCGATTCCGCAGCTCCGGAACCAATCACCGGGTTGTAGCGCCAGCGAGGCTTCATCGGTCTCACCGGCCAGCAAGGCGGACAGCTGAATCCGGTTGTAGGCAGGCGTGGTTTCGCCATTGAACACCACAATGCGGGTAAACGGGCGGGCCGCCTGGCGGCACAGGCTTTCCAGCAGGCGCTGGGAAACCATCCCGTGGCCGCAGATTACCAGTATCGATTCGGTCTGTGTCGTCATGACTTTCATGCCCTTCCGCTTCAGGTTTTGGCAAACAAAAAAAGCCGGAGCATCTATTCCCGAGGGAAGTCGATGGTCCGGCGCCAATGCCAACAACAATGATCTGATGGTCCGGCCAGATCCTTGGCCGGGACGTTCGTCCTTGCAAAGAGTAAAGCGATCTTCGTGCCAGTTTTTTAAGTTCTTTTAATTCAATTGGTTGAGGTTTTCAGGCTTGTCTTTGGCAGGGTTCTGGTCAGAAATCCTGCCCTGTGGCGGGGCGGTTTGCACGGGTTTGGGGCCCGCATGATGGCGCGGTAATTGCTCCGGCCTGTTCAGAGGCGATCTCCTGAGGAGGTCGGACCCGATGTTGATTGTTGCTATTGAGGCTGTTGCCTCCGGAGTTCCCCATGAACACAAAACGCGCCCCTACCCCCAAATCTCCCACTGCCGGGGACTACCTGATTGCCTCCAAGAGCTGCGAGCTGATGAACCTTCAGTATTTCCTGCAGATGGGCAAACTGGTCCAGTGTCTCAGTAACCTGGTGCATGCGCTCCAGTGCGAACGTGGTGCGTCCAACGTGTTTCTGGGTTCATCCGGCGACAAATTTGCCCGGGAGAGACAGGCACTGGTAACGGAGTCCGACCGCCTGCGGGGCGAATTCGAGCAGTCCCTCGCGGAGATCCATCAGGAACTGACCGCCCACCCCGTAAGCAGCCGGCTTCTGAATCAGCTGGCGAGCGCGCTTCATGGCCTGGAGGGATTGCCGGAGCTACGCCGCTGTGTCTCCGGGCAGAAAGTAACCGCTGCCTCAGCCACCGAGGACTACAGCGGCCTGATACATAACCTGATTGCCGTGGTCTTCGAGGCCGCCGATACCGCGGTTGATCCGACAATCGCCGGGCTCCTGGTGGCCATGGTGCACCTGATGAATGGCAAGGAATTCTGCGGCCAGGAACGAGCGGTGGGGTCCGCCGGTTTTTCCAGTGGTCAGTTCGATCGCGCACTGTCACAGCGCATGATGCACCTGATTGAGGCGCAGGAACGCTGTTTTGAGGTATTCACCAGCTTTGCGGACAGAGACTCACTGAAGCTATGGCAGACACTTCGGGGCCACGCCCGGGAAGCCGGCATCGAAAAGCTGCGGCAGCTTGGTACGTCGTCCGTCGGCCGATACAAATCCCTGGACCCATCGCTGGCGGACCGGTGGTTCACCGTGATGTCCGAGCGCATGGACGAACTGAAGCAAGTGGAGGATTCCGTGGAAGGCTGCTTCCATGCCCGCTGCATTGAACGTTTCGCCGACGCCCGCAATTCCCTGGCCCACCAGGAGACCCTGATCGCCTCGCTGGATGCTCCGGAGCCGTCATCCCATCCCATGCTGGTGCTCTGTGACTCCGGCAACGAAAGGAAGGCGGGCGAAACCTGGGCCAGCGACGGTGTAGGCCAGCAGTTTGGCCGCTCCATATTCGACCTGGTTCAGGAGCAGACCTGTCGACTGCAACAGATGACCGATGAACTGCGCAGTGCCCGGGACGCTCTGGAAGACCGTAAAACCCAGGAAAAGGCGGTTCTGCTGTTGATGGATCACCGCAAGATCAGCAATGACGAAGCCCACCGGGTGTTGCGCAAACTGGCGATGGACCAGGGCAAAAAACTTCCCGAGGTGGCCCGGGCCCTGGTCTCGATGGCAGATCTTCTGAAATGACCCTGCTGGTTCAGGCTCTGACGGCCCGGGCGGTGGTTGTCTTCTTTTCAGACGCATCGGGCTCGCCCGCGCGACGGGGCGCGATATGTTCCAGCTTGCGCTGTTTCTCATACAGGAAGCGCAACACCTCCTGCCGGTAATGCACATAATCCGGGTTATCCGCCAGAGTGACCCGGTTCCGTGGGCGGGGCAGGTCGATGTGCAGGTCCTCCCCAACGGTGGCCTCCGGCCCGTTGGTCATCATGATGATCCGGTCAGACAGCAGCACCGCTTCGTCCACATCGTGGGTGATCATGATCACTGTGTTGCTTAGTTCCTGCTGGATCTCCATCAATGAATCCTGCAGATGGGCCCGCGTTAGCGCATCCAGGGCGCCGAACGGCTCGTCCATCAGAAGCACACTGGGCTTCATGGCCAGGGCCCGGGCAATCCCCACCCGCTGCGCCATGCCGCCGGATACCTCGCCCGGTCGCTTGTCGGCGGCGTGGGCCATATTCACCAGCTCGAGATTGTGGTGAATCCAGTCACGGCGTTCCTGCCGGCTCATGGATTTGCGAAACACCTGTTGCACCGCCAGTTCCACATTCTCGTACACCGTCAGCCAGGGCATCAGGGCATGGTTCTGAAACACCACCGCCCGCTCCGGCCCCGGCGAATTCACCTCGTGACCATCCAACACACAGCCGCCCTTGGTGGCCTGAAGCAACCCCGCCACAATGTTCAGAACCGTGGATTTGCCACAACCGGAATGGCCAATAAGCGAAACAAACTCGCCCTTCCGGATTTTCAGGTTAATGTTGTCCAGGGCCACGAACGGCCCCTTGGCGGTATCAAACGCCATCTCGACGCCCGTCAGTTCCAAATGTGTTTTACTCATGGCAATCTCCCATCCAGACAATTATTCGTTCCAGGCAACCTTGCGTTGAATCACAAGCATTACCCGGTCCAGCACAAACCCGATAAAACCGATGGCCAGCACCGCCACCATGATCCGGCTCAGGGACTCACTGCTGCCATTCTGGAATTCATCCCACACGAATTTGCCCAGCCCGGGGCTTTGGGCCAGCATTTCGGCGGCGATCAGCACCATCCAGGCGATCCCCAGTGACACCCGCAACCCGGTGAAAATCATCGGCACCGACGAAGGCAGCACCACCTTGCGGACGTGGGTCCAGAACGACAGCCGCAACACCCGGGACACATTCAGCAGATCGGGATTGACCGCCGCTACACCAACACTGGTATTGATCAACGTGGGCCACAGGCTGCACAAGGTGACCGTGATCATGGAGGTCAGGAACGACTTCTCGAACATCGGGTCGTCGCTTACGTAGGTGGCGGACACCACCATAGTGACCAGCGGCAGCCAGGCCAGTGGCGACACCGGCTTGAAGATCTGGATCAACGGGTTGATCGCGGCCTGGAAGTGCCGGTTCAGGCCCACCAGAATGCCCAGCGGAACCGCGATCAACGTTGCCAGCACAAAGCCGGCAAGAACCGTGAACAGACTGGTCACGACCTGGTCAGGGAAGGTGGGCGCGCCGGGGTAGTCCCGAATCTTCACCTCTGCATCCGGGGTTTCCGCCAGAATTCGGGCATTGCGCTCCTCCTGCATGGTGACGAACTGGTCCGCCCGCTCTCGCTGATTGACGTGCTCCTGCCAGAGCTGGCCGGATTGCTCCCAGACCTGGGCCGGGCCGGGAAAGCTGCCCAGGGACGTATCAACCTGGGGCGCCGCGAGGTGCCAGAAGCCAATAAATACCAGGATGCCCAGCAGTGGCAATAGCAGCTGCCGACCAGAGGTCGCCAGCTGGTCTGGCGCCAGCGCATCCCCCAGGGCCCGCAGTTGCCGGGCCAACCAGCGCGTTGGCTGGCCGTTTGGGTTGGCCGAAGTGATCGTTGTCATGAAAAAACCTCCTTGCAGATCCGGTTACGGGGTCTGCGTGCCTTTCAGACCGATGTCGAAACTGTCGATATAGGCATTGGGTGTTCGGGGAGTGAAGGCCACACCGTCAATCAGCTCGCCCTGATGCGGACGCTGGAAATTCTCGGCGCCGAAATCCGGAAAATCCGAAGCCTTCAAGGTGCCGTCCGCGATCAGTGACTGCGCTGCCTGCTCAAAGATGTCGGCGCGGTAGACCCGGGCGGCGGTTTCCATGTACCAATCGTCTGGTTTGGCCTCGGGAATCTGGCCCCACCGACGCATCTGGCTGAGGTACCAGATGGCATCAGACGGGTACGGGTAGGTGGCGTGGTAACGGAAGAAGACGTTGAAATCCGGTACCTCACGGACATCGCCTTTCTCGTACTCGAAAGTGCCGGTCATGGAGTTGGCGATAACTGCGTCGTCGGCGCCGACGTAGGTGGAGCGAGCCAGGATCTCGACCGCTTCCGCGCGGTTGGCGTTGTCGTTCTCGTCCAGCCAGTGGGCGGCGCGGATCAGGGCCCGCAGCAGGCGCAGGTGGGTATTGGGGTAGTCTTCAGCCCACTGCCGCGTTACGCCGAACACCTTCTCCGGGTTGTTGGGCCAGATCTCATGGTCGGTGATCACCGGCACGCCGATCTCCATGAATACGGCCTGCTGGTTCCAGGGCTCACCCACGCAATAGCCCTGTATGGTGCCGGCTTCCATGGTGGCGGGCATCTGTGGCGGCGGTGTGACCGACAGATGCACGTCAGCGTCCAGGGTGCCGCTGGTGTCGCCGCGTTGCGGGGCATAATATCCGGGGTTCAGACCACCGGCTGCAAGCCAGTACCGAAGCTCATAGTTGTGAGTAGAGACAGGGAATACCATGCCCATGCGGAACCGTTCACCCCGGGCCCGGGACGCCTCCACCACCGGTTTCAGGGCGCTGGCGCTGATCGGGTGGAGCGGATTTCCGTCGGCGTTTTCCGGAATGTGCTGGCTCATGATCTCCCAGACATCGTTGGAGACGGTAATGCCGTTGCCGTTCAGGTCCATGCTGAAGGCGGTAATAATGTCGGCCCGGGTGCCGTAGCCAATGGAGGCGCCGAGGGGTTGGCCGGCCAGCATGTGGGCACCGTCCAGTTCGCCAGTGATCACCCGGTCCAGCAGCACTTTCCAGTTCGCCTGTGCCTCCAATTCCACAAACAGGCCTTCGTCCATAAAGAAGCCCTGCTCCCAGGCAATGGCCAGGGGTGCCATGTCCGTCAGTTTGATAAAGCCGAGCTTGAGGTCCGGTTTTTCGGCCGGCCCGATCCCGGCCTGGGCGAGCATACTGCCCGCCCAGAAGGTGGACAGTACCACCAGTCGGGTGAGCCATTGGGCAGTTCGTTTGCTGAGCGTTTGCATCGGTGTACCTCATTCTGTTTGGCCCAGACAAAAAAAACGCCTGATTCCCGTTGCCGGGAAGCAGGCGCCTGTGCCTGGGGATCGATTTTCTACGGAGTCGTAAACGCGCGTTTCTCTGCTTACTGATCCTGCACACCCTATGCCACTTATAAAAAATACGATAAAACAATTAGATAGCCTTTATCATTGAAGATTTCCGGGATAAGGGAGGGGCATTGAGTCAGGTTTTAGTGCGCAATGATGCGGTTTTGCACCAAATTGATACCACGACCGACGGCCGGGATGGTAATGGACAGCATGTGGTGTGCCTCAGGTCAGTCCAGGGCCTCTGTTCCGGCGCAGTTCCGGCAATACCGGGCTAACGGCAGTTGGGCTGGCCCTGTTATTGCAGTAGTTTGTGAAACGTTTAACGACAACCACATTCCATAGGCAATGAAGCCCGCCCCTGATCGCCCCCGAGGCCATCCGGATGGCGGGCTTTTTTTGTTTCTGACCCGAGAGGATTCGCTGTGATCGCTACTGACAACACACAGGCGACAGTTCGAACGACCTGCCCCTACTGTGGCGTGGGTTGTGGTGTGAAAGCCACGGCATCCGCCACCCGGGGCGATGAGGCTCATCCCGCGAACCTGGGGCGCCTGTGCGTCAAGGGCTCTGCTCTGCATGAGACCCTGGTGGATGGTGGGCGGCTTCTGAAACCGATCGTCAACGGTCAGGAACGCAACTGGCGGCAGGCGATTGGAGCGGTTGCCGGAGCCATCCAGGAATCGGTAGATCGCCATGGGTCCGGTTCGGTGGCGTTCTACCTTTCCGGGCAGTTGCTGACCGAGGATTACTATGTTGCCAACAAACTCGCCAAGGGCTTCATTCGGACGCCTCACGTCGACACCAATTCCCGGCTGTGTATGTCCTCGGCTGTCGCTGCTCATAAAAGGGCGTTCGGTGCCGATCTGGTCCCCGGTTGCTATGAGGATCTGGAGCTGGCGAATCTATTGGTTCTGGCCGGCAGCAATGCGGCCTGGGCCCATCCGGTGCTGTACCAGAGAATGCAGGCCTCGGCCCGGCCCGGTCGGCGGGTAGTGGTGATTGACCCCAGGAAAACCGCCACCAGCGACCTGGCCGATCTGCATCTGGCGTTACGGCCAGGCAGCGACACCCTGCTGTTTAATGGTTTGCTGCGCTGGCTGGCGGACAACGACGGTATTGACCAGAACTATGTGGCCGAGCACTGCAGTGGTTTGGGCCGGGCGCTGGCTGCGGCACAGGTCGAGGCGCCGGATCTTGAGGCGGTGGCCCGGGGCTGTGACCTGCCGATCGGCGATGTGGCTACCTTCTACCAATGGTTCGCCCAGGAGCAGCGGACAGTGACGGCGTTCTCCCAGGGCATTAATCAGTCTTCCGCCGGCACCGACAAGGGCAACGCGATCATCAACTGCCACCTGGCTACCGGGCGGATAGGGAAGCCCGGCGCCGGCCCGTTTTCCCTGACTGGCCAGCCCAATGCCATGGGTGGTCGGGAAGTGGGTGGTCTCGCCAACACTCTGGCCGCGCACATGGATTATGACACCCCGGGCGCCCGGGACCGGGTGGCACGTTTCTGGGATTCGGGGGGGGTGGCAGACGGGCCGGGCATGAAAGCGGTAGACCTGTTTGATGCCGTCGAACGGGGTGAAATCAAGGTGCTTTGGATCATGGCGACCAATCCGGCAGTGAGCCTGCCGGAAACCGGTCGGATCCGTGAGGCCCTGGCCCGATGCCCGATTGTGATCGTCTCCGACTGCGCCCGCACTACGGATACCGCTCGCTACGCCGATATCCTGCTGCCGGCGGCAGGTTGGGGCGAGAAGGATGGCACCGTCACCAACTCCGAGCGTTGCATTTCCCGCCAGCGGCGGTTTCTGCCCCTCGCAGGCGAAGCCCGGCCGGATTGGTGGATCATCAGCGAAGTGGCCAGGGCCCTTGGGCACGGCGCGGGGTTCGGTTATGACGGCCCGGCGGACATCTTTCGGGAGCATGCCCGGCTGTCGGGCTTCGAAAACAACGGTCAACGCGTCTTCAACATTTCCGGGCTGGCCAGCCTCAGCGACGATCAGTACGACGCCCTTGAGCCCCAACAGTGGCCAGTGACAGAGCTGGCGGCTCGCGATTCCCGGCGACTGTTCACCGATGGCCATTTCGCCACCGACGACGGTCGGGCCCAGTTGATTCCGATTGCTTCCCGATCGCCGGCACGGCCGCCGACCGGTGATTTCCCGATGATAGTGAACACCGGGCGAATTCGCGATCAGTGGCACACCATGACCCGTACCGGTTGCTCTGCCCGCTTGCTTGCTCACCGTTCGGAGCCGTTCATCGATGTTCACCCTGAGGATATCCGGTCCCTGGCCCTGAAGTCCGGCGCCCTGGCCATGCTGAAAAGCGCCCACGGGCGATTCGTCGGTCGGGTCCGGCCGGCACAGGAACAGCGCCGGGGTGAGGTGTTCGTGCCCATACACTGGAATGACCAGTTTACCGGACAGGGCCTGGCTACGTCTTTGATCGGCAGCGTGGTAGACCCGGTCTCTGGCCAGCCCGAGGCCAAACTCGGACGCGCCGCCCTGGCCCACTGGCCGGCTCGTTGGTACGCCCGTTTGCTGGTTCGCCGGGACCGGCCGAAACGCTGGCAGGCAGACTACTGGGCGCGCCAGCTATTGCCGGATTGCGAAAGCTGGACCCTGGCGGGACGCTCGTTTGTGGATTGGCCTGCGTCGATCCAGGACTGGCTCGGTGGTCAGCCACAACTGGTGATGGAAGACGCCCGGGAAGGCCGGTTCCGGGCGGCCCGGTTGCGCAATGGTCAACTGGAAGCGGTGTTGATGGTGGATCGGAATCCGGGGTCTCTGCCCGCCACCGACTGGCTGGCAAGTTGTTTCCGCCAGCCGGAGCTCGATGAGTCGACCCGGCGCGGCCTGCTGGCGGCAAAGGCAGTGGATGGGGATGACGCCGGCAACCTGGTTTGCAGTTGTTTTCAGGTTGGTGACCGGCAAATACAGCGGGCGATTGAGCGCGGCGCAGGGAGTGTGGCGGCCCTGGGCGAGGAGTTGCAGTGCGGCACCAACTGCGGTTCCTGTCTGCCAGAGATCCGGGGCCTGCTGGTGTCTGCTACCGAGACGGTGTAAGGCGGTTCAGCATCTGCACCGGCACGCGGTAGCGCACACCTCTTGAGTGGCCGATGCCATCCACAGTACAGGTCTTGCGGTTGACCCGGATGATCTGGCCCTCGAGTTCCCGCTGGCCGGCACCGAAACGTACAGTATCCCCTACCTGCCACCGGGCCAGCTGTTGCCGGGTATCGACCGGCTCAAAACACGCGTCCGGCAACGCCAGCCCCTTTTGCCGTGCCTGGTCTGCAAGTGCGTCACGGGTGGCGTCTGCCGCGCCGCTCTGGTGTAACTCGTCCAGAATTTTGTAGAAGTGCCGGTTGTGCACGGACCCCCGGAACCGCTGCCCGGCACTGTGCTGGAGCAGGTGGGCGAACTCGTGGCAGCAGGTGTGAGCCAGCAGGTTCAGGGTGCTAAGCTCTCCACCAAAGTAACCACGCCGCTGAATTTCCCGCCCCGACAGCCAGCCACTGGCGGATTCCCGCTGGTGCTTGGCAGCAATCATGCGGACGCCGTAGGTGATCTGGTGCTGCTTGTCGCGGGGATCGAAGCGATGATAGGTGGCCTGACCCGAACCCACGCGGCAATGCAGGGAACTGCCAGGGCTTCGCGCCCGGACCCACTGCTCGGCGGGCTGCCAGAGAGAGTCCCGGGTCACGAAACACATCAGTTCGCCAAGTTGAAAGATTTCGTTGTCATCCATTGATCGCACAGTGAAAGGCAAGCCTGATGAGATGATACCCGTTGCCAGGGCTGGGGTAAAAACCAAAAACGGCCGGCGCCAGTTCTAATCGAAGGCAATCACGACCAGCAGCGTCAGTAACATCAAACCGGAAACACCCTGCCAGAAGGCGACTGGGTGTCGCTCAATCAACGGGGGGCGTTGACGGTTGTGCCAGTCCTTGCCTGGGTGGCGGAGGTCATACAGATACTCCGAGAACGCCGGATAGCGTCTGTGGGCCTGGGGATGAACCGATTTTTCGATGGCGTAATCAACCCAGCCGGGCACATCCTCACGGAACAGCCTGGCAGGTCGATAAGTGAGTCGGCGCAGGTGGCTCCGGTTATACAACTTCGGAACCTCAGCGCCGTAGGGTAGTCGGCCCGTGAGCAGCTGGTAGGTGATCACTCCGAGCGAGAACTGGTCGGATGCCGGGCTGCCGGGTTCGCCGAGAAAGCTCTCCGGAGCACTGTACAGGGCGGCGCCCCGAGGGCCGGGCGGCTCATCTTCGGTTTCGGACTCCTGCAGGCCAGCGACTCGGGTGGCGCCGAAATCGATCAGGGTCACGGTGCCGTTGGTATCCACCAGCACATTCTCCGGTTTCAAATCCTGGTGCACCATTTCCAGCCGGTGGAAGGCCCGAAGGCCTCTGGCAATTTGCTCAACCAGCTTGCGAACGGTCTCCAGGTCCGGTGCCGGATTGTCCAGCATCCATTGCCTGAGTGTGCAGCCTTCTCTGAATTCCGTGGCGAGATAGAGACAGCTGGGTTGCCGGTCCGGCGCAAACGGACGCACAACATGAGGGTTGTTGAGCCGCCGGGCAATCCACTGCTCGGTGAAAAACTGCTCAAGGTATACGGGGTCGTGTCGCTGCTCCATGGATGGAAATTTCAGCACGACATTGGCCTGGGTGGATTTGTCCACGGCAAGGTAAACGTGGCTGCGACTGCTGGCATGAATCTGTCGCTGAACGCAGTAGCCATCCAGGGTTTGCCCGGGGTTAAGCTCGGGCGCGAAAGGCAGTCCGGAGAGCTGTTTGAACAGCTCGCTGTTTTCACGCTCCGAGGGTACTGAGTCGACCCGGATGATCTGCGCAGTCAGGTTGTCATCGCTTCCGCGCTCAAGCGCCGTGGCTGACAAAAGCCGGGCCGCGCCATCGAGGTCGCTTCCGGACTCCCGGATGATGGCAGCCATCGTGCGCTCATCGATGTGCTCATAGATGCCGTCCGTCGCCAGCAGGAAGGTGTCGCCCGGCTGAATCGGCAGGCTCTGGTAATCAATGTCCAGCTGATCCCCGATGCCCATGGCACGGGTCAGACAGCTGTTTTCCTGTGCTAGCCAGAGCCGGTGGTCGTTGGTGAGTCGCTCCAGCTGTCCGGGATAAACCCGGTAGATGCGGGCATCACCGACATGAAAGATGTGGGCAGTGGCGGATTTGAGCACCATCACACTCAGGGTGCAGACATAGCCCCGGTCCCGGTCATAGCGGTACTGGCTTTGCCTGGTCTGGGCGTAGAGCCAGGCGTTCGTCGCCCTCAATACCCGTTGGGCAGACTGTTTGACGGACCAGCTGTCCGGCGTTGAAAAATAATCACTGAGAAAGCCGGCGACCGCCGATTCACTGGCGATCTGGCTGACGTTGCTGGAGCTGACACCATCGGCGATGGCCACTGCAATGCCTTTGGTCAACAACTGATGGTTGTCCGGTACCAGCAAGCCGTGGAAATCCTGGTTCACCGGCTTTGGGCCGGCGTCCGAGTGCTGGCCGGCCGAGATGGAAAGAGAGTTTGCCATCGTTACACAGGACTTCCGTCTGAAGGGACGGGCACCTCCCGCTGCTGCCGGAGGTGCCCGAATGCCTGGCTCAGTTGGAGCGGGCCAGAGCTGTGTCGTTGTAAGCGCCCGGAGCATTGCGCTTCGGCGCTGTACGCACGTGGGTGGTGTAAAGGGTCAGGCCAGTGAAGGCAAGACCGCCGACCAGGTTGCCCAGAACCGTCGGAATTTCGTTCCACCAGAGGTAGTCCATGACAGAGAACTCGCCACCCATGATGAGAGCAGACGGGAACAGGAACATGTTGACGATAGAGTGCTCAAAGCCCATGAAGAAGAACAGCATGATTGGCATCCACATGGCCAGAATCTTGCCGCTGACGTTGGTCGAGATCATGGCGCCCACCACACCCATGGAAACCATCCAGTTGCATAGCATGCCGCGAATAAAGATGGTGGCCCAACCGGCAGCGCCGTACTCGGCATAACCCAGGGTGCGGGCCTCACCGACGCTGGCGATTTTGGCGCCAACCGCGCCGGGATCCGTGCTGAAACCGTAGGTGAATATGAACGCCATCATGAAGGCGACGGTCAGCGCACCACCCAGGTTGCCGAGAAACACCCAGCCCCAGTTACGCAGGATACCCTGCACAGTTACCCCGGGTCGTTTGTCGATCAGTGCCAGCGGCGTCAGCATGAATACGCCCGTCAGCAGATCAAATCCCATCAGGTACAGCATGCAGAAGCCAATCGGGAACAGGATGGCACCGATCAGAAATACACCGGTCTGGACCGCGACGGTGATGGCAAAAGCTGCCGCCAGTGCCAGGATAGCGCCGGCCATGAAAGCCCGGATGAGCGTGTCCCGGGTGGACATGTATATTTTTGATTCGCCCGCGTCGACCATTTTGGTGACAAATTCCGAAGGCACAATGTAAGACATAGTGTGTTCCTCTGACCTTGACCTGATAACCAATCCCGTGGACTGGCCACAAAAAAACGGCGCTGCTCGCTGCCTGCAGTCCGCAGGTGCAAGTAGACGCCGTCGTCTGAATGAATCTGTTGCTGTGAACAGAACCGACGTTGGTTCCGTTAAACTGTCTATTGCAGAGACCGTGCCAGAGTACTTTTGGTTCAAGAAATCAGCTTGGATTCAATCACGTAGATATCGTCACTGGGGCTGGGACCGCCCTAACGGTAAGATCGGTTCCGCGATCTGGCGCACCTGATCAGTGCGTGGTCAGCCAGTCATGCTGCAACCTGGCGCAGTGTGCCGGGGTAATGTCAGCGCAGGCGAAAACGAACGGGAAGGACATAGCGAAAACGCTGTCCGGCCATCTCACCGGGAACGTCGGGAAGCGGTGCAGCCTGGACCAGCATGGCAAGTGCGGCCTGATCCAGCAGTTCATGGCCGGAGCCGGTTTTCAGGCTCTGGGCCACCAGTGTTCCGTCCCGCCGAAACTCAAAGACGATCACCGGTGTGCCTTCCTGTCCGAGTCGTCTGGCCCGGTGGGGGTACTCGTAAAATCGGGCAAGGTGGCGGCTGAGCCTGCTCACGTAGCTATCGACCTCAGAGCGCTCGCCCGCGTTTTGCAGCGGAACAGTGACCTGGGCCGCGGTTTTGGTAGTCATGGATTTCGCCGGTTGGGAGGTGGCCATTTCGGCCTGTGTTTCAGGCTGGCTGGGCTCGGTTTGCGAGGGTGTTGGCTCCGGCATTGGTGTCTTCGCCACAGTATATGGCTCTGGCTCTGGCTCTGGCTCTGGCTCTGGCTCTGGCTCTGGCTCTGGCTCTGGCTCTGGCTCTGGCTTCGCGTTGGCTGCCGGCGCAGGTTCAGGGACAGCTTCCGGTTCAGGAAGCCGTTCGCTGGCAAGGTTGATGCGAATGGCCGGTGCAGTGTTGATGGCTGATTCGCCAAGGGTATTGAACTCCACGATTTTTCTCGGCGCGGCCACCATCAGGGCCGCGGTCGTGATTGCACCAGCCAGGATCAGCAGAACAAGCCGTGGAAGGCGGCTCATCCGCCCGGCTCCGTCAGTAGCAGAATATCCGTGTATCCGCCTTGCTCCAGTACCCCGAACAGGGCCTCCAGGTCCGCCATGGCGATATTTTCTGCCGCGGCTATTCTCAGCGGGTGCTCCTGACCGGGCGCCGGCAGACTCGCCATAAGAGATCCTTTGTTGAGAGTCTCTCCGCCGATTAGCCAGTTGCCTTCTGCATCGACCATCAGGTCGGCCTGGGGGGGATGTTTCTCCCGTGCCTGCGAGGTTGCAGGGAGTTTGGGCAACGGCTCGTCCGAAATCTGGCCGGCAACAATGAAAAACATCAGCAGCAGGAACACCAGATTGATCAGCGGCAGAAGCGCGTCTTCCACGCGCTCCATCAGTGACTTGCCGGAAGCAAATGGGGGTGGAACCAGATTGGTCATGGTGTCTTGGCGCTATTTCGCTTCCAGTTAGCATCGATGTCGCTGCCGGCAAGTTCGCTGAGTGTCCGCGTAAATGCCCCGAGGCTGGTATCTGCCCTGGTGCCCAGGTTGACTTCAGTTATGCCGGCAGCGATCAGCTCGGGAAGAAGTTCCCCGAGCGGCAGAGTGAGATCCTGCCACTGTATCTGGCCGTTCGCCGTCACGGTCAGTTTCGGAAGCGGTTCACTGGTGGCCTGGCTTCGGCCGGAAGTGTTGTTGGCCAGCTCCAGGTGGTCCACCGGCAGCAGCCGGCTGGTGAGCATAAAGAACACCAGCAGAATGAACACCACGTCGATCAGGGGCGTGATGCGGATTGGAATCGGGCGACTGGGCCTGGGTTCAACCAGCGACATTAAGGATCGACACCAGTGTGCTGTTGATGATTGTGTGAATCCGGCGTAACCGGAACTCAACCCAGGCTGCCAGCGCGGCAAAGGGAATGGCAACCACCAAGCCGGCCGCGGTGGTTGTCAGAGCTTCAAAAATACCACCACTCAACTGAGTGGCGCTGGCGCGTCCGTCGGTGGCGGCCATGGCGCTGAATGCCTCCATCATCCCCAGCACGGTGCCAAGCAAGCCCAGTAACGGTGCCAGAGCGGCAATCACTTCGATAATTTTCAGGGGTGCTTCAAACGGTTCCAGTGCCTCCTGCGCATCGCGGGTCGCAGTTTCACGAATCTGCCGGTCGTCCTGCCGGTTTTTCAACGCGTCCATGGTATCGGTAACCAGATGCAGCAGCGGGTTTAGCCTGCCCCAACGACCGGCCTCTTTGCGAATGGTCTCCGGCGATACGGCGTCGGAATTCTGTTGCCAGCTGATTACAGTTTTTTTAAGTTTTTCCGGTAATCGGGGCGCGTAGAGTGCTCCCAGGAGCATCAGGTAAACAAAAGCAACGATCCCGAGCAGGGCAATGACCAGCAGCATCACCATCACAGGCCCGCCAATCTCGGTCAGTTGGGCCAGCAGGCCGTTGCCAGAAGGTAAGCTGATGTTGGTCATGATAGGGCACTCGATCCTGTTATCGCTGGATCTAAATCATAATGATTATTATTAGATTTGCAATAGCGTAACCTGACATTGAACTCGC
The DNA here is from genome assembly GCF_048269445.1 of Marinobacter sp. Lineage (GTDB taxonomy): Bacteria > Pseudomonadota > Gammaproteobacteria > Pseudomonadales > Oleiphilaceae > Marinobacter. The sequence goes on along the minus strand of NZ_JBLXIQ010000001.1, from coordinate 448,076 downwards.
CTCTGGTAGACTTCAGCCAGCAATAAGAACCAAACGCACACCATCAGCATGGAGGTAGAGGTCATTATCGGTCAGTGGGCCCAGACGGGAGTGTGGTTGTTGTGCTGATCAAGCGTTGGTTTGGCAGTCTGGTTAACCGGGCAGTGGCCCTGGTGGTCGGTGGCATCATCCTTTCGGCCTTGCTGGTTACCATTGCCGGTTTCCTGCTCAGCCGGTCCGAGCTTGAGCAACAGGCTCGCAGTCAGGTGGAGACCATTGCTGCATTGGTGGCGGCGGAACTCGATGAAAAGCTGTCGCTACGGCTGAACGCCCTGAATCATGTGGCCCAGAGCCTGACCATGTCTGTCCAGGCGCTGGCTTACCGGGCTCCCATACTGATCCGGCGGCAAACCGCGCTGCAGCACATGTTCGATGCGATCTACCTGATTGACGCCAACGGCGAGGTTCTGGCGGAGAGCCCGGAATCCTTCCAGCAGACCGGGCTGAATGTCAGCGGTCGGGAATACTTCCGGCGAGTTTCCTCCACGCTGACACCGGTGATCAGCGAACCCTACATCTCCAATTATCAGGACAAACCGGCTGTGATGGTGGCCGCACCGGTCTTTGACCACCGCCAGCGTTTTATCGGGGTGATTGGCGGGGCCATCCAGCTGGACGGCGATAATTTTATGGAGAAGTTTATTAACCTGCAGATCGGCAGAACCGGCTACCTCGGTGTCGCTACCCGCAGCGGGGTGACGGTGGCTCATGGCAATGGTGTCGTTGCGATGGCGCCGGTTCGGGTTGCTAACCCGGTACTGCAGGATGCGATGGAAGGTTTTGAGGGCACGCTGCAAACCCGAAATGGCGAGGGTGAGGCTACAATCATGTCGGTGCAGCAAATGACCCAAGTACCCTGGTTCGTGGCGGCGGTCTGGCCGGCCCGGGAGGCTTACGCCCCGATAACCCGCACTGTTGATACCTTCATCTGGATCCTGCTGGCGGTGATCCTGTTGATTGCGCCCCTCGCCCTATGGCGTTTCCGGCGGCTGATGGCGCCATTGAAAGCGCTGGGCGATCAGATTCGTGAACGTCATCTCGGGATGAGGTCGGATCCGGTCGATGTGTCTGGGGGTAACGAGATCCGTCAGGTCGCGGAGATCTTCAATACCGTCATGGATGAACGGGAGGAAGTGCTGATGTCGTTAGCGGAGCGAGAAGCGTTCTTCCGCTCACTCACCCAGAGTGCGCCCATCGGTATTGTGCAGGCCGACGTTCTGGGCCGTATCGAGTTCACCAACCCGGCCTTTGAGACCATTATCGGCCGGCCCTCCGAGGAACTTACTCAAACCTACCTCTCGGCAAGAGTCCACGAGGCAGACCGTGATGTCGTTATTGCCGGCTGGAAGCAAGCGGTCAGTAACCAGAAAGTGTTCCGAAGCCGGGTCCGGTTTGAGACCCGTGTCCCTGGCCGTGTGATCTGGGGTGATGTCATGACCGCAGCCATTCAAACACGGGATAAAGCGTTGGGCACCATTACCGTCGTCAGGGACATTTCCCATGAGCTGGAGGTGGAAGAGGCATTGCGCGATGAACAGCAACGGGCTGAGACCATCCTCGGAGTGCTTCAGGAAGGGGTCCTGATGGCCGACACCGAAGGCGTCATTCGTTACGCCAACGACGCCGCCTTCAGCTTTGTGGGGGCTGAAAGCGAATGCCTGCTTCGAAATTTTTTCCAGTTGGTAACAATCAAGGATGGCGACCGTGAATTGACGCGTCAGGAATTTCTCGCCGGCCAGGACCTGGACAGTCTGTATGTAACGCTGTTGAATCCGGCGGGTGAAACCTTCGATATCGACCTGACCATGCTCCACATCCGCAGGGGCCACGAGGATGAGCGTCTGGTCTTTGTGTTGCGTGACGACCGTGATCGCCGCCGGGAAGAGGAGCGGCTTTCCTGGGAAGCGACCCACGACAGTCTCACCCAGTTGCTTAACCGCCGGGCATTCAATGCCGCGCTGGTTAAATGCCTGGGCGAGGCCGGTCGCCAGGAGGCGCGCTCGGTGCTGATGCTGATAGACCTGGACCACTTCAAACCGGTAAACGATGAGGGTGGGCACCTGCTGGGGGATGACCTGTTGCGCCGGCTCGCGGACCTGTTCAAGGAATCCGTTCGCCAGTCCGATACCGTGGCCCGACTCGGTGGCGATGAATTTGGCATTATTCTGCCAGCCTGTGGATTGCCCAGAGCCAAGGCGCTCGCAGAGAAGATCCGGTCGAATGTTGAAGCACTGCGGATAGAGCATGACGGTCGATTGTTTGGCGTTACCACCTGCATTGGAGTGACCGAACTGACGCCGGATGACAGTGGTCCCAGGGAAGCCATGGCCCGGGCAGACGAGGGCTGCTACATCGCCAAGTCCCGCGGCCGCAATGCGGTTGTGGTGGTGCCGTCACCACCAGCCGGCTGAGACGCTTGCCTGCCACAGCAGGCGAATGGCCAGGGCGGTCAGCACCAGGTTGAAGATCAGGCTGAACCAGCGGTTGCTCAGGGATTTCAGCACATGCAAACCGAGCCAGGTGCCGGCAAACCCGCAGGCAATCATGGTGAGTATGAACGGCAGCCACTCAAGGAACACAAATCCCGCAACGCCGAACACCAGCGCCTTCGGAGCATGCTGTAACGTCATGGCGGTGGCAAAGGTGGCAACCGTTTTAAACCGGTCGGCATGAATCTGCTTGATGAAGGCGGCGACCAGAGGCCCGGTGGCGCCCACGAACAAACTCACGAAGCTGGTCAGTGCCGAGGCCAGAAAAACCCCGGGTGCTCCGAAAGCGCCCTTGGGCAGAGCCGGGCCCCAACAAAGGAAAAGAACGAACAGGGCGATGGTCAGCTGCCAGATATGGGCCGGGAGATTCACCAGCAACCAGGCGCCCAGCGCAGCGCCAACGAGAACGCCTGGTGCGAAGGCTGCAATGATTCGCCAGTCTGTATGGCGCCAGGTCAGTGCGGCCCGACCAAAATTGGAACCCAGCTGAATCATGCCGTGAACGGGAATAATCGCCGCCGGCGGCATCCAGGTGGCCATCAGAACCAATAGCAGCACGCCGCCACCGGCGCCCAGGCTTGCAGTAATCATGGAGGTGATTGTGGAGCTGGCAAGCAGGAAAACCGCGACGGGCAGGTTGAGGCTTTCGGGGATCAGGTAGTCGGGAATAAAAGCTACTTCCATTCACAGAATTCCGTTGGTTTCAGACGCGGCGTGCGGCACAGTGCTTCGGTGGCCAGCTGCACATCGGCGACATAGTAAAGCGAGGCCAGCCCCAGTCTGTCGCGGCCCAGATTGTGGAAGATCAAACCGAATGCAATGTCACCGGCGGTAAAGCGTTCGTGGTTGGCGGCAAAGTACGCTGCAGGCTTAGACAGAACAGGGTCTTCGAGCAAAGCCTGAACCCGCCCGACGCCGCCATGATAAGCCTGTATCAGCAAGAGGCTGAACAGCCGGTTCCGTTTGCTGTCAGGCAGATGGCCGAAACGTTGCTGAAATACCGGTTCAAGATTGCGGGCGTTCTGGTTCATCAGGCGCAGAGCACAGTCAATCTGGGCCAGTCGGTGCCAGGTGTTTTCCGACGCGATCTCGCAGTCACCGAGGGCTGCGGGAGACAATTGCAATATGCCCCGGGCGTCAGCCCGTGAATGGGCCCGGGCCTGCGCGCCGCTCTCGATCAGAATCTGGCCGGCGAGATAGCGGGGCAGGGCTTGTGGCAGAGAGAGGCGGTTCTGGCTGTTCCGGTACTCGGAAACGTAAAGCAGAGCATCGTGAAGCGCGCCTGGCTGGCCACTGGTGGCGAAGGAAAGGTCATCCCAGGCGCCCCAGATCCGGTCGCCGGGAATTGTCCCGAGGTAGCGGGCAACGGCCTCATCGATATTCACGTGTGGCTGGTCACAGGACAAGGCAAATGGATAGCCGGTTTGACCGGCATCGCCCGGCACCCAGGTTTCCACGTGGCCTTTGTCGTGCAGGGACTTACGGGTTTCGTTGAGACGGCGCTGGGTGGCTTCGCGGTCATCTCCGTCACTGATCCAGGCCAGAAACTGGCCACGCATGTCGAAAATGATGTGGCGGTCGGCGCTTGAACAATAGCCGGATTCCTTAAGCACCCAGCGCCGGATGGTCAGAATGTTTTCGAACACTCCCTGACTGACCCAATAGGGCGAGGTCCGCACAATATGGGTCCAGTCATTGTCGTCGGGCAAGGCTTCTTCACCTTCCTGAGCCATGGTTGCTGTTGTTGCAGTCAGGATGAAAATCCAGACCAGCTGGCGTAAGCTCTTGAGAAATCTGATCATAAGCGTTATGTCCGTGACTTTCCTCAGAACACAATAACAAATGGAACCTGCCATGAAGCAATCCGAATACCTTCGTTACGACGCAACGGCTCTGGCTGATCTGATCCGCAGGGGCGAGGTAAGCTTCAGGGAAGTATGCGAGGCGGCCGTGGAACGGGCAACCCGCGTGAACGGAAAGCTCAATGCCATCTGTTATCCCCAGTTTTCCGAGGCACTTGGCCAGAGCATTCCCGAGCAGTCGGTCTTCGCCGGTGTACCCCTGCTGCTCAAGGATCTGGCCCAGGAGCAGTCCGGGCATCCCTGTACTTATGGTAGCCGGGGGCTGAAAAAGAACGTCGCATCCCAGGACTCGGAATTTGTCCGCAGGGCCCGTGATAGTGGATTGGTGTTTCTCGGGCGAACCGCAACCCCCGAGTTCGGTTTAAAAGCGGTGACAGAGTCCGAGCTGTGGGGCCCGACCTGTAATCCCTGGAACACCGAACTGACCCCCGGTGGCTCCAGTGGCGGCTCAGGCGCCGCTGTCGCGGCCGGTATTGTGCCTATGGCCGGTGCCAACGATGGCGGCGGCTCCATCCGGATTCCGGCTGCCTACAACGGCCTGTTCGGCCTGAAACCGTCCCGTGGTCGTATTTCCGCCGGGCCCTTAATGGGGGAAGCCTGGACCGGTGCGTCAATCGATCATGTGGTCACCCGGACGGTGAGAGACAGCGCAGCCATGCTGGACGTGCTCAGTGGACCTGCCCCGGGGGATCCTTTTGAGATCCCTGCGCCGGTCTCAGCCTATGCCGATCTGATGCAGAAGTCACCGGGCAGTCTGAGAATCGGCGTTTTCACGTCCTCCCCCTATAACACCGAGGTGGCGCCCGAGTGTGTCGCGGCGGTGGAGGAAACAGCGCGGATCCTGGAAAACCTTGGCCACAAGGTCGAGTATGCGGCACCGGAATTCGATGGCATGGCCCTGGCGCGCTGTTACCTGGGGCTTTACTTCGGGGAAGTGTCCGCCTTGATGGCCAAAGCCAAAGAGCAGTTCGGCGCCAGTGACAGTGATTTCGAGCTGGATACCCGTCTGATCGGTATGTTGGGTGAAGCCATGCCGCTGTCGGATTACGTCCGTCGTCGCCAGCAGTGGAACGAGTTCGCCCGTGCCCTGGGGGCCTTTTTCGGCAACTATGACCTTTACCTGAGCCCTACCACCGGGCAGCTGCCCGCCGCCATCGGGGAACTGGACACACCGCCGCATCTGAAACTGGCGGCCAGGCTGATGTTGAAACTGCACGCCGGTAAGCTGGTGCATCGCACCGGTCAGGTAGACCAGATGGCCCTGGAAAGTCTGGCTCGCACGCCCTTCACCCAGCTGGCGAACCTCACCGGAACGCCGGCCATGTCAGTTCCCATGCACTGGACCTCCGGAGGTTTGCCGGTTGGTGTCCAGTTCGGTGCGTGTCACGGAGCCGAAGCGGTTTTGCTTCAGCTGGCGGCTCAGCTGGAGGAGGCCAATCCCTGGTTCAGCAACTATGAAAGGCTTGAGGACGCGTTCTGAGTGGTCAGGGGTTGTGATCTGCCTGGTGAAACTCCACGTTTATCTTTGTAGGCGGAACAGGCTATGCTGTTAGTCAGGAAGACCCTTTCTTCCTGTTAGACCCTGATGGCATCGAGGAGGCGAGCGTATTATGAACCAACCGATGGCAATCGACGAACTGGTATCAGTAGCACAGGCCGAGGCCATGGGGGAGCTTGACGCCCCGATGATGGCCATCGTTCTGTCCAGCGAACAAAGCTATGACTTGCCCATCAATTCCCTTGAAACCGATGCCGACAAGGCCCGCTGGGGTTTGATCCTCCGCGCCGCCCGCGAGCATGTTGAAGCGGATGCCGTGGCCGTGCTCTACCCGGCCTGGACTACCATTCGCCATAAGAAACCTGAAGTGGAAGCCGAAGCCGCCTCCGAGGATATCCCGGAAGCGCCTGCTGGCTCAGACGACGCTGACGACTCAGACGGACCCATCGATACCCTGTTCGTGCAGCTGCACACCCGGGATCACGTCTACTGGCGGGGTTTTGAACAGATTCGGGATCCCAAGCACCAGCGCATTATCGGCTTTCGCCGGATCAAGGCGCTGTCCACCGACTACACGCGAGACGAGGCGCCATCGGTCACGTCCTGGCTGAGCACGCTGTTTGAGCCGCTGCCGGAAGAGGGCGAGGAAACCAACGTGGACCGCGAACTGGCGGATCTGCTGGAGGAGCCAGAAGTCAGCGCGGCGCTCTATCCACGACAAATGCGGGCCCTGCACTGAACCGAATCAGTGGGCGCTCAGAGCACGGGCGCCCGTTGAACCACCCAGTACAGGCTGATGGCGCTCACACCCAGCAGGGCTAGCGGAACGAGGCCCCGCTGGTAGACCCGGTTCTGTCCCAGCAGGTACAGAACCGGGAACCCGAGTGCCAGCAATCCCAACTGACCCAGCTCGACGCCAATATTGAAGCCGGCCAGAGCCATGACCAGACCGGAGACGCCGCTGGTCAGATCGCCCAGTACACTGGCGAACCCGAACCCGTGCACCAGCCCGAAACCGAACGCCAGCTTCCAGGTTTTCCGGCCAAGCACCGGCCACGCCACATTCAGGGCAGCTACCGCGATGGACAGCGCAATCACGGTTTCCACCCAGGCAATCGGCAGGGTCACGATGTCCAGCGCGGCCAGGGCCAGCGTTGCGGAATGGGCCACAGTAAAGGCGGTGACAATACCTGTCAGCTCCATCAGCCGGGCGCTGAAATCCGTCGCCGTGCCATGACTGGCCCGGCCTTCGCGAGTTCCAAGGCTCGCCGGTATCACCAGAACCAGCAGAAACAGGATGTGATCCAGCCCCATCAGTAAGTGCACAATACCTTCGTAGATGAAGGTGGTGAACACGCTGAATCGGCTGCCGGCACCGTCGGGTGACAGGTCCAGTACTCGTGCGTCCGGGCTCAGGACGGCCAGCCGTGGCTCATCGTCGGTGCCGATGCTAACCAGCCCTCGGTGCAGGGCGTCACGGTCGAACAGCAGGTTGTATTCCAGCGCCGTCGGCGGTTCGCCATCGGGACAGTGAATGCGGTACCGGGCTGCGGCGTACTTGCCATCGCTATGGCTGCTGATGCCCCACTTCTGACCCTCCAGTGAGCAGTCCCCACTGTTGTTGGACAGGATCAGTGAGGCTTCGACAGCCCGGGTGATATCCGATCGGGCCTGACGTAGCTCCTGCCCGGACACCTGGCGATCGCCGTTGTGATCCAGCGAGACCAGCAGTGCCAGATCGCGCAGTGCCACATCCAGGCGCAGTTCCGTGGGCCCGGTGTTCAGATACAGAAAACTGTCACTGGCCTTGTGTGCCATGGCGGCGCTGGCCGTCAGCGCCAGTGTAACCGCCACAAGCACGAGGCCGATAGGTTTCAGGCCTGCCATTACCTGACCTCCGGGTAGCGGGCATCCCGCTGCCCATTAAGGGTTAACCAGTCCACAACCTTTTGCAGCTGATCGCTGTTGTTGGCCGCCAGGGCGGCCCTGAGTGCCAGCCGGGTATCCAGTGGTTCCCGCTGGCTTTGCCAGTTCTCCATGGCAAACTCGAGGGCGACCCCGGTTCGCTGTTCGACGTCCAGCTGGAACCGGGCAAAATCCCGTTTGTGCAGCATCGTCCCACGCCACCGGGCTTCGGCGAATCGTTGTCGTAATTGCTGGTTCAGTGCGTCGGCGTCCGGGTGTGCCATGCGGTTCATGGCGATGGCCCGGATCACCGCCAGGGTGTCGACGGCGTCGTAGCCCCGGGTGAGTGCCAGAACGGTCTCAAGTTCGCCTTGCTCCAGGTGCCAGTCCACTAACTGGGCGCGGATATAGAGGTCGTCCGGGTTTTCCGCCAGCACGTTACGCCAGTGCAGTGGTGCGCTAGCCAGGCCTGTCTGGGCAGCGATATTGCCCAGGGTGCCCTCGGCCCAGAACCGGCCGGTCGGGTTGGTGGGGCCGGCGGTGGTGGTTTTGTTCACCAGACGCTTCAGAGCCAGGTAGGCCTGCTCCGCGTTCCCGGTTCTGGCGGATACCAGCGCCTGGCAGCTTTCGGCGATCAACCCCGGATACACAGATCGCAACGTCTGGCAGTGTTGCCGGGCCTTTGCATATCGGCCCTGAACCAGCTCCAGATTAGCCAGGGTTAGTCTGGCCTGGGTCTGCTGGCGACGGTCGGCGGCACCGGACAGGACCCGACCCAGGTCCGCGCGGGCGGCGTCGAACTGATGCAAGCTTTGCCGAAGGGTGGCTCGCAAAACCAGGAGCCGCTCGGTCAGCTCATTATCTGGCCATTGCCCGATCAGTGACTGGGCGTAGCCAAGATATCGGGGGTCACCGCTGGTCCTGGCCTGGGTAATCAGGGTCTGCAGCGTGTCAGCAGTGCGCTCCGGGCTGCTCCTTTCCGGCAGCGGCTCTGGTGCGGGCGCCGGCAATTCAGCAAGAATCCGGTCATCCTGAAATTCGGTGTTGATCGGCTCTGGGGCGGCCTGCAACTGCCAGGGCAGCATGAATACCAGTGCGACCGGGCGCCAAAAAGCCCTGCCCCGGAGGGCAGGGACAGAAGACGCCGGCCCCGGACAACGGCGGGACCGGCTCTTGCTCCTCTTACTGAAGCAGGTCATCGAAGGCCTGCGGGTTGTTCTGGTCATTGAAGCTCAGGTCCACATTATTGACGCTTGCCGGAGCAGTGGTGTCGCCGGTGCGATCGAACTGGGCCTTCACGAAAGCGGTGAAGTCCACTGAGGGCTCGGGCTGACTGCCATTGTTGCTGGAGCCGTTGAAACAGCCGCTGAGCAGCAATGTCGCGGCACTGAGTGCTGTGATTTTTGCGATAGCAGACATGGCTGGTTGCTCCTAGTCGTTGGGTGAACCGGCGATGGGTGTGGCCAGGTACGGGAAGGTCTCATAGTCCGCCGGCAAGGTGGTCGGATCGGCCGCCAGCTGGACGCCATCGGTGTATTCCAGATTGCCGTCCGGTGCATCCGCCGGGTCGGCGAGCACGCCCATGGCGACCCGAAGGGCAATATCGACGGTGTCGTCATAGGGCCGGCGGCCATTGGGGAAGCCCGCGTTATCGCCGCCCAGTACACCCAGATCCGCCTGGCTGTCCAGCGGGGTCGGCGCCACTGCCGGGGTCAGGCGCAACATTTCCGATGCCATCACACCTTCGGGCATGTTGACGCCCGGAATGCCAGTCAGGAATGCGGTGACCAGGTCGTTGCGCGGGAAATTATTGGGAGCGGTAACCGGGAACAGGATTTCCAGCAACTCCGGCAGCGTCGGGTGGGTGACGTAGGTGGCGAACTGGCCGTCGTCCCTGGGCTCGCTGGCGTTAAACCGGTCCTTGTCTTTCAGGCCGATCACGACTTCGTTTACCAGCGGCATCCCCAGCCGGGACACCTGGGTGTAGGCACCGCCTTCCACGGTGGCACCCTTGCCGGTAACGGTTGGCGCCGGGTTGATGATGCGGGCCTGGCGGACACTGGCGGTGGTCCAGGCGCCGATCACCGGCTGGCCATTGGAATTCATGGCGGTGCCGGTCAGGCACTCGGTGGGCACTTCCAGGGTGAAGGAGGTCACGTTCTTGTCAGTCAGATCACCGGGGCCTTCGGCGTTCCGGGCCCCGAGCGGGTTGGTGTTCACCAGGTCAAAGATCTCACCCAGGTTCACCGCGAAGGCTTCCTTGCGCTGGCCGACAAACACCCGGCCATTGGTGCCGCAGTTCGGCAGGGCGATCTCGAAAACATGCTGGCTGGCGTAGCTGGCATAGTCGCCGAACGACTTGTTGCCAATATTGTCCAGCGGCTTTTCAAAGGTTTCCGTGCCGGTGGTGGCATTCGTCGCGGTCTGGGCCGTACCGGTGCGACGATCACCCTCAACCACGGTAACGGTGTAGTCCTGTTGCAACTGGATATTGCCATCCACGGTGGCATCGCCGATGTTCTTGAGCGGCACCGACACCATCTGCTGGTTGCCCTCCGGGCCGACTGCCAGCTGGATGTCATTCAGCGTGTCCTCAAACCGGAACTGGAAGGTCAGATCCTCGACCGCATCGCCATCGTTGTCCACGTGGATTTCGTAGAGAGCGTCGTCGTCCAGATCAAAATAGTTCGGCCCGCCGTAGGCGTCCTGCAGTGGCAGGTAGTTGGCAATCAGGGTCACGAAACCGTCACGACCGGCTTCATAACTGCGAAACATGTAGAAGTCAGTGCCGTCGACTTTTGGCACTTCGGTGATAAAGGGGGCTTCCCGGTGGCTGGAGGCGTGGCCCAGGCCGGCGGAGAGGCAGAAGCCGGCGACCGCAATTGCGAGGCCGGAGCGTTTCTGGATGGTATTCATTCCGTTTTCCTCTTCTTGTGTGGGTGTTGCAGAGGAGGTAACGGGTGTCCGGACGCGATAGATGCACTCGAAAACAAAAAAACATACTTTGGCTATGAGTGCATCCCCGGGCGCTGATGCTTCGTAGAGTCTGTTATGGGCATAAAACAGAACAACAGGAGAAGTTATGGTGTCCCGCGATGAGAGTCAGGATGATTTGATGCGTCTGTTATTGTCGGTTGCCCGGAAGGATCGGCAAGCGTTCCAGTTGCTCTATGGGCAGATTGCTGCGCGCATGTTTGGTCTGTGTCTGAAACTTGCGGGCCAGCGTGAGCTGGCAGAGGAAGCGCTGCAGGAAACCTTCATCCAGATCTGGCACCACGCCAGCGAATACCATAGCGACCGGGGCACACCCCTGGGCTGGATGATGACCATTGCCCGCTATCGCACCCTGGATCTGATGCGCTCGAGAAAGGTCCGGCAAGCCGCTGGCGATGAGCAACTGGAGCAATTGGAAGATCACCGTGCTGGCCCCCTTGATCATTCCTTGCGCAATGCCGGCTCGGCACAGTTGACGGGGTGCCTGGAAGAGTTGAGTGAGGTGCAGCGGGACAGCATTCTGCTCTCCTATTACCGGGGATTTACCCACGACGAACTGGCCGAAACCCTGAGCTCTCCGATCGGAACCGTGAAGAGCTGGATCCGTCGGGGTCTGATGGCGTTGAAGAGGTGCCTTGAACGATGAAAAAGACACCGGAACGAATCGAAGCACTGGCCGCCGAATACGTGCTGGGCTCCCTGAAAGGGCCGGCGCGGCGCCGGTTTGAGCGATGGATGATGGAGTCTGGCCGGGTCCGGCAGGAAGTCTGGTTCTGGGAGGAGAAGCTGGGGCAGCTATCCACTGAGGTGCCGCCGGAAACACCGCCACCCGATGTCTGGGCCGCCATCGAGCACAGGCTTTGGCCAGCGACGCAGTCTTCAGATACCCGGCAAAAGCGGGGTTTGCGCTGGTTGTGGCCGGGCTGGAGTCTGACGGCAACGGCCGCCGCCGTGCTGTTTGCGGTTCTGCTGGTGCAGCAGCCGGCCTCTGGTCCCGGCGGCGCTCAGCTCTCCGGGGCCATTGTGCAGGCCAATGTCAGTGACCCGCTCTGGCTGGTCAGCGAGTCGGGCACCGATAGCCTGTTGAAACTGCGGACCGTGGCCGCGAATGCTGCGGGCGCGGGCAAGGACTATGAACTGTGGATTGTGCCGGAGAACGGGCAACCCCTGTCACTTGGCGTGATCCCGGCCGGCAGCGTGCACCAGGTGACGCTGACCGAGAAGGCCCGCCAGGCACTGGCAAGCAGCCGGACCCTGGCGATCAGCCTGGAGCCCCGGGGCGGCTCGCCCACCGGGGCGCCGACCGGCCCGATCCTGCACGTTACCAAGCTCTATGAGCTGTAAGCTCAACGCTGGGGGCTGGCGATCAGGGTGAGGCACAACTGGGCATTCTGGATAAAATGTCCGAAGGCGGTCAGCTGTTCCTTTGACGGCACGTAGGCACCCGCAGCATTATCCGCATAGAACAGTCCCACCAGCCGGCCATTGGCTTTGATCGGGCCGATCAGGGCCGGCACCTTACCGAGCCAACGGTCGTAAGGCACACCCTCTACGGCCAGCTTCGGTTCATAAATGCTGCAGTGGGCGTGGGGCAAGAGCGAGCCCAGTGGCCCGGTTCCATCTTTCTGGACCACCAGATGCTCGCGCCAGGATTCAGTTCCGCGGCCGCCCAGTTTCCGTGGTATCAGCTCATTGCCGGTCCGGTCACTCATCAACAGGGCCACGCGCTGCATCCCGATGGCTCTGTGAATACCCTCGATGACCAGTTGACAGACTTCGTTGATGTCCGGCTTTTCCGCCAGGCACTGGCTCAGTTCCCGCAGGATTTCCAGTTGCAGCTCCGGGTCCATGTCTGGAGCCCTGGCGGCAGTATCGCCGGGCCCCCTGTCGGCGCCCGGCATCATGGCGGTAACCTGCGGAATGCCGAGAGAGACCGCCACCCGGGTGGCCTCGGAGGCGTTCACCTTCAGCTGGTCGCGCACCACAGCGGGACTTTCGCCGATGTCCTTGCCCAGCTTTTCCAGAACCTTGTCCATCTCCGGCCCGCTCCAGCCCTGCTCCGACAGCTTGGCCATGTCCACGGAATTGCGCACCAGGCTGGAGGCCATGGAGTTGGCCTGCCCGGGGGAGACAACATCCCGGATGAACGGCCCCAGAGACCAGGCCTCCACCAGGCCACGGGTAATCTCGGTAAAGGTGGAATGAAGTACCGCTTTCTGGGCCTCCACCGGAGGCTCCTCCAGCCTGAGGCGCTGTTCCAGTTCCGTAGCCTGTTCTGTTTCGCAGGACCAGAATGCCAGCTCGCCGATGTTCATTAGCAGCGCCCCGATGAAGACCTCTTCCAGCGCGGTTTCGTTCCGTTTGGGCATCAGGCACCGGGCCTGGACCGCCGCATGAATCGCGCGCGCCAGACAACGCAGCAGATGGGGGCGGTCATTGCGTTGCAGGAGCGTGTCTACGATCAGTGAGGAAATCGCCATGGATTTCACCGCGTCGAAACCGATCAGGGTAATGGCCCGGCTGACAGTGCTCACCTGGGTTCGGGTCTGGTTGTAAAACACGGTATTGGACAGTCGCAGAACCTGGGACGTGAGCTGGGCATCGTTGAGAATCACGTTGGCCAGTTCGTTGACGGTGCTGTTCCGGCTGTCCGTCAACTCGTCGATGCGCCGCAGGGTATTTGCCAGAACCGGCAGCTCGACTTTGCTGAGATAGGTTACCCATGCCTGGGTGGAATTCATCCGTGAGGGCGTTGATTGTTTTTCGTCGGTCACGTTAGTGAGTCTCTGGGCGGCGCGCCACTGGGAAATGTAAGGTTCTTTTGCGATCCAAGTTTAGTTCAGGCGGGTGTCTCATGTCAGGTAACCGTTTGTGTAGGGACATCTACCCACCCGGCGAATCCGCCCGGAATTCGGGTTTGCCCGCCGTATCGGCTATAATCGCCCGTTTTAACGCTGCACCCACAAGGCGCTGACCGTGATTGTATTTGACCAGGTACAGAAGTCGTATCAGGTAGGCGGCCGGGCGATCCCCGCGCTACACCCCACCGATATGACCGTTGAAACCGGCGAAGTGTTCGGTATCGTTGGCCACTCCGGCGCCGGCAAATCGACGCTGGTGCGACTGATCAACCTGCTGGAACCACCCACCGGTGGCCGCATTCTGATCGACGACGAGAATATCACCGATTATGACGCCGCCGAGTTGCGGGCTTTTCGCCGCAAGGTCGGCATGATTTTCCAGCATTTCAACCTGTTGTCCTCGAAAACCGTGGCGGACAACATTGCCTTTCCCATGAAGCTGGCCGGTATCTACTCAAAATCCGAGATCCGGGATCGAGTCCAGGAGTTGCTGGCGCGGGTGAGCCTGGTCGACCAGGCGAACAAATACCCTTCGCAGCTGTCCGGCGGCCAGAAGCAGCGAGTGGGCATCGCCCGGGCCCTGGCCTGCCGCCCCACTATCCTGCTGTGCGACGAAGCCACCAGCGCCCTGGACCCCCAAACTACCCAGTCGGTGCTGAAACTGCTGGCGGACATCAACCGGGAACTGGGCCTGACCATTGTGCTGATTACCCATGAAATGGACGTGGTGCGCCGGGTCTGCGACCGGGTGGCTGTGATGGACGCCGGCCGGGTAGTGGAAATGGGCCGGGTCAGTGACGTGTTCCTGCACCCGAAGCATCCGACCACCCGGGACTTTGTGTTCGAGAGCGAAAGCATCGACAGCCAGGAATTACAGGAAGACCTGCAGAAGGCAAATGGCCGGATTTTGCGCCTCACCTTCAAGGGGGATTCAACTTACAAACCACTGTTGGGCAGTGTTGCGAGGCAATCCGGCGTCGACTTCAGCATCCTCTCCGGCCGTATTGACCACATCAAGGACACGCCTTACGGCCAGCTGACACTGTCCCTGGTGGGCGGCGACCTGGACATTGCCATGGGAGCGTTTGAGGCGGCCGACGTTCATGTGGAGGTGCTTCGCTGATGGAAGCCCTGTTGAGCAATGTAGACTGGACTGAGATCGGCTGGGCAAGCTGGGACACCCTGGTAATGGTGGGCCTGTCCCTCTTGTTCAGCGTGTTGATAGGCCTGCCGGTTGGCGTGCTGCTGTTCCTTTTTGGCAAACGCCAGCTACTCGAGCAGCCGGTGGCCTACGCGGTGCTGTCGTTCGTGGTAAACGTGCTGCGCTCCGTGCCCTTCATCATCCTGCTGATTGTAATGATTCCGTTCACCGTCATGTTGATCGGGACGTCCCTCGGTGTTGCCGGTGCTATCCCTCCACTGGTAGCCGGTGGTGCTCCATTCTTCGCCCGTTTAGTGGAAACCTCCCTGCGTGAAGTCGATCGGGGCATCATCGAAGCCACCCAGGCCATGGGTGCCAATGTGAGGCAGATCATTCTGGGTGCCTTGTTACCCGAGGCACTTCCCGGCATCATCGCGGGCATCACGGTAACCGCCATTACGCTGGTGTCCTACGCGGCCATGTCTGGCGTTATCGGTGGCGGGGGTCTCGGTGACCTGGCAATCCGCTTCGGTTATCAACGATTCCAGACCGATGTAATGGTCATTACAGTCGCGTTACTGGTCATTTTCGTACAGGTTTTGCAGATGGTCGGCGACCGTCTCGTTCTGTATTTCAGCCGCAAATAAACACAGCCAGATATAGGCACGCGGTCGGAAACCCCTTCCGAAAACGTGGAGCGCCAGGGATGGCGCGACCGAGCCCTACAGGGACGTATTTACGGGCGTTTTTCGGAAGGGGTTTCCGACTGTGGGCCGTACTCCATAGCTGAACTTAAGTCGTTTAAAATGCTTAACAGGAGAATCGATTTATGAATCTGAAGAAAACATTCGTGGCACTTGCCGCCGCAGCCACCTTCTCGGGCGCCGTTGCGGCCGAAGAGCTGTCTGTTGCCGCTACTCCCGTGCCTCATGCAGAGATCCTGGAATTCGTGAAGCCCAAGCTGGCTGAACAGGGCGTTGAGCTGGACGTTAAGGTATTCACCGATTACATCCAGCCGAACATTCAGGTGGACCAGAAGCGGATGGATGCGAACTTCTTCCAGCACAAGCCGTATCTGGACTCGTTCAACGAGGGTCGTGGTACCAATCTGGTCACCGTGACCGGTGTTCATGTTGAGCCGTTTGGTGCTTACTCCAGTAAGATTGACTCCCTGGACGAGCTGGAAGACGGCGCGGTTGTTGCCATTCCGAACGATCCGACCAACGGTGGCCGTGCGCTGCTGCTTCTGCAAAAGGCCGGTCTGATTACCCTGAAGGATGACAGCAAGATTACTGCGACTCCTCGTGACATTGCAGCCAATCCGAAAAACCTGGATTTCAAGGAACTGGAAGCAGCAACGCTGCCGCGGATTCTCAATCAGGTGGATCTGGCGCTGATCAACACCAACTACGCGCTGGAGGCGGGCCTGAACCCGACCAAGGATGCGCTGGTGATTGAAGGTTCCGATTCCCCATACGTGAATATCCTGGTCGCACGCCCGGACAACAAGGACAGCGCCGCCATGAAAAAACTGGCCGACGCGCTGACCTCCGAGGAGGTGAGGGATTTCATCATGAAAAAGTATGAAGGTGCGGTGGTTCCGGCATTCTGATGGCAGGAACTTCCGGGATCAGATGAACGCATTCATCTGATCCCATCTTCACAAAAAAGGCCGGGCAGCGAGAGCTGCCCTCCCTTTTTGCTATTGACCTGAATCTCGGTCGTTGGATCAATCACCGCTCCAATTGGCTTTCGGATCCGGTGTCATCCGCAGGTAAGACTTCACCGCCTTGTAACCCTGCGGGAAGCGTTGCTTGATCTCGTCTTCATCCTGCAGGGACGGAACGATGACCACGTCGCCGCCACGCTCCCAGTTACCCGGGGTCGCGACCTTGTGTTCATCGGTCAGCTGCAGCGAATCGATCACCCGCAGAACTTCATTGAAGTTACGACCGGTGCTGGCCGGGTAGGTAATCATCAGCCGTACTTTCTTGTTCGGATCGATCACGAACAGAGAGCGAACAGTCAGGCTGCTGTCGGCATTGGGGTGAATCATGTCGTACAGCTCGGACACCTTGCGATCCTGGTCCGCAATGATCGGGAAGTTTACTGCGCAGCCCTGGGTTTCGTTGATGTCCTTGATCCACTCCTGATGGGAGTCCACCGGGTCCACACTCAGGGCGATGGCCTTGACGTTGCGCTTGGCAAACTCTTCTTTGAGTTTGGCGGTCAAGCCCAGTTCGGTGGTGCAGACCGGGGTAAAGTCAGCCGGGTGCGAGAACAGGACACCCCAGCTGTCGCCCAGCCAGTCATGAAACGAAATTTTCCCTTCACTGGAATCCTGCTCGAAATCCGGTGCGGTATCTCCGAGACGTAAACTCATCTGTACTCTCCTTTAATGATGGTAGTGACAATTTCGTCTGTTATTCCGGCCCCAAAATCGCCGGATCATTTTTTAAGTGTATACGACAAACTGTGGTGCTGGATGGTGCAATTGCAAGGGGACTCAGCCCCCCAAGGCCTTCTCTTTCTCAAAGTGCTCCCGGGTCAACTTGAACACCACGGGGCTAAGCAACAACAGCGCGATCAGGTTAGGTAGCGCCATCATGGCATTCAGCGTGTCGGCTACCAGCCACACAAAGCCCAGGTTCAGGGTAGCGCCCACCGGGATGGCGAGAATCCAGGCGATCCGGTACGGCACAATAGCCTTTACGCCAAACAGAAACTCAATGCAGCGTTCACCATAGAATGACCAGCCAAGGATGGTGGTGAAGGCGAAGACCGCAAGCGCAATGGCCACAAGGTAGTTGCCAACGCCTGGCAGCGCGTCCTCGAAAGCCATGGAGGTGAGGGCTGCGCCCGATTCCCCGGAAGTCCAGGTGCCTGATGTGATGATGACCAGCCCGGTGATGGTGCAAATGATGATGGTATCGATGAAGGTGCCAAGCATGGCCACCATTCCCTGGTTGATGGGGTTCCGGGTTTGGGCGGCAGCGTGGGCGATGGGCGCGGAGCCCAGACCAGCTTCATTTGAGAAAATTCCACGAGCGACACCGAAGCGGATTGCTGCCCAGACTGCAGCACCAGCAAAACCGCCTTCTGCGGCAATGGGACTGAAGGCATGCTCGAATACCAGGGCAAGCGCTGCGGGAATATCCGCTGCGTTGATGGCTAGCACCACGAGCCCCGCCACCAGGTAGGAAACCGCCATCAGCGGCACCAGGGCACTGGCGACATGGCCAATCCGGCGAATGCCGCCGATAAGCACCATGCCCACCAGAACCATCAGGGTGAGTCCGGTGACCCAGTGTGGCAGGCCGAAGCTGGTTTGCATGACATCGGCCACCGAGTTGGCCTGCACGGTATTGCCGATACCGAATCCGGCAATCGCCGCAAAAATGGCAAACAGCACACCGAGCCAGGCCCATTTGTTGCCCAGCCCATTGCGGATGTAATACATGGGGCCGCCGACATGGTCGCCGCGCTCGTCCACTTCCCGGTAACGGACCGCAAGGACCGCCTCGGAGTATTTCGTGGCCATGCCCACCAGGGCCGTGAGCCACATCCAGAGCAGGGCGCCCGGACCGCCCAGGAATACGGCGGTGGCAACTCCGGCAATGTTGCCGGTGCCAACGGTGGCCGACAGCGCGGTCATCAGGGCCTGGAACGGGGGAATTTCACCCTCCGATTCAGCACCTGTGGCGGTGCGACCTTTCCACATCAGCTTGAAGCCGGCACCGAGTTTCAGTACCGGCATCATCTTTAGACCGAGGCTGAGGAACAGCCCGACACCCAGAATCATGACTAGCATGGGTGCACCCCAGACCAGTCCGTTTATTTCTCCAATAACGTGTTCAATCGCTTCCATGGGGGCTCCCTGTTCGTGCCATGGATTGGTTTCAATATTTGACCCTTAGAGGGTATAACTAATTGAGTTTAGTCAGATATTTCCCTCTGTAAACTGGTAGGGTGGTAAAAGTGGTGGATTCGAGTGTGATTGCCTATGCTCTTAGTGAAGGCGTCCACCCACAAACGAGGGGAATTGTGTCCATGCGTTCGCTAAAAGTTTCAGATGTCATGTGGAATCACATCGAGCCCATCCGGTGTGGTACGCCGCTCACCAAGGTAGTGAAAACCCTGCTGCACAACCACGTGACCGGACTTCCCGTGGTTGATGAGAACCGTAAGGTGCTCGGATTTGTGTCCGAACAGGACTGTATTCATTCTCTGCTGGTGAGCAGTTATCACCATGAGGGCGACCCGATCGTGGACGATGTCATGTTCCGGAAGCCCCTGACGATTTCTCCCGAGATGTCGGTGGTTGATCTGGCCCAGAACCTCGGCGCGGGCAAGCCCAAGGTGTATCCTGTCGTGGATCACGGCAAACTGGTGGGCATCGTCACCCGTACCGCTATTCTCGCAGAGCTGTCCCGGGTAGGCAGTGGGGTTGAGTTGCCCAAGTACGCCAGCGCCGAAGACTGATACACACTCCTTATTAGGAATCGAGGCCACTATGGAACTCTTATCCACGAACGTCAGTTTCGACGGAGAGCATCGCCGCTACCGGCATACCTCGGCCACCCTCGAGTGCGACATGGAGTTCGCGGTTTATCTTCCGCCGGCGGCGGTGGGCTCCCACCCGAAAAAAGTGCCAACGCTATATTGGCTCTCCGGGCTGACCTGTACCGACCAGAACTTCATGCAGAAAGCCGGCGCCCAGAAGCGGGCCGCGAAACTGGGCATGGCGATTGTGTGCCCCGATACCAGCCCGCGCGGGCTGAACCTGCCCGGGGAAGACGACAGCTACGACTTTGGTTCCGGGGCCGGCTTTTACATCAACGCAACCCAGCAGCCCTGGGCGCCCCATTACCGCATGTACGATTACGTGTTGAAGGAATTGCCGCAACTGGTGGAGAGTGAGTTGCCGGTAACGGACATACGGTCCATCAGCGGCCATTCCATGGGCGGCCATGGCGCCCTGATTTGCGCCCTGAAAAACCCCGGCCGCTATGCCTCGGTGTCGGCCTTCGCGCCCATTGCCAACCCCACCGAATGTCCGTGGGGCCAGAAGGCCTTCAAAGGGTATCTTGGTGACGATACCCGCCGCTGGGAGGAATGGGATGCGACCCTGCTGATCCCCACGGCCCGGGAACGCCTTCCGTTATTGGTGGATCAGGGGACGTCCGATGAGTTTCTTGATAGTCAGTTGAACCCTGATGCGCTTGTCGATGCCTGTGAGACGTTCCATCACCACATCAACCTGCGCATGCACCGCGGATACGACCACAGCTACTTCTTTATTGCCTCGTTCATTGATGACCACCTGGATCACCACGCCGAAGCATTGGGGTTATAAAGAGGTTGTGAGAGGGTTATGAGCGGAATCCCCACATTAGACTGAAGTCCATGGACGGCATGACTTCGGGCTCTTCAAGGGCCCGGATGTTGAACTCGAGAATACTGGTGTCCCGCTCAAAGGTGCCGGTGTAACGATTACCCCGGGGTCCGAATATGGCCTTTACGAAGGGTCCTCGGGCCCTTACCGGGCGGCCGGAGACTACCCCAACCTCGTTGTTGTCCAGGCGCACAAGAATACCCGGCGGAAACTCTCCCAGAACCTGCAGCAGGGCTTTCGGTATCGCCGGCCGGAACTTGCCATCGGCCAGATTGGCAATCAGTTTGCGGGCGTCGGCAATGTTCATGCGCTGGCGATAGGCACGTTTGGTGATCATGGCCACATATCGTTCTGCCAGGGCAAGAATCTCCGCCTCCGGGCGTATTTCCGTGCCACTCAGGCCTTTCGGATAGCCGCTACCATCGGCTTGTTCATGATGCTGGGCAATAGTGGTCAGTAGCAGCTTGTTGGTAATACCTGCGGCCTGGAGTGCGTTTATACTGCGCTCTGGATGCTGACGAATCACCCCCCGTTGTTCATTGCTCAGGATCTTGCTTGAAGCGTTCAGCTTGTCTGCAATAGGCACCAGCGCCAGATTGGCGGTGAGCGCGGCGGCCGTCAGCACACCGATTCTTTTTTCTTCCAGACCGAACTGCCGGGCAACGAACTGACACAGGATGGCGTAAAAAAGAATCTGTTCGTGAATGGTCGGACCGATCGAATACAGGTGTACCAGCGCCAGGCTGGCATCGGGCGACTCCGTGCAGGTGCGCTCAATCATCCGCGCGAGGCCGAGTAGACGTTTGGGTGCCGACGGGTCGGAGTCCGTGATGGCCTTCAGTGTTACTTCGAGAGTGTGAAGCAGGTCCGGGTAGTCAGCAAAGGGATTGCGTTCCCGGTTATCCTCGAAGATTTCTTCCTGGGGCCGCTCAATCTTACGGGGCTTGAACCGGCCCCGCTCGAACAGCTGTTCCAGCTGGGAGTTGGTCTGAATCACATAACCCTGACGCAGAAGTACATTGCCATCGGAATCATAGACGTTCCAGGGCAGGGGCCGGCCAATGGTCAATGCGCCGGGGGCGATTCGGACAAGTTCGGTCAAATCAGGTGTCTCGGGTACAGGTTAGCCATGTCGCAAGTGTAACTCCGAACGCCTTGCGTCTCTACTCAGGCGATGGGGCTCGTGGTAGTTGGTTGGCACGGTTTTACCTGATTTAACCAAAGCAGCTCTAAAAACTGAGCATACGTTCATACTTTGTCTATTTTAAAGGACAATATGTAAAGAATCGTTGTCGTGAAACGATCATTCAAGTTGCTTGCGCTATTCTGGAATTTTAAATAATACTTTTTCGGACGATCACTCTCCATGCTCCATCGCCTCAAGACTGATTTTAGATTGTCGATTATTACCTTGCTAGGTGTCAGTGCGATCCTGGGCATTACTCCCTTCGCGGTGATGCGGTATTTTCAGGGGAACCTGCTGGCAGGGCTGGTCGACACGACAATTCTTTTGAGTATCACTGCAGTGCTGGTTTACGCTTGGGTAACCGGAGATACCCGCCGGAGCGGTCTGGTGCTTGCGTTCATTGCCTGCACCGGCGCGGTGGTGGTTGGTGCGGTGGTAGGCGAGCCCGGGCTTTTCTGGCTATATCCGTGCCTTGTGACAACATTCTTCCTGGCCAATCCCCGCATAGCGGTGTTCCTGAACGTCGCTTCGGTCATTGCTCTAATGGTGCATGGCGGTGCCTTCCGGTCTGACATCCAGATGTGGTCTTTTGCCTCAACAGCGTTCGTGGTCAGCGCCTGTGCATACGTGTTTGCCCACCGGAATCGTGACCAGCGGGAACGCCTGGAACATCTGGCAACCATTGATCCGCTGACCGGGATCAAGAACCGGCGCTCAATGGATCAGGAGTTGGACTTGGCGGCGGCAAATGCAGAACGCACCGGGCTGCCTTACGCGCTGGTGCTGCTGGACATCGATTACTTCAAGCGAATCAATGACGAACATGGCCATGGTGTCGGCGATGACGTGCTGATTGAGATGGTTGAGTTGCTGCTGAAAAATACCCGTAAGTCAGACCAGCTATTCCGCTTCGGCGGTGAGGAATTCGTGCTGCTCTTGCCGGGGGTTGATGGCATTGGCCTGAAGGCGGTAATGAACAATCTTCAGCAGGTGCTGCGAAAGTATATGAAGCATCCCGGTGGTTCGGTGACTGCCTCATTTGGCGTGGCGCTGCTCAAGCATGGTGAGAGTGTCGATAGCTGGCTGGCCCGGGCGGATGCCGCGCTCTACGAGGCCAAGGAAACCGGCCGTGACAGGATCGTGTTTGCGGACCCTCAACGGGCGCCGGAACTGGCCGAAGCCACTGCCGGGTCATCGACCGGCGCATAAAGAAAGAGCCGCCAGCCGAGCAGGATACTGGCAGAAATCAGCCCGCCAGTCAGTCCCACCCAGAAACCGGCGGCTCCCATAGCGGGCACCAGCCAGTCTGTGAAGGTGAGCAGATAGCCCAGGGGCAGGCCCACACCCCAGAATGAAAACAGCATGATGAACATCGGGATGCGGGTATCCTTGTAGCCCCGCAAAGCGCTGATGCAGGTGACCTGGATGACATCGGCGATCTGGAAGAGTGCGGCGAACACCAGCAACCTTACGGTAACCGCTTGCACCTCGGTGTCACTGGTATAGAGCGCCGAGATCTCCCGGGAAAATGCAAACAGCAGCACGGCGAACACCAGCGCCGTTGCGGCCGCCAGAATCAGGGAGCTGCGGGCGATCAGGCGGGCGGTATCCGGAGCCCGGGCGCCCATCAGAAAACTGACCCGCAGCGTCAGGGCCATGCCGATACTCAAAGGCAGCATGAACAGCAGCGACACCACGTTCAGGGCAATCTGATGGCCCGCCACCACCACCGGGCCCAGTGGGACCAGAAACAGGGCAATCACCGAAAACATGCTGACCTCGACAAAAATGGTAAAGCCGATTGGCACGCCGATGCCCAGAATGTAACGAATGCCCGCCAGATCCGGTTTCACCCAGTCGGAAATCAGATGGAAATGCCGGTACACACGGCTGCGGTTCAGATAAACCAGCAGCGCAATAGCCGCGACGCCGTTGGAAATCGAGGTGGCCCAGCCACAGCCGATACCACCCATGGCCGGCAGCCCGAGCTTGCCGTAAATGAAGATGTAGTTCATGGGCAGGTTGATCAGCGTACTTAGAACAGAAAACGCCATGATCACCCGGGTATGGCCAAGACCATCCGTGAGCCCGCGAAGTGCCGTGATTAAAAGTAACGCCGGTATGCCCCAGGCAAAGGCGTCCAGATAGCCCTGGGTGATGCGTGCTGTGTTGGCTTCCAGGTTGAGCATTGCCAGCACCGGGTGCACCTGGGTGAGCAGCAGGATCATGATGACGGCCCCCACCGCCGCCAGGTAGAGACCCTGCCAGGTGGCGGGCATGATTTTCTCGACCGCCCGGGCACCGTTGTAGCCGGAAATAATGGGTTGGAGCGCGCCGAGCAGGCCCATGAAAAACAGGAACAGGGGCATCCACAGGCTGCTGCCAATACCCACGGCGGCCAGATCTTCGGCACTGGCGTGGCCGGCCATAACAGTATCAATAACGCCGTTGGCCATCTGGGCCACCTGGGCGATCAGGATGGGCCCGCCCAGAATTGCCAGGGTTCGCCACTCCGTCAGTGTTCGGGCGACCAGTGGCTTACGGGCTTCCGGTAAGGGTTGGTGGATCTCATCCATTGGGCAGTTCGTCCGGTCATTCCTGGTTCGGGATTGCAAATCTGTAGCTCAGCGCCGACTGCGCATGGTACCCGATTGGCCTGTGTTGGGGCATCGGGGTTTGTCCTGTGTTCCGGCGCTGCAAGTTTTTTCCAAAACCGTTAAAGTACGCGCTTTCTTCACAACGGATGGCTGTGGCGATGGGACTTCTGGTTTTTGTTACGGTTCTGTGGGCGTTTTCCTTCAGCCTGATCGGAGAGTTTCTGGCCGGGCAGGTAGACAGCGACTTTGCGGTACTCAGCCGTGTGCTGCTGGGTGCCCTGGTATTTTTGCCGTTTGCCCGCTGGCGGGGTGTGCCCTCCGGTCTGAAACTGGGCATTCTCGTTACCGGGATGTTGCAGTTCGGTATTACCTATCTCTGCCTGTACCGCTCCTTCAGTTACCTGACCGTGCCGGAAGTGTTGCTGTTCACCATTTTCACACCGTTGTACGTGACCCTGCTTGACGACGCCCTGTTCCGCCGCTTTTCACCGGTGGCACTGCTGGCGGCTGCCATTGCCACGTTGGGCGCCGGCATCATTCGCTATGACGGATTGAGTGAAGACTTCATCACCGGTTTTCTGCTGCTCCAGGTGGCAAACTTTACCTTCGCCGCCGGCCAGGTTGGCTATAAGCACGTGATGCAGCATTACCCGACCGGGATTCCTGCTTACCGGACCTTCGGCTATTTCTTCGTTGGTGCGCTGATCATTGCCTTGCCGTCCTTCCTGATTTTCGGCAATGCCGACCGGTTGCCGACCACCTCCGTACAGTGGGGCATTCTGGCCTGGCTGGGGCTCGCGGCTTCCGGTATGGGCCTGTTCCTGTGGAACCGTGGCGCCTGTGTTGTCGATGCCGGCACATTGGCCATTATGAACAATGCCCTGGTGCCTGCGGGGTTGATCGTGAATTTGCTGATCTGGAACCGTGATGCCGATCTGCTGCGCCTTGCACTGGGCGGCGGTGTTATCGCTTTCTCCCTCTGGGTCAATGCCCGGTTCCACGCGCGAGCGCGGCTGGCCGCTGTGGCTTAAGTGCCTGCACGGATTAATGTTCTGCAAACCTCTGCCGTTACATTCCCATACGCAGGGTAGCCATTGACGAATATCAATAATATTCATCAATGGCTACCCTTGTGCGCCTGTTTCTATCCCCCATGGTCAATCCTCAGTCAGAAGGTCCCTTTGTATGCGTAAGAATCTCCCGGTAACCCAGCGTGAAGTCAAAATGCGTAAAGGCGGGCGGTTGATAAGTACCACGGATCTCAAAGGGGTGATTACCTACTGCAATAACGAATTTGAGGAAATCAGCGGTTTTTCCCGGGATGAATTGGTAGGCCAGGCCCATAATATTATCCGCCATCCGGACATGCCCCCGACAGTATTCAAGGATATGTGGGAATATCTGAAGGCCGGTAAGGCCTGGATGGGGGTGGTCAAGAATCGGGCGAAAAACGGTGACCATTACTGGGTCAGTGCCTATGCGACTCCTATTCGTGAAAATGGCCAGATGGTCGGCTATGAATCGGTTCGGGTTGAGCCAACGCGGGAGCAGATTGACCGTGCGGAGAGGCTGTATGGGAAAATCTCCGCTGGCAAGCTGTCTTCCTCCTTCAAAAACCGCGGCCTGTCGATGCTTCGCTCCGGCTGGCCATTCCTCTTGTCGCTGGTGCTCAGTCTTGTGGCGCTGAAAGTTGATCATCCGTGGCTTGCGGTAGGCCTCATTGTTGCTGGTCATGCCCTGGGCTTTGGTCTGGTTTTCAGCTCCCTCTCCGCCCGCCTGCGAAAGTTGCTCGATCTCCGGCCGGATGCCTTCAGTGACCCGATCGTCGCCCGCACCTATAGCGACGAGCGCGGACTGTTCTCTCAGCTCTCCCTGCAGCTGGTCAGTGAGGAGGCCCGGGTTCGTACCGCTCTGGCGCGCATTGATGATCAGGCAGAGCTGCTCTATGAACAGGCGCGGGCGTCTCACGGGTATATCAGCGAAGGGGCGTCTGCCATTGCCCGGCAGCGGGCGGAAACCGACCAGACTGCCTCGGCCATCAATGAGATGACGGCGTCCATCCAGGAGGTTGCCGAATCGGTTACCAGCAATGCTCGGGAGGCCGAGGAGGCCAATCGGCTGGCTGGTGTTGGCAGTGACCGCAGTGCCGAGGCGCTGGTGGCCATTGAAGAGCTGGTTTCCCGTGTCAACGGAATCGGTACAACCATCGGCAAGCTGGGTGAGTCCACCAAGAGTATTGGTGAAGCGGCCAACCTGATTTCCGACATTGCCGATCAGACCAACCTGTTGGCATTGAATGCGGCGATTGAAGCCGCCCGTGCGGGTGAGCAGGGTCGTGGCTTTGCCGTGGTAGCGGATGAGGTGCGCTCTCTGGCCCGTCGCACGAGGGACTCTACGGTCCATATCCAGGATGTAATCGACGACTTCAGGCAACAGGTGGACTCTGCGGTTCAAGCAACCCGCGACGGTGAGGCTGTGGCCGGTCGTGGCCTGGAAAAGGTCAGTGAAGCTGAGATATCCCTGCGGGATATTGTTACTTCCATACAGACCATTTCAGACAGCTTTATCAACATGTCCGCTGCCTTCGAGGAGCAAAGTCAGGTGTCTGATGAAATTAACCGCCAGATTACCAATATTGCCGAACTGGCCGATCACAGTGATGCCCAGGCCATCGCCGCGAAGCAGAGCAGTGACCGGCTCAGCGTGATGTCCCGTGGCCTGAAGGACCTGATTGGCCGGTTTATCAGTAAAAACGGCTAGTTAACTTTCACTTTCCCGCCAGCGGACCGGATTGTTCCGGTCACGCCGGTTGCCAGCACTGGCATCGAAAAGCCAGTGCTGGCAGAATCCCGCCCCAATTGCCCCGGCAGCGCCGTGGCTCTCGCTTTTCAAAGACATTCCTCAGCCAAAAGCACAGGAACACAACATGACTCAGTCCAACTCGGTTACGGGTAACGGTGCAGGGACCGCTCGTGGTCTCTGGTCCTCCCGGTTGGCGTTTATTCTGGCGGCAACCGGTTCTGCCGTTGGTCTCGGTAATATCTGGAAATTCCCCTACGTTACCGGTGAGAACGGTGGCGGTGCTTTCGTACTGGTATATCTGCTGTGTATCGCCGTGATCGGTATCCCCATCATGATGGCGGAGGTATTCATTGGCCGAAACGGCCGGCACAACCCCATCACCAGCATGCGCCTGGTGGCCGAGCGCAATCTCAGCTCCCCGGGCTGGCGAATATCGGCAATTATCGGGATGATCGCCGCGTTCGTTATTCTGTCCTTCTATTCCGTCATTGGCGGTTGGGCAGCGTCCTACGTGGGCCACGCCGCCATGGGGGATTTTACCGGTGGGACTGCTGAGTCCATCGGTGATCTGTTCGGTAATCTGCTGGCCAGCCCGGCCCAGTTGCTGCTGTGGCACACTGTCTTCATGGCGCTCGTGATTCTGGTGGTTTCACGGGGCCTCAAGGGTGGCCTGGAGCGGGCCGTAACCATCCTGATGCCGGCCCTGTTTGTTCTGCTGCTGGTGGCCGTTGGTTATGCCACCACGACTGGCCACTTCGGTGAGGCCGTGAGCTTCCTGTTTACACCAAATTTCGGAGCGCTCTCGATCAATGGGGTTCTGATTGCGCTGGGCCACGCCTTCTTCACCCTCAGTCTGGGTATGGCGATCATGATGGCCTATGGCTCCTACCTCGGTCGGGACATCTCCATTGGCCGCACAGCCGTCAGTGTGGCGCTCATGGATACCGTGGTAGCGCTGCTGGCCGGCCTGGCCATTTTTCCGGTGGTGTTCGCCAATGGTCTGGAAGCCAGCGCCGGCCCCGGCCTGATCTTCCAGACCCTGCCGCTGGCCTTTGGCAACATGCCCATGGGCAGCCTGTTTGGTACGCTGTTTTTCATTCTGCTGCTGTTTGCCGCCTGGACCTCTGGCATCTCCCTGCTGGAGCCGGTGGTTGAGTGGGTGGAAGAGAAGACCAGCCTGGCCCGCTCCGGCAGTGCCATCCTGGTGGGGGTGCTGTGCTGGGCCCTTGGTATTGCCTCGATCCTGTCCCTGAACGTCTGGGCGGATATTGCTCCGCTGGCGATGTTCGAGCGCTTTGAAGGCAAGACCATTTTTGATCTGCTGGACTTCTTCACCGCCAACGTATTACTGCCGCTTTCCGGCCTGCTCACTGCGGTGTTCGTCGGCTGGTTCGTTGCCAGGGAATCGCTGAAAAAGGATCTGGCCCTGAAAGGCGGTGCTTTCAGCCTGTGGTACAACCTGATCCGGTTTGCCACGCCCATCGCGGTTGCGGTTGTGTTTATCTACAACCTGACGGCTTGAAGACCGCCTGAGCCGGTTCGCTGGGCGGCGGTGCAGAGAAAAAAGCCCGGCGCGTTTTGCGGCCGGGCTTTTTCTCTGCGTCAGACTTTGAAGCGGGCTATCTGAGTGCTCAGGCCTTCTGCCAGCCTCGCAAGTTCTTCACTTGCTGCCGAAACCTGCTCTGTGGAAGAAGCGGACTGATCGCCGACATCCCGGATCTGGGTTACGTTCTGGTTGATGTCCTCTGCCACCGAGCTTTGTTCTTCGGCAGCGGTGGCAATCTGGCTGTTGTACTGGCGGATTTCCTCCACTGCAGCCGCCATCTCCTGGATGGTGGTACCCGCCAGCTCTGCCCGTTCCAGGGTCTGCTCTGCAAGCTTGCTGCCTTTCTCCATGCTGGAAACCGATGTTGCCGCACTGGTGACAAGGTTGCTGATCAGGGTTTCAATCTCGGTTGCGGAACTTTGCGTTCGTTGCGCCAGTGACCGGACTTCATCCGCCACTACTGCAAATCCCCGGCCCTGTTCTCCGGCGCGGGCAGCTTCAATGGCCGCATTCAATGCCAGCAGGTTGGTCTGTTCGGCAACCGATTTGATCACGTCCAGCACGGTACCGATGTTGTTGGTTTCCGCCTGCAGGCTGTTGAGTTGCTTTGTCACCTCCGCACTTTGTTTGTTCAGATCAGCAACAAACTCGAGGGTTTCCCTGACAGCCTTTTCGCCATTGCCGGATTTTTCGCTGGCATGGTTGGCGGCCTGGAAAGCAGCTTCAGCGCTCCTGGCCACTTCGTTGACGGTAGCCACCATTTCGTTCATGGCGGTGGCGACCTGATCGGTCTGGCTTTGTTGTTCTGCCACTCCCCTGCTGGTCTGGTTGGTAACCGTGGACAGCTCCTCTGAGGATGAGGCAATGCTGGATGCGCCGGTATCGATCTCGCGCACGAGTTCCCTGAGATTGGTCACCATGGTTCCGAATGCAGCGAGCAGTTGGCCGAATTCATCACCCCGCTGGCTGCGAACGTCGACGGTAAGGTCGCCAGAGGCAACCTTGTTGGCGATCTCCACGGATTCTTTGATCGGGACGGTGATTGCCCGGGTCAGCAGCCAGGCCACGGTGATGGCGATGAGGATGGCAACGACGGTTACGATGATGATTTCAGTGACTGTCGTGTCGTATCGCTGAGCCATCAGAGCCGCTTCCCGCTTTTTCAGTTGCTCGGTCTGGTCAATCGCATTGCGTGCTGTGGTGAGCAATTGCTCTTCGATGGATGAGACGGTTTCAGGCTGTGCCGAAATATTGGCTTCGTATCTTTGCAGAAGCTCCTTGTAGGATCCTATGTCTGTCAAAATTCGTTCTACCAATTTCCGATCTTCAGCTTCTTCAATCATTGCGATAATCGGTTCCAGAGCCCTGGCAGCATCATCGGCAAGCTTAACTGCCTGGTTGATATATTGTGAGTCCTTGCGAATCTGGAAGTTCTTTTCATTTGTTCTGGCGTCGAGGAGCGCAATTTCGGCAGCATTGGCCTGTTCCACGATCAATGCCCGGTGATTGTATTCGTCGAGTGAAAAGATACTGACGGTGGAGATGATCAGTAGAAGCACGAGAAGGATGGTGAAACTTGCTGCGAGTTTTTTGCCCACGGCAAGGTTCCCCAAAAATTTGCGTAAAAGCATTTGACGATTCCTCGGATTTGTAATTCGAAATAAATGTCTTTATTCCTATACATATCTTACGGCACTACACATTTAAACTTAAGCTGACAAGTTGATTTATAAGACCGGCCCGGTGACTTTCCGGCCAGAATGTTTAATCAATGGGGGACAATTGATTCAGCGTGCGGAAGTAATTGGGAAGCCTGTCAAATAACACTTCCGAGTTTAGGTATATATTAAATATCAGTATTTATTATCGGGTATTCATACCAAAGCGCATTATTACTAAAGAACAGGTTGCTCAATAAGCCGGGAAAGGTGTGCGAGAAATGCTCCAATGTAACGTCATTTTCGGTTTTTATTTGTTCAGTTAGGTCGTCAAATTCGGGTTTGATTTGTCCCATGGATTCTAGGTTTCAAAGTGTCTGGAAATTTTTGATCGGAATGGGGGTTGTCTCGGAAGTTTGTGCTGGAGGGGAGGTCTTTTGTTAATCATAAAGGTGCTTCCTGGTCGATGTCATTCTCTGCTTTCTCACTGTTTGCGGGCAGAGCTTGAGTGCCAACGTCGACTGAGTCAGGGGGCCGGGATG
The DNA here is from genome assembly GCF_048269445.1 of Marinobacter sp. Taxonomy (GTDB): domain Bacteria; phylum Pseudomonadota; class Gammaproteobacteria; order Pseudomonadales; family Oleiphilaceae; genus Marinobacter. Next base: position 417,561 of record NZ_JBLXIQ010000001.1, on the reverse strand, counting down.
CACGTTTTCTAAGCAATTCAGCAAACTCCAGTAGCAGTTTTTGGTCTTCCTCAAGCAGGGAAATGAACACTGCATTGAGGGCCACTTGCCTGGGGTTTAGCTGCTGATTTTCAGCAACGGAAAAAATGTCCGTGATTGAGAACCCCAGTGCTTCCGAGAGGCGATAAAGCAGATCAAGGCTCGGTCTTGCCACACTTCTCTCGATGCGGGAAAGGTTGCCAACATGAGAGTCCGTTTGTTCTGCCAGTTCGGCGAGAGTAAGACCCTGCTTTTTTCGTAACTGTTTTAATGCCTGACCTAAACTCATAACATATCTCTTCGTTCAAGACGATGATATTACAGGCAAAATGTCAGATACACAAAGTTGCAAATATTACATAATAAAACATCTATTAAGCTTTAATGGCACAATATTTCGTCAACTCCTGACGTAAGGTATAGTTGTATGACAGTCTCGTACAAGCTCCATGGAGAGGATTCAACTTGTGAACGAAGCAGCCTACGAATACACAAAGGGAGAGTCTGATATAGCGCTTCGGCCTGTTGTTTCTTCCAGAGAAATTGCCACCCCCCGCTTTGAAGTATTGACCTTTTCTGCCCGGCCTTTGGTCGACAATATCGCCGGCATACTGAATTTCCTTGATGACAGTCTCCCCACGATCTATCGGGGTAAAACCTGTGTTTCTGTCAGTCTCGACGACGGAGAGGTATTCGACAAGTCATTCCCTGAGTATTTTCTGGGAAAAATGCGGTTGCAGAATATCGAACCACCCAGAATAGAGCTGGAAATTTGTGAAAGCGCTGTGCTGAGTGAAACGGCCTGGCAACGGGTCATTCCGGACTTGGCTGGTTGTGGTTTCGGAGTGGTGGTAAAGCGCTATATTGCAGATAATTTGGATTTCGATGTACTCGCCAGCCCTCACATTGCAGCAATCAAGGTTGCCCCGCAGGTGGTTGCTGAAATACCAGGCTCCATGCTGGCTCGTCGGTTTCTGAGAGGTTTGCAGGCGTTAGCCAATGCCATCAACAAACAGCTGATTGTTGATGGCGTGGAAGCTCTTGGTCAGGCGCTTTGGCTGGAGGCGATGGGTTGCGAAATGTTTCAGGGGACCTTTTACGGTCCTGCTATGGACGCCCGGAATGCTCGGCATTTTGTGCATGAAGGACGACAGCTCGTCTCCCCGATCGTTTTCGAACCCGTCACTAATTAATTCTCCGCTCTGAGCTTTTCCAGAAGAGCTGTTTCCGCCATCGGTTTGGCGAAATAGTAGCCCTGTCCCAGCGGGCACCCCAGGGCTTGAAGCATTCGCCATTGATCTTCTGTTTCAATGCCTTCGGCGAGCGCCTGAATGCCCAGGCTTTCGGCCATCTGCCGTATGCTGTTGACCATTTTGACAGCGCTCTGATCATTGGGAGCTCCAAAAAGAAAACTTCGGTCGATTTTCAGGGTGGTTATCGGCAGCGACCGGAGTCGCGCCAGGGACGAGTACCCCGTACCAAAGTCATCAATGGCGACTTCGATATCCGCCCGACGGAACTCCTGAACGATCCCCTCCATGCGCTGCATGTCGCTCATCAGGGAGCCTTCGGTCAGCTCGACCGTGAGCGCCGATGGCGGTATGTCGAGTTGCTTCAGCAAATTGACGATACCTTGAACCAACCCTGGCTGCCACAACTGGCCAATGGCTAAATTAACCGCCATATGCAGATGAGTGAATCCTTGTAAACGCAATCGCTGAAGCGCATTCAAGGCTTCTTTCATTACCCAGGTACCAATGCGAATAATGAGGCTCGTTTCCTCCGCAATAGGTATGAATTCGCCCGGGGAGATGTAGCTTCCGTCTGCCTGCGGCCAGCGTATCAAGGCTTCGACCCCGACTGTCCGGGTTGTGGTCAGGTCAATCAGCGGCTGGAATGCAAGCTGGAATTCACCCGTATCCACGGCGGTGCGGAGTCGGTTTTCGATATCAAGCCGGTGCTGCTGTTTTTTGGACAGTTCACAGGAGAAAAATTGAAAGCTGTTACCACCGAGGTTTTTTGACTGATACATAGCGCTGTCTGCTCTGGTCAGAAGCGTCGAGGCATCGCAGGAGTGGACTGGGCAAAGACTGATACCGATGCTGGCGCCGAGATAGTACTCTCGCCCCTTGACCACAAAGGGCTGCTCAATGGTTTCCAGTACGCGTTGGGCGACGGCTGACATCACACTCATCAGTTCGGGTAAATCGACGGTCGACAAGCAGTCCTGGGCCTCATAGGGTGCGAGAATGATGAATTCGTCACCACCCTGCCGGGCAACCAGATCGGACTCACGAACGGCATGTGTCAGGCGCTGTGCAACCTGTATCAAAACCTCGTCACCGGCATCATGGCCCAGCGCGTCATTGATCAGTTTGAAACCATCGAGATCCAGATACAGCAGTCCGGCAGCCGGTGGAAAAGGGCCGGCCAGCCTGAGATGACGGTCGAGTGCCTCCAGCGCCGCGGTTCGGTTGGCCAGGCCGGTAAGGGCATCCCGATAGGCCATATCGTGGGCTTTTTTTTCGCTTCTCCGCCGTCGGGATTGCTCACGCAAAGCGCGTATGCCGTGAACGATGTTGTCGACCATCCGCTGCAGCAACCTGACTTCCGCTCCGTCGAAGCGATCAGGTTCCACGGAGTAAATGGCGAGGCAGGCTTCTGGCTCCTTGCCGCGGATGGTGAACGGGAAAGCGATAACAGACTGTAAGCGGTGTGATTTTTCCAGATATTCCGGGAGAGCGGGATCCCCGGGATATGTCGAAACAATGGATTGGTGCCGTATACCGGTATGCAGTGCCAAGGCGATGGGGTCCTGGCCCGCAGCGCTTGTCCAGGGGCTGTTTTCAATCTTATCAATATAGCCACTGGCCCCGCCGGCTATCGCCAGAGGCTTTATTCGCCCGCCTCGGTAGGCTTTCGCCTGGCCAACCCAGGCGAGGGCATAGCCACCGTCTTTCACAAGGCTGTCACAGATGCCGGACAGCATTTCTTTTTCGCTGCGGGCATGAATGACGCGCTCATTGCAGGCACTGAATGCCCGAAGGGCCCGGGTTGCGCCCCTTAATGCCGATTGTGTGTTTTCAGTTTCCAGCTTCTGGAACTCCGAGATCCTCCCTAATCGCAAGAGGTTGTGGATTCTCGCCGTCAGCTCAACGCGACGAATCGGCGTACGGATAATATCTTCCGCAAGGTCTCCTAGATAACCGTTGGCTTTTTTCAGTTCGGATTCCGAAGCAGCCAGTAAAACGGGTTTCAGAGCGGGGGCAGCCCGGGATCGGAGCTTGCGTATGTCAGCTTCACATTGCAGGAGTGTGTTCAAGTCAATGATGCACAGGTCAAAGCCGGTCTGGTCAATGGTGCCGGGATGAGGCGCAATACACGGATGTCCAATAGAACGGGTGAGCACCCGGTAATCGGCAGCCTTGCTTAACATAACCGCAACAACTGGTTGCTCTGTCTGCAACTCAGGTGCTGGTATCAGGAGGGGGGGGTTATTCACGGGCATCCCCAATCGTAGTATCAGATTCGGGTTCGGGTTCGGGTTCGCCACGAAGAATACCCCTGAGTCCCTTTAACTCACCACCAACCTTGATGCCACCCGGAGTAATATCAAACTCGCGCAGACTTTTTTCAAAGTCACCGGTGCGCTTTTTCAGTACACCGATGGTTTTACGAATTTCGCCGGCCCTTTCCATGTACCGAAGCAGGATTATGGTGTCCGCAAGATAGCTGACGCCCATTTCGGTCGTTTTCACGTCTCCACCGGTGATAGTCTCAACCTCGTTCAGCAGAATTACCGTCACGCCCATATTGACGAGATAGCGGCACAAAGCGTGGAGCCTTCGGGTAACGCTATCGCCGCCGATGGAGAGTTTATAACCAGCCAGGCTGTCGATCATGATGAGACGGGTGCCGCGTTCCTCGACTTCTTCACAGACCCTGGCTGCGAATTCGTCGGCGGAATAGTGCAAAGGTTCAATGGCCTCAATAGCAAAGGCCCCTGACTCCATGAGTTTCGACAGCGGCATATTGATACCTTCAACTCGGGAAATCAGGGTACTGGTCAATTCCTCGAAGGTATAAACCACCGTTCGTTTACCCTCTTCACAGGCAGTTTTCATAAACTGGATGCCAAGGGACGTTTTACCCACCCCTGTAGGGCCCGAAAGAATGGTGACGGTGCCGCGACTAAGCCCCCCCTTGAGTTGTCGGTCCAGCTCAGGAATGCCTGACGGCATGTCCAGCTGGTCAAACCGGATGCCATGATCACCAGGCTCCAGGCGTGGAAAACAGTACATGCCGCCAGGCCCAAGGCGGATGCTGTGCTGTCCAGAAGCGAAGCCGGAACCCCGGAACTTTGTGATTTCGAGTGAGCGCTTGCTGTCTTTATGTTCCAGCTCGATAACACCATCCGCGAGAAAGCCCAGTTCTTCGCTGTCTTTGCCTGAATTGGCATCTTCTGCGGCGCAAATTACCGTTGCGCCCTGGCCAGTCAGATAGCGCAACAGTGTGATCACCTGTTTTCGGTACTGAAAAGCGTCCGGTGAAAAATAATGCAGGTATGTGAGCGAATCGATAAAGATCCGCTGCGGGCGGATGGCCTCAAAGGCTTTGCGAATTCTTTTCGGTAGCCCGGGGTCCTCAACGTCCTCTGGCGACATGATGCTGTAGGGCTCTGCATCATCAATGCTCACGTCCGAGGGAGAAAAATCAACGATGCTGACTGTGTCGAGCTTGAAGCCCTGTCGGCTGGCATCAACTCGCAACTGTTGCTCATCTTCACCCATGCTGACAAACAGGCTTCGGGTGTCGGAATCCGCGGTCAGAAAGTGAAGCCCAAGGGTGGTTTTCCCGGACCCGGGACCCCCGCGCACGATATAACTGCGTTGTTGCAGAAGGCCGCCATTCAGGACCCGGTCGAGGCCAGCAATCCCACTGGTGAGCCTGTCGTTCTTTGGGTTATTCATGTGCCTGACCCTCGTTAGCTGTGCCTGAACTTTTCGACAGTGCGTTGAAGATCACCACCGAGGCGAGCAAGGTCATTGGATGACATGGCGATCTGGTTGTTGGCCGTTGCAGACTGGTCGGTGACTTCGCGGATATTCACCACGCTCTCGCTGATGTCCTCTGCGACGGAGGTCTGTTCTTCAACGGCAGTTGCGATCTGAAGGTTCATGGCCTGAATAGAGGAAACCGATTCGGCAATACTGGCGAGCGACTCTCCGGCCTTGCGTGTCACTTCCACGGCGGATTCAGCGCTGTCACTGTTATTTCGCATACTTTCTGCGGCCTCATTGGCACCTTGCTGCAGGGTGTTGACCAGGGTTTCGATTTCACCGGTCGAGTCGTGGGTACGTTTTGCAAGTGCCCGAACCTCATCGGCCACCACCGCAAAGCCGCGGCCCTGGTCGCCGGCCCGGGCAGCCTCGATGGCAGCATTCAGGGCAAGCAGATTGGTTTGCTCCGCGATGCTGCGGATAACATCCAGAATGCTGCCAATATTGGTGCTGTCCTCCCGCAATCTGGTGATCAGGTCGGCGCTGCTATCAACGTCTGCGGATAGTGCTTCAATCTGTGTCATGGCCGACGTTACAATTTGATGGCCTTCTTTGGCCTGTTCGTCCGACTCCGAGGCAGAAGTGGCGGCAGATTCCGCATTCCGTGCCACTTCCTGAACGGTAGCGGTCATTTCGTTCATTGCGGTAGCAACCTGGTCCGTTTCGTCACGCTGCTGGATTGCGCCAGTGCTGGTCTGTTCGGTAACGGCAGACAGCTCTTCTGCAGAGCTCGCAATCAGTGAAATACCCTCTGCAACTTCCTTGATGGTATGGCGCAGGTTTTCTGTCATTACCTGCATGGCCATCATCAACCGGCCAAGTTCGTCCGTGCGGTCGGCGCTGATGTTATGGCGGAGATCACCGTCGGCTACCTTGCCGGCATGATCCACCAGTTGGTTCAGTGGCGTTACGATCACGCGGGTAATGACAAGAGCGGCTCCGATCCCGATCACTAATGCCACAACGGTAACGATCAGTAGCACCTGGAACGTTTTGTCCCTTGCCTGAAGCATCAGGGAGTGCTCGCCTTGATAGGCTTCTTCGGCCTGATCCATGACGCTGCGGGCTGTCGCTGTCAAGTTGGACTCAAGGTCGGTCAGGCGCCCGATATTCAAAACCAGGCTATCGAACTGGCTGGCATAGTCGCCGACGGCCTTTTCAATCCCGGTGATATATTCTCGCCCTGCATTTGTTTTAAGTGATGATTTGAGCTCCGAGATACCCTCGTCCAATGCGCGAAGGCGCTCGTTCAGTCTGTCCGTATCCTCCTTGCTTTCTGATATCAGGAAGTTTTTCTCCATGCGTCGGGCATCAAGGATATCCCGGGCCAACTCTCCAGCACGCCGGGCCAGGATAAAGGTTTGTTGTGCGTTGGCTTCTTCACCATTTTCCAATTGTTCCAGCGCCCGGCGTTGCTGGAACTGCTCAAACTCTACAAATAGTATGACCGCTTCCCGGGCTGAGACTTCCATTGATTCCACCGCTTGCCTGGTGGTGGCGCGCTCTTCAATAGTTCTCTGAAATGCCGACTGGTACTTGTCGAGATCTTCCTGGATTAAGCTCATGGCTCTTTGTTGTTCAGGATTCTCCAGAACTTTTTCAGTATCTACAGCCGTCTCTCGGGCTGACGCTATGGCATTCTGTGCGGCCTCTGCATAATCCTGGCGACCTCTCAGGAAATAATTCTTTTCATTAAATCGTGCCTCTTGGACGAGATTGTTTATAGCGGACGATTTCCTGATGTTGGCGTTGCTTTCCATCAAGTTAGCAAACCCGAAGTAGGCTGTAGAAGCCATGAAAACAATAAGTATCAGGACAAGGCCAAAGGCCGAAAATAGCTTTTTCCTGACGGGCATATTAAGCAATGATTTTCTCAATATAAGCACACTTATTTCCTTTGCTTATTCATTCGTTCAAGAGAGCGGCGTTTTGTCTGGATGTCAGCTTTATCGAAGAGGTGATGTTGAAAACAACCAAGGTCGTAAATGTATAAATAGAAGATTAAGGTTATAGATACGGGAAATTTATGTCCAATTTTCAGACAGATTTGGTATTAAATATGCGATGAAAGAAAAATAAATATCAATATATGTTCTGATGGCTTTTTATATTTAAATCTTCAGACAGACTCCGGGGCACTTCTTGTTCAGAGTTTGCAGGGGGATTCAAACTGAAAAGTCAGCCAAATGAGAAATTGTACGTATCAAATATAAAGCGATAAGTATCGGCTAATCTGACAACTTACAACTCATCGACTTGACGATAGGAATGCCGGAATATGTCATCGAAAAGCGAAGAACTCCAAAATCGTAAAGGCCAGAAGCCTGCTTCTATCGGACAAGTTATCCTTTCCGCGGCGAATATTAATTCGGGTACGACCAGACTGTTTCTGCCACGTCTACTTGAAGCTGTTCGCATCCATCTGGGAATGGAGATTGGTTTCATTTCCAGGTTTTCAGGTGGCCGCCGAGAGTTTCTGTATGTAAGCAGTGATGGACGGCAAGAGGCACCAGCCCCGGGCGCCAGCGCTCCCCTTGAAGAGTCGGCCTGTATCCGGGTGGTGAAAAACCAGGCACCTAATCTTGTTCGAGATGCCCAAATGCATCCCTCTTTAAGGGATCTGCCAGCTATCGAAGCCCTGGGGATCAGATCTCATGCGAGCGTTCCTATCCCTTCCGGAAACGATGATACTTTCGGGACCCTGTGCTGCTATTCCTGTGATTACAAAGAGCAGCTGGATGAACGCGATATCGGCTTTATGTCCGCTATGGCCGACTTGATAGGTAACGCATTACAAGAAGAGCAACGAGCTCTTGATGATATCTCTTCCCGCTGTAAACACATCCGTGACGTTCTCACGTCCGGCGGGCTTCAGATGGCTTGGCAGCCCATCGTGGATTCGACCACAGGCGGCCTCGTCGGAGTCGAGTCTCTCGCCCGATTTCAGACCGATCCCTATCGACCGCCCAACGAGTGGTTCGATGAGGCGGCTGAGCTTGGAATCGGAACTGAGTTGGAAAAAAGCGCCTTTGCCAAGGGCATAGCTGTTAAGGAGCATCTGCCCGAGAACCTCTATGTAGGCTGCAACCTTTCAGGTACCACTTTTCTTGAACCGGAATTTCAGGATTTCCTCAGACAGCAGGAACTGAAACAAATCGTGCTGGAGATCACGGAGCACGATGCCATCGCGGATTACGGAGAATTGGCCTCCGCTCTGTCAGAGTTTCGTCATCGAGGTTTGCAGTTGGCGATCGACGATTTTGGTGCGGGCTATGCCAGCTTTCGGCATATTGTGGAGCTGAATCCCGACATTATTAAGCTGGACATATCGCTAGTGCGTAACATCGACCGAAGCCCTACTATTCAATCAGTAGTCAGGGCATTGGTCGGGTTTGCCAACGAGGGGGGCACCAAACTCCTGGCCGAGGGCGTCGAAACCCAGGCCGAGCTCGATATGCTCAGAGCACTCGGCATCAGGCGGGTACAGGGCTATCTTTTTTACAAACCAATGCCCCACACCCAGCTTTTAAATCTTTTCCGTTCCAATTGAGCGCGCTATCAGCGGCCTTTTATGGTGGCATCTGATAGGGTCGAACTCAATGTCTGCAACCGGACCTGGCAACCCGATCAGAAGAACTGATCCGGCAGCCAGGTGGCGATTTCCGGGAAGATCATGATGATGGCAATGGCCAGAATCTCGATCAGGACAAAGGGAATCACCGAGGTGTAAATGTCCTTCATGGTAATGCCGGGTGGCACCACACCCTTGAGGTAGAACAGGTTAAAGCCGAAGGGTGGGGTCTTGTAGCCGATCTCCATGTTGATCACGAACAGGATGCCGAACCAGATGGGGTCGAACCCCAGCGATTCCACGATCGGCATGAACACGGGCAGGGTGATCAGCATGATGCCCACCGGGTCCAGAACCATTGCAAGGAAGAAGATGATGACCATCATGGCAATGATAATGCCCCAGGGTCCCCCGGGGATGTACTGGATCAGGCCCTCGATCAGCGCCTGGGCGCCCATGCTCTGGTAGGCCGCACTGAACGCGTGGGCGGCAAACAGGATCCACATGATCATGCCGGTGAGCTTGAAGGTGCGGATGGCCGCGTCCTGCATGACCGACCACTTCAATTCACCATAGACTGCCGCCGAAATCAGTGCACCGAGTACCCCCATGGCGGCGGCCTCCGTGGGCGTGGTAATACCGCCGATGATGGAGCCCAACACCATCACCACCACCCCGATTGGCAGCAATACGGCCCGCAGGGCGCGCAGCTTTTCCGGCCAGGTGCCCCGGTCTTCTTTCGGCAGCGCCGGAGCCAGGTGCGGCTGGAGATTGGCCCGCACAATAATGTAGATGGATGTCAGCACCATCAACAAGACGCCGGGCATGATGCCGGCAGCGAACATCTGGCCCACGGAGACCCCGGTGATCAGGGCGTACAGGATCATCAGGATGCTGGGCGGAATCAGGATGCCCCAGCCGCCACCGGTGTTGATCACACCAAGAGCCATCTTGCGATCGTAGCCCCGCTCCAGCATGGACGGCAGGGCAATGGTGCCCATGGCCACCACCGCCGCACCGCTGATGCCCACCATGGCGGCAAATACAGCACAGATGGCCAGGGTGCCCAGGGCCAGGCCACCCCGAAGGCCACCAAACCACAGATGCATCATTCGGTAGAGGTCCTTGGCGACACCGGTGCGCTCCAGCACCATGGCCATGAAGACGAAGAGGGGAATGGCCACCAGGGTAAAGCTGGCCATGGTGCCCGAGATCTGCGAGACCACCATGTAGAAGGAATCGAAGCCCCAGGTGAAATACAGGAACACCACCGACACGCCGCCGAGCACAAAGGCCAGGGGCAGTCCCAGCAGCAGGAAGAACAGCAGTGAGCCGAAGAACAGCAGGGTCAGTATTTCAATGCTCACAGGTACTCTCCTTCGGAGTCTTCAGGCTCTTCCCGGGCCGGTTGGTAATAATCCAGGTTGAAGGCGATGGCGATGTCTTCCAGCAGTTTCACCAGACCCTGCAGCACCAGCAGGCCGGTGCCGATCGGGATCGCCAGTTTGACCGGCCAGACTGGTGGGTTCCAGGCGGAATAGGAGGTTTCCCAGCTGGCAATGGATTCGCTGGCGACATCTATGCCGAACCAGAGCAGCGCCAGGGTAAAGATGAAAAAAACCACCGACGTGACGATGTCCATGACGGCGCGTTTTCTGGGTGTGAGATGAGAGTGGAGCAGGTCTACGTTCACGTGGCCCCGATGGGCCATGATGTAGCCGCCAGACATGATGGCATAGACCCCGAACAACATCTGCGAGAGTTCGTTAGTCCAGACCGTGGGCGCGTTGAGCAGGTAGCGGAAACCGACTTCCAGCAGCAGGAAGCCGAACATGGCAAACACCAGCAGCGCAATCCCGCGCCCGATAAAATCATTGAGACGGGTGACCCCTCTCATGAATGTTGTCAGCACACTCATGACACGCTCCGGCAAATCGTTGGTTTTCAGGGGGAAAGAAAGCCGGGGCACGCCCCGGCTTGGTTTTAGCAGCTGACGGCTCTTACAGGTAACCGAGATCAGTCAGGAAGCCTTTCAGCATTTCCAGTGCCTTCTCGGCTTTCTCGCTGCGCTTGCCTTCTTCATCCCACAGTTTCTGGGCGGTCTGGGCCAGCTTTTGCTGAACGTCCTGGGGCAGGGTATTCACCTCAACACCGAATTCCGCCTGGGCTTTCGCCAGTGCCAGCTGTTCCTTGTACTGGTATTCGTTGGTGCGCACCCAGAACTGCTCGGCAAGGGCATCCTTGACGATCTTCTGCATGTCTTCCGGCAGCTTGTCCAGGGCTTTCTGGCTGACAATGATCACGTCGGTACCGGCGATGTTGAGCGCGGGCTGAACATGATACTTGGCCACCTCATAGAGGCCCATGCTGAGCGCGCCCTGTGCAGCGCCCCAGTGGGCACCATCGACAATACCAGAATCCAGCGCGGAATAGAGCTCACTGCCCGGGATGTAGGAGGCGGCGGCACCAGCTTCGGTCAGAAAGGTTTGCAGGGCCCCGGATGAGCGAATTTTCAGGCTGGTGAAGTCTTCCCAGCTTTTGATCGGCTTCTTGACCACCATTTCGGTGGGATAGACCTTGTCGGTTGCCCAGTAGACGCCGTATTGCGCCGCTTCTTCGCGCAGCATGGCTTCAAAGCCCATGTTCTGGTGGAAGTAGGCTGCTTCCCAAACGTTGCGGAAGGCAAACGGCAGGCCCGAGGCAATGCCGGCCAGGGAGACCTTGTCCTGGGCATAGGACGGTGAAATCGTGCCCATTTCCAGAATGCCGCGGCTGACGGCGTTAAATGTGTCTGTTGCCTTGAACAGGGCGCCGGCCTCGAACAGTTGGAGCTTCAGGCGGCCATCGGTGCGCTCTTCCAGTACCCGCTTGAGTCTGCCCAGGCTGTCAGTATAAGAGCTGCTGGAACCGGGCCAGTGCGACTGGACCTTCCAGGTAACGGCATCCTGGGCGGCAGCGGGCGTGGCGACGAGGGCTGCCGACAGGCCAAGGGTCATTGCCGAGGCAAAGACGGTCAGTTTTCTTCGGGCGTTGGTAAACAGAGTCATGGTTGGCCTCATTCGTTGTTGTACTTGTGCATTAATGGCTTTTTGTTTATGACCAATGGGTCTTTCTTTGTTTCACTGTGCAGAACTAATGACTGCATGGTGAATTGGAGTTCTCTGAATCTAACACATGTCTTGTTTTTTGCAATAGCAGGTTGACCGGTCCCTCATTACGGAGTGTTAGTGAAGGATAGCCCAATGGCTGGTACTGGGTAGAATCACGGAGCGACCTGCTCTCCGTAGACTCAGGTTTCGATCCAGTAGGGCGCCCGCAGTTCGCGTTTCAGCACCTTGCCGATGGCGGAACGGGGCAGGGTGGTACGGAATTCGATGGCCGCCAGGCGCTGGGATTTGCCCAGTTGTCCGTTGGCCCACTCCAGTATCCCGGTTTCGGTTTCATCACGACCTGGCTGGAGAACCACCAGACCAAGTGGCGTTTCCCCCCAGTGTTCGCTGGGAATGCCAATGACCGTGGCGTCGGCCACCGCCGGGTGCGTCAGCAGTACTTTTTCCAGATCCACCGGGTAGATGTTAAAACCGCCGGAGATGATCATGTCCTTCCGGCGATCAAGGATGTAGATAAAGCCGTCCTCGTCGATTCGCCCCATGTCACCGCTGCGGTAAAACACCTCGCCTTCCGGGCTCGTCCAGAGCATCTCCCGGGTCTGCTCCGGGCGGTTCACGTAGCCGCGCATCATCGAAATGGCACGGCCCACGATCTCGCCGGTGGCGCCTCTGGGCAGCTCACGGTCATCCTCGCCAATCACCCGCACCTCGGCGCCTTGGGTGGGCACGCCAACCGAGTCCCACTTGTCCGGGTGGGCCGCGCAGTCAAGGCTTGTGGATATGCCACCTTCAGTGAGGCCGTAAACTTCCCGAAGGTTGCCTGGCCAGCGGGCCATGGCATCGGCAATCACTGACGACCGCAGCGGGGCACTGGTACAGAGCTTGAGCTGGAAGCTGGAGAGGTCAAACTGGTCAAAATCCGGCTGCGCCAGAATCCGCTGGTACTGTACCGGTACCAGCATGGCGTGGGTGACCCGGTAGGTTTCGGCCAGCTCCAGGAACCTGCGGGCATCGAATTTCGCCATTAGCACCAGGGTGCCGCCGTGGTAGAGCGTGGGCAGCACCGAAACCAGGGTGGTGTTGGAGTAGAGTGGCGTGGACACAAGGTTGATGGCATCGCCGTCCAGCCCGTACCGGCTCATTCTTACCATCTGCCGTTGGCGGAAACGGTAATCGTGCAGGATGCCTTTGGGCGTGCCCGTGGTGCCGGAGCTATAAATGATATTGAACGGATCGTCCAGGGTGACCGGCTCGGGCCGGGCGGTGATGGCTGATTGCGCAAGCCAGTCCGAAAGACGGTAAGCGGCTCCATCCAGCGGGCCATCAAGGCTGATGGTGTGCTCCTCCGGTACGTTGGTCAGTTGGCCTTGCAAGGCAGAAAGCAGCCCCTGTTGTGTCCCGGACACGAACAGAAAGCGCGCCTGGCAGTCAGCCACCATCATCGCCAGTGCTTCGGTACTGGCCATACCGGAGAGTGGCACCATGCAGCCTCCGGCCACCAGGGTGCCCAGGTACAAGGCGACATCGTCGCGGCTGTTGCCGGACAACGCAGCCACTGACTCTCCCGGCTGCAGCCCCGCCTCACGCAACCGGTTGGCAACGCGGTTAACCTGATCGACAAGGCTTCGCCAGTCCAGGGTGCCCTGATCATCGATCAGTGCCGGGTGGCTGCCACGGGTTTGGGCGTATTGCTGGATGCGATGCCCGATCGCGTCCATGGATTCATTGGGATCGATTGGCGCATAGACCGGCATATCTGGCTTCCCGCTTTCCATTTTTTGCCTCTCAGGTGTTATTGTGTTTTATCTAGTGAAATTAACTTCCGAATATATTGACTCAAAACCGGCAGGCGTGACAAATTAACCAAATAGAAAAACCCCAACACCACCAACAACAATGAGACAGTCCGGGGAGCACGGGTATATGGGACGGTTTGATCAACGGGTAGCCATTGTCACCGGCGCCGCCAGCGGTATTGGCCGGGCGACGGCCCTGCGGCTGGCCCGGGAGGGTGCCTCGGTGATCCTGGCGGATACCTCGGACGCCGGCCTGGTGGAAACCGAAAACCAGCTGCCCGAGGGGGCCGATCGCCTGAGGCGGCGAGTGGACGTGGCCAACGAAGCCCAGGTAAAGGCTTTGGTGAGTGAGACTATGGCCACCTTCGGGCAGATCGACGTGCTGTGCAATATCGCCGGCATTGCCAGTACCGGCCAGGGTCACCCACCGGTGACCGCGAACGACCGCGCCGAGTGGGACCAGGTATTATCGGTGAATCTGATAGGCACCATGTTGCTGATCAAACACGTGGCGCCGCACATGCAGGCCCGCAAGCTCGGCGCCATCGTCAACACTGCATCGGTGGCGGGCATCCGGTCGGGCGCAGGCGGCAATGCCTACAGTGCCTCCAAAGCCGGAGTAATCAACCTGACCATGACCGCGGCCTGTGACCTGGGCAGCGACAACGTGCGGGTGAATGCTGTGTGCCCCGGTCTGGTGGAGACCGGCATGACCCGGGCGGTGTTTGATTACGCCCGGGCCAATGAAAAAGCCCACAAGCTCGGGGCCCGCTGTGAGCTGCGCCGGTATGGCAACCCCGAAGAAATCGCCGCGGCCATCCTGTTTCTTGCCAGCGACGATGCCAGCTACATCACCGGCCAGTCCCTGGCCGTGGATGGTGGTAATACCGCGTCCCTTAACCTGCCAGGAATGAAAGTGTAATGAGTGAACAAGAGCCCCTCTTTACCGATGGCAAAGACCTGCCCGGCTTTCACAGCCTGCTGGGTTACCGCCAGGTGTCCTGGGAGGAGAACGAAGCCGTGCTAGAGCTGGAGCTGCAGCCCCGGCACCTGAACCTGGGCGGAGTGATCCATGGGGGTGTGCTCACCTCGCTGCTGGACATTGTGTTGGCCCAGGCGGGCACCCACTGCCCCTACCCAGGGCGGATGCGCAAGGCCATCACCCTGTCCCTGACCACCACCTTCACCGGGCAGTGTTCCGGCGGAACTATCAAGGTCACTGGCCGAAAGCGCGCCGGAGGCACCCGCATTTTCAACAGCACCGGTGAGGTTCATGACGACAGGGGCAACCTGCTGGCCATCGCCGAGGGTACGTTCCGGATTCGGTCCGGCAGCGACAAACCAGAGGGCGTTCCGATCTGACGGAGCGGTTACCGACTTAATGCCAACAACACCAAGAGGAAGCGGACATGTTTGAACTGTCTGACAAAGCGAAAAAGCTGCAGGCGCAGCTGAACGAGTTCATGGACGCTCACATCTACCCGAATGAGCACAAGCACCATGAGCAGATTGAGCAGGCAGAGAACCGCTGGGCGCCGGTTCCGATTATTGAGGAACTGAAAAAGAAGGCGAAAGCCGCCGGGCTGTGGAATCTGTTCCTGCCGGAAAGCGAATTCGGCGCCGGGCTGACCAACTACGAATACGCCCACCTGTGCGAAGTCATGGGCCGCTCCGCCATGGCACCGGAGGTGTTCAACTGCTCCGCGCCGGATACCGGCAACATGGAAACCATCGCCCGCTATGGCAATAAAGAACAGCAGGATACGTGGCTGAAACCGCTTCTGGCTGGCGAGATCCGTTCGTGTTTCTCGATGACCGAGCCGGACGTGGCGTCGTCGGATGCCACCAACATTGCCTGTGAAATCCGCCGCGACGGCGACCAGTATGTGATCAACGGCAAAAAGTGGTGGTCTTCCGGCGCCATGACCACCACCTCGAAAATCGCCATCGTGATGGGCAAGACCGACCCGGAGGCTGAGAAGCACAAGCAGCAGTCGATGATTCTGGTGCCTCTGGATGCCCCGGGGGTGAAGATGATCCGCTCGCTTACGGTGTTTGGTTACGACCATGCACCCCATGGCCACGCGGAGATTCACTACGAGAACGTGCGGGTGCCGGTGGGCAACATTCTGCTGGGCGAGGGCCGCGGTTTTGAGATTGCCCAGGGTCGCCTGGGACCGGGCCGTATTCACCACTGCATGCGCACCATCGGTGTGGCCGAGCGGGCACTGGAGCTGATGTGCAAGCGTGCCAATGCGCGCGAGGCCTTTGGCAAGCCGCTGTCCAGTTTCGATTCCATCCGCAAGGACATCGCCCGCAGCCGCATCGAGATTGAGCAGGCGCGGTTGCTGACGTTGAAAGCGGCGCACATGATGGACACCGTCGGGAACAAGGTGGCCCGTCAGGAGATCGCGATGATCAAGGTGATTGCGCCGAGTATGGCGCTGAAGGTGCTGGACCGGGCGATTCAGATTCATGGCGGTGCCGGTGTATCCCAGGACACCTTCCTGGCGGAGGCCTGGGCCAAGGTGCGGACACTGCGGCTGGCGGACGGGCCGGATGAGGTGCATCTGGATTCTGTGGCCAAGATTGAGCTTCGCCAGTACCGCTAAACCCATAACCTCTGAATAAGGGGAGAGCGGCCGGGGTGATGTCCTTCCGGGACACGCCGTGAATACGTCCTTGTAGGCTTGGGCAAAACATCCCTGTTTTGCACAGTCCCGGAAGGACATCACCCCGGCCACTTCCATGCTTCAGTGTCTGAGGATCGAATAATGACTAACCCGCTTTTTGATATGACTGGAAAAGTCGCCGTGATAACAGGCTCCACCAAAGGCATCGGCCGCGCCATCGCCGAAGAAATGGCCCGCCTGGGTGCCAAAGTCGTGATCTCCAGCCGCAAGGCCGAGGCCTGTGAGCAGGTGGCCAATGAGCTGAAAGCCCAGGGCTATGAGGCTATCGCCATTCCCTGCCATGTCGGCAGGAAAGAAGACCTGCAGAACCTGGTGGACAAGACCAACGAAGCCTGGGGCGCCATTGATGTGCTGGTGTGCAACGCTGCCACCAACCCGGTGTACGGCACCACCGCAGAGATGACCGACGACGCCTGGGACAAGATCATGGACACCAACGTCAAAGGTACTTTCTGGCTCACCAACATGGTGCTGCCGCAGATGGCGGAAAAGGGTGAAGGCGCGGTTGTGCTGCTGTCCAGCATTGCCAGTCTCCGTGGCAATACCACCATCGGCACTTATGGCGTGTCCAAAGCTGCGGAAGCGGCTCTTGCCCGCAACCTGGCCGTGGAGTGGGGGCCGAAGGGCATCCGCGTTAACAGCATCGCCCCCGGCCTGATCAAGACCGACTTCGCCAAAGCCCTGTGGGAAGACCCCGTGCGCGTGAAACGTGCCGAAGATAGAACGCCGCTGCGCAGAATTGGCGAGCCGGTCGACATCGCCGGCCTGGCGGTGTTTCTGTCCACCAGGGCCAGCGCCTACATCACCGGCCAGGTCATCGTAGCCGATGGCGGCGAAACGATTTGTTAGCAAACCATTTGTTTGGGGTAGCCAAACAAAAGTATGCCGAGGCCGGTGGGTAGGGGTGGTCTTTCTGCAGGAAAAAAGATGTCTGAGCGCAGCGAGTTGCTTTTTTCCGGAAGAAAGACCACCCCTGCCTGCCGGCCGCTGCCCCCCAAAGTGAAGGCAAAACAAAACATGAGCATCACCCCAGAGCTGGTAGAAGTCCTCCCGGCCCACAAATTTGACGAAGCCAGCCTCCTGAGCTGGCTGCAGGAAGCCATACCCGGTTTCGGTACAAGGCTCGATGTCCGGCAGTTCCAGGGTGGCCAGTCCAACCCTACGTTCCTGCTGGACACCGACAGCGGCCGATACGTGCTGCGCAAAAAGCCGCCCGGCAAAACCCTGCCCTCCGCCCACATGGTCGAGCGGGAATACAAGGTCATGCGTGCCCTGTCCGAACACACCAGCGTCCCGGTGCCGAACACCCGGGCCCTGTGTGAAGACAGCAATGTCATCGGTACGCCGTTCTATGTCATGGACTACCTTGAGGGTCGTATCGTCAGCCACTCGGCGCTGCGGGCGCTGGATCGTCACGAACGGTTACCGGCCCATCACTCTGCCATCGATACTCTGGCGCAACTGCACTCGGTGGATGTGAATGCTGTTGGCCTCGGCGATTTTGGCCGCCCGGAAGGCTACGTGGCCCGGCAGGTTTCCCGGTGGAGTAAACAGTACCTGGCGTCAAAAACCGACGAGCTGCCGGCCATGGACAAACTCATGACCTGGCTGCCGGAGAATCTGCCCTCCACGGATGAATGCGCCATCGCCCATGGCGATTACCGGTTTGGCAATCTGATGCTGGCACCGGACAGTCCGGAAGTGATTGCCATTCTGGACTGGGAGCTTTCGACACTGGGCCATCCATTGGCGGATCTGGCCTATTACTGTCTGCCTTATTACCTGCCATCGGATCTGGAAGGTATGCGAGGGCTGTTGGGCGAGGATCTGGAGGCACTGGGTATTCCGGACGAGCAGGAAACCATTGATCGCTATTGCCGACAGACAGGCCGGGATGGCATTGCCGACTGGCACGTGTTCCTGGCGTTTTCGCTGTTTCGACTGGCGTCCATTCTTCAGGGAGTCTATAAGCGGGCGCTGGATGGCAATGCCGCCAATGCCAACGCCCTGGACGTGGGCAGGCGTGCGAGCCTGCTGGCAGATGTGGGCTGGAGAATTGCCAGTGAAGGAGACCGGTCATGACAAGTTCTAGCGCCATGGGCGACGCTATCGTCCGTCGCATCCTGATCACCAACGACGACGGCATCAACGCGCCGGGCCTGAAAGTGCTCGAGCAGATCGCCCGTAATCTGGCAGAGGAAGTCTGGGTCGTGGCGCCGGAGCATGACCGCAGCGGTGCCGGCCAGAGTATCTCCATTCATGACCCGTTACGGGTGTATGAACAGGGTGACAAGCGTTATGCGGTCTCCGGCACACCGGCGGACTGTGTACTGTATTCGCTGGCCCAGTGGTTCGGCGAAACGCCGCCGGATCTGGTGCTGTCCGGGGTGAACTGCGGCGCCAACATCAGCGATTCCGTGCAGTATTCCGGCACCGTTGGGGCGGTGCTCAGTGCCGAGCACATGGGCATACCTGCCATTGCACTGAGCCAGGCTTTCCTGAGTCGCGAAGGTGTGGATTGGTCACCGGTCGCCATCTTTGGGGAAACGGTGGTACGCCAGTTGTGGCAGCCGGGGCAGAGCCGGGCCTGGAACGTGAACTTCCCCGCCTGCGAGGCGGTGGCTATCAGCCAGGCACGGTGGTGCAAGCAGTCCAACGGCTCGATCCAGCGGGCGCGCCTGCTGGCAGGACAGGATGCCCGGAGCCTGCCGTACTGGTGGCTGGGTTTTGATCGCAGCTCCCGCCACATCGTGGCGCCCGATGAGGACGTCAGCGTGTTGCGGGACAACGCCATCGCCATCACACCATTGCGTCACCGGGAAGCTCTGCCCGGCGGCACCGACGTTTTTGATCTGGCCGCGACAGCGGCTCACAGAACCGATTAAGGGGATCACAACAATGACCTTTACCCGCCATTACGCCGTCTGGCCGAGAGAGCTGCCCAAGAGTCTGGCGCTGCCGCGGACCAGCGTGTTTACCAACCTGGAAATTTCCGCGCGGCGTTATCCCGACCGTAACGCCATCATCTTTTACGATGCGCCGATGACCTACAGCCGGCTGTTCCGGGAAGTGGAAGCGATGGCCGGCTACCTGCAGGCACAGGGCGTAGCCAAAGGCGACCGGGTGTTGCTGTACATGCAGAACTCACCTCAGTACGTGATTGCCTATTACGCCATTCTGCGTGCGGATGCGGTGGTGATTCCCATCAACCCGATGAACCGGGCGGCGGAACTGGAGCACTTTGTTGCCGATACCGGTGCCGATGTCTGCCTCGCGGGTCAGGAGCTGGCCGGCTTTATCGCTCCGTTACTGGAAACGACCGATCTCAGCCAGATAGTGGTGGCTTCCTACAGCACGTATATCGCTCCGGACACCGATCTGGCTCTGCCTAAAGAAGTCGCCGCCCCGGCCTGGTCAAAAGAGATGGCCGGTGTGGTTAGCTGGGAGCAGGCGCTGGCGGAGGGTCATACTCCATCTGCCCATACCGCCGGCCCGGAAGATCTCGCCGTGATTCCTTACAGCTCCGGCACCACCGGCGCACCTAAGGGCTGCATGCACACCCACCGCAGCGTGATGGCCACCGCCGTGCACCGGGCATTCTGGAACCTGAGCACCGCCAATACGGTGCAACTGGCGACCCTGCCGTTCTTCCACGTCACCGGCATGACCGGCTCCATGAACAGCCCGATCTACAGCGGTTCCACCACGGTCATCATGACCCGCTGGGACCGCACCACCGCGGCACGGCTGATCGAGAGGTATAAAGTCACCGGCTGGACCAACATTGTCACCATGGCGGTGGATTTTCTCTCCAACCCGGACATCGGCCAGTACGACCTGACCAGTCTCACCACCATCGGCGGTGGCGGGGCGGCCATGCCCGAGGCCGTGGCGGCCAAACTCAAGACCATGACCGGTCTGGACTACATTGAGGGTTATGGCCTGTCGGAAACCATGGCAGCCACCCACATCAACCCCTCGAATCGTCCCAAACCCCAGTGCCTGGGTATCCCGGTGTTTGATGTGGACAGCCGGATCATTGATGTGGACACCCTGCAGGAAAAAGGCCCCGGCGAGACCGGTGAAATCGTTTCTAACGGGCCACAGGTCACCATTGGTTACTGGAACCGTCCTGCCGAAACCGAAGCCGCGTTCGTGGAGATCGATGGCAAGCGGTTTTTCCGCACTGGCGATCTGGGCTACTACGATGAGGAGGGTTATTTCTTCATGGTGGATCGGGTCAAACGGATGATTAACGCATCCGGTTACAAGGTCTGGCCATCAGAAGTCGAGGGCCTGATGTATCGCCATCCCGGGATTCACGAAGTCTGCATTATTTCCTCGCCTGATCCCAAGCGCGGTGAGACCGTCAAGGCCTGTATCGTGCTGACCCCGGAGGCGGAGGGCAAGACCAAGGCTGAGGACATCACCGCCTGGTGCAAGGAACAGATGGCGGCCTACAAGATTCCCACCCTGATCGAGTTTGTCGACCAGTTGCCGAAGTCGCCCACCGGAAAGCTGATGTGGCGAGCGTTGCAGGAAGAGGAGTGGGAGGCCAAGTCCTGAGCGGCTCAGCCCCGCACGTACATGGCGAGATGCTCGGCCACGCAGGCGGGCTTGTCCCCGCCGCGGATTTCCACTGTGGTGCGATAGGTGGCCAGCGTGCGCTGGTCATCTACCCTGGACACATCCAGCAGTTCCATTTTGCTCCGGATCTGCGCCCCGGACTTCACGGCGGCGGGGAAGCGTAGCTTGTTCAGGCCGTAATTGATGCTGGCGCTTTTGCCCTGCACGTTAATGACCTGCTGATTCAGCAATGGAATCAGGGATGCGGTCAGATAACCGTGGGCCACCGTGCTCTTCCAGGGTGACTCACGCCTTGCCCGCTCCACATCCAGATGGATCCATTGATGATCCCCGGTGGCATCGGCGAAGGCCTGGATCATCTCCTGGCTAATGGTTTTCCAGGGGCTGTAGCCAATCACCGAGTTCTTGTAGCGGCCGAGGTCGTCCAGTTCCACTGTCAGCATGTCTGTGCTCCTGGCCGGTCAGTCAGACCGCGTAGCCTGGGTTTTTACTGTCCAGAAGCCGAACCAGGGCCGGCCAGGTCAGGGCGGAGGCACTGCCGAGCGCCTGTGACTGGTCTGCCGTGGTCCGGATGGCGTGTTCCGATGGCATCCAGGTGGGGCCACAACTTTGCGCCTTCACCTGGATCTCACAGGCTTTCATCAGGAAATACAGGTAGGTGAAAGTCTCCGGTACATGCTTGCCGGCGGTCAATACGCCGTGATTGCGCAGCAGCATCATGGACTTGTCGCCCAGGTCCCGGATCAGCCGTTCCCGTTCGTCCAGGTCCAGGGCCACGCCCTCGTAATCGTGGTAGCTCAGGTGATTGAGGCACAGCATGGCGGTCTGGCTCAGGGGCAGCAGACCGTCCCGGTGGGCGGAGACCGCCACACCATCGGGCGCGTGCAGATGCATCACCGCGCCGGCGTCTTCCCGGCCCATGTGCACCGCGCTGTGGATGGTAAAGCCAGCCGGATTGACGCGCCGAAGGCCGCCGGCCTCCACCACCTCGCCGTCCCGGTCCACCTTAACCAGCGACGAGGCGGTAATTTCGTGGAACAGTAGCCCATAGGGATTGATCAGGAAGTGATGATCCGGCCCTGGCACCCGGGCGGACAAGTGGGTGAAGACCAGATCATCCCAGCCAAACAGGGCCACCAGCCGGTAGGCGGCAGCCAGTTCGGTACGAACCTTCCATTCGGCTTTACTCAGATCCTGTTCAGTCGACTGTTCGTTTGTTGTCATTGTGATACCCCCAATCTCCTGAATAATGATCGTTTACCGGTTACTGTAGCAGGGCAGCGTAACGCTCCAGGTGGAAGTCGTCGTCCCCCAGCTGATGGTTGATCGCGATCAGGCGCTTGGCGTAATGGGCGAAGTTGTACTCCCAGGTCATGCCAATGCCGCCATGGGACTGGATGCCCTGCTCGGAAATGAACTGGCCACTGCGGCCGATGACATTCTTGGCGGCGGCCAGGACCCGGCGCCTCTCGTCACTCTGGGGCTCGTCGGCGACACTGGCCGCCAGGATCGCCATGGAGCGGGCTTGCTCCAGCTCTGACATCATGTCCACCATCCGATGCTGAAGCACCTGGAACTTGCCGATGGGTACGCCAAACTGCTTGCGTTGTTTCAGGTAGTCCAGAGTCAGGTCGCAGGCCACTTCCATTGCGCCCACGGCCTCGCCGCATAGAGCGGCGATGGCACGTCCGGTCTGATACTCAATCACCTCGCCTGCCTTGCCTTCTTCGCCCAGAAGGGCCTCGGCGCCCAGTTTGACGTTGTTCAGGAACAGGTCGCAGCCCTTGGTGCCGTCAATGGTCGGATAGGTGCGACGCTCCAGCCCTTCGGCATCGGCGCTGATCAGGAACAGACTGATGCCATCGGTATCCCGGCTGTCGCCGGAAGTGCGGGCAGAAACCACCAGCACATCGGCACAGTGACCGCTGATGACCACAGCCTTGCGACCATTAAGCAGATAGCCGTCACCGGATTTTTCCGCCCGGGTTTCCACATCGTTCAGGTCATAAAAGCTCTGGGGCTCCTGCAGGCCCACGGCCGCGCGCATCTCGCCACTGGCGATGCCACCAAGCCACTGTTCGTGCTGCTGGTCGTTGCCGGCCTGGCTGATCAGCCCGCCGCCAAGGACAATAGATTGCAGGTAGGGTTCGATGCACAGGCCGCGACCCAGCTCGGTCATCACGCTCTGCACTTCAACGCCGGTGCCGCCAAAACCTCCCAGCTCTTCCGGAAAGGGCACGGCCGTTAGGCCCAGCTCGCCCAGCTGTTTCCAGAAATCGGCGCTGAACCCCAGCTCCGATTCGCTGTATTCGAGGCGCTTTTCAAAACTGTATTCACCGCGCACCAGGCGGGCCACGGTGTCCTGCAGCATCTGCTGCTCTTCGTTGAGTCGGAAATCCATGGTCGCCTCCTTAAAGCCCGAGAATCATTTTCGACACGATGTTTTTCTGGATCTCATTGGATCCGCCGAAAATAGACAGCTTGCGATTGTTGAAGTACTGGGCCGCCAGCGGCGCGGCATTCTCGTCAGAGAGGAATTCGCCGTCGTAATCCTGACTCAGCTCTTCTTCTACGAACGGGATGGCGTAGGGGCCAATGGCCCGGCGCGCCAGATCATTGATGGTCTGACGGATTTCGGTGCCGCGGACCTTCAGCATCGAGCTTTCCGCACCCGGCATGCCGCCGCCTTCAACTGAAGCAATGATGCGAAGGTTGCTGATGCCGGCGGCCATCAGGTCTATTTCCACCTGGGCAATGCGTTGGCTGAAGGTGGCATCCTCGATCAGCGGCTTGCCGTTCTTGAGACGACGGGAGGCCAGCTGCTTGAGGTGTGACAGAGCTGCCTTGGACAGGCCAATACCGGCGAGACCGGTGCGCTCATAGGTCAGCAGGTACTTGGCGTAAGTCCAGCCTTTGTCTTCCTCGCCCACCAGGTTTTCGACGGGGACTTTGACGTCCTCGAAGAACACTTCGTTCACCTCGTGCTCGCCATCGAGGGTTATGATCGGCCGCACCGTGATGCCCGGGTCGTTCATGTCCATCAGCAGGAAGGAAATGCCCTCCTGGGCTTTCACCTCGGTATTGGTGCGCACCAGACAGAAAATCATGTTCGCGTGCTGGCCCAGGGTGGTCCAGGTTTTCTGACCATTAACGATGTAATGGTCACCTTCGCGCACAGCCCGGGTTTTCAGAGAGGCGAGGTCGGAACCGGCGCCCGGTTCGGAGTAGCCCTGGCACCACCAGTCTTCCCCGCTCAGGATCCGGGGCAGGTATTTTTGCTTCTGCTCCTCGTTACCGAACTTGATGATCACGGGCGCCACCATGTTCACCCCGAAAGGAACGGACCGCGGTACCCCATACCGGCAGGACTCTTCATCCCAGATGTGCTTCTGGACCGGTGTCCACTTCACGCCGCCATATTCTTCCGGCCAGTGGGTTGCGTACCAGCCCTGTGCGCTCAGGATTTTCTGCCAGCGCTGATGGTCCTCTTTGGACAGGCGGCGGAACCCCTTTACCTTGGCGGCAATATCCGCTGGCAGCTTATTGTCCAGGAAATCGCGGACTTCATCACGGAAGGCGAGTTCCTCGGCGGTGTAGTTCAGGTTCATAAGTGACCTCTTGTTCATTGCAACGAAAAACGGTACCGCATAGCAGAATAATGGAATGGTCTAACAGTTTAGATGTTTTTGTCAATATAAATGCAAAAGATGGTACCGCTCTGCGAAATAAAAAGATTTTGAGCCCAATGTCCAGAGGCTTCGTCAGGCTCTACGCGGCGGGCTGGTTGCAAATCTTTAACCCAGGTGAAGTCTTGCATTGGCCGGAAAAGACTATATGTTTGAAACAGACCGTTCGTTTCATAACGATAGTAGACCTTCCGATGCCGAGTTGCGCCATCAACAGAAGCACTCTTAAGATCAGCCTCCTCGCGTTGCTGATCACCGGCCTGTTGGTATTGTTTGTCAACGGATCTTCCCACCCGGCACTCGATCCCCAGCTTGATGACCACTCTACCCCGACACTGATTTCGGTGGATGGGTCGGGAGATTCCTCGTCGCCGGATGTTTCCGTAGCCATCACGTCGCCCCGTCTGTTCCCGGAAGGCGATTTGCGGGCCGTCTTCTCCACCAGCCTTGATTTCATTCAGCCGCCTTCAAGGTTGCTGAGCTACCCGGTACTTCCCCAAGGGCCTCCTCGCCTCGCCTGACTCTGACAACAATCTCACAAAACGGGATTGCGCCTGCCTGCGCAGGGCGTTCCAACCTGAATTCAGATTCACGAGGTTTATCATGAACAGTGCATTCAATGCATTGCCAGTGCGCGATCTGGCGCGCACCGGTGCGTTACCAACTGCCAAGCCGCTGTCGCACATTGGCAGCGAAGATTCGGCCGTCCACCTGCTCACCGATTTTTCCGAGCACAAGCTTTCGGTGCTCAATTCCGACATGTCCGTATCTGAGGCCAGACTCTGGATGAAGCTCGCCGACACCTCCTTCAAGGTCGTGGAAAACCAGGCGGGTGATTGCCTGGGGATTCTGGCCATTGAGGATGTGAACGGCGAGAAGCCGATGAGTGTGGCCCATCGGCAGGGTGGGACTCTGAAGGACTTGCGGGTGCGAGACATCATGCGCCCCGTCAGCGATTTGCCGGCGATTCACTACCGTGACCTGCGAGCAGCAACGGTCGGGGATCTGGTCAGCACGTTCCGTGAGGTCCATGAGGAGTTTCTGTTGGTGCTGGACGATGACCGGCACCAACCATCCCGTTCCTATCTCAGAGGCCTGATATGTGCCCGCGAGTTGTTGCAGCGGCTTGACCTGGCCATTGATCTGGACCACCGGGCAACCAAGTTCTATGAAATAGTCCACGTGGTAAATGGAGGCTTCTAAATCGGGCAGTGGCTTCGGTGCCCGAGCGGTACCGAAGTCACCTTTCATCGAAAAAAACGATGTTTCTCTCCCAAAAAAGCGTATTGAACCGATGCGGCAATCACGTGACACTCTCTACGACTTTAGTCACCTCTAAGGACGCCCATGCAGGACGCCCATCACAGTTGTCGGATTCAGGTGCGACGCCTCGTTATCATCCTGACATTGGCCCTGGTTTCACTGCCTACCTACTCTGCTGAAAATGCGCCGGCCCCCCTGGCCGGTGAGGCTGCCTCCGGCCTGTTGTTGCCGGACGTAATGGGTGATGGTCCTCAGGAGGGAGAAGTGCCCGGCAGCGATCATCTCCGGGATTCCACTGCGTCGCCCGACTGTGCCCCTTCTGAAATCCGGGGCTTTTCCGGACCGGTGCCCTGCGCCAGTTTTCCGGTGCTGCCACAGGCCCCGCCCCTGGCCTGACGTCCGTCTGCGTTGGCGGCGCTGGTGCCGCTCAAACCGACCTTTCAATTCAAACGACTTCCATCACCTGGAGGATTTTCCATGGCTATTCGGAAGCTGCTGATCGCCAATCGCGGAGAGATTGCGGTCAGGATTGCCCGGGCCTGTAGCGAGCTGGGCATCCGCTCAGTCGCCATTCACTCGGAGGCTGACGAGTATTCCCTGCACGTCAAGAAAGCCGATGAAGCCTATCAGATCAGCAAGGATCCCCTGTCGGGATACCTGAACCCGCACCACATCGTGAACATGGCCGTGGAAACCGGCTGCGATGCCTTGCACCCCGGCTACGGGTTCCTGTCGGAAAATGCCGAGCTTGCCGCCATTTGTGAGCGGCGCGGTATCACTTTCGTGGGGCCCACGGCCGACGCCATTGCCTCGATGGGCGATAAAACCCAGGCACGGCAAACAGCGCTGGCCGCTGGCGTCCCGGTCACACCCGGCTCGGAGGGCAACCTTGAGGGTGTCGAGGATGCCGTTATCCAGGCGGCGGACATTGGCTACCCGGTGATGCTGAAGGCCACCTCCGGTGGCGGTGGGCGCGGCATTCGACGGTGCGATAACGAGAAAGAGCTGCGCCAGAACTACGAGCGGGTGATTTCCGAGGCCACCAAGGCCTTTGGCAGCGCCGAGGTGTTCCTGGAGAAGTGCATTATTGAGCCCCGTCACATTGAGGTTCAAATTCTTGCGGACACGCATGGCAATGTCGTTCATCTCTACGAACGGGACTGCTCGATCCAGCGCCGCAACCAGAAGCTGATCGAGCTGGCACCCTCACCCCAGCTGGAGGAGAGCCAGCGGGAGTATATCGGTGATCTTGCCAAGCGGGTCGCAAAACAGTGTGGCTATATCAATGCCGGCACCGTGGAATTCCTGCTGGATCATGATGGCAGCTTCTACTTCATGGAAATGAACACCCGGGTACAGGTGGAGCATACGATCACCGAGGAAATTACCGGTGTCGATATCATCAAGGCCCAGATCCGTATCGCTGCCGGAGAGCCCCTGGGGCTGAAGCAGGAGGACATCTCCTATCGGGGGTTTGCCGCCCAGTTCCGGATCAACGCCGAGGACCCGAAGAACGGCTTCCTGCCCAGCTTTGGCCGAATCAGTCGTTACTATTCTGCTGGCGGCCCTGGGGTCCGCACCGATGCCAACATGTACACCGGCTACGAGATTCCACCCTACTACGATTCGATGTGCGCCAAGCTGATTGTCTGGGCCATGGACTGGCCGGAGCTGATTGCCCGCTCCCGTCGGGCCTTGGGCGATATGGGTATCTATGGCGTCCAGACCACCATTCCCTATTACAAGCAGATTCTGGAACACCCGGACTTCCAGGCCGCTGAATTCAATACTGGCTTCGTAGAGCGCAATCCCCAGCTGCTTGAGTACAGCACCAAGACCCGCCCAGAATCCATCGCCACAGCCATTGCCGCCGCCATCGCGGCGCAGGCGGGCCTGTAAAAGAACATCGGAGAGATCCCAATGACCAAGCGCAAGATTCATATTACCGACGTTATCCTCAGGGACGCCCACCAGTCTCTGATCGCCACCCGGATGCGCACGGAAGACATGCTTCCGGCCTGTGAGTGGCTGGACCGGGCCGGTTACTGGTCCCTGGAGTGCTGGGGTGGTGCCACGTTCGACGCCTGTGTGCGTTTCCTGAAGGAAGATCCGTGGGAACGCTTGCGCACCCTGCGCCAGGCATTGCCCAATACCCGTCTACAGATGTTGTTGCGGGGCCAGAATCTGCTGGGTTACCGGCATTACGGTGATGACGTGGTGGAGGCCTTTGTTGCCAAGGCCGCCGAAAACGGCATGGACGTGTTCCGCATTTTTGATGCCCTGAACGATGTCCGTAACCTGGAAACCAGCATCAAGGCCGTAAAGAAGGCCGGCAAGCATGCCCAGGGCACCATCTGCTACACCGTGAGCCCGGTGCACAACACCGACACCTATCTCGAGCAGGCCAGGGCCATGGCGGAGATGGGCGCGGACAGCGTTGCCATCAAGGACATGGCCGGTCTGCTAACGCCGGCGGTGACGGCAGACCTGGTGGGTAAACTGAAGAAGAACTTCAACCTGCCGGTGTTCCTGCACTCCCACGCCACCTCCGGTATGGCGCCCATGTGCCAGTGGGCGGCCATGGAAGCCGGTGTCGACCACATTGATACCGCACTGTCCGCCTTTGCCGGCGGTACCAGCCATCCGCCCACAGAATCCCTGGTGGCGGCGCTGCACGATGCCGGGTACGACACCGGTCTGAATCTTGAGCTGCTGGATCAGGCTACCGAGTATTTCCGTGAAGTGCGCAAAAAGTATCATCAGTTCGAGAGTGCCTATAGCGGCGTTGATACCTCGGTACTGTTGTCACAGGTGCCCGGTGGCATGATGTCCAACCTGGCCAACCAGTTGAAGGAGCAGGGCGCCCTGGATCGCATTCAGGACGTGTTCGAGGAGATTCCGAAGGTTCGCAAGGATCTGGGCTATCCGCCGCTGGTAACCCCGACCTCTCAGATCGTGGGTACACAGGCGGTGATCAACGTGCTGTCGGGCAAGCGTTACGAGTCCATCACCAACGAGGTGAAGAAGTACCTGCAGGGCTGGTATGGCAAGGCGCCCGCCGAGGTCGATAAGGAACTCCAGCGCCGGGCCGTGGGTAAGGAAGAGCTGGTGGATGAGCGCCCGGCCAACTTGATTCCCCGCGAACTCGACGAATTGCGGAAACAGGTCGGAGGGCTGGCGACCAGTGAAGAAGATGTGCTCACCTACGCCATGTTCCCGGACCAGGCTAAAGCGTATCTTGAGCAACGCCGGGACGGCATGCTGCAGCCGGAGCCTCTGGAGCCCATCCCCACCGGCCAGTCCGGCGGCGGAGTCTCCACCAAGTTCAAGATCACCGTTCATGGTGAGAGCTATGATATCCACGTTACCGGTGCCAACCCCTCGGGTGAGAACGAACGTCGTTTCTATATGACAGTCGACGGAGTGCCTGAGGAAATCCACCTGGCTTCGCTGGGAGAGGACGGCGAGGGTGCCCGTTCCAGCGGTGGCCGAGCAACCGCCACCAAGGAAGGTCACGTGACCACCAGCATGCCCGGGAATATCGTGGATGTGCTGGTGAAGGAAGGCGACGAGGTTCAGGCCGGCGATCCGGTGCTGATCATCGAAGCAATGAAGATGGAGACCGAAGTAAAGGCGACCACTGCCGGAAAGGTTACGGGCGTCTTCATCACCAAGGGTGACCGGGTGGTCCCGGGCGAAGTATTGATGGAAATTGAATAAGAGCGCGATCGCGTAATGCGAAACAGCCCCTCACAATGAGGGGCTGTTTCGTCTGGGGGCAACGACTCCCTGAGGTATCAGCTGAATGCGGCGATGCCGGTCTGACCACGGCCAAGAATCAGGGCATGGACGTCGTGGGTGCCTTCATAGGTGTTTACCGCCTCCAGATTCATGACGTGACGGATGACATGGTACTCATCGGCAATGCCGTTGCCGCCGTGCATGTCGCGGGCCACCCGGGCGATGTCCAGGGCCTTGCCGCAGTTGTTACGCTTGAGCAGCGAAATGGCATCCGGTGTCACGGTGCCGTCGTCCATCATGCGGCCCAATTGCAGAGCTGCCTGCAGGCCGATGGTGATCTCGGTCTGCATATCCACCAATTTCTTCTGGATCAACTGGTTGGCGGCCAGTGGCTTGCCGAACTGCTTGCGCTCCAGGGTATAGTTGCGGGCCGCGTGCCAGCAGAACTCGGCAGCACCCAGAGAGCCCCAGCTGATGCCAAAGCGGGCCTTGTTCAGGCAACTGAACGGACCTTTCAGGCCTTCGACGTCCAGCTTGTTTTCTTCCGGCACGAACACCTCATCCATAAAGATGGAGCCGGTTTCGGAGGCGCGCAGGGAGAATTTGCCTGGAATCTTGGGAGTGTCGAGGCCTTTGGCGCCGTCACGCTCGATCACGAAGCCGGTGACCGTGCCGTCAAGCTTGCCCCAGACTACGCAGATGTCCGCGATCGGGGAGTTGGTGATCCAGGTTTTCGAGCCGCTCAGCAGGTAGCCGCCGTCGACCTTTTTGGCGCGGGTCTCCATGCCGCCGGGGTCGGAGCCGTGGTTGGGCTCAGTCAGGCCGAAACAGCCCACGTATTCACCGGACGCCAGTTTTGGCAGGATGCGCTTTTTCAGGGCTTCCTTGGCGTAGGAAAATATCGGGTACATGACCAGTGAAGACTGTACGCTCAGTGCTGAACGATACGCCGAGTCCACCCGCTCCACTTCCCGGGCAATCAGACCGTAGCAGACGTGGTTCAGGCCCGGTCCGCCATACTCTTCCGGCAGCGTGGCGCCAAGCATGCCCAGCTCGCCCATCTCGTTGAAAATGTTGCGGTCGAACTTCTCGTGCCGGTTGGCCTCGACGATGCCGGGCATCAGTCGCTGGTCGCAGAAGCTGCGGATGCTGTCGCGGACCTGACGCTCGGTCTCGTCCAGTTGCGTGTCAAAACCCAGCAGGTCATTCCAGGGTGCGGAAGCCATTTGTATTCTCCTGAAAGCGTTTATCGGGAAGCTCGATCATGGGGATTCCCGAGCAACGTGTACTAATTTTGTGTTAACATAGTTTCATCAAGCGAAACGCAGTTTTGTAATTTCGTTCTGAAAGACTAATCCGGGTATTATCGAAATGCAAGCAGTGTTCAAACCTGATCGGTCGGGCCTGTCATGAGCAGCATTCTGCAATGGCTTGTGTCCCTGGCCGTGGTGACAGAGCTGGTGGCCATCTGCCTCGGGCAGCGGGAGCTGAGTGCGCTCGCGGGGACCATGTTTGTCGTCGCTTTCCTGGCGGGTGCCGGGCGCTTGCAGGCTTATGCCCGGATGCTTCTGGTGATTGCTCTGGTGGTGTTGGGCGCCCTTGCCGTGCGGGGAAACCTGGATTCAGCGCTGTTGATGAAGGCGGCGTCCGATGCGGCATTCTATTCCGCCTTCCTGGGTAGCCTGGGGATGATGCAGTGCCTGGTGCGCCGGTTCGAGGTATTGCGCCGGATCCACGATGTGCTGCTGGGCGGAAAACCGTTCCTGCTGTACCCCAAGTACGCGGTGGTCAGTTGTGGCATCGCGACGGTCCTGAGTTTCGGCATGATGAATCTGCTGTGCGGCACGCTCTCGGAGACTCTTCGCGAGCGGGGCATTACCGGTGACTCCCGTTTGCAGTGGCTGCGTAGCGTTCTGATCAGTGCCCTGAGAGGCTTTGCCCTGGTGCCGCTGGTGGCGCCCACCAGCGTTGCCGTGGCTATTCTCACCCGGGAGTTACCGCAGCTGAGCTGGTCCCAGTTGCTGCCGTTCGGATTGATCGCGGCGTTGTTAATGGTGTTGGTTGGCTGGGTGCTGGAGCAGCGCAGATTTCGCAAGGTCAGCAGTGAGCGCGTCGCTGTTGAGGGCTGGTTGCCAGGCACTGGGCGCCTGTTGGGCCTGATTCTTGCCGTGTTCGCGGTGATGGCGGGTCTGGTGGCGACGACCGGATTCAAGGTGTCGGTGGCGGCCATGCTGGCAGTGCCAACCGTGACCCTGCTTTACATGTTCTGGCAGGAACGCGGCTTGATGCCGGTTTTGCAGGAAGGCGCGGGCCAGGTGTGGACCATGCACAATGAAATGGCCATTTTTGCCGCCTCCGCGATTCTCGGGGTGGCCTTGTCCGCCGTGATCCCTGCCGATGCTTTGGCCGGCCTGGTAGCGACTGGTGGGGGCGTTTTCCTGGTGGCAATGCTGGGCATGCTGATGATGCCGATGTTCTCCATGATCGGGGTCATTCCTATCACGGTTCTGAGTGTTCAAGCCGGGTTGCTGCCGCAGCTGGTGGCGGAGGGCATGGACCTGTTGCCGGTCGCCGTGGCCCTGGTGATCGGTTTTTCCCTGGCCATGATGCTCTCGCCTTTCGGTCCCTCGGTGATGCTGCTCTCGCGGTTCGGTCAGATTTCCCGGTGGGTTGTGGCGTTTCGCTGGAACGGCCTGTTCGTTCTGATTGCCCTGCCTCTGCTGATGGTGCTGACAGCGCTGGTGGCATGGCTGGCACCGACCCTGGCCTGATCGGTGCCGCTCTCGACCTTCTTTTTGAGATCAGTAACCCCGATCGGTATCCACGATCCCGCTAATGGGGCGGCCCTGGGCATGATCCCGGATCTTGCCGGTGATCTGTTCCAGGGTGGCATCCCGTAGGGTTCGGGCGGAGATGTGCGGGGTAATAGTGATTTCCTTGCGTTGCCAGAAGGGGTGTCCCTCGGGCAAAGGCTCCTTTCGAAACACGTCGAGGGACGCCCGTAGCAGCTTGCCGTCGTCCAGGGCCCGCAGCAGGTCGTCTTCCACCAGGTGCTCGCCCCGGCCAACGTTGATCAGTACGGCGCCAGGCTGCAACTGGCTCAACAGCTCGTAGTCGATAAGGTTCCGGGTTTCCTCGGTCAGGGGCAGGGTATTGACCAGAACCCGGGTGGCTGTCAGAAACTCGCCGAGTTGGTCTGGACCGGCATAGGCAGTCACACCCTCCAGACTGTGTTGTCCTCTTGCCCAGCCACTCACCCGGTAATCCAGATCGGCCAGGGTCCGGGCCACGCGCTTGCCGATATGTCCGAGCCCCATAACGCCCACCGGCCATTCGCTGCGCTTCATGGGCCGATGGATTTTCCAGACCCCCTGGCGTTGCTGCTCCCGGTAGGTTTCCATCTCACGATTAGCTTCGAGAAGCTGGTGCAACACGTACTCGGCCATCTGAGCCGACATGCCAGCATCTTCCAGCCTTACCACGGTCAGGTCTTTCGGCAGATTGGGGACCTTCAGTAGTCCGTCTATGCCGGCTCCGAGGTTGAACACCGCCTTGAGGTTCTTCTCCCGTTCAAACAGGGCCGCCGGCGGTTGCCAGACGATGGCATAGTCCGCGTTAACGGCAGGGCCGTCGGGATCCCAGACGTAAACCTCCGCCTCCGGAACCATCGCCCTGATGGGGACGGTCCAGCGTTCGGGTTTCGGGTCGCCTGCCACAAAGAGAATCTTCATTTCACCTCCGGGGTCGCCACGGGATTCGTTGGCTGTTAATTTGTTTTGCAATGCAGAATAAAATGTCGAATAAATAAGATAAAGACGGTATCAGGTACCGCTCTGCGAGTCTTGATTTGAAACATAACTAATTAGTGTTTCATATTTGGTATGAATTTTGAAAAGACTTTCTGGTACTTGATTTCTGCAGCGATTAAAATAGCGCATCTTTGGTTATTCATCAGATTAATACCCCGGCACCGGAACAGGCGACGCGGTTGGAGGACGTCCCAATATGGCAAGAACAAAGCAGAGTTCACCGGAACTGAAAGTGGCATCCAGTGACGGTGAGCCCGTGAAGCCTGAAAAGGACCGCAAGTTCGTCGAGGCCCTGTCCCGTGGCCTGGATGTGCTCCGCGCGTTCAGCCAGGGCTCGGTCATCCTGGGCAACCAGGACATTGCCCGCATCACGGGATTGCCCAAGCCGACCGTATCCCGGATGACCTACACCCTCACCAAACTCGGTTACCTGAGCTACAACACCCAGTTGGAAAAATACCAGCTGAGTTCCGGGGTGCTGGCTCTCGGTTATGCCTATGTCTCCAACCTCAAGGTGCGCCAGCTGGCCAAGCCCTACATGGACGAGTTCGCCCGGCAGACCAATATGTCGGTAGGCCTGACCTGCCGGGACCGGTTGCACATGATCTACGTGGAAAACCGGTTGCCGCCAGAAGCCTCCCTGTTGCGCATGGACATCGGCCTCAAACTGCCCATGGCAACCACATCCGCCGGCCGGGCCTACTACTGCGCCATCAGCGACAAGGCGCGCCTGGTGATTGATGATGCGATGGAGGCCAAATACGGCAATGCCTGGCCCGAAAAGAAAGAAGGCCTCGAGCAGGCCATGAAGGACTACAAGGAGCACGGGTTCTGCCTGTCCATCGGCGAGTGGGACCGGAACATCAACTCCGCCGGTGTTCCCATCCACTTGCAGGACGGCACCATCATGGCCCTGACCTGCGCCGCACCGTCCTACCTGGTGCCCGCGGAAAAGCTCCGGGGTTCCATTGCCCACCAGCTGGCGATGCTGGCGGGTGATATCGAATCATTGGGAGTCTGATTTTCGCAACCTTGGGGGAAGAGCTGTCGGGCAGGACATTCCGAAACACGCTGTGAATACGTCCCTGTACGCTCTGCTCCGCCATCCCTGGCTCCGCAAGGTTTCGGAATGCCCTGCCCGACAGCTCCCATAAGTTAGGGGAGCCCCTTACAGACGAGCCCTGAATTAGAAAAACCGCAGAAGAAACCTCTGCGGTTTTTTTATACCTGTAGTTTAATGGGTGGTTGAAACCGTCACCGAACTTGTATTAAATCGTTCGCATGTTTCGCTAGTTAAAACCATATTCCAGAAAGAATGCGAGGAGAACTTATGTCTGAGGTCGTTAGCTATAACCGGGAAGGCACCATTGGCGTGATTACCGTGAACTACCCGCCGGTGAACGCCCTCGGCCAGGCTGTCCGCTCTGGCCTGCTCGCAGCCTTGGAACAGGGTCAGAAAGATGCGGATGCCACAGTGCTGCTGCTGGTCTGTGAAGGGCGCACATTTATTGCCGGCGCCGATATCCGGGAGTTCGGCAAGCCGATGCAGGAGCCGACCCTGCCGACATTGGTGAATACCTTTGAAAACAGCGACAAGCCGCTGGTCGCCGCAATCCACGGCACCGCCCTGGGTGGCGGTCTGGAAACCGCGTTGAGCTGCCATTACCGGGTTGCCGTCAGCAGTGCCAAGGTGGGGTTGCCTGAAGTGAAGCTGGGGCTGCTGCCCGGCGCAGGCGGCACCCAACGGCTGCCCCGCCTGACGGGCGCTCAAAAGGCACTGGAAATGATTACCACCGGTGAATTCGTCGGTGCCAGGGATGCCCTGGCGCTGGGTATTCTGGATGCGGTGGAAGAGGGCAACGATATCCGCGCGGTGGGCCTGGCTTATGCTCAGAAGGTGGCCGATGAGGGTAAGCCGGTGCGCCGGGTTCGGGATCTTACCGACAAGATCGAAGCGGAGAAGGGCAGCAATGTCTTCGACCAGTTCCGCGATGAGCTCAAGAAACGGGCCCGGGGCCTGTTCTCCCCGTTCAAGTGTGTCGATGCCGTGGAAGCGGCATTCAACCTGCCGTTTGACGAGGGCATGAAGCGAGAGCGGGAACTGTTTATGGAGTGCATGGACTCGCCCCAGCGTGCCGGTCTGATTCACTCGTTTTTCGGTGAGCGCGAGGTCTCCAAGGTTAAAGGTCTGCCCAAGGACACCCCGGTCCGTGATGTGAAGAGCGTCGGCATCATCGGTGCCGGCACCATGGGTGGCGGTATTGCCATGAACTTCGTGAACGTTGGCATTCCCGCCACCATCGTGGAAGTAAAGCAGGAGGCGCTGGACAAGGGTCTGGCCATTATCCGCCGCAACTACGAGAACTCCGCGAAGAAGGGCAAGCTGACTCAGGAGCAGGTGGAAGAGCGCATGGCGCTGATAACGCCGAGCCTGAGCTACGATGACTTCCGCGATGTTGATCTGGTCATTGAAGCGGTGTTCGAGAACATGGCCGTCAAGAAAGAGATCTTTGCCAAGCTGGATGATGTCTGCAAGCCCGGCGCGATCCTGGCGTCCAATACCTCCACCCTGGATATCGATGAAATTGCCTCCGCCACCAAGCGTCCGGAAGACGTGGTGGGCATGCACTTCTTCAGCCCTGCCAACGTCATGAAGCTGCTGGAAAATGTGCGTGGCAGCAAGACCTCTGACGAGGTGAAAGCCACCGTGATGGCGGTCGCCAAAAAGATCAAGAAAGTCGGCGTCATGGTGGGTAACTGCTATGGCTTCGTCGGTAACCGGATGCTGCACAAGCGTGGCACCGAGGCCATGGCCCTGGTCGACGAGGGCGCGACCCCGCAGCAGGTGGACAAGGTGCTGACCGATCTCGGTTTCCCCATGGGGCAGTTCGCGATGTCCGATCTGGCCGGTATCGATGTGGGTTACCGGATCCGCGAAGAGCGCCGCAATGCCGGTCAGGATGTGCCTGCCAGCTGGATGGACAAGCTCGCCGAACTGGGCCGGCTTGGCCAGAAGACCCAGGCGGGTGTATACAAGTATGAAGAAGGCAGCCGCAAGCCGGTTCCCGACCCGGAAGTGGAACAGCTGATCGCAGCGTTCCGCAAGGAGCGGGGGATTACGCCACGGGAGATTACCGACCAGGAAATCCTCGAGCGCTGCATGTACGTGATGATCAACGAAGGCGCCAAGATCCTGGAAGAGGGTATTGCCGACCGTCCGTTGGATATCGACATTGTGTGGATCTATGGCTATGGCTTCCCGGCCTACCGCGGTGGCCCCATGTTCTGGGCCGACCAGGAAGGTCTCGATACCATTCTTTCAGCTGTGAAGAAATATCAGAGCGCCGTTGGTGGTGAGCAGTGGGAGCCGGCGGCTTTGCTTGAGAGGCTGGTCAGCGAAGGCAAGAAATTCGGCGACCTTTAAGTCGGCGCTTAGGACCGGTAGGCCGGATTGGGCGAAGTCGTAATCCGACAGTATCGGCAGGGGAATCAATTCGGTGTCGGGTTAGGGCGTTGCCTAACCCGATTTACATCTTTTCAAAATTGAGGACATTGTTATGTCTGATGCAGTCATCGTTTCCACCGCTCGCACCGGTCTGGCGAAATCCTATCGGGGCGCTTTGAACAACACCCACAGCGTCGATATGGCCGGGCACGTAATCAAGCACGCAGTCGATCGTGCCGGGATTGATCCGTCTATTGTTGAAGATGTGATCATGGGTGCTGCATACCAGGAAGGTGCCCAGGGTCGGAATATCGCCCGTCTGTCGGCCATACGCGCGGGTCTTCCGGTAACCACCGCCGGGTTTTCCATTAATCGGTTCTGCAGTTCTGGACTCCAGTCCATCGCCCTTGCCGCCCAGCGGGTTGTATCCGAGAAGGTGCCGGCCATGGTGGCGGGAGGCGTTGAGTCCATCTCCCTGGTGCAGAATGAGAAGATCAACAGCTTTCATGCCACCAACGAGTGGTTGATGAAGAACAAGCCCGAATTGTACCTTTCGATGATCGAGACGGCGGATATCGTGGCCAAGCGGTACAACGTCAGTCGTGAGGCCCAGGATGAATACTCCCTGATTTCCCAGCAACGCACGGCGGCGGCCCAGCAGGCGGGCAAGTTTGACGATGAGATTGTGCCTTTCGACGCCACCATGCTGGTGAAGGACAAGGAAACCGGTGAGGTCAGTGAAAAGCAGGTGACCCTGACCGGCGACGAATGCAACCGCCCGAACACCACTCTCGAGGGACTGGCTGGTCTGGAACCGGTGCGTGGACCGAACCAGTTCATTACCGCAGGCAACGCCAGCCAGCTGTCAGACGGTGCATCTGTGTGCACGGTGATGAACAGCACCTACGCCGAGAAGCACAACATCGAACCGATGGGGATTTTCCGGGGCTTCGCCGTAGCCGGTTGTGAGCCGGATGAGATGGGCATCGGCCCGGTCTTCGCAGTCCCTCGGCTGCTGGAGCGAGCAGGCCTGACCATGGACGACATTGATCTGTGGGAGCTCAACGAGGCCTTTGCGTCCCAGGTGGTTTACTGTCGTGACCGGCTCGGTATTCCGATGGACAAGCTGAACGTAAACGGTGGCTCCATTTCCATCGGACATCCCTTCGGTGTTACCGGCTCCCGCCAGACGGGCCATGCCCTGATCGAAGGCAAGCGCCGCGGTGCCAAATACGTGGTCGTCACCATGTGCATCGGCGGAGGCCAGGGCGCGGCCGGGCTGTTTGAGGTAGTGTGACGTCTGGGTCAGATGAAAGCGTTCGTCTGACCCCATTGAAGAGGCCTCCCAGGCTTTCGAGGGTATGGTGGCAGGGAAGAATGCTCGAGGCGTAACCGTATTTGAGTAAGGTGAAAAGTATGAAAGAACTGAGCAAGAACTATATCAACGGCGAATGGGTCAACTGGAACGGCGAGATGATCGACGTTCATGAAGCTG
Organism: Marinobacter sp.; assembly: GCF_048269445.1. Taxonomy (GTDB): domain Bacteria; phylum Pseudomonadota; class Gammaproteobacteria; order Pseudomonadales; family Oleiphilaceae; genus Marinobacter. The sequence goes on along the minus strand of NZ_JBLXIQ010000001.1, from coordinate 379,287 downwards.
GTACCGGTGAGATCATTGCCAGGGTGCCCGCCTCTGGCCGGGATGAAATGGAGCAGGCTATTGCCGCGGCCGATGCCGCCTTTGAAAGTTGGTCCGAGAGCACACTGGAACAGCGTATTGAGGTGCTGGAGCAGCTGCAGGCGGGACTGAAAGAGCGGGCACCGGAAATAGCGGAAACCGTTACCCGGGAAGTGGGTATGCCCATCAAGCTGGCCACCCCCATCCAGGCCGGCATGCCTGCCGCCGTGACCAAGACCTACCTGAAGATGCTGCCCGACTTCCCGTTTACCGAACAGTCCGGCAACTCCGAAGTGCAGTACGCGCCTGTGGGTGTGGTTGGCTGCATTACTCCCTGGAACTACCCGTTGCACCAGGTGATTCTGAAGATAGTCCCGGCTATCGCGGCCGGATGCACGGTGGTGCTGAAACCGTCGGAAATCGCTCCGCAAACCGCTTATATCCTTGCTGAGATCCTGGACGGGACCGACTTGCCCAAGGGTGTCTTCAATATGGTGTGTGGCCTCGGCCAGACCGTCGGCGATACCCTGATCAAGCACCCGGATGTCCGCATGGTGTCCTTCACCGGCTCCACTCGCACCGGTCACCTGATTGCCCACGCCGCCGCCGATGATTTCAAGCGTTATGCTCTTGAGATGGGCGGCAAATCTGCGTCGGTGATCCTTCCGGATGCGGACTTGGCCGGCGCCGTCAAAGGCACGATCAACAACTGCCTGCTCAATTCCGGCCAGACCTGCACCGCACTCACCCGTATGCTCGTGCCGGAAGACAGGCACGATGAAGCCTGCGAACTCGCGGCTGCAGCCGTGGCGAAAATGACTCCCGGCAATCCGTTGGAAGAAACCACCCGCCTCGGCCCGCTGGCTTCCGCGCAGCAGCGTGACAAGGTCATCGATTACATCAAACTGGGCATCGAAGAAGGCGCCACGCTGATTGCCGGCGGTCCGGAAGCTCCGGAAGGCTGCGATAAAGGATATTTCGTGAAGGCCACGGTATTCGGTAACGTGAAACCCGATAGCCGCATCGCCCAGGAAGAAATCTTCGGCCCAGTACTGTGCGTGATTCCATACAAGGACGAAGCGGACGCCATCAGAATCGCCAATGGCACCCAATACGGCCTTTCCGGAGCCGTATGGTCCGCAGATGACGCAAAGGCCAAGAAAGTCGCGGGCAAACTGCGCACCGGTCAGGTGTTCGTGAACGGTGGCGCGTTTAACCCCATGGCCCCGTTTGGTGGCTTTGGCCACTCCGGCATTGGTCGCGAGTTCGGCAAGTGGGGACTGGAAGAGTTCCTGGAGGTTCGGTCTCTACAGCTGTAAACGTTGGTCGACTAGCCTGCTGATCGGCGGGCTAGGCTCGCCCTCCTAGTAATATCCGAACCGCCGTACAGGCATCCTCCAGTTCGGCCTCCCGAGGTTCCCGCCCGCCGATAATGTCGCTGTACAGGCAGGATTCCGCCAACCGCACCATGAAGTACGACAGGCTGAAAATGTTCATCGGTGGTTTAATGTGGCCAGCTGCCACCTGATCCTTGAGCATCCGGGTATTGGTTTCGACCGTTCGGGTGTGCAGGACAGACTGGGACGAGGTGAGAATCTTCAGGGCGTATTCCGGGTCCTGATTGATGAACCGCCGGAGCGGCTCGAAGTGCAGAATTGTGGAGTTGGTACGCCGGTAAACGCCAACGATATAGTCCACGCCTGTACCTGGCGTTTCGGCCATCGCCTGCAGTCTAAGGGGGTCGTAGAGAGACCAGAGAATCTCACCGATCAGCAGATCTTTATTGCCGACCCAGCGAAACAGGGTCGCCCTGCCTATTCCGAGGTCGTCAGACAGAGACGCCAGGTGGATGCGCTCACCCTTGAGCCACATGCGCCTTGCCCGCTTGAAAGCGTCGGCGGGTGTCGCCTTTGTTATTGCCTTATCTGTCACTGAAACCTCGCGCCGGAGTTTGAATGCATTCTAACGGCTAATCCCCGCAGCCGCTATGAGGGTCCGGACCAGCCTGCGGTCCGGCAAAGCGGGTGAAGGAAAGGGCCCGTGATGGTTTTGTGAACTTTACGGAATACATTCTTTAACTCTTCGTGATTGTGGCGTAAAGGCCGGGAGCCAAGCTGTTGGTGTGGCCAGCGCTGTTGCTGGCACCCAAAAGACAGCACGGAGAGATGATTATGAAACACTTGAGCCGAATGTTTGCGATTACCACGCTGGGCCTGCTGGCGACCTTCGCCATCGCCGACGATATGAAGCCATCAGACAATATGATGAACGATGACGTGATGGACAAGGGTATGTCTGACCATGGCATGGAAAAAGATGACATGTCCGGAGACATGGGGCAGGGTATCAAGGGTGACGGCACGAAGAATGATGCCATGGAAGCGAGCGGCATGGACGACATGAAGAAAGATGGCATGTCGATGCAGGATAACAGCATGGACGACAAGGACAACATGAAGTAGAGGTGTGGCGGCGCACCTTTCCGGAGCGTGGAACCCATGACCAGAACGGTACTGATTATCGAGGACAACCCCGGCATCGGAGAGCTGGTCCGCATGCAGGTATCGGATCTGGGTATGAAGGCGGTGCTGATGGACCGGGGTGACACCGGTCTGGAACGTTTCCGTGAGGGCGGCATCGATCTGGTGATCCTGGATCTGATGCTGCCCGGACTGGATGGTCTGGCGGTCTGCCGGGAGATCCGGGCTGGGGGTGGCTACGTGCCAGTGCTGATGCTGACCGCCAAAAGCACGGAACTGGATCGTGTTCTGGGGCTTGAAATGGGGGCGGATGACTACCTCACCAAGCCCTTTAGCGTGGCCGAGCTGTCGGCCCGGATCAAGGCGCTCTTTCGGCGCGTGGATGCCCTTTCTTCCCAAACGTCTTCCGACGATGAGGCCAGGGAGATCGAAGTCGAGGGGTTGCGTATCGACCCTGTCCGGAGACGGGTTTTTCTGCAGGCGGCGGAAGTGGAACTCACCGCCCGGGAGTTCGACCTGCTCTGGCACTTTGCCAGCCATCGGGGCCGGGTGTTCAGCCGGGCACAATTGCTGGATGCGGTCTGGGGCTACAACCACGAGGGCTACGAGCATACCGTGAATACCCACATCAACCGTTTGCGCAACAAGATTGAAACCGACCCCGCCGCCCCCCGGTACGTGCAGACCGTCTGGGGCGTTGGTTACCGGTTTATGGATTAGTCATGGCTCTGTCGGTGTTCCGAACGCTCTATGCCCGGCTGGCCATTGGCCTTTTCCTTTTGCTATTGGTGGTAGGGGGGCTATTTACTTTTTTGAGCCTGGCCTCGGTCCGGGAGTATTCAGCGGCGGTGAACCAGCAGCTCAATCGGGATCTGGCACGTAGCCTGGTGTCAGACCGTAACCTGGTTACCGACGGCAAGCTCAACCGGGATGCCCTCAAGCAGTTGTTCGAACTGTACATGACCATCAACCCAAGTATTGAGATTTACCTGTTGGATCGGGAGGGGCGAATCCTTTCCTATTCCGCCGACCCGGACAAGATCAAGCGTAATCGGGTTTCCCTCGGGCCGATCAATACCCTTCTGGAAAATCCTGAGGCCTACCCCTTGCCGGGTGACGATCCCCGCAGCCATGACCAGCGCAAGGTCTTTTCCGTGACGCCTGTGCCGTCCGTCGAGAACCCCACCGGCTACCTGTATGTGGTGCTTCGGGGAGAGGAATACGATCTGGCCGAAAGCATGGTGCACAGCGATCGGTTAATGCAGTTGGGGGCCGGGGCTCTGGCGGTGAGCCTGTTTGTTGGACTGTTGGCGGGCCTGGTGTTTTTCCGCCTGCTGACCCGCCGTCTGTCCCGACTAACTGAGCGGGTGGAGGCCTTTGAGAGCGGTATGCCTCCTGATCGCCTGCCCGCGCCCGACGGTAAAGGCGACGATATTGATTACCTGACCGCCCGATTTAACCAGATGGCGGGGCGCATTGCCGCGCAACTGGACCAGTTGAAAGACAAGGACGCCCAGCGCCGCCAACTGGTGGCCCAGGTGTCTCACGACCTGCGCACTCCTCTGGCGTCGATTCAGGGCTACCTTGAAGCCCTGCGTCTGAAGCAGGACACCCTGAGTGGCGAGGAGCGTGCCCGGTTTCTCGATGTGGCACTGGCGGAGACGCACCGGCTCGGGCGCCTGGTGGAAGAATTGTTTGAGCTGGCGGCTCTGGACGCCCGGGAAAAACAGCCCACGCCCGAGCCGTTCGTGGTTGCCGAACTGCTGCACGATGTGGTGCAGAAACACCGGCCCGAAGCCGAACGCGCTGGCGTGTCCCTGTCCATTGTCGAGGTTGCTCCCGTGCGGGTGCTGGCCGACATCGCCATGACTGAACGGGTTCTTGATAACCTTATCGGAAATGCCGTCAACCATTCGCCCAGGGCCAGCGAGATAACCCTGGGCGTCACCGCCCGGGAGCGCGGCGCCGAGATTACCGTGGCTGATGCCGGCCCCGGCATTGATGCGGCCGATATGGATCACCTGTTTGAACCCTTCTATCAGGCCCCGGGCTCCTCGCGCGTCGGCCACGCCGGGCTCGGCCTGGCCATTGCCCAGCGGATGGTCTCTCTGCAGAAGGGCCGACTCTCGGTCCGCAGTGACACTGGCGCCGTTTTCTCTGTTTGGCTTCCGCTGGCGGATGAGCCAGAAGGTGCCACCGGTCAATAATCCACGATGTTATAGATTCGTAATAACTACCATACGTTTTCGTGAATCCGGGACAGTACGCTGTCAGCATGGAATCACGTAGAGGAGAGTTATCATGAAACGCACGATTACGGGTATGTTGGCCGCTCTGGCGCTGGTTTTCGCTGGTGGGCTCTATACAGCTTACGCGACCGCTGACAAGCACGATCGAAAAGACACAGAGTTCGCACCGGATGATCCCGGGCTGGCGGTGGCAACCTTTGCCGGTGGTTGCTTCTGGTGTGTCGAGGCCGGTTTTGAAAAGATCCCCGGCGTGGTGGAGGCGGTCTCGGGTTACGCCGGCGGCGATGAACAGAATCCGACCTATCAGCAGGTGTCGTCTGGCCGCACTGGCCACACCGAAGCTGTGCAGGTGTATTACGATCCGGAGAAAATGACCTACGAAGGCTTGCTGGCCGGCCTGTGGCGGATGATGAATCCGACCGACATCAAGGGTCAGTTCGTGGACCGCGGCCAGCAGTATCGCCCGGCAATCTTCTACCACAACGACGAGCAGAAACGTCTGGCGGAGGCGGCCAAGCAAGAGCTTGAGGCGTCAGGTATCTACGACAACCCGGTGCTGATCGAAATTGTGCCGCTGAAAAGCTTCTATCCGGCGGAGAAGTACCACCAGGACTATTACAAGAAAAATCCGGTTCGCTATAACTTCTACACTTTCAATTCAGGCCGTTATCAGTTTATCAAGAAGGTGTATGGCGAGGACTACGAACTGGACTTTTCCCGGTTCAAGCCGGCCGCCATGGAAACCGGAGAGGCGAACCCGGGCTTTGATCCCCAGAGCTTTGTGAAGCCCGACCAGAAAACCCTGAAACAGCGGCTGACCGATTTGCAGTATGAGGTGACCCAGGAAGACGGCACAGAACCGGCCTTTAAAAATCAATATTGGGACAACAAGCGGCCGGGTCTGTATGTGGACATTGTCTCAGGTGAACCTCTGTTCTCCTCCCGGGACAAATACAAATCCGGCACCGGCTGGCCCAGCTTTACCCGTCCGATTACTCCCGATGCGGTGGTTGAGCGGGATGACAGTTCATTCTTCATAAGCCGGACGGAAATTCGCAGCCGCTATGCGGACTCGCACCTGGGGCATGTGTTCAACGATGGCCCGGCGCCCACGGGGCTTCGCTATTGCATGAATTCCGCTGCCATGAAGTTTATCTCTCTGGAGGAAATGGAAGCAGCCGGTTACGGTGAGTGGATCGACAAGGTTCGGGAACCGGAGTAGGTCGGATTAGCAAAGCCTAACCCGACAACCGGACTACAGCCAGAGATCCCCAATCGCAGTTTGCGGACTGAAGTGGTGCAAAACCTGGGCCTGCAGCAACTCCGCCGTGGCAATGGCATCAATCAGCGCGTTATGGGCTGCGTAATGGGGCAGGCCATAACGCAGCCGGCTGTCCGCCAACCTGATCGATACCGGACTTTTCCCCATGAATCGCTGCCAGAGGGTAGGTTGGCGGTCCGGGTGTAGGTGGGTCTCAATGGCCATGGTATCGAGAACCGGAAAGCGGATGCCCTCTCCAAGGCGCCATTTCAACGCCACATCCAGGAACGGGCGTTCAATATTCCGGTAATGAACCACAGGAATTCGGCCACTCAGACAGGCAAACAGATCCTCAAGAATCTCTTCCAGATCCGGCGCCTTATCGATGTCGCTGTGGGTGATGCCATGGATCGTGATGGAGGTCTGATGCAGGGGGAGTTTCGGACGGACGATCCAGTGCCTGGCCCCGGCCAGCTGGATGCCATCGAGGGTGAAGGGCACCAGCCCGATACTGACAATCGAGTTCTGGTTTGCATCGAGGCCCGTGGTCTCAAAGTCCATAGCCACCATCGGAACCTCTGACAGCGGCGTCTCGGGTGCTACGCATCCGCTCTCGTAAAAGGCTTTCAGAAGCGGTGACTTGCTCTGGTTGGCCATGGCCTGATATTGCTCCGGCCATGGCAGGCTAGTGACGGAATCTTCAGCCGGCAGGTTATCAGACATTACGGGTCGCCTGGGCGTTATACCGGAACCTCAGAAATTTCTGGGCATTGCTGACTACCTGGAAGGCATCCTTCAGGTGGCTGCGCTCAAAGGGCGATAAGTCCTCCGGCCGGACATTGTTGTCCGGCTCTCGTTCCGCCTCGATGGCCAGGGCCTGGTGTCGTATCCGGACAATCGAGATGAATTCCAGGGCGTCCCGAAGATTGCCGAGATCGTCGTCCAGCAGAAGCTTGGTATTGCCGATTGCTTTCAGGCGCTCGAAGGAATTTTGGGCCCGCGAGCCACACGCCAGTGCATGAACCCGGATCAGATCCGACAGTGGAGCGGTGCCCCGGCGTTTGAGGTTGAAGGTTTTTTGTTGTTTGCCGTCCTCTTCCAGCACAAAGGTGCGGAAAAAGCCGATAGGCGGTGTCCGGTTCAGAGCGTTGCGGGCCAGGAGCGACAGGAACCGCTGGCTGTTGCTGGCCTTGTCGGCCACCAGGGTTTTCAGCTGCTCGGCAAAATCCGTCTGGCCATAGATTCCGTCCAGATCGAAGAAAATGTTGCTGTTGAGCAGGGCCTGGGCCCTCGGGTTGTCAATCCAGTCGGCAAAGTAATCCTTCCACACCCGCAGCGGCTGCCGCCACTTCTGGTTGGTGGCCATAATATCGCCGGTGCAGTAAGTGTAGCCGCATTGGGCCAGACCATCGCTGACAAATTTCGCCAGTGCCAGGAAATACTCATCGTGCTGCTCGGGAACAAAACTGTCATCGAGGATCATGGCGTTGTCCTGGTCCGTCACCACCAGCTGCTCATCACGGGCCATGGATCCCAGGGCCATGAAGCAGTAGGGAACCGGCGGCGGCCCGAGTTGTTCCTCGCCCAGCTCAAGAAGCCTCTGGGTAAAGCTGCGCCCGATGCCCGCCATGGCGCTGCCGATCATGTGGGAGTTGGCGTCCTCGTTCACCATCCGGACGAAACTGTCACGCACATCCCGGCTGATCTTTTTCAGACCTTTGACGTTCTGCTGGTGATAGATATTGCTGACCAGGTAAAGGCTGCTCTGGCTTTCGTACTTGACGATGTCGGATAACGCAACCACACCCCGCACCTCGTCCCGGTCCATCACCGGAAGGTGGTGTACGTTGTTGTGAAGCATGGTGAGCATGGCTTCGAAAATGAACATGCTGGAAGGAATCGTAATCAGCCCTTCCGACATAATGTCGCTGATCGGGGTTTCCGAGGGCAGGGCTTCGCTGAGCGCGCGGGTACGCAGATCGCGGTCGGTGATGATGCCCCTGAGTACCGGTTTTTCCCCTTCCTCCTCCATCAACAGCAGAGCGGAAACGCCGTTATCCGTCATGATCCGGGCGGCTTCCTGAAGTCGGACCGTGCAGGGTGCCGAGATCGGCGCCCGGGATACCAGCCGGATCACCTTGGAGGTCATCAGTTCGTTGGACTTTTCCCGCCGGGAGAGGGCGGAACGCAGGCGGCTTCGATCTTCAATCTCGACAAAATCGGCGAACTCTTCGTCGTTTTCCCACAGATACTGGAAGGTCTCGTCCGGTATTTTGTAGATCAGTGTGTCTTCCAGGGCCTTGGCCGGGAACCGCACCTTCTTGTGCGTCAGCAAGCCGAACTGGCCGAATATCCCCCCCTCGCTGATCCGGTTGTACAGCTCGCCGGAGCGGCGATAGATCTCCACCGCTCCGCTCCGAACATAATAGAGCCAGATGTTTGGGTCGCCAAACTCCAGGATCTGGGTGCCGGCCTTGAAATAGACCACCTCGATGCCGCCCACTACCCTGTCGAGCAACTCCTCGGTCATCTCGTCAAACGGCGGATGCTGCGCCATGTGATTGCGGATGTCGATGAGCTCGGCCTGCATAAAACTCCCTGTTTTCGCGGGGAAAATTGGTTTTCAGATAGTGAATATAGCAGCGTGAAGGGCCTGCGGCCATGTAGACATTTGATAGATCTCATTGACCACTTTGGCCGGTGTTGCTAGCCTTGCCATTCTTTTTTTCAGGTGTCCGTCGCATAGCGCGACGGGTGAAACGGGAAATCGGTAGCCTGGCAACGCCAGGGCCAGTCCGATGCTGCCCCCGCAACGGTAAGCAGGATAACGGCAATCTGAAGCGCCACTGTGTCGTCATGGCATGGGAAGGTGATTGCCCGGGAACTCCGGTTCCGCCTGTCAGCCCGGAGACCGGCCTGGAAAAACACCCGATGTTGCGGTGGGCGACCTGGGTGGGTGATAGTCCGGTTCTGCTTTCCTGCCACCCGATGACCGCCTGCCCCTTCCTGTCCGTTCCGCAGCATAAAAACCTGATTTCCGTGCGGGCGAGCGCGGATTACGGAGCGAAAAAAATGTCTTTGAGACCGTCCTTACCTGTCCTGGTGACCGCTACGTCACTGTTAACCCTGCCTGGCCTGGCACTGAGTCAGAGTGACGATGCCGGTGCGCTGGATCCGATTGTTGTTACCGCCACCCTTGGACCTGAGACCATTGGCGAAGGCCTGTCTTCCGTCGCTGAAATCAGTGAGGAGGAGATTGAGAAGTGGCAACCCCTCGAGTTCCAGGATCTCCTGGCCTCGCAGCCGGGCATTGCCATATCCGGCAACGGCGCTCTGGGCAAGCAGACCACCGTTTTTATTCGGGGCCATGAATCCGATGCTACGGTGCTCCTCGTCAATGGCATTCGGATTCGATCGGCGACAACCGGTTCTCCTGCCTGGCAGTTTTTGCCTCCCCAACTCATCAGTCGGGTGGAGATTGTCCGGGGGAGCAGCAGTAGCCTTTACGGCTCGGATGCCATGGGCGGTGTGGTTCAGGCTTTTACAATTCCAGAAGGTGAAGGCACCCGGGAGTGGGTGGAAGCGAGCGCCGGCAATCTGGATACGCAGAACTACTCGGCGGGTTTCTCTAGCATTGATGAAAACGGTGCCGTGAATGTTGCTGTTAACCGTTTTCGCACCGATGGCACTCCGGTTATCGAAGGTGGCGAGGACAAGGCCTACGACAACAACTCAGGTACATTCAGTGCCAGTCATGAATTCGATAATGGTGTCCGCACCAATGTCACCTATCTCGGTGCGGAGGGGACCGCAGAGTATGAAGGCGGTTATAACGATTTTGTGTTTCAGGTTGCCGGCGTTGGGGTTGACCTTCCGGTAACCGAGAACTGGCGGACGTCACTACAGTTTTCGGACGCCCGCGATGTTCTTGAAGATTACGGTTCTTTCCCTTTCGAGGTGACAACGAAAACGCGCACATCTCGCATCGAAAACTGGCTTACCGCAGGAGTGCATGAGTTTGTCGTGGGTGCCGAAACAATGACTGACCAGGTTAAGGCATCAACCAATTACGTTGAAAACAGCCGTGACAATGATGCTTTTTTTGGCCAGGCCCTACTGAACTTCGGGCCGTCTGACCTCCATTTCAGCGCGCGAAGCGATGACAATGAGGCTTATGGAGCCCATGAAACATGGGGGGCAGCCTATGGCTATCAATTTGATCCCCATCACCGCGTGAGGCTCAGCTCCGGAACAGCTTTCAAGGCGCCGACCTTCAACGACCTCTATTATCCCTTCGGCTTCGGTAACCCAGATCTCGAGCCCGAGGAATCGATTAGCTATGAAGCTGGCATGGAAGGTAATTACCAGAACTGGTTCTGGGATGCAGCCATTTATCAAAGCGAGGTCGACAAACTGATTGTTTATGACAGTCAAGCCGGGAAGCCGCTCAACGTAGAGAAGGCCAGGCTCAGGGGCATGGAGTTTGTTGTGGGATGGCAACGCAACGGCTGGAGCACTAAAGCAGTAGCCAGCCTGGGCGACTTCGAAAACCAGGAGGATGGCTCTCAACTGATTCGTCGTCCCGAGCAGAGCATTCGCGTTGATCTCGACAAGGACTTTGGTCGCTGGTATGCGGGAACAAGTGTCCGCGCTGAGAGCCACCGGTTTGATGAAGTGGTCAGTCGTATCCGGATCCCTGGCTATGCTGTCTGGAACCTGCGGGCAGGTATGAGCTTTGCTGAAGGTTGGCAGGTCTCGGCCTCTATCGATAATGTGCTGGATAATGAGTATGCGCTGGCTCAGTACGACAGCAACCGGAATTACATCAGTGCAGGACGAACGGCATTGCTGTCAGTTCGCTACAATTTTGTTCGCTAGTTGCGTTCCTGAAATCGAGGACACGACCGATAGATGACCATTCGAAACGCTGGAATCGGTCTTATTGCGTTGCTCTTGATGCTATCCGGGGGGGCGTCGGCGGCGCAGGTGTGCGCCCAAGATGCTCTTCAGCACAGTGTTTGTTTGCCGAGCCCTGCCGGCCGGATCGTCTCCCTCTCCCCCGGTGCCACCGAGCTGCTATTCTCTGCCGGCGCCGGCGACAGCGTGGTGGCCGTCAGTGCCTGGAGTGATTTCCCGGCCGAGGCTGCGGCGTTGCCTCAGGTGGGCGACAGCAACCGGCTGGATCTGGAGGCGATCGTCTCGCTGGCACCGGATCTGGTGGTGGCCTGGAGTGATGGCAACTCCCGCAGCCAGTTGGAACGGATCGCGGAGCTTGGTATCCCGGTGTTCTGGCTGGCCCCGCGCACGTTCGAGGATATTGCCCGGGCGGTTGAGGAGCTTGCTCTTTTGACGGGGCAGCCTACTGTGGGGCAAACACGAGCGGAATCTTTCCGCCAGGAAATCTCCAGCCTGGAGTCCGAGTATGCCCGCGCGCAGCCGGTCCGGGTGTTCTATCAGATCTGGGACCAACCACTGATGACCGTGAACCGGGAGGAGCTGATCAGCAAGGCCATCGAACTGTGTGGCGGCGTCAACGTATTCGGCCAGTTGCCGAGGCTGGTGCCCCGGATCAGCCGGGAAGCGGTGCTGGCCGTCAATCCGGAGGTGATTGTTACCGCCGGAGAAGCGGGCAATAGCCAATGGTTGGAGTACTGGAAGCAGTTCCCCAGCCTCACAGCCGTGTCGGCCGGTAACCTGTTCCTGGAACCACCGGATCTGCTGGCCCGGCCCACGCTTCGTATCGTGAAAGGCGCCAGACATCTGTGCCAGACCCTGGAGCAGGCCCGTGCCAATCTCTGACCCCGCTGCAGTCTCCAGCCCATTGAAGCCCCTGCTGATCCTGGTGTTGGCGAGCCTGGCGGCGGGCTTGTTGTCGGTCAGTATTGGCAGCAGCGGCACCGGTATTGACGACACCCTGAGGGTGCTGGCCGGTAGTGGCACTGACCTTCAGCAAATCGTGATCCTCGAGTTGAGGTTGCCACGCACCCTGAGCGCGTTCGCCACCGGCGGCTTGCTCGCGGTAGCTGGTGCACTCATGCAGGTGCTGCTGCGCAACCCGCTGGCGGATCCCTATGTGCTTGGCTTATCCGGCGGCGCGGCGGTTGGCGCCTTGCTGGCCATGCTGGCCGGCGTTGCGGGCTTTCTGGTATCCGGTTCCGCCTTCGCCGGCGCCATGCTGGCGACTCTGCTGGTGTTTGGCCTTGCCCATGGCAGCGGAAGCTGGACCCCCTCTCGCCTGCTGCTGACCGGTGTGGTGGTGGCCGCCGGCTGGGGCGCGGTGATCACACTTATTCTTTCCATGACACCCGCGGCCCGGCTTCCGGGCATGTTGTACTGGTTGATGGGGGATCTCTCCCACGCCGTCACCCCCTGGCCAGGGCTGGTGATTCTGGCTCTGGTCTGTCTGTTGGTGTTTCCGCTGGGGCGAACGCTGAATGTGCTGGCCCGGGGTTCCTTGCAGGCGGCTGCCCTGGGTGTGTCGGTCCGGCCTCTGGAGTGGTTTATCTATCTGATGGCCAGCCTGCTCACGGCGACCGCCGTTACCATGGCCGGAGCGGTCGGCTTTGTCGGCCTGGTGGTGCCGCACATGTTGCGGCTGGTGTTGGGCAATGATCAGCGGTTGATTCTGCCCGCCTGCGCCCTGGCAGGCGGTACCCTGCTGGTGCTGGCCGACACGCTGGCCCGGGTGGCGATCGCGCCGGAACAGCTGCCGGTGGGTGTGATCACCGCACTGATTGGAGTTCCGACTTTCCTGTATCTGCTCTACCGGAGTCGCTGATGACAACCCTGGCCACCGACGAGCTGATTATCGACATTCCCGGACGCACCCCGGGTGTGCCCCTGAACCTGTCCCTGCAGCCGGGCCAGGTCTGGGGCGTTCTGGGCCCGAATGGCGTAGGCAAAACCACGCTGTTGCACACTCTGGCCGGTCTTCGGGAGCCCCGCGGCGGCCGGCTTATATTGGACGGCCTGCCGCTGGCAGATATCCGCCGCAAACGGGTGTCGCAGCAGATGGGCCTGGTGTTCCAGGACCGGCAGGACGGGTTTCCTGCCACGGCATTGGAAACGGCCCTGATTGGCCGCCATCCCTGGTTGTCACCCTGGCAGATGGAAAGTGGTGAGGATCTGGCCATTGCCGAGCACGCCCTGGATGCGTTGGGCGTCATCCATCTGAAGGACCGGTTGGTAAACACACTCTCCGGCGGTGAACGGCAGCGGGTCGCCATCGCCACGCTGATGACCCAGGCGCCGGCAATCTGGCTGCTGGACGAGCCCACCAACCATCTGGATCTTCAACATCAAACCTCGGTGATGAAGCTGTTGCGCAGCCAGGCCACATCCCGGCGGGCAGTCTTCATGTGCCTGCACGACCTGAATCTGGCCGCCCGCTGGTGTGATCAGATCCTGCTGATGTTTCCAGATGGTCAGGCCTGCTGGGGCCCGGCCCGGGATATGCTGGTTGTCTCGGCGCTCGAGAAACTGTTTGGCCAGCGCCTGCTGTCTACTGAGCTGGACGGGTTTCCCGTTTTTGTGCCCGGCTAGCCGGGTGCTATCGCGATGGTCTACTGCTCACCTTTTATTTGGAGCTCTGTATGAGGCATGCTGAAAGACACAGGACAGATCGGATCGGCTGGCTACGGGCGGCGGTTCTTGGTGCAAACGACGGCATTGTATCTACCGCCAGCCTGGTGCTTGGTGTGGCCGCCGCCGGAACGGAAACCAAGGCTGTGTTGGTCGCAGGTGTTGCCGGTCTCGTTGCAGGCGCTATGTCGATGGCAGCGGGTGAGTACGTCTCAGTCAGCTCACAATCTGATACGGAGCAGGCCGATCTTGTCAGAGAGCGCAGAGAACTGGCTGACGCACCTGAACAAGAGCAAGCGGAGCTGGCTGAGATTTACGTCAGGCGCGGGTTGGATCCGGCACTCGCAGCCACGGTAGCAAGCCAACTGATGAAGCACGATGCTCTTGGAGCCCATGCGCGCGATGAACTTGGCATTTCGAAAATCTTAACGGCTCGTCCCATTCAGGCTGCGCTTGCGTCGGCAGGAACATTCTCGGTGGGTGCGGCTCTTCCTCTGCTTGTCGTCCTGTTGTTACCAGCTTCCATGCTTATGTGGGCTGTTCCGGGCAGCGCACTTGTGTTCCTTGCATTACTGGGCTCATTAGCAGCGAAAACAGGCGGCGCTCCAGTTCTTATAGCGGCCTTTCGGGTCACTTTTTGGGGCGCCCTGGCAATGGCTTTGACTGCTGGGGTCGGTGCGTTATTCGGAGTAGCGACTTAATCTTGCACCGCTTTGGAAACCGGGTTATTTGCACGAATTATCGCCGTAATGGCGATAGTGAAAATCTAATTTAATTATAAAATGCAACAATTTTTTCCTATTTCAGGCATAATGGTCTTCAGAAGTTGGCGAATGAGCCAGCGTTCAACCGGGAGAACACCATGAGCAAGAAACTCATAAAAGATACAGTGACTACCGCCACAATTGAGGAGCAAACCGCTGCTTTCTTAAAGTCCGGCGGGGCCATTGAGTATGTAAGCAAGGGTAAAAGCGGGCAAATTCCCTCTGCAGGATCGAAACAGATAAACCTGAAAGCTCGCTGATATGTTCGGCGCCAGGCGCCGAACCCCCAGCATTCACGCCATACGCTTCATGATCCGGTCATCGAGCAGGTACTGATGTGCCAGCGCTGCAGCCACATGCACGCCGATCATCAGCCAGAGCACGTTTGCCAGAACCTCATGGACGTCTTCGCCACTGCTTTCCAGCCATTCCACTTCCGGCCCGTGAGCAAAAACCGTCCATCCGAAGAAAGTGACTGTGTCTCCTTCCCCAAGGGCCGCAGCTAGTCCTGATAGTGGCATCAGAATCATCAGCGCGTACAAGGCGATATGTCCCCACTTTGCCACGCTGGCCCAGCGCACAGGCGGTGCAAGGCGCGACCGGTTCAGCCATCGCCAAAAGCCACGAAACACCACCAGTCCGAGCAGTGTCAGCCCGATACTCTGGTGCCAGGCCATCAACGAGGCCTCCGAGAGGGTATCTTCCAGAGCCTCGAACCACACCTCGCTGCCGAGCATGGCCAGCAGCAGGATTGCCATAATCCAGTGCACACCCCGGGAAACAGCCCCGTAGCGGCTTTCAGCGTCCATCAATGTCATCGTCAATCTCCTTGAGGATGTTGGCGAGCGCCCCTACAGGGCACTCGGCGTTGATTAGGGGATATCAGTTCTGGTGAGAGCCTCGAACCGGTGCGGCGTATTTGTTGAACTCCTGCTCCCGGATCAGGTTCTGTTCAGCGTCCCGTAGTTGCACCAGATAGGTACCGTCCTTTGTTTCATTCACAGTAACTTCCACCCCCGGACCGAATCGGCGTAGCGCCTGGCCATAAGCCATGATGCGCATTTCGTCAGTGCTGTATTGTTTGAGGTTGGCGTTCATGAGCTTGCTGTCAGTGCGGTGCTCATAACGGCTTTTTCCCCGGTCATCGTCGTCCGCGGACACCAAAAGCGGCGCTGCGCCTAGCAAAGCGGCGGCCGACAAAGCTGCAATCGTGGTGGTTTTTTTCATGACAGGACTCCTTGTTGAATAAAACCCATGACGAAATGTCATTGCTGGTTGCGAGCTATTGCACCAGGAAAACGTCGCAGAATTGTCTCGGCTGGTGGTCGAATTTGTCGCAAATTGTCTCAACAGCCTGAATTGGGATGATTTTTGACAACCTCATGCCCATCTGCCGCGATGACTCCCCTATACTCGGGGCAATGAGCATCCAGACGGAGTAACAAGTGAGCACCTCTCCCACGATTCTGGTGGTCGACGACCACCGAGACATTCGCGACCTGGTCGGTCGTTATCTGCAGGAACACGGGTTGCGTGTGTACCTGGCCGATGGTGGGGATGCCATGAAACGCCAGCTGAGAGACCACTCTGTCGACCTGGTTGTGCTGGACATCATGATGCCGGGAGACGATGGCCTGACTCTCTGCCGTTACCTGCGTGAACACACCGAGTTGCCGGTTATTCTGCTGACCGCCATGAGCGAGGAAACGGATCGCATCGTTGGCCTGGAAATGGGCGCCGACGACTACCTGACCAAACCCTTTAACCCGCGGGAGCTTCTGGCCCGCATCAAGGCGGTTCTGCGCCGCACAATCGCGCTACCGCCCCAACGCAGCCCGATGGCCGGGCAATGCCTGTCATTCGAGGGCTGGACCCTGGACGTCGACCGCCATCAACTGATCGATCCTGAAGGCGTCGAAGTGTCCCTCAGCACCGCCGAGTACAAGTTGCTGCTGGCGTTTCTGGAGCACGCCGGTCGGGTGCTGTCCCGGGATCAGCTCATGGATCTGACCCTGGGCCGGGAAGCGGACGCGTTCGATCGCAGTATCGACAACCATGTCAGCCGGCTACGACGGAAAATCGATCCGGACCCCCGCAATCCCAGGCTGATCAAGACCATCTGGGGAGGCGGCTACCAATGGATTGCCAGCGTGGCAGGGGCAGGGCAATGAGGTTGTGGCCCCGGCGTTCCGGAGGACAGCTGGCACTGTTGCTGGTCCTTGTGCTGCTGGTGGCACAGATCATCACCATCGCGATTCTGGCCGGTGAGCGCCAGGGCGCCTTGCGCAGCGCAAGCGTCGAACATGTGCTGCAACGGGTTACCGATGCCTACACCCTGCTCGACACCACAGACCCGGAGCGGCAGGAACGCATATTACGGGCACTTTCGAGCCCCTCCCTGCAGCTTTCCATCGATCCGACTGCTCATCTCACCGACGACAGGACCCCCGCGATGACGGAGCAACTGGCGACGGAGTTGGGTCTGACCCGGGAGCAGGTGCGAACCGCAATGAAAGCCGATGAGCAGGAATGTTTGCCGGGGCACGAATCGGATCAGGATGGGCATGACGAACGCGAAAAACACGACGACCATGACGAAGATGATCGAGACGAGGAACGACATGAGTGCCCGCCCACCCTGAGCGTATCCCTGGCATTGCCCTCGGGGCAGTGGGTCAACGCTCGGGCTCAGCAACCGGCGCCCTCCTGGCTCTGGCTCAAGGCAACTCTTACCAGCGTTGGCATTACTGCCATACTGCTGATTTTCACGCTGCTGCTGGCTATCCGCCACATACTGCGGCCCGTGAACGAACTGAGTAATGCCGCCCATGCCTTCGGGCGTGGAGAAAAGGTCGAGATTCCGGAGCGAGGCCCTGAAGATATCCGCGAAGTAACGCGCGCCTTCAACCAGATGCAGTATCAGGTCAGCCGCGCGCAGGAAGATAGAGGGCGGCTGCTGGCGGCCCTTGCACACGATCTTCGCACCCCCATTACTTCAATGCGGCTGCGGGTGGAAATGCTGCCTGAAGGCGAGGACAGGGATCGCCTGCTCGAGTCCCTGCAGGAGATGCAGCACCTGGCCGAAGCCACCCTTGACTTCATCCGAGGCAGCACCACCGAACAGCACCGCCGTTATGATTTGGCCACCCTGCTGGACAGCCTTTGTGGTGATCTGCAGGACATGGGGCTGGCCGTAGACTACGAGGACAGCCCACGATGCGTCCTTCAAGGACAGCCGGAAGCCGTCAAACGCGCCCTGCGCAACCTGATCGAAAATGCGGTGCACTACGGGCAGCGCGCAGAGGTGAAACTGGGCACTACCGAGAACGAGGCTGTCATTACCGTCACCGATCAGGGCCCGGGTATCCCGGAAGCGGAACGCGAACGGGTATTCGAGCCCTTCTACCGCCTGGAGCAGTCCCGCAGTCGTGAGACTGGTGGTGCTGGCCTGGGGCTGGCCATCGCACGCACCCTGATTCGTGGCATGGGCGGAGATATTCGGCTCGAGTCCGGCCCGGAAGGCCAGGGCTTGCAGGTTTCGGTCACGTTGCCCCATACCGGGCAGGCTTGATCAGAACAGAACTTCCGCACGCGCAAATCCCAGCGCATCCAGCGCCTCAACGGCAGCATCCAGAGTCGCGTAGCTACACACCTGATCATCGTCAGAGATCAGGAAAAAGCTCTTTCCTTCAATCTCCTTAAAGAGCACGACCCATTCGTGTGCATCTGAGGGGGATCGCACGATTTTCACTGAATCAACGCGGCTCTCTTCCCGAAGTGCTTTAATATCTTGTTTTTTCATCGTTTATTTTCTTTTGACGCCATCGGTCGGTCTTTATGCACTGCCAGCTCAGTCTTGCCAACTGCCAGGAGCCGGCGTGGTAAACCGTTTGATCCTGGCGGGCGGTGCGCAACTGGGCTTCATCTGCTCATCACCGAGTAAAAGATAGTTGTCCCGGTGAGCAGTTCCCAAAGGTATAGCGCCCTCTTTTGTAAAGCATTGCAACTCAATTTGATCGGCGACGATGAGGTAGCTGTCTGCGGTTTCCTTCATCCACAGCCAGGCGTTGCGGTTTTCCTGTTCAAGGCCCGTAAAAAAGCTGAAGTGCGTGAAATCGAGCCTGGAGAACAGGATGAACTGTTCCCGGAAATCAATCATGCCGAGTTGCGCATCGGCGGGAACGCTCTGCTCCGCAGCCGCGAGAATGTTGCGAGGCGTTCGCAATGGTTCCAGAACCCGGTAACCCCAGGTTGTGAAAAGCAGCCAGCTGATCATCATGGCCACGAACAGGCGCCCCAGCGCGTTTGAGCGCCAGAACACGGCAAGGCTGATCAGCCATACCAGACCCACGCTGAACACCAGCGTCCCGGCCTCATGCAGCCGTGCCGGGTCCCGACTGTAGTCCGCCACTTTTTCGACCAACCTGGGATGGTCGTTCCAGGCCATAAGGCCAACAACGATCAGAGCGGTGGCCAGCAGCAAATGCAGTGCCGTCAGAACCGCTGGAAACCAGCGGGCTGGTTGCTGAGTGCTCAGTAGCGGCGCAAGACATAGGACGAACATGGGCAATGCCGGCAAAAGATACACCCCACGCTTGCCAGGGCTGATGCTGAAAAACACCACAACCAGGGCTATCCAGATCAGCAGAACGGGAATGACCGGGTTTCGCCGGATGGCGCCCACGAGGGGACTTATCAATGCAAGTAACAGTAGTGGCAGCGGAAACCAGAGGGAGGGAATAGCATCGGTCAGGTAGTAATGCCAGGGCTGGAAATGGCCCCAGGAGTCGGCGTACCGTTCGCCGGTCTGTCTGAACAGAATGTTATTTTGGTAGGCAAGAGCCTCCTCTGTGCCCACACTGTTCACGTAGAGCACCATGGGAATCAGCCAGGCCGCAACGACGGCGATCATGACCAGCGGACCAAGCGCACAGCGCCAGGTAAGTGTGCCGGAAAAAAGCTGACGGTTCCGGAGGCTGAGTACCAGGATCGGGATAAACATGAATGCGGGCAGGAACCCGACACCCTTGGTGATTATGCCAAGGCCCATAAAAGCCCAGGCCACAAAGTACCAGCCCCAGGCCGGCCCGGTGAAAAAATGCCGGATCAGACCGTAACAGGCGACGGTAATCCAGGCTGCGACCATGGCATCAATCTGGGCCTTCTGTGCCTGAATCAGGAACTGCGGCGCCAGTAGTAACAGCAATACGGCGATGGTGCCGGTGCGCTGGTTCCACAGCCGTGTGCCAAGATCGAATACCAGACCCAGGGTTAGCAGGCTGCACAGCGCATTTGGCAACAGGAAGGCGACTTTCAGGTTGCCTGTTAACCAATAGAACAGGGCGATGCTCCACATGAAGACCGGAGGCTTGTCCGGATAGAACTCGCCCCCTCTCATGGGAATCAGCCATTGACCGGAAGCCACCATTTCCCGGGCAACCTCGGCAAAGCGAGGTTCATCGGCGGGCCACGGGGATCGCAGGCCGATACCGGTGAAAATCATCACTGCGGCAAATGCCAGCAGCACGAGCAGTAGCCGGTTCCGCGAAAGGTTGAAAAGGTAATCGGGGAGATGGCGAACGAAAGGTGATGCGGGCATGAATCGGTCTCAGGGATGATCGGAAACGGAATTGGCCAGGTTTCTTGCTCTTTGATTGTGGTAAAGCAACGCGCCAATCATGGAGGCCAGAATGAACAGCGCAACGCTCAGGATCAGCTGGTATTCGTCAGCAGCGCCAATGCCGGCGCCTGCCAGAGCGAATACCAGCATTTGCGGAAGGTATCCGAGCGTGCTGCCGGCCAGGAAGGGCAGGAAACGGATACCGGAGCAGCCGGCAACGAGATTGGTCGCCAGGTTGCTGCCCACGGGCAACAAACGGACCATAAGCACCTTCAGTAGGGTCTGCTCCTGAAACAGATCGTCAAACTGGCGCATGCGCCGGCCGAACCGGCGGGTCAGGGGTACTCGCAACAGCCATCGGGCGGTGAAGAAGCACCCAGTGGCGCCAATAGCCGCTGCCAGCGTTGATACCAGGGTACCGTTGATACCTCCGAGGGCAAAGCCGAGCACAAAGGCCAGCAGCTGTCGGGGCGCACCGATACCGGTGAAGATCGCGCCGGCCAGGGTGATAGCCAGCAGGCCCTCAATTCCATGGCTGTGCAGGTAACTGGCTACCTGGGCCCTGTCCGCAATAAAGTCGAACCAGCCATTCTGGATTGCCAGATAGCCAACCAGCGCCAGCGCGGCAAACGCCACCCAGCGGGACCAGTTGAACATATCAGAACTGCTCCGTTACCGATGCCGGGGTATCGGAATCAACGGGGTTGGCCGTAACAGGGTTGGCAATGACGGGAATACGGGTCCGGTGGAGCAGCCATAGAACGCCGAACAGATCGAGTATGCCGGCCCAGGCCCGGTTCCACGCGTTGTATTTGGAGGTGCCGGCTGTACGGGGGCGGTGGTTGACTTCCACGATCGCAATCTCTCCGCCAATACCTCGCACCAGCGCCGGGATAAACCGGTGTCCATGGTCAAACCAGGGCAGCTTGAGGAATGTGGACCGGGGGAACAACTTGAGGCCACACCCGGTGTCTGGCACGCCGTCGTGCAGCAGGGCGTCGCGCACGCGATTGGCCAGCCGTGACTGGAACCGTTTCCAGGCAGTGTCCTTGCGGTTCTTCCGATAGCCCGCAATACAGAAATCCGATGCCTGGATCGTGTTTGCCTTCTGCAGCAGTGCCGGAATGTCAGCGGGATCATTCTGGCCGTCACCATCCATTGTCACAATAAGACGGCTTCGGGCGTGCCTGATGCCCGTGGCCAGCGCGCCGCTCTGGCCAATGCTCTGTTCATGACGAACCGTGACGAGGCGACCACCAAGGGATCGAGCCGCCCGGATAGCGGTATCCAGGGTCTGGTCCCGGCTGCCATCATCCACCAGAACAACCTCGAAGCCGGGATAATCCCGCATGACACCGAAGGCTTCTGTCAGCAGGTTGGCAATGTTGTCCTGCTCATCCTTGGCCGGAATAACCAGCGACAGGGTTCTTTCCTTGCCCATCTCAAGACGTCCTCGAAAGCTGAACTTTAACGGGGCGGTTCAACATTCCCCGTCAATACGAGTAAATATGGTACGCCTTTAACCTTAATTCAATCTTAAGAGTGGCTGTTTCGAGAGGAAGAACGTGCAGGCAGCCAGATGCTGACGCATAGTCCGGGCTGACCGTCCTCCCTTGCGGCGAGGGTGAGCTGGCCTCGGTGGAGTTCTGCAATGCGGCGGGCGATGGCAAGCCCGAGCCCGGCTCCGCCACCAAGTCGCTGATCAAGCCTGACGAAACGGCTCAGAGCCCGTTCCCGCTCTTCCGTTGGAATGCCAGGGCCCTGATCACAGACGGTTATCTGGTAACCGTCGCCGGAAGGCGCGAGGTGTGTGGTAATAACGGTATGTTCGGGGCTGTACTGAATGGCATTGGCCAGCAGGGAGCGCATCAGGGTATTGATCAGGGCGCTGTGGCAGCACACCAGGGCCTGGCCTGCATCGTCTTCCAGTACCGGCTCAATATTCTTCTTCAGGGCCAGCGGTGCCACATCGGCAATGCTTTGTTCAATAATTGCCGACAGGTTGTGGTGCGCCGGGGCAAAATCGGTCCCTGCATCGATCCGGCTCAGTAACAACATTTGCTCAACCAGGTGCACCATGCGGTCCACCGACTGGATCAGGTCCTGGAACTGCTCCGGTTTGTCTGCACAGGCTTTCTCAAGATTCAGTCGCAACACCGCCAACGGTGTCCGTAGCTCATGTGCGGCATCGGCCGAAAATCGTCGCTCCCGTTCCAGCGCCTGGTTCAGCCTCCGCAGCAGGCCATTCACCGCATGTACCAGCCCTGCGACCTCCCGAGGCGCCTGGCGATCATCCAGGGGGTGGATGTTTTCCGGCGCCATATTGCGAACCGGTCTTTCCAGCTTGCGTAACGGCTGAAAGCCCAGCTGGATGGAGCCCACGACCGCAAGCGCCAGCAGGGGCAGCGCGATAAGGAAGGGCAGCACATTGCCGAGTGCAATTTCCTGACTGAGTTCGTTGCGGACATCCTCCCGCTGGGCGGTCCTTATCCAGTAACCCGTCGCCGGATCTTCCAGGGTGAAAGTACGCCACTGATAGCCGCTGACTTCCTGCCAGCTGAAACCCGGCTCCAGCCCTTGCGCGTCGTCGGCGCGCAGGGTGTCCAGAATGGGATGCTCGTCCGGGGACCACACCTCGAAGGCCAGCTTGCGTTCGTACTTGTGGCCGGCGCCATCCGGGAGAATCTCGTCGTCCTCTTCGTCACCCTGGTAAGCGCTTTCCGGTAGCTGCAGCGTTCTGGAGAGCGTTTGTGAGAGCTGCTCGACCGATTGGGTTCCGGACAGATGCTCTATCAGTCCCTGAACAATCCGTGTGCTCTGGGCGAGTTCGGCATCGAACAGTTCTTCCAGCTGGTGGTCGCTGACATAGTAACCCCAGCCGGCCGCGATCAATGTGATGATAAAAACGGTACTCGTTACCAGCAGGGTGAGCTTGCGCGTCAGGCTCATTCCGATGGCTCCCGGCTGGCTGCCTCACTGTCCAGAAGATAGCCCACGCCCCTGAGCGTGCGGATGGTGGTTTTGCCAATCCTTCGGCGCAGGTGGTGTACATGTACCTCCAGGGCATTGCTTTCGGCACCTGGCTCCCAGCCATACAACTGTTCTTCCAGCCGGCGGCGGGTGGCGACCTGGTCCGGGTGGCGCATCAGGTAATGCAGAATCTGGAATTCGCTGCGGGGCAGTGCCACCTTGTCGCCATTGATCGACAGATTCCCGGTATCCGGATGCAAGGTGAGGCGGCCAACACTTAACCCGGTGGCCGGGCTGTCTGCCCGTCCGCGCCGGGTTACGGCTCTGATCCGGGCCTTGAGTTCGGCCATGGCAAATGGTTTGGTGAGGTAATCGTCGGCACCGGCATCCAGACCCCGCAGTTTCTCGTCCAGGTCCGCCCTGGCGGTCAGGATGATAATCGGCGTCTGGTTGCCCTCTTGTCGGCAGCGCCGGACGATTTCGAGCCCGTCCACCCGGGGCAGGGTCAGATCCAGGATAGCGAGGTCAAAGTGCTCCTCTCCCAGGGCGCTTAGCGCCTGCTGGCCGTCATCCAGCCAGTCCACGGTGTTCTGGTCTTCCCGCAGCATGTCCAGCATGGTTCGGGCAAGCAGGTGGTCGTCTTCTACCAGGAGTATGCGCATCGAACGGAATCCGTTTCGGGAAAAGTGTTTAGGGTGAAAGTGTAAAGGATCTCAGCCGCTTTGCCGCTCTTTCTTCACGGGATCGGATTCGGCGGTGCGGGAGGCGTTCCGAATCAGTCGGAACACAGTGTAGCGCCGGCTGCCATCAATCGCTTCGGCCTGGGCCTGCAAGGTCTGGATCATGGACGTGTTGCGGTTATCGACCGCTAGCAGTAACGGTTTGTCGACTGTGTTCTGGGTGAGACGGAGTGCCAGAGCCTCCTGCGATAGTGAGCGGACATCCCCGTGACTGTAAAAGCGTGCCGAGAAGGGTGCGCTATTCAGGTAAAACAAGTCATCGGGAGCAACGCCGGGCAGCGCATCCACCCGTGCCACCAGTTCCCGCTCGGTTTTCAATTTGCCGGGATTCAGGGCGTACCAGGTGCCGGCTGCTGTCCCGACCACCGGAATGAACAGGGCCATTGTGAGAGCGTATTTGGGCAGGAATCGCACGTCTGTACCGGAAAGCAGGCCGGCTGTCAGTACTGCCAGGAAGGGTAGACCGGGCAGGACATAGGTCCACAGAATGTTACCGGAAAAGGTGAAAAACACCGCCGGAGTCAGGGCCGCGGCCAGGATCAGGCCGGTCAGCCCAGGCTTTTTTGGCTGCCATTGCTGGTAGTCGGTACGGCCTCCCCGCCAGCGAGTCAGCCCCCAGCCAACAAGTGCAATCAGACCCCAGGGGAAGCTGGCCAGCAACAGGTAAAGCCAGATGGTGCCCCGGGTGAAGTCGTGGGCGTCTCCGTAAAGGTCGCCCGGCCAGTCGCTGACAATGAAGCGCTTGATGTGCTCGCCCACGATGAAATAGTCAAGAAATCCGGGTGTCTTCAGTTCTGCCAGGATGTACCAGGGCAATACCAGAGTCAGCATGAGTGCTGTGCCGCGCAGCCACGGCAGGCGTTGCCAGAGTGTTTGCCACTGTCGAGTCAGGGCAGCCCAGACAAAGACTGGCAGGCCGGTCAGGACCAGTGTCAGCGGGCCTTTGGCGAGCAACCCGATGGCAAGGCCGACGAAGAACGCCCAGCCCCAAAGTGTCGAACCTTCCTGCAACCGGATGATCAGGCTGGCGATCACGAGCGTCGTCGCCAGTACCAGAAAGGAATCCGTCATTACGGTCCCCGCGCTGATGAAGCCCAGTGCTGTGGTGCTGTAAATGACTGCAGCCCAGAGCCCGCTTGCCCGGGCCGCATCGGTATCGGCTCTGGTGTGCAGAGCTCTGGTCGTGGCGTACACCAGGTAAACGATGCCCGCATTGGCGAGCCAGGAGGGCAGCCGGCCCGCGAATTCGTTAATGCCGAATAGCTTGAAGGACAATGCCTGGGCCCAGAATGATAGTGGCGGTTTGCCCCAGAATGGCACGCCGTTATCAAACCAGGGCGTGATCCAGTCACCGGTCTCGGCCATGATTCGGGCGATTTCCGCGTACCGCGGTTCGGTGGTGTCGGCAAATGGCAGGATCGCGCCTAGCCCCAGCCTTATCGCCAGAACGGAGCACAACAGCCATAGCAGGGTGTTAATTGTTCTGGTCATTGCCGGCTACCCGCAGGGTCGGTTGATAATCCTGGAGTTGGTTGTCGCTATCCTCGGCGAGGATGAAGACCGGTCGTTGTTTGGTTTCCATATAGATTCGGCCGACGTATTCACCTAGCAGGCCGACGCACAGCAGTTGGATCCCCGAGAGGAAGGTGATCATGGCGATCATGGAGGCGTAGCCAGGGGTGGAAACGCCAAGCACCAATGCCTTCAGCACTTCCCAGGTGCCGAACAGCCCGCCCGCCCCCGCGGCCAGCAGGCCCAGGATCAGGGCAATGCGAAGCGGACGGGTGGAAAACGAGGTGATGCCTTCCATGGCCAGGTGAACCAGCTTCAGGTAGTTCCACTTGGTTTTACCGGCTGCCCGGGGGTCGCGGTCAAATTCCAGGGTTACGGTGGGCATGCCAACCCAGGCAAACATGCCCTTGAGGTAGCGGTTGCGTTCCGGAAGGCGGTTGAGGGCGTCCACGGTGCGCCGGCTCATCAGCCGGAAATCACCGGTGTCCACCGGAATGGGGGCGTCACTGATGCGATTGATCAGCCGGTAGAACACGGAGGCGGTTACCTGCTTGACCCAGCTCTCACCGGTGCGGCAGCGTCGTTTCATAAGCACCACATCGGCCCCTTTGCGCCACTCGTTCACCATGTCGGGAATCAGCTCCGGCGGATCCTGGAGGTCGGCGTCTATCAGGACCACCCCGTCGCCACGGGCGTGATTCAGGCCCGCGGTCACGGCGGCCTCCTTGCCAAAATTTCGCGACAGTTGCAGTACCCGGATATCCGGGTACCGGCGTCGTGCCTGTAACAGCAGTGCGACAGAGTTGTCGCTACTGCCGTCGTCCACGAACAGCAGCTCAGTGGTAATCCCCATCTGGCGGCATACCAAAGTCAGGCGATTCAACAGGGCCGGAATAACGTCGGCCTCATTGTGAACCGGTATGACGATGCTGAGCTTGGCGTCAGGGCGTGTCATTGGTTTGTTCCTCTTGGAATACAAACTTCTCGGCAAGGAAATAGTTGGCCAGAGTCGCGACAGCTGTTGCGGCAATCTGCGAAACCATGGGCAGGCCAGTGCCGGCGTACATGGCGGTAAAGCTTGCCAGGTTCAGGCCCCATCCCAGGCCGGCGCCGGCCAGATAGCGGGAAAATGCCACCCGGTGCGGGAGGCCGGAGCGAAAGGTATAGCGGTACTGAGCAAGGTAATTGATGGCGAGCCCTACTGTGGCGCCGGTCGCTGTGGCCAGAACGGCGTCGGAGCCGGTCCAGATCAGCGCAAACATGACCGACCAGTGCATGAGTGTTGCGAAGCCGCCTCCAGTGAGGAACCGGAGCAGTCTTTTCCATCGGGCTGGCTGGATTACGGCTGATCTCATACAACGCTACTTCCTGATATCCGGAGTCCGGCAACTGCCACGGCACTTTACGCGGGCTTTCTTAAGCGAGCCTTAACCGGGAGGCCGGTAAAACCTTAAGGCCGGCTTAAGAAAACTATGGCTCGGACTTAAGGCTCGATTAAGCCTCGCTCTCTATTCTGGCAGTCATCACCAAAGGGCATCGCGCCCAAATGCTGTTGGCCCCGATGCTGTTGGAGAGAAAGCCCATGACTGACCCGCTAACGATGTCCACCTGTTGCCTACCGGATGGCCGGGATGTGGTTCCGGTCATCCGGTGTGCCGGTCGATGGTTCAGCCTGATTGCTCCGGAGACTGCCGTGGCCGATACCGTTGCCGGCTTTATCCGCCGGCGCTTTTTGCAGGCTTATGGTGCCGATCCTGCCTTGCGGATTCCGAAGCTGCTGGCCTTGACCACTGCGCAGGGCACACTGCTGGCAGCGGTCGGCGTCAGGAATGCCAGCCAGGAGAGACTGTTTCTGGAGGATTACCTGGCTGTTCCGGTGGAAACCGTGATGCCGGTTCCGGGCGTTGAGCGCCAAAAGGTCGCGGAGATTGCCCACCTGGCCGGCGTTGAAGCCGGTGTCAGCCGTTATCTGTTTGCCTCCCTGTCGGTCTGGCTGGACGGTGCCGGTTACGACTGGGTGGTGTGCACCGGCACTGATCAACTGCGCAACAGCTTCCATCGCCTGGGGATTGCCACCCAGGTTCTGGGCGATGCCGACCCTGCCCGGCTTCCGGACGGCGGTGCCGGATGGGGCCGGTATTATGATCACCACCCGGTAGTGATGGCGGTCAAGGTGTCGGATGGGCTTGCCGCTCTTCGCCAGGCGGGCCTTTTACGGTTTGTTCAGCCGGTTGTTGAGGGCACAGATCAGGCTCAGGAGGGCGCTTATGGTCGCCTTGCCTGAACTGCTCCAGCGTCAGGCGCTGGCTCACCCTTCCCGCACGGCCCTGCAGGGGCCGGATTCGGCAGTCAGTTATAGCCAGATGATGCAGGCGGCCGAAGCGCTGGCCGATCAGTTACGTCGCCTGGGAGTCCAACGTGTTGGCCTGTGCGGGGACAATTCCCTGGCCTGGATTCTGGCCGATCTCGCCTGCCTGCTGGCAGAGGTCGTGTGTGTCCCGGTGCCGGTTTTTTTCTCGAAAGCCCAGACGTCGCACTTGACCGAACGGGCCAGCCTGGATTGCCTGCTGTCCGGTGAGCAGGGTTTCGGCAGTGAGCATCTGGGTCATGGTGTCTGGCTTCGGCACCTGCCGGTAACCGGAGCCGGGGCCTGGATGCCGGAAACCACCGCCAAGATCACATTCACCTCCGGCAGTACCGGCACGCCCAAAGGGGTGTGTCTGTCCTCAGCGCAGATGACGTCGACCACACTGGCTCTGAAAGAACGGCTGGAGGGCGTGCCGCTGCAACAGCACCTGTGCATCCTGCCGCTGGCCACGCTGCTGGAGAATATTGCGGGGGTTTACCTGCCTCTGCTGATGGGCGCCACTGTCACCCTGGCTCCGCTCCAAAGCCTGGGGGTGACCGGAAGCAGCGGTTTAAATCTTGGACGCCTGGTGGCGGGCATTAACCAGAGCCAGCCGCAGTCACTGATTCTGGTGCCGGAGCTGGCCATGGCGCTTGTGGCGGCAGCCGAACAGGGACAGCTGGACCATCAGTCGTTCCGGTTCCTTGCCGTTGGCGGTGGCAGGGTGTCTCCGGACCTGCTGGCCCGTGGCCGTGCTGTCGGACTGCCGCTCTACGAGGGCTACGGCTTGTCGGAATGCAGTTCGGTGGTTGCCCTCAACGTACCTGGTGATGAACGCGAAGGCGCCGTTGGCAAGCCGCTCTCCCACGTTGATGTGATGGTGGATTCAGACCACCACATTCTGATCCGTGGCAATACCCATCTGGGCTATCTGGGCGATGAACCCGAAGGGGAGGAGTGGCTGGATACCGGGGATCTGGGGCGTCTCAGTCCAGAAGGATTTCTGACCGTGAATGGTCGTGCCAAGAATCTTCTGATTACCAGTTTTGGCCGCAACTTAAGCCCGGAATGGCTGGAGAGTGAACTGATCCAGGGCCTGGGCGCCCAGCAGGCGGTGGTATTTGGAGACGGCGATCCGAACCCCAGCGCGCTGGTGGTGATCCGGGATGGCCGCTCGCCGGACCAGTTACGATCTGCGCTGACCGCGCTCAATGCCGGGCTGCCCGACTATGCACGGCTGGAGGCACTCTACATTCGCCGGCAGCTCCTGACCCAGGCCGCCGGTCACCTCACCACAAACGGCCGGCCGGTACGCCACAAAATTCAGGCCGACCTGCCGACACTGATTGCAGACAGTTTTCAGATTTTCACGAACTTATCGATTGATTGTTCAGCTTCATCCAACACGCCAGGAGAATCTCACATGGCTTTTTTTGACAGATTGCAGCAGGAAACAGCAGAAGCTCGGGCACACGTCACCGGCGCGCCGGTGGTCAGGGCGATTGCCGAGGGGCGTTTCAGTCTTGAGGCTTACACCTGGTTTCTGACCCAGGCCTTCCACCACGTCAAGCACACGGTTCCCCTGATGATGGCCTGCGGCGCCCGATTGCCGGAGCGGATGGAATTCGTCCGTAAGGCACTGGTTGAGTACATCGACGAGGAATATGGCCACCACGAGTGGATCCTGAATGACCTGGAAGCTTGCGGTGCGGACAAGAAAGCAATTCGCAACGGTAAGCCGGACCTG
Organism: Marinobacter sp.; assembly: GCF_048269445.1. Taxonomy (GTDB): domain Bacteria; phylum Pseudomonadota; class Gammaproteobacteria; order Pseudomonadales; family Oleiphilaceae; genus Marinobacter. The sequence continues at coordinate 349,998 of NZ_JBLXIQ010000001.1, read as the reverse complement.
TCCATCGAGCTCATGGTCTCGTACCTGTACGACCAGATTAACCGGGGCAATCCTGCCACGTTCTTCGGGATGGTTCAGGTGCTTGAAGGCACTTCCATTGAACTGGCGACACCGCTGGGTGAGCAGATTCAGAAGCTGTTGGGTCTTCCCGATGAGGCATTCAGCTATCTGTATTCCCATGGTGCCCTGGACCAGGAACATTTCGAGTTTTTCCGCAACCTGATGAACGACATCACAGACCCGGACGACCAGCAAGCCATTATTGATGCTGCCCGCGTGGTGTACCGGCTCTATGGCGACATGCTGCACAACATACCGCTGCCGGCGAGCCGCAAGGAGCAAAATCATGAGGCTGCATGACCGGGTGTTCCTCCTGCTGGGTGGCACCGGGGGGATTGGCAAGGCCCTGGTGGATCCGCTGGTGCGCGCGGGATCGAGGGTGATTGTGGCTTCCCGGCACCCGGAAAGGCTCGAACACCGCGAAGGTGTGTCGGTGGTACACCTGGATCTGGCGGCCGCCGATCTCGACAAGCAGTTGTTGCGTTTGAGTGAAGCCTACCCGGATATCGACGGGGTGATCCACTGTGCCGGCCAGAATCGCTTTGCCGGGCTCGCCGCCATGGATGTCAGTGAACTGGACGCCCAGCTAACGGTGAACCTTCGCTCTGCCATTCTGGTGGCCAGGCATTTTGCTCCCAGATTCGAGAAGGCCGGGAGTGGTGCTCTGGTGTTTGTCGGGTCCACCTTTGGCAGCATCGGTTTCCCCGGCTATACCGCCTACTGCGCCACAAAGTTCGGTCTGCGCGGTTTCACCGAGGCACTGCGCCGGGAACTGGCGGATACCGCCGTTCAGGTGATTTACGTGGCGCCCCGGGCCACCGCGACAGAAATGAATCCGGAAGAAGTGAACGAGCTTAACCGGGCCCTTGGCAACAGCGTCGACACACCGGCATCGGTGGCATCGGAGATTCTGGAAGCCATGGAGAACGATGACCGCCGCCGGTTCCTTGGCTGGCCGGAGAAGCTGTTCATAGTCATCAACGGCGTACTCCCGCGCATCGTCGATAAAGCCATGCTCAAGCAACTGCCGATCATACGACGGTTTCTCAATTCAGGAGTATTGTCATGAAGTGGATGGTTCTGATGATGGCCTGGGTGGCCGCCATGCCCCTCTGGGCCGCCGATCTTGAAACCGAACTGGCGGACATTCAGCAACGCTGGGCGGAAATTCAATACCAGTTGCCGGAAAACCAGCAGGAGAAGGCCTTCGAGGGCCTTGCGACCGAGGCTGAAGCGTTTGTTGCCCGGTACCCCGATCGTGCCGAGCCCCTGATCTGGCAGGGTATTGTCCTGAGCACCTATGCCGGCGCCAAGGGTGGACTCGGGGCTCTCGGGCTGGTCAAGGATGCCCGCAAGTCACTGGAAGCCGCGTTGGCCATAGATGATGGCTCTCTCGACGGCTCTGCCTATACCTCCCTCGGCAGTCTCTACTATCAGGTGCCCGGCTGGCCTCTGGGCTTCGGCGATGATGACAAAGCCCGGAGTTACCTTCGAAAGGCGCTGGCCATCAACCCCGATGGCATAGATGCCAATTATTTCTTCGGTGATTTTCTGCTGGAGCAGGGAGAGACTGAGCGTGCTAAAACGTACCTCCGAAAAGTCCTGCAAGCGCCTGGCAGACCCGGTCGGGATCTTGCGGATGCCGGTCGCCGTAAAGAAGCCAAAGAGCGTCTGGACGCCCTCTGATCAGGTGGTACCGCCGGGGTAGCTGCTGCTGTCATGCTGGACTACACTTCTCTGACAGGATGAGGTGAATCCTTTATCAGGGAGACATGCAGCCCATGGCGAAAAGGTCCAATAACGGACAGAAGTCCGCCATGTCTGTCGGGTTTTTCCAGAAGTTGGCCTCGGGCACTCCTGGTGTCCTGTTTACCTACTGGCTAAGTGCTGACGGCCAGTCCCACCGCTACCCCTTCGTCAGCAATCAGGTGAAGGTGCTATTTGGTATCGATCCCTCGGTGCTGAATGAAAACGCCGATGAGGTGTTTTCGTTAATCCATCCTGACGATGCCGATGCCATCCTTGAAAGCATTCAGGAATCGGCGCTTACTCTCAACCCCTGGCGTTATCGGGCCCGCCTCAAATTGAAAACAGGCAATTATGAGTGGTTCGAGGCCCATTCAGAACCGGAGCGCCAGCCGGATGGCAGCACCATCTGGTATGGTCAGTTTCACAATATCCAGCATTACAAGGAACTGGAGCAGAGCCTGCGCGAAAGTGAAGCTGAGTTTTCGTTTCAGGCAGGTTTCCAGAAACTCATCGCCCGTCTCTCCACAGAGTTCATCAACCTCGGTTTCGGCACCATCGATCAGTGCATTGATGAACTCCTGACATCCATCGGTGAGTTCTTCGAGGTGGACCGCGCCTACCTGTACAGATTCTCCGAAGATTACGCACGCATGACCAATACCCATGAATGGTGCCGGGAAGGCGTGCCGTCCCTGATCGACACCCAGCAAGAGGTGTCGATCGAGGGTTTTCACTGGTGGCATGAACAGATCGACGGCATGGTGGCCGGGAACCGGGTGGTGTTCATTGAAGATGTCGACCGCCTTCCCCATGAGGCGGCCCCGGAGCGGGCTCTGTTGCAGGAGCAGGGTGTGTCGTCAATGTTTTGTGTACCCATCCGGGTACGGGGCAAGGTAACCGGTTTTTTTGGTGTGGATTCCATGCGTCGCCGAACCTGGCGTGAGGATCAGGCGGATTTGCTGATTATTGTTTCGGGCTTGCTGTCCGGGGCTCTTGAGCGTCACCGGCTGGAGGAGGAGCTGCTCAACCAGTCGATCCGGGACCCGCTGACCGGGTTACATAACCGCCGGTACCTGATGCCAAGGCTGGACGAGATGTTGGGCCGGAGTAATAGGCGCGGTGAAAAATTTGCTCTGGTGATGTTCGATATTGACCACTTCAAGCGGATCAATGATTCCATAGGACACCTCGGAGGCGACTATATCCTCCAGCGGTTTGCCGAGATTCTGATTCGCCAGACCCGATCCATGGATGTTGTATCGCGCTTTGGCGGAGAGGAGTTCATCGTTGTGTTCAGCGCCGTGGAACATGGCGATGTGCCTCAGCTGGTGCTCAGGATCCTCGAAGCTGTGCATGATGAAAGGTTCGTGTTTGATGGTCAGGCCATTGCGGTGACCGTCAGCGCTGGCGTGGCCGGCATCGATGAATTGACGGACAGCCCGGCAAGCCCGGATGCCCTGATTTCACTGGCAGACCACCGGCTGTACCTGGCCAAGCAAGCGGGCAGGGGCTGCCTTGTCGATGCATCAGGGACATTGCGCATATAAGAAAAGATCATTTCACCTCATATTACCAAACAGTATATCCTTAGAATCAAATGTAGATATATCAGGTCCGATAGAGGTGATAGTCATGAGCAACCCGATCGTTCAGCATTTCTTTGATGAACCTACCAACACCTTCAGTTACGTGGTGCGGGATCCGGAAGGCCAGGCCTGCGCGATCCTCGATTCGGTGCTGGACTTTGATTATGCCGCCGGTCGCACCGATGTTCGGTCGGCCGATGAGATTATTGACTTCATCCGCAGCAACAATCTGCAGGTTGAGTGGATCCTGGAAACCCACGTCCATGCCGATCACCTGTCTGCGGCGCCCTACCTGCACGAGAAGCTCGGTGGCAAAACCGGTATTGGCGCGCATATTCGAGACGTTCAGGAGATCTTTGGCAAGGCGTTTAATGCCGGTACCAAATTCCGGCGCGACGGCAGCCAGTTTGACCAGTTGTTCCAGGAGGGGGATACCTTCTTGATCGGTGGCCTTGAAGGGCATGTTTTGCACACGCCGGGCCACACCCCCGCCTGCCTGACTTACGTCATTGGTGATGCTGCCTTTGTCGGAGACACCCTGTTTATGCCGGACTATGGTACGGCACGGTGTGATTTCCCAGGTGGCGATGCCCGTATGCTCTACCATTCGATCCAGAAGGTGCTGTCGTTGCCGCCGGAAACCCGTATTTTTCTCTGCCACGACTACAAGGCTCCCGGCCGGGATGAATATCAGTACATGACCACGGTGGCGGAGCAGCGCAAGGCCAACATTCACGTTCACGAAGGCGTGTCCGAGGAAGAATTTGTGAAAATGCGCACCGAGCGGGACGCGACCCTGGACATGCCCCGGCTGATCGTGCCGTCAGTGCAGGTCAATATGCGTGCCGGACACATGCCGCCCGCCGAGGATAACGGTCAGGTGTACCTGAAAGTTCCGGTTAACCTGTTCTGAGGTTCCCGATGAACTTCAAACGCTATCTGCCTATCCTTGAGTGGGCGCCTCAGTATGGTCGTGGCCAGGCCACCAGTGACCTGGTGGCCGCGGTCATCGTGACTGTGATGCTGATCCCCCAGTCCCTGGCTTACGCGCTGCTGGCGGGTCTGCCTGCCCAGGTTGGCCTGTACGCCAGCATCCTGCCTCTGGTGATCTATGCTGTGTTCGGCACCAGCCGAACGCTGTCTGTCGGTCCGGTGGCGGTGGCTTCCCTGATGACAGCGGCAGCGCTCGCACCGCTTGCCGAAGCAGGTACCCCGGAATACGTTGCTGGTGCGGTTCTACTGGCGGTTATGTCGGGCCTGATGCTGACACTGATGGGCGTTTTCAGGCTCGGCTTCCTGGCCAATTTTCTGAGCCATCCGGTGATTTCCGGGTTTATTACCGCCTCCGGCATTGTGATCGCTGCCAGTCAGATCAAGCATATTTTCGGAATTCAGGCCTCCGGGCATAACCTGCTGGAAATTGGCCAGTCGCTTTTGCGTTCGATTGGCGACACCAATCTGGCCACCCTGGCCGTAGGCGCCGGGGCGCTGTTGTTCCTGGTACTGGCGCGTAAGCGCCTGAAGCCCCTTCTCATAGCGATGGGGCTGGCCCCGAGAGTGGCGGACATCCTGACCAAAACAGCGCCCATCCTGGCGGTTCTGGTGACAACCCTGGTGGCCTGGCAACTTCAGTTGGACAGCCAGGGCGTTCGTTTGGTTGGGGACGTACCCCGAGGATTGCCGGAGCTGGCCCTGCCCACTCTGGACATGGGGCTGTGGCAGCAGCTGGCGGTCAGTGCCCTGCTGATCAGCGTGGTGGGCTTTGTGGAATCGGTGTCTGTGGGCCAGACACTGGCCGCCAAACGCCGCCAGAGGATCGATCCGGATCAGGAGCTGATTGGTCTGGGCACCGCCAACCTTGGTGCCGGTCTGTCCGGTGGCATGCCGGTAACCGGGGGCTTCTCGCGCTCGGTGGTCAATTTTGATGCCGGTGCTGAAACCCCGGCCGCCGGGGCCTATGCGGCAGTGGGTATTGCCCTGGCAACGCTGTTCCTCACCCCGGCCATTGCCTGGCTGCCCCAGGCGACCCTGGCGGCCACCATTATCGTGGCCGTTGCCACCCTGATCGATCTGCCAGCACTGGGCCGAACCTGGCGCTATTCCCGCACCGATTTCGGTGCCATGCTTGCCACCATCGTGCTGACGCTGGTGCACAGTGTCGAGGCGGGCATTATCGCCGGGGTGGCGCTGTCTGTCGGACTGTTCCTGTATCGCACCAGCCGTCCCCACTGCGCGGTGGTTGGCCGGGTACCCGGCACGGAGCATTTTCGCAATGTGCTTCGTCACGAGGTGGAGTTGTGCCCGAAGGTCACCTTCCTTCGAGTGGATGAAAGCCTGTATTTCGCCAATGCCCGCTTCCTGGAGGAAACGGTGATGGATCTGGTGACACGGGAGCCGGAGTTAAAAGATCTGGTATTGGTCTGCCCGGCCGTGAACCTTGTGGATGCCTCCGCACTGGAGAGCCTGGAAGCGATCAATGAACGCCTGCGGGACGCCGGCGTCAGGTTGCATCTTTCCGAGGTGAAAGGCCCTGTGATGGATCGCCTAAAAAGCACGGAGCTGCTGGCCAATCTGGGGGGTGAGGTATTTCTCAGTACCTACGGGGCCTGGCAGAGCCTGACCGATAGGGGGCGGTTCAGACAACAAGTGGCCTGACGTCACAAGGTCCGCTTGCGCCGGGGGTGGGGCGGGCCGTTATCATGGTAGCTCCTCTCCGGTTTCAGCGGGACTGTACCATGGGAATGACCGAAAACCTGCTATCGACCGGCCAGTGGCTCGTTACTCTGCTACTGTTCCTGGTAATTCTGGCCCGGGCACTGCGTTCCATCGACTGGCAGGCGCTTCGTAAAGACAACGCCCTTCAGCACTCGTTTTTCGGCGCAGCAGTGGTGCTTGGTTTTGTCTGGCAATTGCGCGCCGGGATCTCGCCGGGTCTGGCGATTCATGTGTTCGGAATCACCGTGATTACCCTGATGCTGGGCTGGGCTCTGGCAGTCATGGCCGGCCTGCTGGCCCTGGTGATCACGGTTATTACAGGCCGTGAGCCGTTAGTGATGTTTGCCGCCAATGGCCTGGTGACGGTGATGGTGCCGGCTTTGGTCAGCCACTGGATCATGCTGTGGGAACGCCGGAAGAACTTCCGGAACTTCTTCGCCTACATCTTTTTCTGTGGCTTCTTCGGCGCGGGCATTTCGGTGGCGGCCGCCGGCGTCGTCATGTGCCTGATGCTCTGGAGTAGTGGTGTTTACACCTTCGACGAACTGGTGCACGAGTACCTGCGCTACCTGCCCCTGTTCATGATTCCGGAGGGCTTTGTGAACGGCACCTTCGTGACCGGTTTGATGGTGTTTCACCCGGACCGGCTGACAACCCTTGATCAGCGACGTTACCGATAACGCCGTACCCGGTCAGATGCCCTCGCCAGAGGCCAGAACCGGGTTGAGCGCATCGCCACTTTTACCGGTTTCTACCCGTTCCTGCCACTGGCGTGCCCAGCCCAGAACCTCGCTGGCGGGCATCGGACGGGCGATGCCATAGCCTTGCACAAAGTTGCAGCCCATGTGCCTGAGCGCCCGGGCGTGTTCCATGGTTTCAACACCTTCTGCCAATACCGGATGGGCGAACCGCTGGGCCAGGAAGATCACACTTTCCACAATGGCGTGGTCGCTGGCATCCTCAAGCATGTTGCGCACGAAACTCTGGTCGATCTTGATAATGTTCACCGGCAGCGTGCGCAGGTAGGTAAGCGACGAGAAACCGGTGCCGAAGTCATCCAGGGCCACCTGCAGTCCCAGGGTCTGGCACCGGGCCAGGACATTGCTGGCCCGCTTGGTGTCTTCAAGGGCCGTTGACTCCAGCACTTCCAGGGTAATCTGCCCCGGGTTCACCTCCGGATGGCTGTGCAGATAGCTTTCCAGGTAGTCGGCAAAGCTGCGGTCCATCAGATGCGGCGCGCTGATATTGATGCTGACGGCCAGATCCTCGCCCGCTTCCTTCCAGGCGTTCATCTGATAAATGGCCTCTTTCAGCACCCACTGGCCTAGTGGAACTTCCAGATGACTGTTCTCGACGATGGGAAGGAATTCGCCAGGCGAGACAAGGCCCTTTTCAGGATGATTCCAACGGATCAGCGCCTCAAAACCAAACAATTGGCTATCGGTGATCCGGACCTGGGGCTGGAAATATAGCTCGAATTCATCGTTTTCCAGAGCCCGGGTGATATCCACCAGCTGATTCCGGCGATTCCGGCGATGCTCATCAAGGCCTGGGTCGAAGAAGTGATACTGATTACGGCCCTTTTCTTTGGCTGAGTACATGGCCTGGTCAGCATGGCGGATCAGACCTTCGGCGTCTGCCCCGTCTTCCGGATAGCGCGTGATGCCGAGGCTCGCCGTCAGGGTGACGCTCTGGTCTCCTACAGCAACAGGCTTGCCAACGGTGGCAAGAATGCGCTGATAGACTGCGTCGTGGTTGTCGTCGCCCTGGAGCAGCAGAACAAATTCGTCACCGCCAATCCGGGCCACGCTGTCGCCACTGCGCAATGCCCGGGTCAGCCGTTCAGACAGGGTTCGCAGAGTCTGGTCGCCGGCTGCATGGCCCAGCCGGTCATTGATGGCCTTGAAGCCGTCCAGGTCGAGGTAGCAGACCGACAGGCTGCGACGCTGCCGGTCCGCATGATTGCGGGCGGTGCGCAGCCGCTCTTCCAGGAGTTGTCGGTTCGGCAGCCCGGTCAGGTCATCGTAGTTGGCCGCCCGGTCCAGTTCCCTGGCGTGGTTCTTGAGGGCGGTAATATCGGAAAACGCCGCCACGTGGTAGTACTGCCCGGGCTCCTCCAGGTGAACACGGCTGATGGAGAGCAGTTCAATGTATTCCTCGCCGTTCTTCCGGCGGTTCCAGATTTCACCGCGCCAGTGGTCGGTTTTTTCAATCGACTGCCACATGGACCGGTAGTATTCCCTGGAATGCCGACCGGAACTGAGAATGGCCGGGTTGAGTCCCAGCACTTCATCCCGGCTGTAACCGGTAATCCGTGAGAACGCCGGATTTACATCCAGCATCCGGTTTGACTGATCGGAGATCATGATGGCTTCATGGCTGCGGTCAAATACGCTGGCAGCGATGCGCAGGCCGCGTTCACTGTTCTTCCGGTCTGAAATATTGTTCTGGATGGCAATGAAGCCCGGTGCAATCCCCTGCTCACCGCCAATCGGCACACAATAGGTATGTACCCAGTAAGGTGTGCCGCTCTTGGTGTAGTGAAGAATATCCTCTTCGATCACTTCGCCACAGTGCAGCTTCTGGTTAATGCGTTTTACGGTATTGGCGTCTGTGTTTGGTCCATAAAGGACCTCCCTCGGGAAGCGCCCCCGGATTTCAGCCAGCGAATAACCGGTGTGTTGCTCAAAGCTGGGATTGACCCACTCGATACGTCCCGCTTCATTCAGCATGATCAGCAGGTTCGGTGTTGCTGATGCAACCAGGGCAAGGCGATTTGGGTCTATGTCTGAAGGGGGGGATATCTTGGTCGGGGGTTTGGGCATGTGAGTCGTAATCTGTCTTTTCCGGCGGATATATGTGTGAACTCTCCTCCCTGTGAGATCTGTGCCGATGGTACCAGTTGAGCAGAAATTCATTGCTAAATGGTTGAACGGAATTGATGGATGTCAGTTTTTTGCCATATTGTTTTTATGTTTACTGGCGCCAGCGGGAATGCTTCTGCAATTTTCGCTGCAACGTCCGGCGGTGCATGTTCAGGGCCCGGGCGGTCGCTGATACGTTGCCGTCGTTATCACTGAGTATCCGCTGAATGTGTTCCCACTCCATCTCTTCTACCGAGGGGGGCGCCTTCCGGAGGTCTGGCAGACCATCGAGCGGCTCAAACCCCGCAAGCAGCTGATTGACCGTCACCGGCTTGCACAGGTAGTTCACGGCACCCCGGCGCATGGCCTCGACAGCGGTAGCGATGCTGCCGTAACCGGTCAATACGAGGACCTCCAGATCCGGACTCATGTCCAGCAGTTCGGGCAACAGTTGCAGGCCGCTTTCACCCGCGAGGTTCAGATCCAGAACGCACCGGTGAACGTTGCTGGCCACCAGTGCCTCTCTGGCCTCCTGGTGGCTCCGGGCCAGTCGGGATTCAATGCCCTGCCGACTCAGGGAGCGCTGAAGGACCTGCAGGAAGGCGTCGTCGTCATCAATAAGCAGCCAGGCCCGTTGTTCGCTCACGTAATTCCCCCTCGGTGCCTGTTGTTATCCGTTGCGATCGGCAGATCAATAATCATGGTGGTGCCGTCGTTCGTAACCCGGGCTTTCAGCGTGCCCCCGAGTCGCTGAATGGTCGCGTTAGACAGGAACAGACCAACCCCGAGGCCATTTTCTGAACTCACAACCTGTTCGCCAAGAGCCCCCTCAAGGGTAGACTCCAGGCCATCTCCATGGTCCTCAACAATCATTTCCAACCGCCCTCCGGCCCCCTCTCGGGCACTGATGGCAACCCAGGATGGGCTGGCGGTTACCGCGTTGGCCAACAGGTTCAGGACGGCCTGGTCAAGCGTGGCATCCACCGCCACAGGGCAGGCGGGAAACGGTTGTTGCCATTCCATAGCCGCCCCGGGCCACAGCAGAGTGGCGGATTCGCGCAACCGCAGGATCCAGTCCCGGGCTGCCAGGGTTTCCAGTTGTGAGGTCTTGGCCTGCATGGCTGCGGTGGACAGTTGCTGCAGATGCCCGCTGCAGAGCCCCAACTGCTTCTCCATCAGTGCAAGATCGTCTGCAAGAGGGTCTTTTCCTGCCACTTCGGATTTCATCTCTCCCACCAGCAGGGTCATGGTATTCAAAGGTGTACCCAGCCGATGGGCTATGGCGGCAGCAGAAAGCCCCAGGGCGATGATCTGCTCATCCCGCAGCCGTGTTTCCCTAATTTGTGCCAGCTGTGACTGCTGCTGACGGAGGCGGCGGGCCAGCGCCCCAACAACGAGAAGCAGAATGGCTGCGGTAATGGCAAAGGTCACCCACATGCCCACCAGATGCAACTGCGCCAGATTGGCATTGTGGTTCTCGTGGGTAAGCGGCGTGTGCCATAGCACCAGAGAGGTGTAAACCGTGACCCCGACAACGGTTACCGCGATGCTCTGGCTCAGTGGTACCAGGATGATAGCCACGGCAATGGGCAGTAATAGTAAGGAGACCAGAGGGTTGGTGTAACCACCGGTGAGGTACAGCCAGGCGCCGATCAACAGCAAATCGGCAATCAAGACCAGACTGACCGCCCTGGCGGAGTGGGGTGGGCGCCGGGTAAACCAGAGCCAACCGAGTGTCGCCACCACAGCATACGCCAGGCTCAGGATCAGGGCTTCGGCTCGGTGCGCCAGGGTTATCATGGCTTCGGCAACGGCAATCGCGATCAGCTGAAGAGCGACAATAGTCAGCCGCATACCCAGCAGGTAGCGGGCAGCCTGTTGAAAACCAGTCTGTGAGTGGGTCAGCCATTCCATGGGCTGGATTCTATCTCCGCGCCATCGCAAGGGATACCCCCTTGGGGGTGCGGCATTGTGTCTCAAGCCGGCGACCTGGTTTGTCCTTATCATCAACGGCAGTTAATCCGACTTTTCTCGCTCCCGTGATGATTAAGGAAACCTCAGGCATGACCGTAAAGCCCTTGACACGACTTATCGGCCTGATAATGGCCGGGTGTGTCGCTGCACCTGCTTTTTCCCAGGCTCAGGATGACGACCAGTTATTGATTCGTATCACCGAAGGCCAGTCCGTCGAGGCGGCCCGGTTGTCTGAAGCGGCACTGGCATCTGAGCCCGTCACCAGGCTGGACTCGAATCCGGCTGTATCGTTCTCCCGTCTCGGGGGGGGTGGTCTGGACCCGGTGATTCGCGGACAGGGTCAGGAGCGGGTGGATGTCCTGCTCGATGGCATGCGGGTGGAAGGTGCCTGTCCAAACCGGATGGACCCGCCCACCAGTCGGCTGAGTTCCGCACTGCCTCAGGTGCTGGAGGTTCGCACCAGCAACCGCACCCTGCGATGGGGGCCCATTGCCGGCGGTCAGGTGGTGGCCACCACGGCGGCGCCGGAATTTGCTGACGGTAACCGGACGACCGGTCATCTCACCGCTGGCGGCTCCGATAATGGCGACGGCAGGCTGATCAATGGCAGTGCTGCGCTGGGTAACCGCGACAATTATCTGCGCCTTTCCGCAGGTTATGAGGAGGCAGATGATTACGAGGATGGCGATGGCAACGAGGTCCGGAGCGCCTTCGAGAACACCGAGGGGCGCCTGGACAGTGCCTGGACAGCGAGCAATGGTTTCTATGTCAAAGGTTTGGTCAGTCGTCAGCAAGAGCGGGACGTAAAGTATGCGTCGGGGATGGATGCACCGAAGACCGACACCGACATGGTTCGGCTGGAAGTGGGCGCGCCGGTGGCTAACGGCGGCTGGAACCTGATGGCCTGGCAGGCGGATGTGGATCATGTCATGGACAACTTCAGCCTGCGTGAGCCCCCGGTGATGATGGGGGTGCCCATGAAAATGCAGACCCTTTCGGAAACCCGGACCCTGGGCGCCCGCCTGACGCTGGACCAGACCATCAACTACACCAAGGACATTGCAGTGGGTGTGGATGTAGAGAGCAACACCTGGGATGCCACCATGTACAACGGCATGGATCTGACCAATGTCGGCTCATTCCTGTGGCCAGATGTTGAGCGTGACCGTATTGGGTTGTTCTTTGAGGCGTTTCACCGGATCCGCAGCGACATGCGCCTGGGTGCGGGCATTCGTTACGATCGGCTAGAGATGGACGCCAATCGGGCCGATGAGACGTTCATCATGAAGCCCGGCGCGATGCCCATGTCGCCGGCATCGATCTACCAGAATGTCTACGACGTTAACGATACCAACGTGACCGACGACAACGTCAGTGGCTTTATGACCGGCGAGTGGCGTGTCTCCCCAATCAACACGCTGGAGCTGACCGCCTCTCACAGCGTGCGCTCACCGGGTGTTAATGAACGTTATGTGGCCAAGGGGGCCAGCTGGGTCGGTAATCCCGGCCTCGAGACCGAAAAGCATCAGAAGCTGGAGCTCAGCCTTGCAGGGCAGAGTGACGGCTGGCAATGGCGACCCGCCATCTGGGTCGATGAAGTGGATGATTTCGTGTTGCGCTACGAGCCGGCACCGGATGTCATCCGTTACAAAAATGTCGATGCCCGCCTGCTGGGAGTGGAGGGCGAGCTGGGCTGGAGCAATGGCGCCTGGAGTGCCACCGGCAGGCTGGCGAGTGTCCGGGGAACCAACAACGACACGGACCAACCGTTGCCACGGATTCCGCCAGTACAGTACATCCAGACTTTGGGCTGGCACCATATGGGCCACAGCATCGAGGCGCAATGGCTGCTGGCGCGACGGCAGGACCAGATTGATGAAGCATCCGGACTCGATCCGAGTACTTCCCCCGGTTACGGCGTGTTCAGTCTTAATGGCAGTCACCCCCTGATAGACCACCTGACCCTGAGTTGGGCGGTGGACAATGTGTTCGACAAGACCTGGGCACCACACGTCAGCCGGGAAGACTTGTTCACCGGTGAAGCCTATAGGGTCAACGAACCGGGCCGGACTTTCCGGGCGGTACTCACTGCTCGCTGGTAAGTAACAGAATGGCGGTTACCCGCTTCTCATAGCCGGCGGGTGACTTTCTTGCCCCGGGTGGAACCAACTCCTCCACCAGGGGCTTTTTTCTGCCTGCTTGAAATTTGTTCCACCTCAATTCCAGATCTGGCTTCATGAACTATGCTGTTGTCATGCAGACCTGGACTAGCGCGCGCGGCGCCTAAGGACCTGTTCAGCCTCTTGAGGTGCCCGGAGGGGACCTGTCTGCACCATGCGATTAAGGAAGGAGACGCATCGTGACTGAAGACAAAAAGCCGGAAGCAAGTCCCGAAAACCCCGAAAACGATCTTGCCTCGCGGTTCCCTACCGCCTACACCATTCTGTTCTGCCTGATTGTTCTGGTCGCTGCTCTGACCTGGATCATTCCAGCCGGGCAGTATGAGCGGGCCATGAATGAAGAGGTCGGGCGAGAGGTCGCTGTTCCGGGCACCTACGAGACCGTAGACCCCAATCCTCAGGGCTTTATTGACGTGATGCTGGCGCCGACGGCGGGATTCTATGATCCGGACAGTTACGTGGCGAATGCCATCGATGTTGCACTATTTGTGCTGTTTCTTGGCGGCTTTCTGGGCGTGATGAACGCAACAGGTGCCATTGATACCGGCATACGCAGCGCCATGCGCCATCTCGAAGGCCGTGAAATCTGGATGATTCCTATCCTGATGACGCTGTTTGCCCTGGGTGGAACAACCTATGGCATGGCGGAGGAGACCCTGGCCTTTTACGCCATTCTGATCCCCGTGATACTCGCCGCCGGGTACGATGCGGTCACCGGTGTTGCCATCATCCTGATTGGTGCCGGGATTGGCGTTCTGGGTTCCACTATCAACCCGTTTGCTACTGTTATTGCGGCAAATGCCGCCGGTATTCCGTTTACCGACGGTATCGTGCTGCGCTTCATTCTGCTGATCGGCGGCCTGCTGATCTGTATCGGGTATGTCATGCATTACGCCCATCGTGTGAAGGCAGACCCGTCACGGTCTGTGGTGGCAAAACAATGGCCGGCCCACAAGAAATTGTTCCTGAAGGACGGCGGCGAAGAAATCCACAGCGCCAACCTGACGACCACCCAGATTATTGCTCTGATCATCTTCGCGTTGACCTTTGCAGTGATGATCTGGGGTGTCTCTTCCCAAGGCTGGTGGATGGCCCGTATGGGAGCCCTGTTTTTTGGTGCGGCTATCGTGATTGGCATCGTTGCGCGATTGGGTGAGAAGAAACTGACCGGCAGCTTTGTCGATGGCGCCCGGGATCTTCTTGGGGTTGCCCTGGTGGTTGGTCTTGCCCGGGGCATCGTGGTGATCATGGAACAGGGCATGATTGCCGACACCATTCTACACAGCGCGGAAACCTCACTGGGCGGGCTGCCGGAGCTGGCGTTCATCAACCTGATGTTCTGGATTGAGGTGGGCATGAGTTTCTTTGTGCCCTCTTCCTCCGGGCTGGCGGTTCTGTCCATGCCGATTCTGGCGCCGCTGGCGGACTTCGCGAACGTGGGGCGTGACTTGGTGGTGACCGCCTACCAGTCTGCCAACGGTCTGGTAAACCTGATCAATCCCACCTTTGCGGTTGTGGTTGGTGGGCTGGCCATCGGGCGGGTGTCCTACGATCGCTGGCTGGCGTTTATCTGGCCGTTGCTGCTGATTCTGACGGTGTTTATTAGCGTGATCATCAGCGTCGGCACACTGTTGTGAAGCCTGTTGTGAACCCGCTGTGAACACGCGACAAAAGGAGTTTTGTCATGCCAGAACAAACACTTGGAGTGCATTCTGAAACCGGAACCCTGCGCCAGGTCATTGTCTGCCGGCCTGGTCTGGCCCACCGGCGGCTGACACCGTCCAACTGCGATGCCCTGCTGTTTGACGATGTGTTCTGGGTCAAGCAGGCCCAGAAGGATCACGACGTGTTTGCCGCGGTCATGCGGGGCCGCGGTGTCGAGGTTCTCGATGTCAACGAGCTGCTGGCGGAAACGCTGGCGATTCCGGAAGGCCGGGCCTGGATTCTGGACCACCGGATCAACTGGAACCACATTGGCGTCGGCATGGTGTCGGATCTGCGGGCCTGGATGGACGAACTGCCCGAAACAGCGCTGGCGGAGTTCCTGATTGGTGGCCTGGAGGTGGCGGATCTGCCCTTTGATCCGGTGGGTCTGTTTGGCAACCACCTCGGTCACTTCGGATTCGTGCTGCCTCCGTTGCCCAACTTCCTGTTCACCCGGGATAACAGCGCCTGGGTTTATGGCGGGGTTACCCTGAACCCGATGTACTGGGCGGCCCGAAAGCCGGAAACCCTTCTGATGACCGCTATCTACAAGTTCCACCCGGCATTTGCCGGCAAGGTCACGGTGCACTGGGGCGATCCACTGGTCGATCATGGCCTGGCCACCCTGGAGGGCGGCGACATCATGCCCCTGGGTAATCGCACGGTGCTGGTGGGCATGGGCGAACGGTCCTCGCCCCAGGCCATTGGCCAGCTTTCAAAAGCCCTGTTCGATGGCGGTATGGTGGATCGGGTGATTGCCTGCCAGTTGCCCAAATCCCGCTCGGCCATGCACCTGGATACGGTGTTTACCTTCTGCGGGGGCAACGTAGTGACGGCGTTCAAGGAGGTGGCGGATGCCGTAATCTGCTACGACCTGAGGCCCGGCGAAGGCGCCAAAACTCTGGCCTTTAATCAGGACACCCGGCATCTGTTTGAGGTGGTCGCGGAGATTCTCGGCTATCCGGCCCTGGAGGTTGTGCCAACGGGTGGTGACACTCCGGAAGAGCGTGAGCGGGAACAGTGGAACGACGGCAATAATGTGCTGGCGCTGAGTCCCGGCGTGGTTGTCGGTTACGACCGTAACGACGATACCAATGCGGCCTTGGCGGCGGCGGGTATCGAGGTTCTTACAATACCGGGTGCCGAGCTGGGGCGGGGCCGGGGCGGCGGTCGCTGTATGAGCTGCCCAACTATTAGGGATGCTGTCTGACAGCGAAGGAGACGTTCCATGGCTTTTAATCTCAAGAACCGACATTTTTTGACGCTGAGAGACTTTACACAACGGGAAATCAGTTTCCTGCTGAAGCTGTCGGCGGACCTCAAAACGGCCAAGTACGCAGGCACTGAGGTGCCGAAACTCGAGGGCAAGGACATTGCGCTGATCTTCGAGAAAAACTCCACCCGAACCCGGGTCGGGTTCGAAGTCGCCGCCTTCGATCAGGGCGCCCGGGTGACTTATCTGGGGCCGACCGGTACTCACATAGGCCACAAGGAATCGGTGAAGGACACCGCGCGGGTGCTTGGCCGGGTCTACGATGCCATCGAGTATCGGGGGTTCGGGCAGACCGTTGTCGAAGAACTGGCCCAGTACGCGGGCGTGCCGGTCTATAACGGTCTGACCAATGAGTTCCATCCGACCCAGATCCTGGCGGACTTCCTGACCATGCAGGAGCACGTGGAAAAGCCGCTGAGGGAGGTGGCCTATGTGTTTATCGGCGATGCCGCCAACAACATGGGCGACAGCCTGCTGATCGGCGGTGCCAAGATGGGTATGGATGTACGTTTGTGTGCGCCACAGGCCTGCTGGCCGAATCAGGCCGTGCAGGATGAGGCCGCCGCCCTGGCGGCAGAAACCGGTGCCCGGATCACCATCACCGAGGATGTTGATGCCGCGGTGGCCGGTGTCGATTTTGTCTATACCGATGTCTGGGTCTCCATGGGCGAGCCGAAAGAAAAATGGGCCGAACGCATCAAGCTGCTAATGCCGTATCAGGTCAATGCGGCCCTGATGGCGAAAACCGGCAATCCCCGGGTGAGATTCATGCACTGCCTGCCAGCCTTTCACAACACCGAGACGGTGGTCGGGAAGGAGATTCAGGAGACCTATGGCCTTGATGCCATGGAGGTGACTGACGACGTGTTCGAAAGCCCCGCCTCCATTGTTTTCGATCAGGCCGAGAACCGGATGCATACCATCAAGGCCGTCCTCGTGGCGACCCTGGGAGGCTGACATGCTGGTGGTGGCAGCCTTGGGTGGTAACGCCCTTCTGAAACGCGGGGAGCCGCTGACCGCGGAGGTTCAACGCAGCAACGTAAAAACGGCTGCGCTTTCGCTGGCAGGTATTGTCCGTGCCGGCCACGACCTGGTTGTCACTCACGGCAACGGTCCGCAGGTAGGTTTGCTGGCCTTGCAGGGCGCGTCCTACAAGCCGGATGAGGCCTACCCGCTGGATGTCCTGGGTGCGGAAACCGAGGGCATGATCGGCTATATGATCGAGCAGGAACTGGAAAATGCTCTCGGCCATGACCGGCCGGTCGCGACGTTGCTGACACAAGTGGTGGTGGACCCCAAGGACCCTGCGTTCGAAAAACCGACCAAGTTTGTCGGGCCCGTTTATGACCGCGAGGAGGCTGAGCGCCGGGCCGCCGGTGCGAACTGGAGTATTGCGCCGGATGGTGACAAATGGCGCCGGGTGGTGCCTTCTCCGAAACCGCTGGAAATACCGGACATGCGCGTACTGAAGTTACTGCTCGACCAGGGCGTGGTCGTGGTGTGTGCCGGCGGTGGTGGGATCCCGGTGCTGAGACGGGAAGACGGCAGCATGGTCGGCATTGAAGCGGTCATCGACAAGGATGCCGCCAGTGCCTTGCTGGCCCGGCAACTGGGGGCGGACGCATTGCTCCTGTTGACCGATGTCGATGCCGTCTACCGGGATTATGGCACCGATCAGGCGGCACCGGTTTCCGAACTGACGGTGACCAAGGCTCAGGCCCTGGATATGCCCGCCGGCTCCATGGGCCCCAAGCTCCAGGCCGCCTGCGATTTTGCCCAGTCCGGCGGGATCAGCGGCATCGGCCGGCTGCAAGATGCCGTGGCCATTCTTGAAGGATCGGCGGGCACTCGCGTGTCCGCCGGGTAACGGGCCCCTGTTATGAGCCAGAACGAGTCTCTGGACGTTTCTATGGATCCTTCTGCGGATGCCGGCACGGGTACAGTGATTGCCATTCGTGGCGGGGTGGTGAGTGCCCGGTTCCCGGAGCCGGTACCGCGAATCCGCGAGCTGTGTTACGCCGGCAAGATTGCCCTTGAGGTGGCCGCCCTGGAGGACAATGGCGTGGTCCGTTGCATGACATTGGCTCCGGTGAAGGGGCTGGGTCTGGGAATGCCGGTTCGGGCGACCGGTTCGTCGATCACCGTGCCGGTGGGTGATGCCATACTGGGCCGCATGCTGAATGTGTTTGGCGCGCCGGTGGATAACAAGCCGGTACCGGCCACCAGTGAACGTCGTGCTATTCATCAGCTCCCGCCCTTGCTGGAAGACCGTGTGGTCCAAAGCCAGATACTGGAAACCGGTATCAAGGCCATTGATCTGCTGTCGCCCATAGAGCGGGGCGGAAAGACCGGACTGTTCGGCGGGGCCGGTGTCGGAAAAACGGTTCTGATTACCGAGCTGATCAATAACACGGTGCAGCATCACAAGGGGGTCAGCCTGTTTTGCGGCATTGGCGAACGGTCTCGGGAGGCGGAAGAGCTCTACCGGGAAATGGGCGAGGCCGGCGTGCTTGATAAAACGGTCATGTTGTTTGGACAGATGAACGAGGTTCCGGGTGTCCGGTTCCTGATCGGCAAGACCGCGCTGACCATGGCGGAATATTTCCGCGATGAACAGCACCGCGATGTGCTGTTGCTGATCGACAACATTTTCCGCTTTGTCCAGGCGGGCTCCGAAGTATCCGGGCTGCTCGGGCGGATGCCTTCGCGGGTTGGCTATCAGCCGACACTGGCCACGGAGCTGGCGGAACTGGAGGAGCGAATCACCTCCACCCGCAGCGCCGCGATCACGTCGGTTCAGGCCGTTTACGTGCCTGCAGACGATTTCACCGACCCGGCTGCCGCCCATATTTTCTCCCATTTGTCCGGTTCCGTGGTGCTGTCACGGAAGCGCGCCAGCGAAGGTTTGTACCCGGCAATAGATCCGTTGGCATCCTCGTCGGTCATGCTCACGCCGTCGGTTGTTGGACAGCGACATTACGACATCGCCCGGGCGGTGCGCCGCACCCTCGCCGAATACGAAGAGCTGAGGGACATCATCGCCATGCTGGGCATTGAGGAGTTGTCGGCGGCGGATCGGTCCACCGTTGCCCGTGCCCGCCGACTGGAACGATTTCTGACCCAGCCGTTTTTCACCACCGCGGCCTTTACCGGCACCGAAGGCAAGCGCGTGACCATTGCAGAGACCCTCAGTGGCTGTGAAACCATCCTGGAGCAGACTGAATTCGAGCAGAATGAAAGTGAGTACTACATGATTGGCGCACTGCCTGAGGTGGTGACATGACCATGGCTGCGGAGATGGAAGTCTGCCTCCGGCTGCCGACCCGGGTGCTGTATCAGGGCAAGGCCCGCAAGCTGTTCGCCGTCGCGGAAAACGGAGCGTTCGGGATGCTGCCCAATCACATTGATTTTGTTACCTCGCTGGTTCCGTCGGTGCTGATTCTGACCCTGGAACATGGCAGTGAGCAGATCTTCGGCATCGACGAGGGCATTCTGGTGAAAAAAGGCCACCAGGTCGATATCGCGATCCGGCGTGGTGTCCTGGGGGAGGATCTTGACTCGTTGCAGGACTGCGTCCGGAGGAACTTTATCGAGGTGGATGAAGATGAACGCGTTGCCCGATCCGCGCTGTCCAGGCTGGAGGCCGGCATGGTTCGCCGGTTTGCCGACCTGCAACGGCCCAAGCCATGAGCCAGCAGCGTCGATCACCGGAGGACGATATCGGTCGTCGGGCGCAGCGTCTGAAGAAGGCCCGGGAAAATGCTGGTATGAGTCCACTGCGTGGACTGGGCGCCTTCGGCATGATCGGTTGGTCCATTGCGGTTCCGACCGTCGGTGGTGCTTTTCTTGGATTATGGCTGGACCGCACCATGCCCCAGGATTTTCCCTGGGTCATTGCCCTGATTCTGGGTGGTGTGACCCTGGGAGGTTTCATTGCCTGGGCCTGGATCGGCAGGGAAAGCAGGGAAGAGGAGGATCATGATGATCGTTGACTGGCCGGACGCGCTGATGGGCTTTGGTGTCGGTGTGACCGTGAGTATTCTGTATTTTGCAGGTCTGGCAGTGACTGTGCGTTTCGCGCTGGGCTCTTCCCGGCCAACAGCGGTCCTTCTGCCCAGTGCCGTGGTGCGCATCGTATTGCTTCTGGCGGCGGGGTGGCTGGTGACTGACGGGGCCACTCTGGCCTGGGCCTTTGCAGGCTACGGGGTGGCGTTTTTTCTGGTGCGCTCCCTGGCGACTGTACTTGCCCGCATTCCTCGGCCTCGCCCGGAGGATGTCTGATGGAATTGACCCCTGATGAAACAACGCTGTTCGCGGTCTGGGGCGTTAGCATCAATGAGACTGTCGGCTATACCTGGGTTGTCATGATTTTACTGACGGTCGCTTCCATGGTGATTACCCACAACCTGCGGCCGGATGTGCCGCCGAATCGCTGGCGTACGACGCTCGAAGTTATTGTGACGGCCATCCAGAGCCAGATCGAGGAAATCTCACCCCGTGCCTCGCGCCATGTGCTGTATTTTTCCGGAACACTGTTCCTGTTTATTGCATTTTCAAACCTGCTGCTGGTTGTACCGGGCTTTACGCCTCCCACGGCCTCGCTCTCCACGACCGCGGCCCTGGCACTGTCGGTACTGATTGCAGTGCCACTGTTCGGGATTACCCGGCAGGGCATCGGCGGTTATCTGAAAACCTACGTTCAGCCCTCTGTCGTTATGTTGCCGTTCAATATCATCAGCGAATTCTCGCGCGGTATATCCCTGGCCATACGTCTGTATGGCAACGTCATGAGCGGTGCGGTTATCGCCGGTATCCTGCTGAGTGTTGCGCCGTTCTTTTTCCCCGTGGTGATGGACGTACTCGGCTTGCTGACAGGTCTGATCCAGGCCTACATATTCGCCATCCTGGCGACGGTTTATATCTCATCGGCGACAGCCACCGCTGGCAAGCCCTTGAGCAAGGAGAAAGACAAATGACTGACTTTGCGATTATTGCTGCGGTCTCCATTCTGACCGCTGGCCTGTCTGTGGCCTTTGGTGCAATCGGCCCGGCGCTCGGGGAGGGCCGGGCCGCGGCGGCCGCCCTTGCCGCCATTGCCCAGCAGCCGGATTCGGCATCGACACTGTCACGGACCCTGTTTGTCAGCCTGGCGATGATCGAGTCCACTGCAATCTACTGTTTTGTTGTATCGATGATCGTCCTGTTTGCCAATCCATTCTGGGATCAGGCTCTGCAGGCCGCCCAGTCTGCGGCAGGTTAAACCATGTCTATTGACTGGGTCACGGTCGTTGCCCAGATCGGCAATTTTCTGGTGCTGGTCTGGCTGCTCAAACGATTTTTGTACAAGCCCATCCTGAACGGAATTGATGCCCGTGAGGCTGAAATCGCAACACGGATGGGTGAGGCGGAGATTGCCCGGAAAAAGGCTGCCGCCGCCGAAGTGGAGTTTCTGGAACAGAAGCAGCGATTACTGGCTGATAATTCCGCCCATGCGGAGCGGATTCGCGAGCAGGCGGAGGAAGAGAAGGATGCCCTGCTGGCCGCCACCCGCGAGAAGCTGGAGCGTGAAAAACAGGACTGGCAGGCGCATCTTGAGGCCGAACGGAAAGCGTTCATCAGACAATTGCATCTGGCCAGCGCCGACACCCTCTATCAGCTGGTTCGCCGGGCGCTTCGTGATCTGGCGGATGAGGATCTGGAGGAGCACATTGCCCTGAATGTGATCAGCAAGCTGAAACCTTTGGCGGAGGAACTTACCTCTGCGGCTGGCCGTGCGGAACAGGCCATTGCTACGACCCATTCGCCCCTGCCCGAGAACACCCAGGAAAAGATGAGAGCGGCGCTGGAACGTCTGGCCCCCGGACTTTCCTTGAGCTTTAGCACGGATGCTCGTCAGGCTCCGGGCCTGATTCTTCGTATTGGCAGTGTCCAGGTGGCCTGGACAATTGATAGTTACACCGATGAGTTGGTCGGTTTGTTGACAGAACGGCTGGCCGCCGGTGGATCCGGCAGGGTAAACAATCATGGCTGAAGAACCCGGGCTGACTCCGGCGAAGACGTTTATTGGTGCCCTTCTGGACAGCCCGACCCCTTCACTGGCACTGACCGAAGTGGGCACGGTGACGGAGGTGGGTGATGGTATTGCCGTGGTGTCTGGCCTGGCCCGGGCTCTGGCGGACGAGTTGCTGGTTTTTGCCTCGGGGGTCCGGGGTGTGGTGCTTGATCTGGAGCCAGACCGGCTCGGCGTTATCCTGCTTGGGCCCTCGCAGTCGGTCAGTTTTGGCGAGGATGTCTGGCGGACTCACAAGGTGTTCAGCGTGCCGGTCGGGCCAGGCCTGATTGGTCGGGTGGTCGATGCCACCGGAGAGCCCCGGGACGGAAAAGGCGGGGTGGCGGTCACCGCGGAAAGGCCGGTGGAGGCCAGTGCGCCGGGTATACTGAGCCGTGCCCCGGTCACCCGCCCCCTGTCCACGGGTATCAAGGCCATTGATGGCGCGGTACCGGTCGGGCTGGGCCAGCGGGAACTGATTATCGGTGACCGGCAAACCGGCAAAACGTCCATTGCGGTCGATACCATTCTCAACCAGGTCCGCTCGGATGTCCTGAGTATCTATTGCGCCATCGGCCAGCGCGGAGACGCGGTGGCCCGGGTCATTGAAACCCTGCGGCAAAGCGGCCAGATAGAGAACACCATTGTGGTTGCGGCCGGCGATGAGGACACTCCTGGTCTGGCCTACATCGCACCCTATGCGGCGATGACGATGGCTGAATACTTTTCAGACCAGGGCCGGGATGTACTGGTGGTTCTCGACGACCTCACGCACCATGCCCGCTCCTATCGCGAGCTGTCCCTGCTGTTGCGTCGTCCACCAGGGCGGGAAGCCTTCCCGGGGGACATCTTCTATGTACACGCCAGACTGCTCGAACGGGCCGGCCAGTTCACGCCGGAAGCCGGGGGTGGATCCATCACCGCGTTACCCGTGGTAGAGACCCAGGCAGAAAACCTGTCCGCCTACATTCCGACCAATCTCATTTCGATTACCGACGGCCAGATCTACCTGTCGCCGCGGCTGGTGCGTAAAAACCAGTTTCCGGCGGTGGATATCGGGTTATCGGTATCGCGGGTCGGGGGCAAGGCCCAGCATCGGGCATTCCGGGATGTGGCGGGCAATCTGCGCGTCACACTGTCCCAGTTTGAGGAACTGGAGGATTTTGCCCGTTTTGGCACCCGCCTGGATGAAAACACCCGGGCCCGCCTGAGCCGCGGGGTTGCCGTGCGTGCCGCGTTGCGCCAGCCCGAGCGCGACCCGGTTCCGGCCGCCGAGCAGCTTCTGGTACTGATGGCCGCGATGGAGGGGCTGCTCGACGGACTGTCCGAAACCGAGGTGGTCGAGGCCATGGCCAGGATGCGCAAAGGCGTTGGTGATTCGCTTGATGACATTGCCGAGAGCATCGGGCAAAACCGTCCTCTGGACGACGATGAAAAGGCAACGCTCCTGCGGGTGGCTCGAACGGTTCTGAAATTGCCCGAAGGCGATGGCCATGACCCAGACACTTGAAACCCTGTCCCGCCGCACGGCGACGCTGACCAGTATTCGCGGAATTGTTCACACCATGAAAACCATGTCCGCGATCAACGCGGTGCCTTACGAACATGCTGCGGGATCGGTCGAGTCCTATCACCAGACCGTGCTGAGTGGTCTCCGGGCATTTGTAGCCAAAACCGGCCCTATTGCGATGCCCGTCGCCGCAAGCGCTGAGCGGATTCTGGTGGTGTTTGGCTCTGATCACGGCCTGTGTGGCAATTACAACGAAGTGCTTGCCGTGACGGCACGGACCGAGGCGTTCAGGGTGGACGGCGGTACCCGGGTGTTGTGCGTCGGCGCCCGCATGAATGACGCCCTCAGTGATCAGGGGCTCAGCCCGGAAGTCACCCTCCTGCCTCCGGCGTCGGCCGATGGCATCGGACGTCTGGCGAGTGACCTTGTGACCCGGCTGGACGAGATCGGGGGCGGCGATGTGCATAACCGGATTGCCGTGACCCTGGTGTTCACCCGGCGGGCAGGGAAGGGGCAGCGGGAACCGGTAGTAAGCCCGTTGTTGCCATTGGCACCCTCGCTGCTTTCGGATCCCGGCAGGGTTGGCTGGCAGTCCCGATCCCTCCCCGACTATACGATGCGGGCAATGCCGCTGCTTGCGGCCTTGCTGCGTAATCATATCTTTGCCAGCGTTTTCCAGGCATCAGCGGAAGCGATGGTCACCGAAAACGCGGCCAGGCTTGCCTTGATGCAGCAGGCGGAACAGGCGGTCGATGATCGGCTTGAGGAGGTTGGAGGGCAGTTCAGGCTGGTACGACAGGATGAGATTACCAGCGAGCTTATGGACATCATTATCGGGTTTGAGGCATTGAAAAAGAAATCATCGGTGTCGTGAACCACGCCCGCATGTTTTCAGGAGAGGATTGCTGATAATCTTAGCTTATTACCTAATAACCAACGCGTTATCCCGGAGGTGCATAATGGGGCGGATTGCTGCTGCAGGTTTTACTATTGCTCTGGGGCTCTTGGCTTCGGTGGCGCAGGGACAGAGCAATGCCGACGCCGGAGCAGTGACGACGGCGGTCGCAGTGCGCAGCAGCCTTCAGGAAACTGTCCATCTCGATGGTGTTATCGAAGCTGTTCAGAAGAGCACTGTCTCGGCCCAGACCAGTGGTACAGTTCAGAATCTGCCTTTCGATGTTGACGATTCGGTTGCCGCCGGTGACCTGATTGTCCAGCTGGAGGACAGTGAGCAGCGCTCCCGGTTGCGCCAGGCCCAGGCCGGGCTGGAAGAGGCTGAAGCGGCGCTTTCGGATGCGAGGCAACGCTTTGAACGAATCGAGGCGGTTCATGAGCGGGGGTTGGTATCGCGCCAGGAGTTTGATCAGGCCCGCAACAATCTTGCCGCCGCCAGAGCCAGGGTGGAGCGTGCCAGTGCGACGGTTTCCGAGGCACAGGAACAGCTGTCCTATACCCGGGTAGTGGCGCCCTATGGCGGCATCCTCACTGAGCGTCATGTGGCGGTGGGGGAGTCGGTAAATCCCGGCCAGCCCCTGCTCAGCGGACTCTCCCTGGAGCAGCTTCGGGTCGTGGTGGACCTGCCACAGAAATACGCCGAACTGGCGCGCAACGAGCGCCAGGCGCGGGTCACTCTGGCAGATGGGCGGGTGCTGGAAACCGGCGAGATGACGTTCTACCCCTACGCCGACCCCGCCACTCACACTTTCCGGTTGCGGATGCGGCTCAACGAGCCCAACGGCTCCCTGTTTCCCGGCATGCTGGTGAAAGTCGGCGTACCGGTTGCCAGCCGCGAGGCCCTCTGGGTGCCGGCCAGCAGTCTGATCCACCGCAGCGAACTGAGGGCTGTGTTTGTGCTTGATGATCAGGATCGGCCGCGGCTGCGCCAGGTACGCACCGGGGTCAGGGACAACGGCCGGCTTGAGATCCTCGCGGGCCTGAGCGAGGGCGAACGGGTGGTTACCAACCCTTCGGAGTTGGTTGGCAGTGATCGACTGAACCTGGATAGCGAGTTGGGCTCGGAGGCGAAACCGTGAGCCGGGAACTGCCGCCTGTGGGTCCATCCGGCGCCATTGCCCGGGTTTTCCAGAACAATCATCTCACGCCATTGCTGGCCGTTCTGGCTATTATCCTTGGTGTTCTGGCTGTGGTGGTCACCCCGAAAGAGGAAGAGCCCCAGATTGACGTCACTATGGCGGATATCATGGTGGCGTTTCCCGGAGCCAGCACCCGCGAGGTGGAAAGCGCGATCGCTACACCTGCCGAGCAGGTGATGAGCGAGATTCAGGGTGTGAAGCATGTTTACTCGGTGTCGCGGCAGGGCCAGGCGGTAATCACCGTCCAGTTTGAAGTGGGTGTGCCCCGCCAGGAAGCGCTGGTGCGGTTGTACAACCAGGTTTATTCAAACCAGGACTGGTTGCCAACAAACCTGGGCGCGACTCAGCCGGTGATCAAACCAAAGGGCATTGACGATGTTCCGGTAATGACCCTGACCCTCTACGACCCAGTCAATGGACACACGGGCGAGGAACTAACCCGCCTGGCTCATATGCTGGAAGTCGCCCTCAAGCGGGTTCCGGGTACCCGGGATGTCTATACCATCGGTGGTATTCCTGACCGGGTCGATATCCGTTTTGATCCGGCGTTGCTGGCCGGCTTCAATCTGACTATCGACGATTTGCGTAACGCGCTGGCCGCTGCCAACACCAGCAGTCAGGAGGCCAGGGTTACGCGGGATAACCTGTCCATTCCGGTCCAGGCCGGAACTCTGCTGAAATCGGTAGAGGACGTTCGCCGTCTGGTAGTGGGCATGCAAGCTGGCTCAGCGGTTTACCTTGAGGATGTGGCCGACATCAGCCGGGGCGGCACAGTGGCTGACCAGAGCGTGATGACCGGTTTCGGGCCGGCCCATGAGGCCGGGAAAGCGGGGCAGCCTGGCGAAGTATACCCCGCGGTCACCCTTGCTATTGCCAAAAAACCCGGTGAAAACGCTGTCAATATCACCACGGCCATTGAAGATCGACTCGAGCGATTGCGTAATCGCGCATTACCTGAGGGTGTGACAGTACTGGTCACCCGGGACTACGGTGCTACAGCCTCCCAGAAAGCCCGCAAGCTGATCACCGATCTGATCTCCGCCACCCTGTGCGTGGTGCTGCTGGTACTGGCAGCCATGGGCTGGCGCCAGGCCCTGATTGTCGGTCTTGCCGTTCTGATCACCCTGTTGCTGACCCTGGTGTTTTCCTGGGCTTGGGGTTTTACCCTCAACCGGGTATCCCTGTTCGCGTTGATCTTCTCCATCGGCATATTGGTGGATGACGGCATCGTGATCACCGAGAACATCAACCGCCGGATCCAGAACTCCCGGTGGCCGGTGAAGGACATCATTCCGGTGGCGGTAGACGAGGTCGGAACGCCCACCATTATGGCGAGCCTGACCATCATGGCGGCGCTGATTCCGATGGCGTTCGTCAGCGGTCTGATGGGGCCCTACATGAGCCCGATTCCGATCAATGCCTCGGCGGGAATGGTGCTGTCCCAGATCGTGGCCTTTGTAGTCGCGCCCTGGCTGGCCTTCCGGTTACTGAAACACAAGAAGGGTGAATTGGCCGCTGAAGCCGATGAGGCTTCCAGTTCTGCTGACGGCGTCAGCCCGCTGTCCTTGCGCATTTTCCGCACAGTGCTGGGGCCGTTCCTCGGTGATCATCCCTGGCGCCGTCGTTTGCTTGGGCTTGGGGTGGTTTGTCTGACCATTGCAGCCACATCGCTGCCAGTGTTTCAGGCCGTGATTCTGAAAATGCTGCCATTCGACAACAAATCCGAGCTGCAGGTGGTCGTGGACATGCCGGAGCGCACGCCAATGGAGCAGACCCAGCGGGTACTGATGGAAATGGGCAGCTACCTGGAAACCGTCGACGAAGTGGCCAACTGGCAGAGCTATGCCGGCACGGCATCCCCCATCAACTTTAACGGCCTGGTGCGCCAGTACTACCTGCGCAGCGACCCTTACCAGGGCGATATCCAGGTCAACCTCAGTCATGAGGAAAACCGGGATCGCCAGTCCCACAACATCGCCCAGTCCTTGAGAGGACCTCTGACCGAGATCGGTGACAGGTACGATGCCAGCGTGAAAATCGTAGAGGTACCACCGGGTCCGCCGGTGCTGTCCCCGGTGGTGGCCGAAATCTACGCCGTAAATGAATCCCGCCGGGCAGAGCTGGCCCGTAAGGTGGCGGAAGGCATGACGCAGGTGGGCGGCCTGGTGGATATTGATACCACCCTCGAAGCGCCCACCAGGCAGTGGGAAGTCGTGGTGGACCGGGACCGTGCAGCACGGCTGGGAGTCTCCCAGGCCCAGGTAGTTGGTGCCTTGCAGACGGCCCTTGGCGGAACCAGCGTCAGCTTCCTGCATGATGATCATGCCAAGTATCCGGTGCCGATCCGGGTGATTCTGGGCGAAGGGGACAAGGCTCAGCCATCGGTGCTGCTGTCCCTTAATGTTCGAAGCCGCACCGGTAACCTGGTCCCGCTGGCAAGCATTGCCGAGGTTCGGGAAGCGGACTGGATGGGCGCGATCTACCACAAAGATCTGCTGCCGGTGACCTACGTAACAGCGGACATGGCCGGTGAGACCGATTCACCGTTGTACGGTATGTTTGCCATGGTGGACCTTCTGAACCAGCAGGAGGGTGCACCGGAGCAATACTTTATCGGTCAGCCACCGTTGCCGGAGAAAGGCACCCTGAAATGGGATGGCGAGTGGCAGATTACCTATGAAACTTTCCGGGACATGGGCGCCGCCTATAGTGTGGGCATCTTCATGATTTTCGTACTGCTGGTGGCACAGTTCCGGTCCTATATCCTGCCGCTGGTCATCATGGCGCCCATCCCA
Organism: Marinobacter sp.; assembly: GCF_048269445.1. Lineage (GTDB taxonomy): Bacteria > Pseudomonadota > Gammaproteobacteria > Pseudomonadales > Oleiphilaceae > Marinobacter. Next base: position 321,446 of record NZ_JBLXIQ010000001.1, on the reverse strand, counting down.
CTGACGCTGATCGGAATCATGCCCGGTCATGCCTTGTTGGGGCGCGAATTCACCGCAACCAGCATGATCGGCATGATCGCGCTGGCCGGGATCATCGTTCGTAATTCCATCCTGCTGGTGGTGTTTATTCAGCAATTGATAGAAGAAGGTGTGGAACTGGATCAGGCCGTGGTCCTGGCCGGGGCGGTGCGCATCAAACCCATTGCCCTGACGGCGATTTCGGCCATGGTTGGCGCTTACTTTATTCTGAACGATCCGATATTCAATGGCCTGGCGATATCGTTGGTTTTCGGCCTGGCCATGTCTACCTTGCTGACCGTTCTGGTGGTGCCCCTGCTTTACTACACGCTGGCCCGCTGCAAATGGGTTTAACGGGTAGGCCAGTAGCGCTGCATTTCGACGAACAGGAAGGATGCGCTCCAGGTGATCAGCACCAGACCGGTCAGGCCCTCGATACCGGTCAGGAATCGGAGTACCCCGAGGGCTTCTATGTCGCCGTAGCCAAGAGTCGTGAAGGTTGTGAAGGAAAAGTAGACACAATCCAGGAAGCTGCCACTGAAATTGCCGGTCAGTTCACCCCAGGCCTCGGCATGGTGCATCAGGTAGTAGGCGCCAGCAAAAATCCAGACTTGCAGGGTGTGGGCGGCAAGGATGCCGAAAACGGCGGCAATCAGACGGAAATGATGGCTCTGGCGCATCTTTGCCAGCAGGCCGCTCAGGCGAATAAGCACCTCATGGTGTATCAGCACAACCACCGCAACAATGAGTGCATTAATGAGAGTCGCATTCAAGAGGCCGACATGCTCTTCTACCGTCAAGTTCGCCTTTCTCCGCTGGTACCGTGGGGCAGATTCCTGCGTAAAAATGACGCACAGGGAAGAAATGCCCGATCCGAAAATGAACCGTGATTGTATAGTAGTCTGAACCTAACAGCCCTACGGGCCTTATTTACCATAGCTGGCCAGCAAGTAATGTCCAAACGACTCCTCCCCGTATTGATTATTGCCGTCGGTATCGCCGGCTTCCTGTTACTCAAGATGACCCGTCCGGAGCCTGCGGAAGTGAGCGCTACTGAACGAAGCTGGCGGGTTCAGGTTCAGGTGGTTGAGCCCGGTTTTCACACCCCTGTTTTACCTTTGTATGGCGAGGTTCTGGCTCCGGAGCAGCTGACTGTTACAGCCACGCTGGCTGGGCGGATTGCTGAGCGACCGGTCACCGAAGGGCAAAGGGTGAACGAGGGTGACCTGCTGGTGGCCCTGGATGATGCCGATATCCGGCCGGAGCTTGCCCAGGCCGAAGCGCAGGTGGCGGATTTGCAGGCCCAGCTCCGCTCGGAACAGGTGCGCTATCGGAATGATCAGTTGGCGTTGACCAGTGAACAGGCGATTCTCGATAATGCCCGCCGACAGCTTGAGCGCACACGGTCGCTGTTAAGCCGTAACCTGGCTTCCCGTGAGGCACTGGAAGCGGCTACTGATGCCTCTGCCCGTGCGGACCTGACCGTGAACACCCGGCAGCGGGCCATTGAAGAGCATCCGGCCCGTCTGCAGAGCCTGGAGGCAAAGCTGGCCCAGGCTGAAGCCAACCTCGACAGCACCCGGCGGGATGCCGCCAGGGCCCGAATGACTGCCCCCTTTGACGGCATTGTGACCAGCATTCAGGTGGCCCGGGGAGACCAGGTCAGCCGGAACGAGCCTCTGCTCTCGCTGTATCCTGTCGAGGGCCTCGAGCTCAGGGCGCGGGTGCCGGAGATGTTTCGTGCCGAATTGCTGGATGCCCTGGAGCGGGGAGAACCCCTGATGGCCTCCAGCGTGAGTGACAAACACTGGTTCCGGCTGGCCCGCTTCGCCGGCACCAGTGACCCATCTGGTACTGAGGCTATTCTGGAACTTGAGGGCGAACCGAAAGGTCTCCGCCCCGGGGCCCTGATGCCGGTGACCCTGGAACGGGCTGCGAGAGCCAACAGCGTCGCGATCCCTTTCAGTGCACTCTACGGTGCCGACAGTATTTATCTGCTGTCATCTGACGGCCGAATGGAAAGAGCGAAGATAGAGCGTATTGGCGAAGCCCGAGGCAATAATGACGAGCGCTGGCTGCTGGTGTCCGGCGAGGCGCTTGTTTCCGGTGCCCGCCTGATTACCACTCATCTGCCAAACGCAGTCACCGGTCTGAAAGTTGATGCCGTTGGCTCCGGAGCATCGGAGCAATGAGACGCAGAAAGGGCGTTATCGGGTTTTTCGTTCACCACCGGGTTGCCGCCAACCTGGTGATGCTGGTGATGCTGCTCGGCGGTGTACTGGCCCTGACCCGGATGAATATCCAGTTTTTCCCCACGTTCGCCCTGGATATAGTCAGCGTTCGTGTGGTCTGGAGTGGTGCTTCTGCCGAGGATGTTGAACAGGGCATTACCAACCCCCTGGAGCAGCGCCTGCGCAGTGTGGATGGTCTGAAAAAGATGACCTCCACGTCGGCCCAGAGTGTTTCCTCTATCACCTTGGAGTTCGAGGAGGGCACCGATCCGATTCTGGCCCTGGATGATGTTCGCCAACAGGTCGACGAATTCACCAACCTCCCCGCCGATGCGGAAGAGCCCCAGGTGACCCGGATAGAACGGTACGAGCCCGTAGCCCGGTTGCTGGTTGTCGGTGACGTGGACCGGAGCGAATTACGGCAGTTGGCTTATCGCTTTGAGGACGAGTTGCTGCAGCGAGGCATTGACCGGGTGTCTATCCGCGGGCTGCCGGAGCAGCAGATCAGTATTGATGTGCCGGTTGAACGGCTTGAGACCCTGGGGCTGTCACTGGACCAGGTTGCCGAGCGGGTTGCCGCCATTTCACGGGATCTGCCAGCCGGTATGATGGCTCAGCAGGATGCGACCCGGGAACTGCGTGCGGTGGAACAGCGCCGGAGCCCCCAGGAGTTCGAGAACATACCGGTACTCAGCGGCGAGCGTATTCAGCTGAACCTCGGCGATATCGCCATAATCCGCCAGGAGGCCCGGGAGAGCCAGGTCACCCTGGAGAAAGACGGCAAGCCGGCGGTTGAGCTTCAGCTGCAGCGATCGGAAAACGGTAACTCACTGGCGGCGGCGAAGGTTCTGGAAACCTGGCTGGCGGACACCCGGCCGGTGCTGCCGCCAACGATCGACCTGGAAGTTTACGACGAAACCTGGCAGTTGCTGGATGATCGTATCTCCCTGCTGGTGAATAACGGCCTGGGCGGTCTGGTACTGGTGGTTTGTCTGCTCTACCTGTTCCTACCGGGCCGCGTTGCCATGTGGGTGGCCATTGGCATCCCGACGGCGTTCCTCGCCGCCATGGCAGTGCTCTGGCTAATCGGTGGCTCCATCAACATGATTTCCCTGTTTGCCCTGATCATGGCGCTGGGGGTGATCGTTGACGATGCCATTGTGGTCGGCGAGGACGCCGACGCCCACGCCCGTATGGGGGAAGAATCGATTTATGCCTCCGAGGGAGCCGCCAAACGGATGGTCTGGCCGGTGCTGGCATCTTCCCTGACTACGGTCGCGGCTTTCATGCCGCTGTTGGTGGTTGGCGGAGTGATCGGCAATATTCTCGGCGATATTCCACTGGTCATGATCTGTGTGCTGGTGGCCTCCTTGCTGGAATGTTTCATCGTTCTGCCGGCACACCTGCGGCACGCCTTTATTCCCCGCCGCAAGAAAAAAGCGGGGGAGGCAGTTTCCGAGCCGAAAAAGCCGGGCCCGGTGGAGCGGTTCCGGCGTGGCTTCGAGCAGCGTTTCGACCGGTTCCGGGAAGGCCGGTTTCGCCGGTTTTCCCGCTATAGCCTGGAGCATCGGGGTGCCACGGTTGCCGGCGCTATTGCTCTGGCCCTTGTGACCGTCGGACTGCTTGCCGGTGGCCGGCTCGGGTTCAACTTCTTTCCGACCCCGGAGCCCTCGGTATTTTACGCCAATGCCAGTTTTGTCGCTGGAACCAATCAGGAAACGGTGGACGACTTCCTCGGCCAGATGCAGCGAACACTCAATGAGACCGAAGACGCCTTGGGTGGGAATTTCATTCTCCACGCGGTCACCACTCAGGGGGCAACCCTGGGTGCTGAAGGCAGTTCCCGCAGCGGTGACGAACTCGGTTCGATGATGATTGAGCTGGAGCCCTCGGACCGGCGCTCGGTACGCAATCCTGAATTCATCAACGAGTGGCGCCGCCGGCTGGAGACACCGGCCGGGCTGGATAACCTGACCATTTCCGAACGCCAGGCTGGGCCGCCAGGCCGGGATGTTAACGTACGCCTGACCGGCGAAAACGCGGAGAACCTGAAACGGGCGGCGGATGAGCTTGGTCAGGCGCTCGCCACCCTGCCCGGGGTGCTGGATGTTGAGGACGACATGCCCTGGGGGCGTGAACAGCTGATCTATCAGGTCAGTCCTTATGGGGAGGCCCTGGGGCTGACCACTGCGGATCTTGGCCGGCAGCTCAGGGCTGCGTTCGATGGCCGGGTTGCCCAGATTTACCAGGATGGCCGGGACGAGGTGGAGGTACGCGTCCAGTTGCCCCGGGGTCAGCGGGAACGTCTGTCGACCCTGTCCCGGATGACGGTGCGGGTTCCGGATGGGCGCTTCGTCCCGCTCAGTCAGATGATGAATCTGGACCACCGCCAGGGATTCCAGGCGTTGCGGCACGCCGATGGCAAGCTGGCGGTTGAAGTGACCTCCGGCCTGAATACCCGGGTCAGCACCACGGATCAGATCCTGACGAGTCTGCAGGCCGAGGCACTACCGGACATCGCCAGCCGCTACAACGTGCGTTACAGCTTTGAGGGCCGGGCCGCGGACCAGCGAGAAACAATGTCTGATATGAAGACGGGGTTGGTGATCGGACTGGCACTGATGTACGTGGTGCTGGCGTGGGTGTTTGCTTCCTGGAGTCTGCCCTTGATCGTCATGGCCATTATCCCGTTTGCCCTGGTGGGTGCGCTGCTGGGGCACTGGCTGATGGGGTTGCAGCTGACCATACTTTCCCTGTTTGGCCTGTTCGGTCTGTCTGGCATTGTGGTGAACAACGCCATTATTCTCGTAGCTTTCTATAACCAGCAGCGGCAGAAGGGGCTGGGGATTACCGATGCACTCAACGAGGCCGCCGTGCAACGGGTAAGAGCGGTGCTGCTTACATCGCTGACAACCATTGGCGGCCTGCTGCCATTGCTGTTTGAAACGTCCCTTCAGGCGCAGTTCCTGATTCCCATGGCCACCTCCATTGCGTTCGGGCTGGGGCTGTCGACGCTGCTGGTACTGGTGGTTGTTCCTGCACTGCTGTCCTGGCTGGAACAGTTCCGTGAGTGGCGGGCCCGCCGGCAGGGTACTGTTGCCGAGCCCCTGGGGGCTTCCGAATAACCCGAGTGGAAAATCATGGTGGAACCTTTGCTCGTGGCCCGAGGCCTGAACAAACAGTTTCGCAGCGGCACACAGTCGGTGTCGGTGCTGAGCGATCTCTCCCTGCAACTGGGGAGGGGCGAGTCACTAGCGCTGACTGGCCGCTCGGGTTCGGGCAAAAGTACCTTGCTCAATATCCTGTGTGGCTTGGAGCAGCCCGACGCAGGCAGGATTCAGGTGCTGGATGAGGCTTTCGACAGCCGAAAACCTGAAGGGAGCAGCCAGCTGGAGGCCCGGTGGGCAAAGCTCCGACGGCAACAGATTGGCGTGGTATTCCAGGAAGCGAACCTGATGCCGGCCCTGTCGCTGCTGGACAATGTCCGTTTGCGGGCCCGGCTCGCGGGGCAAAGTGACGACGACTGCCAGCACTGGCTCGAACGCCTGGGTATCGGCGAACTTGTCGACCGCTACCCGGATCAGGTGTCCGGCGGCCAGCGTCAGAGAGCCGCCCTGGCCATGGTGTTTGCCATGAAACCGGCCTTGATTCTGGCCGACGAACCGACCGGCAGCCTGGATCGCCACACTGCCGAGGCCGTTACCGGACAACTCTTTGACCTTCAGACCCGCCATGGCTGTGGCCTGATTCTCGCCACCCACGACCCCGAACTGGCCACCCGGTGCAGTCACCACCTGGATCTCGGGCACCAGCCCGAAACCTGAGACTCCCATGACCCTGTTGGCCGCCCTGTTCAGCCATTACCGCCGTCACCCGCTGCAGCTGCTGGCACTGGCCTCCATGATTGTGCTGGCCACCATGCTCTGGAGCGGGGTCCATCACCTCACCAGCCAGGCCCGGGCCAGTCTCGCTCAGAGTGAGTCAGCGGTGGCCGAACGCCAACAGGTGACGCGGACCGATGGTGAGCCGGTTTCGGTGCAGGATTTCGTGGCACTCAGGCGGGCCGGTCTGTGCGTGATGCCGTGGCTGGAAGTGGCATCGCCAGGAGCCGGACGTATTGTCGGTGTCGATCCGCTGGCGGCCGCGTGCTTTGACGGTTACGCCCGGGATAACGAACCCTGGCGCGGGGAACTGAACGGTGCCCCCTTTGTGGACATCAGTGAGGCCGCAAAGCTGGCGGGAGAACATAAAGATCAGAAAGAGCTGCAGAGTGAGCTGTCCTTGCTGGTGTCCGGTGCAGACAGCGGTGCAGCCCTGCCCGCGGGTTACCGGCTTGAGTCGTTCACCGTAGGGCCCGACACCGGAGAGCTGGGCAAAAGCTTCCTGCTGAATCTGGACGCGTTGGGCGTGCTGGTCCTGCTGATAGCGGCCTTGCTATTGCGCAGTGTCTACCTGCTGGGGCTGGCCCAGCGTCGTGACGGTTTTGCGCTGCTGCACCGTTTCGGTGTTCCGGAAGGCCGAATCCACCGACTTCTGATCCTTGAGATCATGATGTTGGCGCTGGTGTGCATTGTCCCTGGTCTCTGGCTTGGTCGCTGGCTGGCCACGGGCCTCGGCAGCGGGTTCGGACGGGCCCTGGAGGGACTTTTCGATACGCCCTTGTACGCCGGGCAGGGCGGTGGCTGGCTGGTGCCGGTGGCCACCATGCTGACGGTTGTTCTGGTGGCCTGTCTCGCGGATCTTCTCCGACCTTGGGCTCGCCGGTTGTCCGTGGCCGATCGCGGGCAGGGCGTGCCGCTGGTTCTGTTGTTGCTCGCGGGCGTCGCCCTATCGGTCTGGGCATCCACTCTGGTCTGGCTTTTTGTCGCCGTAGCCATGGTCTTTGTGGCGTCCGGCATTCTGGCCCCGATTTTGATAGCCAGGTTGGCGGACTGGCGGGCCGGGCGCGAGGCAGACCCGCTTTCGCGCTGGCGCCACCGGGAGTTATCCGTGCTGGCCCGTCGTCTGGCTTTGCCTCTGGTGGCCCTGCAGTTTGCCCTGGCCATGGTGCTGGCAGTTCAGGCCCTGGTCACGACCTTCGAAAGTACCTTTGACCGGTGGCTGGCCCAGCGGCTGGAGGCGGACTATTACATTGAAGTTCCTGAAGGGGCAGATGCGAGCCTGGCTGTGGACTGGCTTTCGGAGCAACCGGGACTCGCGTCGTCCGGGCTTTGGCATCAGGTGATTCGGGGCCAGGCCACGATAATGAATGCTGCCGGAGAATCGGGCCCAGTGGTGGATGTGTTGGCCCTGGAGCCCATTGGTCCGCTGGTCACCGGGTGGCAACTGTTTGAATCAAGAACTGCGCCGTGGCAGAAACTGGCGAAGGGGCAGGGCCTGATGGTGAACGAGCAGCTGGCCCGCCGGCAGGGTGTGACGGTTGGCGATGACCTGTCTGTAGAGTTCGGGCCTCGGGTTGTCGAATTTCCGGTTTTGGCAGTTTACCCGGACTATGGTCGGCCCGCCGGAGAGATCCTGGTCAATGCCTCCACGCTTCCGCCCGGGTTTGATACCCGCTTCGAGAGTCTTTCGGTATCACCGGGAACGCTGTCAATCGAGGCGGTTTCTGATCAGCTGAAACAGATCTGGGGTGTGGATCAACTGACGGTTCGGGACAATCGGGCAATCGAAGCCCTGGCGTCTGCGATTTTTGATCAGACCTTCCTGCTCACCCGGGCTATGACGCTTCTGACCCTGATACTGGCTGCCGTTGCCCTGTTGATGATGGGCTGGGTGTTCTTCTCCACCCGGGCCTGGTATTTTCGGCTGCTGGTGGTCTGGGGTCTGCCGCGTCGCCAGGCAGCGGCTCAGCTGACCCGGCTGTCGCTGTCCCTGACCAGCACCATTGCCCTGCTGGCCCTGCCGCTGGGTGTCTGGCTGACCTGGGTGCTGGTGCATCGCATCAACCCGCTGGCCTTCGGCTGGTCCTTGCCCATGGCCGTTTATCCCCGGTTCTGGCTGGAGCTTGCGGGGCTGAGCCTGCTGGTGGGGCTCAGCATAGCTCTGCTGATGCGTATGCAGCTGAACCAACCTGCTTCGGCACCGGAGAGTGCCAGTGCCCTGTCGGGAGGTGAGCGATGAAGCGGAATCTGTGGCTCATTTTGCTGCTTGCGCTGACCGCCTGCACTGAATCCCGTGAGGAGACCGGCTTTGCAGGCCTGGCCGGCGTTGCGGGTTCGGAAGGTAAGGTGCCATTTTTGCAGCCTGGCCCGGGCGACCGGTTGAGCTTCCCGGCGGATTTCGGTCCTCACCCCCAGCACCGCATCGAGTGGTGGTACCTGACCGCCAACCTGGAAACCGCCGAAGGCCATTCTCTAGGCCTGCAGTGGACCCAGTTTCGTCAGGCCATCAAACCAAGACCGGCCGACGCGACACCGCCCGATCCTGGCGACTGGCCTCTGGAAGTGGCCTGGATGGCCCATGCCGCAGTGAGCATTGACGGCCAGCACTATTTTGCCGAAAAGCTGGCCCGGGGTGATGTCGGCCATGCCGGTGCCAACGCCGAACCCCTGACCGTCTGGCTGGACGACTGGCAACTCAGTGCCCCGTCAGGAAACGGGCCATGGCGTTTGCAGGTGTCGGCGGATGACTGGTCCTACGATCTTTCCCTGAGCGTCAACGGTGAACCGGTCGCCCACGGGGATCACGGTTTCAGCGCCAAATCCGCCAGTGGCGAGGGCTCTATGTACTTCAGTCTGGTGGATCTGCAGATTGGCGGCACGGTTACCCTCGATGGCAGGACTCTGACGGTCTCTGGTCAGGGCTGGTTTGACCGGGAGTGGAGTAGCCAGTTTCTCAAGACGGGTCAGCAAGGTTGGGACTGGTTTGCCCTGCACCTGGATTCGGGCGACAAGCTGATGGCGTTCCAATTGAGGGAAGATGGGGGCGCCTTCCGTTCCGGTACCTGGATTCCGGCGCAGGGAGCACCGGTGGCGCTCACCCCCGATCAGCTCCGGATGACGCCCCTTGCCGGGCAGGACGACTACCCGCGCCAGTGGCGATTAGAGGTGCCCGATTACGGCGTTAGCCTGGAGGTGTCTGCACCGGTAGGGGACTATCGCAATACCGGGCTCTACCCATACTGGGAGAGCCCGGTTACGGTGTCCGGGAGTCATTCCGGTGTGGGTTATATGGAGTTGACCGGCTATTGAGAATGAGGGCCACAGCCTTCAGCCGGTGGCAAGCACTGGCGGTTCAAGCTGATTGAACAGCACCTGGATGCCTTCGTGCCATTGCTGCCGGAGTTCATGGAAGTAGTCGCTGTTCTCCTCAACCCGCTCGGTAAAACAAGGCTTGAGGGCATCCCGCTGATAGATGGCGACATCGACGGGCATGCCGACCGAGAGGTTGCTTTTCATTGTGGAATCGAACGAGATCAACGCACATTGATAGGCTCGGTTCAGCGGGGTCTTGTAGCTGATGACCCGGTCCAGAATCGGCTTGCCGTATTTCGATTCCCCGATCTGGAAGAAAGGGGTTTCTTCGGTGGCCTCAATGAAGTTGCCTTCCGGGTAAATATTGAACAGCCGCGGGTCCTCACCGCGAATCTGTCCTCCGAGAATCAGCGAACAGCTGAAATCCACGTGGCCGAGCTTGCCGTCCGGATTGTCCCGGCGGATGACTTCCCGCATGGTCTGGCCAACGATTTCCGCCGTCTCGAACATGGAGCCGGTGCTCAGGACATTGTGCACATCGGTTCCGGCCCGGCGCTCCAGGAGGCTGATCACACTCTGGCTGGTGGCCAGATTGCCGGCGGACAGCAGGACCAGTTCGCGCTCGCCCGGCTTCTCGAACACGTGCATCTTGCGAAAGGTGGAGATCTGGTCAAAGCCGGCGTTGGTTCGGGAGTCCGATGCGAACACCAGGCCGTCGGCCAGCCGCATCGCTACGCAATAGGTCATGAAGCCCTCCTGCAAGGCTTGCTCTGTTGCGCGTAGTCTAATCACATCTCCCGATTAAGTGTGAGTGCTTTATTGTGGCGATTGCGGGCTTTTTGTTACTGACCGCCTGTCGGGTTGGTCACCCAGGCCCGGGTTTCCATATGCTCCATTCCCCCGCCCGCCCGAACGCCACGCACCGGTGCCGCATCCCGGTAGTCCAGTCCCACCGCCAGTTTGATGTGGCTCTCGGCCACGTTCAGGGTGTTCACCACATCGAAGGTTTGCCAGTTCCGGCCAATCCAGGCTTCGGCCCAGGCGTGGGTGGCCACGTGGGCGTCGTTCGAGGAGTGTATGTAACCACTCACGTACCGGGCCGGCACGCCGATGTGCCGGCAACACGCCAGGAACATGTGGGTGTGGTCCTGGCACACTCCCGCCTTCAGTTTGAATGCTTCGCTGGCGGTATGGGTCACGGTGGTGGCGCCGGGCATAAAGGCCACATGCTCCCTCAGGTGCTTCATAAGCCGGATCAGGCCCCGTTTATTGGCAGGGTATTGCGCGGCAAGGGCCTTCAGGGCGTCGTCCGCTTCGGTGAGTGGGGTCTGGCGCAGGAAAACCTCTGGCGGGAACGGGGAGTCGTCCCGGGTCAGTGGTTTTCCGGTCAGGTCGACAGTGCCCTCGGCGGTCAGAACAATCTCGTTGACCGCTTTGTCGAGGGTCATTACCGTCACCAGGTTGCCGAAGCCATCCACCATCTGGCTGGCTTCGCCCGGCGCCTCCAGGTGCCAGTGGTGAATGCGTTGCTGAGGCGTATTGCGGGGTGTCAGCCGGATATACTGGATGCTGTCACTCACCGGTGCTTCGTAGGTGTATCGTGTTTCATGCCGGATATGAAGTCTCATCCCTGCCACCCCATGTAGTCTTTCTGGATCTGGCTGGCAATAAGCTGGATACGGTCCAGAAAGTCCACCAGATAATCGTGAAGGCCGCGTTCGGCAATGTAGTCGCGGTCGCCATGCCGGATATTGGCATAAAGACTGGAGGCCAGGCGCCGCGAACCCCGGGCATCGCCACTCTCCACTTGCTCAAGCAGGCTGGCAATTTCCCGGAGGCAACCGTGCAGGGAGCGGGGTACGTCTGGCTCCAGGATCAGCAGTTCGGCAACGCTCATGGCATCAAGATTATGCCCGTAGGTGTTTTGGTAGGCCTCGAAGGCGGCCAGGGAATGCAGCACGGCTGTCCACTCGAAAAAGGCCTGGGTGGTGTGATATTCCATCGCGTTCACGGCCATGACATGCCGGATATCGAGGACGCGGGCGGTGGTTTCGGCCCGTTCAATAAAGGTGCCCAGCCGCAGGAAGTGAAAGGCATCATCTCTAAGCAGAGTGCCATAGGCTGCGCCCCGGAACATGTGGGACCGCTCCCGAACCCAGTCAAACACCGAACTGGCATTGGATACGGTCACGCCCTTGCGTTGCAGTTCCTGCATCTCCAGCCAGGCCTGGTTAATGCTTTCCCAGACATCCGATGACAGATTGCCGCGAACGTGCAGGGCGTTGTCGCGGGCATTGCGGATGATGTTGAACACGCTGGCGGGGTGCCGGTCGTCCAGCAGCAGGAAGTCGATCAGGTTCTGGGGTGTGATGCTGTTGTAGGAATCGAGGAAAACCTCGCGGGTTCCAGACACCAGCAAAGGCACGGATAACTGCTCGGTGCGGTCTTCCGGCACATCAATCAGGGCCATGGTCAGGCTGACGTCGAGAAGTCTGGCCTGGCTTTCCGCCCGCTCCAGGTAACGGGCCATCCAGAACAGGCTTGAGGCGGCGCGGCTCAGCATGGGTCGTCCTCCAGTACCCAGGTGTCTTTGGTGCCACCACCCTGGGATGAGTTTACCACCAGTGACCCTTCCTTCAGTGCCACCCGGGTGAGACCGCCCGGCACCATCTGGATTTTCTTGCCGGACAACACGAAGGGGCGCAGATCGAGGTGCCTTGGTGCAACCCCCTCATCGACAAAGGTCGGGCAGGTCGAGAGGCTCAGTGTCGGTTGGGCGATGTAGTCCTGAGGCCGTGCCTTGAGCAGGCTGCGGAAGGTCGCCAGTTCTTCCTTGCTGGCCTTCGGGCCGATCAGCATGCCGTAACCCCCGGCGCCCTGGGCTTCCTTCACCACCAGTTCCGGCAGGTGATCCAGTACATACTGAAGGTCTGTGGGCTTGCGACACTGCCAGGTCGGCACGTTTTTCAGGATCGGTTCTTCGTCCAGGTAGAACCGGATCATGTCCGGTACGTAAGGGTAGATGGATTTGTCATCGGCAACCCCGGTGCCCATGGCGTTGGTCAGCACCACGTTGCCGGAGCGATAGGCGGCGTAGAGGCCAGCCACGCCCAGCATGGAATCCGGGTTGCCGGCCAGCGGATCGAGGAAGTCGTCGTCCAGCCGCCGGTAGATCACGTCCACTTGTTGCGGACCTACGGTGGTTTTCATGTACACCTTGTTGTGGGCGACAAACAGATCGGCGCCTTCCACCAGCTCTACACCCATTTGCCGAGCCAGGAACGCGTGCTCGAAGTACGCGCTGTTGAACCGGCCCGGGGTAAGCACCACCACTGTCGGGTCGGGCTTGAGTGACGCCGCTCGCAGGGTTTCCCCCAGCAGGTTGGGGTAGTGTTCCACCGGTGCCACCGCCGAATGAGTGAACAGTTCCGGGAACAGTCGCATCATCATGCGTCGGTTTTCCAGCATGTAGGACACACCGCTGGGGCAGCGGAGGTTGTCTTCCAGCACGTAGAAGTCACCATCGTTGTGGCGGATCAGGTCGATGCCGGCAATATGGCAATACAGGTTGCGGGGCAGCTTCAGGTTCTGCATGCCCGGCTGGTACTGGGGGTTGGCGAAGACCTGCTCGGCGCTGATCACGCCGGCCTTGATGATGTCGTAGTCGTGGTAGATGTCGTGGAGAAAGCGGTTCAGCGCCTGGACCCGCTGGCGCAGACCAGTCTGCAGTGTATGCCAGTCGCTGGCGGAGATGACTCGTGGGATGAGGTCGAAGGGGATCAGGCGATCCGCCCCCTGATCCTCCCCATACACATTGAAGGTGATCCCGAGCCGCTGAAACAGCACATCGGCTTCACGACGTTTCTCAGCAATCAGCTCCTCATTGGAGTCGAGGAGCCAGTTTTCGAGCATCCGGCACTGGGGACGTACCCGGTTGTCTTCATCGAACAGTTCATCGTACAGGCCTTCGCCCGGCGTCTGGATCAGCATGATTCGGTCCATCTCCCTGAATCGCGCCGTTGTGAGCGGCGCATAGTGCCGAAATCACTAGCAAGAGACGGGCCACCGCTTTTATTTGACCGGTTTATTCGTCCGCCGTTGCACCGATTCGGTGAATACTCAGATCCGCGCCATTGAACTCTTCTTCTTCGGTCAGTCGCAGGCCTGAGATCGCATTAATAACACTATAGACGATCAAACCGCCGACAAAGGCGACAATTACGCCGGCCACGGAGCCGATGACCTGGGACATCAGGCTGACGCCACCGAGTCCGCCCAGGGCCTGTTGGCCAAAGATGCCGCAGGCAATGGCGCCCCAGACACCGCAGACGCCGTGCAGGGGCCAGACACCCAGAACATCGTCGAGCCGTTCTATCTTTGCCTGGGCCCACTCAAACAGGTACACGAAGATCGCGCCGGCCACGGCTCCGGTAATCAGTGCACCGACCGGGTGCATCAGATCTGAACCGGCACACACAGCCACCAGGCCGGCCAGAGGACCGTTGTGAATGAAGCCCGGGTCTTTTCGGCCCAGCAGCATCGACACCAGAATGCCGCCCACCATGGCCATCAGGCTGTTCACGGCCACCAGGCCGCTGATGCCATCCAGGGTCTGGGCAGACATCACGTTAAAGCCGAACCAGCCAACGGTGAGAATCCAGGCGCCGAGCGCGAGAAACGGGATGTTGGACGGGGCGAACGCCACTACTTTTCCGTTACGGTACCGGCCTTTGCGAGCGCCGAGTACCAGAACGGCCGCCAACGCGATCCAGCCACCGACGGCATGCACCACAACTGAGCCGGCGAAATCGTGGAACGATGCACCAAACTGGCTCTCAAGCCAGCTCTGAAAACCGTAATTGCCATTCCAGATCAGACCTTCGAAGAAGGGGTACACGAAGGCTACGATCAGGCCAGAGGCAATCAGTAAGGGGTAGAACTTTGCCCGCTCGGCGATGCCGCCGGAAACGATGGCGGGAATCGCCGCAGCAAAGGTCATCAGGAAGAAAAACTTCACCAGGTCATAGCCATTGGCGGCGGTGAGGTCGGCGGCGCTTGTCATAAAATGACTGCCGTAGGCGATGTAATAGCCGATGAAGAAGTACGCCACGGCCGAGACACCGAAGTCAGTCATGATCTTGACCAGTGCATTCACCTGGTTCTTATGGCGAACCGTGCCCACTTCCAGGAAGGCAAAGCCGGCGTGCATGGCCAGCACCATAATGGCACCGATCAGGATGAACAGGGTGTTGGCGCTTTCGGTCAGGGTGTTTACTGCACTCGTGATGTCCACGGGTTTTCGCTCCTGATGTTGTGTGTCCGGCCTCTGTCGAGCCGTTGTACGTGTAAAGGGTCGTTGAGTTATGCCTTGATGAGGTGCAGCTTTAGCAAGAGCTGTTCCAAAATAATGCATTTCAAGAGTGGTGAGGGGGTTGCAGCTATATCGAAAGCGACTGGCGGGGTGTAGCTGGTACTTTTCGCACTATGGTTGTGCGTTTTCAGGGGGTATGCACCAATCTGGCCTGTTTTTTTTACCAGCTGATCTCACCGGAGGAGGGGATGGCAGACTCGATACCGATGATCGCTTCCTGATCCACTGACTCGGACTCAATCAGCTCTCGCAGACGAATTTCCTGTTCCTGCATGGGCTCGGAAAGATCAATGATGATCTCCACCCGGCGGTTTTTTGCGCGGTTCTCGGGGGAGATATTCGATACTCTCGGCTCGGTATCTGCGAGCCCGGTTACGGCGAGTCTGGTGGGCTGCACATAATCCCGGGCCAGCAACACATTGGCCACAGCCGCCGCCCGGGCTGCGGACAGATCCCAGTTGCTGTAGAAGCGTTCTGTGCGGATAGGCACATTATCGGTATGGCCTTTAATGGTCAGGTTACCGGGGATCATGGCCAGAACCTTCGCCATCTCCAGCAGCAGGCCCTCGAACTCGTAGGTCAGCTGAGCGGAACCTGACGGAAACGACCCTTTCTCCTCCACGCGGATCACAATGCTCCGCTGGTTCTGACTGACATTGATGCGTTCGTCGGCAATGGCGGGCTCAAGAACCTGGAGCATCTGATCCATGGTTTCCTGAATCTGGTCGTTAATCGCCGCTTCAACGGCCACGTCGGTGGGACTTTTCGGGGTCTGGAGTTCGGGCTGCTCATCGGTGGTGGTCTGCTTGACCTGATCGATCACCGTGGGCTCCGGTGGGGCAGGTGAGAATTTGTCAAAAATGGGGCTGGTGCCCTGCGGTATTTCCAGGGCGGGGACTTCCCGCTGAACACCGAACGCCTTGGAGAGTTCACCGGCAAGCTGCTTGAACTTCTGGGCGTCAATCTCCGAGAACGAGAGCAGCAATACGAAGAAGCACATTAACAGGGACATGAGGTCCGCAAAGGTAACCACCCAGGCGGGAATTCCCGGCTTTTCTTCCTCCGGTAATTCGTCCATGCCTAAGTTGCCTCGGCTTCAGCGAGCTTTTCCCGCTCCTTGGGCGGAAGGTAGCTGGAGAGCATCTGTTCAATAATCCGGGGATTGGTGCCTTCCTGGATTGCGACGAGCGCGTCTATGTACAGAGACTGCATCCGGGCCTCTTCGGTCATCCGCAGTGACAGCTTGTCGGCAATGGGGGTGGCAATCATGGTGGCAATCATGGCGCCATACAGTGTGGTCAGGAGCGCAACAGCCATGGCCGGGCCGATGGATTTCGGGTCTTCCATATTCGAGAGCATCTGCACCAGACCAATGAGGGTGCCGATCATGCCCATGGCCGGTGCGACATCAGCCATGGCGGTAAAAACCTTGGCACCGGAGCGGTTGTGATCCAGCGTCATTAGCCGCTCCTTGTTAAGCAACTGTTTTATTGTGTTGCCATCCTGACCATCAACCAGCATCTGGATGCCCTGACTCAGGAACGGACTGCTTACCTCGCGCCCTTCAAGACCCAGAACCCCTTCTTTGCGGGCCACGTTGGCGACTTCCACCAACTCGTCGATGCTGGCCTGGGTTTCCGGAAGCTTGAACTTGAACGCTCGCAGGGCGGATTTGAAGGCCCAGAAGAACTGGGCAAAGCTGAACTTCGCCAGCACAACCAGCAGGGTACCACCGACCACGATCAACAAAGATGGGGGGTTGATGAATACGTCTGGAGAGACGCCGAGAATAACGGCAGACGCGATAAGCATGATGGCGCCAACAAGACCAATAAGGGTGGCGAAATCCACAGTTACTCCAGAATAAGGTTGTGTGTCTTGAAAGGGTGGATGAGATTACCTTCAGTTCACAATTTAATCAATTCGTCTCAGGTGCACTTTCCAGCTCTTCCTGGTGCTCTTTCCAGGCGGCGTAACGATGCAGGTCCGATTCCACCAGTTTGAGGCACAGGGCCACCACACCGGCATCATCAAGGAAGCCGATGCCTAGGATCAGGTCTGGAATGACATCTAACGGGTTCATCACATACAGCAATGCACCGGCTATTGCCGCGATGCTTTTCCAGGGTACGTTGCGGTAATTGCCATGCCAGTAATCCCGGATCATCGAGAACATCAGCCGGATGTCGGCACCGAAACGTTTAAGCTTGCCGCTGCCTTTCACTTTTTCTTCGATAGCGCGCTGCCGGTCCAGCAGCTGTTCGAGGTCTGCTTTATGGACCTTGTTGGCTTCAGCACTTAACTGTTTTTCGGTATTTTTTTCGCTAAACAGGGCCATGAACAAGTTTTCCTGCTTGCTTGTGGTGTTGGGCAACCATAATCGCGCAACCCAGAGGGTATTGCCAATGATATGGCGTTACCGTGGTTTGTATTGAGTCGGACAATAGCCCCGGCTGACGCCCTCTGGCGTCAATGGCTTCAAAGGGGGTGTGGTCTTCCCTGGCCATCTCAATAACTCTGGAAACGTCCGATTCTATAAGCTCAGGGCTGCTGATTCACCAGGCTGTGTACAAAAGTTGGCGGGCAGAGAGTCAATACGAGCAAACGGATGAGCGGATCGTTTGAGCAAAAAAAGGGCGCCCAAAGGCGCCCCGGTGAAAGACTGTAGACTCTCGAATATCAGCCCTGTTTACGACGACGCGCAATTAGCAGCCCGGTGATGCCAAGCGCCAGCAAGGCCAGGGTGCCCGGTTCAGGCACGGTCGCGAACGCGTGGTTATCGGTTTCGAAGGCGTACCCGTTGCTGGTCAGCTTTACCTGGTCGAACAACTGGTTACCAAAGAAGAAGTTGAAGTAGCGGTTGCTGGAGTAAGAAACCTGGTCCCCATTCGCGGCACCGGGGATGTAGCTGGCGATTTGAGTGCCGTTGAAGCTGGCGACTTCGTTGCCTTCAAACAGGAACGACAAGGTGTTGTAATTGTCGATGGAGCCCCAGTAGAGGCCAAAATAGTTAGCATTGGTGCCAAGTGTCAGAGAGGCTGAACCGGACTGGTACGGGTTAGGTACTGACAGGTAGGCGCTGTCGATGTTCGCCGGCTGAGCGCTTTGGCCGTTGGAACTGTTGAAGATGGTGAAGTCACCCGTGCAGCTCGCATAGGTGCCGCAGGCGCCGCTGTTAAAGGTTTCGATGGTGGCCCCGGAGAGACTTGTGGTAGTGACACCGCCAGCTTCGGCAGTGATCAGAAGCGCGTGAGCGCTGCCAGTGAATAAAAAAGCCAGGGCGGTAGCGATGAGCTTTGGTGCAAATTTAAACTTCATGGTTGTTACCTCAGTGTTACTGCTTTTCAGTGTCTGAGGTCCCTAAGCAGATGCAGTGCCAGCCTTTAAATAGAACGTTTACTTTCAATGAGGTGCAAGCCTGATTGTCAATCGCCAAATGAGTTAACTGTAAATATAATCGACATATGGTCCCGCCGGCACCCCGCAACCGTAAACAAAGCTGACACTCATTTTTTGTCAGCATTTTTTAGCCGATGAAGATTCGCTTAGCCAGCCCGGCGCCGCGCCAGCCCTGAATCGCCAGGGTGGTGACCAGGCCGCCGATCATGGCACCCACCACACCGCAAGTGAGAATGTCCTGGCCGGTGAGGTATAGCCCGGGAATACCGGTTTTGGGCTTCAGCCAGTCCTGTTCAAACCTTTCCGGATTGTGATCCAGGCCATACAGTTCGCCCCGGCCATAACGGCAGAACCAGGCTGTGGAGAGTGGCGTGGAAGTTTCCACGTAATCCACCTTGCCCCGGAGCTGCGGCAGCTTTTCGTACATCACCTCCAGCAACTGGTCGGTAATCTTCAGCTTCAGGGCTTCATAGTCTTCGCCGCGCTTGCCCCAGATGGTGTCCTTCCAGGGCTCGAACATCTCCCAGGTGGTGGGCGCGACGATCTCGATGGTGGAGGTGCCCGGCCAACGATTCTGGTAATCCGGATCCTTGGCCGCCGGGAAAGAGATGTACACGACCGGGAACTTCGTGTGTTCCGGATCGTTCAGGAACTGTTGAACGTTGCCGTCGTGATCGGCGCCGGGGTAAATCCAGAAATTGGTGCGGGGCAGCCCGAGCTGATCTGGCGTACCCTTTAGTCCAATGTAGAGGCCAATGTGAGGCATGGACGGAGTGATGTGCTGGCGCTTTGCCTGATAGCCGGTTTTTTCAGCGAGCTCGGGTGGCAACAACTTCTCGAAGGTATTGATGACGCCAGCATTGCTGATCACCATCGGCGCCCGGATTTCTTCACCATCGGCCATGCGAACCCCCACGGCCCTGCCTTTTTCGATCAGGATGTCAGTGACATCGGCATAGGTGAACACCTCGCCGCCGGGCTTCTGAATCACCGGAATAATCGTTTTGGCGATTTCCGAGGCACCGCCGACGGGATAAAACCCGCCATACAGGTAATGTTTGGCGATCAGCGCATGGACCATGAAACTCGACTGCTTCGGTGTCACCCCGCAATCGCCCCACTGGCCGGTGATGGCGCCGATCAACTCCTGGTTGTCGGTCAGCTCGCTCAGCACGTCCCAGGTGGTCTTGTTGAAACACTCCGGCAGTGCCAGATCTAGCCCCTTGTGAATCACTGGGCCGAGAATACCTGGGGTCAGTTTGGAAAGGGTGTACCACTGCATGCCGTCGGCTACCTTGCTCAGCAGCTTCAGGTACTGGTCGATGGCGTCCTGTTCCTCGGGGAAAGCGCTGATCAGTGAGTGTCGCAAGCCCTCCTTGCCGGCGCGGAGATTAATCACCTTATCACCCAGGAAGAACCGGTCGTAATTTTCGTCCATGGGTGCCCATGCAAGCTTACCGTCGGTAATGTAATCGAACAGCCTGCGGCCGAGGGTATGGGGTGAGCCCATGTCGCCGATGTAGTGCACACCCACATCCCACTCGTAACCGTTACGGGCATAGCTGTGGGTATAGCCGCCGGCGGTGTAATGCTGTTCCAGCACCAGAACTT
This sequence comes from Marinobacter sp., assembly GCF_048269445.1. GTDB lineage: Bacteria > Pseudomonadota > Gammaproteobacteria > Pseudomonadales > Oleiphilaceae > Marinobacter. Next base: position 301,623 of record NZ_JBLXIQ010000001.1, on the reverse strand, counting down.
TTCTGCCGGCCTTCGCCAGGCAGGCTGCCGTTGTCAAGCCGCCAATGCCGGAGCCGATAACGATGGCATCGTAGGGGCCTTTCAAGCGGGCGGCTCGGTACCGTGTGCCGATACGGATGGTGCTCGGTTTGAGTTTTTCGGAAGACGGACTGTTCACCACCATGCTTTTCCCCACATTTCCGGATTGGCCCAGTTCTCTGGATTGTTCCAGGCCCGTTTGTGGTTGTAAGTATCCAGGTTGTAGGTGTAGAGCGTGAGTGCGCCGTTATCACTTTCCAGCTCGGCATGGCGCCGGAAGCCCAGGCCAATGAAATCAGTAAAGGCCCAGTCTGGCGTTTCACCCACCAGCACGGCGATCTGGTGGGTGCCGTAGTTCCTGAGCTGGCCCAGCAGCAGTGCGCCTTCGCCGTGAGGCAGGTGTTCCAGCGTGTCGCTGATCAGCGCGAGATCCACAACGCGGTCCATTACCAGGCTGGCGTTGGGGTCGCTGGTGTCCAGGGTGTGCAGGTGGGTGCCTTCCCGGTGCTGTTGCCAGAACCTGGAAACCTCGGTGGCCAGAGCCCCGCAGCTTAGCAGTGTGCCCGGCGCCGTGGTGTCGATGATGCGGGCCAGGGTGTCCCGCGCTGTGCTGGTGTTTCCGGAATCCGTCATATCTGTCACGCCTGCCAGGCCTCTGTTACAGCAGAGGCCAGTCTGCTGCATCCACTGTGTGTAATCCCACGGGCTGTTCCGCATCGCCGCCCCAGCGATCCACGAAGGTACCCGTGGGATCGTACTGTTGCGCCTGCTTCTCAAGGTTGAATTGCCTCAGGCCTCGGGGGTCGGCTCCTACGCCAGCGAGATATTGCCAGTTGCCGTAGTTGCTTCCCACATCATAGTCGATTAGCTGCTCCTCAAACCATGCTGCGCCGTAACGCCAGTCCAGGCCCAGTTCGTTGATAAAGCAGCTGGCCACCAGTTGTCGGGCACGGTTGCTCAGGTAGCCGGTTTCCCGCAATTGATTCATGGCAGCGTTCACAATCGGGTACTCGGTGTTGCCCTGGCGCCAGGCCTCGAACCGATGGCCATAGAAGGTGGCGTGGCGGTGCTTGCGCTGCGTGCCATCCCGGCGGAACAGGCTGGTACCTTGCTTGAGGGCGTACCAGTAGAAGTATTCCCGCCAAAGCAACTCGAACCAGAGCCAATAAGTGGACTGGCTCTTGGTTTCACTGACTTCGTATTCGCTGATGGTTTCGGCCGCTTCTCGCACCGACAGGCAGCCATTGGCGAGCCAGGGTGAGAACTTGGAGGAGGCGTCCCAGCCCTCAAGGGCATTGCGGGTTTCCTTGTAGCGGTCAATGCTGTGATTGCCGAACAGAAACTCTCGCAGTCGCGTCAGTCCGGCCGCTTCGCCACCCATAAACTGCAAAGGGTGTATTGGCTCGCGGATGGGCGGGCAGTCGCCCCGGTTATCTTCCGGGAAGCCCGGCGCCGGAGGCAGGGCTGTGAGGGTGCGGATTCTCAGCCGCCCGCAACAGCGCTCACCGGTCTTCTCCACCTGTTTGCGGAATTGTGAAAAGGTATCCGGCAGGTCCTGCAGGGCCATGGGCAGGGAGCCTTCGGTAAAGAGGCTCAGGGTTTCGAATTGCTGGAACAGGATGCCCGGTAATTTGTCCTTGATCGCCCGCCACTGGCTGGCTTCCTGGGTGCCAGGAAGACGGGAACGAACAACCCGGGCAATGTGGTGCGCATGCACCAGTTCGGGAATTACCGTTTCCGGCTCGCCAAAGGCAATGTGCAGTCGCTGCCCCAGGGGGCGCAGGCTTCGTTCCAGCGCCATAAGGCTCTGCCAGAGAAAACGCCAGCGATGATCCCCCATGGCCTTGCTCTGCAGCATTCCCGGGGCAAACCAGCGCGGATCCACCACATACAAGCACAATAAATTGTCGGATTTTGACGCGGCCAGCAGGGCTGCGTTGTCATGCAGGCGAAGATCCCGGGTAAACCAGTAAAGCGTATGCAATATGAAAGCTCCTCAACCTTTTGGTTCTGACTTTAGGATACGTATCAGGCTCAGGAAAGTTTTTTAGGACGTGCCGACGAACAGTGGTCTGCACCGGAACTACGTAGGGCTTTCGTGGTGTGCTGCGGGCGAAGAGTGCTTCACTGGCCGCCCATATAAATCGACATCAAGTGATCGTCATCCCGGATGTCGCTCTGAGTACCCGCAAATTTGCGCTTCCCACCAGCAAAGATATAGACACTGTCGGCGACCGGTAAGGCTTCACGAATATTCTGCTCCACCATGATGATGCCGACCCCTCGCTCCTTCAAGCCGACGACTCGCTCCATGGTTTCATGGACCAGTGCAGGGGAGAGTCCGGCCGACGGCTCGTCCAGCATCACAAACTCAGGGTCTGTTACCAGGGCTCGGGCGATGGCCACCATCATCTGTTCTCCCCCCGACAGTGAGCCGGCCGGGGTGCTCCTGCGGCGCTGAAGGTTGGGATAATCCGCGATCAAAGCTTCAATGCGGTCTTCAACGACCTGCTTATTGTTTAGCGAATAGCCGCCCATCCTGAGGTTTTCCATGACGGTGAAGCGCGGAAAAACGCCCCCGCCCTGTGGCATCATTACGATGCCTTTGCGCACCATGGCGTGTACCGGTAATCCGGTGAGCTCGGTGTTGCCGAGTGAGATCCGTCCGGACCATGCCGGCAAGAGACCGGCTATCGCCTTTATAACCGTGGACTTGCCGCTGCCATTGGGTCCGAAAATGCAGGTTATCTGCCCCGGATGGGCGGAGACGGTAATGTCATGCACTATCTCCTGTTTGCCGTAACCGGTAACCAGATTGTCGACTCTCAGCTCGTTACTCATGTGCGCCCCAGGTAGGCTTGTTGGACATTACTGTCGCTGGCGATGGTTTCGAAGTCGCCTTCCGCAACGACTTTCCCCTGATCCATCACCACCAGCCGGTCGCAGATTTCTTTTACCATTTCCATGTCATGTTCGATGACCAGAAACGTGATGCCGGTTTTCCGTAATCGCTTTATGGCACCCAGAATTATCTGGCGGATGTTCGGATGCACGCCGGCCGTAACTTCATCCAGCAGAATCACTTTCGGATCGCGCATGCAGACCCGTCCGAATTCGACCAGTTTCTGCTGACCGCCTGAAAGCTCGGAGGCCAGGTTATCAACCACGTGGCTGATCTCCAGCATTTCCAGAGTATTTTCCATCCTGTCGCGGGCACGATGCCAATCGCCTTCGACCGCAGCTGCCAACAAGTTATCCCTGACCGTCATGTTGGTGAACAGGGAAGGAATCTGAAAGGTTCTGCTGATTCCGGCGCGGGCGATTTTCCAGGTGGGCCAGCCAGTAACGTCGATTCCCTGCAAGCGTATCTTCCCTGCATCTGGCTTCTGTCCGCCCGCCGCAAGGCTGAACAGCGTCGACTTACCGCTGCCGTTGGGGCCAATGACTCCGACCACTTCACCAGCGTGGGCGGACAGTGAGACGCCATCGACTGCGGTAATCCCACCAAAGTGCTTGGCAACCGACTCTATGGCCAGCGGCGGATACTCTGGCGGCTCGGCGCTGCGGGATGCAGGTGACATCAGAGGCCTTCCTCTAGAATTTTCTGAGAATGTTGGAAATAAGTTCCTTACCTCGTTGGCGCCCCAGGATAAGGCTAATCAACCCGTTGGGCAGGAACAGAACCACTAACGCGATGATAACGCCGAGTATGGGGAGATATATGACGGTGTCCCCGAACGTCGACCAGATATAACGATTGGTGATCCACAGCAATACTGCGCCCAGGGCAGGGCCCCAGACGGTTCCAAGCCCGCCGAGAAGTACCATGACAACCATCTGGTCGGTAATGTCCGGACCCATGACGGAATGTGGGTCGATATAGGTGGTCCAGTAGGCGTAGATGCTTCCGAAAAGCGCGGTGATGGCTGCCGAGAGTGCAAATGACTGGACTTTTACCAGGTTTGTTCGGATGCCCAGCGACTCCGCTGCCGGTTCATCATCCCGCAATGCCTTGATTCTGAATCCGAAGCGTGAGCGTTCGATTAACAGCCAGACTCCGATAAAGCTGGCTGCTGCGGCGATCAACATCGTGTAGTAGAAGAAAAACTCATTGAGGTAGGCGGGCAGCGATAGCCCGGCCGTGCCACCGGTAACGTCCAGCACCGTGGCCAGTTGTAGCAGCATTTCCGCGAATGCCCAGGTGGCAATGGCAAAATAGGCGCCCCGGAGCCGCATGGTTGGCCCGCCAATGGCCACCGCGACGGCCATTGACAGAATGATCGCCGGTAGCAGGGTGACAAAGAACGAGGCGCCAATATCGGACTGCATCAGGATAGCTGTGGTGTAGGCGCCGATGCCGAAGAAGGCCGAGTGCCCGAAGCTGATATACCCGGCGTAACCGCCCACAATGTTCCAGGCACAGGCAAGGCCTGCCCACATAAGTGCACCGGTGGCAACTCTCAGGGTGTAAGGGTCAATAAACGCCGGTAATACCGCAAGGGCGACAGCAACTGCGGAAATCATGAGCGCCCGGACAATGAAAGTTGTGCTTTGAACAGGGTTAGATGCCACGTCCCAGAACTCCTTTGGGTGCAACCAGAAGGGCGAGGTACAGGGTTCCGAAAACAATCAGTAAGGAGTATCGGGCACCAATATAGGTGGCGACATAGGCTTCGAGCAGCCCAAGAGCGAGGCCGGCGACCAGAACACCGCCAACTGATCCTAGGCCGGCGAGCACCGCGACAAAAAATGCAAAGAGCGTATAGCGAATGCCTACAGTCGGGTTGACGGAATAGATGGTCGCGATCAGTACACCGGCGGAGGCGGTTAAACCGGTATATATCCCGTAAACCCAGGCAGAAACCCGCTTCACGTCCACACCCATTAATCCGGCATGGTCACGGTTTTGCGCCAGTGCTCTGACCGCCATGCCAAAACGGCTTCGGTAGAGCAGAATAAACAGCCCAAGGCTGAACAGCATTGCCATGAGAAAGGCTGACAATCGCATCAAGGGAATGGTGATCGGCCCCAGGCTCAGGAACTGGCCTGATAATACCGATTCAACGCTGCGGCTGTTATAGGACCAGAGCCAAAGCGCGCCCCCACGCATGAACAGGAACAGGCCGAAAGTAAAGGCCAATGCCATCAGGTCCGGGCGGGCATAACGGCTGGTTCTGACCCGGTATATCAGAGGGCCGATCCCCCGCCCGATCAGCAGGAAAAGCGCAAACACCAGGAAAATGCTGACAAAGGGGTCAATGCCTGCAAGGGTTACCAGCCAGTAGGCGGTGTAACCCCCAAGCATCGCCCAGCCCCCGACAGCAAAATCGATCACATGGAGCACGCCGAAGGTCAGCTGGAATCCGATCGTGAGGCAAATCAGGATGCCACCGATCAGGATTCCGTTTACAAGTGTCTGCAGGAAAAGGTCCAACTCGGTACTCCTCATCCACCCGTTGTTACCGTCGCCGACAGCCTTCCCGTCAAGCTGGCTGTCGGCGACTGTATATCCGACTTGATATCAGGAGGTGCCGGTGATTGGGTAAACAAGCTCCCCCTTGGCCGCGTTCTCCGGAGCCACTGGCACGACATCGCCGTCCTTGAGCTGGATGACAACCGGTACGGGTTTGATATTGTTGTGGAAATGACTTCCTTCTTTGGCAAATCCCACGGGGCCATAGAAGGTTTCAATGTCGGTGTCTTCAATGGCCTTGGCGAGTTGCACACGGGTTTCCTGATCCCAGGGCGGCGCTTTACCGAGCCGGCGTGCAGCGTCTTGCAGTACAAGGCCACTGGCCGAACAGGCCGCTTCGGTGTAATCCGGCCGTGTCCCCCACCTGGAAAAGGACAGGTCGGAGTAGTCGCTTGCGGTTCCGAACAGATCGTCCTTGTAGGGTAACCCTGCTGTCCACACGGAAACGCCGAGAACGCCTTCTGACTCGCTTCCGGTTTCCTTGATGAAGGCTGCCGATGTGACGCCGTAGTGCATGATGAGGGCCTTGGGCTTGTAGTTCAGCGCCTTCGCCGTGTTCACGAAATTGATAAAGACACTTTCATGCCCTCCGACAGCTACAATATCCGGATCGTCCGCTTTGAGCTTGGAAATGATGGCCGAGAGGTCTGATTCGGCTGGAAACAGCTCGTAACTCAAGAGCTCCAGGCCCGACTCTTCGACACCTTTGCGGAAGCCTTCCGCCGTTTCCTTGGAAAATGGTTCATCCACCCCGATCACAGACGCGGTTTTTGCCCGGTCGCCGAGTGTATCCGCCAAAACCACCATGGATTTATCGGTAGTGAGATCCACCGCAGGAATCATCCCGAAATTGAAGGCCGGCTTTGCCAGCCAAACGTTTGGAGATTCGGCAGATCCAGAAATCATCGGCACCCTGTATTTTTGACTGATGGGTTGCACTGCGAGGGTGACACCAGAAGTATAGGGACCAAACAGGACATCGACCTTGTCCTGGATGATCAGCCGTTCAGCAGCGTCCGCACCTGAAGCAGGTCGTGACTGGGCGTCACCATAAAACATTTCCACGGGGTAACGGTTTCCCGCGATTTCGATGCCTCCACGTTTGTTAATCTCTTCTGCCCATAGATCGTAACCCCTGCGGGTCAGGTTACCACCGAATCGATTTGCGCCTGATAATGAGGTGACGACACCACAACGAATCTTTTGCTCTTGCGCGTTAGCGTTAAGCGCTGGAAAACCAAGGGTCATTGCGCCAGTGCCGAGTATCGAATTCCTTAGAAACTTCCTGCGGGAAAATTTATGACTCATAAGCCTGCTCTCCCCCGATGGGTGCATTCAGGTCCTTGTCGTAAATCTGAAAACTTCCTGCCGAAGCCTGAAAACCAGCCGAAGCAGTTATTCCAGACACATGTTTATGTGTTAGTCCAGATTTCCGAAGTTTTCAAACTGGACTGTGAAATTCGATCAGTTGGTATTGCGCTTTTGGGGCGAAATGGCAGGGGGTGATAGAAAGGAAAAGTCCTGCGGCAGGGAACAACAACGCCGCCCCGAAGGGCGGCGTTGTGACAGGCTCGAAGAACCGCGCAGGTTTTTACAATTCCTGGGCAGTGGGCCGCAGGATAATTTCGTTGATATCGACGTCTGCAGGCTGCTCGATGGCATAGACAATGGCCCGGGCCACGGCGTCGGAATCAATGGCCACCTTGTAAAGTTCGTCCGCCGCCTGCTTGGCGTCCGGATCGGTGATGGTGCTGGTGAGCTCGGTCGCGACGGCACCCGGCGAGATGTTGGTGCTGCGGATCTCGTCACCGGCTTCCATACGCAGCCCTTCAGACAGGGCCCGGACTGCGTATTTGGTGGCGCAGTAGACAGCGGCGCCCGGAAACACCTTGTGGCCGGCAACCGACGACAGGTTGATGACGTGTCCGCTGTGTTGTTCGCGCATCGTGGGCAGTACTGCTGCGATGCCATACATCACGCCTTTGATGTTGACGTCCACCATCTGTTCCCACTCATCAACCTTCAGGGCATCCAGCGGCGCCAGAGGCATCAGGCCGGCGTTGTTGATCAGTACATCGATCCTGCCGAAGGCTTCTTTTGCTGCGGCAGCCAGGGATTCGACCTGGGTACGGTCGGTCACGTCGGTGACCTGCCAGATGGCCTCGGCGCCCCGGGAGTTCAGGTCCTCGGCCAGGGCTTTCAGGCGGTCTTCCCGACGGGCGGCGAGCACCAGCTTGGCGCCCCGGTCGGCCAGGCGGCGGGCAGTGGCTTCACCGAGACCACTGCTGGCGCCGGTAATAATCACGACTTTGCTGTTAATCGGGTCGTTGGTGTTGCTCATGGTTTGTCTCCTTTGGGAATGAAAGCGCTGTTCAGGCGCTTTTTTCGAGTTCTATCAGGGTCGGGTAGTCGGTGTATCCGTGTTCATCACCGCCATAGAAGGTGCTGTCGTCCCAGTCGTTCAGGGGCGCGCCCTGGCGGAATCGCTCCGGCAGATCCGGATTGGCGATAAACGGGCGACCGAAGGTGACCAGATCGCACCGTCCTTCCTTGATACGCGTTCGGGCCTCGTCAGCGGTGTAGGCGCCATTGGCAATGTAGGTGCTCTTGAAGCCGGCGCGGATAGCGTCGATGACTGCCTCCGGACGGCCGTTTGCGTGATTGCCCTGGAAGGAATCTTCCACCACTTCGATGTAGGCAATGCCCAGATCGTTCAGGTGCCGGGCAAAGGTACCGAAGGTTTCGATCGGGTTGTCGTCGTCCATGGCATTGAAACTACCGGTGGGGCTGACGCGGACGCCGACTTTGTCTTTGCCCCAGACGTCGATAACCGCTTTGATGACCATCAACGGCAGGCGCAGACGGTTTTCCACCGAGCCACCGTATTCGTCGGTACGATGGTTACTACCGCTCTTGATGAACTGGTCCAGCAGATAGCCGTTGGCCGCATGGACTTCAACGCCGTCAAAGCCGGCTTCTCTTGCGTTCAGCGCACCCTGACGGTACTGCTCGACGATGTCGGTCATTTCCGCGGTTTCCAGGGCCCGGGGCTCCGGAATATCCACCATGCCGGAGTCGGCACTGATGAAGGTCTTGGCACCTTCGGGTTTGATGGCGGAAGGTGCAACGGGCCTTTCCCCATTCGGCTGCAGGTCCGGATGGGAAATCCGACCCACATGCCAAAGCTGCATGTGGATTCGGCCGCCGGCCATGTGCACCGCCCCGGTTACCTTCTTCCAGCCCTCAATCTGTTCCGCCGAATGAATGCCGGGAGTAAAGGCATAACCCTTGCCCTGTGGCGACACCTGTGTGGCTTCACTGAGAATCAGGCCAGCGCTGGCCCGCTGCTGATAATAGCGGGCGTTCATGTCGTTGGGGATATCCCCGGGCTGGCCAGAGCGGGAACGTGTCAGTGGCGACATCAGAACCCGGTTGGGCAGGGCCAGTTCGCCCAGGTGGTGCGGTTGGAAAAGTGGATCGTTCTGGTTGCTCATGGAGCATCCTCCGTTAGGTTAAATGATTGTAATTAGACCAGTCTACTAGTCGGTAACCGAAAAAAATTTCAGCCGATGTTCAGACACTGTTTGAAGAAAACCCGCACGAACCGCTCCATGGGCTCTGTGGACTTGAGGACCTTCGAGCGAAGGATGGCGCCTTCCCAGCCGGACAGCAAAAAGCTGGCGGCGTCTGCCGGATCGATATCGGCACTGATATCCCCGGCCTGCTGGGCGTCACGAAGGCACTGCTCGAAGCGTTTTTCCCAACTGGCAAACACCGTGTCCAGCCGTTGCCGGAACGCTTCATTCTGCCCCGCCAGCTCCTGGCCCAGGTTGCCGATCAGGCAGCCCCGGGTGTACTCGCAGCTGGTCATGGTTTCAAAGCCGGTGTCGAAGTACGCTCGCAGGCGGTCCACGCAAGGGCGGCTGGTGTCATTGAGAATCCGATCCAGTTTGGCGTCGTATTCCTCCGCAAAGGTATCAATGACCGCCAGGCCGAAATCGTTCTTGCTGCTAAAGTAATGGTAGAACGACCCCTTGGGTACGCCGGCAGCTGTGAGCACCGCATTAATGCCCGTCGCGCCAAAGCCTTTATGGCCGATCAGGTCTGCGCCGGTGTGAATAATATGATTGCGGGTGTCGTTTGATGTCATGTTTGCTATATTAGACCGGTCGTCTAGAGCGCGTCAAACAACCGGGGTCCGCAATAGCCGAGACTCCCAACCGATCCAGAGGAGCCTGCCAGTGATTAAATCCCGTGCCGCGGTGGCGTTTGAAGCCAACAAGCCGCTGGAAATCGTCGAAATTGATGTTGCCCCGCCGCAGGAAGGTGAGGTTCTGGTGCGCATCGTCGCCACCGGTGTATGCCATACCGACGCTTACACGCTGTCTGGCGCTGATCCCGAAGGCCTGTTTCCCACCGTCCTCGGCCACGAAGGTGGTGGTATTGTCGAAGCGGTTGGCCCCGGCGTAACCGGCCTGGAAGTCGGGGACCACGTCATTCCGCTGTATACCGCCGAATGTGGCAAGTGCAAGTTCTGCACGTCGGGCAAGACCAATCTGTGTGGCGCCGTGCGCGAAACCCAGGGCAAGGGCGTGATGCCGGACGGCACCTCCCGTTTCTCTTACAAGGGCGAGCCGCTGTATCACTACATGGGCTGCTCCACCTTCTCTGAGTACACCGTGCTGCCGGAAATCTCGCTGGCCAAGATCCCCAAGGAAGCCCCGCTGGACAAGGTCTGCCTGCTGGGCTGTGGTGTGACCACCGGTATTGGCGCGGTGCTGAACACCGCCAAGGTTGAGGAAGGCGCGACTGTCGCCATCTTCGGCCTGGGTGGCATTGGCCTCGCAGCCATCATCGGCGCCAAGATGGCCAAGGCCGGCCGGATCATTGGCGTCGACATCAACCCGGGCAAGTTCGATATCGCCAAACAGCTGGGTGCCACCGATGTGGTCAATCCCAACGATTACGACAAGCCAATTCAGGAAGTGATCGTCGAGATGACCGACGGCGGTGCCGACTACACCTTCGAATGCGTGGGCAACGTGAAGCTGATGCGTGCCGCACTCGAGGCCTGTCACAAGGGCTGGGGTGAATCCACCATCATCGGGGTCGCCGGCGCCGGAGAGGAAATCAGCACCCGCCCGTTCCAGCTGGTGACCGGCCGGGTCTGGCGTGGTTCAGCCTTCGGTGGCGTAAAGGGCCGTACCGAACTGCCGGGCTATGTGGCGAAAGCCGAGAAGGGTGAGATTCCGCTGGATATGTTCATTACCCACGAAATGCCCCTTGAAGATATCAACAAGGCGTTTGACCTGATGCACGAGGGTAAGAGTATTCGGACGGTTATTCATTTCTGATTGTTCAGGGAGCAGGCCGGCAGACACCGGCTTGGTCCTCCTCCCTCCCTCAGCGTCAGCACACAGCTCGTCCTTGGTCCAAAAAAAGGGGCCCGCAAACGCGGGCCCAATGGAGAAACAACGATAATCGGGTGATCAGCTTCCGGTTGCGCGGAGGTGCTGAACGTTGAACATCTGGGGTGGAGACATCTCAGGATCAACCTGTCCCTTGAACTGGCCGGTGGTGCAGTGGCTGGCCTGAACATCGATCATGCTGAAGCTGTCATCGATGGAGACACCGCTGCCCTTGTTCTTCGGCAGGTGATGATCAGGATGGGCCTGGCCAATGGTAAAGGTCTTCCACAGGCTGCCCTTGCGGTCATAGGACACGGTACGGGGAATGGTGAAGGTCTGGGCATCGATGTAGTGAACCCGCTTGGACAGGGGGTGGCTCTCATCCACCGGCGCCGCTTCAACCTCGTACACCTTGCGTAACTGCCAGGTGATGTCCGGGAAGCAGCCACCCTGGCCACTGAACGCTACAACCTGATAGCCGTCGCTGTCGCTGTGGGTCTCAGCGTCCAGCGTCAGGTCGTTGTGGTTGTAGAAGGGCATCAGCATGTATCGGGTGCCTTTGTAGGCCCAGTTCATGTCCGAGATACGACCGTTGTAGCCCTCGAAATCCTCGATCATCAGGTCAGACCCGAGGAACGCGTCGGTGACCTGGCCGGTGGCAAGGCGGCGGACCCGACGCTGGAAGCCCAGGTAGAGCCAGGAGTTGTCCCGCTTGAGGTCATCTGCTGCACGGTGAATCAGCAGCTGGGTATTGCGCACGTCGGCGGGGTCCAGAACCTGAACATAGATGGCCCGGAACAGATCGGACGGGTTCGGAGTGATTTCCGGTGTCGGGTCCTGGATCACACGGCCCTTGTAGTTCAGGAAGTGGAAGTTGAACTTGATGGTCCGCTCCACTTTGCCGGAATCCATATCCCGGTACTTCCAGTAGAACGGGTAGATGGCGGCACTGTCGCCCCAGTTGTAGCCGTACTTGTAGTTCCATGCGAGTTTTTCGCCAGCCCTCGGGTCGTTGGCATCCGGCTCCTGCGGGAACGGACGGCCTGCCTGCCAGCCACTGATCTCACCGACCTGATCGCCCAAGGAAACGTTACCGAGTCCCTCCCGGGTTGCTTCAACGTAATTTTCGTTCAGATCAAATGACGTCGTTGCGCCAACCTCAATGGATGTCCAGCCATTTTCAATGAAGGTGTAGAACGCCGGGTCGATAACATCCTTGAATTCGGCCACGTTGGACTGGTCAATGGTCATGCCGGCGTTCAGTCCCTCTTCGGTTGGAAGGCTGTTCGCATACGGGTAGAACGAGTCGTTTACGATTTCCTCGCTCGCCTGCACCTGAGCCGTGAGCATGCCAGTGGCAAGGCCGGCAGTCAGGCACCGGGCAAGGAGTGATTGTCTTGTTTTCATCATTATCGTCCTCTCGGATTAGAAGCTGTAACGTGCAGTCAGCTGGATTTCGTCTTCTTTCTGGGCCATGCCGATGGGACCGGACTGGAAGCGTCCGAGCGGCTCATAGCCAGACAGGCCGGCGGACTCACCCGCAGGCTGGCCGGGGTAAACTGCGGTGAACGGATCCCATGGGTTACAGGAGCGGCAGTCATCAAACTTGCGGGCACCATCACCAACTTTGACGTTGGCGCCGGCGGTGAGCTTGAAGTTGTCGTTGACCAGCCATTCGATGCTGGGTGCGATGGCCGTGGCCTGGGCGCGGATATCATGGGCAGCAATGATCTGTGGGCTGAGCCGGCCGTTCATGTAGAAGCCTTTGATCAGCAGAGTCGCGATCCAGTTCTGCTCCCAGTCCGGGATACCGGCTTCGCCCAGCAGGCGTTGTTCACGTTCATGATCGAGAATGTGCTGCCCGAAGATCTGACCGGAGAATAGGAACGCCTGAGATTCGTTCAGCATTGGAATGAAGATGTTTTTGTCAGCACCCACCACATAGCGAACCACATCGGACTCGGAGTAAAGCTTCTCACGGAGGGTATTGGCGAACTCTTCACCGGAGGTATATGCGGTTTCAACCCGGAATACGGTGTCGATACCCTGGGAGTAGTAGTCCAGTGAGCCACCTACCAGGTTGATCCTTGGGAAGTGGATATCGAACGCGATCAGGCTTGGCCAGACGTCGGTTTCGCCGGTGAAGGCATTTTGTGCCGGAATGCCACCATGTAATGAGGGCAGCTGTGACCGATAGGTGAGGGCGTTCAGAGAGAAACCGAGGTCGCCATATACGCCTTCAAGCTTGAGGCCCAGCTGGGTGTTGGACAGGCTCCAGCTTGGCATGTGGGCTTTGCGGATACCGATCTGGCCGGGGCCGAAGTCGGTCGCAATGCTGCCATTGGCGAAGTTGGCAACGGTGCCGCCGTTCTCCCAGAGGTTGTTCATGCCGCGGAAGAAACACCCTGCATCCAGAATCACGTTTGGCTGGCCACACTGGCCAATATCATGGGGGCGGAATTGGTCAAAGTTCCAGACCACCTGGAAGTTCAGGTCGTCAAACGCAAGACCATCGAACACCTCGGTGGGTCCCATGCGATAATCTGATTTCAGGATCCACATGGGAATCCGGATGTCTTCCAGTTCGTCGTAGATATTGTTGCGGGAGAAATCCACCGGGTTGATAACATCCAGCACCCGGAACAGGTCGGTCCGTCCCCAGATTACCTGCTGCTTGCCCAGGCGGGTGCTCAGTACGTTGCCGCTGTCAAAGTTCAGATCGAAATCGACATAGAGCTCGCGGATGAAGTCCGCCCGGTCATTGAACTCCTGGAAACGAAGTTCGTTCAGGTCTTTATCCAGGTAATCGTCAATACAGCCTCGGCTGTCGACATCACAGGGCCGCACCGGTACGCCGAAACCGACGCCGCCATCCTGCGGGTGCAGGTTCTCACCCAGTACGATCATGCTGTCGTTGGGGTTCTGGTTGATATCAAAGCCGAAGTAAGGCGTGGGCGCAATACCGCCGCCGTGAGGAACAAAGGGATCAGGGTTGGGCGCCGGAGCTGTGTCTTCGAGCAGAATGGCACCGCCGGCTGTTCGGCCATATTCATCCTTGTTCAGGTCGTAGACGCCGTCATACGTGCCGCGCAGGGTGCCATTGACAGACACGTTGCTGAAAATGCCAACGTCCCCGAGTTTTTTCTCGCCTTCCAGTTGCAGTGTGTTGCGAAACTTCGACAGACCAACGCTATCGCGTCCGTACGTCGCATTTTCGACGAAGCCGTTGACGCGGGTGTCTTCCGCAGCCACCGTCGTGGTTATTGGAAACAGCGCCAGGCTGGCACTACCCGCAAGGGTGCAGCACCAGAACCTCAGGCCTTTTATTGTTGTTTGCATGGCATGTCCTCGTTACAGGTTTTAGTGGGGCGCGGTACCAGGCTCAGGCCCGGTGCGGCGCTCCCGTCACAAACCCATCGTCCTGTTTTGAGGTCAAAACAGGGGATGGAGCTGATGTGGTTTCCTCGTGATCGGAGTGCAGGATTCCGTCCTCATCGGCGTACACGTCGGTGATGAACCGGGGTCTGAAGGCAAGCACCCAGGAGGGCACGAGCAACATGGCCGCCAGGCCGTTGATGACGATCATCACGCATAGCAGCAGGGCTGCATCGGACTGGAAGCGGAGGTTGGAGAAGATGACCCACATGATGATGCCGGCCATCAGGGTCAGAGCGGTAAAGCTGATGGCCATACCGGTGGTGGAAATAGCCCTCCGGACGGATTCCCGAAGGTCGCCGCACTTGGCCATCTCTTCCCGGATCCGGTCCATCATGTAGATGGAGTAATCGATGCCAACACCAATGCCGACGGCAATAACGGGCACCGTGTTGATGTCAATGCTCAGACCGTTCAGGCCCATATAGGCATAGGTCAGCGTGGTTGCAAACAGCATGGCCATGAGCATCATCAGCCCGGCATTCCAGGAGGTGTAGAACAGCATGACGAAGGCGAAGATAAACAGGAATACGAGGGGCAGAACGATCACGTTGGTCTCAAAGGCCGATTCGTTCATGGCTGCGGCCACGCCCAGCGTGCCTCCGGCCAGCCGAATGGTCAGGCCCTCGATGCTGTCGCCATTCTCGGCAATCCATTCTTTTGCCATGTGGATAGCACGCCGGATGGTTTCTCCCTGACGGTCCTTGTAATAGAACACCAGGTTGGCGATGCGGTCGTCGGTGTCATTGAATTCATCAAGAGCTCCGGGAACCGGGCTGGACGCCATGTAGGTAAACATCAGGCCACCGACATACCCGGCATCGTGGGGAATCTGATACCAGCGTGGGTCGTCGTTATGCATCAGACGATTAACCTGTTTGACCAAATCCGGCAGGCCTTTGCTGCCGCCAACTTCCGGGTCCAGCAACATGTGAGCCTGTAAGTCAGAGAGGGCTTCGAGTACCTCGGGGCGCTTCAGCCCGCCTTTTTCACTGGTCTCAGCAACAATGTAGAGCTCCTCTGACCCCGGGAAACGATCGTTCACAACTCTCGAGGAGATGTTGTAGTCATGATCCGGGTACAGGATTGGAGAGCCGGGCTCTGAATCGCCAATCTCGACATTGGAGGCCGCTAGCAGACCGCCGAGCATGGATACGGCGGCGACCACCAGAATGATGCGGGCGGCACCAGGCCTTGTGACGGTTCGCGAGCAGCTGGCACCGATATGACGCAAGGCGGTTTCCCGGATCTCCGGATTCCTGGGTGTGGGCAGAATGGAAAGCAGGAGCGGCACACCAATGAGCACGGTAAACACTACCGTGATTGCCCACAGGGACGCGTAGATGCCCAGGTGGGTATTCAGGGGAATGGAGCCGATGGCGATCAGAGACAGGCCGATGGCATCGGAAACAACGCCCAGTGACCCGGGCCTGAACAGGCTGTCAAAGGTCGCTTTCGCGGCTTTCGGGCCATTCCCCAGAACCTGGGTTTCGGCATAATAGCGCTCGACCAGCTGGACGCCATGGCTCATGGCCCGCGCTGCAATCAAAAAGGGGATTACCAGACCCAAAGGATCCAGGTTGTAGCCAAGTACACTGATAATCCCAAGCCCCCACACGGTGGAGATGAGAACGCCTCCAAGGGGGATAAGCACACCGTACGCTTTTCGGAAGTGAAAAATGAGCAGGGCCAGCATGGTCAGCACAGTGAAGGTGAAGATCTGGAGAATCTGGTCCATGTAGGTATAGGCCCAGCCCACCAGGACCGGTTGCCCGGTGGCGTAAATCGTCACACCTTCACCGCCTTCTTTGGCGCGTAGTTCCTGAAGCTGGGCAAAGGTTTCCTCGTAATCCAGCTTGCCTTCGATCAGCTGCGCCTTGACCAACGCCATTTTCAGGTCGGGGGAAACCAGGGGGCCGTAAACCCGGGGGTTGGCACCAACATCGGCCCGCATGGCGTTCAGGGCTTGCTGCGAGTAGTCGCCACTGGTGGAGTCGTAATACGGCTCGGAGTTGATGCTGCCGACTTCGGTTAACCAGATTTTCCGGGAGTTCCTGTGGGTTACGCTGGAAACGAGGTTGTGGTTGACGCCGGGCAGGCTGTCGACCGCCTGAGTGATGCGATCAATCCGGGCGAGGTTTTCATTGGTGAAGATATCACCCTCTTCAAACTCAATTCCCACGACGAGAACGTTAGCGCCCCCGAAACTGTCCTTGATGCTGTTGTGCAGCTCAATGTAGGGATGCTGCTGGGGCAGCAGGTCTGCGAAATCGGTGTAGATCTTCAAGCCGGGTATACGCAGGGCAAACAGCAGGGTCAGTATCGCGATGACCGAAAGTACCTTGCGGGGGTTGCTGAATATCCACATTTCCAGCAGATGCAGCAGATGTGTGAAGCGATGCAGTCCGGGCATGATTGATATCCTCAGTCTTTGCTGGCCGCAAGGGCCACGGGGAGTTCAAGATCGAAAAGCAGGCCACGGCCGCCGGCTACCAATAGTTTCCGTTCAGGCAGCAGCAGGCCGGTCCGCAGATAGAGAGGCTGACCGGATTCGGAAATCTTCTTCCAGGCGTTGTCCTGCAACTGAAGCACCGTGGCATTGTCGGCAACCGCATAGAGCGCGGAATCTCCGGGAATGAAACCGAACACAGGTGCATTGGTGTCGGCAGGCATCTGTTCCCAGCTCTGGCCGCCATCGGTGGTGTGGTAAATGAAGCCATTCAGACCGCCGACCCAGCCTTCGTCCATTGAGCGGAAGTAGCTGGTGTGGGCATAGAACTCGTCCGGAAGGTAGCCGGCGTAGTCCCAGTTCTGGCCGCCATCATCACTGCGCAGAACCATGCCGTATTCGCCCGTTGCGATGGCCTGCTCCAGATTGATGAACTGAAGGTTATTGATGATGGCATCTTCGTAGAGGGAGGTTTCGTCCCAGGTCCGACCCTGATCGGAGCTGTACTGGACTGTGGTAAAGCTGCCCGCGGTCCACCAGCTGCCATCAGGCGCACAGGCCGCGGTCATCATTTGCTCCTGGCTGGGAAGGGCGTGTGGTGTCCAGTGATTTGCCTGAGCGTTGCCGTGCCAGATCTGGTTGTTGAAGGTCAGTGCTATGAAGGTGTTATCGGGGCAGACATCCAGGGCCAGAAAGCTTGCGTTTGATTTCAGTGCCTGGCGTTTCCAGGTGATGCCGTTGTCCGAACTGGTCAGCAGCACGCCATCATTGCCGGAAACAACAATGGCATCCTGGTTTTGGGCCATGGCCTGGTAGAAGTCTGTTCGTTTGGACGATTGCTCGGATCCCTGGCGCACGGCCTCAAGGTTAAGAGGCGCCTCGCAACCGGTAAGCAATAGCGATGAGGTGCTGGCTATGGCGATGGCCGAACCGACAGTGCGCCAAGTGCGCAGGGGGGTATTTTGCATTTTCTGTCACCGTCTTTGTTTTTGTGAAAAAGCGACTGACAGGGAGTGAGCAACCGGTATGCCATCTCATGATTAATGATTTCAAATTATTGAAAAATATATCAATAAAAGGTTTTTTGGCGGTCAGGGTCTGGCGGTGTCACGCCGATAGGAAGGCTTGATTTTAATCAAATGATGAAATGTGAAATCTGGTTGCTTATTTCATAAGGCGGGAGGGGAAGCGCGCAACATCCCTGTTGCTGTGATGCCATTTTGCTTATCAGGTTTCAGAAAAAATGCCCGTTTTTTTCAGTCTGTAGGCGAGGGCCGGGCGTGTAAGCCCAAGAATACGGGCTGCTCTGGATACGTTCTGGTCAGCCTGCTCCATGGCTCTGCGCATGAGTGTTTCTTCCACTTCATCAAGACTGATCGCATTTCCAAGAATTTGCTCCGCCCAGCCGCCGGTGCCGGAGGAAGGACGCTCCTGCACCAGATGTCCCTCAACATCCACGAACTCATGGGACTTTTCAGAGCAATTGGCTGGAAAGACCGCAAATAGGGAGTCCTGGCTGATGGATTCGTTGTTGTCTGTAAGGATCACGCCCCGCTCAATCACGTTTTCAAGCTCGCGGATGTTACCCGGCCACTGGTAATTCATGCACAGAGCGAGCGCCTTGTCTGAAAGGCCGAGAGTCCGCTTGTTGTATTCCGCGTGGAACTTCTTGAGGAAGTGTTCCGCCAATAATGGCAGATCTTCCAGGCGCTCCCGCAGGGCTGGAATCTTTACCGGGAAAACGTTCAGACGGTAGTAGAGATCCGCCCGGAACTTGCCGCTTTCAACCGCCTCGGCAAGGCTCTCATTGGTCGCAGCGATCACCCGTACGTTGACTGAGCGCGTGCGATTGTCACCCACCCGTTCCAGTTCGCCTTCCTGCAGGACCCTGAGCAAGGTAGCCTGGGCTCGAGGCGTAAGCTCTACTACCTCGTCCAGGAATATGGTGCCGCCATGGGCGCGTTCAAACCGCCCCGGCCGAGACTGGTTTGCGCCGGTGTAGGCGCCCTTCTCGACGCCAAACAATTCCGCTTCAATGAGATCGGGCGGTATGGCCGCACAATTCACGGCAATAAAAGGTTGTTCCGCCCGATCACTGCGTAAATGAACGCTTCTGGCAATAACCTCTTTGCCCACCCCGGTCTCACCCAGAAGAAGCACCGATACCTTGCCCAGGGCGGCCTTGTCGATCATTTTGCAAACCTTGTTATACGACGCCGACTGGCCAATCCCATAGTACTGCCCCTGCTGCTTCTCAAGACTGCTGCGCAGCGAGCTCACCTGCGACTGCAGATCGTAGAGCTCTTCGATCATCGGGTCTGCTTTGAAGTACTGGGTGAATTCTTCGGCGTCGTCCCACTCTTCCGCTGGCTTGCCGACGATATGGCACTTTTCATCGCCGCAGCCGCGACAGGTAACTTCTCTAAAGATGATCTGACGACCCATGAATGAAGAGGTATAGGCGCAGGCATACCCCAGCAGGGACCAGCAGGCGGGTTCGTCCATCTGGCCAAGCTCGGTTTGGCAGATCTCCACCTCGAACGAATCAATCCAGTCCAGCTCACCGTAAAAGCCCCCCGTTTCCTGATCGATATCGATCTCGATAGGGATCACTTTCACCATACCCTTCAGGGAGTGAAGCTGGGGTCCGGCCAGGAATATATCGAGTTCACTGCAGTGCGGGCGCAGCTTGCGGGCGAGTTCAGCGTCCCGAAGGCCCGACTGATAGCCGAGGCGAAGAAAGAAACCTTTTGCCCGCTCGATACCGATGGTGTTGACCATTTCCCGGCGAAATGCCGCCAGGGCAGAGAGCTGCATCAATAGCATGCGTTGCTCGCCGAACCAGATTTTGCCTTCCGTGCTTTGGAACTGGATCTGCTCCGTAAGATCCTGAAAATCCACATATTGCAGCTGTGGCTTATAGCTGGTTGCCATGTCAGGAGCCCCGGTTTTTGTTGTGTAGGGTAGGGTGCGCCCGGAATGAAATCTCAGGGTGCCGGCAACAAATGTTGCCGCTCTATATAACACCTGATGGAAGTCAAAAATCAATCAAATGGTAAAAAATCGATCCATGGTCTGATGGTCCGGGGACACCTGAGCATTTGCTGAGATGCCCTTCTGAATTTGATCAAATAGTAAAAAATGCTCTGCTCTGGGTGAACTTTTTCTTTCGGATTTCTCCATTTCAGGTTCATGGAAAATAAAATAAAAACTAACAATAACAGATATGTAAAGTTTTCTGTGAGACCTGACTTCCAGTTTGGCACACCCGTTGCTCCTCCCCTCTCAGCCAACAATAAACACAATGGGGCACACCATGACGACCCAGACCGACACCAAGACCTTCGATGAGCTGACCCGATACATCCGGGTGCGTAGTGAGCCAAGTGACAAGTTCGTGGAATTTGACTTTGCTATTGGCTACCCGGAGCTGTTCGTCGAGCTCGTTCTGCCACGAGAAGCTTTCGAAATCTTCTGCAAGCACAACAAGGTTGTCCACATGGACTCCGACATGATCCGTCAGATCGACGAAGACATGGTCAAGTGGCGGTTCGGTGAGCGCGGAGAGCGTTACTAGGCCACACCCATCATCACTCTGATCCACAAAAACAAAACGGAAAGGTTGATATGAGCATTGAAATCAAAACCACTTCGGTGGAGCCCATTCGTCACACCTACAGCCACATTGCTCGCCGTTTCGGTGATAAGCCGGCGACTCGCTATCAGGAAGCAAGCTATGACCTGGAGGCGAAAACCAACTTCCATTATCGCCCCCAGTGGGACTCAAGATACGAACTCAATGATGATCGCCGTACCGCCATCCGCATGGAGGACTGGTACGCGGTGTCTGATCCCCGCCAGTTCTACTACGGCGCCTACGTCGGCAACCGGGCCAAAATGCAGGAGTCAGCCGAGACCAGCTTCGGTTTTTGCGACAAGCGCAACCTGCTGACGCGCCTGCCGGAAGAAACCCAGAAGCAACTGCTGCGCCTGCTGGTGCCACTGCGCCATGTTGAACTGGGCGCCAACATGAACAACAGCAAGATTGCTGGTGAGGCTGTGGCCACCACCGTTTCACAGATGCACATCTACACCGCCATGGATCGCCTGGGCATTGGCCAGTATTTGTCTCGCATTGCTTTGATGATCGACGGCAGTACCGGTAAGGCATTGGACGAGTCCAAAGGCTACTGGATGGATGACGAGTTGTGGCAGCCCATGCGCAAACTGGTTGAGGACACCCTGGTCGTTGATGACTGGTTCGAACTGACCCTGGTTCAGAACATTCTGATCGACGGACTGATGTACACCCTGGTGTACGACAAGATGGATTCCTGGCTTGCGACCCAGGGCGCTGAAGACGTGTCCATGCTCACCGAGTTCATGCGTGACTGGTACAAAGAATCCCTTCGCTGGACCAACGCCATGATCAAAGCGGTCGCAGGTGAGAGCGAAGCCAATTGCGAGCTGCTCCAGACGTGGATCGATCAGTGGGAGCCGCAGGTCTATAGCGCCCTCAAGCCACTGGCGGAAGTCTCTGTTGGTGTTGACGCCCTCGATGAAGCCCGGGCGGAGCTTTCTACCCGCCTGAAGAAATTCGGACTGCAGAGCCAGGGAGTCTCAGCATGAGCCAGCTTGTATTTATTGTGTTTCAGGACAACGACAACGCCCGTTATCTGGCAGAAGCCATCATGGAAGACAACCCGGAGGCCGAGCTGCAGCACCAGCCGGCGATGATCCGGATCCAGGCCGAGAAGCGCCTGGTGATGAATCGGGAAACCATGGAAGAAAAGCTGGGGCGTGACTGGGACGTTCAGGAAATGTTGATCGACGTCATCAGTATTGGCGGAAATGTCGATGAAGACGATGACCACTTCATCCTTGAGTGGAAATAATCGGGAGAACCATCATGGCTGTTCAAAACAAGAAATTGAATCTCAAAGACAAATACCAGTATCTGACCCGCGACATGGGTTGGGAGCCAACCTACCAGGAAAAGAAAGACATTTTTCCGGACGAGGACTTTGAAGGTATCAAGATTGCCGACTGGTCGCAGTGGGAAGATCCGTTCCGTCTGACCATGGATTCTTACTGGAAGTACCAGGCGGAAAAAGAGAAAAAGCTGTACGCCATTTTTGACGCGTTTGCCCAGAATAATGGCCACCAGAACATTTCAGACGCCCGTTATGTCAACGCTCTGAAACTGTTCCTCAGTGGTGTGTCTCCGCTGGAGCACGCGGCCTTCCAGGGTTATGCCAAAGTGGGTCGTCAGTTCAGTGGTGCCGGTGCGCGGGTTGCCTGCCAGATGCAGGCGATTGACGAGCTGCGTCATTCACAGACTCAACAGCACGCCATGAGCCATTACAACAAGCACTTTAATGGCCTGCACGACGCTCCGTATATGCACGATCGGGTGTGGTTCCTGTCCGTGCCGAAATCGTTCTTTGACGACGCCCGTACCGCTGGGCCATTCGAGTTCCTGACCGCGATCTCGTTCTCGTTCGAGTACGTGCTCACCAATCTCTTGTTCGTACCGTTCATGTCTGGCGCAGCCTACAACGGAGATATGGCCACTGTGACCTTCGGGTTCTCTGCCCAGTCAGACGAAGCACGTCATATGACCCTGGGCCTTGAGGTAATCAAGTTCATCCTGGAGCAGCACGAAGACAACGTGCCCATCGTTCAGCGCTGGATCGACAAGTGGTTCTGGCGTGGTTTCCGGCTGCTGAGCCTGGTGAGCATGATGATGGACTATATGCTGCCAAACAAGGTGATGAGCTGGTCCGAAGCCTGGGAGGTTTACTACGAGCAGAACGGTGGCGCCTTGTTCAAGGATCTGGAGCGTTATGGTATTCGCCCGCCCAAGTACCAGGACGTAGCTAACGATGCCAAGCACCACCTGAGCCACCAGCTTTGGACCACCTTTTACCAGTACAGCCAGGCCACCAACTTCCATACCTGGATTCCAGAGAAGGAAGAGATGGACTGGATGTCGGAGAAGTACCCGGACACTTTCGACAAATACTACCGTCCACGTTACGAGCACCTGGCGAAGGAAGCTGCCGCGGGTCGTCGGTTCTATAACAACACCCTGCCGCAACTGTGCCAGGTGTGTCAGGTGCCCACGCTGTTCACCGAAATGGGTGCGCCCACCAAGCTCAGCCATCGTCAGCTGGTGCATGAAGGCGAGCGTTACCATTTCTGTTCCGAAGCCTGCTGCGAAATCTTCGAGCATGAGCCAGAGAAGTATGTGCAGGCTTGGCTGCCGGTACACCAGATCTATCAGGGTAACTGCGGCGGCGCGGATCTCGAGACCGTGGTCCAGAAGTACTACCACATCAATATCGGCGAGGATAATTTCGAGTATCACGGGTCTGCAGATCACAAGCGCTGGCTGGACATCAAAGGTCTGAAGCCGCTTGAGGAAAAAAAGGACGCAGCCTGATCGAAACACGGCAGTCGCCCGGCTGCCATCGGCGCCGGGCGAGTCATCAGAAAAATAACAAGGTGATTACTATGAGTGTTAATGCGTTATACGACTACAAGTTTGAACCGAAAGACAAGGTCGAAAACTTTAATGGTATGCAGTTGCTGTATGTCTACTGGCCTGATCATCTGCTTTTCTGTTCGCCTTTTGCGTTGCTGGTGCAGCCGGACATGACCTTCCGTGCCCTGGTGGACGAAATCCTGAAGCCGGCCACCGCCGCTCACCCGGATTCCGCCAAAGCGGACTTCCTGAAGGGTGAATGGCTGCTGAACGACCAGCCCTTCAGGCCCAAGGCCGATACCAGCCTAAAAGAGCAGGGCATTGACCACAAGAGCATGCTGACGGTTACCACGCCGGGCCTGAATGGCATGGCAAACGCCGGATACTGAGGGCAGCGCTATGAGCCACACCGTTACTATCGAACCAATTGGCGAGCAGATCGAAGTGGAAGATGGCCAGACCATCCTCGCCGCGGCGCTTCGTCAGGGCGTCTGGTTGCCATTTGCCTGCGGCCACGGCACCTGCGCTACCTGCAAGGTGCAGGTGCTTGAGGGCGACGTTGAGATCGGCGACGCCTCACCTTTTGCCCTGATGGACGTGGAGCGGGATGAAGGCAAGGTGCTGGCCTGCTGCGCAACCGTCGAGAGCGATGTCACCATCGAAGCCGACATTGATGTTGATCCGGACTTTGAAGGCTATCCCGTTGAGGATTACGCCGCAACTGTCACCGACATCGTGGACTTGTCGCCGACCATCAAGGGTCTGCACCTGAAGCTGGATCGGCCCATGACCTTCCAGGCTGGCCAGTACATCAACATTGAGCTGCCGGGCGTTGATGGCGCCCGGGCCTTCTCCCTGGCCAACCAGCCCAGCAAGGCTGATGAAGTGGAGCTGCACGTTCGCCTGGTCGAGGGCGGTGCTGCCACCACGTATATCCACGAGCAGCTGAAAGCCGGCGATGAACTGAAGTTGTCCGGCCCCTACGGCCAGTTTTTTGTGCGCAGTTCTCAGCCCGGCGACTTGATTTTCATCGCCGGTGGCTCCGGCCTGTCGAGCCCGCAATCGATGATTCTGGACCTGCTGGAGCAGAACGATGAACGCAAAATCGTGTTGTTCCAGGGTGCCCGCAACCAGGCCGAGCTTTATAACCGCGAGTTGTTCGAAGCCCTCGATCGTGATCACGACAACTTTACCTACGTGCCTGCGCTGAGCCAGTCCGAAGAGGATGCCGGATGGGCTGGTTACCAGGGCTATGTGCACGAAGCCGCCAAGGCATACTTTGACGGGCGATTTGCGGGCAACAAAGCCTACCTGTGTGGACCGCCACCGATGATTGATGCGGCGATCACCGCCTTGATGCAGGGCCGGTTGTTCGAGCGGGACATTTTCATGGAGAAATTTCTGACAGCGGCCGACGGTGCGGAAGAGACCCAGCGTTCGGCCCTGTTCAAGAAGATCTGACCGGGAGGTGGGCCATGGCCGGATTCCAGGTAAGAAACCGGACAACCGGCGATCACTTCCTCTGCCTGGAGGGCCAGAGCGTCCTCAAGGCGATGGAGCAGGCAGGCAAGAAGTGTGTACCGGTCGGGTGCCGCGGCGGTGGCTGCGGTTTCTGCAAGATTCGGATTGTAGAGGGTGATTTCGAGTGCGGAAAGATGAGCAAAGCCCATGTGCCGCCCGAGGCTATCGATAAGGGTGAGGTGCTGGCTTGCAGAATCTACCCGTTGACGGATTTGACCATAGAGTGCGTGCCTCTGCCGGAGGCGGCACTTGAAAAGCAGACAACAACAAAAGCATAGAGGTAATTGTCATGAAAAAAGGTGTGATGCGTCCCGGCCATGTTCAGATTCGAGTTCTTGATCTGGAAGAAGCCGTCAAACACTACACAGACCTGATGGGTCTGATCGAAACCGACCGCGACGACCAGGGCCGTGTCTATCTGAAAGCCTGGACCGAAGTGGACAAATTTTCTGTGGTTCTGGTGGAAGCCGACGAGCCGGGCTGCGACTTCATGGGTTTCAAGGTGGTGGACGAAGCCGCCCTGAAACAGTTGGAAAAAGACCTTGTGGATTACGGTGTTGGGGTTGAGCGGATACCGGCGGAAGAGCTGAAAGACTGCGGTCGCCGCGTTCGATTTACCGTGCCCTCCGGGCATGCCTTTGAGCTTTATGCTGACAAAAAGTACACCGGTAAGTGGGGCGTATCGAGCGTCAACCCGGAAGCCTGGCCCCGTGGCCTGCAGGGCATGAAGGCCGTGCGTTTTGACCACGCCTTGTTCTACGGCCCGGAATTGGCCGCCGTGTACGACATCTTCGTGAACGTGCTGGGCTTCCATCTTGCAGAACAGGTGCTGGACCCAGAAGGCACCCGCGTAGCGCAGTTCCTGACCGTCTCCATGAAGGAGCACGACGTGGCCTTCATCCACCACGAAGAGAAAGGCAAGTTCCATCACGCCTCCTTCTTCCTGGATACCTGGGAAGCCGTGCTGCGGGCGGCAGATCTGATCTCCATGACGGATACCTCTATCGATATCGGCCCGACCCGCCACGGTCTGACCCACGGCCAGACCATCTACTTTTTCGACCCATCCGGCAACCGCAACGAAGTGTTCTGCGGCGGCGACTATCACTACCCGGACCACAAACCCATTACCTGGAAGGCAGAAGACCTCGGTAAGGCGATTTTCTACCACGATCGCGTACTGAACGAACGCTTCCTGACCGTTTTGACCTGATCAGGATCAGGCAGAACAGGATTCTATTTAACAGGACTAGGCAGCCATGAAAGAGATCAAGCACTACATCAATGGCCATTACGTTGGCTCTGCTGACGGAAAGTTGTTCGATAACGTTAACCCGACCACCGGCAAGGTAATTGCCAAAGTACACGAAGGTGGCCGGGATGAAGTAGACGCGGCGGTGAAAGCTGCCCGCGCCGCTTTAAGTGGCCCCTGGGGCAAGATGACACTGGATGAGCGTACACGGATTCTGCGCAAAGTGGCCGATGGCATCAACGCCCGCTTTGATGAGTTTCTGGAAGCGGAATGCCTCGATACCGGCAAGCCAAAATCCATGGCCAGCCACATCGACATTCCCCGGGGCGCGGCCAATTTCAAGGTTTTCGCAGACATGGTGAAAAACGTGCCGGCGGAATCTTTTGAAATGCCCACTCCGGATGGGACCGGTGCACTGAATTACGCCGTGCGTCGTCCCAAAGGTGTGATCGGTGTGATCAGCCCGTGGAACCTGCCATTGCTGCTGATGACCTGGAAAGTTGGTCCTGCCCTGGCCTGTGGTAACACCGTGGTGGTCAAACCTTCCGAAGAAACTCCGACAACCACCGCACTGCTTGGCGAAGTGATGAAAGAAGCCGGCGTGCCGGACGGCGTTTACAACGTGGTGCACGGCTTTGGTGGCGATTCCGCCGGCGCCTTCCTGACCGCGCACCCGGACGTGGATGGCTTCACTTTTACCGGTGAAACCGGCACTGGTGAAGTGATTATGAAAGCGGCCGCCAAAGGCATCCGCGATATCTCCCTGGAACTGGGCGGCAAGAATGCCGGCCTGGTGTTCGCCGACTGCGACATGGACAAGGCCATCGAGGGCACCATGCGTTCCGCCTTCGCCAACTGTGGCCAGGTCTGCCTGGGTACTGAGCGGGTTTACGTTGAGCGTTCCATCTTTGATGAGTTCGTCTCTCGCCTGAAAACCGAAGCGGAAAAGCTGCGCATTGGCCCGCCCGATGACGAGAACGCCAATTTCGGTCCACTGGTCAGCCTGAAGCACCGTGAGAAAGTTCTTTCCTACTATCAGAAAGCCGTTGATGACGGCGCCACGGTCGTGACCGGTGGCGGCGTGCCTGAGATGCCGGAAGAATACGCTGGCGGCGCCTGGGTTCAGCCCACCATCTGGACGGGGTTAGCGGACGACTCTGCCGTGGTCACCGACGAGATCTTCGGCCCCTGCTGCCACATTCGCCCCTTCGATACCGAAGAAGAAGCCGTTGAGCTCGCCAACAGCCTGCCTTACGGCCTGGCGTCCGCCATCTGGACCGAGAACGTCAGCCGCGCACACCGGGTGGCGGGCCAGATCGAAGCCGGCATCATCTGGGTGAACAGCTGGTTCCTGCGGGATCTGCGCACGTCATTTGGTGGCAGCAAGCAGTCCGGCATCGGCCGCGAAGGCGGTGTGCACTCGCTTGAGTTCTACACCGAAATGAAGAACATCTGCATCAAATTGTGAGACAGCCATGAATGCACCTGTAGACAGCCCGGAAATAGGGCGAGAGATCACGGCCGCCGGATACCGAACCAACCTGCATGATCTGGGCGAGGGCTTCCCGGTAATGATGATTCACGGCTCAGGCCCCGGCGTTACTGCCTGGGCAAACTGGCGGCTGGTGATCCCTGAGCTGGCGAAAAAGCGGCGTGTGATCGCCCCGGACATGTTGGGCTTCGGGTACAGCGAACGTCCGCAAGATCAGATCTATAACCGCCAGCGCTGGGTAAAGCATGCCATCGGTGTTCTGGATGAGTTGGGTCTTGATCAGGTGGATCTGGTTGGGAACTCCTTCGGGGGTGGTTTGGCCTTGGCTCTGGCCATCGAACATCCGCAACGGATCCGTCGGCTGGTGCTGATGGGGTCGGTCGGCGTGAGCTTCCCGATCACCAAAGGCCTGGACGAGGTCTGGGGTTACCAAGCGTCACTGGAAAACATGCGGCGGTTGATGGGTGTGTTCGCCTACGACAAGAGCCTGCTCACCGACGAGCTGGCGGAGATGCGCTACCAGGCCAGCGTCCGCCCGGGCTTCCAGGAGTCCTTCTCGTCCATGTTCCCGGCCCCGAGACAGCGTTGGGTCGACAACCTGGCCAGCAGGGAAGAGGACATCCGGGCATTGTCCCATGAAACATTAATTCTGCATGGTCGCGAAGACGAAGTTATTCCGCTGGAAGCCTCGCTGAAACTGGCGGAATTGGTCGACCGTGCCCAGCTTCACGTGTTTGGCCGTTGCGGCCACTGGACCCAGATTGAACATGCCAGCCGGTTTGCACGGTTGGTGAACGATTTCCTCGAAGAGGCCGATCAAGCGGCCGCAGGAGACTCCTGATGGAACAAACAAGAATTCAGGCATTCGGCGATGAACTATACCAGGCCATGCTCACGCGGGAGGCTGTAGAACCACTCACCAGCCGGGGCGAGGACATCAGCATCGACGATGCCTACCACATTTCCCTGCGCATGCTTGAACGCCGGCTGGCCGATGGCGCCGCCGTCATCGGCAAAAAGATCGGTGTCACCAGTAAGGCAGTGCAGAACATGCTGAACGTACACCAGCCGGATTTTGGTTACCTGACCGATGACATGGTGTTCAACAGTGGTGAAGTCATGCCCATCAGCGACCGGCTGATTGCACCTCGGGCGGAGGGCGAAATCGCCTTCATCCTGAAGAAGGATCTGACCGGCCCGGGCATTACCAATGCCGATGTGCTGGCGGCTACCGAGTGCGTGATGCCCTGTTTCGAGATTGTCGATTCCCGCATTCGCGACTGGAAAATCGCCATTCAGGACACGGTGGCCGACAACGCCTCCTGTGGTCTGTTTGTCTTGGGTGATCAGGCGGTCTCGCCTCGCAAGGTAGACCTGGTGACCTGCGGCATGGTGGTGGAGAAAAACGGCAGTGTGCTCAGCGCCGGTGCCGGTGCTGCAGCCTTGGGTTCCCCGGTGAATTGTGTGACCTGGCTGGCCAACACTCTGGGCGAGTTTGGTATTTCGCTGAAAGCGGGTGAGGTGATTCTGTCGGGCTCACTGGTGCCGCTGGAACCGGTCAAGGCCGGGGATTACATGCGGGTTGATATCGGTGGCATCGGCAGCGCCTCAGTGCGCTTTGCCTGACCGGCCTATAAAGAGGAAAGAATGATGAGCAAAAAACTGAAAGCAGCCATCATCGGCTCGGGCAACATCGGCACCGACCTGATGATCAAGATCCTGCGCAACGGCAAGTACATTGAAATGGGTGTGATGGTCGGGATTGATCCCGAGTCCGATGGGTTGGCTCGCGCCAGCCGCATGGGCGTGGCCACCACCCACGAAGGGGTAGATGGCCTGGTGAAGATGCCGGAATTTGCCGACATCGGCATCGTGTTCGATGCCACCTCCGCCAAGGCCCACATGCACAACGAGGTGTTCCTGCGGGGCCACAAGGAAAACATCAAGATCGTCGACCTGACGCCCGCTGCGATAGGCCCCTATTGCGTGCCGGTCGTGAACCTCGAGCAGAATCTGGCGGAAGGCAACGTCAACATGGTCACCTGTGGTGGTCAGGCGACGATTCCCATGGTCGCCGCCGTATCGCGCGTCGCCAAGGTGCACTACGCGGAGATTGTGGCGTCTATTTCCAGTAAGTCCGCGGGCCCCGGCACCCGCGCGAACATCGATGAGTTCACCGAAACCACCTCCAAGGCCATTGAAGTGGTGGGCGGTGCCCAGAAGGGCAAGGCCATCATCATCCTCAACCCGGCCGAGCCGCCCCTGCTGATGCGCGACACTGTCTACGTGCTCTCCGAGGCCGCCGACCAGGCAAAAGTGGAAGCCTCCGTGGAAGAGATGGTCCAGGCGGTCAACAGCTATGTCCCGGGCTACCGCCTCAAGCAGAAAGTGCAGTTTGACGTGATCCCGGAAGACCAGCCCATGAACGTCCCGGGCCTGGGCCGTTTCAGCGGTCTGAAGACCTCCGTGTTCCTGGAAGTGGAAGGTGCTGCCCATTACCTGCCGGCCTACGCCGGCAACCTGGACATCATGACGTCCGCGGCACTCGGCACCGCCGAGCGCATCGCCGAATCGCTGGTCAAGTGAGGAGACTGAATCATGACTTATAACCCCGGCAAGAAACTCTACATCTCCGACGTGACCCTGCGGGACGGCAGTCACGCCGTCCGGCACCAGTATTCCATCAAGAACGTGCAGGACATCGCCCGGGCCCTGGACAAGGCCAAAGTCGACAGCATCGAAGTCGCCCACGGCGACGGCCTGCAGGGCTCCAGTTTCAACTACGGCTTCGGTGCCCACACCGACCTGGAGTGGATCGAAGCGGTGGCCGAAGTCATCGAACACGCCAAGATCGCCACCCTGTTGCTGCCCGGCATCGGCACCGTCCACGACCTGGACAACGCCTACAACGCCGGCGCCCGCATTGTGCGGGTGGCGACCCACTGCACCGAGGCGGATGTCTCCCGGCAGCATATTGAACACGCCCGCAAGTTGGGCATGGACACCGTCGGCTTCCTGATGATGAGCCACATGCAGACCCCTCAAGGCCTCGCTGAGCAGGCCAAGCTGATGGAAGACTACGGCGCCACCTGCCTGTATGTGGTGGATTCCGGCGGTGCCATGAACATGAACGATATCCGTGACCGCTTCCGGGCCCTCAAGGATGTGCTCAAGCCGGACACCGAAACCGGTATGCACGCCCATCACAACCTGAGCCTGGGTGTGGCCAATTCCATCGTGGCGGTGGAAGAAGGTTGTGACCGCATCGACGCCAGCCTGGCCGGCATGGGTGCCGGCGCGGGTAACGCGCCACTGGAAGTGTTTATCGCCGCTGCGGACAAGATGGGCTGGGAACACGGCACCGATGTGTACGCCCTGATGGATGCCGCCGACGACATCGTACGCCCGCTGCAGGACCGCCCGGTGCGGGTGGACCGCGAAACCCTGGCGCTGGGGTATGCCGGTGTTTACTCCAGCTTCCTGCGCCACTCCGAAGTGGCGGCGCAGAAGTATGGGCTGAAGGCCGTGGATATTCTGGTGGAGCTGGGCAAACGCCGCATGGTGGGTGGCCAGGAAGACATGATTGTGGACGTGGCGCTGGATCTGCTGGCGGCGCAAAAGGAGCAAAACGTATGAGCAAGACACTGAGCCGCGAGCAGATGCTGGCCCTGGCCGAGCATGTGGAAAACGCCGAGCTGAAGGCCCATGACATCACCAAGGTCACCAACGATTACCCGGACATGACTTTCGAGGATGCCTACGACGTACAGTGGGAAATTCGACGTCGCAAGGAGGAGCGGGGCAACAAGATTGTTGGCATGAAAATGGGCCTGACCTCCTGGGCCAAGATGGCTCAGATGGGCGTTGAGACGCCCATCTATGGTTTTCTCGCCGACTATTTCAGCGTGCCGGATGGTGGCGTGGTCAACACCAAAGAACTGATCCACCCAAAGATCGAGGCCGAGATAGCCTTCGTTACCAAAGCCCCTCTGAAAGGTCCGGGCTGTCATATTGGCCAGGTGCTGGCGGCGACCGACTTCGTGATTCCAGCCGTGGAAGTCATCGACTCGCGCTATGAGAATTTCAAGTTCGACCTGGTGAGCGTGGTGGCGGATAACGCCTCTTCCACCCGTTTCATTACGGGTGGCCAAATGGCCGACATTGCCGATGTTGACCTGAAAACCCTTGGGGTTGTGGTCGAGAAAAATGGCGAGGTTGTTGATGTGGGGGCTGGTGCGGCCGTGCTTGGCCATCCGGCTTCCAGTGTCGCCATGCTGGCGAACCTGTTGGCCGAGCGTGGTGAGCACATTCCGGCTGGAACGTTCATCATGACCGGTGGTATTACCGCGGCAATAACGGTTGAGCCGGGCGATAACATCACGGTTCGTTACCAGGGCCTGGGAACTGTGTCTGCACGGTTCGAGTAAGGAGGTCTTATGCCTATTGCCCAGTTATATATTATTGAAGGCCGCACGGATGAGCAGAAGGAAACACTGATCCGGGAAGTTACGGAGGCCATGTCCCGATCCCTGGATTCGCCCATGGAGCGTATTCGAGTGATGATCACCGAAATGCCCACGCAGCATTTTGGCATTGCGGGGCAGTCGGCGAAAAAGCTGGGGCGTTAGCGCTTCGACGGTCTCATACAGTATGAACCTCTGCAAGGGAGGCGACGTGACAAAATTGCCAGTGTTGTACATATCGTGCGATACGCAAGCGCTCAAGGCTCCCAGAGGGCAGGCCAGTCTCAGGCGACTGATCCGGGGCAGGGAAGTCTGCAGTGTGGTTTTTATCAGGTTGAGTGCAGGCCTGGATGCCCCGGAAATTCATTGTCCGGCAGGGACGAGCCAAGTTGCGGGCGAACTCCGGTCATTGCTGTCGGCCGGGGATTTCAGTCCGGTGGCAAGCGCCAGCGGGACCGGAGACCTGGAAACGCTTGCCACGACACTGGTTTCACCGGCCTCTGTCGAGGTCGCAGAGCTACGATTGGACGTCGGAATGCCGGGCGATTATTACCGGAGTATCGGCCAGCGCCTGGAAGGGTTCAGGGACCACGGTGTTCTGATCATCTGTTTTGATGAACTCACCGCCACAGAGGTTAATGGCGCCGTGCCTCCGCCGCACGACGCCTATATTCGCAATCTGATCAATCAATGGGAGGATGAGATGCGCTGGGCACGGGCCTTTTCGAAATCAGGGATGGGCAAGGAAGCGGGCGTGGGTCCTGGAGAGCCTTTGAGAAACCCGACCCTGTGCATGCTGAATATTGCCTTCAGTCTTGGGGGGCTCAAGGCACCCCAGCGGGTTTTCAGTAGCGCTCTGAACGAGGGCCGGCAGTCGCTCGCGGGCTACGGCTGGATGCAATAAACTGCGGAAAACCAAAAAGGATTCCGTAAATGCTCAGAATACTGATAGTCGGTGCCGGCGGCATAGGAGGTTACTATGCCGCCCGACTGCTGCACGCCGGACATGAGGTGGTACTCACCGCCCGGGGCGCGCACCTCGCTGCCCTGCAGGAGCAGGGGCTGACCGTTCAGTACGGCGATGAACTGTGGTCCTTCCCGGTGCAGGCCATGGATCATCCGGGCGTGGTTGCCCGGTACCGACCGGATGATTTTGATGTGGTGGTGGTTACCCTCAAATCTACCGCCACCGAAGCGATGCTGAAGGAGCTGGGCCCCTGGCTTCTTCCCGGCAAGGTACCGGTGTTGTCGCTTCAGAACGGTGTGGACAACGAACCGGAGCTGGCGTCAGCGCTCGGAGAGCACCGGGTGCTGGGGGGCCTGGCCGTGCGGATCGGTGGTCACATCGTGCAGCCGGGGGTGGTTGAAGCCGAGGGCCCGGCGCAGATTGTCATGGGTGAGTGGCCTGTCGCGGCGGAACCCGATTCCCGTCACCCCTTGCTGGAGCAGCTACGAGACGATTTCGAGGCGGCCGGTATTCCGACAACCGTTTCCGACAACATCCGCTACGAACTCTGGCGCAAACTGGTGATCAACAACGGGG
This sequence comes from Marinobacter sp., assembly GCF_048269445.1. GTDB lineage: Bacteria > Pseudomonadota > Gammaproteobacteria > Pseudomonadales > Oleiphilaceae > Marinobacter. The sequence continues at coordinate 268,082 of NZ_JBLXIQ010000001.1, read as the reverse complement.
TAAACCCGCTCTCGGCGCTGACCGGTCTGGATACCAAGACCCTGACGCATCACCCGGAATTCCGGAAAATCGTTCACGGGATGATGGCAGAAACGGTGGCAGCCTCGAAAGCCGATGGCGTGAATCTCGGGCCCGGGGATCTGGCGGAGATGTTCGAACTCATCAGTAACTTCAACGCCATCAAGACGTCGATGCTGGTGGATAAGGAAAAGGGCCGGCCCCTGGAGCTGGATAGTATTGCCGGCGCTGTACTGCGCCGGTGCTCCCAATTGAGCATCGACGCGCCATACACAACAACGGTTAACGCCCTGTTAATCCACTCGCAAACGCCTACCGGTCCGTCAGCTTGAGCTCAATTCGCCGGTTCTTCTGCAGGGCTTCCGGCGAGGTGCCTTCCGCCACCGGGAAGAACTCACCAAAGCCGGCAGCCACCATGCGCCGCTCGGGAACGCCCTGTGCTGCGAGGTAGCGCACCACAGCCACCGCACGGGCAGTGGAAAGCTCCCAGTTGGAAGGGAATTTGGGTGTGTTGATGGGCACAAGGTCGGTATGGCCGTCGATTCGCAGAATCCAGTCCACGTCATCCGGAATCTTTTCGGCGACATCCAGCAACAGCTTTGCCAGCTTGTCCAGTTCTCGCTTTCCCTCCTCACCCAGTTCTGCCGAACCCGAGGCAAACAACAATTCCGAGGGCAGCAGGAAGCGGTCGCCTACCACCCGGATGTTCTCATTGCTGGCCAGGATATTCCGCAGCCGGGCAAAGAATTCGGACTGGTACTGCTCCAGCTGGTTCACGCGCTCAGCCAGTAATGTGTTGAGGCGGCGGCTGACATCGGCCAGTTCACTTTCTTTTTCTGCCGTCATCTCCCTCTGCAGCCGCAGGGCTGCGGTAATCTGACCCAGTTGTGCACGGAGTGATGCGATCTGGTTGGAGAGCCGGAGAATCATGTTTTGCTGGCTGTCGGACAGTTCCTCTTTTTCACCCAGCGCCTGATCCATGCTTTGCAGTCGTTCCGCCTGCGCCTCGGCGTTGGCGGTTTGTTGCATCAACCGCTCGCGGGTATTCTCAAGTCGCGCCAGGCTGGCGCTGTAGGCATCCTGAACGGAGGCCATTTCCTGTTCCAGGGCCCGGGTTTTACTCTGTTCAAGGCCGAGCAATTCGGAAATTTCAGACAGCCGCTGGTTCAGTCGGGCCAGTTCCGAGTTGCGGTCAGATAGGGTCTGGGACAGGTAGAGCTGGCTCACCACATACACCAGCAGCATGAAGATGATCAGCATCAGCAGGGCTGACAGGGCATCCACATAGCCTGGCCAGACGTTGACGGTGCTGCGGGTTCGACGCCGGGAACCGATCATATCAGCTCTTTCTCGGCATCAACCCGGTCGACCAGATTGGTCACGCTGGTCAGCCATTCCTCGAGACCGTCGTAAAAGCGGTTCTGGGCGTGGCCCGCCTGAATGTCCAGAAACCCGAGAATCAGTGAACCGCCCAGCCCCAGCAGGGAGGAGCTGAAGGCGGTGCCCATGCCCTGAAGCGGCGTCAGCAGGCCGGCCTGTAGATCCGCAAACACTTTGCCGAAATCGCTCTGGCTCATGTCCAGGTTGGTGATGACCTCACCAACGGCATTGATGGTACCGAGCAGGCCCCAGAAGGTGCCCAGCAACCCGAGGAAAATCAGCAGACTGATGAAGTAGCGGGTGATTTCCCGCTGCTCGTCCATACGTGAGTGAATGCCATCAAGCACGGTGCGCAATGACAGGGTCGACAGGGTAAATCGGTCTCGCTTGGCGTCTTCACCCAGCTGCCGTGCCAGGGGTTTCAGCAGACGTGGTTCCTGTAGCACCGACAGGCCCGCGTTGCCGGTTCGGAACTGCGAGATCCAGCGCATTTCGGGGAACAACACGAAAACCTGCCGGTAGGTGAGCCCGATGCCGATCAGCAAAACAAAGACAATCAACAGGTTGAATACCCAGTTCGCCATAAAGGCTTCAATCAGCGGCGCGTGAATCAGCACGCCGACAACGACGACCACGCCGAGAAAAAGCGTCATCCAGAAAAGAGTGTGTTTGGGATTGCTCATAGAGATGGCCAGCCTTTTGAGATATTCCTCAAAACGTTAGCACAGATATGAGTTGAAGTTGGGGTCAGATGAAATTTTCATCTGACCCCAACTTCAAACGATCAGCCTTCCTGCAAGGCCTGCAGGACAGCTTTTGCGGCCCCTTCAGAAGAGGCCGGATTCTGGCCGGTGATCAGCTTACCATCCACCACGATGTGCGGGGCCCAATCGTTACCCCGGGTATAGGTGGCGGTGTTTTCCTTTAGCATATCCTCCAGCAGGAAGGGCACAACGCCGCTCAGGCCCACGGCCTCTTCTTCGCTGTTGCTGAAGCCGGTCACGTCGCGGCCACCAACAATGTTCTGGCCGGGCTTCACTTCCACGTTCTTGAACACGGCCGGTGCGTGGCAGACCGCACCAATCACCTTGCCCTGTTCGTAGGCGGTCTTGATCAGGGCGATGGATTTTTCGTCGTTGACCAGATCCCACATGGGTCCATGGCCGCCCGGGTAGAAGATGGCGTCGTACTCGTTCATGTCCACGTCGCTCAGCTTCTTGGTGCTGGCCAGCGCCTCCTTGGCGTGGGCGTCTTCCTGGAAGCGGCGGGTGGTCTCGGTCAACGCTTCTTCCGCCTCGCTGTTGGGATCTACCGGCGGCTGGCCACCTTTTGGTGAGGCAATGGTGATATCCGCGCCGGCATCCCGGAATACATAATAAGGTGCGGTGAACTCTTCGAGCCAGAAGCCGGTCTTATGGCCGGTGTCGCCCATCTGGTCATGGGAGGTGAGAACCATCAGAATCTTCATAGTGTCCGTCCTTTTCGTTGACGAATGAATGGCACTTCTTCACTGGTCTGTGAAAGAACCTTGTGCCGTCGGTATTCAAATTCAACCATCGTTACGTAAAACCGGCCCCAGCAGATCTTGAAACGTCTATACTTCAGACAAATCACCAGACCTGAAAAATGCGAAAAGTACCCAGGCAAGGATTACAGGAATGCGAGTATTCATAGCCGCCCTCTTGATGGCTCTGGCACTTTCCGCTGCGGCCCAACAGGGCACGGAAACGGTAGCAGCCCTGACAGTGACCGTGGGTGCCAATCACGCTCCGCCATACCGGATTATCGAAAATGACGAGAGAACCGGTCTATATGTGGAAATATTCGAAGAAATCGCCGATCGTCTGGGCTGGAAAGTGCGTTATCGGGAGGCGCCTTTTCGCCGTGTGCTGAGGATGGTTCAGGATGGCCAGGTTGATGTCATGCTTGGCCCTGTCGAGACTGACGAGCGTGCCGAGTTGATGGAATTTGTAGCCCCAGCCTTCCCACCGGAACGACGGCTGTTTTTCTACCTGCACAATGAACACCAGGTCGAACGTTATTCGGACCTCTACGGCAGGGCCATTGGTGTTTTGGACGGCGCTTCCTACTTCCATCGGTTCGACAACGATAAAAAACTGCTCAAGGAGCCCGCACCGCGCTATGAAAACCTGATGCTGATGATGCAGAAGGGGCGGGTGGATGTGGTCATCGCGCCAGAGTTGGTTGGGCTCTATGTCATCGATAAGCTGGGAATTGATGCAAAAGTTTCCCCATTTTTCGTGCCGGGTGAGCGCTCCTATATCGCGGTGGCGAAAAACTCACCTGTGCACCAATATGCGGACGATATCCGGGCAGCGCTGAGACTGATTGAAATGGAAGGCATACACGAGGATCTGGTGCTGAAATACCTGGGCAGAGCCACCGAATGATTCCCGGACCCTCCGACCTCTGGTTTGTGCCTTTGGGCGGTACCGGCGAAATAGGCATGAACCTCAACCTCTATGGTCACGATGGCGCCTGGTTGATGGTGGATTGTGGCGTTACCTTTCCCAGGCCGGGCCGCATTGCCGCCGATGGCACTGTGCATCATCGGGGCGAGCCGCCGGTGCAAATGGCGGATCCGGCGTTTATTGCCGATCGCCGTGACCACCTGGCGGGGCTTATCATCACCCACGCCCATGAAGACCACGTCGGGGCTGTGCCCTATCTCTGGCCGCTGCTCCAGTGCCCGATCTACACCAGCCGGTTCACTGCTGAAATTCTGCGTCGCAAGCTGGCGGAGTTTGATTTACTGCACCGGGTGCCGATCATTGTCGTGGAAACGGGCCAGAGCAAGCAGATTGGCCCGTTCAGTGTGCAGTGGCTGGCACTGACTCACTCTATTCCGGATCCGAACGCCCTGATGATTCGCACTGGTGTCGGCAACATCTTCCACAGCGGCGATTGGAAACTGGACGAGCAGCCGCTGGTGGGACATGGCTATTCCCGGAAAACCTTCACCGACCTGGCTGATGAGGGCGTGGATGCCATGGTGTGCGATTCCACCAACGCCACCGTGCCGGGCCATTCTGTCTCCGAAGCCACGTTACATGCCGGACTATTGAAAGCCATCCGCTCGGCCGAGGGGCGTGTGGTCGTTACCTGTTTTGGCAGCAACATTGCGCGTTTGCACACCCTGGCCTCGATTGCCCGTGAGAGCGGGCGCTACATTGGGCTATTGGGCCGTTCACTGATCAATATGAGTGGTGCGGCGAAAGCGGCAGGGCTATGGGATACGGCAGATCAGTTGATTACCCCTTCCCACCTCGGGTATCTGCCCCGGAGTGAGGTACTTGCCGTGGCAACCGGCAGCCAGGGCGAACCGCGAACGGCGTTGCGGCGGCTGGCCGCCGGCAATCACCCGGATGTCGAGCTGGAGTCGGGCGACTCGGTAATCTTCAGTGCCCGGGCCATTCCGGGAAACGAAGAGTCCATAGACGCACTGATCAGCCAGCTCAAGGATATGGGCGTCAGGGTTATCACTGCCGAGAATGCAGATTTACCAATTCATGCATCAGGTCATCCCGCCCAGGAGGAGCTGGAGTTAATGTACCAGTGGGTGAGACCCGCAATTGCCATTCCTGTCCACGGCGAGGCCGAGCACATGGAAACCCATGCGGACATTGCCAAGGCACAGGGAGTCCCCCGGACCATGGTTGGCCGGAATGGCGATCTGTTCATGATCCGGCCGGTGCCGGGAATCCGGCGTCAGATTGCAGAAACCGGCCGCCTGGGCTGGGAAAAAGAGGGACTTGTAAGAGTTGAGTAAAAACCGGAAGGCCTTTCCTCCGATTTGGTAGTTCGCATCCTATCTGTATAAACTGAGCGCTCTGTGTTTCCCTGTTCCAAACAAACAAGAGAGCGGTACCTGTATGGCAATCTGGACCCAAACCCCTAACCTCGAACACCTCGCCAAAGCCGGTGAAAATACGGCGGTCAGTTACATGGGCATCGAATACCTGGAAATCGGCGATGACTATGTGAAAGGCCGCATGCCCGTTGATGAACGTACGGTTCAGCCTTTTGGCATTCTCCACGGCGGCGCTTCGGTATTGCTGGCAGAAACCCTCGGCAGTATGGCTGCCAACTGCTGCCTGAAAGATCCGGCAACTGTCGCTGTGGGGCTGGATATCAACGCTAACCATATTCGCCCGGTTACCAAGGGCTGGGTGTATGGTACGGCGAAGGCCATTCATATCGGCACTGCGACCCAGGTGTGGGAAATTCGGCTGGAAAACGAAGAAGGGAAGACCACCTGCATTTCCCGGCTGACCATGGCGGTGACCAAGCGCCCATAGCCGGACGCAGGCGCTCAGATCAAGCCTGGTCCGAGGTCTCGTGTGGTTTGGTTACGATCAGGCCTTCGTCCACGAAATCCTGCAGGACGATATCATAGGTGCCATCGGGGACTTCGCGGGCAATGCGATTAGCCTCGCCGACGGCATCTGCCGGCGAGGCTTTCAAATCAAGAGTGCGGAAGGGCACAAGCGGGCTCTTGTCGATGTCTCTCACCAGCAGCACCCTGGGTTTAAGTTTGTGGCTCGGGTAGCTCTCGACAACGATACCGACCTCCCCATTCACCATTTCAACAATCGAGCCCGGCGGATACACTCCGATCATCTGGATAAAGGCAGCGGTCAGTTCTTCATCAAACTGGGTGCCACGGTGCCTGTGGATGATTTCCAGTGCCTGCATGGAGGCCCGGCTCTTGTCGTACACCCGGTTACTGGTAATGGCATCGTAGGTGTCTACTAACCCGATAATCTTGGCAAAGTACGGAATCTGTTGTGCCTGAAGGCCCCGGGGATAGCCTGAACCATCCATCCTCTCATGGTGGCTGAACGCCACATCCACTGCGGTGTTCAGGGAGCTGTTGGTACCCATCAGAATGGTGCGCCCGTGAGTCGTGTGCAGGCGCATCACGTCAAACTCCTGGGGTGTGAGAGCCCCCGGCTTGTTGAGGATTTCATCGGGAATCCGGGTTTTGCCCACATCGTGCAGTAAGCCACACAAGGCCAGATTGCGGATTTCCCCTTCGAGCAGACCCAGGTGCTTGCCAAACGCCGCTGCAAGAATGGCGACGTTAATGCAGTGCTCGGCGGTGTATTCGTCCTGGTGCTTGATCTTGGTGAGCATCAAGAGCGCGTTTTCATTGCGAAGCACGCTTTCAACACAGCTGTTGACCACCGTGCGGGCATTGTTCAGGTCCAGCGTGCGGCCCAGCCTGAGGCCGGACATGATCGACTTTGCGGTCTGCTGGGCCTCCTCGAAGCGGATAACCGCCGTTTCCATCTCCTTTCCTGAGTCGACCTTGTTGATGTACGTGACACGCTTTCGCGGTGGCGCGACTCTGGCCTGGGTGCTGGAGGGCTCCGGAACGGTCTTTCGTTTGAACAGGCGCATCAGGCCCGACGGCTTCAGGCGGCTTTTCTCAGGCTTTGGTCGGGGCGCTCCGTCGACCCGTCCTTCAATGACGACAAAATCGCACTGGGCACGCAGGGCATCAATCTCGGACTGATCACGAATCACAAACCCCTGAAGCAGGAAGCTCGTGTCTTCCCAGGGGCGGTCCAGCCGGATGACGTGCATACCGATGGCGAGTTCCGACACATCGATCTGGCTTTCAACAATTTCCTGATGCGGTGCACTCATAAACCAGCCCTGGCTCCCTGAGAATTCATTTTGGTGCAAAATTGCCATTACAGGATGGACCCGATTGCAAAATCTGGTCAAATAATGTTCATTCAGTATGTTAGCGACCGATTTTGTCGGGTTGATCTCCGTTTGGCGGAGATGCTCTGAGGACCTTCTGCCATGGCAGACCATCGTTCATTCCATCTCTGGTGGCTGGCACTTGCCGCCGGGCTCATACCGTTGTTGACCATCCATATCACTTTTGTGGTTTCGGTACTGGAGGGGCATGTGGAACTGTGCATGCCCTACTGGGACAGCTGCGCCAGTATCAGCCGAACAGGCCGTTACGGCACCTCCTATTTCATCTTCAAGGGCACCATGCTACCTGCCGCTTTGCTGGGCGTCCTGTTCTGGTGGCTGAACGGCCGTTGGCTGCGCCAGCTGGGCATTCATACGCCAGGCATAGCCTGGATTTTCTGGTTGGGGCTGGTGGCCAGCATTTCCCTGGGTGCCTATACCCTGGCGCTGGGGCACGCTGGAGAGGGATTCAACCTGATTCGCCGAATCGGCGTGGTTCTGTATTTCTCGCTCACGTTTATCTGTGAGCTACTGGTCAGTGGGGGATTACGCAGTCACCCGCATTGGAAGCATACGGGCTCAAGGCTGATGAATCTCTGCCAGCTGACCCTGGGTATCGGCATCCTCTCGGTGATCCTCAATGGCGTAGCACCGGAGTTATACAGCCGTAAGGACGATGCCTTCGAATGGGTTCTGGCGCTCCTGATCAACGCTCAGGCCCTCTGGCTGGCGTTCCTGTGGCGCAAGAGCCGATTCCGGGTACGCCTGTGGGCGGGTTAACTCTTCAAAGCGAGAGCAGGCCCCGAATCAGGGCTGCAGTCCCGGCGATTGCCGCAATGGCCAGAATCACCGGGCGAAGCCCCTCAAAGGGCATGTGGTTGACCAGTTTTCCGGATAGCCAGAAGCCCAGAAACACCCCCGGGAAAGTGACTGCGAATAGCAAAAGTTCGCGGGTGCCCAAATAGCCTGAGGCAAACAATCCCAGGAGGCTCAGGACACTGGCCGCCAGGAAAAAGGCGGACATATTGGCCCTGACCAGCGGCCCCTTTTCATTCTGGTAGATCAATGCGATCGGCGGCCCACCCACAGCGGTAATCGTGCCCATATAGGTTGAAGCCGCTCCGGCCATCATGCTGTTTCTGGCATTCAGTGCGGGCTTGAGCCCACCGATACTGAGCGCCACCCCTGCGAGAATCAGAACGCCAAAAGTCAGTTCGAAACCCTTGGTAGAGATTACCAGCAACGTAAGCGCCGCCAGGGTTGCGCCCACAGCCCCGCCACCGATGGCGAAGCGCACTTCCCTGACCTGCAACGCGCCACGATTGCGGATCAGCATAAACATCGTAAGCAAGGAGGCGTTCAGGATCAGCGGCCCGGGCACGAACAGCGGGCTGATCAGAAACAGCAGGGGCGCCGCCAGGGTGCCAATGCCATAGCCCGCCACGCCCTGCAGGCAGGCGCCGGCGAGAACCGCCAGGTTGGCCAGAAGAATCTGTAACAGCGAGACATCCGTCAAAACAAACCACCAGAGAGTTGAAGGTGAGCACCGAGCACCGGAGCAGTGCCGGTTTGATACTGATACACTGCCGGTACCCCAGCATAGCCGAAAATTCTGACGCCCAATGACACAACAGCCTGAAAACACCATCTGCCCCTGCGAGCGCGGAAAACCCTACAGCACATGTTGCCAGCCCCTTCATCAGGGTGATGCAGCGACTTCTCCGGAAGCCCTGATGCGCTCCCGGTATGCCGCCTTCGCGCTGAATCTGCCCGATTATCTCCGGGCGACCTGGCACCAAAGCACCCGGCCAGAGACGCTGACACTCGAAGATTCGCCGGACTGGGCCTCACTGCAGATCCTGAACAGCGACCAATCCGGCAACAAGGGAACTGTCCACTTCAGGGCGATTTACCGCCTCGGTAGCGGCTGGGGGTTTCTCGAAGAAAACTCCGAGTTTGCTCAGGAAGACGGTCGCTGGTATTACCTGCGTGGCGACACCATCGAGGGCCAGCTGAAGCCCGGCCGCAACGAACCTTGCCCCTGCGGTAGCGGGAAAAAATACAAGGCCTGTTGCCTTTAATTGACTGTCATTCGAAGGATGGAAATTCCGGCTTGGCCACCGGTTTTCCCGCTTCCTGCCAGGCATCAAAACCACCGGCAATGGACTGCACGTGCATATAGCCCATTTCCTTCAGGGCTTTCGCGCTGAGAGCCGCCCGGCCGGATGTCTTGCAATAACACACGATATTGAGATCCCGGCTTTCAAATGCAGGATCATTGGTGAATTTGAACTCCAGCAGCCCCCGGGAAATGTTCACTGCCCCGGGAATATGCCCGGCCCGGTACTCATCGGCATCGCGCACATCCAGCAGCAGATCCGCCTTTTTGATGGCATCGTCTGCCTGCTCAAGCGGAACTTCCTGAATTTCTTGCTTTGCAGCTTCTACGAGGTCGTGGGCTGTTTTCATGGCAGTGCTCCTGGTGTGTCGGTGGTAATTTACCGAGGTTAAGATATTTCGTGCTTTTCCGCATCTGAGCTGACACCACAATCGATATTACTGACACTTTCGGCAGGGCCGGAATTCCGGTTCTAAACTGGGATCTATGAGACAACCGATCACTGGCTACCACAAAGACGAAGAAAACCACTGGGTCGCCCAGCTGGCGTGCGGCCACAATCAGCATGTGCGCCATACGCCGCCCTGGGTGAACCGCCCTTGGGTGACAACGGCAGAAGGCCGGGCGTCGATGCTCGGTTTTGAGCTCAATTGCCGGAAATGTGAGGAGGGCGCGCCGCCGGATGATCGGCCCTGAGCTATAATGTGTTCAAATACTGATCGCGTTACTGGCAAAGGAGTCTGCCATGGTGAAGCGCCTCGTTATCTGTGCCGATGGCACATGGAACCGCCCCGAAGAAGATCTTCAGAAAGATGTACCCACCAATGTCCTGAGAATGGCCAGGGCGATTCGCCCGCTGGCGGCCGATGGCCAGCCCCAGCATGTCTTCTATGACTGGGGCATTGGGTCCTATTACAACGCCGTGATTGGCGGGGTTACCGGGCAGGGGATTCACAAGAACATCATGGATGCCTACCGTTATATTGTTCAGAACTTCACTCCCGGCACAGACATCTACCTGTTCGGCTTCAGTCGCGGTGCTTATACGGTTCGCTCCCTGTGCGGGCTGATTAACAACTGCGGTATTCTCAAACGGCCCGATGCGCGGCTCATCCATCAGGCGTTTGATCATTACAAGAAAGCTGGCGATGCCTGGAAACCGTCCGGTGCCAAATCCGTGGAATTCCGCAATGCACACAGCCATGAGTCCCAGGAGATCCGGTTCGTGGGTGCCTGGGATACCGTGGGCGCCCTTGGCGTGCCGTTTTCGCTGATGGGCCTGTTTGATCGCAAGGATGAGTTCTACGACACCAAACTGGGAAGCAACGTGCGGATTGCCCGCCATGCCCTGGCCATTGATGAGCGCCGGGAGGATTTTGAGCCAACCCTCTGGGAGCCCCGGGACGGGCTGGACCTGGAACAGCTGTGGTTTTCCGGTTCCCACAGTGACATCGGTGGCGGTTACCCGGCGGATGACCAGGGGCTACTCGCGTCAGACAGCGCCCTGGAATGGATGGTACAGCAGGCCAGGAATGCGGGACTGGATATTGAGGAACACCTGCCCGCTGGTATCAATCCCAGTGCCAGGGCCAGTTTGCACAATTCACGCCGCCATATTTTCCGGTTTTCGACGCCCCTGGTACGCAACCTGAAACCGGACAACGTCCCGACTGAGATTCATCCGTCGGTTGCCGAGCGCTGGCGGTTGGACCCGGATTATCGGCCGCCGAATCTTAAGCAAATTGGGTTTGCCGGCTAGGCGGCCTTGTTATTACCTGTGGCGCACGCGTATTTGTGTTCATAGCGCTTGTCTGCCCAGGATCCATAAATTCGTGAGGCAATCCGGTAGATGCCTGGCCAAAGCAGGGGCTTGAACAGAAAGCCGAAGGGCGTGTGTGACCAGGCGCGAGCGTTGGCTGGCAGGCCGATCACCCATTCTCCGGACCAGGTCATCATGTGCAGCCGCCTGAGCAGGGCTTCGTGGCTGGGGAGGCTGGTGCTGCCATCACGTTGTTCGTGGATATCAGCGAAAATCAGGTTGCCGCGCTGGAGTTTGCGCAGGGTGCGGATCTCCCTGGCACAGAGTGGGCATTGTCCGTCGTAAAAAAGGGTGTCATACCGGGGCTCCATCAAGTCCTCCAAGGGCCAGAATCTGCTTTCGGGCATCCGCTTTGCGATCTTCCAGGGTTTGCATGATGCCGGCGATCGCCGCCGGAACAACCTCCGGTGCCGCTCGCTGAAAATGCCGCAGCAGCTCAATTTGCACATGAACGTCCTGAAAACGGCCATAGAGCAGCTGCCGCGCCTTCAGGGTTTTCAGGTCGTTTTTCCAGGTCTTCGCATCCAGTTCCATTAGGTACCGAATGCGTTTGAGCAGCTTGCGCAAACGGTGGATGTCTTCATCCGGCGAGGTGTGCATCAGCTCCGCGGTGCGCCTGTTGAACTCTTCGATACGACGCTTCACGGACTTTTGGATGTCTTTGGGGCTGAGCAGTCCGGCCAGTTTGTGGAACTTCCGGGAGTCAATCAGGTTTCGCCAGTGGTCCATGCTGTCGTGGTAGCGCTTGCTGCCCAGGCGCTTGACCAGTTTGTTGTGTTTGCTGGCGGCTTCCCGCTCGAACCAGACCTGCAGGGCCACCTGAATGTCACGGTTGTCGCCGCACAGTCCCGGCAGGTCCTGCAGGAAAACATGCAGGTCTCTTAACGGCCCGGTGGCGTTGGCGTGGCGTTTCAGGATTTTGACGGTTTTCGCCAGGGCCTTGTCGCCGGTCACTTCCTGAACCGATTCGGCGACGGCCCTGCTGCGGCGAATGGCAATGCGGTATTGGTGCAGGAATTCGTCATCCAGGCCCAGAATGACCCCCTGTTCCAGCTGCCTAAGGCGTTTCAACTGGTGATGCAGTGCGGTGGGTATGTCTTTTCCGGGATCGTCACCAGAGGTGTTGGCTTTCTTTTTCAGCTTCCGTGAGAAATGGGCGTAGCTGAAGTCCTGCGGGGTCAGCAAGGCCACGAGCTTGCCTTTGCCGCGGTCAAGTTGGTGCCAGTGTTTGATCGGTAGCCGGATGTGGATAAAGCTCGCAGTGGGTAACTGCTCGGGCGGATGTTCCAGCAGCCACTGGGCCAGTTCCAGTAGGGCTGGGTTATGCCCTACGAGCATAATTTTCGATTCATTATCCTGTTGTTGCAACCAGCAGAGCAAGCGCCGGTAGTCGAAGGTGTAGAGGTCGCTGAGGGTGTGGCAGCGTTCTGGTGGGACATAGTTGGGTAACACGCCGTCCAGTGTGGCCAGGGCCCGCGCGGCGCTGCTACTGGCTATCTTGCCGTCGAAGGCGCCGGCAAATCGCAGCGCTTTAGCCAGCGGTGCAAGCTGGCTTTCACCCCGGGCATTCAGCGGGCGATCCCGGTCACGGAGTCCCTCGTCGGCCCAGCTGGACTTGGCATGGCGTACAAGGAACAGGTGCTTCATTGGCCTACCTTCGTAGCGGTTCTTTAGTCTTAGAGTTCCTCAAGACATCCAGGTTACTGCCGATACCTTACGCACCTGAAAATACTATTGCGAATAGCAGTTTAGTCATGGAAACGGGAGCTGTGCCAGGAGCCCCTGACACCTGTCTTAACAAACTGGAACAGATCTGGCTGTAAGGTCTGTGGATAATTCGCCACAAGAACAACCCCCGGGAGTGGGCAACATGAAATTTTTGAGTCAGTTAACAATACGAACGCGCTTACTGGTTGCCGTACTCGTGCCAGTACTGATTACGGCGGCCACCCTGGCGTGGATCACCGCAAAACAGATTCAGGAAAACGGCGAAGAGGAGCTCAAGCGTCTCGAGAGCAGCCTTCTGGAGGCCCGGAAGGCCGGGCTTCAGAACATGATTGATGCCGCCAAAGCGGTGGTCCTGGAAGCCAAGAACGACCCTTCGCTGAGCGAAGAGGAAGCGAAAGAGGCGGCTGCGGCTCGCCTACGTTCAATCCGCTTCGATAAAACCAATTATGTGTTTGCCTACACCCGTGATGTGTACAACCTGGCCTATGCTCCGGACCCGTCCAAGGAGGGGCCGACCAGTAACCCAACGCTGAAGCGACTGGTGGGTTCTCTGTTTGACGCCGCAGAGGATGACGGTTTTTACGGTTATGAGTGGATGAACCCAGCCTCCGGCAACGAAGAGCCGAAGATGTCCTACTCCACCATTATTCCGGATTGGGACTGGATGATCGGTGCCGGCGTTTACATCACGGATATCGAGCGGGAAGTGGCGGCTGCCCGGCAGGAAATTGAGGCGGGTATGTCGGCGACCCTGGGTTTCATTCTGCTGGTCACGGCGGTGGTTGTGGTGATCTCGTTGATCATCGGTGTCTTCGTTGGCCGTACGGTTACCTTGCCGCTGAAGACTGTCAGCAACATGATGCAGGAAATTGCCGATGGCGAGGGTGATCTGCGCCAGCGGCTGCCGGATGAGGGCAAGGATGAGCTGGCTGAGCTGGGCCGACGGTTCAATGCCTTTGTGATCAAGATCCAGAACACCATGCGGGAAGTGGGCGCCACTACCGATCAGGTGGCCTCGGCGGCGGAAGAGCTGAGCCGGGTGGCGAATGAAACCCGGGCATCGGTGCAGGAGCAGGGCTCGGAGACGGATCAGATTGCTTCGGCCATCAATGAAATGGCCGCCACCATTCAACAGATCTCCGGCAATGCCAACGAGGTTGAGAGTGCAGCGTCAGACGCGGACCGTATGGCCCGGGAAGGCGGTGAGACCATCAGCAGCGCCCAGGGTGCGGTCAATCAATTGTCGGAAGAAATTCAGGACACGGCGAAGAGCATTGATGCACTTGCCGAAAAATCTGACGATATCCAGCAGGTGTTGGATGTGATTCACGCTGTGACCGAGCAGACCAACCTGCTGGCTCTGAACGCAGCGATCGAGGCCGCCCGGGCGGGTGAGCATGGTCGTGGCTTCTCGGTGGTGGCTGATGAAGTACGTCAGCTGGCCAAGCGCAGTGCCGAATCTGCCGACCAGATACGCGGGATGATTGACGGTTTTGTAACGGAGTCCAAGGCAGCGGTTGAGCGCATGAACAAATCACGAAGGCGCTCGAGCGAGACAGTGGAGCGGATCAACCACGCAACCGACGCCCTGAAAACGATCGAGGCCTCTGTTGGGCAGATCCACGACCAGGTTACCCAGATTGCGACCGCGTCTGAGCAGCAGAGCCAGGTCGCCGAAGAGATCAACCAGAATGTGGTCCGGATTGTGGATGCGGCACAGCGCAGCGATACCGGCGTGACCCAGACCAACGAGGCCAGCCACGAACTGGCGCGCCTGGGCGAGAGCCTTCGGGAGCTGGTCGGGCAGTTCAAGGTCTGATATCGGCTCACGGTCTTCCGCTGACGGGCGACTGCGCTGATTGGCGGAACACTGTGAGCAGGCTATGATGGACGAGTAGCAGAAATACCTGTTTTCATACCAACAATAACGGAAGCCAATACAATGACAATCCGGAAAACACTGCTTGCGGCCGTCGCTGCCGCAGCGACTGTATTCAGCGTATCCTCGGTTGCCGAGGAAAACTTCACTTTGCGCCTTGCGCAAACCTGGGGGCCAAACTCGCCGATTCTGGGGGAGACTGTTCAGCACATGGCAGACATGGCGGAAACCATGTCGGATGGCCGACTGCAAATCCGCATCGATCCCTCCAACAAGCACAAGGCACCTTTCGGAATTTTCGACCTGGTGCGCAATGGCCAATATGACATGGGCCACACGGCGTCCTATTACTACAAGGGCACCATTCCCAACGCCATGTATTTCACCACGGTACCCTTCGGCATGATTGCTCCGGAACAGTATGCCTGGTTCTACCACGGTGGCGGCATGGAGCTCATGCAGAAAGTCTATGAGCCCTATGGCCTGATGTCGTTTCCGGGCGGAAACACCGGTAACCAGATGGGTGGCTGGTTCCGTGATGAAATCAAATCGCTGGAAGATCTGAAAGGCCTGAAGATGCGCACGCCGGGGTTCGCTGGCGAGGTGATGGCCGAGCTGGGTGTGGCGGTAACCAACATTCCGCCGGGAGAACTTTACAGTTCGCTGGAGCGTGGCACCATCGATGCAGTGGAGTGGGTCGGTCCGGCCCTGGATTTCCAGATGGGGTTCCACCAGATCGCCAAGTACTACTACTCGGGCTGGCAAGAGCCGGGCGCGGAAGTGCAGTTCCTGATCAATCAGGCGTCCTGGGACAAGCTGCCGAAAGATTTGCAGGAGATCCTGCGCATTGCGATGCGCACCGCTGCCTATGACATGTACATCCAGAGCACCCACGAAAGTGGCATCGCCTGGGATCGCATGAAGGAAGATTACCCGGACGTTACCCACAAGACCTTCCCGCCGGAGGTCATTGATGCCCTGCGCACGGCCACCAACAAGCTGTTGGCCGAAGCGGCAGAGAAAGATCCGCTGGCCAAGGAAATCATCAGTTCCCAGCGCGATTACCTCCAGCAGGTTCGCCAGTGGACCAACATCTCTGATAAAGCCTACCTCAACACCGTTGCTGAGTAGAGCCTGAACACAGTGGTGGCCAGCTGAAAGGCCGCTCAACTGAAAAAAGGGGCGCCGGGGTCGGATTACCCCGGCGCCCCTTTTTGTTTGTGTCGCTTTCTGGAAAAATAGGCCGCTCATTCCTTGGGCAGCGCCGATGAAACAGACACTGCTATCCCTGAGCAATCTCTCCAAGCAATTTAGTGGCAAAACCGTTCTGGACGGGCTGGATCTGGAGATCTTCGACGGCGAGTTCATTACTCTTCTGGGGCCGTCCGGCTGTGGCAAAACCACTCTGCTGCGCCTGGTGGCGGGCTTTGAGCATCCGGATCAGGGGACTATTACCTTGACGGGTCAGGACCTTACCCACACAGCGCCGGAGAATCGCCCACTCAATACCGTATTCCAGCACTACGCCCTGTTCCCCCATATGTCGGTGTTCGACAACGTGGCCTATGGCCTGAAAATGGAAAAGCGCCCGAAAGACGAGATTCGTCAGCGGGTTAAGGACGTCCTCGCCATGGTTCAGCTACAGGACTTTGCCCGGCGCAAGCCGCATCAGCTTTCCGGTGGCCAGCAACAGCGGGTTGCCATTGCCCGGGCCGTCGTGAAACGGCCGCGGCTGCTGTTGCTGGATGAGCCGCTCTCGGCCCTGGATTACAAGCTGCGCCGTACCATGCAGGTAGAACTTAAGCGTTTGCAACGGGAACTGGGTATCACCTTCGTGTTCGTCACCCATGACCAGGAAGAAGCGCTGTCCATGTCTGATCGGGTAGTCGTGCTCAAGGATGGACGGGTGCAGCAGCTTGGTACTCCCCGGGAAGTGTACGAGCGACCGGCGAACCTGTTCACCGCCCGTTTCGTGGGTGAAACCAATTTTTTCCCGGGCACGGTGGATGCGGTCCACGATGGCTCCATCACCGTGGACGTATTTGGCCTGAAACGGACTCTGCGCCGCCCGGATTTCCCGGTCAGTGAGGGTCAGACATTGCAGGTGCTGCTGCGCCCGGAAGATATCCGCGTGCTGGATCCGGCGGATGAACATGGGGTTGCCGGAAAGATCGTTGAACGTAATTACAAGGGCAGCACCCTGGATTCCGTGATTCACCTGAGCGACGGCACCGAGGTTCTCGCCAGTGAGTTCTTCGATGAAGACGATCCTGCCTTCGATTATCGGTTGGGCGAACCGGTGAAAGTGAGCTGGGTCGATGGTTGGGAATGGCTGCTTCCGGAGGAAGCGGCTCCGGCAGCGTCGCAAGAGGAATTCCCGGCCGATGCATAGCGTTATGCAGCAGCCGTTCAAAACCGCGGTTCTCATACTGGTCTGGGGCTGGCTTCTTTTCTTGGTGTTTGTGCCCAACCTCCTGGTGGTTGGCGCCAGCGTGATGACCCGGGATCCGGCCACGTTCCTGTCTCTGCCGCTGAATCTGGATGCCTACCGTCAGCTGTTCGACCCGCTGTACCTTGAGGTATTCCTGCATTCGCTCTACATGGCCGCAATGACCACGCTGGTGTGCCTGCTGATCGGGTATCCGTTTGCGTGGGCGTTATCAAAGGTCGGAAAGCCGCGGCAACTGGTGCTGATCTTCCTGCTGATTGTGCCGTTCTGGACCAATTCCCTGGTGCGGACGTATGCGCTCAAGCTGATTCTGGCCACCAACGGCTTGCTCAACAGCGGGCTGATGTCGATCGGTCTTATTGATGAGCCGCTTCAGTTGCTCTACACCGAAGGCGCTGTGATCATCGGGCTTGTGTACCTGTTGCTGCCGTTCATGATCCTGCCGCTGTATTCGGTGTTCGAGGATCTCCGGCAGGAGTTGCTGCTGGCATCCCACGATCTGGGCGCGGGCCGACTGTCCACCTTCATCCACGTGATTGTGCCGCTTACCTTGCCCGGCATTCTGGCCGGCGTCATGCTGGTGTTACTGCCGGCCATGGGGCTGTTCTTCGTGCCGGACATTCTCGGTGGCTCCCGAAACCTGCTGGTGGGCAATGTCATCAAGAACCAGTTTCTTGATGCCCGTAACTGGCCCTTCGGCGCCGCCGCCAGCATTGTTCTGACCCTGACCATGGCCTTTCTCATGTTCGCTCACCGCCTCAGCAAACGGCGCCTGGGTGAGGAGGGCGGCTCATGACCCGCTGGCTACCCCGTGTCTACCTGATGCTGGTTTACCTTCTGCTCTACGTGCCCATCGTGGTGCTGGTGGTGTTTTCGTTTAACGAATCCCGCACCGGGTATTCCTGGGGAGGGCTGGGCCTGCGCTGGTATGAGTCACTATTCAACAACCGGGCGATGGTTGGCGCCATGTGGAATTCCCTCTGGCTGGCGCTTTCGGCGGCAACCGTCTCTACGGTGATTGGCGCGCTCACGGCCCTGGCCCTGCACCGTTACCGGTTTCGGGGTAAAAAACTGCTGAACGGCATGCTTTTTGTAGTGATGATGTCGCCGGAGATCGTACTGGCGATTTCCCTGCTGGCGCTGTTTTTGCTGGTGGGGTTGCAGCTGGGCTACGTATCCCTGTTACTGGCCCACGTTACCTTTTGCCTGCCCTTTGTGGTGATTACCGTGATGGCCCGGCTGAGTGGTTTCGATGAAAGCCTGCCGGAGGCAGCCCGGGATCTCGGTGCCTCCGATTTCACCATGACCCGCACCGTGCTGATTCCCGTAATCATGCCGGCGTTACTGGCAGGCTGGCTGCTGGGGTTTACACTGTCCCTCGATGATGTCGTGGTCAGTACCTTTGTGAGCGGCCCCGGTTATGAAATTCTGCCCCTGCGCATTTACTCCATGGTGCGTGTGGGCTTGAAACCCGAGGTAAATGCCCTGGGCACACTGTTGCTGGTGTTTTCACTGGTTATGCTGATGTTGTCTCAATGGATTCTGATAAGGAGCAAACGATGAAGAAACTGGCACTGGCCGGCTTGCTGGCACTGGGATTGGCGGGTTGCAGTTCCGAGGAACCGCAGGTCCTCAACCTCTATAATTGGTCTGAATACATGCCCCAGGAAGTCCTTGACCGATTCACCGAGGAAACCGGAATACCGGTGGTTTACACCACCTACGACAGCAACGAAGCTATGTATGCCAAGCTGAAATTGCTGGACGACAGTGCTGCCTATGATCTGGCGGTACCCTCGACGTATTACGTCAGCAAGATGCGTCAGGAAGATCTGCTGATGCCCATCGACCGCAGCAAGATCGAGGGCTTCGATAACCTGGATCCGGAACTCACCAACCTGGATATCGACCCGGACAACCAGTACAGCGTTCCCTATCTCTGGGGCACCACGGGTCTGGCAGTTGATACTGCGGATATTGCTGGTGAGCCTGTGATGGCCTGGGAAGACCTCTGGGACGAGCGCTTCGAGGGCCGGGTGATGCTCACCAACGACATGCGCGAAGTGTTCCACGTGGGCCTGCGGGTTCTGGGTTATTCCGGCAACAGCACCGATCCGGAAGAAATCGAGGCCGCCTACGAAAAGCTGTCTGAACTGATGCCGTCGGTTCGTACCTTCAACTCGGATGCGCCCCGCATGCCGTATCTGGAAGGAGAAACCGACGTGGGCATGATCTGGAACGGCGAAGCGGTGATGGGCAAGGACGTTATGCCCAGCCTGGAATACGTCTATCCGAAGGAAGGCATCATCGCCTGGCTGGACAGCTTCGTGATTCCGAAGAACGCGAAGAACCCGGAGGCGGCACACAAGTTCATCAGCTTTGTTTTGCAGCCGGAAATTTCCGCGCTGATCAGCGAGGAAATTGGTTATGCGACGCCGAACCTGGCAGCGCGCGATCTGTTGCCGGACGACGTGGCGAACAACCGGGCCAGCTACCCGACAGCCACGGACATGATCAATGCCGAGTTCCAGACCGACATTGGCGATGAAGCCTTGCAGGTGTACGCCAAATACTGGGAAATGCTGAAATCGGGTCAGTGAGCGGCACTGAGCCGCATTGATTGCAGTGAAACGGAGGCCAAGGCCTCCGTTTTTTTGTTCCGGGTTTCACAAAACTGCAATACATGGTCTATAACTTCCTGATAACAAATGGTTAGCAAACTTTTGAACTTACCATGAGATAAGGAAACGTTATGGCCAGGTCCTCTCGTTCGACACGGAAGCACGCGGTGCTGTTGTCTGCCACTCTCGCCACAGGCGGTTTTGCCAACGCCACCGCGGCGGAAGAATTACGGCTGATCACCTGGGGTGGCTATGCCCCGGATGATGTGGTTGCCCAGTTTGAGGAAGAAACCGGGATTGATGTCCAGGTGACGCTTTCCAACAACGAAGACATGATTTCCAAGCTGCGTGCCACCGGCGGTGCCGGTTTTGATCTGGCGCAGCCAAGCCAGGACCGCATTGTCGGCGTGCAGCGCCAGTTCAATATCTACAAGCCCATCGATTTCAGCCGGATTGATACCGACCAGTTGCAGCCGGCCATGGTCAAAGCCACCCAGGATTCCACCGAGCTGGATGGCAAGTATTACGGCGTGCCGTCAGTCTGGGGCACCAGCGGCCTGATCGTGCATAACTCGGTGGCCGATGTGGTGACCGATTACACCGACCTGTGCGACCCGGCCGTGGCGGGGGAAGTCAGTTACCGGCTCAAGCGACCGACCCTGATCGGTTTCGCCTTTGCCATGGGCATGGATCCGTTTGCGGCTTACGACAATCGGGAAGAATACGAGTCAATCATGGCGAAAGTGCAAGACAAGCTGATCGACTGCAAGAGCAATGTGAAGACCTACTGGACCGGCGGTGATCAGTTGCTGGCGCTGCTGCGCACCGGTGAAGTGACCGCGGCCATGGCCTGGGATGCCGGCGGCTGGAAGCTCAATGCCGAGAACCCCGAGATCCGCTTCGTTGCTCCGGAATCTGGCGCCTTGGGCTGGATTGATACCTTCGCCATTCCCCGCCGCAGCGAGAACGAAGAGGCCGCCTACAAGTGGATCAACTTCGTGATGCAGCCGGAAATTGCCGCCCGGATTACCAACGCCTCCGGCAATTTCACCGCTTCCAAAGGCGCCGATGAATTTGTCAAGGCGGACCTGCGCGATGCCTACCGCGCCAGCTTTGATGAGGCTGCCATCAACAATATCAAATGGTATCCGCCGGTTCCGCCGGGGCTGGAAACCATGGAAGGTCAGGTGCTGGATCGCGTTCAGGCTGCGAACTGATCCCTATGGGAATGGATTCCGACCTGTTCTGCGAGGGATTGGTCCGCCGGTTCGGCAGTAATGCCGCGGTGGACCATATCTCCCTGGACGTGCCTGCGGGCACGTTTTTCTCGATTCTGGGTCCTTCTGGCTGTGGCAAAACCACCTTGTTGCGTTTGTTGGCCGGTTTCGACAAACCCGATGAAGGTGACATCCACATCCGTGGCCAGCGGATGAACGATGTTCCGCCCAACCGCCGGCCGGTGAACATGGTGTTCCAGCATCTGGCCCTGTTCCCGACCATGTCGGTAGGCGACAACATCGGTTATGGCCTGAAACGCCGGAAAGTACCCGTGGCGGAAAGACGCAGGCGCATTGCCCGGGTGCTGGACCAGGTGGGTTTGCCGGGGCTTGAATACCGTGATCCCCAAGAGCTCTCGGGCGGCCAGCGCCAGCGTGTGGCCCTGGCTCGTTGCCTGGTGCTGGAGCCGACGCTCCTGCTGCTGGACGAACCCCTCGGTGCCCTGGACCTGAAACTTCGCGAACAGATGAAGGTGGAGCTCAAACACCTTCAGAAACAGTTCGGCACTACCTTCGTGTACATCACCCACGATCAGTCCGAAGCCATGGTGATGTCTGATCAGGTAGCGGTGATGCGGGATGGTCGATTCGACCAGGTGGCGCCACCGGAAGAGCTTTACCGGGAGCCGGCGACGCCGTTTGTCGCGGGGTTTGTCGGCGACAACAATCGCCTGGCCGGTGAACTGGTGGCCATCCGGGACAATCTGGCCGAGATGCGCCTCGACGATGGCTGTCTGGTGCAGGGCAGGGTCGCATCCGGTGATCTGGAAGCCGGTCAACGGGCGGAATTGTATATTCGGCCTGAATCGCTTGTGCTCTCTGATGACGCTTTGAACGCCGGCTTTTCCGCTGTGCAGGCGCGGGTACGCACCACCCTCTTTGATGGTGCTAACAGCCGGGTAGAAGCGGAGAATGGCGGTCAACCGATCTATGCCCGGTTACCCCAGGACGGCTCGGCACCAAGATTGTCCGCCGATTCGACAATTCGGTTGGCCTGGGATCCGACCCTGGCCAGGGTGTTTGGAGCAGGTAGACCGTGAACTCCTCTGTCAGCCGTTTGTCACTGTGGTTATTGCTGACGCCGTTTTTGCTCTGGATCGTATTGCTCGTACTGTTACCCCACCTGCAGATGCTGCGGGTGTCGTTTCAGGTTCGTGAAAGCTGGGATACCCTCGCCTGGGGGCTACAGCAA
Source organism: Marinobacter sp. (assembly GCF_048269445.1). Lineage (GTDB taxonomy): Bacteria > Pseudomonadota > Gammaproteobacteria > Pseudomonadales > Oleiphilaceae > Marinobacter. Next base: position 245,867 of record NZ_JBLXIQ010000001.1, on the reverse strand, counting down.
TATCAGAATTTCTTCACCGAATCCTATTACTGGCGGACCTTTGTGCGTACCGGGGTCATGTCTCTGTTTACCACCTTTCTGACCCTGATTATTGCCTTCCCCATTGCCTGGTACATCGCCCGGCTTGCCCGGGGCCGCGCCAAGGGCATCCTGTTCATGGCGTGCCTGATTCCCTTCTGGGCGAGTGAGTTGGTGCGTACCTACGGCTGGATGATTCTGCTGCGCGAAAGCGGGCTGTTCAGTTCGTGGCTTCAGGGGTTGGGTTGGGTGGATGGGCCGGTGGAAATGCTCTACAACGATGTTGCGGTCATCATTGGCCTGGTCTACAACGGCTTGCTGTTCATGGTAGTACCGCTGGTGACGACACTGGATGGCATGGACGAAAACCTGGTGGAAGCGGGGTACGATCTGGGCGGTGGCCACGGCACAGTGTTGCGAGAAATCGTGGTGCCTTGGGCCATGCCCGGCATTGTTTCTGGCTGCATTGTGGTGTTTATGCTCACCCTCGGAAGCTATTTGACACCGGTGCTGATGGGCGGCAAGGACAGTGCCTGGTTCACGGAGCAGATATTCACCCAGTTCATCACCCGGTTTAACTGGGAGCAGGGAGCGGCGTTGGGGGTCCTGCTGCTGGTGCTGTCGTCGGTCATCGTCTGGCTGGGCCTGAAAATCACCGGCCAGTCGTTACGCAAGGTGATGGGGTGAGGCAATGATTCGTTCCGTCCCCCGGTCCCGGCTGTTTGATGGTTGCTACCTGGCCTATCTCGTCGCGTTTTTTGTTTACCTGGCGCTGCCCCTGCTGGTCACGGCTGTTTTCGCCTTCAACGACGCCCCTTTCCCATCGCTGCCCTGGAAAGGCTTCACTTTGGACTGGTATTTCGCAGATGGCACCTATTCCGCTGATGGCTCTGGCGGTCGCACTGGGCTGTTCCACGATGACGGTCTGCTCAGGGCACTCTGGGTCAGCGCCAAAATTGCCTTCTGGGTTACCCTGGTGAGTGTGGCTCTCGGTTGTGTCAATGCGGTGTTGTTCGAGCGACTGAATTTCCGGGGCAAGGAATTCCTGTATCTGCTCATGTTGCTGCCACTGGTGATTCCCGGCGTGATTCTCGGGGTTTCCATTCTGGTGTTCTACAGCGGAATGGCTAACGACATTTCGGCGGCCTGGGGCATCGAGCTGGATGTATTCCGGCCCGGTATGACTCTGGTAGTGATGGGCCAAGTAACCTTTATTGCGACGTTGAGTACCCTGGTGATTGCCGCCCGTTTGCGCAAGTTTGATCCCCAGCTCGAAGAGGCTGCATTGAATCTGGGAGCTACACCGCTGGTGGCCTGGTTTACCGTCACCCTGCCCTGGTTGCTGCCGTCCATTTTCGGCGCCGCTGCCATGGCCTTTCTGATGTCCTTTGAAAACTTCAACACCACCGTTATGCTGACCGGAAGCGATACACCACTGACGGTGGCACTGTTCAACCGTTTGCGTGAGGGCTCGACACCGGTGCTGAATGCCGTGGCGCTGTTATTGATGGTGGGCTCGGCATTGCTGGCGCTGCTGGTGATGGGCCGTTCCGCACGTTGAGGGGGCCGCAACTCCTGCGGGGATAGGGCGATCGGGGCGGGCAGACAGCAACCGGGAGGTGCCATGAAATTCATGTTTGAGGTGCACGTTCAGGAGGGCCATACCGCCGAGGAATACGCGGACGCCTGGGTTCGGGCCAGTAAAATCATTCAGCAGGCACCGGGTGCCCGGGGCACTGAGTTGCATCGCAAGATTGGCAGCCCCAACACCCTGATCGCAATTGCGTCATGGGAGAGCAAGGAACGGCGGGACGCCATGGAGAGCCAGCATAATCCAGAGGTGGCAGCCATTATTCGCAGCGCTGCGCCCTTTGTGGAGATCAGGCTCCTAGGTGAGTTCGAGGACCCGGAATGGGTCGTGATGCCCCCCGCGGCGGACTCAGGCGAAACCATCCGGGTTTTCTATGATGGCGCCTGCCCCAGCTGTCGGCGAGACCGGCGGCAATACGAGCGCCTGGCCGGCCGTGCCGCGGATCAGGTGGAATGGGTCGACATTACCGGGCGGGATGAGGAATTGAGGGCCAAAGGGATCGACCCGAAAACGGCGCTCAAGGAGCTGCATGTTGAGGACCAGTATGGGGTTATCCACAGTGAGCTGGACGCCTATATCCTCTTAATGTCCCGAGCGCCATTACTCAAACCCCTGGCCTGGCTGGTCAGGCGGCCGCTGATTCGACCGCTGCTGAGCCGGCTTTATCACCGCATGGTGACAAGGCGCCTCGAGCGAACCGGTCGGATGCCCTGACAGGGGCCTCCAGATTGTTCGTGGAGTGGTTTATAATGAGAGTTGACCGCTCAATTACGCAGGTTTGCCTTCCTGATGCCTCTGTTTCGCCTGGCACGCCAAATCATCGTTCTGCTACTGGCCTTCATATTGCCCTCGCTGGCTGTTGCTGCCTCACAGGCCGTGACCGAAGGCTGGGAATACCGCTGGGGCGACTCCCCGTTTACTCCAGAGGGAGTGCCCGAATGGATTCTGAATAATGAACCGGGCCAGTGGCACAGTATCGGCTTTCCTTCCAATCCCCCCGGCCGGCAAGGGGCTGAAAATGTCTGGTTTCGAGTCACTTTGCCTGAGGGGGAGTGGCAGGAGCCGGTGCTCTATATCTTCAGTGTCGATCTGATCGTCCAGGTCTGGGTCGACGGTGAGAAAATCTACCAGTACGGCAACTTTGATGCTCACGGGCGGGGCCGGTTTGAGGGCTGGCCCTGGCACGAGATCGTGCTCCCTGAGGGCTACGAAGGCAAGCCGGTGTATTTTCGGATCTTCTCCAACTACACGGATATTGGTCTTTGGGGTGAAGTCGCCATCATGGACCATCCGGATCTGGTGCTGTATATCCTGAAAAATTCGCTGGAAGCCCTGGTCATTGCGGGCTTTGCGATGCTCATCGCCCTTCTCGCAATGATCTTCTCGTTTTTGCAAACGGAAAAGAAAACCTTTGCGAGCATTTCGCTGTTTACACTGTCTTCCGCTTTGATGCTGGTCTCCGAGAGTCAGGCCAGCCTGTTGATCGCCTACCAGCCATTGATGTGGGACTACCTGGCTGCGGGTTCCTATTACATGTTGCCGGTGGCGATGGCTCTGCTGCTGGAGCAGTGGCTGACTAACCATCGACCCTGGGTGATCAACGTGATCTGGAAGGTGCATCTTGTCTATCTGGTTGGCGCGCTGCTTGGCGCTCTGGCGGGCGTGTTTGACCTTTCCTCCACCTTCCCGCCATTTGATGCGCTGTTTCTGGTGTCCCTGGTGGTCATCTTTGCGGTGGTTGTTCGCCGCATCCGCGGGATGCTCAGAGAGCAGCAGGTTTTGCTGCTGGCGTTCGGTATCTTCTGCGCCCTGCTTATTGTCGATATGGCGGTAGCCCACGGAGTCCTGCCCTGGACCAGAGTGCCTGTGAGCTGGGGCATGCTGGTGTTCTCGTTGGCGGTGGTGCTGATATCCCTCTGGCATTATGCGGGCACCCAGGACGCCCTGACGCGGTTGAACGCCTCCCTTGAGGAAAAGGTGGCCGAGCGTACCGCCAAGGCAGAAGCACTGGCCCGCAGGGAGCAAGCCAGAGTACGAATGCTGACCTTTGAGAATGAGAAGAACCGGATTCTCGGGGACGTGATTGCGCAGCTGCAGGATTGTCTTGGCCTCAAGCAGGCCTTCGCCGTTCTGGCCCGTAGTCTTCCCGATCTCTGCAGCCCCCTTCAGGGGGCTTTTTATCAACGGGGTTCCGGCGAGCGCTTCGACCGGGTTGCCGTCTGGGGCTATGGTCGGCCGGCCCCGTTGCCGGTCGTGCTGGATGCCCGTAAGGGCCTGCCCGTGCCCTCGACATTGGCGGAGCTGAAACAATTGCAGGATTCCGAAGTGGCGAGTGGGGATGCTGGCTATCCGCCCCTTTGTTTCTGGATCAACGTAGAGTCTGCCAGTGCCGGTATTGTGACCGAAGGCATCCTGCTTCTTGACGGAGAGGGTGTTTTCGCAAAAGCGGAGAGTGAATATGGCTCAGCGCGGCTATTTTCAGCTCTTGACCAGTCGATACAGAGAATTGGCATAACCCTTTCGAGCATTGCCCTGCGGGAAGAGCTTCAGAAATTCTCTTACGAGGATGCGCTGACCGGGCTCAAGAATCGCCGTTATTTTGATCAGCTGTTCGAGCATGAGAGCGTTGTGGCCCAGCGCAACGATCTACCTCTTTCTCTTCTAGTCATCGATATCGATCATTTCAAGCACTTCAATGATACCCATGGTCATGAGGCCGGCGACTGCGCTCTGCAGACGGTGGCGAGCATCCTGCAGAGGCAGTTCAGGGAAAGTGACATCGTCTGCCGTTATGGCGGAGAGGAGTTTGTGGTCATCATGCCTGGTGCGACTTCGGAGGCGGCCCATGACAAGGCCAGCCAGCTTTGTCAGGCGGTGAGGGATGTGCCTATCACCTACCACGGCCGGGATCTCGGCGTACTGACGGTCTCTGTGGGTGTTGCTAACTGGCCGGCCGGCAGTGACAAACCTGAACAGATTCTGGGTCGGGCCGACCAGGCGCTTTACCGCGCCAAGGAAGCCGGCCGTAATCGTGTCGTGGTTTTCGGGTGAACTGTTAAACCACCAACACCGGGCACTCGGCGTGAGACGCCACCCGGTGAGACACGCTGCCCAGGAACATACCGTCCTTGTCACTGTTGGTGCCCTTGGAGCCGACTACAATCAGGTCAGCCTCCTTGTCCTTGGCAAACTGGACGATCACTCTGGATGGCTTGCCGGCTTTGACGAAGCCCCTCACATGGGTAGCTCCGCGTTCCTTTGCCAGTTCCTTGGCATGGTTGACCACCCCTTTGGCGTAATCCGATAACACCTTGTCCGGAATATCCATACCTTCCGGCCGCCCGATCGACAGCGATGCCTCAAACAGACTGTGATGTTTGTAGACGCAGAGTAGGAAAATCTCCGCGTCGGTCAGCTTCTGCAGCTCGATGGCCTTGTTCATAGCGTCGAACGACGTCATTGAACCATCGACTGCTACCAGAATCCGTTTGAACATGTGGCTCTCCTATGTATTCACTCTTCAGGGTGGTCAAATCACCTGAAGGCCAGGTCGCGCAGGAACAGGGCAATCTGCGGGAAGGCGATGAGCAACCCCGCGGCGGCCACCAGCATTAAGATAAACGGCGGAGTGCCCCGGATAACGTCAAGGTAGGGCCGCTTGAAGATGGCAATCGCCGTAAAGATGTCACAACCAAAGGGTGGTGTGGCCGACCCTATGGCCACCTGCAATGTAATAAGCACGCCCACCAACACCGGATCCAGCCCCGTCGCTTGAATGGCCGGCGCGAAGATAGGCGTCAACACCAGAATCACGACGATCGGGTCAACGAACATGCAGGCAACGAAGAAGGCAATACAGATGGTGATCATCACACCAACCGGGCCCATGTCGCTGACCCCCACCGAATCAAGAATGGCCTGGGGAATCTGTGCAAAGGAAATAATCCAGGAGAAGCCGGTGCCCACAGCCACCAGGATGAAAACCACAGCAGTAATCAGGCCGGTCGACTTGGCAATGCGGTAGATGTCCGGCAGCTTGAGCGATCGGAATACCGCGAATTCCAGCACGAACGCATAAAGTACGCAGACAGCGGCGGCTTCGGTAGGGCTGAAAATGCCGCCATAGATGCCGCCGACAATAATAACCGGGAAAAACAGCGGCCATAGGGCCTCTCGCATGGCTACGCCTCGTTGACGCCATGTGGATTTTTCCTCGGTTGGCAGGTGGTTGACGTGGGCGTAGATCAGGCAATAGATCGAAAACATGACCAGAATCATCAGCCCCGGGCCGATGCCGGCAATGAAGAGTTCGGCAATAGAGGTCTCGGAGATAACCCCGTAAATAATGAAACCAATACTGGGGGGGATCAGGAAGGCGATGTCACTGGAGTTAATGATCAACGCGAGCGAAAACGAGTCGGAATAACCTGCTTTAAGCAGTTTGGGTCGCAGGGGCGAGCCAACAGCTACAACTGTCGCCTGGGTTGACCCAGACACGGCACCGAACAGGGTGCAGGAGGTGGCTGTACTGATAGCCAGGCCGCCTTTTACGTGGCCGATAAACGCCATCACCATGTTGATCAGCCGGTCTGCGGACTGGCCGCGGGTCATGATGTCTGCTGCCAGGATAAACATCGGAACTGCAATCAGCGATGCCGGGCGAATACCCGCCATCATCTGCTGGATGAAGGTTCCCATCTGTCCGAAACCATCGAACATCATTACAAAGCCAACAAGGGCACCGGCGATCAAAGGCACCATCATCGGGAAACCCAGCAGAAGCAGCCCGATCATGATCACCATCATTATCGTTGCCATGATTTTCTTCCTTTGTTAATGCAGCTTCGGAGGGTCAGACCTCGGACTCGGTATCTGCGTAACCATCCACCACACCGGTGGACAGATAAACATCCTCGCTGGTTAAATTCTTGATAGCAGTCAGGAAATACTGAATGCCGGTAATGGCAAAGCCGACTGGTGCCCAGACGTATATCCACCAGATTTCGAAACCGAGCGCCGGGAGAATTCTGCCTCGGCTGTAGAGGGTTTCGATGTAGCCGTAGGAGTGATAGCACAGGAAAAACATTATCACCGATGTGACCAGGGCAATGAAGATCATGAGTGCTTTTCTGGCCTTGGGGGGAAAAGCATCGTAGATCGCAGACATTCGGATATGCCGGCCGTGGCGGGCTGCATAGCCTATACCTGCGAACGTAATCAGAATGATCAGTATTCGGTTGATCTCACCGGAGAAGAAAAACCCTTCACCAAATACGAAGCGGGCAATGACATTAGAACAGGTGTTAACGGCCATCAGGATCACGCCCATGGCGAGCATGACCGCTTCCAGTTTACTGATGAAGACATCAATGGTTCCCAGAAATCCGGGCAAGCCAGACTCAAAGGAACCTGTGTCGTCTTCAAGATCCGGGGAATTCTCGGACATGGGGTTTGCTCCAGAGCATGTCGCTCCCGGCCGGCAGGAATCCCCGGCGGGGCGGGGTTAGCAAAGCTTCCCGCCGGCATCCGCCGGCGGGAATGGTTCCTACAGGTTCAGTCCTACTGAACTTCTTTCAGATCTTCTTTGAACTGGTTCAGAAGTTCTTTACCGCTCTCACCGGTCATTTCGATAAATTTCTTTTCCACCTGGGGCGCACGGGCCTTGAAGGCTTCAATCTGTTCACCGGTCAAACGGGTAACGGTAACTTCGTCACTGGCTTTCTGGATCTTGGCCAGGGCTTCGTCGGCGAGACCGTCGATGTGCACAATGATTTTCTCAAAGGCGTAATCTGCCGCGTCCTGAACCAGCTTCTTGTCTTCGTCGGAAAGGCCGTCATAGAAGTTCTTGTTGGCCATCATGGCGGTGGTGAACCAGCCGTGGCTCGTGAAGACCAGGTTCGGAGACACTTCATACAGGCCGCCGGACTCGATCCAGAAGATCGGGTTTTCCTGCCCCTGAATCATGTTGGTCTGCAGGGCGCCGTAAACCTCACCCCAGGGGAGCGGGGTCGGGGTTGCACCGAAGGCGGAATAGGTTTCAGAAAGAAGCGGGTTGGTCATGACCCGGATCTTCTTGTTGTTGAAATCCTCAGGCTTGGTGACCGGCTCATCGACAGTCACAACCATTTCACCTTCCGGGTACATCTTCAGTAGCTCCAGACCATTCTGGGCATACAGCTTCGGAAACGCTTCGTTGATCGCCTCACTTTCCCGGAAGAATTTGATGACCGTATCCATGTCGGTGGGCATCAGGTAGGGGATAAAGAAAATCTGGGCTTCGGGGATCAGTGCGCCGGTGAAGCCGGGGGACTGGTTCACGAATTGTAGGATGCCAGCCTGAGTCTGCTCCATGATGTCGTCAGACTCACCCAGCTCGCCAAACCGGTAAACCTGCACAGAGTGGTCAGAATTGTCTTCGACGTATTCCTTGAAATCGTATGCGAATACATCCTGCACGTCGCCTTCATACTCTTCATGTGCATAGCGCCAATTAGCGGCGTTCACAGAGTTTGCTGCGGTCATAGCCGCGAACGCGACTGCTGAAATTCCAGCCAGTTTCTTGAACTTACTCATGCTGCTCATCGTGCTTTCTCCGTTCGTTTTTTTGCTGAAATTTATTGTTACATTATTAAAGACTGGCAAAACAAAGCCGTTTTCGCAAGAAAATGGCCAAAACAATCATTTCAGCAGTGGAGATTTTGCCGGTTTCGCAAGTTCATGAAATCACGGTCGATTCATATCTGAAAGACAGCTTTGAAGGAATTGATGGAACTCACTGACCACCCGATCAACACTATTTTCCAGTCGGTGACCATCGGACAGAACCAGTATGGATAGTCTCTGTTTCCGGGCCAGATCGAGCACGGGCGTAACCGGAACCACGTCGTCATCCCAGCCATGAATGATCTGGCTGTAGCGGGCCCGGATTACCGGGCTGGACTGGGGATATTTGGCCATGGCCAGTGCCGGCGCCAGGAGAAAGCAGCCAAGCACCGGTGTTTCCGAGCTGGTCTGGGCACACACCCAGCCGCCCATACTGGAGCCCGCCAGAATGGTGGTCGCCTGAGTTGCGCCGCTACGGTTCATGGCTTCACGCAGCTGCGCCAGCCGGGTTGCCGGGTCTTTCGTGCTTCGGTGATCGATGGCGTGGGCCTGAACGTTGGGGAAGGTCTCGGCCTCGGCTTTCATGGCCTGAATCTTGGTGCTGCCCGGTCCACTTTCCAGGCCATGGGAGAGGAATACGTGGGTTGTGGCGTTTGTCATTGGGTTGGTGCTCCGGCAGCTATTTTAGCGATTGCCTGGTATCTGCGAGGATATCCAGTGCATGACGGCGCTTTGCAGGGTCGTAAATGTCCACGGTGAACATTAATTCGTCGAATTCAACGGTCGCCAGAATCTTATTCAGTTGTTGCCCGATGGCTTGTGCATCGCCTTGCAGTTGTAACGCAAGGAAATCCTTGACGCTTGCCTTCTCACCCGCATTCCACAGACCATCCATGGAGTCCACTGGTGGCTTCATCCACAGCGGTTGCCCCCTGAACAGCGCAAGAATGCGTTGGTAACTGGTGGTCGCCAAATGTTGCGCCTCTTCCATCGAGTCAGCGGGAACTGCCGGAAGCGCCAGGATGGCGTAAGGCTTGTCGAGCTGTGCGGACGGCTGAAAGTTATCGCGATAGACCTTCAGGGCCTCCCGGTAGAGTCGGGGGGCAAAGTGCCCCGCAAAGGCGTAAGGCAGGCCGCGCATCGCCGCCAGCTGGGCACTGTAAAGGCTTGAGCCCAGTAGCCAGATGGGCACGTTGGTACCAGCGCCGGGTATGGCCTTCACCGGTTGGCCGGGGCGCAGGGGGCCCAGCAGTGACTGCAAGCGGGCCACATCTTCCGGGAACTGCTCTGCGCCCAGTCCATCGCGCCTCAGCGCTCGGGCAGTGACCGGATCGGTGCCAGGCGCACGACCTAATCCAAGATCAATCCGCCCCGGGTAGATGCTTTCCAAAGTGCCAAACTGTTCTGCAATCACCAGCGGTGGGTGGTTTGGCAACATAACACCGCCAGAGCCAACCCGGATACTGTCTGTTTTCCCCGCGATGTGCCCAATCAGAACCGAGGTGGCAGAGCTGCTGATACCTTCCATGTTGTGGTGCTCGGCCAGCCAGAATCGTTTGAATCCAAGCTTCTCCGCCCTTTGGGCGTAGGCAACGCTGTTAGCCAGCGTGATGCCCACCGAGTCGCCTTCACGTACGGAGGCAAGTTCAAGCAGCGAGTATTCAGGACGGTCAGGCATGGAACTCCCGGGATGAAAATGTAATTCGCAGGACTGAAACATGGCGCCAAGAAGCGCCTGTTTCAAGGTTAACCGAGCGTTGATTCATAGATCGACAATTATCGGAGGGTTAGTCGGCCTGAAGCTGCCAGTACAGGTGCTGGCGTTAACGTACAGGCAGTCGCCGATCTGTTGCTGGCCATGGTCCTCGTGAATGTGTCCGAACACATGAAGTTTCGGTGACAGCCTGGCCACCCGTTCTGCCAGATCATCGCAGCCAGGACGAATGGTGCCCGTCGGTGAAACAATCCTGTCCAGAATGCCGGCCGGGGGCCCATGGGTGATCAGCACGTCGGTGTTGTCTGGAATCTGAGCCCAGCGTTCGGCCAGGGCCTCACCACGGCTCAGGTTGAAAGCCCAGTTGAAGAAGACTGGCGTCCAGGGGCTGCCCCAGAACTTGAGCCCTCCAAGCTCCAGCGGGCTGTCCTGCAGGTAATGTGCGTGGCGCACCAGCTCCCGGGCATCGGCCGGTTCGTCCTGAAAACACCAGTCGTGATTGCCGGCAATCAGGATCTTGTTCGGGTGTGGTAGTTCCGAGAACCACTGGTCCAGATCCTCAAGCTCCTCCAGGGTGCCTACGCCCAGGCAATCACCGGCGTGGATTAACAGGTCCCCGTCGGGCACCTCAATCTGGCGGTGCATGCTGTGGGTGTCGGAAATGCAGACAATTCTCATGGTTTGCTGACCGTCGTTGAGTTTCTTTCGGGCATTCATTCCGGTTCCACGATAGCATTTGCAGCCGGTTATAGGTTCACGCTTTTTCAGTGCGACTCCATGCGATCAATTCCCTGGCCGGATGAGCGTCTATTGAACCGCCTGCGCAATATTCACCTAAGATAACAGTAGAGTGTTTCGCAGGGAGAGGATGATGTATCGGTACAGTCTGGGCGTCCAGCAGTGGCAGTTCCGCTCGCTGGCAGAGCTGATGGCAAAGGCGACACCGGCGCGATCGGGAGACCGGCTGGCGGGCATCATGGCGCATACCGCGGAGGAACGGGTGGTTGCGCAGATGGCCCTGGCCGAATTGCCCCTGAAAACCTTCCTGAATGATGCCCTTATTCCCTATGAACAGGATGAGGTTACCCGGCTGATTCTGGACGATCACGATGCGGCAGCGTTTGCGCACGTTTCTCATCTGACTGTCGGGGACTTCCGGAATTGGCTGCTTGGCGACCTGGCCACTCCAGAGATGCTGGCGCGGATCCGGGCCGGGATTACCCCGGAAATGGCAGCCGCTGTCTGCAAGATCATGCGCAACCAGGACCTCATCATGGTGGCCGCCAAGTGCCGGGTGAGAACCGCCTTTCGCAGTACCATCGGCTTGCCGGGGCGCATGTCGACCCGGCTGCAGCCGAACCATCCCACCGACGACATTACAGGTATCGCCGCCAGCATTCTTGACGGCTTGCTCTACGGCAGTGGCGATGCTGTCATTGGCATTAACCCGGCCACGGACAACGTTGCCCAGAGTGTCCGGTTGCTGCACCTGATGGACGAGGTGATCTGCAAGTACGAGATTCCGACCCAGTCCTGTGTGCTGACCCATGTGACCAACACCCTCGAGGCTATTGAACAGAGGGCGCCGGTGGATCTGGTATTCCAGTCCATTGGTGGTACCGAGGCCACCAACGAATGCTTTGGCTTCAATCTGGCAACGCTGGCGGAAGCCCGTGACGCAGCGCTGTCCCTCAAACGGGGTACCGTCGGCAATAACGTGATGTACTTCGAGACGGGACAGGGCAGTTCGCTGTCTGCCGATGCCCATCACGGAGTTGACCAGCAGACCTGCGAAGCCCGGGCCTATGCCGTGGCCCGCAAGTTTGAGCCATTGCTGGTGAACACCGTAGTGGGCTTTATCGGCCCGGAATACCTGTTTGACGGCCGGGAAATCACCCGAGCCGGGCTGGAGGATCATTTCTGCGGCAAGTTATTGGGCGTGCCCATGGGCTGTGATATCTGCTACACCAATCACGCCGAGGCCGACCAGAACGATATGGACAACCTGCTGACCCTGCTGGGCGTGGCCGGTTGCAACTTCATCATGGGCATTCCCGGCTCCGACGACATCATGCTGAATTACCAGACCACCTCGTTTCACGATGCGCTTTATCTGCGCCGGGTTCTGGACAAGCGCCCGGCACCGGAATTCGAGCAGTGGCTGACAAAGATGCGGATTTTCCAGGATGCCGAAGGCAAGGTGCCGGCGGATGACTTACCGGAAGCCTTCCGGGACAGCCTTGCCCGGTTGCCGGAAGGCCACAGCCATGAATGATCGCAAACCCGTTGTTACCGACAACCCCTGGCGCCAACTGTCCGCCTACACCGATGCCCGGATTGGGCTGGGCCGGGCGGGCATCAGTCTGCCGACTCGGGAAATGCTGGCGTTCCAGCTGGCCCATGCCCGGGCCCGGGATGCAGTGCATCAGCCACTGGATACCGAGCGACTCATGGCTGAGTTGGCGGCGCTGGAAAGTCCTGTTCTGAAACATGGTCCGGTTTATCTTGAGAGCCAGGCCGAAGACCGGATGACCTATCTTCAGCGCCCGGATCTGGGGCGCAGGCTCAGTCACCAGTCCGGTGACCGTCTCGACGAGCTAGGGCACTCGGGGGACGCTCCGGTGGATCTGGCACTGGTGGTGGCGGATGGCTTGTCGTCCTCTGGTGTGCAAAAGAACGCCGTACCGCTGCTGAGCGCCCTTCTGAATGAGCTGGAAGCCGACGCTGATCACTGGGAACTGGCGCCAGTTGTGGTTGTCTCTCAGGGCAGGGTGGCGATTGGTGATGACATAGGCCACCGGCTCAACGCCCGGTGCGTAGTGGTGCTGATCGGCGAGCGCCCGGGTCTGAGCTCGCCCGACAGCCTGGGACTCTACCTGACCTGGGGGCCAAGACCCGGACTGACTGATGCCGGCCGTAACTGTATCTCCAACATCCGTCCGGCGGGCCTGACGGCCTCGGCCGCCAGCCAGCGGCTGATGTATCTGCTCAGGGAGTCGCGCCGCCAGCAGATCTCTGGTGTGCCGCTGAAGGATCGATCGGAAGATTCGGTCATTGAGCAGGGAATAGAGAACTTTCTGTTACGCTAGAGCGTAATGAGCGGATAACTATCCGAAGGAGAGCTCCCCGTGCAGCAAAGCGCGTTCTATGAAAACGATACCACTCTTGCCCAGTATCTGGAGTTTCATTTCGGCGAACGGTGGCACGGCGAGGCCAATTTCCCCAAGGCTCTGGCCGATGCGGCCATGGACGCGATGGATGGCCGGCCGCTGAAACGTGCACTGGATATCGGCTGCGCCTGTGGCAGAACGAGCTTTGAATTGGCCCGCTATTTTCAGCACGTGGACGGTATTGATTTCTCCAATGCCTTCGTGGACAAGTGCCAGGAGGTGGCCCGGGAAAAACGGGTGCGCTATGCCCGCCCCGAAGAGGGTGAGCTGGTGACCTACCAGGAGCGGACGCTGGCTTCCCTGGGGCTGGACGAGGCCGCCAGTCGGGTGGCCTTCCATCAGGGTGATGCCTGTGATCTGAAGCCTGAGTTCATCGGTTACGATCTGGTGCTGGCGGGCAACCTGATTGACCGCCTGTATCAGCCTTCACTGTTTTTGACCACCATCCATGAGCGGATTAACGAACTCGGTTTGCTGGTCATTGCCTCGCCCTACACCTGGCTGGAGGCACACACCCCGAAAGAATATTGGGTCGGCGGATTCCAAAAGAACGGTGAGGATTTCTCAACGTTCGATGGCCTGGCCGAGATGCTGGCGCCCCATTTCCGCCTGCTGTATGAGCCCTGGAGCCTGCCGTTCGTTATCCGGGAAACCCGGAACAAGTTCCAGCACAGCTTTTCCGAGCTGACAGTCTGGGAAAAAGTGAGCCAGTGAAAGGGGCAAGCAAAGGAATAAGGAAAGCAGCAAGGTTTTTCTGGCGGCCGCCGAGGCTGTCATCAAACTGTCACCCGGCAAGCGTAGTCTGAGAACTCATCAGGACGACATGCATTATGTTGTGCATCGTGTGAATGCTTTGACCGGGGACTTCCCCGGTTTTTTTATGCCTGAAAAAAGGACTTGGCAAGATGAGGACCATTGCGTTTTACAGTCTCAAGGGCGGCGTGGGAAAAACCGCGGCCGCAGTGAACATCGCCTATCTGGCCAGCCAGGCCGGCTACTCCACCCTGCTTTGGGATCTCGATCCGCAGGGGGCGTCCAGCTGGTACCTGGCGGGTGCCGACGAGGTGAAGGGGCACAAGCTTTCTCATCTGCTCAAGGGCAAAACTCCTATTGCCGAGTTTATCCACGAAAGCGAATACGCGAATCTGGACTTCATTCCATCCCACACCAGCTTCCGTAATCTCGATGTAAAGCTGGATCAGGAGGACGACGGCAATCTGATCAGCCAGTGGCTGGCGCCTCTCTCGGAAGAGACCAGTCTGGTGATTCTCGACTGCCCGCCTTCCCTGTCCAGGCTTTCCGAGCAGGTGCTCAAGGCCGCGGACGAGGTGTTTGTGCCGGTGATTCCCACCTGGCTTTCCCTCAACAGCTGGAAGCAGTTGCAGGAGTTCTCGAAGGCCAAAAAGCTGAAGCCTTCCAAGCTGCACCCGTTCTATTCCATGGCAGATCGACGCAAGGGGCTGCACCGGGAGCTGATCGACGCCCAGGACGAGATTCTGCCCAAGGGCCTGAAAACCATCATCCCGAACGCCAGTGTGGTGGAGAAAATGGGCGAGGAGGGCACGCCGGTGGAGTTGCTGGCGCCCGGGTCGGTGGCGGCAGACGCCTATCGCAGGCTGTGGAAAGAGATCCGCCGCTTGCTCTGAATTCAGGTGCGGGAGAGCTTGTCCCGGCGCAGCGACCGCTCAAGGCGTCGGTGGTTCTCGGTTCTCTCCGAGAGAACTTTCTGCACATATTGAATGTGGGTGCCAGCCAGTTCCCGGGCATCCTCGGCCCGGTTCTCCATGATCGCCTCAAACAGCAGTCGGTGCTGTTCCGCCAGGCCTTGCCGGGTTTCGGCCTCTCTCTGATACATGCCGCCGATGTTGGTCATCACGTTGCTCTTGAGCATGCTGAACAGATTGCGGATGGTGTGCAGGAGAATCACGTTGTGGCTGGCTTCGGCAATGGCCAGATGGAAACGGGCGTCCGCCGCCCCTTCTTCCTTCAGATTCCGGTCCGAGTCTTTTGCGTAGCAGGCCTGCAGAGTATCGTAGGCGGTCCTCAGGTGGGCCTTGTCCACCTCGGTGGCTCGCAGTGCGGCATAGTAGGCGCAGTCCGCTTCCAGCGTTCGCCGGAACTCCAGCAGGTCCCGTTGGGCCTCGGGCCGGTTTTCCAGCAAGGGAATCAATGGGTCGCTGAAGCTGCCGCCCAGGGATTCGGTCACGAAATTGCCGCCACCCTGACGGCTTATGAGAAGCCCCTTTGCTGAGAGTCTCTGAACCGCCTCGCGCAGGGAGGGGCGAGAGACACCGAATTGCTCCGCCAGAACCCGTTCCGGAGGCAGCCGTTCCCCGGGCTGAAGGGTGCCTTCCAGAATCATAGTTTCCAGTTGTTCCACGATGGTATCTGCTAGTCGGCGTGGTGCGATGTGTCCGATGTCCATGGGTAGTTGCCTCATCTTACGGCTTTCATGATTGGTCATACCAATATCACAAACTCGGTCCTGCCACCAAAGAATGACCTGCAAATCCCTCTACTACGACTGATGTCGCAGAACAAATCTTTGACAGCAATGGGGACTCTCAAATACGTTATAAAGGAAGCGTTGTCAATTGGTCTTACCAATTATGGTAGGCCTCAGTCTGGAGTTCTGTAGAGGCGTTTGTTGATGAGTGCACTGTTTTACGATGCGGCGCCGAACGCGACCCGCGTTGCGCCGGAGCGAGAGGCCGATCGGCACTACCCGGAAAAACCGGAGGCGGTCACCCTGTTTGGCACTTGCGTGGTGGACCTGTTCTTCCCGGAGGCAGGCCTGGACGCCATTCGTCTGCTGGAGAGAGAGGGGGTCCGTGTCCGTTTCCCGAAGGAACAGAGCTGTTGCGGCCAACCCGCCTGGACCTCGGGCTACCGGGACGAAGCCCGGTCAGTGGCCCGTGCCCAGCTGAATATTCTGGACCGGTCAGGGCTTCCGGTGGTGGTGGCCTCCGGCTCCTGCGCCGGCATGTTCCGGCATCATTACCGGGCGCTCTTCGTCGATGAGCCAGATACCCTGAAGCGGGTTGAAGCGCTGGCGGAGCGCACCTTCGAGTTGACCGAATTTCTGCTCAAGGTCTGCCGCGTTCAGCTGTCCGATCAGGGCGAGCCGAGTCAAATTGCCCTTCACACCTCCTGCTCCGCGCGTCGGGAGATGAACACGCACCTCCATGCCCGGGAGCTCCTGGGGCAGTTGGGTAAGGTGGAGCGGGTGGACCATGACCATGAGAGCGAATGCTGTGGTTTCGGTGGTACCTTCTCGGTGCGGATGCCGGAAGTCTCTGGTGCCATGGTGAGAGATAAAACCCGGTCGCTGATCGATTCCGGGGCGGTGGAAATGGTCACCGCCGATGGTGGCTGCCTGATGAACATTAACGGCTCCCTGCAGAAACAGCGGGAGGCCTTTCGGGGCCGGCACCTGGCCAGTTTTCTCTGGGAACGGATCAATGGCACCGGCGAAGGGGAGGTCCCATGAGCCAGCGTATTCCGGTCACCGAACTGGCGCCGGATTTCCGGGGCCGTGCCGAAGAGGCGCTTGCGGACGGACAGCTGCGCAACAATTTCCGCGTGGCAATGGACTCGCTGATGCAGAAGCGGGCCAACGCTTTCCCGGACGCTGACGAACGGGAAGGTTTGCGGGAACTGGGTAACCGGATTAAGGCCGGCGCGCTTTCCCGTCTGCCGGATCTGCTGGAGCAGCTGGAACAGAAGCTCACCGAAAACGGCGTGAAAGTTCACTGGGCAGAGACGCTGGAGGAAGCCAACACCCTGGTTCACGGCATCATCGAAGCCCGCAGCGGCCGCCAGGTGGTGAAAGGCAAATCCATGGTCAGTGAAGAAATGGAGATGAACGACTTCCTGGCGGAGCGGGGCATTGAATGCCTGGAATCGGACATGGGGGAATACATCGTTCAGCTCGACGGTGAGAAACCGTCCCACATCATTATGCCCGCCATCCACAAGAACGCCCGCCAGGTATCAAAGCTGTTCCATGACAAGCTCGGCGAGCCGGAAACCGAAGACGTCAATCAGCTGATCCAGGTCGGCCGTCGGACACTGCGGCAGAAATTCCTGGAAGCGGACGTGGGTGTTTCCGGGGTGAACTTTGCCATCGCCGAAACTGGCACTCTGCTATTGGTGGAGAACGAGGGAAACGGACGGATGAGCACCACGGTGCCGCCGGTTCACATTGCAGTGACCGGTATTGAAAAGGTGGTGGCCAACCTCCGGGATGTGGTGCCCCTGGTGTCGCTGCTTACCCGCTCGGCCCTCGGCCAGCCGATCACGACCTATGTGAACCTGATTTCGGGCCCCCGCAAGCCGAACGAACTGGACGGGCCCAAAGAGGTGCATCTGGTGTTGCTGGATAACGGTCGCAGCGGTGCCTTTGCCGATGCCCAGATGCGCCAGACCCTCAACTGTATCCGCTGTGGCGCCTGTATGAACCATTGTCCGGTGTATACCCGGGTGGGCGGGCATACTTATGGAGAGGTCTATCCCGGTCCCATCGGCAAGATCATCACACCGCACATGGCGGGGCTGCATAAAGTGCCGGATCATCCGAGCGCCTCGTCACTGTGCGGTGCTTGCGGCGACGTGTGTCCGGTGAAAATACCGATCCCCGAGTTGCTGCAGCGCCTGCGTCAGGAAAATGTGAAGAACCCCGGAGAGCCGAAGCTGGTGCGGGGGGGCGGCGCCAAGTTTTCCCGAAAGGAACGGTGGATCTGGCGGGGCTGGCAGATGCTCAACACCCGTCCGTGGGCTTACCGGTTATTCCTCTGGGCGGCGACCCGATTACGTTCCCTGGCACCAAAAAATCTTGGCCCCTGGACCGAGAACCACAGTGCCCCGGTTCCGGCCCGCCGCTCCCTGCACGATCTGGCTGCGGCCCATCTCGGCTCAACGGAAGGAGAGTCACCATGAGCGCCCGTGCAAACATTCTTGGCAAATTGCGAAACAGCCTCGAAGGCACCACACCCCGGCCCGACGAATTTGACGAGCATCTGGTGACCGAGCCCTGGCGGTATGCGCCCGAAGACAGGGTTGCGCGCTTGCGCAGCCTCATGGAAGCGGTCCATACCGAAGTGCACCCGTGCAGTTCGGGCAGCTGGCCAGCTCTCGTGGCAGACCTGCTGGCCCGGCGGAATCTCACCAACCTGCTCTGCGCCCCGGGAACAGGCCACGGTCGGGAGCTGCGCCAGCATTTTTTGGCCACCGGGCAGCCGGTCACTCTGCTGGCCTATGATCAGCCGGTGGAGGCCTGGAAGGAGGATTTGTTCTGGAACGTGGGTGCCAGCTTGACCGGCACCCTTGGCGCCATTGCGGCCACCGGTTCCCTGGTGCTGTGGCCCGACCGGCACGAACCGCGGCTGATGAGTCTGGTTCCGCCGGTCCACATCGCCCTGCTCAAGGCCAGTGAGATCCATGACAATTTGTATGACATGATGGTGTCCCAGGACTGGGCGGCGGGCCTACCCACCAACTTATTGTTGGTATCCGGCCCGTCCAAGACCGCGGACATCGAACAAGTGCTGGCTTATGGCGCCCACGGTCCCCGTGAACTCATCGTGCTGGTTCTCGAGGATGAATGAGTTTTTTCGGCGGCCCGGGTTGCCGGACCGCGGGCTGCATCCTGGCGGTTACTTCATCTCGAAGCCGCATTTGCGCAGGAACTCGCGCATGTGCGGCCGCAGTTTGGTGGTGAATAACGGCGCCAGTTCCTTTGACCAGTTGGATTCCTTGTTGCCACCTGTGCGATCCAGGTAGTACCGGTGCATGGCGTCATCAAAGGCGGCGACCTGGGTTTCGTCCTGGCGGTCGTCGTAGAAGTCTTCCTTGAGGATGCTGGCCAGCGGCAGGCGGGGCTTCACCTCCGGATCCTGGTCGGGATACCCCAGACTCATGCCAAACGCCGGGTAGACGTGCGCCGGCAGCTTCAGAATCTCCGCCACTTCGGCCGGGTTGTTCCGGATACCACCTACGTAGCACAGGCCCAGTCCTTCTGACTCCGCAGCAATGGCCACGTTCTGGGCCATCAGAGCCGCATCCACACTGGCCACCACAAGTTGCTCGGTCATGCCGCGGACTACCTCCGCTCCGGCACGCTCTGCCGCCTCGGTGGATCGTTTCATGTCGGCGCAGAACACCAGAAAATCAGAAGCTTCGGCGACATGACCCTGGCCACCGGCCAATTCAGCAATTTTTCGGCGGTTCTCCGGGTTGACCACGTGAATCACCGAGTAGGCCTGCACATGGTTTGATGTGGCGGCGCACTGGCCGGCACTGATCAATTCCTCCAGCAGCTCCCGGGGGATTTTCCGGTCGGTGAACTTGCGGATGGAACGGTGGGATTTCAGAAGTTTGATCGTCGGATTCATGGGGGCTCTCTTCAGTTACTTTCAGTAAGCATGCGGTAAGTGGCCAGTAATGCCAAATACCGGTGGCTTCGCTCAATGACTTTCCTTAGCAAAGATTACATTCCGGGCTTGAATAATTCGAGCGCTCGTTCTATTTTTAGATTCCGGAGGTTGAGATATGAACAATTCCAACAACACGAACCTTGGCAACACAAACTGGTCTCTGCGCGTTGATGGCAAGATTGCACTGGTTACCGGTGCCGCTGGGGGGCTAGGACACAGCTTTACCCGATGCCTGCTTGAGGCCGGTGCAACGGTCATTGTTAGTGGCCGCCGACGCGAGCCACTGGAATCCCTCAAGGGAGAATTTTCCGAGTACGCCGATCGAATCCATGTTGTTACCATGGATGTCACCGACGAGGCCAGCGTTACTGAAGCGTTTGACACCATGGCTGATGGTATCGCCATCCCGGATGTCGTGGTTTCCAATGCCGGCGTGGCAACCAGCAAGAAGGCGCTGGACCTGACCGGTTCGGACTGGGACCGTGTGATTGATACCAATCTCAAGGGCTGTTGGCTGGTCGGCAATGAAGCGGCACGTCGCCTTTCCGCCATGAATCGGGGCGGCAGTATCATCATGATTTCTTCCATTCTTGGCCATCGCGTCGCCGGCAATGTGGCTCCCTATGCCGCTGCCAAGGCCGGCGTTGAGCAGCTGACCCGTGCCCTTGCGTTGGAATGGGCCCGTTACGGCATTCGCGTCAATGCGCTGGCACCGGGTTACATCGAAACTGACCTGAACCGTGATTTCTTCGCCAGTGAGCCCGGCCAGAAAATGATCCGCCGCATTCCCCAGCGTCGTCTGGGGCAAGCTGATGATCTGGGTGGTCCGCTGCTGCTTCTGGCCTCAGGGCTTTCCGACTATATGACCGGCAGCACCCTCGTGGTGGATGGCGGCCATCTTCAATCCTCGCTGTAAGGAGTGGGCTGTGGACTTCAATCTGAACCCCAAGAACGAGTCTTACCGGAAACGCATCCGGGACTTTGTGGAACAGGAGTTGTTGCCGCTGGAGCAGAATCCGGAGGCTTACGACGAGCATGAGAACATTGCGCTCGACCATCTTGAGCGGATGCGTGCCAAGGCCAGGCAGCAGGGTCTGTGGTGTCTGCAGATTCCTGAGTCTCTGGGTGGCCAGGGGCTCGATATCTCCGGTATGGCGGCCTGTTACGAGGAAATGAACCGCTCCATATTCGGACCGGTGGTGTTCAACTCCGCGGCGCCGGACGACGGTAACATGATGGTTCTGGCGAAGGTGGCGACCAAGGCTCAGCAGGAGCGCTGGCTCAGGCCCATCGTTGAGGGCAAAGTCAGTTCATCGTTTGTCATGACGGAACCACCCCCCGGCTGCGGCTCGGACCCCGGCATGATGCAGACCACGGCTACCCGCAAGGGCGACCAGTGGGTCATTCACGGTGACAAGCACTACATTACCGGCGCTGCCGACGCTTCCCACTTCATCCTGATTGCCCGGACGTCTGACGATGTCCGCAAGGGCCTGAGCGCTTTCCTGTTCCACAAGGATGACCCAGGCTGGGAAATTCTCCGGCGGATTCCGATCATGGGACCTGAAGAGCATGGCGGTCATTGTGAGCTCCGGTTCGATGGCCTGGAAATCCCGGACGAGAACCGGCTTATGGAGGTCGGTGACGGCCTCAAGGTCACCCAGATCCGTCTGGGTACGGCCCGTCTTACCCACTGCATGCGCTGGCTGGGCCTGGCCCGCCGCTCCCTGGAGATTGCCACCGAGTATGTCGACACTCGGGAATCATTCGGTCAGACGCTGTCCCAGCGCGAAGGCGTGCAATGGCTGCTGGGCGAGGCCGCGATGGAGATCCAGATTGGTCGGTTACTGACCATGCACGCCGCCTGGAAGCTGGACCAGGGTGATTTCGCCCGGAAGGAAGTTTCCATGGCCAAGGTCGCGGTGGCCGACACTCTGCACAAGGCGGTGGATACGGCCATCCAACTGTGCGGTGCCCGGGGATATTCCAAGGATACTCCGCTGGAGTGGATTTACCGTTACGCCCGCCAGGCGAGACTGGTGGACGGTGCCTCGGAAATACACAAGATGGTGTTCTCGAAAACGCTGCTGGCGGAGCGTGCAGACTTCTGGCATTGGGGAGTGAAGGCCTGATGTCTGCGCTTGCCGACATCTTCAGCACCTTCATTGTCCGGCAATCCGGTGCCCGGAGTGCCCGGGTTATTGATTTCGACAAGCTCTCCGGGGGCGCCATTCAGGACAACTTCGGGCTAAATCTGGAGCTGGAAGGCGGTAGCCGGCCCGGTCGACAGGCATTTGTGGTCCGCCAGGACGCTCCCTCGGGAGTGGCGGAGAGCCTGTCCAGGCCGGAGGAATTCCGGGTTCTCCAGGCGGCATTCAGGGCCGGGGTTACGGCCCCGGAACCGCTCTGGCTGTGCGAGGACCCTGAGGTCAGCGGGCGGGTGTTCTACGTCATGACCCGGGCGGCGGGGAGCGCGTCTCCTCGTAAACTGGTCAAGGCCGACTTCTCGCAGCAGCAGCGTCGGAGCATCGTACGCCGGCTGGGTGCCGAGCTCGCAAGGTTGCACGCAGTCCGGCCACCGCAGGCGTCGCTGGCGTTTCTGGCGCTGCCCGATCCGGACAATCCGGCCCTGAGTCGGATAGCGCTGTATCGCCGCTACCTGAAGGAAATCGGTGAACCCCATCCTCTGCTGGAGTGGGCGCTGAACTGGTTGGAAGACCATGCGCCGGAGCCGGGCCCAACGGTGCTTTGCCACTGTGACTTCCGGACCGGTAATTACATGATGGACGGTGATGAGCTGACCGCCGTCCTGGACTGGGAATTCGCTGCCTGGAGCGACCCCGGTGAGGATCTGGGCTGGCTCTGCTGTCGCAGTTGGCGGTTCGGGAGTGATGACCGGGAAGTGGGTGGCATCGGAGACAAACAGGACCTTCTGGACGGTTACCGTGAAGCGGGCGGCATCAACCTTGACCCGGCGGCGGTGAGTTACTGGGAGGTCATGGCTCTGGTGCGCTGGGCGATGATCGCATTGCAGCAGGCGCGGCGGCACATGTCTGGAGAACAGCGTTCGCTGGAACTGGCGCTGACCGGTCGCATGGTGGCCCAGATGGAACTCGACCTGTTGAACCAGATTCAGGAACTGGAGGATGGGCAATGATTAATCAACCGGAAACCGCTGACCTGCTCACCGAGGCCCGCCGGGTTTTGCTGGATTCGGTGACCCCGGAGCTTTCGGGCGAGCGCAAGTACCAGACACTGATGGTTGCCAATGCCATGGGTATGGCAATCCGGGAGTTTGAACAGAGAGAGCAGGGCGAGCCGGAGCAAACCGACCGGACCGTGAGGGCATTCCTGGCGGAGCGGTCCCTGGGTGACACTGTCGGTGAACCTGAGGCGGAACTTGCCCTGGCAATTCGGGAGCGTCGTCTGGATGGAGCCGATCCGGCCCTGCGAGCGGTGCTCCGGACCCTCACCGAGGCCCGTTTGCGGATTAATAACCCCGGCTTTCTGAAGCGGTGAATCATGGATAAGTACAATAACCTCGACAAGACCGCGGCCAACCATTCTGCGCTGACACCGCTGAACCTGCTTCAGCGCTCGGCGCAGGTCTACCCGGAAAAGCGGGCAGTCATCGACGATGACCGGTCACTGTCCTACCGTGAACTCTACCAGCGCTGTCGCCAGGTCGGCGATGCGCTTCGTCGCCGGGGTATCAACCCCGGCGACACGGTGGCCATTCTGTGCCCGAACAGCCATGAAATGCTGGAGTCCCATTATTCCGTGCCCATGGCCGGGGCCGTACTCAACTCGATCAATATCCGCCTGGATGCCGCAACGCTTTCCTTCATTCTGGCCCATGGTGAAGCCCGAGTGTTGCTTTACGATACCCAGTGGGAAAACGAGGTTCGGGCCGCCATCGCCGAGCTGGAGGTGCCGCCATTGCTGGTCGCCATCGAGCGCAAGGCGGGGGCGAGTGAGGGTCTGTCGGACCTGGATTACGAGAGTCTCCTGAACGAAGGCGATCCGGAGGCCTCCTGGCAACGTCCCTCCGACGAATGGGACGCCATCACCCTGAATTACACTTCTGGCACTACCGGCAATCCCAAAGGCGTGGTCTATCACCACCGCGGCGCCTACCTGGCGGCCATGACCAACGCCATGGTGTTCAATATGACCGCCGAGACCGTCTACCTGTGGACCCTGCCGATGTTCCATTGCAATGGCTGGGCCTATACCTGGGCTATCACCGCCGTGGGTGGCACCCACGTATGCCTGCGGGAGGTGGACGCCATGGCAATCTACCGCCGGATCGAGGATTACGGTGTCACCCACATGTGCGGTGCGCCAATCGTGATGAACATGCTGCTGCAGGACCTGGGTCGCCAGGGCCTGACACTCTCCCGGCCCGCGCAATTCGCCCTGGGTGGCGCAGCGCCCCCCAGCAGTGTAATCCGCAAGGCAGAGGAGATCGGCTTCCAGATTACTCACCTGTATGGCCTGACCGAGACATTCGGGCCTTCGACACTGTGTGTGCCTCAGCCGGAATGGCAACAATTGCCGCTGGAGGAGCGGTCGGTGAAGATGTCCCGTCAGGGCGTTCCCACCCATGGCCTGGACGAGGTCGCGGTGCTGGATATGGTCAGCGGGGAGCCGGTACCTGCTGACGGCAACGCCATGGGTGAGATCTGTATCCGCGGCAATACCGTGATGAAGGGTTACCTGAAGAATGCGGAAGCCACGGAGAAGGCGTTCAGCGACGGCTGGTTCCACACCGGGGACCTGGCCGTTATGCATCCGGATCACTATGTTGAAATCCGGGACCGGGCCAAGGACGTGATCATCTCGGGCGGCGAAAACATTTCCAGCCTGGAAGTGGAAGAGGTCCTTTACCGGCATCCGAAAGTCTCCGAGGCGGCGGTGGTGGCCATGGCTGACGAGAAATGGGGCGAGGTGCCCTGTGCCTTTGTCAATCCGGTCGATGACGGCGAGGAACCCACCCCCGAGGAGATTATTGCTTTTTGTCGGGAGCACATGGCGCACTTCAAGGCGCCACGAAAGGTGGTGCTTGGTGAACTGCCCAAGACCGCCACCGGCAAGATCCGTAAAAACATTCTCCGGGACTCTCTGTCACGATGACTGGGCTGACCATGGTCAGCAGGAGGTTGCGATAACGCGAACAACGGATTTACAACAACGAAAGCCGGCCCTGATGCAAGGGGCCTGAAAGTTCCAGTGACAACAAAGACAAGAACACAGGAGCATTACCATGAAAATAACAAGCATCAAGAAACTGCTGGTTGCGATGACCGCAGCCGCTACGCTGGGTACCGCTGGTACCAGCTATGCTGAGGATCCGATCCGGATCGGGGGTCTCTACATTCTCTCTGGCAGTGCTGCCACCTACGGCGAGTTTGCCCAGAAGGGCATCAACCTGGCGGTGGATGAAATCAATGGCTCCGGGGGCATTCTGGGTCGCCAGGTCGAGATGGTCTATGAGGACAGCCAGGGCAAGGCCTCGGTGGCCATTCAGGCAGCCCGGAAACTGGTTTATTCCGAGGGCGTCGACGCCCTGGTGGGTCTGGACAGCTCGGGTGTTGCCCAGGGTATGGTTCCGACCATGCCAGAGCTGCAGAAGCCACTGATCATCACCCACGCCGCCACGCCGGACGTCACCGGCAATCTGTGTAACGCATTTACCTACCGCATCAGCGTGAACGTGGCCCAGAACATGAAGGCTGCGGCCCTGGTGGCTGCTGAAACCGATGCCACCAACTGGACCACCATCGGCCCGGACTACGCCTTCGGCCACCAGTCCTGGGAGTTCTTCGGCAATTACCTCAAAGAGATCAAGCCGGATGTGAACCTGATGTCGGAGACCAACTTCCCGCGCTTTGGTGCCGAGGATTTCACCCCGTTCATTGACCGGGTTATGGATTCTGATGCCGAGGGTGTGCTGATTTCGGTCTGGGGTGGTGACCTGGTCAACTTTATCCGCCAGGCCAATACCCGTGGGTTCTTCGAAAAGGACATGGAGGTGATGTTTACCGTTGGTGCCGCGACCGAGGTGCTCTCTGCTCTGGGCGAGGAAATGCCAGAGGGTGTGCATCTGTCGACGCGCTATTGGTATGAAGCCTATGACAACCCCGTGAATGATCGCTTCGTAAAAGCGTACATTGACGCCTACGGCACGCCCCCGAGCTACAACGCCGAGGGCGCCTACGCAGCGATCTATGCCTATAAAAAGGCCATGGAAACAGCCGGCACCACCGAAGGTCCTGCCGTCGCCAAGGCGCTTAGCGGTATGAGCCTGGAGGCACCGAACGGTACGGTGACGTTCCGTGAGGGTGATCACCAGGCGATGGTCAGCCCGAACTGGGGTGTTTCCGGCCCAATGCATCCTGAGCACGGCATTCGCACGCTGACGAACCTGCGGATCTTTGACGGTGAAAAAGTAGCCCGCACCATTGAAGAGACCGGTTGCAAGCTTTGATCTGATTGTTGTTTTTACGCTTGCCGTGGCGCCCTCCCGGGCGCCACGAAACCGGCTCCAATCTAATGAGGTAATCCATGTCTGGCATCGGAGCGGCGTTGCTGAATAGTCTCGATATCGGCCTGCTGCTGTTCATTATCGCAGTGGGCCTGAACATCGTGTTCGGTGTGCTGAACATCATCAATTTTGCCCACGGGGCACTTTACATGCTGGGGGCCTACCTGGCCTTCACCCTGATTAACATAGCGGGAATGCCCTTCTGGGCGGCCCTGCTCCTGGCTCCGGTTGGCGTTGCCATTCTGGCGGTAGTCATCGACCGGGTCCTGCTGCGCTTCATCTATTCCCGGGACGTGGCAGACAGCCTGCTACTGACCTTCGCCATTCTGCTGATCATCAACGAGAGTGTGCGAATGATCTGGGGTAGCGGCATCCATGTGGTCCAGCCGCCGCAGCTGCTTTCCGGTTCAGTCGAGCTGCTGGGCAGTTCCGTGGCCACCTACAGCCTGTTCGTGATTGTCATTGGTCTGTTATTGCTGGCCGGGCTCTGGTACCTGTTCAACCGCACCCGCGTCGGCCGCATCATGCGAGCAGCGGCGCTGGACCGGGACATGGCCGAGGCCCTGTGCATCAATACCCGGCTGGTGGTGACCGGCGTGTTTGCCTTTGGTGCCTGGCTGGCCGCCGTCGGTGGTGTGATGGCAGCGCCCATGCGTGCGCTGGACCCGGGAATGGGGGACAAGATCATTATCGAGTCGTTCATTGTGGTGGTGATCGGCGGCCTGGGCAGTTTCCCGGGTGCCTTGCTCGGCGCCATCATTCTGGGCCTGATTCACGGCTTCGGTGGCCGCTACCTGCCGGAAGTGAACCTGCTGTTGCCGTTCGTGGGCATGGCGCTGGTTCTGTTGTTCAAACCAAACGGCATTATGGGCAAGGGGGCGAGCGCATGAAGACCAAGGTTCTGATGGCCATACTGGCCGTGGTGATTGCCGGGCTGATTGCGGTGCCCTGGATTGCTTCTTATTTCTATGTGTTTATCTTTACCGAGATCCTGATCCTGGGCCTGTTCGCCGCCAGCTTCAAC
This sequence comes from Marinobacter sp., assembly GCF_048269445.1. Classification (GTDB taxonomy): domain Bacteria; phylum Pseudomonadota; class Gammaproteobacteria; order Pseudomonadales; family Oleiphilaceae; genus Marinobacter. The sequence goes on along the minus strand of NZ_JBLXIQ010000001.1, from coordinate 218,766 downwards.
CTCATCTTCGGTTATACCGGCATGCTGAGCTTCGGGCATGCGGCCTTCTTCGGTATCGGCTCTTACGCCATGGCCCTGGTGCTGATTCATCTGCAATGGCCCTTCCTGGCCTGCCTGCTGGTTTCCATGGCGGCATCGGCAGCGCTGGCGTTGGTCATTGGCTTCCTGAGCGTTCGGCTCAATGAGGTGTATTTTGCCATGCTCACCCTGGCCTTTGGCATGATGGTCTTTGCGATCGCCTACCAGTGGCGTTCGGTGACCAACGGCAGTGATGGTCTTGCCGGGTTTACCCTCGGCTCATTCGGGCTCGGCCTTGATCTGACGCTGGCTAATCCGTCGGTCTATTACCACGTAGTGCTGGCTATCGTGGCCATTGCCTCGATAGTGCTTTACCTGATCTGCCGCAGCTCTTTCGGCATGATTCTCAGGGCCATCCGCCAGAATCCCGAGCGGGTATCCTTCGCCGGGCTGAACGTGCGGACGTACCGCTTGGTGGCGTTCGTCATTGCCGGCACTTTCGCGGGCCTGGCCGGTGGTCTGATCGCCCCGTTCCTGCGGGTGGCCAGCCCGGAGCTGCTGCACTGGTCCATGTCCGCCGAACCCATACTGATGGCCATCCTCGGTGGTACCGGGTATTTCCTGGGCCCGTTCATCGGTTCTGCGGCGTTTGTATTGCTGGAAACCTGGATCACCACTTACACAGAATCCTGGATGCTGGTTCTGGGCATCATCCTGGCTATGATGGTGATCTTCTTCCGCAAGGGTCTGCTCGGTACCGCCATTGACTGGTGGATGGAGGTGAAGAAATGAGCAACCCGGTTCTTACCATTGCCAACCTGACCAAACGCTTTGGCGGCGTTACGGCGGTTTCCGGGATCAACCTGGAGGTCATGCCCAAGGAAACCATCGCTATTATCGGCCCCAATGGTGCCGGTAAGACCACCTTCTACAACATGGTCTCCGGCCGGATGCAGCCGACTGAAGGCAAGATTATGCTGGCCGGCAAGGACATCACCGGGATGCCGCCCCACAAGATCAGCCGGCTGGGAGTCTCCCGATCCTTCCAGATCAACAACATCTTCCCCGAGATGACAGTGCAGGAGAACGTGGAAGTGGTGCTGTCGGCCTATCACGGCCACAGCCGCAGGCTGTTCAACATCGCGTCTCGCAATACCGCCATCCAGCAGGAGGCGGTTGAGTTTCTGAAGCGTCTGGGCATCGACAGCCTGAGGGCGCAGCGTGCCGAAGTTATCAGCTACGGCGACAAGCGATTGCTGGAGATCGCCATGGTGCTGGCTACTCAGCCCAAACTGGTATTGCTGGACGAACCCACCGCCGGGATGACCCCGGACGAAACCCGGCGCACCACCCGGCTGATCAAGAAGCTTGCGGACAGCGGTGACTACACGTTCATGATCACCGAGCACGATATGGACGTGGTTTTCAACCTGGCGGACCGGATTCTGGTTATGCACCGGGGCGAGAAGCTCTTTGCCGGTACACCGGAGGAAGTGAAGAGCCATCCGGAGGTTCGTGTTGCGTACCTGGGCGAGGAAGACGACGAGGCGGTCGAGGAGGCCAACCCATGATTCTTGATGTTCGCAATATCCAGACGTTCTATGGTGAGAGTCAGGCGCTCCAGGGTGTTACCCTTCAACTCGACGCCGGTGAGACAGTATGCATCCTCGGCCGGAACGGCGCGGGAAAGAGCACCACCCTGAAAAGCATTATGGGGCTGACACCTCCGAGGTCCGGAGAGGTGATCTACGAAGGCAAGCCGGTCCAGGGCTGGCCGGCGCACCGGATTGCCCGCGCAGGCATCGGGTATGTGCCGGAAGATCGCCGGATCTTTCCCGGGTTGACGGTGCGGGACAACCTGGATGTGGCCGCTTATCAACGTAAGGGCAGTGCCGCGCGCTGGACAGTGGATGGTATCCTCAAGAAATACGAGATGCTGGGCGAGCGGGCGGACCAGGACGGCGCCACCCTGTCCGGTGGCCAGCAACAGATGCTGGCGGTGGCGCGGTCCCTGATGATCCAGCCACGACTGTTGTTGCTGGATGAGCCCAATGAAGGCCTGGCCCCGGTCATCGTGCAGCAGATTGGTGAGCTGATCGACGACCTGAGCCAGACCACAACGATCCTGTTCACCGACCAGAGCGTGCGTTTTGCTCTCAAGCATGCTCAGAGGGCCTATATCCTTGAAAAGGGTCAGGTCGTGCATGAGGCAACCAGTAATGAATTGAGGGCTGATCAGGCCACCCAGGACCGGTTCCTGTCAGTAGCCTGATTAGGCTCATAACCCGCCGCAGGAGCAGGTAGTCGTGGCAGATATGATCGAAAATTACGAAACATTCCTTGGTGACCTCAGCATGTCCAAAGAGGATGTGATTCGTGATGTATACCGCCAGAACAAGGAACGAATCAGCATTAAGAAGGAGGCGACGGCGGTCAAAAATCTGACCCGGATCATCGAGTCGACCCTGCGGCTGGCAAACTCCAAGGGCTTTCATGCCATGACGCTGAGGGACCTGTGCGCGGATTCCGGGTTAAGCATGGGCGGGCTCTATGCTTACATTCGCAACAAGGACGACCTGATCCACCTGATTCAGAGCCACGGGTTCATAATCACCCGCCGGACCTTGCTTCATTACACTGGAGGAGTTCGTGATGTGCGTGACCGTTTGTTTGCCGCGATCAAAGCGCACTTATACCTGAGTGAGTTGATGCGGGCGTGGTTCTACTTTTCCTACATGGAAGCCAAGAGCCTGCCGGCTGCGGAAAAGCGGGATGCGGTTGCCATCGAGCTTGAGATTGAGGATATTTTCCTCAGGGTCATTGAAGACGGTATCGAGGCAGAAGTATACCAGCCCAGGAACGCCCGCCTCGTGGCCTCGATGATCAAGGCTCTGTTGCAGGACTGGTACCTGAAACGTAGAAAATACCGGGATCAGAATGTTGCCGTTGACGACTATGCTGCGTTTGTCCGGGATGTGATTGAAAGCTATCTGCTCTGAGGCCATTGACTCCCTCTTCTGAGGGCCGCGAGGACTGTGATGACGATCCGATTGACGAACTCCGAACTTTTGCGCGAAAGCGCCTATATCAACGGGGAATGGGTCCAGGCCCGTTCAGGCAACCGATTCCCGGTGACCAACCCGGCCAATGGCGAGCATCTGGCAGAGGTGCCGGATATGGACGCAGAAGACACCCGGCAGGCCATCCGGGCGGCCGAGGCCGCATGGCCGGAGTGGCGTGCCCGCCCGGCCAAAGAGCGAGCGGGTATCCTGCGCCGGTGGTTCGATCTGGTGATGCAACATCAGGAAGACCTGGCCCGGCTGATGACAGCGGAACAGGGCAAGCCGCTGGCGGAAGCCCGGGGTGAGGTGGGGTACGGCGCCAGCTTTATTGAGTGGTTTGCCGAGGAAGCCAAACGAGCCTATGGCGACGTGATCCCGGGCCATGGCCGGGACAAGCGGATCGTGGTGATCAAACAGCCTATCGGGGTGGTGGCGGCAATCACGCCCTGGAACTTTCCGGTGGCCATGATCACCCGCAAGGTGGCACCGGCCCTGGCGGCCGGGTGTCCGGTGGTGGTTAAGCCGGCAGAGGATACCCCGCTGTGCGCCCTTGCCCTGGCGGTGTTGGCGGAGGAGGCCGGTGTTCCCGCGGGCATCCTCAACATTATCACCTGTGCAAAGGCCCGGGCGCCGGAGGTGGGTGAGGAACTGAGCACCAACCCGGTGGTTCGCAAAGTGTCATTCACCGGTTCTACCCCAGTGGGCAAACTGCTCATGCGCCAGGCCAGCGGCACGGTCAAGAAAGTGAGTCTGGAGCTGGGTGGCAATGCCCCGTTCATCGTGTTTGACGACGCCGATCTTGATGCTGCTGTGACGGGGCTGATGGCCTCCAAGTACCGTAACACCGGTCAGACCTGTGTGTGCGCCAACCGCATCTATGTGCAGTCCGCTGTGTATGACGCATTTGTCGAAAAGCTGAAAGCGGCCGTCGGCAAGATGGTCGTGGGCCCCGGTCTCGACGGCGAGACTCATCAGGGCCCGTTGATTAACCGGGCGGCACTGGATAAGGTCAAACGGCACATCGCCGATGCCACCGGCAAGGGCGCGAAAGTGGTCCTCGGCGGCCAGGTACACGCACTGGGCGGCACCTTCTTCGAGCCGACCATTCTCACCGATGTCACCCAGGACATGCTGGTGGCCAGCGAAGAGACTTTTGGTCCGGTGGCGCCGCTGTTCCGGTTTGATACCGAGGAGCAGGCAATCGCCATGGCCAATGACTCGGAATTCGGTCTGGCCGCCTACTTCTACAGCAATGACATCCGGCGTATCTGGCATGTGGCTGAGGCTCTTGAAACCGGCATGATCGGTATCAACGATGGGATCATTTCCACCGAGACAGCACCCTTTGGTGGCGTCAAGGAAAGCGGCCTTGGCCGGGAAGGCTCCCGGTATGGAATGGACGAGTTCATGGAACTCAAATATCTCTGCCTCGGTGGCATGCGCTAAACGCCCACCTCTAAGGAGAATCGGATGTCAGGCTCTCTGTCTCACCTGCGTGTCCTGGATCTTTCACGGGTCCTGGCGGGTCCTTGGGCGAGTCAGATCCTGGGGGATCTGGGCGCGGAGGTCATCAAGATCGAGCGCCCGGGAACCGGTGACGACACCCGCTCCTGGGGACCGCCCTATCTTAAGGGCGCTGATGGCAGCGCGGAACTCTCCGCCTACTTCCTGAGCGCCAACCGGAACAAGCAGTCCCTGGCGGTTGATATCGCCCATCCGGAGGGGCAGGAGCTGGTCCGCAAGCTGGTGGCGGAATCGGATGTGGTACTGGAAAATTTCAAGGTGGGCGGTCTCAAGCGCTATGGCCTGGATTACGACAGTCTGAAGCGCATCAACCCCAAACTCATTTACTGTTCGATCACCGGGTTTGGCCAGGACGGCCCCTATGCGGACCGCCCCGGCTATGATTTCCTGATCCAGGCCATGGGCGGGTTGATGAGCATCACCGGGCAGCCGGACAGCGAGCCTGGCGCGGGCCCGATGAAGGTGGGTGTGGCCCTGACGGACATCATGACCGGTCTCTACGCCACCATCGGCGTACTCGCCGCTCTCAGCCATCGGGACCGAACCGGGGAAGGCCAGTATGTGGAGGCCGCGCTGCTGGATGTGCAGGTGGCCTGCCTGGCCAACCAGGCCATGAATTACCTGACCACGGGCACGGCACCAGTCAGGATGGGGAATGCCCACCCCAACATCGTTCCTTACCAGGATTTCCCTACGGCCGACGGCAATATGGTGCTGACGATCGGCAACGATCAGCAGTTTGCCCGGCTGTGTGATGTGCTGGAGCATGGGGAGTGGGCGAGCGACGAGCGCTTTGCGACAAACCGCGCCCGGGTGGCCAATCGCAGGGAGCTGATCCCGAAGCTGAGGCAGGCCACCGTAATGCGGTCCACCAGGGAGTGGGTTGAAATTCTGGAGCGGGCCGGGGTGCCCTGCGGGCCAGTGAATACCCTTGATCAGGTATTTGACGATCCCCAGGTTCTGGCCCGGGGGATGAGGCAGACTGTCACCCATCCTGCCCTGGGTGACGTGCCAACGGTTGGCAATCCGATCAAGCTGAAACTGACACCGGTAACCTACCGCACGGCACCGCCTCTATTGGGGGAGCAGTCGGAGCGGGTCCTGCAGCACGTTGCCGGTCTTTCTTCCGGTGAGGTTCAGGCGCTCAGGGAACGGGGTATCATCTCCTGAGTCTCAGTTGTGAGGGGTTACCACGGACGGGCGTCCCCGCTTGTTTACCGGCCCTGGAATTGCGCAGCCCGCTTGGCGAGAAACGCCGACACACCCCGGGCAAAATCCGCAGTCTGCGTCATTTCAAGGAAGGCTGCCCGTTCCGCTTCCAGGTGGGCGGCCAACTGATTGCCATTGGCCCGGTCGGTAAGCTGGCGAAAAGCACCAAACGCACGGGTGGGCCCGTTGGCGACTTTATTGATGATCATGTTCAGCAGACTTTCATACTCGTTGTCCGCGGCAAACTCGGTGATCATGCCCCAGTCTTTCGCTTCCGACGCGGTCAGAGTCCGGCCCAGCAGCATCAGTTCCGCCGCCCGGCCAGCGCCGATCTTGTGCGCCAGAAACCAGCTGCCGCCACAGTCAGGGACGGCGCCGATGCCGTTATAAGCCACCAGAAACCTGGTGTCTTCATGGGCCACAACCAGATCCGCCATGAGTGCCAGGCTGAGCCCAGCGCCGGCGGCGACACCCTTTACCGCTGCGATTACCGGGGCATCCATGCTGCGCAACAGCAGAATGGCGGGATTGACGGCATCCAAAATGGCGCTTATCGCATTGCCGGCCTGTTCCGATGTGCCGGACATGCTGGCGACGTCACCACCTGCCATAAAGGCACGTCCTGCGCCGGTGAGGACTATGCAGCGCACTCCCGAACGATCTTTCAGCTCCCGGACAGCGGAAAGAAAGGCTTCCGCCAGGGGCACATTGATCGCGTTCAGGGCTTCTGGCCGGTTAAAGGTCAGCGTTGCCACACCGGTCTTGGCGTCAAATCCGGTGATTACCAGGCTGTCTGTCATGGTTGCGTGCTCTCCCGTTGCGGCAGGTCTGAATGCGGGTTGCCTGCGTAACTAATTTTGTTATCTGGCAGGCAACAGGATAGAGGGGATTGCCTAAAGTTGCCTGAATGGACTACTTTAAACCGTGATCGGGGCTAACCCCGATGGCCAGGAAAAATAAAAATTACAATCATCTTTAGGCGTGAGTTTGGTATGAGTGAGGCGTGTTCGCGTGCCTGTTCATCCGGCGCCAAGGGTGCCGGGAGGTAAAGTGAGCATCCTCGAGATCAGCAATCTGTCTCTTTCTTTTGGTGGTGTGAAGGCCCTGCAGGATGTGAGTTTCCGGGTGCCCGAGAACACCGTTACCACCATCATTGGCCCAAACGGTGCCGGCAAGACCTCCCTGTTCAACTGCATTTCCGGTTTTTACAGGCCCCAGCAGGGCTCGATCAGTTACGAGGGCCAGCTGCTATCAAGTGGCATCAAGCCGCCGCGCCGGGCCGCGTTGGGTCTGGCCCGAACCTTCCAGAACATCGCCCTGTTCCGGGGTATGACCGTCCTCGACAACATCAAGCTTGGTGCTCACGTGCACATGAAGAGTGGCCTGCTAAGTGCTCTGGCCTATTTCGGCCCTGCCCGCCGGGAGGAGATGGCAGTCCGCAGGGATATTGAAGAACGGATCATTGATTTTCTCGAAATTGACCATATCCGTCGCCAGCCGGTGGCAAGCCTTTCCTACGGGCTGCAGAAGCGGGTGGAGCTGGCCCGGGCACTGGCCATGCAGCCGAAAGTGCTGATGCTGGATGAGCCGGTGGCCGGCATGAACCGGGAAGAAAAAGAGGACATGGCCCGCTTTATCCTGGATATCCGGGAAGAGTGGGGCATCACCGTGCTGATGGTGGAACACGACATGGCTATGGTCATGGATATTTCTGACCACATTGCGGTGCTCAATTTTGGCCAGGTCATTACCGAGGGACTGCCGGCTGATGTACAGAAAAACCCCGAGGTAATCAGGGCCTATCTGGGCAACAGTGACATCGACAGCCTGCGTGTGAAGCTCAACCCGGAAGGGGAGGCTGCCTGATGGATTGGTTGTTCTTCGGCGAAATCAGCCTGGCAGGCCTGGCCATGGGCGGGCTTTACGCCCTGATTGCCCTGGGCTTTGTGATCATCTACAAGGCTACCCGGGTGATCAATTTTGCGATCGGCGAAATCATGATGTTTGCGGCCTATCTGTTCCTGGCCTTTGCTGGTGGCATGGAGCTCTCTGCGTGGATTGCCCTGCCAATGGCGGTAATCGGCGGCAGCATCCTGGGCGGTGTCATTGAAAAGACCATGATCCGGCCAATGCTGGGTGAATCCCCAATCTCGGTGGTGATGGTCACGATCGGTATCGCCAGTATCCTGGTGGGGCTGGTGGAGTTCATCTGGACCGCCAACCCGCAACTGCTTCCCAGCTTCCTGCCCCGGGAACCGGTGTTTATTGGGCCGCTCTATCTTGCCCCCAAAATTGCTTACGGTTTCCTGATTGGTTCCGCCCTGCTGATTATTTACCTGCTCTATTTCCGATTCTCCCGGGGCGGTGTGGCGTTGCGGGCGACCGCCTCGGATCAGGCCGCCGCCTATTCCATGGGCATCAACGTGCGCAGGGTGTTCAACATGGCCTGGGTGTTCGGTTCTCTGGCGGCGTCACTGGCCGGAGTATTGGTGGCAGCGACCGGCGGCCTCAGCCCCCAGTTCGGGATCATCGGGCTGAGCGTGCTGGTGGTGGTTATCGTTGGCGGCCTGGACAGCATTCTCGGTGCCCTGATCGCCGGGGTGTTTATCGGCTGGCTGGAAACCGTGGCCGGCGCCTACCTGGGTGGTGAGTACCGGATGCCGGCGACCTTTCTGGTGCTGGCGGTGATTCTGGTGATACGCCCCTATGGCCTTTTTGGCACCCACGAAATAGAGCGAGTGTAAGATGCGCATCGGTGACGCAAAACAGAGCTACGAGGCCGATGAGGCGATCTGGACCAGCCAGACCCAGAAGCTGTGGCTCGGGCTGCTTCTGGTGGTTCTGCTGCTGTTCCCTTTTATGGCCGATTCGTATCTGCTCTACCTCGGCTGCCTCGTCGGCATTGCCGTAATCAGCACGACCGGCCTGAATATCCTGACTGGCTTTACCGGCCTGATTTCGCTGGGGCAGGCCGGTTTTATGGGCGTGGGCGCCTACACCGTAGCCTGGCTCTCCCTCAATACCGGCCTTCCGTTCCCGGTAACCCTGGTGCTGGCGGGGCTTATGGCCGCCGCAGTAGGGATTTTGGTGGGCCTGCCCTCGCTGCGGGTCAAGGGGCTTTACCTGGCGATCGCCACCCTGGCGGCCAGTGTGTTCCTGCATTTCATCTTCGCCGAGTGGGAATCGGTCACCGGTGGCATGGGCGGCCTGAGCCTGGAGCCGGCGCATCTGTTCGGGGTGACCTTCCAGAGTGATTTCATGATGTATTTCATCATCGTGCCGCTGGCGGTGCTGATGATGTTTGCCGCCCGGAATGTGTTCCGGACCCGCATTGGCCGGGCGTTTATCGCCATCCGGGACCGGGATATTTCCGCTGAGATTCTGGGTATTAACCTGTTGCGCTACAAGCTGATGTCATTTGCGCTCAGCTCCTTCTACGCCGGCGTAGCCGGTGGCCTGTTTGCCTACTTCTTCCGGGTCGTGACGCCGGAGAGCTTCCCTCTGTCGATGTCCATTTTCTATCTGGCGGCGGTGATTGTGGGCGGCATGGGTAATCTCCTGGGGGGCATACTCGGTGCTGCCTTCATGACCCTGGTGCCGGAAGCCCTGAAGTTGCTCACTGCCGCCCTGACTCCGTTCTACCCGGACGCCCCTGTGTTTATGTCGCCGATGCTGGAGATTATCTTCGGCGCCCTGATTGTGGGCTTCCTGATCTTCGAACCCCATGGCCTCGCGGAAATATGGCATCGCATTCGCCGTTTTTTCAGCCTGTGGCCGTTCCGGAATTAACGGTTATCCAACGAGTGTTTCAAATAGAACCCGAGCAACACCAACAACAAGAAGCAGCAAGGAGAAGAAACATGTTCAGAAACATCCTCAAAAAAGGGCGCCGGCTCGCCGGGCTGGGCAGTCTGGTCGCTGCATTATCGGTAGCCGCCCCTGCCGTGGCCCAGGACAAGGAACCCATCGTGTTCGGTGGCTCCATTCCCCTCTCAGGGGTGTTTGCCTTTGCCGGCATTCATATTCATGCCGGTTTAACCGACTACACGGCCTGGATCAACAGCCAGGGCGGCATCAATGGTCACCCGGTCAAGTATGTGATGGAGGACACCGCCTACGAGGTGGACCGTTCAGTGGCGGCCTTCAAGAAGATCTCCGGCAGCAGCTCGCCTGCCACCTATTACGGTGACAGCACTGGTTTCATGAAAACCATCGCCTCGGAGCTGAACAGCCAGGGCACCACGCTGATGAGTGGTGCTTCCTTTGCCACGGCGCTGACCGATAACGAGCAATACCCTTATCAGTTCATCCCCGGCCCCAATTACAGCCAGATGTTCGGCATTATTCTGGAGTACATCGCTGACCAGGGTCAGGGCGGCGACATGCCGACGGTTGCCTTCGTGTACAGCGATACCGAGTTTGGCAAGGACCCGATCGAAAACGGCAAGGCCCGAGCCGCCGAGCTGGGTATTGAAGTGGTCGAGGACATTGTCACCAAGCCCGGCAGTGTGGATGTATCGGCAGAAGTTCTGAAGCTCCGTCGCGTTCGCCCGGACTTCGTGGTGTTCCATGGCTACGTGCTGTCGCCGATCAACGAGTTCATGGTGCAGATGCGCCAAATGGGCCTGGATACCCAGTTCATGGGCACCTTCTGGTCCTCGGACAAGCTGATCATCGACAAAATGGGTGCTGATGCCGATGGCTACATGGGCGTGATGCCCTACAACTATTACGACAGTGAGGAAAGCGGTCCCATGCTGGATGCCCTTCGTGCCCAGGCAGAGAAGAGTGATCCGGAGGCCGGCTACCGACCGACCGGCTACATGCAGGGCTGGTTCAATGCCATGGTGTGGACCGAAGTGGTCAAGCGCACCCTGGATGCTGGCAAGGAACTGACGGCTGACAATATGGCCGCCTCACTGGCTTCCATCGAGGATTGGGACACCGGCGGCATCATCGGTATTCCGGTCACTGTGAAGGATATGTCGTTCCCGGTTGGTCGTATCTGGCGGGTGAATGCCGAGAAAGGCCGTTATGAGCCGGTATCGGACTGGATTCACCTCGACTGAGGGGCTGTATGGAAGCCTTACTGGAAATCGATAACATCGAGGTGGTTTACAACAAGTCGGTGCAGGTCCTGCGGGGCCTGTCACTGCGGGTACCGGAGGGCGCCATTGTGGCGCTCCTCGGTTCCAACGGCGCCGGCAAATCCACCACATTGAAAAGCGTTTCCGGCCTGCTGACCCTGGAAGACGGCGAAGTGACCGCCGGAGAAGTCCGTTTCCAGGGCAAGGATGTAAAGGGAACACCGCCCGAAAAACTGGTGCGTAGCGGGCTGTTCCATGTGATGGAAGGCCGCCGTGTGTTTGAGGACCTGACGGTGGAAGAGAACCTGGTTGCCGCCACCTATGCACTCACCGGCGCCAAGCCATCCCTGAGCGACAGTTATGAGATGGTTTACAACTACTTTCCAGCCCTCAAGGAACGCCGCAAACAGCTGGCGGGGTATCTGTCTGGCGGTGAACAGCAGATGCTGGCTCTGGGCCGGGCACTGATTGCCCAGCCGAGGCTGATCATGCTGGATGAGCCGTCACTGGGTCTGGCGCCGTTACTGGTGGAAGAAATCTTCACTATAGTGGCTCGGATCAATCGGGAGCAGGGTACCGCTATTCTGCTGGTTGAGCAGAATGCTGCGGTTTCTCTGGCGATCGCCTCTTACGGTTACATAATGGAGAACGGCAAGATTGTGATCGATGGCCCGGCGGATAAACTCACCGCCAACGAGGATGTCCGGGAGTTTTACCTGGGGGTGGGCGGCAAGGAAGGCGAAGCCCGCAGTTACCGTGACATCAAGCATTACAAACGCCGTAAACGGTGGCTTTCATGACAACACCTTCCATACCCGATCTTACCCTGACGCAAATGTTGCGGGCCCACGCCAACGATCGGCCTGAATCTCTGGCCCTGCGCCAGAAAGACTTCGGCATCTGGCAGGCCTATTCCTGGCAGGATTACTACGAGCGTGCCCGGCATTTCGGGCTGGGGCTCCGTGCCCTCGGCCTTGAGCAGGGTGGCCATGTGGCCATTATTTCGGAAAACCGGGTCGAGTGGGTGATTGCCCAGATGGGCATTGGTATGGTGCGGGGCATCTGCGTTGGCGTGTATCCAACCAGCCCGTGGAACGAGGTAGCCTACGTCCTCGAGCACAGCGATGCGGAAATTGTGGTGTGCGAGGATCAGGAACAGACTGACAAGGTGCTGGAAGCCTGGCCGGACCTGCCCAAACTCAAACACTGCATCGCCATCGATATGAAGGGCCTGCGGTATTACCCGGAGCCGCCTGCCGCATTCGATGACATCGAAGCCCGCGGACGGGAATTTGAGAAGGAACACCCTGGGCTGGTGGACGAGTTACTCGACGGCCAGCAGATGGACGACACCGCCCTGATGATCTACACCTCCGGCTCCACCGGCCGGCCCAAGGGAGCGATGATTACCTGGGGCAACCTCCATGCTGCAGCACCCGGACTCCTTGAACTACTGAAGGCCGATGAGCATGGCTCCAGCTTGTCTTATCTGCCGCTGTGCCATGTCGCAGAGCAGGCATTTACCAACATTGCGCCGGTCTACGTGGGCAGTGCGGTCAGCTTCGGCGAAAGTCTGCGGACCATTCAGGAAGATTTACGGGAAATTGCGCCAACCTTCTTCCTGGGTGTGCCCAGGATCTGGGAGAAACTGCATTCCTCCATCTACATCAAAATCCAGGAAACCGGCCGGCTCCGGAGAGGGCTGTTCAACTGGGCCATCCGGGTCTGTTCGCCCATGGCCACCAAGACCCGTGCGCAGTGGAGCCTGAAAGAAAAGTGCCTGTACGGCCTCAGTTATGTTCTGGTGCTCCGGGCTTTACAGAATTTTATCGGCCTGCGCCGATGCACCATCGCGCTCACCGGAGCGGCGCCCATTTCCACGGGGATCCTGGAGTTTTTCCGGACTATCGGCATTCCTCTGGTGGAAGTCTATGGCCAGACGGAAAGCACAGGCGTTGCTACCGCCCAGCCGGTGGATGATGTGCATCTGGGGACCGTAGGTGTGGCCCTTTCCGGCGTCGAAGTGAAGCTTGGTGAGCACAACGAAATCATCATGCGCGGCGGCAGCATGTTCAAGGGCTATTACAAGAACGACGAGGCAACCGCCTCTACCCTGATGGACGGCTGGCTGCATACCGGTGATGTCGGCGAATGGCGGGATGGCCAGCTCAAAATTGTCGATCGTCTGAAGGACATCATGATTACGGCCGGCGGCAAGAACCTCTCGCCCACTGAGATCGAGAACACCATCAAGACCAGCCCTTATATCAAGGAATGCATCGTGATTGGTGAGGCCCGCAAGTATGTTTCCGCGCTGATCCAGGTCGATTTCGAAACGGTGGCCAAGTGGGCCGAGCAGGAACGGATTGCCTACACCACCTTCCGAAGCCTGACCGAGCAAGAACCGGTGACCGAGCTGATTCAGGCCCAGGTGAACAAGGGCAATGAACGGCTGCCCCAAGTGGCACAGATTAAACGCTTCCATCTGCTCATCAAGGAACTGGACCACGACGATGACGAAGTGACTGCCACCATGAAAGTGCGCCGGAGCAATATTTACGAGAAGTACACCGACGTCATTGAGTCGCTTTACGCTTGAGGCGGAGACTCAGAAACGGGCGCCTTCTTCCACCCGGGAACGGTCCAGATACTGGGTCAGCGCGGCGTTAAGCGCCGCCAATACCAGGAATAGCAGGATGCCCTTTGGCACCAGGGCATGAATTTCCGGATTGGGGGCGGTACTGGCGGTCACCAGGATCAGCCCCAGGATGTTGCGGGCCAGGCGTACGGTCAGCATGGCGCAGAGGTAGCCGGACTGGAACGCCGATTCGGCAGCCCGCAGGCAACGGCCAAACGCCGGCATCAGGTGCACAGTGTTGAGTAACAGCACGGAAAAAATAACTAATTGAATAATGCTGTAGATGGTCATGGCCAGAGACTACCGAACGACCCTGCTGGTAAAAAAACAGGGCAAAATTATCCCTGATTGAACCGGTTTAATCCAGTTCAAGCCAGCATTTGTTAATAACTGCCGTTCAGGAGATCGTGATAGTCGGCCCGGAACCGCTGGAAACTCAGGTGGTTATTCCTATGGTCCACCAGACCGGCCGAATTGAATGCCTCCACAAAGGCCCGGGACTCTCCGGTGCTGATCTCACCATAGAAACCACCATCCCAGTCCAGCAGCTGCACCATTTCCAGCAGGACCGTCATCGCCAGGGCGCCATTGGCGCGTTCCAGGTATCGGTAGGCCAGGCCGTAATGTTCGAAGCGATACGGAGCGCTTCCTGCGTCCAGTGGCGTTACGTCCCACAGGGGCTCGTAATCATAGTGCTGGTAGGCCGGGGCTACCGGCTCACCGGCAACGACGGTTGCCTGGCCCTCGGCAAACCAGAGGGGCAGAAGACTGTCACTGGCATCGTAACGGCTCAGGTTTTCCTGAACGAAATGGGTCAGCTCGTGACTGACAATCTGGCCAGTCTCGAAAGGCCACTGGCCGTAATAGGGATTAAACGCGACTGCTGCCAGTGAGGCTGAAACAAACTCACCCTGCGGCACGTTTGGGCTCAGGCAGCCAATCACCTGCCGGGGATAGGACACGGCAGCAGTGCGGTCTTCGACAAAATCGGCCCAGCGCAACTGGAACCGGCTCAACACCCCGTCGATTCGGCGTTCAAGCTCAGAGGCTGCGGCCCGAAAACTGGTTTCACTGTAGGCGGGGGAACCATAAACACGCACTCGCCCGCTGCTGGTCTCGAAATACAGGGGGTCGTCCTGGCAGGCCTGGGTGTTGGTGGTCTGCGCCCAGGAGTCGGTGGGGTAGTGCCGCCCGGTATCTCTGGCATCATAGAACAGGCCCGAGATAAAGGGATCTCCGCCGGAATCAAAGTGACCGCCTGTTGTAGTGACCTTGCAGCCGGCTAGCGTCACTGCAAGCAGACCGGTAATCAGTACGCCTTTCCACGTTGCCATAGCGAATTCTCCGATGCGCTCTTGTTATCGGAAATGATCGCAGAGTTGCCGGGACGGCAGTGTCAAGGGGGTGTAAAAATCGGGTAAAGCACAAGGCCGGTCGTCTTGCAGATCCGCGCAGATCAATAAGCGAATGATTGTGGTCATGAAATAGCCATTCCCGCCAACCGGTCCAGGATCATCTTTTCCAGCGCCTGGGCGGAGGGAGAAAGAGAGCGATGGGCCTGTTTGATGATGCCAATCTGGCGCACCAGTTTCGGTTCGCTCAGGGGAATAAAGCAGAGCTTGTCGTTACCCACCGGAAATGCGAGGCGAGGAAGTGTGGTAATGCCACTGCCGGCTTCCAGCATGGCGAGCAGGGAGATCATGTTTGAAATGAAGAAGTCGTTGTTGTCGACCAGGCTGGCGGCGGGGGTGTGTTCTAAAAGCCGGGAGGTGCCGTTGGCAATAAAGCGCTCCTCCGACAGTTCCTGCCATTTCAGACTGTTGCGATTTGCCAGGGGATGATCCCGGCGCATTACCACGCCCACGTTGTCTTCAAAGAGGAGGTGGAAGGCCAGGCTTTCGTCTTGAACCCACATGCTGCTGATTCCCAGATCCACCTCACCACTGGCCACCAGCCGGCAGACAAACTCCGCGTTTTCGTCATGGAGGTTGATGTTGATGTCCGGGTGCTCGGCGACAAAGGCTGCAAGAAACTCAGGCATCAGCCGGCCGGCGACCGAGGGTACCGTAGCGAGAGTTACCCGCCCCTGGTGCCCTTCGGCCATGTGCTGCAATTCATTAGCCAGCCGGTCGTGCTGTTTGATCAGCTCCTGGAACCTGGGCAGGCAATATTCGCCAAAGGGTGTCAGTTGTCCCTTGTGAGCCTTTTCGAACAGCGGTTGCCCGAGCCGCTCCTCCAAATCACGAATCGCCATGGACAGCGCAGGCTGGCTGCGATGAAGCTTCAGGGCAGCGCCGTGAAAGCTGCCCTCTTCCCGCACGGCCAACACATAACGAAGCGGTTGAATCTTCAGTTCGATCGTCATTCAGAAACCCCTGCGAGTGGCTGCCCCTTTCCCTAAAAGTATAAGTAAATCTTATTAAAAATGCGATATTTTTGATTATCCTTATTGCGTCAGGGGGGCTAGGCTTGGGTAATTACTTAAGGAGGACCCCATGCCAAAATCATACGCGCTTTACATCGGTGGAGAATGGGTCGAGGGCGCCCAGCCCGCCCTGCCCAATCACAACCCTTCAGACCTCAGCGAGATTATTGGCCACTATGATCAGGCCAGCCCCGAGCAGGTAAAGCAGGCTATTCAGGCCGCCGGAGCCGGTCAGAAGGTATGGGCCGAGTTGGGGTTGGAGGCGCGTTACAGCGTGTTGATGGCCATTGGCGATGAGCTGATTGCCCGTAAGGATGAACTGGGTGAGCTGTTGTCGAGGGAGGAAGGCAAGCCCCTGGCAGAGGGAAAGGGTGAGGTCTACCGCTCGGGTCAGTTCTTCCATTACTACGCGGCGGAAGTGTTGCGGCAGATTGACGACCGTGTCGCTTCCGTACGCCCGGGCGTTGAAATTGAAACCCGCCGTGACCCCCTTGGGGTTGTCGGTGTGATCAGCCCCTGGAACTTTCCGATGGCCACAGCGGTGTGGAAGATTGCACCGGCGCTGGCCTTTGGCAACGCTGTGATCTTCAAACCTGCGAATCTGGTGCCGGCCAGCGCCTGGGCGCTGACAGAAATTATCAGTCGCCAGAACCTGCCCGCCGGCACCTTCAATCTGGTGACTGGCAGCGGCCGTGAGGCAGGCGAAGCCCTGATAACCAGCCCCGAGGTGCAGGCCATTACCTTTACCGGCTCCCTTGAGGTCGGCCGCCGCGTGGCATCGGCCACGGCCGCCAATCTGGTCAAATGTCAGTTGGAGATGGGGTCGAAGAATGCCCTGATTGTGCTTGATGATGCGGATATTGATCTGGCGGTAGAGGCTGCCTTTGCAGGTGCCTACTCCGGATCCGGCCAGAAATGTACGGCGTCTTCCCGGCTGATTGTGATGGACGCTGTGCACGACGAGTTCGTCGAGAAGCTGACGGCAAAGCTGGCCACCGCAACGGTTGGCCCGGCCCTGTCCGAAAACACGGTGATCGGTCCGATTGCCAGTAAATCTCAGCTTGAGGCCAATCAGCGCTGGGTTGGCGTGGCCCTCGAGGAGGGCGCCACAATGGCGTTTGGCGGGGACCGGATCAACGCCGGAACCGATGGTTACTACATGCAGCCGGTGCTGTTTACGGACACCCGCAATGACATGGCCATTAACCGTGACGAAGTGTTCGGACCCGTGGCCTGTGTGATCCGGGTTCCGGACTACGAAACCGCTCTGGCTACCCTGAACGATACCAATTACGGGCTCACTGCTGGCCTGATTACCCGTTCCCTGCAACGCGCCTCCCACTTCAAGGCCCGGGCCGAGACCGGTTGCGTGATGGTGAATCTGGCCACTGCCGGTACCGATTACCACGTACCGTTCGGCGGACGTAAGGACTCCAGTTTCGGGCCTCGGGAGCAGGGTCAGTATGCCCGGGAGTTCTACACGGTGATCAAAACCTGTTACACCAAGGCCTGAGGTCTGCTGCCATGTCAAAGTCTGTGTTAACTATTGATGGCCTGCAGTATTCCAACTGGTCGCGAGCCATTTTTGAGCAGATGCGCGAGGGGGGGGTTGATGCGGTGCATGCCACGCTCGTGTACCACGAAAATTGTCGTGAAACTCTGTTGCGTTTCGGTGAGTGGCAGCGTCGTTTCGAGGAACATTCTGATCTGATCATGCCGGTGTTTGAAGCCAGCGATATCGAACTGGCCCGGGAGACCAACCGGGTCGGCATTTTCTTCGGCGCCCAGAATTGTTCGCCCATTGAGGACGATATCGACCTGGTGGCCATCATGCGTCGGTTGGGGTTGCTGATCATGCAGCTGACCTACAATAACCAGAGTCTGCTGGCCTGTGGCTGCTACGAAGCTGAAGACAGCGGTATTACCCGGTTCGGCCGGGAGGCGATCCGGGAGATGAACCGGGTCGGGATGCTGATCGATATGTCCCACAGCGCGGAGCGTTCGACGCTGGAGGCAATTGAGCTGTCAGAGCGGCCGGTCATCATCTCCCATGCAAATCCTGCCAGCTTTCATCCTGCAAAGCGCAACAAATCCGATACGGTGTTGCGTGCGATTGCCGAAAGCGGTGGCATTCTCGGCTTTTCAGTATATCCGTTTCACCTGAAGAACGGGCCTGACTGCACGCTGGATGAATTCTGCGGCATGGTGGCCGATACCGCCGAGCTGATGGGGATTGACCACATCGGAATGGGCACGGATCTGTGCCAGGGCCAGCCCGAATCCGTGCTCACCTGGATGCGAAATGGCCGGTGGAGCAAGGCCATGGATTATGGCGAAGGCAGTGCCGTAAATGCCGGATGGCCTGCTCCGCTAGCCTGGTTCAGCGATAACCGGCACTTCCCGAATATCGCCGACGGGCTCCGGCAGAAAGGATTTAATCAGGAAGAAGTAGAGAAGATCATGGGCCGAAACTGGCTCAGGCAATTGACCGAGGGCACGCGGCCGGTTTCTGACACCGCGTTCTGAGTAAACACTGTTCCAAAAACAACAACAGGTAAGCGTCATGACCAACTCAGCCAGCTCCATAGCTATCCCGGCAACGGGTGTAAAACGCTTCGGCGACCCGATTGTCCTGGTTCTGAGCGTAGGTTTTATCCTGCTCTTTCTTGGCCTGTCACTCTACGACATTGAGTGGACGGCCGGGCTGATCAGCAACGGCTTTGCATGGACCGCCAAGTACCTTGGCTCGTATTTCCAGCTTCTGCTGCTGCTCACGTTTCTGATCGGTATGGGCGTGGCCATCTCGCCGGCGGGATCCGCCAAGGTGGGTAACATGGACACGCCGGAGCTGAGCACATTCAAGTGGCTGTCCATCATCATGTGCACGCTCCTGGCGGGCGGCGGCGTCTTCTTTGCGGCCGGTGAGCCCGTCTATCATTTCGTCGTCACGCCGCCGGTCTTTGACACCGAGGCGGGCACGGCCGAGGCGGTTGCTCCTGCCCTGGCCCAATCCTTCATGCACTGGGGCTTTCTGGCCTGGGCAATCCTTGGAACCCTGTCTGCCATTGTGCTGGCCCACGCCCATTATGTGAAAGGGCAGCCCTTGCAGCCGCGGACCCTGCTTTACCCGGTCTTTGGTGACCGTGTGATGAAGGGCGGGTTTGGAGCCTGTGTCGATGCCGCCTGCGTTATCGCCGTTGTGGCGGGAACGGTCGGGCCCATTGGGTTTCTCGCCACCCAGGTCAGTTTTGGCCTGCATGACCTGTTCGGGGTAGCCGAAGGTTATGGCACCCAGTTGATTATCCTGGCGGTGCTCGCCGGAGTTTATGTGACCTCTGCCATGACCGGCATTCACCGGGGTATCCAGCTGTTAAGTCGCTTCAATGTGTTTCTCGCCCTAGCGATCGCGGCTGTCATCTTCGTGTTCGGCCCGACACTGTTCCTGACCAATGCCTACACCCAGGGATTCGGTGAATACATCAGTTCGTTCTTCGCCATGGCCACGGTGACGTCCGGCACTGCCGAAGGCTGGTGGATGCAATGGTGGACCGTGTTCTTCTTTGCCTGGTTCCTCGGCTATGGTCCCCTGATGGCCATCTTTGTTGCCCGGATTTCCCGCGGGCGCACCATTCGCCAGATGATCCTGGCGGTTGGTGTGATGGCGCCGATTGCGACAACCATCTGGTTCACGCTCCTCGGCGGCTCCGGCATTTTCTATCAGCTCACCGGGGTGATCGACCTCGCTGAGGCACTCAACAACTTCCAGTTCGACGTGGCCACGCTCACAATCGCCAAAGCGCTACCGGGCGGCGCCATGATGGCGTTGGCGATCCTGGTACTGACCACTATTTTTGTGGCGACCACCGGCGATTCGATGAGTTACGCCATCGCTGTGGTCAGCGTGGGCCATGACGAACCAGAGCCGATTGTGCGGGCCTTCTGGGGTGTGGCTATGGCGCTGATGGCGGCTGTACTGCTATACATGGGCGCAGGCCAGATCAGTGCGCTGCAGCAGTTTATTGTGATCACCGCGATACCAGTTTCGCTGATTCTTTTGCCATCGCTGTACATTGGCCCCAAATCGGCCTACGCCATGGCCCGGGAGCAGGGCATCGTGCCGCCGATTGGAGAAGTCGCACTGGTTGGTGAAACGACCGGTTCTGCCGATAGGGCAGGAGGCTGAAGCATGGTATCCCAGTTGGACGTCAAGCCTGAGTTGCAACTCCGTCCGGCAGACCGGGTGATGAACCTGGTCCGGCTCGGGAGCCTTCACGCCAGTCGCCTGAGCTTTTCCCGCAGCCTGGTTCGCCAGATGGCCCGTGAGGACTGGACCGTCACCTGGGTACGTTTCGATCTTGATGATCAGGGCCACGGGGTTGCTATCTACCGCTTGAGTACACCGAACCACACCTATCACGGCGTGGTGTTCTCGCAGCATCTGGCCCCGGAGCGCCGATCTGACCGGGTGATCGCCGAAGCCTGGGATGTCACCTTCGCGCTGGTGGAAGGGGAAGTGGAAGACAGCCTGTTGGAACAGATGGCGGCCAACGTGCCCTTGCAGGAGGCTGGCCGCCAGCATCCAAGGCTGCTGGTGCTCTCGCGGGCCAACAAAAGCCTCAGAAACTTCAGCCACTTTGTCGAGGCACTGGCGTCCGGGCGCCAGCCGGACCCCGCCTGGCTGACCCGGGTGGGGTATCTTTACCGGACCACGGCGGTCTATGGAAATGGCAAGTTTGGCATTGCTGATTACGCCCGCCTGCAAAACAACCCGGATTTCAATCGCCCCTTCTCGGCACAGATGTTTGCGGTTTACCTGTTGCGCCACTTTTCGGTTCAACAGGTGGAGCATCTCGCCCAGCGCCGCTCGCCGGACCGGGCAGTGGGCCTGCATCCGTCGCTGCAGCGTTATCTGGGGATCGGGAATTCCACGGGCCTTGGCATGGCCCCCTTTCTGATCAATCATCCGCAACTGATCCAGCAATGGGTGTATTGCCGGGAACGAGCCCTGGCGTATGCCCGTGAACAGTTGCCCGGTGAAGTCAGCCGACAGGAACTTCTGACCCTGCTCAGGCGGGCTCACCGGCACTTTTCGGAAACGGTCACGGAGGATGCCGAGCAGACCCGGCGCAACGAGGCCACGGTGGCGTCCATTGAAGCGGTTGTTGAATGGCTGGAAAGGACCCCGGCCTCACCCGGCCTCTGGAACGATCTACTGGCGTGGGCCGACGAGCAATGTTCGCTGGAGGCACAGGAGCTGATCAATACTCTGCTGATCGAGCTGTATCCGGATCTGATTGATGCGGTGGAAGATGAGCTTGGCTGCGAGGAAATACTGGAGCTGCAGCCGGAAATGCGGGCCGCCACCCTGAAGCAGGAAATAGAAACCCGATTTGCCTGGGCTCTGGACTACGACCCAAAAAATCCGGAGCACCAGTACTGGTTCTGGTACCGGTCCGTGGAAAAGGAAGAACCGAGGCTGGGCATTCGCTCCGCAGAACCCGGGGCTGAGAAAGAGATGCCCCTGGCAATCGGCCCCCGGATTTATCGAACGCACCAGTTGCTGGACGCGTTTCTCGATCGCGCGCCCCGCGGCTCGGTGGTGGAGTTCCTGATGGCCCATCCCCGCCAGAAGGAATGTGTCCGGCGAATCCAGACCATGGCTGAAACCCCTTACGGTGAAATTCAGGCCAATCTCTGGCACCAGGACATGAAACCCATGCACCTGCTGCGCACCAAGCTGTCGTTTTTCGGTGCCAGCCGGTTTGATCCCAAATCGGACCGCTGGGTCCGCGTGACCCTGTTTCAGGGGGCACCTCTGTTTTGCGAACTCTTCAGTGACCACGGCGCCGACAAGTCGCGTCTGGCAGAGCTGGACGACTGGAGTTTTCCCGTGGAACCAGATCTGGAAGCGATATGAAAGTCTCCTTCAATGAACTCCAGGGCATTGGCCGCAAAGCCTTTATCGGGATCGGGTTTGCCGAGGGTGATGCGATCGATGCTGCCGAAATGGTGGCCTGGATGGAAGCCCATGGTCTCGGAGGCGTGGAAGCGCTGAAAAAAGGTCTGCGTTTTCTGCTGGCCGAGGATCAAAACGAGTCGCCGACCCTGATCTATCAGGATGCTGACTTCAGTGTGCTGGATGCCCACAATCACAGCATTCTCGGCAACGCCAGCCTCGCTGTTGAACTGGGCTACGCGCGAGCCCGGGCAAGGGGACTGTCAGTCACCAAAATCCGCCACTGCCACAACCGAATCCTGATCATTGGTTATCTGTCCCGGCTGGCCCGCCGGGGGATGAACGTTACCGCTTTCTGGCGCAATGCCCATGACCCCCTCACCGAACTGGTGGTCGGGTTCAAGGCCGGCCACCCGGTACCCGAGATCTGCTTATACAGCCTGGACAATACACCGGATGATACCGAGAAGAACGACGGCATTACCTTGATCATGGCCAATCATGTTGACCTGCTGCCAAGCCTGCGCTCCGAGTATGCACTGACCAACCTGATGCGTCAGACCGAAGAGGATCTCGAAAGACAGAGAGACCGGGCGCTGGTCGAGGGTATGGATGTAGACGACGAGCTCTGGCACAACCTCAAATCCCTGGCTGATAGGCTGCTTGTGGAAGCAACGGATGCTTCCCGCAGCGGTGCTGGAGCTGCCACCCGAGATAACGACTGAACAGAGAATCAATAATGACCGGACAAACCATGATCACCCCGATAGCAACCGAACTGCCCCGCTCGAAAGCCCCATTGGAATGGGCGGTGAGTGCTAACGGCATCCTCTTCACCGCCCAGATTCCGATTGACGCCAGTGGCCAGGTCGTTACCGGCGGTATCGAAGCCCAGGCCCGGCAGACCATGGAGAACCTGAAACATACCCTCGAGTGCGCCGGAGGCGGGATGTCCAGCCTGGCCCAGGCGCTGATCTATGTGACCGACCGGGACCATCTCGGTGTGGTGAACCACGTCTACGCGGAGTATGTCAAAGCGCCTTATCCCAATCGGGCGGCGATTATTGTCTCGGGCTTTGCGCGGGAAGAAATGCTGGTGGAGATTGTGGCTTATGCTGCTGCCTAACGTTTTCGTAAGCAACCTTCCTTGATGTCGGCCACAGGTTTGTGGAGGATGAGGTCTTAAATTCAATGGATTTGAAAGCGAGGTCGATCATGTCCCTGAAAGACGAACTGATCCGGAAAGCCGAAGCCCAGCTGGAAGCCTGGGAAAAAGAAGCGGATGCTCTGGAGGCTGAAGCAGAAGCCAAGGAGTCTGAAGCGCAGAACCAGAAAGCCAGTGCCGACATTCAGCAGAGTGCCTCTGACACCCTGCGTTCGGTGCAGGACAAAATCTCGGACGGCCGTAAAAAACTCGATGAGATCAAGCAGAGCAGCGAGGACAACGTAGAGTCTGTCCGCTCAAAGCTGGCGGATCTGGTTGGGCCCTCCGATAAGCGTTAGCGCCTGACTATCCATGTACCGGGTTGGTTGTCCCTAAGCCAGACAGATCCGGTAACGGATAACACCCGCATCCTCTTCCCGGATCCACTCAATCCGATGACCGGTAATCTCGCAAAGTGCCTGAAGGTCCCGGCGGCCGCTGGGGTCATCGGCCAGAAAGTCCACCCGGGTGCCGCTTGGCAGCCCATGAGTCCGTTTTTTAAAGCGCAATATGGGAAGAGGGCACACCAGACCGACGGCGTCGATCTGGTGTACCTCCTGGAACGCCTCTGACTGATCAGTCAAGGCGCACACTCTCAGTGCTGGTCTGCTCGGCTGCGGACCAGCCGAACTGGTTCAATGCGACCGGGGCGAGAGCGGCAATCACCAGGGCGGCAACGAATGCGGCAATCATGACCTTCACGATGACTCTCCTTTGCCTTGTTTGGCTTGAACCTCATCCACCCAGAGATCGTGGTGTTGGCGGGCCCATTCCAGATCAACTTGTCCGTTACCCATGGCATCGAACGCGCCTTCCATGCCGACTGTGCCGATGTAGATATGGGCGATGATGGCTACCATCATTACGAACGCCACAATCGAGTGCCAGATGTTGGCGTATTGCATCTCTTCATGGGGAGCAAGTTCCGTCGGGAAACTGGTGCCCAGGACGCTGTTGATCACACCAAAGGTGTCCGCAAACATCGGCATCTGGAACGGGAACAACAGCGACAGGCCTGACAGGGAAACAGAGACGCCCAGGATCATCACCGTCCAGAAAATGATCTTCTGGCCGGCGTTGAATTTTTTGGCCGAAGGGTGACCCTTGGTAAAGATGCCGCCGCCCGCCTTGAGCCACTGCCAGTCCAGCTTGTTGGGGATGTTGTGGGCCACCCACATGACAAACGTCATCACCAGACCCAACATGAAGGCCCAGGCCACATTGTTGTGCAGCCATTTTGAGCCAGCCGCCAGTGTTGCGAACGCTTCGGGACCCATTACGGGGATCAGGAAGCTGCGCCCCATCAGAGTGATCAGTCCGGTCAGTGCCAGGGCGATAAACGACCCGGCCAACAGCCAGTGGCCAAAGCGTTCGATGGCTTTGAAGCGTTCAATTGTGGTGCCCGCTGGACCGCCCTCAATCCTGATTCTGCCACGAATGAAGTAGAACACTGCCAACAGTGCGATGAAGCCGAGAAGCGCAAGGCCGCCGTAGGTGATTACCGGCCCCTCGCGCAGCTTGTACCAGGGCACGCCTCCGTCCTGAATCAGAACTTCCGCGGCAGGCCCCCTGACTTGAGTGGTGGGATCTATCTCGTTGTAGCGAATGGCGCGCCAGGCCTCGGAGTCGGAAACCCCGCCCAGGGTGCCCAGGGGAGCCGAAATCGGCGGGGCATCTTCCGGGTTACCGATATTTTCCGAGCGGAAGCTGTCGTTCACTTCCAGCTGCTGCTGGCGGCGCAGAATATCTTCGAGGGTCTGGGCACCCCCTGTCGACGTTCGATCAACCGTCGGCGTCTCTTGTGCCCAGACAGGGGTAACCAGCAGGGTCGCCAGTGCAAGGACGGCGGCACCCAATATTTTATAATTCATCAGAGCACTCCAGCGGAATGAACAAAAAGAATACGTTGCCTCAATCAATTCCGGGGCCCGAGGGCCCCGGAACAGTTGGCTGGGCTTAAGCGCCCTTCTTCTCGTAAGCTGTGCCCCATCCCCAGGCGCCGGAACCGAAACCACGGTTCACCACGCGCTGGCGATAGATGTCCGCCACCTCGTTGCCGTCACCGGCCAACAGGGCTTTGGTTGAGCACATTTCCGCGCAGATCGGCAGTTTGCCCTCGGCAATACGGTTGCGACCGTACTTCGAAAACTCAGCTGTCGAGTTGTCTTCCTCAGGACCGCCTGCACAGAATGTGCATTTGTCCATCTTGCCCCGGCTGCCGAAGTTGCCCGCTTGCGGGAACTGGGGCGCGCCGAAGGGGCAAGCATAGAAGCAGTACCCACAACCGATGCACAGATCCTTGGAATGCAACACGATGCCGTCTTCGGTCTGGTAGAAGCAGTCCACCGGACAGACGGCCATACAGGGCGCGTCTGAACAGTGCATGCAGGCTACCGAGATCGAACGTTCGCCAGGTTTACCATCTTCGATGGTGACCACGCGCCGACGGTTTATGCCCCAGGGGACCTCGTGTTCGTTCTTACAGGCCGTTACGCAAGCATTACATTCGATGCAGCGTTCGGCGTCGCAAAGGAATTTTGCTCGTGCTTGTCCTTCAAGTGCCATGGTCTACACCTCTTGTTATGCTGGCATAATCGAACACAGGGTGGCTTTGGTCTCTTGCATCTGCGTGACCGAGTCATACCCGTATGTTTGAACAACGTTTGTGGATTCACCCAGGACATAAGGGTCGGAGCCTTTGGGATACTTGTCCCTCAGAGACTTACCCTCCAGGTGCCCGCCGAAGTGGAATGGCATGAAGGCTACGCCTTCTCCGACACGCTCCGTCACCATGGCCTTGACTTTGATGCGCCCGCCTTCCGGGCCGGCAACCCAAACGTCGTTGCCGTCACGGATGTTCAGGTTGTTCGCGTCGCGCGGGTTCACCTCGATGAACATGTCTTGCTGCAGTTCCGCCAGCCAGGGGTTCGAACGGGTCTCGTCACCACCACCTTCGTACTCGACCAGACGGCCTGAGGTCAGAATGATGGGGAAGTCCTTACTGAAGTCCTTCTTCTGAATGGACTCGTACAGGGTCGGGACACGCCAGAAGGTCTTGTCCTCATAGGTCGGATAATCTTTGACCAGGTCGCGACGATTGGTGTAAAGCGGCTCACGATGCAGCGGCACCGGATCCGGGAAGTTCCAGACCACAGTCCGCGCCTTGGCGTTGCCGAAGGGTGCACATTCGTGCTTGATGGCAACACGCTGGATGCCACCGGACAGGTCGGTCTTCCAGTTGGTCTCGGGACCGGCCACCGCGTCAATGCTGGCACGTTCTTCGGCCGTCAGGTCACCATCCCAGCCCAGATCCATCAGCATCTGCATGGTGAACTCGGGGTAGCCGTCCTTGATCTCCGAGTTTTTCGAGTAAACGCCTTCCGCCAACAGGTTTTCACCATTGCGTTCGACACCAAAGCGGGCACGGAAGGTGAGGCCACCTTCGGACACGGGCAACGACATATCATACAGGTTGGGGGTTCCCGGGTGATTCATCTCCGGAGTACCCCAGGATGGCCAGGGGAGGCCATAGATATCGCCGTCGCAGGGGCCACCCACGGCTCGCAGCGTGGTCTTGTCGAAGTGATGCTGGTACTGCATGTGTTTCTTGAGGCGCTCAGGGGACTGACCGGTATAGCCGATGGTCCACATGCCGCGGTTGAATTCGCGGGTAATGTCCTCAATCGATGGCTCATCGCCTTCAATGGCGATGTTGCGGAACATGCGATCGGTGAAGCCGAACTTGTCCGCAAACAGCTTCATGATCTCGTGGTCGACTTTGGAATCGAACAGCGGCTCAACCACCTTTTCACGCCACTGGAGCGACCGGTTCGACGCGGTTACTGAACCATAAGTCTCGAACTGGGTGGTTGTTGGCAGTAGGTAGGCGCCTTCTTTGCGATCGTGCAGCACAGCTGAAACGGTCGGGAAAGGGTCAACTACCACCAGCAGGTCCAGTTTCTCCATGGCCTCTTTCATTTCGAGCATACGGGTCTGGGAGTTGGGCGCGTGGCCCCACAGCACCATGGCCCGTGTGTTGTCCGGCTGCTCGAGGTTTTCCTTGGCTTCCAGCACACCGTCAATCCAGCGGGATACGGGAATGCCCTTCTCGTTCATCATGGCTTTGGACTTGCCATTCTTGTCCCATACGGCAAAGCGGCCCTTGAGCCAATCCAGATCCTCTTCCCAGACGCGTGCCCAGTGGGCCCAGGAGCCAGCCGCCAGACCGTAGTAGCCAGGCAGGGTGTCTGCGAGGACCCCGAGGTCGGTGGCGCCCTGTACGTTATCGTGGCCACGGAAGATGTTGGTGCCGCCGCCGGCAACACCCATGTTGCCCAGCGCGAGCTGCAGGATGCAGTAAGCCCGGGTGTTGTTGTTGCCATTGGTGTGCTGGGTACCACCCATGCACCAGATCACCGTACCCGGACGGTTATTGGCCAGGGTGCGGGCAACGCGCTCAAGCTGGGCGCCCGGTGCACCAGTGACCCGCTCAACCTCTTCCGGATTCCAGCGCTTCACCTCATTACGGATCTCGTCCATTCCCCACACCCGGGTGCGGATAAACTCCTTGTCTTCCCAGCTGTTTTCAAAGATGTGCCAGAGAATGCCCCAGACCAAGGCCACGTCTGAACCCGGCCGGAAGCGTACAAACTCATCGGCATGGGCGGCGGTGCGCGTGAAACGCGGATCGCAAACAATGAGCGGCGCGTTGTTTTCTTCCTTGGCTTTCAGAATGTGTAGCAGCGACACCGGGTGCGCTTCGGCGGGGTTGCCCCCGATCAGGAAGATCGCCTTGGAGTTGTGGATGTCGTTGTACGAGTTGGTCATCGCACCGTAGCCCCAGGTGTTGGCTACGCCGGCGACGGTTGTCGAGTGACAGATCCGGGCCTGATGATCGACGTTGTTGGTACCCCAGTAGGCCGCAAACTTGCGGAACAGGTAGGATTGCTCGTTGTTGAACTTGGCGCTGCCCAGCCAGTACACCGAATCGGGGCCGCTCTCCTCGCGGATCTGCAGCATCTTGTCGCCGATCTCGTTGATCGCCTGATCCCAGGGAATCTTCTGCCACTGACCGTTGACCATTTTCATGGGGGACTTCAGACGACGCTCGCCGTGGGCATGCTCGCGTACGGAGGCGCCTTTGGCGCAGTGTGCACCCATATTGAAGGGGCTGTCCCAGCCGGGCTCCTGGCCGGTCCATACGCCATTCTGGACTTCGGCTTCGACAGTGCAGCCGACCGAGCAGTGTGTGCAGACCGATTTTTTCACCACGACTTCGCCACCACCGGTGGATGGAGTCGCAGCTTCAACCCTGCCTGACGTCAGTGACAACGCCGCCAAACCACCCACTGCGACACCGGAGGTTGTCAGGAACTGACGACGGTCCAGAGTCTTGGCAGCGAGAGATGAAAGCAAAGAACCTGCACGGGGGCCTTTCGCAACCCCGTTGGTTTTCTTCCTTAACATGTCTCATACCTCTCTCATTTTTATTCTCGTTCTACCTGGAGGTGTGGTCATCCAAGAGCGTCACGCAACCTTGAATGATTCACGCTTCCTCAAAAGCGAGCTGATTCGAAATACTTACGTGTATGTTCAGTGTCACGCAGTCCGCGGCTTTTTGGCGCGTCTGGTTTGACGACCTCGGCTGCGGCGTTCGGAGCAACCGCCATTGCAACGGCAGCCGGAGCTGCGGCTGCGGCCATTTGCAAGAAACGGCGGCGGCTGTTATCACGCTTCGGGTTGTCCATAGGACACCTCTTCCTGGGTTAAGGGATCATTCTGATCCCGGTTACTGAATTGCAAAGGCATCAGCCTCTATGGTCATGAAAGCCCGCCCCAGCGAGCCCACAGGTGCATAGAAAATGGCGCTTTGCGCTTCTTCCAAATCGGTAAAAAACAGAGCCGCCCACTTTGCCAAGTGTGCGTCAAAAAAGGCTTTTTGCGAGGGTAGGCCACTGTCACAGGGAAATTCGCCGGTAATGATGCCGGCCATGATTTCACACAGCGTACCGATGTGATCTTCGGGTTCCTTGACGTCGCTACGGGCTTTGATGCCCCGGGTCATCAAATCGGTGCGCAATTCTGCAAGGGGCTTCTCGTTCAGAAAACCGGTGAGGTAATAACTGGCGTAGGGCAGTAGTTCGCCACGGCCGAGACCTACAAACAGGTTGTTGTATTCCCGCTCGGCATCATGGGAGTTGGTGCGTTCGGCAAGGGTTGCCAGATTCTTCGAGGCTGCACCCAGAGGGGTCTCATCACCCTGCAGGGACGCCAGACCTTTCAGTAGCTCAATGGAAGGTGGTCCAGCGAGCAATACCCCTAGCAATTGGTAGATCTGAGCCCGGGCACGATCTTCCTCAGTGATCGAACGCGGGCATTCGATTTCCGCAGTGTTAGCCACTTCGTGTTCCTTTTAATTATTATTTGCGGTCTGTCACATTATTCTAGTACACAAATCAGAATAGTGGCGCAACCGGGCGTGCATTCGCTAATAGCTGAATTGAATTCAGTTAATAGTCAAAACGCATTCTGGGACGGAACCGGGGTGTGTGGTCCTCATTCGATTGTTCTGGTTCGTGTTCAAAACGGCGGGCTACAACGGGGTCTGCTGGATCAGAAGCCGCGTCGGTTTCAGGTAGCTCAACCATTTGTGGGGGGGGTGTCACCTCCGGGGGTCTGACCGTATCCGGAATGCCGGCGCGCTCTGCAGCCTGGCCCTCAATCTGCCCCTGGTCCTTTCTGGTTTTATCAATCAGACCCTGGCCCACCTTGTAGAGGGTCTTTGCCCCTTTTACCGTGGCACCTGCGTCCGTGAAATCTTCGTCGTAGTCATTCAGGCCATCCAGAACCGCCAGAACCGGGTTGGATTTCCAAAGCCCCCGCAGAGCCTTGCGACGCAGGAACTCGGGAATCTCTTTGCGCATGAATCCGGTAATGTCAGTACCCAACTCGATGTTTTCCGGGTCAGGCAAACCGTATTTCGCAAGCAACTCCTGTTCAGGCAATGCCTCATTGATGGCAAGCTCCTGCTCTTCCGATGTCGGTTCCGGGTCAACAATCGGCGGTGGGGACTGCTCTGTTTGTTTGCCGGCTTCGGCTTTTTTGCGCGCCCAGCGCTGCAGACGTGATTCGGCCATCACTGGATTCTCGGCTTTTTGATGTTCGCGGGAGCGCGGAAAACGTCGCTTTGCTGACGTATGCGGGGATCGCCTTTGGCGTCCTCGATACCGTCGACACGGATCTCGTCACGACGGCGTTTCTTGAAAGGCTCTTCGATGTAGTGCTTGTCGATGAACTCTTTGATCCAGGCGGCGAGGGACTCGGGAATGGGAACCGCTTCGACAATGCTCTCGCCACTGTCCAGAGCATCCAGCGCCTCGTGGGCACTGGCGGTAATGGTGCTGACAACCCACCCGGATGGCGACTGGCGGGTTATATCTCTGTCCATGATGATCCAGATGGAGGGAACGGCCATATTCAGAGATACCAGGTAACCTTCAACATCGGCGCGGAACAGCTCCATCGTGACGGTCCCCGCGTGATAGTCGACCACCTCGCCCTCGCGAACCATCTCTCGCCAGAAGGCTTCGGGTGCTCCCGGGATCACGGCAACGGGCTTCCAGATATTCGTCTCCCAGCGAGTTACCCCCGGTGACCGGCGAACGACAGCGCCAACCTTTAACTCCCGTCTCCAATCTTCTGTCCGACTACTCATGGTCACTCTCTTTGTTGTTATAGCTTAAAACTAGCACCGCTCAAACGATTATCCAATTGTCCAAAAGTAAATGGCTGTGGCATGCTCGAAAAGCGATTCAGATTCGTATACGTATAAAAACAACGAAAGAGTCAAACTCCTGATGACGGCATACAAGACCCTACTGTTATGTACCTGTGACAAATCACAGTCTTTCAATCCCGAGGCGCTGAAAAAGGCCGCGGCGGCAGAGCAGGTGATCGCGGTCGATCAGCTGTGCGGCAAGGAAATGAGCATTGCTGCCGAGCATCTGGGCGGCAGTAACGATGTGCTCATTGCCTGCGGTCAGCAATCCGCCCTGTTCGATCGCCTCGCCGAGGACGTATACGCTGAGATTCAGCACTCCGCGCCACTTCAGACCATTGATATCCGGGATCGCGCGGGCTGGAGTGCCCCGAACGCGAAGCCGGAGCGGCTGCACGCCAAACAGGCAGCCCTGATTGCCGCAGCTCAGCTACCGGCGCCAATCGCTCCGGCAAAAACCATCCAGTCCAACGGCGTTTGCTGCATTGTCGGTCCCACCGAGAAGGCGATAGGGATGGCGGAGCTGGTGCAGGACGAGCTGGGCGTCACCTGCATTGTTAATGATGCCGGCCCCATCCAGCTGCCCTCCGCTGCTTACGACGTGGCCAAAGGCCAGCTAACGGGCGCCTACGGCGCGCTTGGCAATTTCAAGCTGGAATTTGCCCACTTGCAACCCCTGCATCCGGCCGGTCGCGGTGAGCTGGGTTATGAGGCAGCAAAGCCCACCGCCCGCAGTGAGTGCGATGTGTTTATCGACCTCCGCGGCGGCGCCCCGGCATTTCCGAGCCATGAGAAGCGCAACGGTTACTTCTGGGCCGACCCGAAGAAGACCGGTGAGCTGGAGCGTATTGCCCTAACCGCCCGGGAGCTGGTTGGTGAGTTCGAGAAAACCGTGTATTTCAGGTTGGAAGAATCCTTGTGTGCCCATTCCCGGGCCAGCCAGACCGGCTGTACCCGGTGTCTCGATGTCTGCCCCACGGAGGCCATTTTTTCCTTCGGGGATCACGTACAGATTGATTCGGATATTTGCGCCGGGTGCGGATCCTGTGCGGCGGTTTGCCCGACGTCAGCCGTGACCATGAACGAAACCCCGTTCGAGGCGCTGACCAAGGCCGTGGAGGTAATGGCCAGAGTCTATCGGGAGCATACGAACGAGTCCCCGCGTCTGGTTTTTCATACATTGAAAGAGGGTGGTGAAGCCATTGCCAACCTGGCCCGCTACGATAATGGTCTCGCGGATGATCTGATTCCGATGGGTCTGGAGCATGTGGACCGGGTCGGACATGCGGAGATCATGGCAGCCTTTGGAGCGGGCTATGCCGAAGTTCTGATTCTGGCAGACAATGAGATCGACCGCCGGGCGGTGACTGCTGAAGTTGAGCTGGCCCAGGCCATGCTCAAAGGCACCCATAACTCGCCGAGCCGGGTTCGGGTTATTTCCGCCATCGAACTGTGCAGTGCTGGTGACAATGCCGGGCGGGTGAGTGAACCGGTGTTGCTGGTCGGCGGGCGCCGGGATATCACACGGGTGACCGTTGCCGCCATGTCAGACAAGATTGAAGCACCCATTCCTCTGCCCGCGGGTGCGCCTTATGGTGCGATAGAAATCGATTCCGATAAATGCACTCTCTGTCTGGCCTGCGTGTCGCTTTGCCCGACCGGCGCGCTCGGTGATCATCCGGATCGACCAGAAGTCCAGTTCACTGAAAACGCCTGCGTCCAGTGCGGGGTCTGCGACAGCACCTGTCCGGAGACCGCCATCACGCTGAAGCCCCAGTTGGATGTGTCCAAGGCCGCACTGAGCGCCCGGGCATTACACGGTGAAGAGCCTTTCGAGTGCGTCAAATGCGGCACTCCGTTTGGCGTTGCGAGCACCATTAACCGAATTGTTGAAAAACTGGAAAACCAGCACTGGATGTACAAGAACTCCGATAACGTTCAGCTCATCAAGATGTGTGACGATTGTCGGGTCAAGGCCCAGTTCCATGGCAGCACGGCGCCCATGGCTGGTGGAGATCGACCCCGGGTCCGCACCAGTGACGACTATCTGGACAGCTAAAACAACAGGACACACCATGGTTGAGTACACCGAAGTAGGAACAAAGCCGAACCTGATCGGCACCGATGCCCCTCGTCCTCAGGACAAGAACCCCAGAGGCGTTGATCGCATCATCGCCATCGCCTCGGGCAAGGGCGGCGTGGGCAAGTCCACTGTGTCGTCCAATCTGGCCGTTGCGATGGCCTCGAAAGGGCTAAAGGTCGGCCTGCTGGACGCCGACGTCTATGGCCCGAGCCAGCCCCGCATGCTGGGTGTTTCTGGTCGTCCGTCCAGTCCGGACGGAAATACCATCCTGCCTCTGAGGAATCACGGCGTAACGCTGATGTCCCTGGGTCTGATGGCGCCCGAGGATGAGGCCATCGTGTGGCGCGGACCTATGCTGATGGGCGCCCTGCAACAGATGATGAATCAGGTCGAGTGGGGCAGGCTGGATGTGTTATTGGTGGATCTGCCACCTGGCACCGGCGACGTACAGATGACCCTGAGCCAGAAATTCTTCGTAGCCGGCGCGGTGGTGGTTTCCACGCCCCAGGACATTGCCCTGATGGACGCGCGCAAAGGCATCGACATGTTCAAGCGGATGGACGTGCCATTGTTCGGCCTGATTGAAAACATGGCGTCGTTTGTCTGCGACGGTTGCGGCAAGGAACATCATCCGTTCGGACACGGCGGCGCCCGGGCCGAGGCCGAAAAGCTGGGCGCGCCCTTCCTGGGTGAGATACCGCTGGACCTGGATATCCGGATCGGTTCCGACGGGGGCGTCCCGATTGTGGTGTCAAAGCCGGATAGCCCGCAGTCACAGGCGTTCCAGCGCATTGCGGATGAAATTATTGCCTCTGACATATACACCCGGGCCGTCCAATGATCGAGTCACCCCAGTTCCCGCCCCTGCTCACGGGCGAAGTGGTGCCGAGGCACACGGATCCGTTCGATAAAGCGGTCAGCCGGGCCATCGCGGGTGTCGATTCGGGCACCGTGTTCTACTCCGAGTCGGGCGACACCTTGCGTGCGGCCCTGGTGCTGGCGCCGGAAACACCCCTGGAAGAAGCCATTCAGGCGGTCTATGTCGTGCAGATAGGCCTGGCCGAGAGTCTGGGTGCATTGGCCCCGCCGGAAGTGCCGGTACAATTTGAATGGCCTGATCGCATCAAGGTCAACGGGGCGCTCTGTGGCGCGGTTCGCTTTGCCGCGGATGTGTCAGACCCCAAGGCGCATCCCAACTGGCTGGTCATTGGCATTGAGGTGCCTTTCATCCCGATAACTGACCAGCCGGGAGAAAATCCGGACGAGACCTGTCTGTACGAGGAAGGCTGCGTTGAGATCTCGCCCATGGCTTTGCTGGAAAGCTGGTCCAAGCACACGCTGTTGTGGCTGACCTACTTTTTGGACAGTGGCTTTGAACGGGTACACAACGAATGGCGACCCCGCTGTGACACTCTGGGCAAGATGATCGAACGGCCCAGGCCGGGCATCTTTGTCGGGCTGGATGAAAAGGGCCGGATGCTGTTGCGTCAGGATGTTATGACCGAGACGGTGAGTTTAATCGAATTTGCGGAGCATGTATGAAGCTGGCCCGAACCCTGCAACTGGACATATCCGACGAAAACGTTTTTGAAAAACCCGCGCCCAGCGGCGAGTGGGCGATATCCGGTGGCTTCGAGTTTTCCAACTGGACCGAAGGCGACCTGAAGGGAAAAGCCCGCCAGGCGTTCAGTAACGGCTGGTACAGTATTGAATCTGGCGGGCGTGCCAGTTTCGTGGGTGTGTGTGATATCACGGAGCCTGAACTGGAGCAGGTGCGCAGGACTCTCGCACAGACGTTTGTTGACCATTACGGCGCGCCGGATATCGATGCGGCCTACCCGGTTGCCTGTGAAGAAATCGACCAGATGCGCGGTATGTGCGAGGACTTTGAGGACAACACGCTGTTGATGGTCAGCCGCACGATGACAGAGTTAGGTGTTGAGGAAACCTACCGCTCCCGGGCCCCGCAAGATGCCTCGCTGGAGGCCTTTGCCGTCCACGGCAGCGTCGAGTGATTACAGCCCGAAGCTGCCGTAGGGAATAAACCGAACGGGGCTTCCCGGCTCGATCTTCTGCTCGCTCTCATCGAGCTCCACCAATCCCTCAGACCAGGCCAGACCGGTGACCCGCCCCGAGCCTTCGGAGCCGAAGACCTCGACCTTTCCATCCCGGACCCGGGCGCGCAACATCTCGCTGCGCCCCGGCTTCTTGTTTTTCGAGAAATTAGCGGGCATGACATAACCCTGAGGTTCGAACCACTCCGCCCCTGCCAACAGCGCCATCGCCGGGGCGGCAAACCGCAGCGTACAGACCCAGGCTGCCACCGGATTGCCTGGCAAACCCACCACCGGCGTCCCCTGGAACATGGCCAGGGCCAGAGGCCGCCCCGGTTTGATCGCAATGCGCCAATTGCTGATCTCACCATGGGCTTTCAGGGTTTTCGAAACATGATCCTCGTCTCCCGCTGAAATACCACCGCTGGTCAGGATCAAGTCGCACTGCTCAGCGCCGCGCTCCAAAACCGCTTTGACGTCGTCGGCCCGGTCAAGCACATGGCCTAGATCCACCAGTTTGTAGCCGAGTTGCGCCACCAGAGCGCTCAGCATCGGGCGGTTGGCGTCATAGATCTGCCAGTCGGTGACCTTCGAACCAACAGGCTTCACCTCATCACCGGTCGACAGAACCCCAACCCGTAGCCGCTGAAAGATGTCCACCGATTCGACACCCACGCTGGCAAGCACTGAAATCTGGGTAGGGGTCAGGCGGGTACCCGCAGTGAGGATCCTGTCCTGTGCTTTGATGTCCTCACCGGCCTTGCGCAAGTTGGCCCCTGCTTTTAACGTGCCGTGCAAATGCAGTTGACCATCCCGGACTTCGCAGTCCTCTTCGAGGACCACCGTATCCGTGCCAGCTGGAATTACCGCGCCGGTCAGAATCCGGATCGCATGGCCTTCGGGCACACGCCCCAGGTACGGCTCCCCCGCGGCGCTTCGGCCATCAATCAGAGGCAGGGCACAGGGCACGTCCGTTAGCGGTCCGGCAAAGGCATAGCCATCGACCGCGGAGTTGTTACTTGGGGGATGAGCGCGCGGTGCATAAACGTCGCTTGCCAGGATCCGGCCATTTACCTTTGCCAGCGGAACGGCACGTTCCACACCCACCACGGGGTGCAAGCGTGAGCGTAAGCGCTCCAGTGCCTCCTCCACCGGCGTCCAGTTCACTCCCGGGGGCAGCGCAAAACAGTCGTTTTGAAGCGGATTCATGGCCCTTCCGTTCCTGGGTGTTCGAGGTTAAGAATAAAGTCGGCGATTCCGGGTACATCGTTCACATCGAAAACGGGGCCCGAGAACTCCGCTGCGTAATCCGCCGCCACAGCAATGATGCTGGGGTCTTCCGAATAGAGCGGTGTTCGCGAGCTCGCCTGCCTGTGTACTTCGATCTTGGCATGCGAATGGGTCTTGAACCCCTCCACCACGACCCAGTCGCAGGGGCCCAATCGGGCCAGCAATTCATCCAGCGTCGGCTCGCTGGCGCCCCGGAGCTCGTGCATGATGGCGAAACGCTGACCGCCTGCGAGGATGACCTCACGGGCACCGGCATCACGGTGTTTGTAGCTGTCGGTCCCAGGCTGATCCACATCCACCATGTGGTGGGCATGTTTGATCGAGTTGACGGTTAACCCCCGGCTCGATAACTCTCGAATCAATGCGCTGGCCAGAGTCGTTTTTCCCGAATTTTTCCAGCCCACGATACCTATAACGTTCACTTAAGATGCTGCTCCGCCCAGGCCAGGTCTTCCGGCGTATTAATGTTGAAAAAATCGTCCTCACCGAAAATCACCAGTGTTTCCCCCTGGGCTTGCGTCCACTGGCGTATCTTGCGCACGCCATCGTTCAGGGCGGCGCGCAGTTCGTGCCGCAACCCGACCTTCCAACGGCCAAAGGTGGGTTGGGGCACCCGGCCGCGTTCGGGGTCAGGGGTCGCCGCCAGCACCACGGGAGTATCGTATTCCGACAATCGTTCGACCAGATCCAGAGGGAACGACGGGGTATCGGCAGCGACGCTGATCAGCCATTCGTGGCCCTGCTCCGCGGCCCAATCCATTCCGGCGAGTACACCCGCCAGCGGGCCTGGAAAATCACCGATAGAATCGGCCACCACGGGCAAACCCAAATCATCAAACCGGCTCAAATCTCCATTGGCATTCAACACCACGGCGTCCACCTGCGGCGTGATCCGATCGATGACACGTTGGATCAAGGACTGGTCGCCCAGCATCAGTCGCCCTTTGTCACCACCGCCCATCCGGTTTGCCTGGCCGCCCGCCAGAATGACTGCACATTCAGTCATGCCGTGCCTCCATCAATCATGCTGAGCGCCTTTGCGACGCTGCTTTTTGTCTTCATCCGGTACCTGTGACAGGTCCTGATCAAACACCAGGCGGTGCTGGCCACTGAGACAGGTAAATTTTTTGCCTCGCATCCGTCCGATCAGGGTCAACCCCACCTGCCGGGCAATGTCGACGCCCCAGGCGGTGAAGCCGGACCGACTGATCAGGGTTGGAATGCCCATCAGGGACGTCTTGATCACCATTTCGGAGGTCAGGCGCCCGGTGGTGTAGAGGACTTTGTCGGCCGCCGGGATGTTGTTCTGGTGCATCCAGCCGGCGATCTTGTCGACCGCATTGTGGCGCCCGACATCTTCCATGTAGGCCAGGATTTTCCGGCCCTGGCACAGGGCAGTTCCGTGAATGGCGCCGGTTTCCATGTACAGGCTGGGGGTGTGGTTGATCTGGTAGGAGAGATCGTAGAAGGTGCTGGTATGTACCGGCGTATCCGGCAGCGACAGGCCTTCCAGTCCCGCCATCATGTCGCCGAAAACCGTGCCTACGGCGCAGCCGGACGTTCGGGTTTTCTTTTCCAGCTTGTGCTCGACATCGGTAACGCCCACTGTGCGCACCACCGCCACTTCCAGTTCTTCGTCGTAGTCAATGCCGGTGATCTGATCGGTGTCTTTGAGCATGCCCTGGTTCAGCAGGAAGCCGAGGGCCAGGTACTCAGGGTGATCGCCAATGGTCATGGCGGTGACGATCTCCTGGCTGTTCAGGTAGATGGT
Organism: Marinobacter sp.; assembly: GCF_048269445.1. Taxonomy (GTDB): domain Bacteria; phylum Pseudomonadota; class Gammaproteobacteria; order Pseudomonadales; family Oleiphilaceae; genus Marinobacter. The sequence continues at coordinate 180,668 of NZ_JBLXIQ010000001.1, read as the reverse complement.
CAGGGGGCGTTCCTCGATCACACTGATCGATTTTCCCTGTCCGGTTTCATCGACGCCTTCTACTGCTCGGGACAGTCGAGGATCGTCTGGATCGGGAAGAATGGGGTCAATCGTCATGTTGTTACAGCCGTTTCAGGGACACCGCAGAGTGGTTTATTTACGGAGACTGCCAGAGATTAGCCTATTTGGCACCCGGGAAAAACAGCTGCTTTGCACCAATAAAAAACCCCTGCTTTGCTGGGGTTTTTTATTGGCCGGGGAAAAGGCCTATGCAAGTGGCCCTTTATCCATAATAGCTACTTCGCGTTGGGGAAAAACAATTGTTGTCCGTCCACCTTGAAGTCGGCAATCGCCTGTTGACCCTCCTTGGAAAGCAGCCAATTGTGCCACTGCTCGGCCATATCGTGCTTGAGGTGCGGATGCTTCTCTTTGGAGAGAAGCAGGCTACCGTACTGGTTGAACAGCACGTTGTCGCCTTCGAAGAGCAGCTTCAGGTTCTGACGGTTTCCAAAGGCCACCCAGGTGGCGCGATCCGACATCACGTACGCATCCATGGCGGCAGCGGTATTGAGCGTTGGTCCCATGCCGCTGCCAAGTTCGCGGTACCAGTCGCCGTCGGGTTCGACGCCAGCGTTTTGCCAGAGGCGCAACTCGGCGCGATTGGTGCCACTGTCGTCGCCACGTGATGCGAAGGGCGCTTCGGCATGGGCGATAGCCGCGAATGCTTCGGCGGCACTTTGCGCTTCACTGATATTGGCAGGATCCTCTGCAGGGCCAATCAACACGAAGTCGTTGTACATGACATCGGCTCGCTCGCTGGCGAAGCCGTTTTCGACGAAGTGCTGCTCACCGGCGGTATCATGCACCAGAAGGCTGTCGGCGTCGCCGCGGCGGGCGATTTCAAACGCCTGCCCGGTGCCCACGGCCACTACCCGAACCTCAATACCGGTGGCACCTTCAAACTTCGGTAAAATAAAGTCGAACAACCCCGAGTTCTCGGTGGAGGTGGTCGAGGCCAGGGTGATGTGGTTATCGGCGGAAGCTTTGAGTGCCAGGCCCAGACTGGTTACACCTGCGAGTACGAGGGTTAACGCTTTTTTCATCGTGTTTTCTCCTGTCGTGGATTAAAACCGAGCTACTCGACCAGTTCTCCGGCAATAAACGCCTGCGCCTCTCGCGAGACGGGCATATCAAAGAAGGCTTCAGCAGTGGTGTGTTCTCGTACTTTTCCGCCGGAGAGAAACAGGACATCCCCGGCGAGCCGCCTGGCCTGATGCAGATCATGAGTGGTCATTACGATGCGAGTTCCCCGCTGATGAAACTCGCGTACCGCGGCCTCTACGGCTTTAATCGCCGCTGGGTCTAGCGCGGAGGTCGGTTCATCCAGAAACAGTACCTGAGGAGAAAGTACCCAGGCGCGTGCCAGGGCCAGGCGCTGCTGTTCGCCGCCAGAGAGCACGCGCGCGGGCGTGTGGGCGCAGGCGGAGAGACCAAAACGTTCAAGCGCATCAAACGCGAGCTTCGCACGAGTCTTTCGCGGCACGTTATTCACCGCCAGAGCGTGAATGAGGTTGGCCGCGGCTGAGCGTCGCAAAAGCACCGGTTGCTGGAACACCATCGCCTGGCGGGGCGGAACCTCACTCGACCAGGACACCCGCCCCTGAGTGGGCGAAAGCAAACCGTGAGCCAGTCGCAGCAGCAGACTTTTACCTGCCCCGTTAGGTCCCATGACCAGGGTAGGGCCGGTGCCCTCCAGGGCGAATGAGCACGGTCCCAGCAGTACCTTTCCCTGGTGGCAGAAGGCGACGTCATCAAAGCACAGCGCCGGTGGTGGACAAAGCGCGGACGAGGCGAGCAGTGGCGCGTTAAATGAGGTCATCCTACCCGCCTTCTGGTCAGCTCACCCATCAAATAGACGCCCGCATTAATCAGCATGACCAGTGTCAGCAGCACAATGCCCAGCCCCAGGGCCAGGGGCAGGTTGCCTTTACCGGTTTCGAGCACAATGGCAGTCGTCATTACCCGTGTGACCCCGTCAATGTTGCCGCCCACCATCATTACCGCGCCCACCTCGGCGCTGGCGCGGCCAAATCCGGCGAGCAGAATGGTCACTAGCGCAAAGCGGGCATCCCACAGCAAGGTGGGCATCATGCGTGAACGTGACATGCCCAATGAAACAAACTGCTCGCGGTACTCACCCAGAAGCTCTTCCACTTTTTGGCGCGAAAGCGCGGCCAGAATCGGCAACACCAGTACCACCTGCGCAATCACCATGGCACCTGGTGTAAACAGAAACCCCCACTCACCCAGCGGCCCGGAGCGCGAGAGCAGCAAATATACGATGAGCCCGGCTACCACCGGTGGCAGTCCCATCAGGGCATTGAGCACGACAATCATCCCGCCGCGCCCGGGGAAGCGCCACAGCGCAACCGCCGCTCCGAGGGGAAACCCCAGCACAGCCGCGATCAGCACTGCGAGGAGCGAAACCTGTAGCGAAAGCGCCACTATCTGAACTAGCGAAGCGTCCAGGTTTAACAGTAGCGAGAGCGCCACATAAAACGCATTATTTTCCACAGCTGCGTCTCCTTGATATTGAGCATCGTGGCGTTTTTGACTACGCTTTGCACAGCCTGCTGAAAAATATGCAGCCATAAACAGTCTTGTGCTTTTCAGGACAGCAGGAGAGACCGATGCCCCTTCCCGCTTATCTAACCACCGCAGAAGCTGCCGAGTATCTGCGCCTGAAAGAGCGCAAAGTCTACGATCTGGTCAGCCAGGGCGTTATTCCCTGTGTGCGGGTGACAGGAAAGCTATTGTTTCCGCGTCAGCGTATAGATCTGTGGCTGATGAACCACCTGGAGGGAGACGACGCCGTCAGCTCGCCGATTCCACCGGTCCTGGCGGGCAGCCAGGACCCGCTATTGGAGTGGGCCTTGAAGGAGAGCAGCGCGGAGTTGGCTTCGCTGTGTCAGGGCAGTGGCGATGGCGTACAAAGATTGGTCGACGGGCGGGCAATGCTCGCCGGGATGCATATCTGGCATGCTGAGACCCAGCGATACAATGACCCTGCCACGTTGGGCTTGAGCGGGATGCGCGATCTGGTCCTGATTCGATGGGCAAAGCGCCAGCAGGGGCTCCTTTTAGCCTCCGATAACCCTCATCGCCTGGCGCGACTTGAGGATATCGCCCGCCCCGGCATACGTATCGCCCATCGCCAGCCCGATGCCGGCGTCAGTCATTTGCTGCAGAGCTTGCTGGCTCGCCACCGTATCGATGCCGGGCAGCTTACTTGGGCCGCTCACCCGTCACTCAGCGAGGACGATCTGGCTTTGGCCATTTGCCAGGGCGAAGCGGACATCGGCGTCGGAATTGAAGCCGCAGCGCGGCGCCAGGGGCTGGCGTTTATTCCTCTGCAGCAGGAGCACTTTGACCTGGCCATGCGTCGGCGACATTATTTTGAGCCGGCCCTGCAGCGCCTGTTGGCGTTCGCTAGAAGCGAGCGCTTCGTTCAGCGCGCCGAAGTGCTTGGTGGTTACGACATCAGTGAACTGGGGAAAGTCGTTTATAACGCTTGAACCGAGCCAATAACAATAAACAGGCAAATCAATCAGGAACCTGCATGCCTTCAGTACAAAAAAATCTCGTGAAGGATGCCAGCGGGGCGTTGGGTGACATTGGCACTCTGATCCCGCTGGGTCTGGGGGCAATCGGATTGGCCGGGTTGGCCCCGATGCCGGTGCTGCTGGGGTTCGCCGTGTTCTATATTGCGACCGGACTGTATTATCGGCTGCCGATTCCGGTGCAGCCCATGAAAGCGGTGGCTGCGCTGTTGCTGACCTCCCAGGTGAGTTCCCAGAGCCTGGTCGCCAGTGGCGTACTGATCGGGGCAATATTGTTGTTCCTGGGTTCAACCGGTTGGATTAACCGGACGGCCAGTCTTATACCAAGATCGGTGCTGAGCGGCCTCCAGTTGGGGCTGGGGTTGATGCTGGCCAACATGAGTCTCGGGCTGATGGCCACCTCCGTGCCCTTGGGAGTGGTCACCTTGGCGATACTGGGCATTACCCTCAAGCTGTTGCCGAACTGGCCAGCGGCGCTGATCGGCCTTGTTGGCTCAGTCGCAATCGGCACTGCGCTGGGGGCGCCGGGGCTCACGCTGCCGGCGGTGGGCTCAGTCTCACTTTCGTGGCCTGAGTTACCGGGCATCGGCGATTGGCAGCAAGCCATTTCCATGTTGGTGTTGCCCCAGTTGGCCCTCACATTAACCAACGCCATCGTCCTGACTTCACTGGTGGTTGACGATTACTTTGGCGAGCAATCGCATCGCGTTTCGCCAGCCAGGTTGTCGGTGTCCACCGGCCTGGCCAATCTCGTTATGGTACCCCTCGGCGCCTTGCCCATGTGTCACGGAGCGGGTGGCGTGGCGGCGCACTATCGTTTTGGCGCCCGGACCGGTATGGCTCCCGTTTTGCTGGGAACGGGCTTGCTCTTGGTCGCTTTCGTACCGGGCGGCCTTTCCGCCATTGCGGCAATTCCGATGGCCGGTCTCGGGGCCTTGTTGTTCGTGGCTGCGGTCGAGCTCGCCTTGTCCAGGCGTTTATGGACAGCCAGGCCGTCTTGCTGGCCTGTCATTGCGATAACAGCACTGGTTACTGTCTGGGTCGACCCGTTTTTCGGGCTTCTGGCGGGGGTGGCTTCGGAGACTGTTCGGGCGGCCTGGGTGCGTGGACAAGAGATTGCCTAGAGCGGCCAAGATCCCTCTTGGCCTGGCAATCGAAAATCAGGCGAGATTTTTCTTGAGTAGCTCACTCAACAGAGACGGGCATTCAACCGACGGAACGTGACCGATATCCTCGAGAATAACCGGCTCCGCTGAGCCACTGAATTGCGCCAGGGCTTTGAGCAACGCCGGCGGTGTTGCCAAATCCTCTGAGCCACCAATCAGGAGAAGCGGTACATTCCTGCCTTGCAGTTTCCCCCGGAAATCCGCACGCCCCAGCATTTCACACAACAACGCGTAGCTGTTGTCGTCCCCGCGTCCCATGATGATCTCCCAGCCGTCCTGCAGGGCCGGTTGATCCTTGCATGCGATCGGGCCAAACCAGCGGGGGACGATCTCCCCTGCCATGGCCGCCAGGCCCTTGCGGCGTACATTGGTAGCCCGCAGGTTCCAGGCTTCAGGGGTACCGATAATGGCGCCAGTGTTGGTTAGAGTGGCGGAAATCAGCATGTCGCTGTACTCCGCCACCAGATGCTGGCCAATAACGCCACCGATCGAGGTGCCCGCAAAGTGAAATCCGGTGGCGCCGGCTGTCTGTGCCAGTGCCAGCGCCTCGTTGGCCAAGTCATCGGGGGTGATTTCGCCGGCATCTTCCGGCCAGGCGGCGCTGGCGCCGTGCCCGGGCAGATCCCAGGTCAGTACCCGGAACCGGTTCAGCAGAGACGGCAACATGTCGTCCCAGACCCCTTGAGTCATGCCAAGAGGGTGCGCGAGTATCATAAGCGGTTTATTGCTGTCGCCGAGCAAGCGATAGCAAATGGTACGGCCGTTGTGATTCAAAAATGCCATGAGTTCTCCTCGGATCAGGTCGCTCAGACCCGCTCAATGAGTGTAGCAATACCCTGACCAACCCCGACACACATAGTGCACAGGGCGTAACGGCCACCGGTGCGCTGCAGCTGGTGCGCAGCGGTCTGCAACAAGCGCGCGCCGGACATGCCCAGCGGGTGGCCGAGGGCGATGGCGCCACCGTTCGGGTTGACCCGGGGATCGTCGTCGGCGATGCCGAGCTCGCGCAGAACCGCCAGGCCCTGGGCGGCGAAGGCTTCGTTCAGTTCGATCACGTCGATGTCAGCGATGCCGATGCCCTGCTTCTCCAGCAGCTTCTGCACCGCCGGTACCGGGCCAATGCCCATGATGCGAGGCTCCACGCCGGCGGTCGCCATGCCCAGAATTTTCGCCATGGGCTTGAGGTGGTGTTTTTTCACGGCTTCTTCGCTGGCAACCAACATCGCGGCTGCCCCATCGTTGACGCCGGAGGCATTGCCGGCGGTCACGCTGCCATTGTCGCGGAACGGCGTCGGTAGAGCGGCGAGTTTTTCCAGGGTGCTTTCGCGCGGATGTTCATCGGTGTCGAAGATCAGCGGGTCTTGCTTCCGGCGTGGAATCGAGACAGGCACGATTTCCTCAGCGAACACACCTGTTTGCTGCGCCCGGGCCGATTTCTGCTGGGACCGAAACGCAAACAGATCCTGATCTTTCCGTGAAATTCCGAACTGTTCGGCGACGTTTTCGGCAGTTTCGGGCATGGAATCCACGCCGTACTGCTTCTTCATCAGCGGATTCACGAAGCGCCAGCCGATGGTGGTGTCCTCGATCTTCTGGCCTCGGGAGAAGGCGCTGTCAGCCTTGCCCATCACATAGGGGGCGCGGGACATGGATTCCACACCTCCGGCCAGGACCAGGTCCATTTCACCGGCGCGGATGGCGCGGAACGCCGTGCCCACCGCATCCATGCCGGAACCGCACAGGCGGTTGAGGGTGGTGCCAGGTACCGACGTGGGCAATCCGGCCAGCAACGCCGACATACGGGCCACGTTGCGGTTGTCTTCGCCGGCCTGGTTGGCGTTGCCCATGATCACTTCGTCGATGGCCGCCGGATCGAGTTCCGGGGCCTGTTCCAGCACGGCCTTGAAAATATGGGCGGCCAGGTCATCCGGGCGAACGCTGGCCAGGGTGCCGCCGAAGCGGCCGATGGCCGAGCGGCGGGGGTGGCAGAGATAAACGTTAGTCATGATAGTCCTCACTATTGGCCGGCATGGTGGGCATTTGTGCGTGCTTTCAGGTCACGCAGGATTTCCAGCTCGTGACCGGTTGGCTCTGGCGTGGTTTGCAGCTGCTCGGCAAAACGGATATCCCAGCCGGTCGCTTCGACGACGTCCTCGCGGGTCACGTTCGGGTGGAGGGACGTGACGACCAGCTCTTTGCTGTCCGGGTCGGGCTTGAGAATGCACAGGTCGGTGATGACGACCGTGGGACCGTTACCGATATTGGGTACATTGTCCCGGGCCTTGCCATCACGGCCGAAGCCGACGGTGGTCACGAAGTCCACATCCTTCACGAAGGTGCGCTTGGAGTGCTTCACGGTAATGAACACTTCTTTTGCGTTGGTTGCAATCTCGGGCGCTCCGCCACCGCCGGGCAGGCGGACCTTGGGTGCGCGGTAGTCACCGATCAGGGTGGTGTTCAGGTTGGCGAAGCGGTCGATCTGGGCGGTACCCAGGAAGCCGACGCTGATATGGCCGCCCTGCAGCCAGTACCGGAACATCTCCGGTACCGACACGGTGGTCAGCGCAGATTCACACAGCTCGCCATCACCGATGGAAAGCGGGAGTACATCCGGTTTGGTCTGCAGGGTGCCGGATTCATAGATCAGCGTTACATCGGGCGCATGGGTCAGGCGCGCCAGGTTGGCCGCCTCGCTGGGCAGGCCAATGCCCACGAAGCAGGTCATGTCGCTGGTCAGTGCCCGGGCGGCAGTGACGCTCATCATTTCCGAAGAGGTAAATTCAAGGCTCATCACGCAGCTCCTTTCTCAAATACGTTGTCTTTCAGCCAGGCCTGGAAGGTGTCGCGGTCACGGGCAATGCCATCCCAGTCCTTGTAGAAGGCGTTGTCCCGGTCGTAGTAGCCCAGGGCATAGGAAGGCCTGGCCCCTTTCGGAGCTTCGGCAATGGCGGTTATCGCCCAGGATGGCAGTACGCAGGCGTTTACAGAGGCGCCGAGGTCGTCGACAACCTCTTCCACGGTGACGATGCTGCGCTTGGCGGCCAGCACCACTTCCTTCTGGATGCCGACAATGCCTTCAATCAGCACGTTACCGTTCCGGTCGGCACGCTGGGCGTGTATGACCGCGACATCCGGACGAATCGACGGTACAGCGGCCAGGCGCTCGCCGGTGAACGGGCAGTCAATGAATTTGATCTGGTCATTCACCTTTGGCAGGTCGCTGCCTATATAGCCACGCAGCACCGCAAACGGCAGGCCGGCCGCGCCGGCTTCATAGGCGTTGGCCATGGCAGCATGACTGTGCTCCAGGATTTCCAGGGTGTTCGGCCAGCCTTTTTCAACGGCGTCCCGCAGGCGATGCAGGGAGCCCACGCCCGGGTTGCCGCCCCAGGAGAAAATCAGCTTCTTCGCACAGCCGGCGCCAATCATCTGGTCATACACCAGGTCCGGGGTCATCCGGATGAGCGTCAGGTCACGCTTGCACTGGCGGATGATTTCATGGCCCGCAGCGAACGGAATCAGGTGGGTAAAGCCTTCCATCGCAACGGTGTCACCGTTGTTGATGTGTTTGCTCACCGCTTCCTGAAGGGAGAGGAATTCAGCCATCGCAGTGTCTCCATTAGTGTTTCGGTTGATGAATTCGTTATGCGAACATAAGTTTAATATGCGAACATAATGGCGCGATTGGTTTTCAGTCGTCAAGTACAAATTTTCACCAGTTGGCAAAAATGCACGGATGTTCGGAGAGCGAACCAGCTGGTACCATGCACTGACACCGACTTCCGAAGGTCCTGAAGGAGCCTGAATGGACGAACAGATTCTCAAGCCCGGAGACCGGGATTACGTGGGCGCGCTGGCCTCGGGGCTGGATGTGCTCCAGGCCTTTGATGCGGAGCATCCCCGCATGACCCTCAGCGAAGTCGCCGTGCGAACGGATATGGATCGGGCCAAGGCTCGGCGTTTTCTGCTGACCCTGCACGCGCTTGGGTTCGTAAGGCGTACCGGTCGTCAATTCGAACTGACCCCCCGGGTGTTGCAGCTGGGCTACGCCTACCAGGCGTCAAACCAGTATCGGGCGGTAATTCAGCAGTATCTGGAAGACATCACGGCCGAGTTGGGGGAATCCTCGTCACTGGCGGTGCTGGACGGAGACGATGTGGTTTACGTGGTGCGTTCGGCCGCGCGCCACCGGCTGATGGCAATCACGCTTTCCGTGGGGACCCGCTTGCCGGCCGCCTACACTTCCATGGGCCGGGTGTTGCTCGGGCAGTTACCTGAGCCCGAACTGGAAGCTTTCCTGGAGCGAGTCGAACTGGAGGCCTTCACGCCCTTGTCGGTGACCAGCAAAGAGGTCTTGCGAGACGAGATCCACAAAGTCAGACAGCAGGGCTACTCCATCCTGGACCAAGAGCTGGACCAGGGGCTGCGCTCGGTGGCCGTTCCGGTATTCGCGGGGAGCGGTGAGTTGCTGGGGGCCATCAATATCAGTACCAATGCCGCCCGGGTAACTCTGGAAACCCTCAAAAGCCTGTACCTTCCACGGCTTCAGGACGTTGCCGAGAAAGTGCGGCAGACCACCCGCTGATTACGGGTAACGCCCGGTCAGCCGGTTTTCCACCAGCTCGGCGAGGATGGTGTTGGCCAGACGCATAACGGCATTGGGGTTCTCACCGCGTCGCCGTGAGGCAATGACCGGTGTGGTGATGTTGTTGTCCTCCAGCGGCATAAATTCCACGCCCTCGCGGTTAAGCTTTCGGACCTGCTCGGGCACCAGGGTGAAGCCCATGTCCGACGCCACGAGGGACAGCGCGGTCTGAAGGTCGTTCACTTGTTGGCTGACATGGACTTTCAGGCCGCGACGGTGAAACAGCCCCTGGGTGATATCGGCAAAGTTGGGTCCCGGCCCCGAGGGAAAGGTGACCATCGGCCACTCTGCCAGCTCCTTCATCGAAGGCGGGTGACGGGTAAGCTGGTGGCCCGCCGGAATGGCCGCGATAATCGGCTCGTCAAACAGGTTTTCCTGTTCCACATCCGGGTCGTCGATTCTCAGTCGGCCAAAGCCAATGTCGATCTTGCCTGCCTTCAGAGCCTCAACCTGCTCCCGGGTTTTCAGTTCGTGAAGCACAATTTCCAGGTTCTTGTTCTGACGCAGGCGGCGCACCATCAATGGCAGTTGCCCATAAAAGACCGACGGCACAAAGCCGATCGAGAAAATGGTCTTCCGATGCTGCGCAATGCGCCGCGTGTCCTCAACGACGGCCGACACCTTGTCCAGAACCTGTCGGGCCTGCCCAAGGAAATACTCTCCGCCGTTGGTCAGCTCAAGCCCCCTGGGTTTGCGGATAAACAGCTCTACCCCGATTTCTTCCTCAAGCTGCTGCATTGCCCGGGTCAACGGCGGTTGTGCAATAAATAACCTTTCGGCGGCCCGGGTGAGATTGCCTTCCTCTCCGACCGCGACGAAGTACCGCAAGTGTCTGAGCTCCATCCATACCTCCAGGGTATCGGTTATTACTTAATCAATATTGGTTCACATTCGTGAAACTTCGTACTGTTCGAATCACAGACATTTTAACTTGCGATTCGGAGACCCCATGTCCGCCACCATTCAATCCATTGAAGCGATCCTGGTCGATATCCCGACCATCCGCCCTCATAAGCTATCCATGACAACCATGGGGGTTCAGAGCATGGTGATCGTGCGGATGAAGGACTCTGACGGACTCGAGGGTCTGGGCGAAGCCACCACCATCGGTGGTCTGGCCTATGGCCCGGAAAGCCCCGAAAGCGTGAAACTTACCATAGACACCTATTTCAAGCCGCAACTGATTGGTCAGCCCGCAGGCAACATCAATACCCTGAGGGTAATGTTAGACCGTTCAACCCGGGGCAACAACCTGGCCAAGTCCGCGATTGAAACCGCGCTGCTGGACCTGCAGGGCAAGCGCCTTGGCCGCCCGGTGTCCGATTTGCTGGGAGGGGCGATTCATAACCACCTTCCGGTGCTCTGGACGCTGGCCAGTGGCGACACTGCAAAAGATATCGAGGAAGCCCTCGGCCTGATCGAAACCCGTCGTCACTGCGACTTCAAACTCAAGATCGGTTCCCGCGCCTTGATGGACGACGTCCGCCATGTGGCTGCGATCAAGGAGGCCGTGGGTGAAAACGCCAGTGTCCGCGTCGACGTCAACCAGGCCTGGGACGAAGCCACCGCGGCCAAAGGTATGGCCGAGTTGCAGGCCGCCGGTATCGATCTGGTGGAGCAGCCGACGCCCATGAAAGATTACGCGGCGCTGGTACGACTGTCCGAGAAATTCCATCTGCCCATTCTGGCCGACGAGGCGGTGGCGGACGCCAAGGATATGTACAACCTGGCCGCCGCCGGCTTTGCCGGTGCGGTTGCCATGAAGATTGCCAAAGCGGGTGGCCCCGCCCGAGCCCTGGAGCAGGCCGTCGTGGCCCAGGCTGCGGGTGTCGGCCTGTACGGCGGCACCCTGCTCGAAGGCACCATCGGCACAGCCGCAGCCCTGCATGCCTGGTCAACCCTGGAGAACCTGCACTGGGGCACAGAAATGTTCGGCCCGCTGTTGATGAAGGACGACATCGTGGTCAAGCCGCTGAATTTCCACAACAACGGCGTGGATCTGCCACAGGGCCCGGGCCTGGGTGTCGAAATTGATGAAGACAAACTCACCCACTATCGCCGGAAAGCCTGAGGCCCCGGAACATACCGATAACGGAGGAAAGCACATGCTGTTCAAAGTCGAGATGAAGGTGAACATCCCCCACGACATGCCCGCCGAAGTGGCAGCGGACATCAAGACCCGGGAGAAAGCCTATGCCCAGGATCTGCAGACGCAGGGCAAGTGGCGTCACCTCTGGCGGGTGGCGGGCAGCTACGCCAACGTCAGCATTTTTGATGTGGAAGACAACGCCGAATTGCAGGAGCTGATCAGCAACCTGCCGTTGTTCCCCTTCATGGATATCACTGTCGCGCCACTGTGCCGGCATCCGTCCTCCATCCACGAGGATGACCGTTAAGACCCAACGCACCGTTGCCAACTTATGAACTGATTTGAGCAACAACAACAAGAGCACGAGGAGACCAACAATGACCGTTAAAACCATGCAAACCGCGGAAGTGAAGGACCTGCTGGAGAAAGTTGCCGGCTTCAACCAGGACGCTGGAAACGAGCGGGTGAAGAAGATTGTTCACCGCTTCATGCACGACGTTTTCCAGATCGTTGAAGACTTCGACATCACCCCGGAAGAGTTCTGGCAGGCCGTCTACTACGTGGGTGACCTGGGCCAGAATGGCGAAGCCGCGCTGCTGGCGCCGGGCCTGGGTATGGACAAGTACCTGGACATCCGTATGGATGCCGAAGACGAGCAGGCCGGCCTGGACGGCGGCACGCCCCGTACCATCGAAGGCCCGCTTTACGTCGCCGGTGCGCCGTTGAGCGAGGGCTTTGCCCGCATGGACGATGGCTCCGATGAGAGTGCCGAGACCATGATCCTGACCGGTCAGGTTACCGATGAGAATGGCCAGCCAGTCGCGAACGCCGTGGTAGACATCTGGCACGCGGACACCAAGGGTGCCTATTCCTACTTCGACCAGTCCCAGAGCGAGTACAACCTGCGTCGCCGCATCACCACCGATGAAAACGGCCGCTATACCGCCCAATCGATCATTCCGTCTGGTTACGGTTGCCCGCCCGAAGGTTCAACCCAGGCGTTGCTGAATCTGCTGGGCCGCCACGGAAACCGTCCGGCGCATATCCACTTCTTTATTGCCAAGCCGGGCTACAAGCACCTGACCACCCAGATCAACCTGGCAGGCGATGAGTACACCTACGACGACTTTGCGTTTGCAACCCGTGAAGAGCTGGTGGTGGAGGCCAATCGCATCGAGGACCCCGCCAAGGCTGAAGCATTCGGTCTGAACAAGCCGTTCACCGAAGTGGAATTCAATATCCAGCTGGTGTCCACCGACAAATCCGAGCTGCAAACCCGCCATGAGCGCAAGCGTGCTCTTGAAGGCGAAGCCGCGTAAGGAGGATTCATCATGACTCGCCAACTCGACAGACTCGAAAAGCAGATCCGCGGGGCGGTAGAAGCCGACCCGACCACTGGCCATTACCGCTGTGACCGAAGCATCTTCACCGACCAGGAATTGTTTGACCTGGAGATGAAGCACATTTTTGAAGGCAACTGGATCTACCTGGCCCACGAAAGCCAGGTAGAGAATCCCGGCGATTACTTCACCACGACGGTGGGTCGCCAACCGGTGGTTATCACCCGGACCAAGGATGGCGAGCTCAAGGCGATGCTCAATACCTGTTCCCACCGTGGCGCTACCTTGTGCCGCAAGAAGCGTGGCAACAAGTCCTCATTCACCTGTCCGTTCCACGGCTGGACCTTCAAGAACGATGGCAAGCTGCTGAAAGCCCGCGACCAGAAGAAGGGCGGCTACCCGGACAGCTTCAACACCGACGGCTCCCATGACCTCAGGCTGCTGCCCAGGTTTGAGTCCTATCGCGGTTTTCTGTTCGGTAGCCTGAGCTCTGATGTGCTGCCGCTGGAAGAGTGCCTGGGTGAAACCACCAAGATCATCGACAACATCGTTGATCAGGCGGAAGACGGCCTGGAAGTGCTGCGTGGTGCCTCCACCTACACCTACGAAGGCAACTGGAAGCTGACCGCCGAGAATGGCGCTGATGGCTATCACGTCGGCACCGTGCACTGGAATTACCTGTCCACCATGGGCCAGCGCAACTACGACAAAGGCGGCACCGAGGCGGTTGACGCCAAGAGCTGGTCCAACGAGGGCGGTTTCTACTCGTTCAAGAACGGCCACATGATGCTGTGGACCCGCCTGATGAACCCGGAAGTACGCCCGGTATTTGGTCAGCTCAAGCGTTTGGAGGAGCAGTACGGTGAAGCCCGCGCCGATTCCATCGTGCGCACCACCAAAAACCTGTGCCTGTATCCGAATGTCTATCTGATGGACCAGTTCTCCACCCAGATTCGCGTGCTGCGTCCGATTTCCGTCAACAAGACTGAAATCACCATCTACTGCTGGGCGCCGAAAAACGAGCCGGCAACCGATCGCGCCAAGCGTATCCGCCAGTATGAAGACTTCTTCAACGTCAGTGGCATGGGTACTCCGGACGATCTGGAAGAATTCCGGGGCTGCCAGGAAGGCTACGAAGCCAGTGGCCTGAAATGGAACGACATGAGCCGCGGCGCCAAGCACTGGATTGAAGGTCCGGACGAAGGTGCCAATGCCATTGGCCTCAAGCCGATCCTGAGTGGTGCCAAGCCGGAAGATGAAGGTCTTTATGTGACCCACCACCAGCATTGGGTGGAAGAGATGACCAAGGCCGTTAAAACGGAGCGAGCCCGCTTTATTTCTCTTGCTACCGCGTCGTCAGAGGAGGCTTCCGCATGAGCATGACCTTCGAACAGATTCAGGCGTTTGTTTACCGCGAAGCCCGCCTGCTGGATGACCGCGAGTGGGATCAGTGGCTGCAGTGCTACCACGAAGATGTCACCTACTGGATGCCGTCCTGGGACGATGAAGACCAGCTGACCGAAGATCCGCAAACCGAGATCTCGCTGATCTATTACCCGAACCGACAGGGTCTGGAAGATCGGGTGTACCGGATCAAGACCGAGCGTTCGGGTGCCAGCTCCCTGCCGGAGCCTCGGACCACCCATCTGACCACCAACCTGGAAGTCCTGGAGCGGAACGGTGACACGGTAAAACTGCGGTTCAACTGGCAGACCAACAGTCACCGTTATCACAAGACCCAGACGTTCTTTGGTACGTCCTTCTACACCCTTGATGTCAGCGGTGAGCAGCCCCTGATTACCGAGAAGAAGGTGATCCTGAACAACGATTACATCAATCAGGTAATTGATATCTATCACCTGTAATGGGTGGGGAGAGCATCATCATGAGCTACAACATTGCACTCAACTTTGAAGACGGCGTTACCCGTTTTGTGTCCTGTAATGAAGGCGAAACGGTCCTCGACGCTGCCTACCGCGCACAGATCAACTTGCCGATGGACTGCTCCGATGGCGTCTGCGGTACCTGCAAGGGTGCTTGCCATCAGGGCGATTTCGACATGGGTGATGAGTACATCGACGAGGCGTTGTCCGATGAGGAAGCCGAGCAGGGTAAGGTTCTGACCTGCCAGATGGTGCCCTCCAGCGATTGCGTGGTGGAAGTGCCCGTCGCTTCTACCATGTGCAAGACCGGTAATGCCGAAGTCACTGGCATTGTGGCCGAGGTGAACCTGATTTCGCCCACCTCCATCGAACTGAAAATCACCGCGGACGATGACATTGCGTTTCTGCCCGGGCAGTACGTGAACATTCAGGTGCCGGGGACTGACCAGACCCGTGCCTATTCGTTCAGCTCAAAACCCGGCAGCCGGGATCTGAGTTTCCTGATCCGCAATGTGCCGGGCGGGCTGATGAGCTCCTGGCTGGTGGGCAAGGCCCGTACCGGTGACAAGGTCACCCTGACCGGCCCCATGGGCAGCTTCTATTTGCGACCCATCGAGCGTCCGGTACTGATGCTGGCGGGTGGTACCGGCCTGGCGCCGTTCCTGGCCAAGCTGGAGCACATGAAGGCCAACGGCTGCGACCTGCCGACGCATCTCATCTACGGCGTCACCAATGATGAGGATCTGGTGTGCCTGGACATTCTGGATCGCTTTGCCGGGGAGCTGGAGAACTTCAGCTACATCACCGTGGTATCCGGCGCCGACAGCAACCATCCGCGCAAGGGGTATGTCACCCAGCACATGGACAAGGCACCGCTCAATGACGGCGATGTGGATGTCTACCTGTGTGGTCCACCGCCCATGGTAGACGCCGTGCTGGGCTACTTCCGTGAGCAAGGCATCGAGCCGAACTCGTTCCACTATGAAAAGTTCACCCCGAGTGTCCCGGTCAACGAGGAGAAAGTCGCATGAACCCGCGCTTCACCAACAAGGTGATGGTGATCACCGGTGCGGCCCAGGGCATTGGCCGACGGGTTGCGGAACTGGCTGGAGCCGAAGGCGCCCGGCTGGTTCTGGTGGATATCGCGGACTATGTCCAGGGTGTTGTCGCCGAGCTGCGTGACCAGGGCGTTGAAGCCCTGGCCGTTCAGGCCAACCTGGAAACCTGGGAAGGCGCGGAAATGGTGATGGCCAAAGCCCACGAGCAGTATGGCCGTATCGACATCCTGATCAACAACGTCGGCGGCACCATCTGGGCCCAGCCCTTCGAGCACTACCAGCCGGAACAGATCCAGAAGGAAATTCAGCGCTCGCTCTTCCCCACGCTTTGGTGCTGCCGGGCGGTTCTGCCCTACATGGTGGGCCAGAGGGGCGGCGTTATCGTGAACGTGTCATCGGTAGCGACCCGCGGCCTGATGCGCGTGCCCTATGGCGCCGCCAAAGGTGGCGTAAACGCCATGACCGTCAATCTTGCTTTCGAATACGCCGAACACGGTATTCGGGTGAATGCGACGGCCCCCGGCGGAACCGAAGCACCGCCCCGGCTGACCCCGCGCAACACCGACGCACAAGGCGAACAGGAAAGGGCCTGGTATCAGACCCTGGTAGACCAGACCAACGCCTCCAGCTTCATGCACCGCTACGGCACCCTGGATGAGCAGGCGGAACCCATTCTGTTTCTGGCCTCGGATGCGGCCAGTTACATGACCGGCACCATTCTTCCCGTGGCCGGCGGGGATTGCGGTTAACGCAAAAAAAGATTCATCGGAACTCCCGACAAAAACAACAGTACTCGGAGAAACAGACCTATGAGAAACATCGACGTCAACGACGTTATCGATAACGCGACATTCAATAAATTTCACTGGAAGGTGCTCTTCTGGTGCACCCTGATCATTATTTTTGACGGCTACGATCTGGTTATTTATGGCGTGGTTCTGCCGCTGTTGATGGATCAGTGGGGCCTGAATCCCTACGTGGCCGGTTTGCTTGGCAGCAGTGCGCTGTTCGGCATGATGTTCGGTGCCATGGGTTTTGGCATGCTCTCGGACAAATGGGGCCGGAAGAAGGTCATCCTGCTGTGTGTGGTGCTGTTCAGTGTGACAACGGTAGTCAACGGATTTGCCACCAACGCCTGGCAGTTCGGGATCCTCCGGTTTATTGCCGGACTTGGTATTGGTGGTGTGATGCCCAATGTGGTGTCACTGATGAGTGAATACTCACCGGCGCGTAAGCGCAGTACCCTTGTTGCCCTGATGTTCAGCGGCTATGCGGTCGGTGGCATGATGTCGGCAGGCCTCGGTATCTGGATCGTGCCCAACTACGGCTGGGAGATCATGTTCTATCTGGCTATCGTGCCGTTGCTCATGTTGCCTCTGATGCTGAAATTCCTGCCCGAATCCGTGGCCTTCCTGATGGCGCAGAAGCGGTCAGACGAGGCCCGGGCTATCCTTTGCAAGGTGGCGCCGTTCAAGAACATCAACGAACAGGACATTCTGGTTGTGCCACCCACCACCGATAGCAAAGCGCCCGTGCTGGAGCTCTTTCGTGGTGGCCGCGCCATGAGCACGCTGATGTTCTGGGTGGCGTTCTTTAACTGCCTGCTGATGGTGTATGCGCTTGGGTCCTGGTTGCCGAAACTGATGTCGGCAGCGGGTTACCCGCTTGATTCCAGCCTGATGTTCCTGATGGTGCTGAACATCGGAGCCATCGTCGGCGCCGTGGGCGGTGGCTGGCTGGCCGACCGGTTCTCACTGCGCTCGGTTCTGGTGGGTTTTTTTATCCTGGGATCATGCTCGCTGATTACGCTCGGCTATGAAAATCCGATGTGGGTTCTCTATACCCTGATGGGAATTGCCGGCGCCACAACTATCGGCTCCCAGATTTTGTTGTACGCCTACGTAGCCCAGTATTACCCAACCAGTATCCGGTCTACCGGCCTGGGCTGGGCTTCCGGGATCGGCCGCAATGGCGCCATTGTCGGCCCCATGCTCGGTGGCACCCTGTTGGCCCTGGCACTGCCGCACCATGTGAACTTCCTGGCCCTGGCCATACCCGGTGCCATTGCCACGGTGGCTATTGCGCTGGTGGGCCGGCGGTTTGGTGAACAGCCTGTTCAGCCGGTGGCCGAAGCGGTACTGGCCCCGACCAATTGATTGTGGAGCGTTGATGCACCCCTGAGGGAGACTGTCAGTCGGACCCCTCGTTTGCCCCGGCGCGTGAGTGTCCGGGGCCTTTTTTTGGCCACGCGCTGCGTTATTCAAACCTGTCCCAATAGGGAGGATCACCAAAATAGCCGTCGATAAAGTCGATAAAGCTGCGCACCTTGCTTGCCAATAACTGTCGGTGGGCGTACACCGCATAGAGCCCCATCGGCTCCGGTTCGTGTTCAGGCAGGACGACTTTCAGCTTGCCTTCCCTGATCGCAGCCCCGGCGATAAAGGTGGGCTGCAGGGCAATCCCGATGCCGGCAACGGCTGCCTCGACCAGCACGTCTCCGTTGTTGCTGATCATCCCCCGGGTACTTTCGCGGCTGTTGACCTGGAGCCATTTCTGCAGGGAATGGCCGGGGTCCATGTTCATGTAACTGTAGCGCAGGTACCGGTGGTCACTGAGGTCTTCCAGTTTGCTGGGGGTACCGTATTGCTCAAGATAGGCCGGTGATGCACACAGAACCAGTCGTACCGGTGCCAGCCGTTTGGCGATCAGTGAGGAGCTTTTCAGGCGGCCGATGCGCAGCGCAATATCGAAGCCTTCTTCCACGATATCGACTTTTCGGTCATTCAGTTGCAGGTCGATGCCCACGGCGGGGTGCGCTCTCTGGAATTCGCTCAGCAGGGGCGCCATGTGGCGAATGGCAAACGAAACCGGGGCGCTTATTCGTAACAGGCCCTGGGCCTCGGTCTGCAAGTCGCCGAGCTGATTTTCCATTTCATCAATGTCGCTGAGTACCTGCTGGGCACGCTGGAAATACTGGCTGCCTGCTTCGGTGAGGTGGATCCGGCGAGTGGTTCGGTTCAGCAACCGCACGCCCAGGTGGGTCTCCAGTTGGGATACGTATTTGCTGACCAGCTGAGGCGACGTGTCCAGCCGGTCCGCGGCGCGGGTAAAGGTGCCTTCATTGACCACCGTCACGAAGGCGCGCATGGCCTCGATGCGATCCATGGGTATGTCCTTTGATGTGTGCTCTGATTATCAATGAATCGATGATAATAAAGCAATGCTGGCCATCTTAGTCTTTCCATTTGGTGATAGTACAGTGAGTCCATCTTCTGAAGCAGGGGCTTCGGGATAAACCAACCAGAGAAAGATGAAAGGTGACGATTATGAACACTCAATTCGCAAAGGCATTGTTCCACTCTAACGCCGGCTTTGCCGCACTGGTGCTGAGGGTACCGGTGGGACTGATTCTGGCTGCCCATGGCGCACAGAAGCTGTTTGGCTGGTTCGGCGGCTACGGGCTGGAAGGCACCGGACAGTGGCTGGCCAGCATTGGCCTTGAGCCGGGTTACCTGATGGCACTGCTGGCAGGGGGTGCCGAGTTCTTTGGCGGCCTGGCACTGGTACTTGGGCTGCTGACACGGCCCGCGGCGGTGGTTGCAGCTTTCACCATGCTGGTAGCCATCTTCTCGGTGCACATCGGCAACGGGCTGTTCATGTCCAATAATGGCTACGAGTATGCCCTCACGCTGTTTGTGGTCACCGTCGGTTTGGCGATTCAGGGCGCAGGCCGGTTTGCCGTGGATAACCTGTTTCATAAAGAGGGCTGAGGCATGCTGGTACATGGGATCTGGAACGAAAACTGGCAACCGGTGCAGGCGAAAGACGAGGAAGGACGGTTTATTCGCCAGACCTCGCCTTTTCGCAACTGGATCACGCCGGATGGAGAACCGGGCCCCACCGGGGAGGGAGGTTTCAAGGCCGAACAGGGACGTTATCACCTGTATGTCGCCTACATCTGCCCCTGGGCATCCCGAGCCTTGATGGCTCGCGAGCTTAAAGGGCTCAAGGACGTGATCGGGGTGACCGTCGTCAACCCCCGGCTAACCGATCAGGGCTGGCAGTTCGGTGGCTACCCCGGCGCGCAGGAGGATACCCTCAACGGTGCGCGCTACATGCATGAGCTGTACACCCGGGCAGATCCGGATATTTCGGGCCGCGCCACGGTGCCGGTACTCTGGGACAAACACACCGGCACCATCGTCAATAACGAGTCCGCCGATATTCTGCGCATGCTGAATACGGCCTTCGCAGAGATGGTGGATCAGGGGCCGGACCTTTACCCGGTGGCGTTGGCCGGCGAAATCGACAGACTTAACGGCTATCTTTATACCGATCTGAACAACGGCGTGTACCAGGCCGGGTTTGCCTCGAGCCAGGCCGCCTACGATGAGGCCTACACCAAGGTGTTTGCTGCCCTGGACGAAATGGAGTCACGGCTGGCGGATGGACGTCGCTACCTGTTTGGTGATCAGCTGACCGAAACCGATGTCCGTCTGTTTGTGACGCTGGTGCGCTTTGACGCCGCCTACCACGGCCTGTTCAAGTGCAACCGCAATACCCTGAGCGCCATGCCGCGCCTGCACGATTACATGCAGCGGATACTGGCGCTTGAGGGCATTGCCAATACCGTCAACCTTGATCACATCAAGGCCGGGTATTACTCGATCAAGGCGCTGAACCCGAGTGGCATTGTCCCGGCGGGGCCGGGTGAACTCTGAGCAGAGGAACAAACGCCATGAACACAAATACCAATGTGCTGTTTATTTCCCATGGCGGCGGGCCAATGCCGCTGCTGGGAGATCCGGGCCACCGGGAGATGGTGGACCGGCTAACGGAGCTTGCCGCTACCCTGCGCAAACCCTCAGCGATACTGCTGATCAGCGCTCACTGGGAGGAGGCGGTGCCGACAATCACCTCCGGCGCCAACCCTCCGCTTATCTACGATTACTATGGATTTCCAGCTGAGGCCTACAAGATCGAATATCCCTGCCCGGGGGAGCCGGCGTTAGCGCAGCAGGTCTATCACGCGCTGGGTCAGGCCGGCATCCCGGCGCGCCTTGACGACCAGAGGGGCTTTGATCATGGCTTGTTTGTGCCGCTCAAACTGATGTATCCGGCGGCCGATATTCCATGCATTCAGCTCTCGCTGGTCAACAGCCTGGATGCCAGCGCTCACCTGGCTGTTGGCAAGGCACTGCAGGCACTGAACTACGACAACCTGCTGGTGATTGGCTCCGGCTTCTCGTTCCATAACATGCGGGCCTTCTTTTCGGAGCAGACACCGGACATACAGGCCCGCAATCAGGCTTTCGAGGACTGGCTGGAACAGACCTGTGGCGATACCGCCCTGCAGGAGCCGGAGCGGGCGGAGCGACTGGCTCACTGGGAGCGAGCGCCCCACGCCCGGTTCTGTCACCCGAGGGAAGAGCACCTTTTGCCATTACACGTATGCTATGGGTTGGCCAACAAGCCCAGTGATGCGCATATTGCAGCAAGGATCCTTGGCAAACAGTCGGGGATGTTTTATTGGCGGTGTTAACCGGCACCGTTAAGGATCAGAGCCAGTTTAGAACCCTAAGGAGAGGTTATGAGTGAATGTCTTAATGCCATTATCAACGCCCGATTGCAGGGCCGCGAGGGTTTGTACCGGCTGGCTATCGCCGACGGCCGGTTCAGCGCGATTACGGCCCAGCATGCACAGGAAGAAGCCTCAGAAAATCAGCTGGACGCCGGCGGAAATCTGGTTGCTCCTCCTTTCGTGGAGCCGCACATTCACCTGGATGCGGCCATGACCGCCGGCGAGCCTCGCTGGAACCAGAGCGGTACTTTGTTTGAAGGGATTGAGTGCTGGTCTGAACGCAAAGCCAGCCTGACGCGCGACGACGTGGTCGGCCGGGCCGAGCAGACGTTGAAGCTGTTTGCCGAAAACGGCATTCAGCATGTCCGCACCCACGTTGATGTGACAGACCCCAAGCTGACAGGGCTGAAGGCCATGCTGGAAGTGCGTGAGCGCATAGCTGAAACAGTTGATCTCCAGATTGTGGCATTTCCTCAGGAGGGCCTCTGGTCATTTCCGCAGGGCAAGGAGCTTATGGAGGAAGCAGTTCGTCTGGGGGCTGATGTCGTCGGTGGCATTCCCCATTTCGAATTCACCCGGGATTACGGTGTTGAGTCTGTCCAGTGGCTGGTGGCGCTGGCCCACAAGCACGACCTTCTGGTAGACGTGCATTGCGACGAGATTGATGATCCTGAGTCCCGTTTCCTGGAGGTGCTCGCTGCCGAAGCGCTCAAGCTGGATTATGGCTCCCGGGTTACCGCCAGTCATACCTGTGCCATGGGCTCGTACAACGACCATTACTGCAGCCGGCTGTTCCGGTTGTTGAAGCAATCCGGTGTGCACTTTCTGTCGATGCCCACCGAAAGCCTGCACTTGCAGGGCCGATTCGACGGTTATCCGAAGCGTCGTGGCCTGACCCGGGTTCCGGAACTGCTGGATGCGGGGCTGAAGGTAGCCTTCGGCCAGGATTCCATCCGCGATCCCTGGTACCCGCTGGGGAACGGCAACATGCTCCGAACGCTGGACGTCGGTCTGCACGCCTGCCACATGCTGGGTATGGGCTGGATTGACCGGTCACTGGAGCTGATTACCGACAATGGTGCTGCGGCATTGGATCTGGAAGAGTACGGTATTGAAGAAGGCCGGCCCGCGCGCTGTGTGGTACTGCAGGGACGGTCCCCGTACGAGGTGCTGCTGGGGCAGTTGCCGGTTGCCGCGTCCATCCGTGATGGTCGGATTCTGGTGAATCGGCAGGGGTGATGCCCGTCGCAACGGAATCTGTTCTAGTACTCTGGTGTTCAGCGAAGCGACTTCAGGGCCGTTGCCCATTTCGCCATTTCGTCAAGCATCGCGTTGGCCGAGCCGGTGTGATGCTCGGCCGGGAGGAAACGGCGCTGATCATCCAGTTTTTCCCAGGGCATCTGCACCATCACTCCTTCCACCATCGGCATCATTTTCAGCGTGGTGACCAGCTGCTTGGCGACCTGGGCGGAACGCAGGCCACCGGAAACGCCGCCATAGCTGACAAATCCGCAAGGTTTGTAATTCCACTCGTTGTAGACGTAGTTCAACGCGTTCGTGAACGATGGCGGCGGGCAGAAATTGTACTCGGGGATGACGAATACGTAGGCATCCGCCTTACTTACGCTTGCTGACCAGGCTTTGGTGTGGTCGTGCTCATACTTCTGCAGGCGAGGATGGTTGGCCTCGTCGTATACCGGAAGATTGAACTGGGCCAGGTCCACCAGCTCACTGGAAAATGTTCCCTGTTCATTGGCCAATGTATTGAACCACTTGGCAATGGAAGGGCCGATCCGGCCGGGGCGAGTGCTGCAGATGATGGTCTGTAGTTTCATGGAGTGTCCTCGGGTAGCTGTCGCGAGTCGTTCAAGGCTAGTTCGTGAATCCGTGTAAGAATTCTTGATGAGAAAAGCAGGATAAAGGGCGCATCTTCAAAAAGATAACGGAGTATCCAGTAGGATTTGGTCAAAAATTCTGAGTCTCACGGTGCTCTTGAGAATTATCCTGAGGTGTTATCCAGCAGGCATTTTAATGCGACCTGAGACGAGTCCTCCCGCTCGACGTTAGCTTCCTATCGCTTTATAATGCCCGATCTCGCAGGAGAGAGGGCCATTGGCCCCGCCGAAGGCGCAAACTCCCATAAACGCTCAGGCACAGGTACTGCGAGGCACCGTTCAAAGCCTTCTGGAGAGTGACTGCCAACGCAGTCCACCGAAGGGGCAAGCAGATCCGGAAGCGTCTGGACCGGCGCGGATATCAGACGTTTTGATGGTTTTTTTCTTCGTCAACTGAGCTAGCTTAGCTTACTAAGATTTATCTTTTTATAAAGCCGCTGAGTTTCAAAATGAAAACCGGTTTTTACTTCATCCATTCCGTTTCATCCGTGGCGCCAGTTCTGGCTGCCGGGCTGCGCCGTATTCGCCATTCCTTTCGCTGAATTCGTCGAAAAATCGTCGAATTCGGCGAGACCCTCTGAACACATCCTCTAACTGAACCTTGGCTTACGAGCCTTGAGGAGTCGTTATGTCTGAACGTCCAGCTATTTATGTCTTAGAACAGGATTTTGATCGTTTGTCCGCCATGTTGGAGAAGCAGCCACATGGCAATGAAGCAGCCCAGGCGCTTGCTCGCGAGCTTGATAGAGCAACTCTGGTTGATGCCGGGAATCTGCCTTCCGGCACCGTGACCATGAATTCCCTGGTCCATTTTAAAAATGAAAGTAACGACGCGGAGTACACGATGAGGCTCGTTTACCCGAGTCAGCGAGAGGCAGGCGAGGAGTGTGTGTCCGTTCTGGCTCCAGCGGGTGCCGCCCTCCTGGGTCTTCGGGTAGGCGACCGTATTGATTGGTCATTGGTCGGCAAGAACCCGCTACGTCTGAAAATCATCGAAGTAACTCACGCAAACTGAATAAGGAATACGCATGCACCAGAAAGACACCCTTGGCGAGCTTTACGAGCAAGTCGTCCTGAGAAATCCTGCGGAGCCTGAGTTTCACCAAGCGGTGTTGGAGGTCCTGGAATCTCTGTCGCCGGTGATTGCCAAACATCCCGAGTACAAGGAAGCAAAGCTACTCGAGCGCATTTGTGAACCCGAGCGGCAAATCATTTTCCGGGTCCCCTGGGAGGATGATTCTGGCACGGTGCAGATCAATCGGGGGTTCCGGGTTGAATTCAACTCGGCCCTTGGTCCCTACAAGGGGGGCTTGCGGTTTCATCCTTCCGTCAACCTGGGCGTGGTGAAATTTCTGGGTTTCGAGCAGATCTTCAAGAACTCCCTGAGCGGCATGCCGATCGGCGGAGGGAAG
Source organism: Marinobacter sp. (assembly GCF_048269445.1). Classification (GTDB taxonomy): domain Bacteria; phylum Pseudomonadota; class Gammaproteobacteria; order Pseudomonadales; family Oleiphilaceae; genus Marinobacter. The sequence continues at coordinate 155,976 of NZ_JBLXIQ010000001.1, read as the reverse complement.
GGCGGTTCGGATTTTGACCCCAAAGGGCGATCTGACAACGAGATCATGCGGTTTTGCCAATCCTTCATGACCGAACTCTATCGGCACATTGGTGAGTACACCGATGTACCTGCGGGCGATATCGGCGTCGGTGCCAGGGAGATTGGTTTTCTGTTCGGGCAGTACAAGCGCCTGACCAACCGCTACGAGTCTGGCGTACTGACCGGCAAGGGCCTTGGATGGGGTGGCGCCCGGGTGCGCAAGGAAGCGACCGGGTACGGAACGGTTTACTTTGTCCGGGAGATGCTGGCCGCTCAGGGCGAGGATCTGGAGGGCAAAGAAGTGGTGGTCTCCGGCTCCGGAAATGTTGCGATTTACGCCATGGAAAAGGTCCAGCAGCTCGGAGGCAAGGTGGTTGCCTGTTCCGACTCGGGTGGCTACGTCTATGACCCGGCGGGAATCGATGTGGCGCTTGTTCGCCAGATCAAGGAGATTGAGCGTGGCCGAATCTGTGACTATGCGGCACGTCGCCAGAACGGCAGTGATTTTGTCGCCAACGGATCCATCTGGTTGCTGCCCTGCCACGTTGCTCTGCCGTGCGCCACCCAGAACGAACTGACGGACGTCGACGCGAAGGCGTTAATTGGCAATGGCATCCTGGCGGTTGCAGAAGGTGCCAATATGCCGTGCACGCCGGAAGCCGTGAAGTTATTTCGTGAAGCGGGCACTTTGTTTGGTCCGGCAAAAGCGGCCAATGCCGGTGGCGTGGCTACCAGCGCGCTGGAAATGCAGCAGAACGCCTCCCGGGATTCCTGGAGCTTTGATTACAGCGAGCAGCGCCTGGAAGACATTATGATTGAAATCCACCGCTCCTGTTTCGAAACCGCCGAAGACTATGGGCGGCCCGGGGACTACGTGTTTGGTGCCAATACCACAGGGTTCTGCCGGGTTGCTGATGCGATGTTGGCGTTTGGGGTTATCTGAAGAGTTTGTCGCCACTCATCAAGACTAAGGAGCAAACAATATTCGACAAAAAAGCCCGCATAGTGGCGGGCTCTTTTGTCGAATATCGCCCGCCCGGGTTCTACCCGGTTACTGCGGACATTCCTAAAAATAGGAACAGGCGGGCGTGAAGTTCGCTAAGACAACCTACCACATCAATGGTGAAAGGAGCCGCTTCCTTGCGGCAGGTCTTTCGTTAGTCTGGACACATTACTCTATTGGCTCGTAGGACAACCCAACGTAATTTCCCGCAATAGTCGTGCGGCCAGCACCAGAGCCGACAAAATAGTCCAGCTCGGCGTCCTGGATACGTTGGCTAAATCCGTCGTTTTCCGGAAATTTGTACAGGATTGAGGTCCTCCACAAGCGGCGCGATACTCTTTTTTATGGAGGGGCCAGTCACAAGCTTCGCGGCCGTGTCCGCAGGCAGGCGGCAAAGGGCGAAGCCGCGTTCATGTTTGGTGGAGATCAGTTCCTCGCTAACAGTTGGTGTATCTGCGAGCACGCCCAATCATCCGAACGGATAGACTTGCTCCAAAGGCTCGATGGCGTCTGCATGGAGCGGGATTTCTGGAATGTTTTGTGCCCAACTTTGGGGCTTGCAGCTTCAGTGAAATGGTCAAAATCTTCGAGTCGGTAAGAACAGCCTCAAAACCGCGGACACACCATGGACACACCCAAACAAAAAGGCCCGCGTCTTCACGCAAGCCTTTTACAATAATGGCGCGCCCGAGAGGATTCGAACTCTCCGGACCCAATACGGGGTTAGGGGCACAGGCCTGATCTGTTCCACGAGGTTTTAGTGCGTTGTCAGACCGGGGTGGGCTTTAACAGTGAACCGGTCTGGATAAAGGAGCACCTCGATGCGACGATTCATGCGCCGGCTGGCTGCATCAGTTTCCTTCACCAGTGGGCGGGTATCGGCGTAGCCGACCGCTTGCATGCGCTCAGGGGCTATGCCGTTGTCCCTCAGCACCCGCACCGCCGAGGCGGCGCGGGCGGCAGATAACTCCCAGTTGGTGAGGTACCGGTCCTGCAGTCTGGGGGATATGGGACGGCTATCACTGTGGCCCTGAACGCTGATCAGGTGGCCGGGAAAGCTTTCCAGGGCAGTAGTAAGTAGTTGCAGGGTCTCACGACCGGACTTTCCTATGCGGGCGGAGCCGGAATTAAACACGATATTTTCCGGCAGCTTGATGACCGTGGTTCCGTCTTCAAGACGTGATACCAATGTCTGTTTCTCGTCGCTCAGGGCCTGCAGATGAGTCTGCAGGTTGTTCATGGCAGAGCGCTCACGTTGCAGCCGGGCCTCCAGTTCCTTGACAGTCTCGCTAGCACTGCGACTCCGCGCCTGCTGCAGGGCCAACTGCTCCCGCGCTTCGCGATATTGTTCGGCGACCGACTTCCGTTCCTCCGCCACTTCCTCCAGGGTGCTTTCTTTCTGTGCCAGTTGATCTCGGGCCTGAGCAAGAGTGGCCCGGGTGGCTTTTAGCTCTTCTGAGAGTTTATCAATCTGGACTTCGTTCTGGGCCTGCTGCTCTCTGGCTGCGGACAGGGAGCTTTCCAGTTCCTGGCGACTGCTATCCAGCGAGGCAATCCGGATTTCCAGCTCCGCGACCCGGGCCTGGCTCTGAGCCAGCTGGTCGCCGCGGGCACTGGCCAGGGTCTGGCTGGCTGACAAGCTTGCATCCAGGTCATCAATATGACTTTCCAGGTTTTCAATCTGACCTTGCGATGCTTCTAGCTCTTTGGCGGCATTGATCAGGGATTGTTGCGCCTCATTGAGCCGGGCCTCCAGCCGGTCCGCACTGGTGCTGCGCTGGGTCAGGCGTTGGCGGGCCCGGGAAAGCTCTTGTTGCAGGCGTTCGGCCTCGGAGAGGGCTTCCTCGTGGGCGCTTTCAAGTTGTGTCAGGTCTGAGGACAGGGATTGATAGAAATAGATACCAGCCCCGGCGGTTATTACCAGCAGAAAGATCAATGTCGTGGAAACCCAAGCTCGTTGCGCCATTGTGATGCCCATCTGTTCTTATTAACTACATATTTTATTACGGTAGCCTAGCAGTTTTTTTGACCAATGAGTCGGCCATGCGGATTGCCGGGTTCTACCCCGTTACTGCGGACATTTCTAAAAAGAGGCTGAATTTCTCCAAGGAAAAGTGTTGGTCTATCCGCCTGAATGTCCGCTTTGCGACCTTTGGACTCTTGTCCCCGTAGCCAGGCAGGGACGCTTCTGTTTCTTTCTAAAGTTGCTAATTTGAAATCCGCGCCATACTTGTCAAAAGGCTAACTACGGGCTTTCGCCCATTGTTGATACTCGGTCAGGGGAAGAGGCCGGGAGTAGTGAAACCCCTGAACCAGATCCGCCCCTAGGTCAGTGACAATCTTCCTTTGTTCTTCTGTCTCAATACCCTCAACGGTAACTTCGAGTTTTAGTGCCTTGGCCATAGAGATCATGGATTCCATGATAGTGCGGGCATCAGCGCTGGTTTCCAGGTTTTCGACAAACGCTCGGTCGATCTTCAACCCCGACAGCGGCAAGTGAGTCAGGTACTGAAAGGATGAATACCCTGTTCCGAAGTCATCGAGGCTGACTTTGAAACCCTGGTCGCGCAAGCTCCTCACGGCTGTTTTTGCTTGTTCAGGGTCCCGGATCAGTGCGCCTTCCGTAATTTCGATTTCCAGAGATTCAGGACTGACACCATAGGAAGCTACGATCCGTCCAAGATCCTCGATTAAAGCCGAGTTCATCAAGTTGTCGATCGCGAAATTTATGCTCACCGACATGAGATTGTGTGATTTGATGTTTTCACAGGCCTTGGCGATCACGAATCGCGTTACAGGGTCTATCAACGAAGTACTTTCAACCTTGGGCATGAACAGCCCGGGCATGACCATCCTATTATCCTGGTCAAACCAACGCAGCAAGGCTTCAGATCCAACGTGGCGGCCCGTTCGCATACAGATTTTGGGCTGGTAAAACAGCTGGAATTGTTGTTTGACAAGTCCATCACGGACTCGCGCTATCAGTTGAACGCGCTCCGCGGTTTTCTGGTCGAACATGGGATCGTAACGCCTGTAGGGAACGTTATTCTCGATTGCCACGGACAGGCCGGTTCTCGCGCGGTTTATGACGATTTCCGGATTCTGATCGTTATCTCTGATGAGGTAGCTTCCGGCAACTATCTGAACGCGAAATGGGATGCCCTTCACAACGGTTTCTTCTTCGCCCACTCGCTTGGCAATGTCAAAAACGGCGCCCACTTTTTCCTGGCGATCAACCTCCTCTTGAGACTCAACGGAGAACAGAATTGCCAGCTCCGATTTGCTGAACCGGTAGACTTGATGAGGTATCTCGATGTTCTGAGTGATTTGCTTGGCCAGGTCTTTGACCACCTGTTCCGCTGTATCAGCACCCATTGACTGCAAGATTTCCCACAGGTCCTGCATCCGGACCAGTAATATCGCGGATGAGGGGGGATTATCCTGGCTCGTCCTTCGCAGTAACCTTTTGAGGTCCCGGTTAAGGGCTGCTTGTGTACCTAGGCCGGTTTTATGATCGATTTCGAGTGCATGGAGATGCCGCTGATTGGCCAGCCGGAGGCTCTGGAAAATCCCTGCTGAAAAAACACCGATGAGCAGGAAGAAAGCGATTCGCGCCAGCCAATTGTCCGTCGATTGGTAGGTATCGGTTGATACGTTCAGCGGCATTAACGGGCCGATGAGAAGTCCACCCGCCACCGCACCGAGGATTGCCCCGGGGAGTCCAAACCAAACTGTGGATAACAGAATTGGCAGCAGGATTACATAGGGGTAGGCATATCCTGTACCACCAGTGAAGTAAACCACCCATGTGCCAGCTGCAAAAAAAATGACAATAAACAGGAGCCTGGAAATAGACCTCGCAAACTCCGACATTTGTGGCCATTTCTGCGAGTGCCAAATACTGTTGAAGGTAGGAAGGTAGCTACTACTCTCTCTATTCATCTGACTGCCTTTTATGGTCGGGTCTTCGAGGGATAGTCAATTCATTGTTGATGGTTTACCTGAGAGACCGACAATTGCAGACTGCCTTATTATTGCTATTTAAGGCGGCCATCGTGAGCGTAGTTCAAAAAATAACGGTTATCCTGTAATGATTTGTTACGTCAATAATCACCAGTAGGATTTGTGCCAAATTGAAAAACGAAGGAGTCACATCTCGTGTCTGCAGACGCTCTCAGCAAATTTGAGTTCCTAAACCGCTGCAACTAAGCTCAAGTCGCACGTTGTATTCAGAAAAGGGTCGCACCGAAAAACCGCTATGTGCATCTGGTCTGGTACGTGACCCTCACCGAACCACTGAGAGGCCGGCATGATTTTTCCTCCCCAGTCTATGTCCATATTGGTTGTCGAGGACATTGCGGCAATGCGAAAAATGATAAAAGACAGCCTGCGATTGATGGGGTTAAACAATGTCTCACTGGCTGAAAATGGCGAACAGGCACTAACCCTGTTGGGGACCACTCGAGTCGACCTAATTATTTCGGACAGCAACATGCCAAAAATGAACGGCATGGAATTGCTGAGAGTGATCCGCAAAACTCCAGCCTGGCGCAGCATTCCTTTTATGATGGTGACTGCGGAAAGCGACAGGACGTTGGTCAGTGAGGCCATTCAGGAGGGCGTCACCCAGTTCCTGATTAAGCCTTTTACCTACGCGGATCTCCAGTATCGGGTCAACAAGATTACCAATCAGGTGAAACACGCTGGCCCCGCAGAGATTGTCCCAACTGCGGAAGTAGCTCATGAAACACCAAACGAGGCGTTTGGCCACGATTTTGGGAGCGCCACTATTCTGCTGGTCGGCGATCTTTCGTCGGACAGGGCGGTGGCCACTACCATAGGCCGTCTTCACAATGTTCAGTCAGCTGCCAATGGCGAGCAGGCCTTGGAGATGATTCATATTCAGGCGACACCCGACCTCGTCCTGATGGAGGTGGCGCTGCCTGATACATCTGGATATGAGGTCTGTCGCCAGCTAAAAAGTGATCCCTCTACTGCTGCCATACCGGTTATATTTCTTACTGCACATGCAACGTCCAAGGAGATCACCCGGGGATTCAAGGCCGGTTGCGTGGATTACATCACCAAACCGGCTGATCCGACGGTGCTGCAGGCTCGCATTGCGACACATATTGAAATCCGCCATGCAAAAGAGGACCTGCGAAACCACATTGATGCTTTATTGGAGAATGCTCGCCTGCGCGAAGATGTGGAACGCATGACGCGCCACGATATTAAAAGTCCGCTATCTGCCATTATTTCTACCGCTGACGCGCTGTTACAAAACGGGCCTTGGACCAAGCATGTCGCAGGTGCATTGGAAACGATGCGAGACGCGGGTTTTGATGCCCTTAATATGGTGAACCGAACCCTGGATCTCTACAAAATGGAGACGGGTGCATACCACTTCGAGCCAGCATCCGTGAACCTGATCAAATTGGCAAAGCGGGTTGTCCGTGAGCTGCAGAGTGAGGCAGACCAGAAACAGGTCCGCTTGTCACTGCGGCCGGCCTCGAGTTGCGTTTGTCTCGGGGAGGAAAGTCTGTGTCTTTCCTTGTTGCGCAATTTACTCAAGAATGCCGTTGAAGCTTCTCCACCTGGCGATACGGTGCATATTATGGTGAACAGAAAAGCCAAGATTAATCTCCTGATCCACAATAAAGGAACAATCCCCGAGAATCTGCGAGACACTTTCTTCGACAAGTATACGACTGCCAATAAAGCACAGGGGACGGGCTTGGGTACCTATTCTGCAAAGCTGATGACGGAAGTGCAGGGCGGTAAAATACGCTTCATGTCCAATCACAAGCAGGGCACTGTGCTGCACGTGGCGTTGGAGCCTGCCTTCACTGACGGGGATCAGCAACAAATGGCTTCGTAAGAACTGTTCATGCCACTTTCTTTGCCGGAACCTGTGGACAAAATCTCATGAACTGGACTACCCCGAAAGGCATGACACCCCTCAGGCTCATCAGAGGCCAGTTGCGTGAGTCTTGAACCCTATAATCAAGGCCATTAGATCTTTTAAGGGCTGGTGGCACTCTCACGGACGATCCTGGTGTAGGCACCGCCAATGGCTGGCGTTACAAGGCTAATCTGAATGTCCGCTTTGCGACTAGGCCGAGCGCACCAATCTTAAACAAAAGCGAACATTCGTATCTTTCAGTTTTGCGCTATTTATTCGGTCTCGTCACTCGCGGTCAAATCCTCTTCAGGATGGCCTTCGGTGTTTAACTGATATCTAGCCCGGGTACCGCCTTCAGGGGGATTTTGCGGCGGCAACAGTCGCGCCGGGGAGCCATAGGCTCATGAGTGCGGACAGCACAATGGCAACGGTAAATAGCCGGATCATGACGTCGTGGCGCGCCACGCTGACGATTTGATCGTCTCCCAGGACCGCGTCGAGAACCAGAATACTCAGAATGCCGCCTAGGTAACGCATCGTGGAACTGACGCCAGCTGCCATTCCAACCTGTCTGGGCTCCACGGCGCTCATCGAGGCGGACTGAGCAGGCGCGTTGCACAAGCCAAGGCCCAATCCTGACATCAGCAGGGCTGGCATTGCGCCCTGCGGGGACTCAAATGAATCGATGCCCCATAGCAGACCAACGCCTGTCAGCAGCAACACACTTCCCAGAAGCGCCGCGCTCCGTGCGCCGATCCGGTCGGTCAGTTGTCCGCCCAATGGCGCGGCAACGACCATGCCGATCATCATGACGAAGAGCATGTAGCCAATGTCGCGCGGCTCCGTCACGCGGAATACGGAAAAAAATTGCGGTAACTGAAACAGCAATCCATACATCGCAAAGTTCTGCAGAGCGATTATCAGTGTTCCCGCGGCAAAGGGGGGCAGGGAAAACAGGTGCGGATCAAAGACCGGTGTCGGGGTTTTCGCCTCCCATTTGACGAAGGCGACTCCGGCGATGGCCGCCGCCAGAACCACGGCCATGAACACAGTGCCTTCAAGTTTGCTGGCCAGGATCAGCAACGCCAGTGACAGCGCCAGCAGACCGATACCCATAAAATCCAGCGATCTTGTCAGCTTTCTCAGCGGGCGCTGTGCCGAGGTGTTTTCGGCAGGCAGGGGATACCGATGCAGCAGAAGCGCAGAGGCGGCAAGAAAGGGCACATTGGCAACAAAAACAGCACGCCAGCCAAAAAGGCTCACAATCTCACCGCCCAGCACAGGCCCACAGGCTGCGGCGATTGCCATCGTAGCGCCAAACAGGCCAAAGATACGGCCACGTCTCTCTGGAGGCACATGCAGACGCAACAGGGCGAGGGTGGCCGGAACCACCAAGGCACCGGCTACGGCCATCAGGCAGCGCGACAGAAACAGGAAGCTGACACCCTGCGCCAGAACCCCGAAAGCCGCGCCGATTAAATAAAGGCCAATACCGGTCCATAGGATGCGCGAATGTCCGATGACATCGCTGATCTTTCCCGCTGGCCCCAGGCAAATCACGTTGACAACCAGATAACCGGTGACCAGCAAGCCCGTGATCAAAACGAGATCCGCACTGATTCCGAGGCCGATGGACGGCAGCGCCACGGCGATTAGTGTCGAACCCAGCGGCGCCTGGGCTGACGCCATCAGAAGGCCTGCCGTGCTCGCGGTATTCATTCGGATGGCAGCGTTGTTGGCGCTCAAAGTTTTGTCCCGATGTTATCGTCAGGCCACAGCCGATTTCGTCACTGGGCGTAATTGCAGCAGGTAGAGTGTCTCGCCTTCGAATGCCCATTCGATGTCATGGGGTCCGGTACCGAAAACACCCTCGCACTGCGTCACAAGCCCTTGTAGCGCAGCCAGTTTTTTCGCATCAAGGCAGAGTTGCTCGACAAGATGCGCGGCGACCGCTTCCGTGCGGGTCAGGCCCCCGGGCACACGCTGCACGCTTATGTCTTTGAAACCCGCGCGGCTTTCAAGCAGACGCCCCGAGCGATCCATGCGATAGCTGTCGGGGATGACCAGACCCTGCACAACGGCTTCACCTAGGCCCCACGAAGCCTCGACGACAAGTTCGTCCAGGCCGGTCACGGGGTTGCAGGTGAATAGCACGCCGGCCACATCAGCGGCGACAAGACTCTGGATGACTACACCCATGCGTATGGCCGCGTCCGCCCCGACCCGGTCTCGATACGCCCGGGCAGACTCCGTCCGCGCGGATTCCCAGACGACCAGAATTGCGTCCAAAACCGCCTCGAAACCCATGAGGTTGAGAACCGTCGCATGTTGTCCGGCGAAGCTCGCACACACCGAGTCTTCGCCGATGGCCGAGGATCTGACAGCGACCGGTCCGGGCATCTGCGCACACAGTCTGGCGAGTTCGGTCCGAGCACTGGCGTCGCCTGCCGCAATGGCATCGACAAACGCGGTATCGAGCGCGAAACCTTCGGGCACAGGCAACCCGGCGCGGAGCGCTGCTCCGAGTTGCGTGGCTTTTCCGCCGTACACAGACTCATCGCAGGCCGAGGCCAACGGACCCGGTTTCACGGGGAATCGATCCGGACTTCGCCTTTCGTTCCGTCCACGGTCACGCGGGTTCCGTCTGTGATCTGCGCCGTGGCGTTACGAGTCCCGACGACGGAGGGAATGCCATATTCGCGTCCCACGATGGCGGCGTGTGACAGCAAGCCGCCCGCATTCGTGACGATGGCCCCCAGCAGAGGAAGCACGATGTTGAAGGAATCTGTGGTCGCCGCCGTGACCAGCACGTCACCACGTTCCAGACGGCCCAGGTCATCCGGCCCGTCGATGACCCGCGCGATGCCGCTGTAGGTTCCGGGGCTTGCGCCGATTCCCCTGATGACGGCGTTGTCGCGATGACTTTGAACGTCGGCCCCAAGGGATTGAATGGCCGTCACCAGGGCGGTCATCACCCGTCTCACGTGGGGTGGCAAACCGTCCATCGGAGGGGGCGGCGAAGCGGGATCGCCAAGTTCCGCAGGCGCAGTGTCGACGCGATGCCCTTTGCGATAGGAGGCGCGCGCCGCAAGCTCGGCCCCGCTCGGGCCACCCTGTCGGCCAAGAAGGACCTGGATCTCGTCGTAACTTGCCTCGATAAGATGCGCTGCCTCTTCGATCAGGCCATCTGCGGCAAGCCTCGCACCGGCGGAAAGCAGCGCACGGCGCATGACACCGCCCGCCCAGACGTCGCTGTAAAATCCGCGTTCGTCACGCAGTCGCGACACCAGACGCACCTCGTCAAGAAGCTCATCGAAATCGGCACGGTGTTCTGCTGGAATCTTTTCCCGCAGTCTGGCCACGTCTGCTTCGGTAACAGCCCCAGCCTGAGCCGCGCTCTGTTCGACAGCCATCCTGATCCGGGCGAGGAGCGCGTCGGGCACTTCGATAGCCGAGGGCTCGCCGGTATCAAGACTGTTAAGCAGTCGGTCACCGACCACGCCGAGATAATCTCTGGCTGCTTCACCCAGGGGACCTGGGGCATCGCGAAGCTGTGCAAGGATATCCGCACTCGACTTTTTGGATGCCAGGATTTGAAGGGCATCCAGGCTGTTGCGAATCTCCTCGGCCAGTCGATCCATTTCTGGAAAGGTCCCGGCGGATTCCGGTGCCGATCCACGCGTCAGGGCCAGAAACTCGCCGATGGGAGCGTCCGTCCATGTGCCGACATGGGCCATAAAATCACCGACTGGAAGAATCGCGGCCAAATTGAAACTGTGATGTTGATGAATCATCCGTTCCAGGTTGTCCCGGCATTGTTCGATATACGCAATCAACTCGTCGTCGGACAACGCCTGCGGGTCCACGGCAAGTAGCTCTTTATGCGTTCTGATCGAGGCGGGTTTCACATCGCGGTCCCAGCGCTCCAGATCCTCTCTCCAGATTTTTTTGCGGAACACATCTTCGGCGGCTTTGAAGCGCGCCGGAATTTCCGCCTCGGGCGCCTGTACGACGGTCGAGTAGGCAAAACCGTTTACAAACCGATAGTCGAGAGTATCGATCAGCAACCCGTAGCGGCGCGCGCATTCCAGAAAACCCTTGGTGATGCCTTGCGGGTGGATCTCGGCTTGAAAACGAGAGACAGGTCGCGGGAAATGGGCCGCGTCAACGGACCATGATCCTGGGCCAGGTGCTTCAAATACGGATGCGGTGGATGACGAAGGTGTGTTCATGGGATGGTGTCCTGGCATGAATTTACGATTGTTACGTATCCCTGTTAATCAACAGGACCGGCCGCCCGGTACAGCTCCACCCGAGGGATGTCGATTGATCGCCATTAATTCAACAGTAGACCCAGCCCAGGTTTCGAACAAGATAATGATTGCTTGAAAGGCGGACTTGCTCCGGCCCACCAGACACTCCCCGTTATTACCCTATGTTTGTTCATGGGCTTAACCTTTTTGGGCATGGCTGGCGCAGAGTAGTCGCTGTTGGTTTTCGGCGCTCAGCTCATGTCCAGCCCGGACACAGCCCCGGTTGTTATTGATCTCTACGTTCTCGCTGCTTTGGCCTGAATCTGCAGCTCCGCTGCAAGCGATGATCTATAAATGCGAATGTTCGCTTTGCGACCAGGGCATCCTCTGAACTGAGCTAAACAAAAGAGAACATTGGCAAGCCATCTGTAAAGGTCCGCGTTCATTGGAAAGCAGCCCTTTTCGCCGCTCCTAAACGGGCTATTTAGGGTGGTCTGGATAGGTGCTGCAAGCCTGCACAAGCTGGGTCCGAGGCCCGGGCCTCCTTTTAGAAGTGTCAGCAGTAACGGGGTAGAGCCCTATCGATAACTTTCGAAGAAAACCTCATCGTCAAAGGCAAAACATGCTTGGTAAAGTTCATCGTCTAGGTCTGCCAAGTCAAACATGGCGGCATCCTCAATATCGCCCCATGAACCTGCGTGGCTAAGAATCTCAGCAGCAATCTCTACCTCAGATCTGGGCCAGCCGTTGAAAGGCCCCTTCCATTCCAAATTCATTCCTCGCTTGAAGGCCATCCCTCTCGCAAGGCTTAGTAGGTGCATGTTGAGATGCCGTTGTGCGCCTTCCGTGATATCAAACCAACGCTTCATTCGGCTTCCATCAAGTCTGATCTTGGTATCGTTCCCGTATCTGAATATTGCCGTAAAATTATTAGTTTCGAAATCCTTCCCAGGTAAAATGGAGCGCCCTAGGTTGTCACTTTTTAGTGCCTCCACTAGCTTGGTTGGTAGCTTTTGCTCTATATTTTCATTTCGCAAATATTCGTGGAAATTATCTTCGGTTTTGGTGAGCCTTCTCCCTTGAAAGTACAGGTAGGTCGCAAAGCCACGTGCGCTAAACTTCCCCCCGCTAAACTTTCGATAAAGTTCAGAATCGTGGGTGTCGAGAGTTCGTTTAACACCGTCGATTTCCTCTACCCCATCTCTCACGAAAACTCTGTGGAGTTTGGATTTGTCCACTCCAAAAGCGAATTCCTTCTCAAGTTCACGACGTTTGCGACGTTCTAGGTATTTGGAAAACATAACCTTGATGACCCCCTCAGAAATAAAATGAACTAAGAGATGGTTACAGTTGATCGCTTGGGTTGTGGCGATAAGAATGCGACTGACCTGCCCCCCTTGCTTGAGGTGCTTTAATTCGAAGCACGCTATTCAAACCGCTGTTCTTCACGACTGGCAAGCTCCGCTTCAATCCGACTGTTTTTCGCGATTGATTGCTCAAAGGCAGGGATCAGAGATTTGACGCGCTCTCGAACTTCAGCTGATGGGTGCTCCAGAAGCCCAGTGAACGCTCGTAGTCTGCCTTCAAGAATCTGTGCTAAAGATCCAGAGTAGGAGGTGGGTCGGGACCGACTGTAGAGTGCGTCCACCACTTTTCCCTTATCGTTTGCTGCGTCTAGAAGTGCTAATGCATTGGGGTGTATGACCACAGACGACTGGCCTTCCTTTGGCTTACTTTTGGTTTTGTGGGGAACATATATGGTTAGCGCGCCAAGAACTTCTAAAATCCGATTGTCATCGCCTCCGCACCAAGATTCCAGCCTCTTGCAAGGCACAGAGTTCAATGCAGACTCATGACGTCCCAGTCTGTCTCTGAACAAATCATAACGCAAAGAGAGATCTTCTTGGTTCTCGTGGAATATTCGATTTAAAACCAATTCTGGATACGCCAGGATAAAGGCGTCGATGACTTCCTCGAAATGAAAAGTGTAAAGTCGTCTTTCCGAGAAAGCCTGGATAAAGAGATCAATCGTCTTTTCGACTTCCGTAGTTTTTGTTTCAGGAGAGAAGCAAAATCCTATGATTTTATCGAGAGAGTGCATGGACTGAACGTTTATCTCTTTCTCACTGGACTTGGCCAACTCGTTAAGAGCGGACCTTCCGAAGGCGCGTATTTCGGGGCTTGGAGCATACTTTCTTTTTTCTATGGCGAAAAAGCGCATGCCTAATAATTGGATAGTGGCCTCGATACCCCCCCTCTTTTTAATGATCGGGTCAACAATCTTTATCAGATCGAGATCTGTGAGCGTTTCATGAACCCCGCCCGCTGAAATCGGGTAGAGCGACCCAGCGGGTGTTTCCGGATCTTTTGAGTGCTTTATAAGTAGCTGGGTTCCCCAAGGTTCGATTGGCGTTGACGTGAGGAGATATACGAAGTGCGGTTTTAATTCGGGGATATCTAGGACAGCTTCCTGCAATTTACGACACAAGCCAGGGTGCTGTTCGTGAACGCCTTTAAGAAAGCCGTAGAATAGAATTGGCTCAGGGTGGTTTAACCTCTGTTCCTGCATTAACCGGACGAGGTGATGGAACAATACCTCTGGATCATGAGCCCCCTTTGCCAAGCCAGCCCCGAAGGACTGTAGTGCGTCTATTTGTTCTTTCCACAACTTAGGGCCCAACTCACTGAGCAAGTCATAATCTATTGCAGCTGACTCGCCGAGGGTCTCGATCTTTTCGTGAATTTTTTTGGTTTGTTCACTTAGATTTCCCTCTGCGATCAGAGCCTGCTCCCAAGTGTAAGCGAGTGCATATGCCTCTATCTCTGATCTAAGTGAATTGGGAGCGGTTAGTTTTTCCAGTTCCTCCAGCCGCCTCAGCGTTTCGGGACAATGAGGTTCGCTATATGAAGCAATAGTTTTCTTAATGGCCCTCCAAAGTGGCGGGTTTCCATTTTCTCCAGTTGAGTCTTTGATTACTTGCTCAAGTACATCGAAACAACCGGCGCGAGACCACAAGCTCCCGAAGTTATTGGCCAAAAGCTCAGCAGCATCCGTCCTTCTCCCTTCCTCGCTGGAGAGCAAACTCGGTTTCAAGAGATTAATAAAACCGTTGTACCAGAGATCTATGTCCTGCCTGCTCTTGGGAGCCCAGCCAAAACTTCTCTTCCGTGCTCCAAAGTCAAATGAGTACGAACTTGACCAATGAGACGTTTCAAAAGCTGCTGAGAGCAGTTTCTTTGAGATGCTCCAATCTATTTGTTCGTTGGAGGCCAATAGGCGGCCAAGAAACGCTTGTCGGCGCTCTGGTAGTGCTAATGTGCCGGATAGGTAAAGCGAGAATAAGCTCTCCAGCTGTCGAGTGATGCTGTCATAATTCTCATCCGGCCTCTCGGTCCGAGCAAACGCCAAAATGACTTCAGTTGCCCTATCAAAATCTTCATCTTCATATGCCAATTTTCTCAAGAGGCTAACGAGTGTAGAAAAATCCCTGTTTTGCCTCGAAGTGAACTCTGAATTTTGCGATTGTTTTTCAATTGCTAACAGAACGCGCTCTGGATAGATTGGAGCGATAAATTCGAGTATTGCTAGACTATCCGCATCCAAAGATGAGAAATCATACAGAGGACCACCTGCCTCAAACCAGCTGCTGGCTAACACTTCCGCAGGTTCGAAATCATGAAGATAGCCAAGCCTGTGAGCACAAGATTTGAGTAGTCGACAGTTTTCTGATTGGAGTAACACCGTGTTGATTTCATCCGGTGGGATTCTTTCCAGCGCCCTTTTTGCCAACCGATTGGCGAAGGCATGAGGTAAAACGGCTCGCCATCCACCGCGTTTTTGGCAAAGCCCGCGTGCGAGCAGATCCCCTTGACTACGATACAAGGTGCGTCGCGTTGTTTCTGCGATCTCTGCCAGTACTGTTAGTTCATTACCAGGTTTGCTGTCGGCGACATCGAAGGAATAAACAAGGGACAAAATCTCGGCGTTAGCAAGTAAGCTCTCGGAGGGTACTTTCCTTTGACTGAATAGCCTATTAAAAAGGTCCTCATCTTTAAAATTGGAAAGTGTTTCATCCGCATCTACTTGAGCTGCCAATGCTATGGCGAGCCTGGCATTTCCACCGGAAAACTCGGCTATTCTATCTGCGTTGACTTTTCCAAGTTCTGGCTGCCGTTTTTGGAGAAGTTTCGAAACAATTGCTTCGCTAGATGGCTCTAAGTGAACGACGTCTGTCTCTTCGGGCCGATCGTCAGCAATATCATACTCAATGGTTATTAGTTTGAGTTTATGGCTTTTCTCAGACAACAGTTTTAGAAGTTGACGGTGTACTTCAGGTGGACAGTTATCTAACACCAAATAGGCAGAGTAATTGTTAGCTATCAGATAAGAGATCAGTTCAGACTCTGAAGGGTTTAGTGTTTCCCCTCGATCGGCGTAAATGACTTCGGATTCGGGGAGGCTGTTGCTTCCAACGTCTGGCTCAAAGAGAGCCTGAACAAATCTAGTCTTGCCGACGCCAGAAAGGCCTGTGATTCTGACAGCATTAGAGGAATGTCTGAGTTTGGCGCGAATTAGCTCGATGCCCTGAAGAGCGGTCAATGCATCATCGGATCCCGAGCTAAAGTTGAATACGCAGGGATGGTCGTCTAATAAGAATTGGTCTTCGACGCCTAGGGGAGTTGAAGACCAGCGCCCAAAAGGTTTCCAGCCAGAGAGCGGCTTTCCCAATACTGAGCGAGTCCAGAGTGACACTCCAGGATGCTGTCTTAGCCAGGTTGCGAGACGATCGCGACCATAAAAATCAACTGCAATGTCGTTCTTATTTGAGAGTCCGTCAAGGGCGGATCGCATGCTCTTGACTCTGCTTTCAAGCATTTCAGCGCTACAGTCATCCGCGCCGCTAACAATTATGTATGCGCCGTTTTTTTTGGCTAGTTCGGCGATCACAGGCTTGGGTGCTCCGCTAGTGGTCATCTCTTTAGCGCAAGCCGCGGGTCCCATTCTATTCTTTTTGACTTGGAAGCCGGTCTCTGCCCGTGGAATGAAATTGGGTTGTTCAACGCGGTCTGCATTTTTGACCTGAACATCTAACCCGCCGTCAGGTGCTTCTTGCGCACCTCCCCACAGAACAGAGCTTGGCTGAAGGCCGCATCTTCTAATCTCGGCTTCTGACAATCTACCCACCAAATCTCTAAGATCGCCATCGCCTAGGTCAGATATGTCTTTTGGCTCTAATTCAAATAATTTCATTTAGCGATCCAATGCCAATTTAATTTTTGGAACCGAATGATTTTGCAGGCTTAGCTTCAGTGCTTTCAAGCATTGTAAGCCTCTTTGTTTTAGTCGCATCGCTGATTAGAGTTTTCCAACCACTGGTGTTTCGCAATATTCCCATGGCGTCAGGTCTTCCAGTAAATCGGAGGGGAGGTAACGGGGTTACGCGGCCTAGAAAAAGGGCCGCTTTGTGGTCGATCTGAATATTCGCTTTGCGACCAAAGCGCAGTCTGGCAGCTAGACTCCAATTCCCCGCCATTGCTACTTCCGCCTGCTGAGCATCCTGCGGAGTGGTGAGGGTGTGAACCTGACCCCGTATTAGGTCCACCCGGAGTTGGAAAAGTCCGGCTTGCTAACCACTCGACATAGGGTTGCATTACGTTAGTTGGTGGGGTTAGGCGAGGCTAGGGAAACAGTGCCCAAATCGCGCAAACGGCAAAGGAGGGCAAAGGTCGATAAAAAAATTGGAAGTTAATCTCTGAAAAATGATAGGCACCATTTGGGCACAGGCCAAAAAAAGGACCTGCGTTCCGATTTGGCCTGGTTCAAGGGGCTGATAAAAGAGGATGGACTCAGATCGCCTTATGGCGATCTTCGGGGCTTTGCCCCGCCTTCGCTGTGCTGCGGCGCCCAAATCGCGTTCGCGATTTGTCGAACGGAGGTTCTGCATCTGCCCTCAGGCAAACCAGAGTTCCACAAAAAAGCCCACTTGAACGTGGGCTTTTTTGTGGAATATGGCGCGCCCGAGAGGATTCGAACCTCTGACCTCTGCCTCCGGAGGGCAGCGCTCTATCCAGCTGAGCTACGGGCGCTTGAAATCGTTGCTGTTGCATCAATTTCGAGTGCGCAATCTTACGTGTGATGGCCTGTCCTGTCCAGTCCTGTTGGCGTTGGTTTAGCTCGTAATAACGATCAGGCGGAATCGGTCTCCACTCTGGGATTTCGTGGATAGTAGCGCTCGGGCAGGCGTTCGATGTGGGGGAAGAAGCGGGTGTCCTTGTAGGGCATTTTCATGAAGCCGGAGACGCCCAGTCCGGTGATCTGGTCCACGGCCGAGAGAATTTCGTCGAGCAGCCGGGAAAATTCGCTTTCGCGGTCCGGGGCCAGCAAGCGGTAGTGGCTGTGGATCTTGAGGTGGCGGGGCAGGGCTTCGAAGATGATCATGCCTGTGTGGTGGATATCATTCAGGGCCTCCAGGGCGTTAATGATAGTTTGGGGCAGCACCAGGAATTCCTCCGGGTCCGGGCCGTCCTCGAAGTAGGAATGCACCCGGGATTCGTCCTCCACTTCCGGCGCCGCACTGACCTCATATCGCAGTTCCATACCGGGTTCGATCAGGAATGGAAGGTCCGGTCCGGCGCGGTCGATGTGCAGGGTGTTGCGGGCGTTGAACAGGCAGCTCTTGAAGATGCCCTGCCGGTAGATGGCCTGGGCAAGGCAAACCATGTTGTTGACGGCCTGGATGAAGGCGGTTTTCAGGTTCGGGTCGTGCAGATTCAGGGACGTATCGATATAAACGCCGTCGCTCTCCCAGCGCACGGCCAGCCCCCCTTCGACGGGATACCGCCCCAACCGGCTGACGGCGGCCAGGAAGGCTTTTTCTGTTTCACCCATCCCTTGCATGAAATTCTTGTAGTAGCGGTCCAGTTGTACATCATTCACATCGTTGAGGGTTTCGGGCGCGCCTTCCTGCCGCAGGAAGGATTTGCGGGAACTGTATACCACGGTGTCGATGTCGTGGTCTGACGGGCGCGTCCAGACTGGCACCATGGGCACTGGCGGAGGCTCCGGAAGATCGATCATCACTGTGCGCGCCATCCTCGGCATTTCTCTGAGGTAGTAGTCGCCGGCCTGCCGGCGGGTTTCCGGGTCCGGGGCCAGCATGCCGTCGAGCATGCGGGCGAACTCCATGGGGAGCCCCAGTGAGGTGGCGGGCATCGCCTGGTGCCCAAACCGGCATGACTGGGCGGAAGCCAGCGCATAGAGAGTTCCGGCCGCGCCCTGTTCATCAAAACGGGGAGACGACAGGCCGCCGTTGAGTTGCTCCTCGCCAATGAAGTAGACATCCCCCAGCCGGGCATTGGTCTGTTGCAGGTTATCGGACATCAATTCCATGACATTGGTGGTCAGGAACTGCTGGTTGGCATCGAGCTGTGCGAACACCGAGGAGCCCCAGTCGATCAGGGCGATATCCTCGGTGCTGGCGTCAAACACCAGGTTGGATGGCTTGATGTCACCATGGACGATGGGTCGTCCGGCGGGGCCGTTCTCGCGGCGCAGGTTGCGCAGGATGTCCGCAAGCTGGTCGGCAATTCGGATGACCACCCGTGGCTTGAGGCGGCCCTCACGCAAAGAGACTTCTTCCAGGTTAAGACCGGCCGCCCGTTCCATTACCAGGATGGGCTGGTTGTGTGCCCGCTGGTAGGCGATCAGCCGGGGCACCCTGGGGTGGCGGACCTGCTCGAGGATGTAGGCTTCGTCCTCCAGGCGGTCCTGCAGGTGTTGGGGCAAGTTGATGCGGGTAAATTTGAAGACGTGTTCGGGGCCGGTGTTGTCCGGGCTCGGCAGACGGCCTGCGAACACGAAGCCGTAGGCGCCCTTGCCGATCAGTTCTATATCCAGGTAACCCAGTTGGCGGAGCTGGGCGGCGCAAAGCGCCACCCAGTCCTTGAGCTTCTTGGCATCATCATGGCTGAGCAGGTAGATCGATTGCTCTTCAGGAATGTAGAACTGCTGAAGCTGTGTCTTCTCCGCCATGATGCCCCGTCAGCCCAGATGCAGCAGCATCGATTGTGGCGATTCCAGATAGCCTTTCCAGCGATTGCAGAAGCGCGCAATGGTGCCGCCATCAATGATGCGATGGTCCCCCGCCCAGCTCACGGTCATGATGGCCCGTTCCACCACCTGGCCGTTGGCGTCGAAGCGAGGCAGCTTCTGGGTCCGACCCAGGGCCACAATCGCCACTTCAGGCGCGTTGATGATGGGGGAGGCGTAGGTGCCGCCGAGTGCGCCGATGTTGGAGATGGTGATGGTGCCGCCCTTAAGGTCTTGCTGCCTGACACGTCCGGAGCGCGCCGCCTCGGTCAGGCGAGCCACTTCATCAGCAATGCCCAGCAGGGTCAGGCTCTCAACGCTCTTGACGTTGGGAACCATCAGCCCTGCCTTGCCGTCCACCGCCATCCCGATGTTGCAGTTGGGCAGGTAGTGAATCTCCGTGACGTCCTCGTTGACACGGCTGTTGAGTACCGGGAACTCCTGAACCGCCAGGGCAATGGCCTTCATGATGAAGGGCATCAGTGTCAGCCGCGAGCCCCGGGCTTCGGCTTCCGGCTTGAGCTGCTCCCGCAGTTTCAGCAGGTCGGTAACGTCGATGTCTTCGCTGTAGATGAAGTGTGGGATGGTGGTTGCCGATGCCACCATGCTGCGGGCCATCGCCGCTTTCATACCCTTGATCGGTTCTATCCGGATTTCCTGCTCCCGTTCCGGCATGCCGCGCGCTCGGCCTGAACGTGCAGGCTGCGAGTCGCTGGTGCGCTGCTGATCTTGTGCAGGTGCAGAAGGCTTGTCGAGGTGGGCCAGTACATCGGCCTTTAGCACCCGGCCATCCTTGCCGGAACCGTCGATGTCCGGCAGGTTCAAATCATGCTCCCTTACCAGACGGCGCACAGCGGGACTTGCGGGAATCCGCTGCCGATTTCCTGTTGAGACCGGTTTTGCCGTTGTCGGCGTCGGTTCCGGTGCTGGCTTTGATCCGGCTTCTGCGGGCTCTTCACGGTCCCGGGGAATAAACGCGAACAGCGGGGAGTGCACCCGGGCCATTGCCTGCTGATCATGGTAAAGCTTGGTGATTCGGCCAGCCTTGGGCGCGGTAATCTCGACCATGGCCTTGTCGGTCATGACATCGACTACCGGCTGATCTTCCTCGATCTCATCACCCTCGGCCACGCGCCATTCCACCACTTCACATTCAACGATGCCTTCGCCGATATCCGGCAGGATAAAGTCTTCAGTGACGTCGTCGGCTGTGTTGTTGGTGCCGGACGCGTGCTGGGCGGCTGGGATGTTGCTGGCAGCGGTGTCCGCATCGGCGGGCTTTGGCTGAGGCTCCGCAGTTTGTTCATCATTGTCACTTTCCTCCACCAGCTCGAACAGCGGGGCGTGCACCTTTGCGATGTCGCCTTCCTCATAGTAGAGGCGGGCCACCCGGCCCTTATAGGGCGCCGGAATTTCCACCAGGGCCTTGTCGGTCATCACCTCGGCAACTGGCTGGTCTTCTTCGATAATGTCCCCTTCGCTGACCAGCCATTTGACCAGTTCGCACTCCACGATACCTTCGCCGATATCGGGCAGTATAAAATCACTCATGATTGCTCTCCTGTCCTGATATCAACCTAGAATTCCACGCTCGACCTGATGGCTTCATAGACCTTCAGGTAATTGGGCAGGTGCTCTTTTTCCAGCACCAGCGGGAAGGGGGTATCCATCCCGGTCACCCGAGCGATTGGGGACTCCAGGTACAGGAAGCAACGCTCCTGTATCGTCGCCGCGATTTCTCCGGCGAAGCCACCGGTCAGTGGGGCTTCATGGGTAACCACCAGCCGCCCGGTCTTGAACACCGAGTTGGCCACGGTTTCCACATCCCACGGGAGGATGGTTCTCAGGTCGATGACTTCACAGGAAATGCCTTCGTTTTCCGCCTTCTTAACGGCGTGTTCAATGACTTCCATCTGCGCGCCCCAGCCCAGTAAGGTGACATCTGTCCCCTCCTTAAGCACTTCGGCCTCGCCCAGTGGCAGCCGGTAGTCTTCTTCCGGTACATCTCCCACGGAGGCGCGGTAGAGTCGTTTGGGCTCGAAGAACAGGGTGGGGTTTTGATCGTGGATGGCGGCCAGCAGCAGGCCCTTGGCCTGGTGAGGGTTGCGCGGGACCACGATCTTGAGGCCCGGCGTATGGGCAAAGTAGGCTTCCGGTGATTGCGAGTGATAGAGACCGCCGGCAATGCCGCCGCCATAGGGTGCCCGAATGGTCAGCCCGCCCACGTTGAACAGGTTGCCGGAGCGATACCGGAACTTTGCCGACTCGTTCACGATCTGATCGAACGCGGGGAAGATGTAGTCGGCAAACTGTATCTCGGCCACCGGCACGGAACCTTGCGCCGCCAGGCCGTTGGCGAAGCCGATGATGCCTTGCTCTACCAGTGGCGTGTTAAAACAGCGCGATTTGCCGTACTTATGTTGCAGATTGCTGGTGGCGCGGAAAACCCCGCCGAAGACGCCCACATCCTCACCGAAACACAGTACCCGCTCGTCGGCGGCCATGGCGGTGTCGAGGGCATGGTTGATGGCCTGGAGCATATTCATCTTGGTCATCTCAGGCCTCCCTCTTTGCGTGTTCGGCACTCTTCGGATACTCGTCCGGATGGCGGCGGATGTGTGCCTTGAGCTTTTCGAACTGTTCAGCCAGGGCCGGCGGAACCTCGTCGTAGACATCGCTTACCAGGGTATCAAGCGCCGGCGGTGGCCGTTTCTGCGCACGCTTCATGGTCTCGAGCACCTCGCGGCGCATGTTTTCCTGCAGCTGCTTCTCGTCATCCTCGCTCCACCACTTCTTGCTTTCGAGCCAGAGGCGCATTCTCAGGATCGGGTCTTTCTCGCGCCAGACGGCTTCCTCGTCCTTGCTGCGGTAGCCAGACGGGTCATCGGACGAGGAATGGGCGGCCAGGCGATAGGTCATGGCTTCGATCAACACCGGGCGATTATGCTCCACCGCCAGGCGGCGTGCCGCTTTAGTGGCCTCGTGGACGGCCAGGATGTCGTTGCCGTCGACACGGATCACATCCATTTTGTAGCCATAGGCCCGGGGTGCCACACCGTCGGCGGCAAACTGTTCGGTGGCTGGGGTGGAAATGGCATAGCCGTTGTTGCGGCACAGGAAAATCACCGGCACGCGATGCACGGTGGCCATGTTCAGGGCGGCGTGGAAGTCCCCTTCCGAGGCGGCGCCCTCGCCGAAATAGGTAATGGTGCAGTGGCCGTCGCCCGCCAGTTTCTGGCCGTAGGCATAACCGGTGGCTTGGGGGATCTGGGTGGCCAGGGGCGATGAGATGGTCATGTAGTTCAGCTTTTTGGAACCGTAGTGCACCGGCATCTGGCGGCCCTTGCCATAGTCCAGTTCATTGCCGAACAGCTGGTTCATGAATTCATCGATGGAGAAGCCCCGATACGCCAGGGCGCCTTGTTCCCGGTACTGCGCCATGATCATGTCGGCGTCGTCCAGTGCTGCGGCGCTGCCGATGACGGCTGCTTCTTCACCGGTGCATTGCATGTAGAAGCTGAGACGCCCCTGTCGCTGGGCGGCGAGCATGCGTTC
This sequence comes from Marinobacter sp., assembly GCF_048269445.1. GTDB lineage: Bacteria > Pseudomonadota > Gammaproteobacteria > Pseudomonadales > Oleiphilaceae > Marinobacter. Next base: position 133,151 of record NZ_JBLXIQ010000001.1, on the reverse strand, counting down.
GTCAAGAATCCGGGTGGTGACCATTGCACGGTAAATGCGCAGGGCCTTTTCTTTATCCAGATCCGGTGTTTTGGCGCCCTTATAAAGGGAGCCATCCTGCTTCAATAACTTGAAGGTGGGAATACGGAACTCCGCACCGTCGGTAAAGACCGGGGAGTAAGCAACTTTGGCTCTTGTTGTTGTCATAATCCTCTTCCTGGGGTGGTGGTCTGAGGAACAAAACACCCCTTGTGAGGGTGTCGTTGGTTTTAGTATAGCCAAGCTGACGGGGCCTGGTGTGGCCCTCGTTAATATCGGCTAAAGTTTACCTTAACGTAAACTGCGATAATCTGGTAGGTCTGAAGGGCAGATTTTTTAGTCCGGATAGAGTGGTTCCGGTGTCAGGCTGACAAGGGTGTTCTCGTTGCCGATATTCACGGTTCCGTCCTGGATGGTGCACTGCAGATTCATGCCGCGTTCCGCCAGACCGGCAAGTGGCTCGGTGGCTTCCGGAGGAAGGTTGATGATGGTGAGGTTGTGGAAGCGGGTCAGTTTGCCCTGGTGCTTTTCCCACCACAGGGGCACGGCACGGCCACCATAGGTGTACAGGATGACCCGGTCCGCCCGGTTGCAGGCTTTGCGCAGGCGGCTTTCGTCTGGCAGACCCAGCTCTATCCACAGCTCGATCTCATCGCTCAGGCTTTTTTGCCAGAGCTCCGGCTCGTCGTCGGTGCTGAGGCCACGGGTGAATTCGAGATGTTCACTGGCATTCAGGATAAACGCGAGCAGCCGGACCATCATTCGCTCATCGTTTTCTGAAGGGTGGCGGGCGATGGTCAGGTGATGGTCCGCGTAATAGTGCCGGTCCATATCGGCGATGTTGAGAGTCGCCTTGAAGATGGTTGCTTTGAGCGCCATGAGCTTCCTGCATTGGTATCGGGGTGTCAGTTTGGGCTAGTGTAATGCAATTCTTCCGTGGCTGAGTGTGAACGCATGTCGATGTTGCGCGGTTTTCTGGTCCTGGTGCTGTTTTTTATCCTTGGTGAGTCCATTCGGGTGCTCTTCTCATTGCCGATCAGTGGCGGTGTTCTGGGCATGGTCGTCATCACCTTAACCCTAATGGTGACAGGCAGCGTGAGCGATGATCTGGCCTTGGCCAGTCGCGGGCTGATCTCGGTACTGGTGTTGCTGATCATGCCGGGTGTCGTGGGGGTGTTTTTCACAGCGGATCAGTTCTCCGGGCAATGGCTGGCGGTTGCGACGGCTTTGCTCGTTGGCACCTTTCTGAGTGTTCTCACCACGTTATTGTTGATGCAACTGGTGACGACCAGAGGGAGTGGCGATCGTGACTGAGATCTTTGGTCAACTCCAGATGCTGCCGGGTACTCTCGCAGCCACGCCGATTCTTGCCATTGGTTTAACCCTGAGTGCATTCTTCGCTGGCAACTGGTTGTTCTCCCGCGTGGGGCGGCCTTTATGGCTGCCACCCGTGGTGCTGTCGGCACTACTTCTGGCCGGGGTGATCGCTGTCCTGGCGGTGGATTACCAGAGCTACCGGCAGGGCGCCCACTGGCTCACCGTGCTGCTCGGCCCTGCCACCGTGGCTCTGGGCATTCCCCTTTATCAGCAGATGCACCATATCCGTGCCATGTGGCGCCCCATCCTGGTGACCCTTCCAATCGCCGCTACCATGGCGGCGGTGTATGCCGTCGTGATTGGCTGGGCTCTGGGCGCCACTCCGGAGGTGCTCGCATCGCTGGCGCCCAAGTCGGTGACTGCGCCGATTGCCATCGGGATCACCGAACAGCTGGGTGGTTCCGTTCCCCTGATGATGGGTGGACTGCTGATTACCGGCGTGGTCGCAACCCTTTTTGTTGACCTGCTCGCCCGTTTGTTGCCGGTAACGGATGAACGAATCCTGGGCTTTGCCCTGGGTCTGAACGGCCATGCCATTGGCACGGCGCGGGCGTTTGAGATCAGCCATACTGCCGGTGCATTTGCCTCGCTAGGAATGGGCCTCACGGGCGTGTTCACCGCGCTGATTCTGCCACTGGTTTTCCGTACTTAGGGCTGCGCCAAATCAGGTCATTCACCTGGCGAATAACGTCATGTCGCAATTTCGATTGCCGTAAGGGTTTTCCGAGACTAGCTTGTTGTTCAGGCATCCGGTGCCCTTCTGCGCCGATGTTCCGTGAAAATTCCTAAAACAGCGACGGAAAACGCGATGAAAAAACTGATTGCAGCATTTGTCGGTTCCATGGCCCTGGCGGCAGCTCCAGCGGCCCTGTCCGCCGAGGCAACCAAGGAACTGAAGATGGCGTACGACGCCGACCCCGTGACCCTCGACATCCATGAGCAGCTGTCTGGCGGTATCCTGCAGCTGTCCCATATGACCTTTGATCCGCTGATCCGCTGGACCAAGGACCTGGGCTTCGAGCCGCGGCTGGCCGAGAGCTGGGAGCGAATCGATGAAAAAACCATGCGCTTCAAGCTGCGCGAGGGGGTGAAGTTTCACTCTGGCAACGACCTGACGGCCAAGGACGTCAAGTTCACCTTCGAACGATTGAAGCAAAGTCAGGACTTCAAGGCCATCTTCCAACCCTTCAGCGAGCTGAAGATTGTTGACGATTATACCTTCGATCTGGTGACCAAAGAGCCCTATCCTCTGCTGCTCAATACCGCCACTTACATCTTCCCGCTGGACAGCGAGTTCTACACCGGCAAAACCGAAGATGGCAAGGACAAGAGCGCCATCGTCAAACATGGCAATTCCTATGCCTCCGAGCACCTGTCCGGAACCGGTCCTTACGTGGTAACCGGGCGCCAGCAGGGCGTCCGCGTCGACTTCGAGCGATTCGATGACTACTGGGATACCAACTCCCCCGGCAACGTCGGCAAGATCGTTCTGACGCCGATCAAGGAAAACAACACCCGGGTTTCCGCCCTGCTTTCAGGGGGTGTGGATTTCATTGCACCGGTACCGCCAACGGATCTCGAGCGGATCAAGCGGGATGAAGACTCCAGCCTGGTCACCATGAGCGGCACTCGAATCATCCTGTTCCATATGAATCAGGAACGGGTTGAGGCATTCAAGAACCCGAAAGTTCGCCAAGCCATTGCCTACGCCATCAATCAGGAAGGCATTGCCGCCAAAATCATGAAGGGCTTTGCCACTCCGGCCTCTCAGATGTCACCGCGGGGTTACCAGGGATATAACGACTCCCTCAAACCGCGTTTTGATGTGGCCAAAGCCCAGGCACTGATGAAGGAAGCGGGCTACGAGGACGGTTTCACCATCACCATGATGGCGCCCAACAACCGTTACGTGAACGATGACAAGATCGCACAGGCGGTAGCCGCCATGCTGGCCCGAATCAACATCAAGGTGGATCTGAAGACTCTGCCAAAGGCACAGTACTGGCCGGAGTATGACAACCGCTCGGGCGACATGATGATGATTGGTTGGCACGCGGATACCGAGGACTCCGCCAACTTCTACGAGTTCCTGACCTTCTGCCCGGATGCTGACAGCGGCTCTGGCCAGTACAACGCCGGTAATTACTGCAATCCGGAAATCGACGCCCTGGTGAAAAAGGCCAATGTGGAGACAGATCTGGACAAGCGGGCAGCCATGCTGCAGGAAGTGGAGCAGCGTCTGTACGACGATGCCGCCTTCGTACCGCTGCACTGGCAGGACCTGGCCTGGGCCTCGAAGGAGAACGTGAAGATTGAGCCGGTGCTCAATGTCATGAACTTCCCGTACCTGGGTGACCTGGTTGTCGAATAAACGGGACTGGTGGCTCTTTGTCGCCCCCCTATCCAAACCTCTCTCCCGCAACGGGAGAGAGGCTTTAAACATTCACTGCCGGTAAAATCTTCATGTTAGCGTTTTTGGTTCAGCGGATTTCCCAGGCGTTTCTGGTGATGTTTGTGATCAGTGTGATCGCCTTTGCCATTCAGGACGGCCTTGGTGATCCGCTTCAGCAGATGGTGGGCATGTCCGTCTCCCAGGAGGAGCGAGACTCCCTTCGAGACGAGCTCGGGCTCAATGATCCGGTTGTGGTGCAGTACCTGCGGTTTGCCGGTAACGCGCTGCAGGGTGATCTGGGCAACTCCTATTTCTATAGCAAGCCGACCCTGGCAGTGATCGCGGAGCATCTGCCGGCGACTCTTGAGCTCGTGATCGGTGCCAGCCTGATCATAGTGGTGTTTTCGGTTCCTATCGGTGTTTATGCAGCAATCCGGCCCCAGGCCTGGCTGTCAAAATTTTTCATGGGTGTCAGCACGGTAGGGATTTCCATTCCGGTGTTCCTGACAGCCATCATGCTGATTCAGCTCTTTTCCATCGGTGTCACGGTGAATGCGTTCCCGGAGGACACCGGATGGGGGCAGTGGCTGAACGGCTTTTTCTCCACCGAGGGCGGATTGCCTTCCTACGGTCGTGGCGACGAACTGACCCATCTGTTCGGTACCTGGCATTCCGGCTTCTTCAGTGAAGGCGGACTGATGCACCTGATCCTGCCGTCGGTGTCGCTGGCGTCGATCATGCTGCCGCTGTTTATCCGGCTGATCCGGGCTGAGATGATGGAGGTGCTGCAAAGCGACTACATCCGCTATGCCCGGGCCAAGGGTCTGAGCGCGGGCCGCATCAACTTTCTGCACGCCCTCAAGAACACCATGTTGCCGGTGATCACCGTGGGTGGGGTGCAGATCGGCATCATGGTGGCTTACACCATTCTCACCGAGACCGTGTTCCAGTGGCCGGGTGTAGGCCTGATGTTCCTCGAGGCGATCACCCGCAGTGACATCCCGCTGATCGTGGCCTACCTGATGGTGGTGGGCCTGATTTTCGTGATTACCAACACGCTGGTAGACCTGATTTACGGTCTTGTTAACCCCACCGTCAAACTGACAGGTAAGAAAGCATGACAACGGCAACGGCTTCCTCCTGGGACCGCTTCCGCGAGTCCTTTGTCTGGTACAGCTTCAAGCGCGACAAAGTGGCCATTGCCAGCTTTGTGGTGTTGATGCTGATGGTGCTGGCGGCGGTGTTTGCCCCCCTGCTGGCGCCTGCCAACCCCTATGATCTGGCCCAGATCAATATCATGAATTCCGAGTTGCCGCCGGCCGGGCTGGCGGGGTCCGATCCGGCGTTCCCGTTGGGCACCGACGCCCAGGGCCGGGACCTGCTCTCAACGATTCTCTACGGCACCCGGGTATCGCTGATGATTGGCTTTGGTGCCGTGGTGTTGCAGGCGGCGCTTGGTATCCTGTTTGGCCTGCTCGCGGGTTACCTGGGTGGTCGGGTGGACGCCATTCTGATGCGCATTGCCGATGTGCAGTTGTCCTTTTCCACACTGATGGTGGCGATCATTGTCGGTGCCGTGTTCAAGGCCAGTTTCGGCAACCTGATGTTTGGTGAAATCGCCATCTACATGCTGATTTTTATCATTGGTGTGTCGGAGTGGCCACAGATTGCCCGCACCGTGCGCGCCTCGGTGCTGGCGGAGAAGAAAAAAGAGTACGTGGACGCCGCCAAGGTGATGGGCTTCGGAACACCCCGGATCATGTTCCGGCACATCCTCCCCAATACCCTGTCGCCAATCTTCGTGATCGCCACGGTCCAGATCGCCAACGCCATCATCTCCGAGGCGGCGTTGTCGTTCCTGGGTCTGGGCATGCCGGAAACCCAGCCGTCGTTGGGCTCTCTGATCAAGTCCGGCTTTGATTACATTCAGAGCGGTTCCTGGTGGATCACACTGCTCCCGGGCCTGGTGCTGGTGGTGCTGGTGCTGGTCATCAATCTGTTGGGTGACTGGTTGCGCGATGTAATGAACCCACGGCTGTACAAGGGGTAACACCATGGCACTGTTGGAAGTAAAAGACCTTGATGTCCGCTTCGCGGTGCGTGGCGGCGACCTGACGGCGCTTCGGGGCATCAGCTTCAGTCTCGACAAGGGCGAGCGGCTGGGCCTGGTGGGGGAGTCCGGCGCCGGTAAGTCCGTGGCGGCCTTCTCCATCCTTAACCTGATCGCCAGGCCCGGCTACATCGCCGGCGGCCAGATCCTGTTTGAAGGCCGGGACCTGGCAGCCATGAGTGAACGGGAGTTGCGCAAGATCCGTGGCAACCGCATCGCCATGATTTTCCAGGACCCGATGATGACCCTGAACCCGGTGTTGACCATCGGTACCCAGATGGTTGAGGCCATCCTGGCGCATCGGAAAATCAGCAAGAAGGAGGCCCGGGCGATTGCCCTCGATCGGCTGCAGAAAGTGCAGATTCCGTCCCCGGAAAAACGCCTTGATCAGTATCCCCACGAACTCTCCGGTGGTATGCGCCAGCGGGTAATTATTGCCATCGCGCTCCTGCTGGACCCGGAAATCATTGTTGCCGACGAACCCACCACCGCCCTGGACGTGACCATTCAGGCGGAAATCATGGATCTGCTGCTGGACCTGTGTGAGCAGGAGAACGTGGCGTTGATGCTGATCACCCACGATCTCGGGGTGGTTTCCCAGGTCACCCAGCGCATGCTGGTGATGTATTCCGGTCGAATCATTGAGCAGGGCCCGACCCGGGAAATCATCAATGATGCCCAGCATCCCTACACCCAGGGCCTGATCAATGCGCTGCCGCAGCTGGGCGAGCCGGGCGCGCGCCTGTTCCAGATTCCCGGTTCCATGCCGTCCCTGAAGAATGTGCCCACGGGCTGCCCATTCCATCCCCGCTGCAACTTCGCCACCGAGCAGTGCCGACACTCGATGCCGGACTATGTCCGCTCGGGCAATGTCGATGTGGCCTGTTACGAAGTCGCCGACCTGATTGAACAGGAGAAACGCATGCAGGAGGCCGAATCATGACCTCCCCGTTGGTAAGTATTCGCGGGCTGGAGAAGCGCTTTGACCTCTCCGGCAGCCTGCTGGAACAGATAACCTTCGAGGGTGGCCGCTTCCGCCGAAAAAAGGAAGCGGTGCACGCCATCAACGGCGTCGACCTGGAGGTGCAGCGGGGCGAAGCCCTCTGCGTGGTGGGCGAGTCCGGCTGCGGCAAGTCCACCGTGGCCCGTACCGTGATGGGGCTGCTTTCCCCCAGCGCTGGTGAGATCCATTATGATGGCCAGCGCATCGACAACCTGGAGCGCAAGGCATCGCTGCCGTACCGGCGCAAGATGCAGATGATTTTCCAGAATCCCTATGCGTCCCTGAATCCGCGCATGACCATCCAGCAGACGCTGGAAGAGCCGATCCGTTTCCACCATCCGGACTGGTCGACGACCCAGGTGCGAGACAAGATTCACGAAGTGATGCATTCGGTGGGTATCGATCCGGACTGGGGCAGCCGCTTCGGCCATGAGTTTTCCGGCGGCCAGCGCCAGCGAATAGCCATTGCCCGGGCACTGGCGGTGGATCCGGAGTTCATCGTCGCGGACGAGCCGATTTCCGCCCTGGACGTGTCTATCCAGGCCCAGGTGCTGAATCTGTTGATGGACGCCCAGGAGAGTCGGGGGCTGACGTACCTGTTCATCACCCACGACCTGGCGGTGGTGGAGCATTTCGGCACCCGGGTGGCGGTAATGTATCTGGGCCGGGTGTGTGAGCTGGCGGACACCAAGACTTTGTTTGCGACGCCCCGGCATCCCTACACCCAGGCCCTGCTGTCGGCGATTCCGAAACTTGAGGATGACCGGCCCAACCACATTCGCCTGAAGGGCGAGGTGCCCACGCCGGTAAACCTGCCTTCCGGTTGTGTGTTTCATGGCCGCTGCCCCTACGCCAACGAGCGTTGCCGGCAGGAAGTGCCCGGGCTGATCACCACCGATGGTAGCAATCAGGTGGCCTGCCACGCCGTGGAAGAGGGGCGGTTGTAACGGGTGTGCTGCCATGGGCTATGATGCCAGCAGTCAAACCCGAATCGATAACAACCTTAGCTAACCCACCCGACCCCAGGGGATTCTATGGAAGTACGCTGGCTGGACGATTTCCTGGCGCTTGCCCGTACGCGCCATTTCTCACGTGCAGCTGAAATGCAGCACGTGAGCCAGCCTACGTTCAGCCGCCGGATCAGGCTGCTGGAGGAGTCCATGGGCAGCATACTGGTGAACCGCCAGACCCTGCCGTTGTCGCTGACCCCTGCTGGTGAACTGTTTCTCGAATTTTGTGAACGAATTACCCGGGATGTACGGGACACGAAGGACCGAATCGCTGCCCTTGAGGCCGAGGCGTCGGCACGTATCAGTGTCGGCTCTACCCAGGGGCTGTTCTCCCATTTTTACCAGGGCTGGGCCAGGGATGCCGGGATAGCAGAGCGCCTCCAGCTCAACCTTAAGGCCACCAGCTGGGTCGGCGAGCAGTTTCTGGACGCTCTGGAAAATGGGGAATGCGATCTGGTGCTGTGTTACTGGCATCCGGACCTGCCCTGGGGGAGCCGGCTGACCGGGGACAGGTTCGAGTGGCTGGTGCTGGCCCGGGAGTCCCTGGTGCCAGTAAGTGTGGTGGACGAAGAGGGTCATCCCCGTTTCGCTCTGCCGGGCAGCCAGGCGCAGCCGGCACCATTGATTGCCTATCACAATCGCGGGTTTCTCCAGTCCGCCATTGAGGGGTACCTGGCGCGGCAAAATCTGACGGCCCACCTGCTGCCCCTGAACGAGAATACCCAGTCGGCCAGTATCAAAGCCCTGGTCAAACAAGGCTTTGGCATGGGCTGGCTGCCAAAACGCATGACGGAAAAAAGCGAGCAATTTGGCAGCCTGGTGCGCGCCGGCGATGAACACTGGGATGTGCCCCTGGAAATTCGCCTGATCCGCCTGCGGGATGCCCGCTCGGACGACCTGATAACCCTCTGGCAACAATTGGAAATCTGATATGCCTGATGATGCCCTGCTGTCGCTACAGCTGGATCACGTGAAAGAACTTCAGACCCGGTATGAATCGGCCCTGGCAGACCATGGCTTCGATAGCCTGCTGATCGCCTCTGGCGCCGCACCATACCGCTATGGTGACGATCAGGCCTGGCATTTTCAGGGCTATGGCCCGTTCCTGCACTGGACCGGGCTGACCGGTCGAGAGCACTGCTGGCTGTGGATACGGGCCGGCCAAAAGCCGGTCTTGTGGTTGTACCAGCCGGTGGATTTCTGGCACGCCAATCGTCCGTTGCCGGAAGAGCCCTGGCAGACCTTTATCGAGGTTCGCCGCAGCCAGTCGCCTGAAGCGCCATTGCTGAATGATCCGGCTCGCCTGGCGGTAATTGGTGATCCGGCCCTGCTTGGTGCAGCGGTGGGCGAACGCAATCCGGACGGCCTGCTCCGGACTCTGGACGAAACCCGGGTGCGCAAGACCGCTTACGAGATCGACTGCCTGGCCCATGCCAATACCCTGGCGCTCGCAGGCCATGGTGCGGCCCGGGATGCTTTTGTCGCTGGTGAGAGCGAATTTGGCATCAGCCTCGCCTACCAGCGGGCCACCGGGCAACGGGAAGCCGATGCGCCGTATCACAGCATCATCGGGCTGAATGATCACGCCGGAACGCTGCACTATCAGTACTACGACACCCAGCCCCCGGGCCATTCCCGCAGCTTGCTGATCGACGCCGGTGTCCGGTTCCGGGGTTATTGCTCCGACGTCACCCGCACCACGGCCGGGCCGGGCGAATCGCACTTCGCCGCCGTGATTCACGGGCTTGAGCGGCTCCAGCTTCGGCTGTGCGACATGGTGGCGCCCGGAGTGGACTACATTGATATCCACCGTAAGGCCCACCAGGGCATTGCCGCTTTACTGTCAGCCACCGGTCTGGTGACGGGGCTGGAAGATCAGGACATCGTGGAGCGGGGCATTACCCGGGCTTTCTTTCCCCACGGTATTGGCCACTTTCTGGGCGTCCAGGTTCATGACGTTGCCGGCAAACCGACTCCTGCGCCGGAGGATGCGCCGTTCCTTCGCCTGACACGCACTCTGGAGCCCGGAATGGTAGTGACCATCGAACCCGGCCTCTATTTCATTCCGTCATTACTGGAGCCCGTGCTGGCGGGGGAGTCAGAGCGGTATCTGAACCGGGAGCTGCTGAACCTGTTGCGAGGCTGTGGCGGCATCCGCATTGAGGACAATGTGGTGGTCACCGAGACTGGAGGCCGGAATCTGACCCGGACGCCTTAAGCCTGTAACGCTCCAGCGCGCAGAATCCTCCATTGCACAAAATTAAGCCAATGGGGTTGCATTATGGGATGCTAATGACAATAATTATCACTAACCTTTAACGTCATTGGTGAGTCACGATTATGTACGTTTGCCTGTGCCACGGAGTCACTGACCGGGAAATTCGCGAAGCCGCCGATAACGGTGTCTCTTCCATGCGCCAGCTGGGAAAAGAACTGGGCGTTGGTACCCAGTGCGGCCGCTGCGCCTGCACTGCCCGGGAAATCCTGCGAGAGAGCCGTTCACCGGATTATCTGGCCTTGGCCAATATGCTGGCCCAGCCGGCCTGACCACTCCCATTGCCTGACTGTATTTTTCTCTCGTCCGATAAGGGGCTATCCTAAAAGGCTGATAAACCCGGCCACCAGGGAGCCACCGTATGAAAGGCGACAAGAAAGTCATTCAGTATCTTAACAAGGTCCTCGCCAACGAGCTGACCGCCATCAATCAGTATTTTCTCCATTCCCGGATGTATAAGGACTGGGGTATCACCAAGCTGGCCGCCAAGGAATACGAAGAATCCATCGATGAAATGAAGCATGCCGACCAGCTTATCGAGCGGGTCCTGTTTCTCGAAGGATTGCCCAACCTCCAGGACCTCAACAAACTGCTAATCGGCGAAAACGTCGAGGAAATGATCTCTTGCGACCTCAAACTGGAGCAGATCGCCCACACTGACCTGAAGGAAGCCATTCTCTATTGCGAGCAGGTTCAGGACTTCACCAGCCGTGAGCTGTTCCGCACTATCCTTGACAGTGAAGAAGAGCACATCGACTGGCTGGAAACCCAGCTGGAAATGATCACTCAGATGGGTATTCAGAACTACATCCAGCTTCAATCATCCGCTTCGGAGTAAAGCAGACAATGGACCTGTCCTGTTTCAAAGCTTACGACCTGCGTGGCCGTGTGCCGGATCAACTGAATCCGGCGCTGGCCGAAAAAATCGGACGCGCCTACGTGGAAATCACCGGCGCAAAAAAAGTAATCGTCGGCTACGACATCCGTCTGTCCAGCCCGGACATCGCCGAAGCCCTGAGCTCCGGCCTGATGGCGGCCGGTGCGGATGTGTTCGATATCGGCCTGTGTGGCACCGAGCAAGTGTACTTTGCCACCAGCCACTACAAGATGGACGGCGGCATAATGGTCACCGCCAGCCACAACCCCAAAAACCACAACGGCATGAAAATGGTCGGCCCGGATTCACGGCCGATCAGCTCCGACAACGGTCTAAACGACATCCGGGACCGCGTACTGGAACCCTTTGCCGATGCGCCGCAGCAGGGCCGCTACGAACCGCTGGAAGTAATGAGTGCCTACATCGATCACCTGCTGGGTTACGTCGATGCCGGTTCACTAGGCCCCATGACCATCGTCGTTAACGCCGGCAACGGCGGGGCCGGCCTGGTCATCGACGAACTCGAGCAGCACCTGCCCTTCGAATTCGTGAAAGTGCACCACCAGCCCGATGGCCACTTCCCGAACGGCGTGCCCAACCCCATCCTTCCGGAAAATCGCGCGGCCACCGCCGATGCCGTTATCGAACAGGGCGCCGCCATGGGCATCGCCTGGGATGGCGACTATGACCGCTGCTTCTTCTTCGACGAAAACGGCCGCTTCATTGAGGGTTATTATATCGTCGGCTTGCTGGCCGACCAGTTCCTGCGCAAGACCGGCGGAGGCAAGGTTATCCACGACCCGCGCCTCACCTGGAACACTCTCGACCTGGTCAAAGCCGCTGGCGGCGAAGCCATCGAAAGCAAAACCGGCCACGCCTTCATCAAGCAGAGAATGCGCGACGAAGACGCGGTCTACGGCGGCGAAATGAGCGCCCACCACTACTTCCGAGACTTCGCCTACTGCGACAGCGGCATGATCCCCTGGCTGCTGATTGCCGAACGCCTCTGCCAGTCCGGCGAGCCATTCTCATCCCTCATCGACGCCCGAATCGAAGCCTACCCGGCCAGCGGCGAAATCAACCGCACCATCGATGATCCCCCCAAGGTCATCGCGGCAATCGAGGCCAAATACAGCGTCGGCGCGAAAAAGGTTAGCCATGTGGACGGCGTCAGCATCGAGTTCGACAACTGGCGCTTCAACCTCCGGATGTCCAACACTGAGCCAGTTGTGCGTCTGAACGTGGAATCGAGGGCGGATATTCCGTTGATGGAAGCAAAGACGGAAGAGCTTTTGGCGGAAATGGATAGATTGAATAACGAAGGTTGATTAAACGGTTAACGCCTGAAGTCTGGGGCGAGCAGGCCGGAAGGAGGTTCAGAAACTGTGCGGAGCCATGGATGGCGGAGCCCAAGCGCCCCAGGGATGGGCCGAAGGAGCATGTTTCTGAATTTCCTTCCGGCCTGCTCAACCTTCACCAAACTAAAGTGGTCAGAACCAGTCGTTCAGCATAACCCCAATACCAAACCGCTGAGTTCGGTGGTTGTAGTCAATCAGGCTCTCCCCATACCCGTTGTAGTACTGGAAGAACCCCTTAACCGTATCTCCCATCGGAAAGCTGTACCCGAACTCCACCGACGTCTTGTTATCCGACCTCAGGTTGTTCATCAGCCGAAGCGACAACGTACGGTCCTCAGTCAGCTTGTAAACCGCCTGATAATTGGCATGACCCAAATACCGCTCGATGTCCTCATTATCATCGTTGCTGCCATCGGGAATCCGGTACCAGGGCTGCACCATGAAAAGCCAGCGGTCATAGCTGTAGGCTGCGGTGGCAATGATTCGGTTCCAGCTCCGTGACCGTGGCTCAGCCTGTCCGTTGGACTGGTGGTTGACGCCGAGTGTTACCGTGTTCAAACGACCGGGGCCGATGTCCCAGTCGCTCTGATAACGCATGAAGAGCTCCGGCTCGTAGTTGGTTTCCCGGAAAGGCGCAGAATCGTCCTGATTATAGACCTGCCAGAACGACTGCTGGGTGTAGCCGAACCACATGGTGGTGCGATCGTCCAGAAACCCGGTCAGCAAAGGAACCTTGAAACTGATCTGATACTTTGCTTCTTCCCGCTCCAGCTTGTAATCGTAGCCGATGGAGCCCAGCCTGGGGCTAGACGGAGTCGAATTCGGATTCTTCACCCAGGTTACCGGCAGGATGTAGATGGGGCGGTGCCCGACAAAACTGCCGGAAAATGAAAATACCGCTTTCTCGGCAGCAACGTAACGGTCCACGAGGGCGGACATGACGCCAGTGTCCGAATCTTCGTCCAGGCCATGGTCGCCGGCTTGCTTCCGTGCCTCTGCATCCGGTGCAAGACTATCAACGCTGCTGCGGGCCTCCTCTTTCTCTGCCTCGGTCGCCTGCGCCTGGCGCTTCTGCGGGTTAAAAATGCTGTCGAAGCACGCGAGCCTCTGGATACCGTCTTCGACCAACGCGCATTGCTCGGGAGAGCCGACCGGAATTTCCGGGGTGGATTCTGCCTGGACGCCGGCAGGTAACACACAAGCCAGAATGAATGGGGGCAATGCAAATAGGGCGCGCGAGCACGTCATGGGCAGCAATTCTCCTAACTGGCGTTCAGGCTGAGCCAGGTATTGGCCATGCCGTAGATCCAGACGCCGATCAGGGTAACCGCCAGAAGCGAGAAAATGACCTTGTGGCGAAACCGATTGGCGCTGTCGGCGGATGCCACCCAGCGCAGGTACATCAGCCCGATGAAACTCAGGAAAACGCCCAGGCTTGCCAGAGCGGGGATCAGAAGCCAGGCAGCACTGATGGTCTGGCCATCGCCGGTCTGGCTCGAGAACCAGCCCATGGAAGCCAGCAAAACCGCCAGCGCTGCAAATTCGGTAATTAGAAGTGGTTTGCGCAGTGGGTGGGGCAAAGTTGGTTCCGTGTTGGTCATGGAAACTGGTCCTGAATGGTTAAACATCGGCGAACACCATGGTAACCGGATTGTCCGCGAAACACTCTCTGACTTACGAAATCGCAATTAAAATGGGTGAAATCAATTTATGATTTTGCTGTTTGGTTTTTTTGCCAGGTTTCAGTCGCTATAATGCGGCCACCGAAGATCATAACGCTCAAATGCGAGGTGCATTGTGAAGATGAAGAGAGTCCTGGTTGCTGTACTGGTCGTTCTTGGCCTTACAGCCGGCGCTGTAATGGCGAGTGTTGAAGACGAAATTCGCGCGCGGATCAAGCCGGTTGGCGAGGTATGTCTTGAAGGAGACCAGTGCGGTGCCTCAGCCGCTCCAACCCAGGCTGCCAGCTCCGGCCCCCGCTCAGGCAGCGAAGTATACGACGCCGTGTGTATGGCCTGTCACTCCACCGGTGCGGCCGGCGCGCCCAAAATCGGTGACACCGCCGCCTGGGCTCCTCGCATCGACAAGGGTCTGGAAACCCTGGTCAGCCACGCGCTCAACGGCTTCAATGCCATGCCGGCCAAAGGTGGTTGTGCGAACTGCCCTGATGAAGAAATTCAGGCCGCCGTAGAACATATTGTTGGGCAAAGCCAGTAACTGAAAAGTTTCGCTGGTTACGTCTAAAGCCCCCTTAGTGGGGCTTTTTGCATTCCGGGACAGGCTAAAGGCCAAGGTCTCCCAGTAAGGCACTCAGCGTGGCCTTGCCTTTTTTCTGATTGGCCTCCACGTCAAGATCGCCCAGGCCTTCCCACTTCAGATCTTCCTCGGGCAGTTCGTCCAGAAACCGGCTGGGGATGGTTTCCAGCTTTTCGCCATACTGTTTCCGGGCTGCCGCGTAGGTCAGGGTCAGGGTTTCCCGGGCCCGGGTAATGCCCACGTACATCAGCCGACGTTCTTCCTCAATGTTGCCTTCCTCGATGCTGCTCCGGTGGGGCAGGATCTCCTCTTCCAGGCCCATAATGAACACATGAGGAAACTCAAGGCCCTTGGAGGCGTGAAGAGTCAGCAGCTGAACCTTGTCGCTGTCGTCCTCTTCTTCCCGTTGCTCCATCATGTCCCGGAGGATCAGCTTCGTGATGGCGTCCTCGATACCCAGTTCGTCGGCAGTGCCCTTGCCGTCATCCAGCATGCGCTGGATGGACTCCACCAAGTACCAGATATTCTCCATCCGACGTTCGGCCTGCTTGGGGGTGCCAGAGTGCTGGTGTAGCCATTCCTCGTACTCGATGTCGGTAAACAGTTGCTTGATCACGGGCACCGGGTTTTCGCTGTGTAACCGCTCGCAGGTGGCATCTACCCAGTGCGCAAACCGTCGCAGGCGGTCCAGACCCTTCTCGGTAACGTGGGTTTCCGCACCCATGTCGCCCAACGCCTTGAACAGGCTGACATTCCTGGAACGAGCGTAGTGGCTCAGCTGCTCGAGAGTGCGCGGGCCGATTTCCCGGCGGGGTACGTTAACCACCCGCAGGAACGCGGCGTTGTCGTCGGGGTTGATCATCAGGCGCAGATACGACATGGCATCCTTGATCTCGTTCTTGGAAAAGAACGACTGGCCGCCGGAGATGCGATAGGGAATCTGGTAGCCCTGGAGCTTGATCTCCAGCAGGCGGGCCTGGTGGTTGCCTCGGTAAAGCACGGCAAAATCCCGGAAATCGAGACCTTTTTTCAGCTTCTGATCGAGAATCTCAGTAGCAACCCGCTCGGTTTCCGCGTCTTCGTTTCGGCATCGGACAATCCGGATCTCTTCGCCGATGGTGTGGTCACTCCAAAGCGCCTTTTCAAAGACGTGGGGGTTGTTGGCGATCACCATGTTGGCGCTGCGCAGAATTCGGGCCGTGGAGCGGTAGTTCTGCTCCAGTTTGACGATCTTCAGGCTGGGAAAGTCCTCCTTGAGCTGCTCGAGGTTTTCCGGACGGGCACCGCGCCAGGCGTAGATTGACTGGTCATCATCCCCGACCACCGTGAAGGCCGCCCTGTCGGCCACCAGCAGTTTGACCAGTTCGTACTGGCACACGTTGGTGTCCTGGTATTCGTCTACCAGCATGTAGCGAATCTTCCGGCGCCATTTTGCGAGCACATCCGGGTGCGATCGGAACAGCTGCACGGGGAGCAGGATCAGATCATCAAAATCGACGGCGTTGTAGGCCTTGAGGTATTCGTTGTACTGCTTGTAGATGATCGCGATCCGCTGCTCCCGTTCGTCCGCCGCCTTGCTCAGGGCCTCGGCCGGCCCGCGCATGGCGTTTTTCCAGGACGAGATGGTCATCTGGACATCACTGAGTTCGTCGCCGGCCTCGGCACTGGCTTCCCGGAGCATGAGGTCCTGTAACAAAGCCTTGGCATCCTCGGCATCAAATATGGAAAAACCGGGGTGGTAGCCGAGATGGGTGTGTTCTTCCCGGATCATGTTGAGGCCAAGGTTATGAAAAGTGGATACAATCAGGCCCCGGGTCAGCTTCCGGTCGACAATCCGGCCCACACGTTCCTTCATTTCCCGGGCGGCCTTGTTGGTAAAGGTCACGGCGGCAATATGACGACCAGGAATGCCCAGCTGCTCAATCAGGTAGGCGATCTTGCGGGTAATCACGCTGGTTTTGCCGCTGCCGGCACCAGCAAGTACCAGCAGGGGGCCCTCTGAATAGCGGACGGCTTCGCTTTGTCTCGGGTTGAGCTTGTTCACAAATTGGTTGCCAGAATGGAACGAAATGGGGAAAACGGGCGTGGAGTTATTCTACACCAGCGAGCGTTCCTGTACCTTGACGATCTATCGACTATGATTGGTAGAACGGACTGGGTTGTTCACGCATAAATGGATTCTGCTAGATGACACTGCCACTGGAAACCATGAGGCCCGAACAGTTACGCCTCCTGGTTCTGACACCAGATTATGCTGATTTTCTCTGGCTCAATGATCTTCTGGCGGGTGACGTCGAAATCAGTGCGGATGCTACCTGGTGCCCGGATCTGGTGGATTGTGACGACTTGATCCGTAATGCCAGTTTCGATGTCATTGTCTGGGACTGTATCTTCCATGGCGGTTCCGAAGCCTCTTTTCTTCAATACCTGGCGGTTGGCAGCAATGATAAGCCTGTCCTTGCCCTCAGTGCCGAGTTTCCAGGCCGGCGGGCCCCCGAACTGCTCGCCGCCGGCGCCGCCGATTATCTCTGCCGTCAGAATCTGGACCACTGGAATTTTCGCCGAGCTGTGAAGTATCTCTGGTATCGGGAGCAGTTATCCGAGTCGGCCCACGGACAGCTGGGGCGGGAGGTCGCCACCGGTTTTATCAACCGGGATCTGTTCTTTGATCGTCTCCAGCAGGCGCTGCTGCGGGCCGAGCGGGCCAGCCACCGGCTGGCACTTCTGCACCTCAATATCGACGATTTCCGCAGTATCAATGAATCTTTCGGTTACCAGAAAAGCGACCAGTTGATGATGAAGCTGGCGGAACGTCTCCGGCATTCCCTGAGGCGGGTGGATTCTCTGATGCGCATCGGCGGAGACGAGTTGGCCATTATCATTGAGAAGGTCGAAGACTCCCTCGACATAACCCAGATTATCCGCAAGGTAGTCAGCGCCCTGGATGAGCCGGTCACGATCGACGGTCAAAGTGTGGTGGTCAGCGCCAGCCTCGGTGTTGCTACCTACCCTGAAGCCGGTGACAGCGCCGAAAATCTGTTGCGCCGGGCCAACCGGGCCATGTTCGAGGCCAAGCGGGACCCCGGTACCAGTTATCGCTTCTATGACCGGCAGCTACATATCTCTGCCGGCTATCAGCTTCGGCTCGAGGCCGACCTGCGCAATGCCCTGAGGGGCAAGGAGCTGGAGCTCTACTACCAGCCCCGGATTGATCTTGCCACTGAAGAGGTTCGTGGGGTTGAGTGCCTGTTGCGCTGGAACCACCCAGAGCGTGGGTTGGTGGGGCCGGATGAGTTCATTCCGGTGGCGGAGCGCAGTGGCCTGATCGTGCCCATCGGGTACTGGGTCATTGAGCAGGCATGTAAACGCCTGCAGGAGTCTGCCCAGCTTGGATTCCCGGGGCTGGTGTTTGCCGTAAATCTTTCGTTCAGGCAGTTCCATGATCGGAAGATGACCGAGACCATCTTCCGGATTATTTTCAACGCCAATGTGGATACCAGCCTGTTGGAGCTGGAACTCACGGAAAGCGCCATGATGCACGACCCGGAGTACGCCCAGCGTTGCCTGCGGGAGCTGAACCAGCTGGGTATCAGCTTTGCCCTTGATGACTTCGGGACCGGTTTCTCCTCCCTGAGTAATCTCCAGCATCTGCCCATATCCCTGGTCAAAATCGACAAGTCCTTCGTGCAAGAGCTCGGTCACTCGGCCGACGCGGAGCACATCATTCGGGCCATTATCAGTCTGGCTCACAGTCTGCAGATCAGCGTGGTCGCTGAGGGGGTGGAAACCGAAGGGCAACTGGAGTTCCTGCGCCAGCACCATTGCGATGAAATCCAAGGCTATTATTACGCCCGCCCCATGCCCTGGGCCGATCTTGTGCAATTCCTGAACAAGCGTGGCCAGTCCGCTTGCCTGCAACAGTAAGCCGCTGTACCTTTGCTGCTTTATTGGCAAAGCATCAAACAGAGGTTGCATGAACAGTATCTCCAGGCGCATCGCCGACGAGCTCGGTGTACGCGAGCAACAGGTTAATGCCACCGTCGCCTTGCTCGACGAGGGCTCCACCGTTCCTTTTATTGCACGATACCGCAAAGAGGTGACCGGTTCGCTGGACGACAGCCAGTTGAGGAGCCTGGAGGAGCGCTTGCGCTATCTGCGGGAACTGGAAGACCGTCGTGCCACCATCCTCAAGAGTATTGAGGAGCAGGGCAAGCTGACCGATGAGCTCAAGGCCAGTATTAACGAGGCGGATGCCAAGAACCGCCTGGAAGATCTCTATCTGCCCTATAAGCCCAAGCGCCGGACCAAGGCTCAAATTGCCCGGGAAGCCGGCCTGGAGCCCCTGGCGGATGCCTTGTACGACGACCCAGCTCTGGATCCGGAAACCGCCGCCCAGGGCTATCTCAACAAGGAAGCCGGGGTTGAAGACACCAAGGCCGCGCTGGATGGCGCGCGCTACGTCCTGATGGAGCGCTTTGCCGAGGACGCCGAGTTGCTGGGCACCCTGCGGGACTTCATCTGGCAGGAAGGCCAGCTGAAAGTGACTGTGGTGGAAGGGAAGGAAAATGAAGGCGCCAAGTTCCGGGACTATTTTGACCATGTCGAGCCGCTGAAAAAGGTGCCGTCCCACCGTGCGCTGGCTGTTCTGCGTGGCCGTAATGAAGGTATTCTGACCTACAGTATCGTGGTCGGCGATGCCGATGATGACCGCCGTGCGCCCCATCCGGCGGAGCAAAGAATTGCAGCCCGCTGGAACATCCGGGATAACGGCCGTGCCGCTGATAAGTGGCTCTCGGAAGTGGTTCGCTGGACTTGGCGGGTCAAGCTCTCCACTCAGATCGAAACCGATCTCATGGCCCAGGTCCGCGAAGCTGCCGAGACCGAAGCCATTAACGTTTTCGCCGCCAACCTCAAGGATCTTCTGCTGCTGGCGCCGGCCGGCCCGCGCCCGACACTGGGGCTGGACCCCGGGCTTCGTACCGGGGTGAAGGTGGCCGTTATCGACGGTACCGGGCAGGTGGTAGGCCATGGTGCCATATACCCCCATGCGCCCAAGAACCAGTGGGACCGCTCCATCGAGCAGCTTGCGGCCTGGTGCCGGGAGTATAAAATTGAATTGGTGGCTATTGGCAACGGCACTGCGTCCCGGGAAACCGAGAAGCTGGTGGGCGACCTGAGCAAGCGTTACCCGGAACTCAAACTGGCCCGGATCGTAGTCAGTGAATCCGGTGCGTCCATATACTCGGCATCCGAATTTGCCTCCAAAGAGCTGCCGGATCTGGATGTCACCATTCGTGGTGCCGTGTCCATTGCCCGTCGCCTGCAGGACCCTCTGGCGGAACTGGTGAAAATCGAGCCGAAATCCATTGGGGTCGGGCAGTACCAACACGATGTATCCCAGGTCCAGTTGTCTCGTAGCCTCGATGCCGTCGTGGAAGACTGTGTAAACGGCGTCGGCGTGGACCTGAATACCGCCTCGGCACCGCTGCTTTCGCGGGTATCCGGTCTGAACCAGACCATCGCCCAGAATATCGTTGAATTCCGTAACCAGAACGGAATGTTCCGCAACCGCAAGCAACTGTTGAAGGTCACCCGGCTTGGGGGGCGGACCTTTGAACAGGCGGCGGGCTTCCTGCGGATCGCTGGCGGAGAGAACCCGCTGGACCGATCTTCTGTGCACCCGGAAGCTTACGGCGTGGTGGAAGCCATTGCCAAGAGAAACAACCGAAAGGTTGAGGATATTGTTGGGGATTCTGACTTTTTACGTGGTCTGAATCCCCAGGATTACGTAACTGAACAGTTCGGGTTGCCCACCATCAAGGACATCATCTCCGAGCTGGAGAAGCCGGGGCGGGATCCGCGCCCGGAATTCCGTTTTGCCAGCTTTGAGGAGGGGGTGGAAACCCTCAATGATCTGAAGCCGGGCATGGTGTTGGAAGGGTCAGTAACCAACGTGACCAACTTCGGCGCGTTTGTGGACATCGGCGTCCATCAGGACGGGCTGGTGCATATTTCGGCACTGTCCCACACCTTTATCAAGGATCCAAGGGAAGTAGTGAAAGCCGGGGATATCGTCAAGGTGAAGGTTCTGGATGTGGACATTCCGCGCAAGCGAATCGCCCTGACCATGCGCATGGACGATCAGCCCGGCGAAAAGAACGATGGCAAGCCGATGGCCGGGAACCGCGCCGGCGCCAGCCAAAAAGCCGGTAGCCGGAACAATCGTAACTCCGGCTCCAGCGAGAAGTCCAAGCAGGGCGCTATGGCCGGTGCACTGGCCCAGGCAATGGCTTCGGCCCGCAAGGACAGCCGTTAACAGGTTTTCAATCTTTTCACCGGCTGGTCCCGCTCACGAGGAGGGACTGGCCGCAGCAGGAGTCAACCATGGCTGAATCCCGCCATTCCGTATTTCGTCAGTTCGCAGCCAGCGACTGGGATGGTTTTCTCAAAGGTGTGGAAAAAGAGGGCCTGCGGGTGGACTGCAACGGGTTCATTGCCCAGACTCCGCATCCGGAAGCCCTGGGTTCGGCGCTGACCCATCCGCGAATTACCACCGATTATTCCGAAGCCCTGTTGGAACTGATCACACCCGTGTTTGACAGCACCGGGGGGATGCTCAAATCCCTGAGAGACATTCACACGTTTGTTCAGGAGAACCTTGGTGACGAGGTGTTTTGGGCGGCGAGCATGCCCTGTGAGCTGGATGGTGATCCGAGCATTCCCATTGCCGAATATGGCAGCTCCAACATTGGCCGCCTCAAGCACGTATACCGCCAGGGCCTGGCTGTCCGCTATGGCCGGATGATGCAGAGCATCGCGGGCGCCCACTACAACCTGTCACTGCCGGACAGTTTCTGGAGGAAATGGCAGGAGTCTCTGGGCAATCAGCAAAGCCTTAAGGACTTCAAATCGGACCAGTATTTCTGGCTGATCCGGAATTTCCGGCGCCGGAGCTGGCTACTGATGCTTCTGTTTGGTGCTTCTCCGGCACTGGATGCGAGCTTTGTTGCCAATGTCCGCCACGATCTGAGCCGTTTTGATGAGCACACCTGGTACGGTGAATACGCCACCTCACTGCGCATGGGTGACTTGGGCTACCACAACAACGCCCAGGCTTCCCTGAACATCTGTTTCAACGAGCTCAGCACCTACACCCGAACTCTGGACCGCGCCATTCACACCAAGTGGCCGGCTTACGAGGCGATCGGTACCCGTCAGGGCGACCAATTCATTCAGATCAACACCAGTGTCCTGCAGATCGAGAACGAGTATTACAGTGCGGTGCGGCCCAAACGTACGACCGAGCGGGAAGAAAAGCCCATTCAGGCCCTTGAAGCCCGGGGTGTGGAATACATCGAGGTTCGATGCCTGGATCTGGATCCGTTCTCTCCGATTGGCGTGAACGAAGCCCAGATCGATTTCCTGGATCTGTTCCTGCTGGATTGCCTGTTGTCAGACTCCCCTCGTATTGGCGATGCTGAGTGTGAGCGTCTGGACGACAACTACAAGGATGTGGTGGCTCGGGGACGCTATCGCGAACTGACCCTTTGCCGAGGCGGACAACGCACGCCGGTGCCCGAGGCCGCCACCGAGTTACTTGAGCAACTGGAACCCCTGGCGGAGCTGCTGGATGGCTGGCAGGGGGGAGACACGTACCGCAAGGCCCTGGCAACCCAGCGTGAGGTGTTGTCTGGCGAGAGGGCGGTGCCCTCGGCCAGGGTGCTCGACGCCATGCGTTCGTCCGGGCTGGGGCACCGGGAGTGGGGTATGGAAATGGCCCGCCAGCATCAGCAAACCCTGAGGCTGGCGGGCCTGGATGCCGACGTTCGCAAAGCCTTTGAAGCGATGACCGCCGATTCCCTGGCGGATCAGCAGCAAATGGAGCGAGCCGACACCCTCCCATTTGACGAATTTCTGGAGCACTACCTGCGCTCCTGAACGGCCGCCGGGTCCGCTATCTCATGTGTCTGCGGACCTGACGCACAGAACCTGAACAAAGATTTGTCAGCCTCCGGCCTGGCTGTTAATTTCTGTAACATCAGGATCGGAGGGGTCGGCATGGCAAGGGATATCAAACTTGGCTGGGATGTGGACGCACTGAACAAGGCTTACCGTCAGGGTTACATGGCAGCCACCATGAATATGGACAAGTCACGCTGCCCCTACCGGGGAGAGGTCGTCATCGCGGCCTGGGAGGCCGGATGGGATGATGCCGATCAGGTCGCCTGTGAAAACCGGGGCAAGGGAGCGGATCTGTTTTCACAGATCGCCTGAGTCCCGTGGTTCCGTTTCGCCCTATCTCTGCACGACGAATTCGGTAAATAGTACGCCGGCAATGCTTTCGCCTGTCTGCTGTTCTTCCAGTACCGCGTTGATCCTTTGTTTTGCTTCCTCGCGAAGCGACTGCTGGCCGTCTATGGAAGTCAGCCGTTCGATATCCGTTTGCTCCCCAAAAAGCATCACCAGCTCATGACGCAATCGCGGCATGTGAGCCTCCACTGCCGGCCGGGTGCTCGCACTCCGAGACCGGAGACTGACCGCTGCCTTCAGATAGGCTGGCTTGTTGTCCGCAGAGCCCACATGGGTAACAAAGGCCGGATCCATGCTGATGTAGTCGGTGAAGCCACTGTCTTCCTGCACCACCTCTTCTTCTGTGGTTTCCTCATCTTGGGAAACGGCCGGCCAGGAGAGCAGTGAAAGCAGCAGGAATATCATCATGAGAATAGGTTTTGGCTGGCGTGTCATAGGCTTGAAGTTGATCGTGGTTTAGGGTTTAGTGACGATTCGGGAGCAATAGCGCCGGTAGCACCGAGAATAACAGGCCCGGTGCGAGGTTGCAGTTTCAATTCACAATTTGAGGTGTTCTTTTGACCAGCAGATGGCTTTTCGGGCTTATTTTCCTTGTGTGTGCCGCCCTTCTGGGTGTCGCGTTTTATATGGAACATGTGATGGGCCTCGAGCCCTGCCCGCTATGCTGGTTGCAGCGTTTCGGGTTCATGGGGGCCGGGCTGGTCAGCTTTCTGGCCCTGTTGCAGGGGCCTGCCGGGTTTGGGGTTCGTATATATGGTTTCCTGCTGGTGCTGACCGCTGGTGCCGGGCTAGGTGTGGCCGGCCGGCAGTTATGGCTGCAGAGCCTGCCGGCGGATCAGGTGCCCGCCTGTGGCCCTTCTGTCGACTACATGCTGGAGGTGTTGCCCTGGCTTGAAGTGCTGTCCACCGCCCTGAGGGGCACCGGGGACTGCGCCGAGGTGGTGTGGCGGTTTCTCGGCCTGAGCATTCCCGGCTGGACAGCGGTGTTCTTTTCCCTGTTGGTGATTACCGGGCTGGGTCTGGTGTTTCGCCGGCAAAATTCCCAGGAGTGGATTCGCAGCTGAAACGGTTGCGGGGGACTGCAGGCATGGGGTAACTTGACCCAAACCTGAGAAAAATCAGAACCGAAAAAGAAGTGCCGGATTACCAAGCGGAGAACAGGCGTCATGTTGGAAAATTGCCGAAATGCCAGGGAGCGTTGGGGTGGCGTCAGCGAGCTGATTGATCGCTGGCTCAAGGAACGTCAGGAGCTGTTGGTTCATTACTGCGATCTGTCCGGAGAGAATGACTTTTCACAGACAGAAGCGCTGAGAGAGAAATTCGTGCGCCTGTGTGAAGTGCTTGTGGATTATGTCTCAACTGGCCATTTCGAGATCTATGAGCAGCTGGTCAGCGAGGCCCGTGAATTTAACGATGGCGGCCTCGAGCTGGCGGCGAAGGTTTATCCCCGGATTGAACAGACCACAGAGGTCGCCCTCAACTTCAATGACCGCCTGGATGGCAGGGATTTGTCGGAGGAGGACGTGAAAGAGCTGTTTGGCGAACTGTCGAAGCTCGGTGAAACCCTCGAGACCCGGTTCGAGATGGAAGATTTCCTGATTGAGCACCTTCACAATGCTCATGCAGGTAAAGTGGCGCCTGCCTGACAACTGCCTGAAAGAAAAAGCCCCAGTTCGGTATTACCGACCTGGGGCTTTTTTGTGGCCGCAAGTTCAGGCACTGCGGCCGGATCGGGCTCTTACTCTCCGGCTTCCGGATTGATGTCCAGAAGCTCGACGTCGAATACCAGGGTCTCGTTGGGACCGATGGCACGGTTGCCGCCGGGTCCGTAGGCCAGGTCAGACGGGATGTAGAGCTTGTAGCGGGCGCCTTCGCTCATCAGTTGCAGGCCCTCTGTCCAGCCTGGAATGACCTGGTTCAGGGCAAAGGTTACCGGTTCGCCGCGCTCGCGGGAGCTGTCAAAGACTTCGCCGGAAAGGAGTTCGCCGGTATAGTGCACCTTGACGGTATCGGTAGCGGCAGGCTTTTCGCCTTCGCCCTTCTCCAGCACTTCGTATTGCAGGCCGGACTCAGTGGTCTCTACACCGTCCCGTGTGGCATTCTCCGCCAGGAACGTTTTGCCAGCCTCAAGGTTCTTGTTGGCCAGCTCTTCCGTCTGCTTCGTCTGCTCTTCCTGAAGCTGCTGCTGATAGGCCATCAGTGCTTTCTGGATTTCCTCGCGGCTCATGCGCTTGGCTTCTTCATCGCCTGCGTGGCCATGTTGAATGCCTTCGAGGAACTGGTCCATCTGCAGATTCGGCAGATCGTTGCCCATGCGCTCACCCAGAACCAGGCCCATGCCATAGCTGACTTTCTGATCGGTTGATTCCAGTTTGGACTGTTCCGGAGCCTCGGGCGGAGTTGAACAGCCGGCAACAAGGCCGGTCACTGCCAGTGCAAGGAGCGTTTTTTTCATTGCTTCATCCTTTAACGTCTGTGCATGGGGCAGCGCCCCGCGTTGTGTTTATCAGAACGGAGAAGGTAACGGGTTCGGGCGTCAGATGCCACTGAACATGTGTTAAGAATCCGGACGTGTCAGATCAGCTGCCGCTGTTGCCGGCAGCTGAGGACCCCAGAGAAAATGGTGCGGTGTAGGGGGACTGCCAGTCGGTCTCCGATTCCGGGATCCGGTTGAGTGGCGAAGCCTTGTCCTGCCGCTCAATGGCCAGCGTGTACCAGGGGCCCTGCTTCGGAGGCTGGTCGGCATAATGCCAGTTGCCGTCTGTGTCTTGCCATTTGAACACGATTTCCGGGCCATCGGTTGGAATGGGGGACGGTACCAGACCTTCAAAGGCGGGGATTTCCGGCTGTTCCTCGTCTGCAACCGGTTCGGATGCCTGCTCCGGATCATTGAGTCCGAAGAAAATCAGCAATAACAGTAACCCGAGTGCGGGAAACGAGAGCCTGATAAGCCATTTCATCATCATGGCCGGTGGTCTTCCTTTGGGGAATTGGCCAGGGCTGTGGCCAGTGCATTCAGCGGCGGGCCGGCACGGTCATCGATTTGCGATGTCGGTGCGGCCGCGGCAAGATTGGTAATGATCAGTGTCTCGCGTCCTTGCATGTCGGATTGTTCCGGGTTGTTGGTCATTAACGTCCGCCAGGCCAGAGCCAGCTCTATTTGTTCTGCTTCGAGCTCCAAGCCGGCGATGCCAGCGCGAAGCTGATGATACTTTTCGGCTGCGCTTGGTAGTGATTTTCGCGCAGCGCGCAGCGCACCGGTTACACGGTCGCGCCACTCTGTTACCGTAGCGTCCTCGGCCCCGGTAAAGGCCCTGTCGGACAGTGCGAGCCAGCCTGCGCAGAGAATCCGCGTCACGCTCCAGCCCTGTTTCTGGAGTGCCAGGCAACTGTCCTGAACACCGGGCTGTTTCCAGAACGCCAGAGCAAAACGCCAGAGCGGGCTTTCCGGTTCCAGATCTGCCGGTAATTCCAGCGGCGGTGTCGATAAATCCGGGATAGTAACCGAGCTGACCGGCATATGCGCTGAGCCTTCCCTGAACACTTTACGTTGATAAAATGAAAGCATGTTAACGATCACTGATCTCAGTTTACAACGGGGCGGCGTCTGGTTGCTAGAATCGGTCAGCCTCACGGTCCAACCCGGCCAGAGAGTGGCCATTGTCGGCGCCAATGGTGCCGGAAAATCCAGCCTTTTCCAGCTGTTGCTGGGCCAGTTGGCTCCGGAGCAAGGTGCCGCTTCACTGCCCGGGGGCTGCCGCATCGCCCACATGGCCCAGGAAGTCGAAGCCTCAGGCCGCAGTGCGCGGGATTTCGTTCTTGATGGCGATCTCGATCTACGCCGCCTGGAGCGGGAGCTGGCGACGGCGGAAGCCGCCCGTGATGATCATGCTATTGCCCGCATACACGGGGAGCTGGACGTGCATGAGGCTTGGTCCGCGGCCCGTCGCGCCGAGGCGCTGATCAGGGGCTTAGGATTCTCTGACGAGGACGCAGACCGGCCGGTATCGGCATTTTCCGGTGGCTGGCGTATCCGCCTGAATCTGGCGCAGGCCCTGATGCGACCGTCAGACCTGCTGCTGCTGGATGAGCCAACCAACCACCTGGATCTGGATGCCTGTTTATGGCTGGAAAACTGGCTGCGCAGGTACCAGGGCACCTTGCTGTTCATTTCCCATGACCGTGATTTCATGGACCGGGTCGCCACCCATGTGGTGCATTTCGATCGCCGGAAGCTGGAGCTTTATACGGGTAATTACTCAGCCTTTGAAGGCCAGCGCAGCGAACGCCTCGCCCAGCAGCAGGCTGGTTTCGAACGCCAGCAGGCCAGGATTGCAGAGATTCAGCGTTTTATCGACCGTTTCAAGGCGCAGGCAACCAAGGCCCGTCAGGCCCAGAGCCGGGTGAAGGCCCTCGAGCGTATGGAGCGAATTGCACCCGCCCATATTGATTCGCCCTTCAGCTTTGAGTTTCCGGTCGCGGAGAAAGTGTCCAACCCCCTGCTAGGGATACGAAATGGCCAGGCCGGACATGGCAACACCACGATCCTCGACGGTATCAATCTGACCCTGCTGCCCGGAAGCCGAATTGGCCTTCTGGGCCCCAACGGCGCCGGTAAGTCCACTTTGATGGATGCGCTGAGAGGGGAGGGCACTCTGTTGTCCGGAGAACGTACCTGTGGCGAGCATCTGGCCATTGGCTACTTTGCCCAGCATCAGCTGGAATCCCTGGATCTGGATGCCAGCCCGTTCCTGCATTTACAGCGCCTGGCCCCAAAAGCCTCGGAACAGAGCATCCGGAACTTTCTCGGCGGCTTTGATTTTCATGGCGACGAAGCTCTGAGCCCCATCCGTTCGTTCTCCGGTGGTGAAAAGGCCAGAGTTGCACTGGCGGTTATCGCCTGGCAGAAGCCGAATCTGCTCCTGCTGGACGAGCCGACCAACCATCTGGATCTGGAGATGCGCCAGGCCCTGACCATGGCCCTACAGAATTTTGAGGGTGCCATTGTGGTGGTTTCCCACGACCGACACCTGCTTAGAAATACGGTGGACGAATTCTGGCTGGTGAACGATGGTCGGGTTGTTGAGTATCAGGGTGATCTTGAAGACTATGAACGCTGGCTTGCAGACCGTCGCAAGGACGAAGCTGAAGCACCGAAGCGTTCGCAGTCTGGTCAGCAAGACCCTGTGGAACCGATGGTTGGAGCTGGCGAAACAGCCGACGACCGAAAGGCCCGCAAGCGCGCTGAGGCAGCTCTCCGGCAGAAGCTCAGCCCCTATCGTAAGCAGCAGGTGTCCCTGGAAAAGGAAATGGATCGGCTGACCCAGCGACTGTTGGCGCTTGAGGAAGAGATGGCGGACCCGGGGCTGTATGAAGAGAGCGGTAAGGTCCGCATGAAAGCATTGCTCGGCGAGCAGGCCGCCGCCAAAGCCCGCCTCGAAGAGGTCGAGGCGCAATGGCTCGAGATCAGTGAAGCTGTGGAATCGCTGGAGGCGGAGTTGGCGGACTGACCGTCCTCAGGCTCCGTTGATCTCCAGAGTGACATCCTGCTTGGCGAGGTAATCACGTTCGTTTTCAAGATCGGCCAGAGTCAGCGGCCGGTCGTCCAGCCAGCCGGGTGGAAACCCCAGGGCCAGCTTGTCCTTTTGGGCGTTCAGGGTGAACTCCGGCGGCGGTTCCATGTTGCGGGGGTGCTGAAGCAGAACGGCCAGACGCACCAGGACGCAGAGATAGCGCAGCCGAAGGGTGTCTTCTGGGTCCAGCCCCTCGAAGATGGCTGAGGAGAACTTGCGCCGGTGGCCCCGTACCAGCGTGGCGAGGTCCCGCTGGAATTGCTGGCTAAAGCCAGGCAGATCCGAATAGCGCAGCAGGTAGGCTCCGTGTTTATGATACTGACTGTGGGAAATGGTCAGGCCGATTTCATGCAGACGGCAAGCCCAGCGCAGAACCTCTTCATCGGCCGCCGTGTGCAGCCCCCAGTCATCCGCCACCTGCTCCCAGGCGGCAACGGCGGTGGCTTCGACTGCCGCACCGTGCTCCTGATCAACGTGATAACGCTCCTGCAGAGCAGAAATAGTCCGCTCCCGCACATCCTCGTGCTGGATCCGGCCGACGATGTCGTAGAGCAGGCCCTCCCGAAGGGCGCCGTCGGCAAACGACATTTCAGTAATACCAAGGGACTGGAACGCTCCCATCAGAATGGCAAAGCCGGCAGGGAAAATACTCTGACGGTCCGAGCGCACACCCAGATCAGCCAGTTTTTCCGTTTTACCCATATCCACAAGGCGCTTGCGCAGTTCCTGCATGGCGGGGAGGGTGATGGTGCCGTCGGTAATTTTCAGGGATGACAGGACACTGGCAATCGCCTTGATCGAGCCGGAGGAACCGACCGCACTCTGCCAGCCCACGGAGCGGAAATGCTGGCGGATGTTCAGCAATTCCTGTTCGGCGTGGGTCACCGCCTTGTCCATTTGC
This sequence comes from Marinobacter sp., assembly GCF_048269445.1. Taxonomy (GTDB): domain Bacteria; phylum Pseudomonadota; class Gammaproteobacteria; order Pseudomonadales; family Oleiphilaceae; genus Marinobacter. The sequence goes on along the minus strand of NZ_JBLXIQ010000001.1, from coordinate 103,691 downwards.
CGCCGGGTAATCTTCCCGTCCGGGAAGTACCGGTTCCGGAAGGAAACGCAGCCCATGTGCAGGCTTTCCAGTTCCTGGGGCTCGAAACGCTGGCCGATGATGAACTCGGTACTGCCGCCACCGATATCGATCACCAGCCTGCGACCGATATCGTCAGACAGGGTGTGGGATACGCCCAGGTAAATCAGGCGCGCCTCCTCGCGCCCGGCAATGATCTCCACCGGGTAGCCAAGAACCTCCTCTGCGCGAACCATGAACTGATGGGCGTTGCGAGCCACCCTGAGGGCGTTGGTGCCGACAATCTGCACAGCCGCCGGAGGCATGCCCTGGAGACGCTGAGCAAACCGGCCCAGGCAGGTCAGGGCACGTTCCTGAGCCTCCTCGGTCAGCCGGTTGTACTGGTCCAGACCCGCGCCGAGCTGGACTTTTTCCCCCATCTTCTCGAGGGTTCGGATTTCCCCATGCACTAGTCTGGCAACCACCATGTGGAAGCTGTTCGAGCCCATGTCGATGGCTGCAAGCACCTCTGGCGAGGACGCAGCGTTTTCGGCGGTGGAGGCGGCCGTCACGTGGTCGAAATCCTTTTGGTATGAACTTGCGAGGTACTATAAGCGAAATCCCTCAGGCCTGTCAGTAACCGGCAGACGCGGTATTTGACCGGGGTCAGGCGCGGATCGGTTCATAGAGGTGGATCTACTGCTTCACATCCGGCTGATCAATCGCGTAAAGTATTGCCTATCGTGATGGGTGAACGGTTGCCATGGAAACCATGGCAGCCTTCAGCGACAGTCAATAGCACCTGTGCACGGTACCGTAGCCCTATGTGGGGCAGGTACCGACATTTAGCAGTAGTGCATGAATCAGGAAAAGGTAATGAGCGGAAATATCGTAAATGTAACCGATGCTTCTTTTGAGCAGGATGTACTGCAGTCCGACGTCCCCGTGCTGGTGGACTACTGGGCAGAATGGTGCGGTCCCTGCAAAATGATCGCGCCGGTGCTTGAAGAGATTGCCGATGAATACGACGGCAAACTGAAAGTCTGCAAGCTCAACATTGACGAAAACGAGCAGACCCCGCCGAAGTTCAACATCCGTGGTATCCCGACCCTGATGCTGTTCAAGAACGGCAACGTGGACGCCACCAAAGTCGGCGCACTCTCCAAATCCCAACTGGCGGCCTTCCTGGACAGCAATCTCTGATTGCAGTTGAGCCGCTAAAAACCGCCCCTGAGCAAAGGTTCACGGGCGGTTTTTTATTGCCCATCAGTCCCAGCCCTGAGACCGTTCCAGATCCGATTCCTTCTGCTCGACCCAGTGCTCGCTGTCGCCGGTAATTTCCTTCTTCCAGAACGGCGCCGACGTTTTTAAAGCATCCATAATAAACTCGCAGGCCGCAAACGCATCCCCACGATGGGCGCTGCAAACCCCTACGAACACAATCTGGTCGCAAAGCGCCAATCTCCCAACCCGGTGAATCACCCGGGCCTTACGCACATCCCAGCGTTTCGAAGCTTCATCAATCAGCCTCTGAATCACCTGCTCCGTCATCCCCGGATAGTGCTCCAGGTAAAGCCCTGTCACACCCTGTAAATCGCCGCTGTCCCGCACCAGCCCGGTAAAGGTCGCAATGGCGCCGGTCCCGGCACCGCTGTCCCGGAGCGCGGCATACTCGGCGGCAGGATCAAAATCTCCGGACTGTACCGAAATCATCTCAACCTCCGGTCACCGGCGGAAAGAATGCCAGCTCATCGCCGGCCTGCACTGCAGAGCCCGGTTTGGCCATGGCCTGATTGATCGCAATCATCACCGGCTGGTCGCCTTGCAGTTGGGCCCACCGGTCGCCGCGACTGGCAAGCTCGGACAGCACGTCACCGGCAGTCAGCCCCGGCCTGGACTCAATCGTCATTTCTTCCGTCTCCAGCTCTTCCCGCAGGCGGGCAAAGAAACGAACCGTAATTGCATCGTTAGTCATGGTCAGCTCAACAATTCCGCAAACGAATAATAGATTACCAGGTCTCCGGGACTCACCGTGGTGTTTTCCGGCACCACTGCCAGGCCATGGGCCCAGCAGGCAGAGCTCAGGATGCCGGAGCTCTGGTTGGGAAAGGCGGCGACCACTGGATCCGATCCGCGGGTTTCCTTCCTTGCCCGTAGAAACTCCCTGCGCGCCGAAGTCGACGATATGGAAAAGTCTGCCGGAATCCGCTCTCCGGCGGGGTTTTGATGGCTCCGCCCCTGGCGTTTTCGTATGTAGGGCATGCCGACCACAAAAAAAGTGACCAGCACAGACGCGGGATTGCCCGGCAACCCCAGCACTGGCGTACCGCCGATGGCGCCAAAGGCCAGGGGTTTGCCAGGTTTGATAGCCATGCGCCAGAGCGACAGATTGCCGGATTCTTCCAGCACCGCGCGTACGTGGTCCTCTTCACCAACGGAAACACCGCCGCTGGTAATGATCAGATCCGACGACTCTGCCGCGCGAAGCAGCGTTTCCAGGGTTGCTTCACGTTGGTCCCGCAGCGTCTCGCACAGCACCACCTCACAGCCGGCCTGGGCGAGCAGGCCGAGCAGGGTGTAGCGATTGCTGTTGTAGATCTGCCCCGGTGCCAGGGGCGTTCCGGGGTCTACCAGCTCGTCGCCGGTGGAAAGAATGGCGACCTTCAGCCGTGCCAGAACGGCGACGCGGGCAACACCCATGGACGCCAGCAGGCCCATTTCGTTCGGGCGCACCTGCGTGCCTTTTGCCAGAGCGAGGTCGCCCCTGGCGAGATCCTGACCCTGGCGACGAATGTTCTGCCCCTCAGTCACCTCTGCGTTCACAACAATGCCGGTGTCGGTTACCTCCACGCGCTCCTGCATCACCACCGAGTCCGCGCCCTCGGGAATCTCCGAGCCGGTGAAAATGCGGGCGGCGGTACCCGGTGCCAGAGCCTTCGGCGCTTCACCGGCAGGAATCCGGGCCGAAACCGGTATTGCCTGATTCTCGGCAAGATCCTGTTTGCGCAGTGCGTAACCGTCTACCGCACTGTTGTCCGCCGGCGGCACGTCGGCCGGGACGTAATGGTTCTCGGCCAGCACCCGGCCCAGCGAGTCGGCGAGATCCACCGTTTCTACCCTGGTGACCACGCGCGCTTCTGATAACAGGTGAGCCAGGGCGTCTTCCAGCGGCGTCAGGTTTGGGTTACCCATCAATTCTGAACTCCGATCCAGGTTACTGTCTGCCTCAGCGCGTGGCGCGCTGGCCAATGACTTCATTGATCCGCTGCATCGGCTTATCGGGCTTGCGTAAGACCAGGGCCGAGAAGTTGCACGGGCCGTGCCGGCTGTCCAGCTGGCTGCTGAGAATGCCGTTCCATCCGGTGCGGCAGGCGCCGGTGGAGCCGGGCAGGCAGAATATCACCGTATTGTTTGCCATTCCTCCGAGCGCTCGCGACTGGACAGTGGAAGAGCCAATCTCAGAGGCAGACAGGCGCCGGAACTCCTCACCAAAACCATCTATGGTTTTATCAAACAGCGGCCTGACCGCCTCCGGGGTGCTGTCCCGTTCAAGGAGACCCGTGCCGCCGGTTATAATCACCACGTGCACCTCCGGGTCGGCAATCCAGCCAGACATCAGCGCCCGCACCAGGTAGACATCATCGGGCAGAATACGACGGGCGACCAGACGGTGCCCGGCCTCGATAACGCTGTCCTCAAGAAACTGTCCGGACGTATCCTGCTCCAGGCCCCGTGTGTCGGACACGGTCAGCAGGGCAATGTTCAGGGGTTTCAGGTTGCTGCTTGGTTCACTGCTCATGGATGGCACTCCGGAATCGTTGAAAAGGTCTTATACGCCAGTATCGCCATGACGGGCTTCCAATGGAAGGGAGTAACCCATCAGGGGGAGGCGCTGAAAGCAGGGCGCCCGGGTTGCAGGATAATTGGCGTTAATTTGTGCAGTGCACTTGACATTCGCCAGTCAGGTGGCCGATGATCCTCCATGCCCGGCGAACGGTTGTTCCCACTCTCTGGCTTCAGTGCTTTAACCCCGGACTCCATCTACACCGGTTGCTCCATCTGGCCAGCATCAGTTTCAGCGTTCATTCGATCAATACGTTCTGTGGCACCCCTGTCATTCCAATATTCGTTTACTTCCATTCCTGAAAATCCAATAAACTATGAATCTTACTGAACTCAAGCAGAATTCCATGCCCGAATTGCTCGAAATTGCGCAAGAGATGGGCCTCGACAACCTGGCTCGTTCCCGCAAGCAGGATGTGATCTTCACCATCCTGAAGAAGCATGCCAAGAGCGGTGAAGACATCTACGGTGATGGCGTACTGGAAATTCTGCAGGACGGTTTCGGTTTCCTCCGTTCTGCTGATGCCTCCTATCTGGCAGGACCTGACGACATCTACGTCTCCCCCAGCCAGATTCGCCGTTTTAACCTGCGGACTGGCGACACGGTTGCCGGCAAGATCCGCCCGCCAAAAGACGGTGAGCGCTATTTTGCCCTGTTGAAAGTCAGCGAGATCAACTTCGACAAGCCGGATAATGCCCGTAACAAGATCCTGTTCGAGAACCTGACGCCGCTGTTTCCTGACGAGCGCCTCATGCTCGAAGCAGGCAATGGCAGCACCGAAGATCTCTCGTCCCGCGTGCTGGATCTGGTGGCGCCCATCGGCAAGGGTCAGCGCGGCCTGATCGTTTCACCGCCCAAGGCCGGTAAAACGCTGCTGATGCAGAGCATTGCCCAGTCCATCACCCGCAACAATCCTGAGTGCCATGTGATGGTGCTGTTGATTGATGAGCGGCCGGAGGAAGTGACCGAGATGCAGCGCACCGTGCGTGGCGAAGTCATTGCCTCTACCTTCGATGAACCTCCGGCCCGTCACGTTCAGGTGGCCGAGATGGTGATCGAAAAGGCTAAGCGACTGGTCGAGCACAAGAAAGATGTGGTTATCCTGCTGGACTCCATCACCCGTCTGGCTCGCGCCTATAACACGGTGATTCCGTCCTCTGGTAAGGTGCTGACCGGTGGTGTCGACGCCCACGCCCTGGAAAAACCGAAGCGTTTCTTCGGCGCCGCCCGTAACGTGGAGGAGGGCGGAAGCCTGACCATCCTGGCGACGGCACTGGTGGATACCGGCTCCAAGATGGATGAAGTGATCTACGAGGAGTTCAAGGGCACCGGTAACATGGAAATTCACCTGGACCGTAAGATTGCCGAGAAGCGCGTCTACCCGGCCATCAATATCCGCCGGTCCGGTACCCGCCGTGAAGACCTGCTGATGAGTGAAGCCGATATCCAGCGCGTGTGGATCCTGCGCAAGCTGCTGCACTCCATGGACGACGACACCGCGTCGCTTGAATTTCTGCTGGACAAGCTGCGGGACACCAAGACCAACGACGAATTCTTCCAGTCTATGAAGCGTCGGTGATTTCTGGCCTGACGCGTGTTTAAGACGAGCGCCTGAGGTTTTTGGGGGCGGGCAGAGCCGGGGCAAGCCTCCCCGGACACGCCGTGAACCCATCCCTGGGGGCTCGGCATTGCCATCCCTGGCAATGCACGGTCCGGGGAGGCTTGCCCCGGTTCCGCCGTTCAAGCCATGTGCGCGCATCTGATTGTTTAGGAATGGGTGTTTCAGAAAACCAAAGCGACGATCATTGAGTTGCGAACAACTGGTGATCTGAAGAACGAGGTGGGGACCTGTTTTCCCAGACTGTGTCTTGCCATGGATGGCAAGACCAAGCCCCCAGGGATGGGTTTACGGCGTGTCTGGGAAAGCAGGTCCCCACCTTGTTCAGACTCCCAACAAGCAGTCCAGAGACCACCATACTCCGTAGTACTGGCAGATAATGAACGGAGCAACCGATGAAATACAACGACCTGCGAGACTTCATTGGCCAGCTGGAGAAGCTGGGCGAGCTGAAACGGATCAGCGTTGAAGTCGATCCTCACCTGGAAATGACCGAAATCTGCGACCGCACCCTGCGGGCAGGCGGTCCTGCGTTGTTGTTTGAAAATCCCAAAGGTTACGACATGCCGGTACTGGCCAACCTGTTCGGGACACCCAAGCGGGTCGCGCTGGGCATGGGGCAGGACAGCGTGACCGCGCTTCGTGATATCGGCAAGCTGCTGGCCTTTCTGAAGGAACCGGATCCCCCCAAAGGTTTCCGGGATGCCATCGAGAAGCTGCCACTGTTCCGGCAGGTGATGCGTATGAGCCCCAAAGTGCTTCGCTCTGCGCCCTGCCAGGACGTGGTGATCGAAAAAGACCAGGTGGATCTGTACCAGATTCCAGTGCAGCATTGCTGGCCCGGGGATGCCGGGCCGCTGGTTACCTGGCCGCTGGTGATTACCCGTGGGCCCCACAAGGAACGTCAGAATCTGGGTATTTACCGGCAGCAGGTGATTGGCCGTAATCGGCTGATCATGCGGTGGCTCAGCCATCGTGGTGGCGCGCTGGATTTCCAGGAGTTTCAGAAGGCCAACCCGGGTAAGCCCTATCCGGTGGCAGTGGCTTTGGGTGCGGACCCGGCGACCATTCTGGGGGCGGTGACGCCGGTGCCGGATACCTTGTCGGAATATGCCTTTGCCGGCCTGTTGCGGGGTGGCCGTACCGAACTGGTACAGTGCGGCCTCAGCGACCTACAGGTTCCGGCCAGCGCCGAGATTGTGCTCGAAGGGTTCATCTATCCGGACGATATGGCTCCTGAAGGGCCGTTCGGTGATCACACCGGCTACTACAATGAAGTGGATGACTTTCCGGTGTTTACCGTAGAACGGATGACCCATCGCAAAGACCCGATCTATCACAGTACCTACACCGGCCGTCCACCCGATGAACCGGCGATCCTCGGGGTGGCGCTGAATGAGGTGTTCATTCCGATTCTGCAGAAGCAGTTTCCGGAGATTGTTGATTTCTACCTGCCTCCGGAAGGCTGTTCCTATCGGCTTGCTATCGTGACCATGAAGAAACAGTACCCCGGCCATGCCAAACGAGTGATGATGGGGGTATGGTCTTTCCTGCGGCAGTTCATGTACACCAAGTTCGTGATTGTTACCGACGACGATGTGAACGCCCGCAACTGGGAAGACGTGATCTGGGCAATTACCACCCGGATGGATCCGGTTCGCGACACCACCCTGGTGGAGAACACGCCCATCGATTATCTGGACTTTGCCTCGCCGGTGTCGGGGCTCGGTTCCAAGATGGGGATGGATGCCACTAATAAATGGCCGGGTGAAACCACCCGCGAATGGGGCGAGCCCATCGCCATGACCGACGAGGTCAAACAGCGGGTGAATGAGCTCTGGGACAGCCTGGGCATTGAAAGTTCGGCGTCCCGCCCCGACTGATATGGGCAGAGAACATCGGCACGTGGTGCTTTCGCCCTCTGGTATTGCGTTTAACGCTGCCGGTGAGAGTGATTTGCTCAGTGCTGCCGCCAGCGCAGGCATTGGCGTGCCTGCGGCCTGTCGAAACGGGGTGTGTGAAATCTGTGAGGCGTGGCTGATCGCTGGCCTCGCGCTTAACACCCGAAACCAAAAGACTATTGAGGTCGGCGAGCGGCTGATGATGTGCAGAACCGCAGCGCTCACGGACCTGGACTTGGAGATATCCGCCGTTATGGCAGCCGGAAACAATCAGCCTGGCAAGTACCAGGCGAAAGTCGTGGACGTTCGTTCCATCAGTCACGATGTCTACCGCGTTGAGCTGCAGCTTCCGCGGCGCCGGGAACTTTCGTTTCACGCAGGGCAGTATCTCTCGGTCAATCTGCCGGACGCAGAGCCCTGTTACTTTTCTATTGCCAGCAGCCCTTCGGCCCAGACCATCGAGCTTCACATCCAGGCGACGCCGGAATGGGTGTCGGCACAGAAAGTCATTGATGCCCTGACTTCCGGCGGTGAAGTGACCGTGGAATTGCCCCATGGCAAGGCCTGCCTGGCGTCGGCACCGGCGAAGCCGCTGCTGCTGGTGGCAGCCGGCACGGGGTTTGCCCAGATGAAAAGCCTGGTGGATTATCTCCGGGAAACGTCTTACAACCAGCCAGTCAAACTCTACTGGGGGGTTCGTCGTCATGACGACATGTACCTCCGGTCCCTGGCCCAGCAATGGCAGGAGGAATGGCCACCATTCACTTTCCTGCCGGTGGTGGGCGATGATGAGGACAATGATTGGAGCGGCCACCATGATCAGCTGGTGCGGGCAGTTCTGGCCTCAGGGATGGAGTGGGACAAGGTGGAAGTGCACGCCAGTGGTTCACCCACCATGGTCTATACACTGATGGATGCGCTTGTCGAGGCAGGCCTGCCTGAAGGCGCCTTCTTCTCGGATGTGCTTGAGTACGCGCCCAGAACGTGAAAAAGGGGCCAGATGAAATTTCCATCTGGCCCTTTTTTCATTTGACCCCGATTTCAGCCCATGCTCAGGCTCTGGGCATAGGCAAATCCGGTAGTCCGTTGTCTTTCTCCAGTCCCTGCATCAGCAGTTTGATGCTGGCCTCTCCCTCGCCCATGTGGGCGTTGAGCCTGCTCAGCTCTGCCAGGGCTTCCCGGTTGCGTTTCAGTCGCAGGCTGGTTTCGAAGTATTCCCGGGCCTTGCCCCAGAGTTCATTGCGCAGGCTAAGCCGGCCCAGGGCCAGTAGAAGCTCGGCGTTGTTGGGCCGGTCTTTAAGCCACTGCTCTGCCAACAACAGCTGCTCGTCAGGCTTCTGGCCTTTCACCCGGCCGTAGAGATTGATCAGCTCGTCACTCCAGTGATTGCGCAGCACCTTGCGTAGCAGGGTTTCTGTCTGTACCTCGTCGCCAAGGCCTGCCAGCAGGCGGGCGTAATCCCGGATGGTGTATTCGTCGCGACGGAGGAAGCCGGGCAGCTCATCCCAAAGCCGGGTTAGCGGCTCCAGAGAAGCCTCCGGGTCCTGTTTCTGCTGGCGCCGGCAGTCTTCCGCTGCTCGCTCAAGGAGGTTGTGCCAGACCTGGCGTTCCAGGTCATTCAGTTCTGCCTCGGGCAACACGCTGCGCTTGCGCAGCTCTGGTATCAGCTTCGACAGCTCCCGCCAGTCTTCCAGACGCAGGTAGGTGGTTTTCAGCAGTTTCAGCACGAAGGGGTGGTGGGGCGACTGCTTGCGCAGGCGAACCAGGGTGGCCAGGGCCTGTTCAAGCCGGTTGCCGGCCAGTTGCAGCTGAGCCTGGGTAATGCCGACGGCCATATCCGACCCCGGGGTGCTGTCGAACGCCTTGCGCAGCAGGTCATCCACTGCCTCATGATCACCGGATTCGAAAGCCGCCTGGGCGGCTGCAAGATAGTTAATCAGCGGGGTGTCCGCATGGCCGGCCGAGGCGGTTAACAGTTTGCGGGCTCGCGGCCAGTTGCCCTCGGCCAGGGCGAGCAGGCCCTGGGTAGTCCGGCGGCGCGCCCTGCGTTCATTACTCCGGGCAAGCCAGCCGGCGACAAGCCCGGTACTCTTACCAAGCCGGCGGGTCAAGTTGATGAACAGTACAGTCAGGACAACAACGGCCACCAGAAGGCCCAGCCCCACCCAGAAGTTCGTTTCGATCAGGTAGTGACCAAGGCTGATCCGGATGTAGCCCAGGTCATACTGCAGCCCCAGCGAGAGCCCGGTGCCGATTATCAGCGCCAGCAGGATGATGAGTAACAGGCGAATCATGAATCACTGCCTCCATCAGCCTGGCTGGCGGTATCCTCGCCATCGCCGTTATTGGCATTAAGGCGGCCGGCCAGTCGCGCCTTGAGCAGATCCAGGGACTGGCTGATATCGGGCAGTTTGGGGTCTACATTTCTCTGAGCCAGTTCGGCAAATGTCGCGGTGAGTGCTTTGACCCGTGGGTTACTAGCGTCGTACCAGGCATCGACGGTTGAGCGGGCCTTGGTCAATGCCCGCTCATACAGCGCCTGGTTACCTCGCAGAACCGCCATTTCCGCTTCTTCCAGCATCAGCTGAAGATTGAGGCGGGCGTAGGCGCTCTGGTCCGGTGACAGCATCGGTTTGACCGGTTCGTCAAGCCGGCGAACCACGACCACCTGCATAAGGGTCGATTTCACCTTGTTCCAGGCTCGCAGCACGGGGCCGGGTTCACCAGCGGTTTCAGTCTCATCCGCCGAGCCGGAGCCGGCCAGGAAACCGGGGGCATTTTCATGGATCAGAGCCTGGTCGGTCAGCTGGTTAATGCTGTCGATGGCGGCTTCGAGTTTCAGGTAAAGGCCGGTTCGGTCGACACCGGTAAGGCCCTTTAGCGCCAGGATTTCGCGGGCGAGCTGCTGGCGAACGGGATAGACGCCGATGTCATCAGATTCGTTCAGCACTTCGTCGGCTGCTTCCAGTGCCGACAGGGCGCCGCGGATGTCCTTTTCAATCATCAGCCGCTGGTTGGCGATTCTCAGTAGATACTCCGCCTCGGCCAGGAGCCAGTCGGTACGCGTCCGGTTACCGGCCTCCAGAAGTTCCCTGGCGTTGTGATCAATCTGGCGCTGCTGGGTGGCAATCAGCTCGCGCTGGCTAGCCAGTTTTTCTTCCAGGGATTGCAGGCGCTGATTTTGCTGACTGCCCCGGTCGCCATAGAGGTCTTCAAGTTGGGCGGTGTCCTGCTGCAAGGCCTGGAGTGACTGCATGACGGCCTGGTGGTTGTTCCACTGCTGCCAGCTCCAGAGTGCCAGGGCAACAGCAAGAATCAGGGCAATGAGGGCCACCAGCCAGACCGGCCAAAGTTTCTGACGGGCAGGTGGTTCCTTGGCGATGGGTGCGGGCAGTTGATTCGTTGTCTCTGTCACGGGCGTCCTTACTTGGCTTTTCCGGAGCCACCGTCCCGGCCGTCGAGTTGCATTGCAACCGTGGCCACGATGTCGTTATCGGCAAGGCTTCCTGGTATGCACGGATTTCTGAACCCCGCCTTACGGGCCTGTTCGGCAACCCGATCTGCGGGAACAATCAATAACCTATCGTATAGATTATGGCTGCTATTCGCACTGAGTGCGATGAGATTGTTCAAGGTTTCTCCAGAGAGCGTGACAATGGCCTCCGGAGCAAAGGTCTCCAGCGTTTCCTGAATTTGTTCCGGCGAATATTCCGGACAGAAACGCCGATACAGGGGCAAGAGGGTAACTCTGGCGCCTCGGGCCTCCAGGGTTTCCCGGATCAGCTCGCGGCCGTTTTCTCCGCTGGCCAGCAGTACCCGTTCGCCCTGAAAGTCGTTCAGTGAGGGGAGGGCCAGAAGTGCTTCGCTGGTCCAGCCTTCCGGCGGCTTTTGGGGGCTAAGCCCATGTTCTGCGAACACCGCTGCTGTGCCAGCCCCGACACCATACCAGCGGATGCCCATGGGAATCTGGGGCCACCAGCTGTCTACCTCATCCAACAGGAGTCGGGCAGCGAAAGGGCTCACGGCAATGACGTGGGCGTACTCATCCAGACAGAGAATGAGAGTGCGCCGTTCCGGGGTCTCTGGCAGCGGTTCCCGGTCAATAAGTGGAAGGATTCGAACATCGGCACCCGCCGCCCGAAACCGGCTGGCCAGCCGGGACGCTTCCGGTTCGGGCCGGCAGATCAGGATCCTCCGGCCGCTCAGTTCTGGCTCAGCGTGGGGTGTGGCCATAGATTTCAGCCAGCACTTTGTCGGCACCCAGAGCCAGCAGATCCTCGGCCAGTTCCCTGCCAAGGCGTTCCCCCTCGGCCCGGGGAGCCCGGCCTTCAACGCGGAAGATCTGGGTGCCGTCAACGGCCCCCACCAAACCGCGCAGCCAGAGGGTGTCTTCGTCCTCAAGCAGGGCGTAGGCGGCAATGGGCACCTGACAGCCACCTTCGAGGCGACGGTTCAGGGCTCGCTCGGCCCTGACGCGATCGGACGTGTCTTTGTGATTCAGTGGCTCAAGCATGGCCAGCAGCTCGCTATCATCAACCCGGCATTCGATGCCGAGGGCACCCTGGCCGACTGCAGGCAGGGAGAGGGTGTCCGGCAGGCTGTAGCGGATGCGTTCATGGAAGCCCAGGCGTTTCAGGCCGGAGCTGGCCAGTACGATGGCGTGGTAGTCTCCGGCATCGAGTTTGGCCAGCCGGGTATTGACGTTGCCGCGCAGAACACGGATCTGCAGGTCCGGGCGGTAGGCCCGAAGCTGGGACTCCCGGCGCAGGCTGGCGGTGCCCACCACAGCGCCGTCGGGCAGGGCGTCAACATTGTCAAACTGGTTGCTGACGAAGGCGTCGGTGGGGTCTTCCCGTTCACAGATGGCCACCAGCCCCAGTCCCTCCGGGAATTCCATGGGCACGTCTTTCATGGAGTGCACAGCCAGATCCGCCCGACCGTCCAGCATGGCTTCTTCAAGCTCTTTAACGAACAGGCCCTTACCTCCGATCTTGGCCAGCGGCACGTCCAGAATCTTGTCGCCCTGTGTCTTGATCTTGACCAGCTCCACGGCGATGTTGTCGTGCAGCCTTTCCAGTTCGGCCTTGATGAATTCCGCTTGCCACAGCGCCAGTGCGCTGCTGCGGGTTGCAATGCGAAGGGTACGTTTGGACATGACACTCACTGTCGGTTCGGAAAATGTCCGCCAAGGTTACCTTGTGACGGCAGAAAAGTCCCGTAGCTACCACCTTTGAACCAGGCGCGGCCTCAGCCCGGCTGGTGCTCCTGGAGCCAGTGGCGAACGTTGCTGGCATGCCTGCGGCTGACCGGGAGTTCGCCCTGGCCTTCCCTGAGTACAACCAGGTTCTGACCGTCGGCCGTCCGCTTCAGCCGCTGGATGAAGCGCACGCCCACAAGTGTGTTCCGGTGGGTTCTGAGCAGGACGCGGGGGTAACTGTTTTCCAGCTCCTTGAGGGTATAGTCGCAGACGGTTTCGCCCCGGCTATGGTGAATGGTGACGTATTTCTGGTCCGCCTCGCAGTAGAGGATTTCGGACAGGTCAATCAGCTCGGTACCACGATGGGTGCGTACCGCCAGCTGTTCAGGGCTCTGGCTGGCCTGGCCGTTCAAGGTTTGCAGTTGCACCCGGTTGACCCTGCCGGCTCTCGCGAGTGCCTCGGCGAGTGCCTCCTTGCGCACGGGTTTGAGCAGATAGGCAATGGCCTGCACGTCGAACGCCTGTATGGCGTAATGATCATAGGCGGTGCAGAAGATCAGGGCCGGCGGGTTGGACAGCTGGCTAAGGCGGTTGGCCGCTTCCATACCATCCATGCCGGGCATGCGGATATCCAGAAGCAGAATGTCCGGCTCAAGCTCCGCCACCTGTCTCAGGGTGCTGTCGCCGTCCACCGATTCACCGCACACCCGATACCCCGGGAGGGCCTCTACTAGGCGACGGATGCGTTGCCGGGCCAGGGGTTCGTCATCTGTGATCAGGACACTGCGGGAATCATTCATGGCCGATCTCGGTTTTCTTGGTTTGTAGTTCGCTGATGATGGGCTTTCTGTTCGCTGGCTTTCTGGCGAGGCAGCCGCAGGGTCACGGTATAGACATTGTTCTGGTGGCTGTGCTTGAGCACGGCTGGTTCCCCGAACAGGGCCTGGAGCCGGGACTTGATGTTAGCCAGGGCCATACGGTTGCCGTCATGCTGGTGGGAGTTCTGGTCCGGTTTCGGGTTCTGCACCAGCAAGTACACGAAGTTGCCTTTGGCCTCGGCCTCGATTCGCACGGTGCCACCCTCGGGCCTGGGCTGGATGCCGTGGTAGATGGCGTTTTCGACCAGCGGTTGCACGGTGAGAGGTGGAATCGCCTGGTGCTCGAGGCCGGTTTCAATATGCCATTCAAGCTTCAGCCGGTCACCCAGCCGGAGTGCCTCGATGGCCAGGTAGCGCTGGCACAGCTCCAGCTCTCTGGCCAGCGGGATCAGCTGATCGCCGGTGCGCAGGCTGGCGCGAAACAGTTCCGACAGGTCCAACACTGCCTCTTCGGCTTTGTCCGGGTTGATCGCAATCAGGCTTGCGATGGTGTTCATGCTGTTAAACAGAAAGTGGGGCTGGATGCGGGCCTGAAGGGACGCCAGATGAGCCTGCATTTCCGCCTCCCGCTGCTGCTGCCACTGGTGTTGCAGATAAAAGTAGCGCAGCACCATCAGCACTATCAGCAGAGCCAGCAACATCTTCTTGGCCACGCCCTGCCAGGCCGCAACTCCGGCCTGGGGGTGCAGCACGCTGTCAGCAAACAGGCTGAAGGCCAGCACATCCAGCAGCACAATGGCGACGATGATGGCTGTGGCACCCGAAACGGACATCCGGGCCAGCCTGGCCCGCAAGAGGCAGATCAGTGCGACGCTGGTGAGGGTGGTCCACTGCACAAACAGGGACAGCAGCCCGAAGTAGTTCCAGTCAATCCAGCCCTGTGTGGCCTGCACGATGGCCAGCACCAGCACCGCCAGTTCGCTGGTTACCAGCAACAGGAACACGGCCCTCACCCGGCACAGGTCCGGTACGTAGAACTCTGTCGTTGTCACAGCTTTTTCCCCATTACGGGGTGGCTCCTTTACCCGGGTCAGAATGGTATACTCCCGCCACGTTCAATGTACCCAGTTCCCGCCAGATGATGCCGGGCTGTCAGCAGGAAAGATAGACCATGACGGATCAGAAAAAGTCTGACCAGACCACAAGCTCTGAAAAACCATGGGGCGGTCGCTTCAGTGAGCCCACCGATGCTTTTGTCGAGAAATTTACCGCATCCGTGGGTTTTGATCAGCGCCTGTACCACCACGACATTACCGGTTCCATCGCCCATGCCACCATGCTGGCGGAAGTTGGCGTGCTCACCAACGACGAGCGAGACCAGATCGTTGACGGCCTGAACGGCGTCAAGGCGGACATCGAGTCCGGCAAATTTCAGTGGTCGGTCAGCCTGGAAGATGTGCACATGAATATCGAGGCACGTCTTACCGACCGCATTGGCATCACCGGCAAGAAACTTCATACCGGGCGCAGCCGCAACGATCAGGTGGCCACCGATATCCGTCTGTACCTGCGGGATGAAATCGATGTGATTGCCGAGGAACTCCGGCGCCTGCAGTCCGGCTTGCTGGATCTGGCTGAGCGCGAGGCGGATACCATCATGCCCGGCTTTACCCACCTGCAGACCGCCCAGCCGGTGACCTTCGGGCACCATCTGCTGGCCTGGTACGAAATGCTGGTGCGGGATGCCGAGCGCCTGCAGGATTGTCGTAAGCGGGTTAACGTGATGCCCCTGGGGGCCGCCGCCCTGGCTGGTACCACCTATCCCATCGACCGGGCGCTGACGGCAAAGCTGCTGGGCTTCGACCGGCCGACGGAAAACTCCCTGGACTCGGTCAGCGACCGTGACTTCGCCATTGAGTTCTGCAGTTTTGCCGCGCTGCTGATGACCCATCTGTCGCGGTTCAGCGAGGAGTTGGTGCTCTGGACTTCTGCCCAGTTTGATTTTATTGATCTGCCAGACCGGTTCTGCACCGGCTCCTCCATCATGCCTCAGAAAAAGAACCCGGATGTTCCGGAACTGGTCCGGGGCAAGACCGGGCGGGTTAATGGGCACCTGGTCAGCCTGCTGACCCTGATGAAGAGCCAGCCGTTGGCCTACAACAAGGACAACCAGGAAGACAAGGAACCGCTGTTCGACACCGTGGATACCATAAAGGGCTGCCTGAAAGCTTATGCCGACATGATTCCAGCCATCCGTTCCAAGGTCGATAACATGCGCGTGGCGGCCAAGAGGGGCTTCTCCACGGCTACCGATCTGGCGGATTACCTGGTGAAAAAAGGCGTGCCCTTTCGGGATGCTCACGAAATCGTGGGTAAGTCGGTCGCTTTTGGTGTGGCCGAAGGTCGTGATCTTTCGGATATGACCCTGGAAGAGCTAAAGCAGTTCTCCGACCACATTGGCGAGGATGTGTTTGACGTGTTGACCCTGGAAGGGTCGGTTCAGGCTCGCAATCACCTGGGCGGCACAGCACCGGAGCAGGTGCGTGCGGCTGTTGGCCGGGCGCGCAGTCAGCTGGGCTAAATGGCGTCCCGATTCGGGACGGATGGCTAGCCGCCGATCCGTCCCGTGGTCAGATCAACCGCTGCGGGTGTTAACTGTTCCAGGGGTTGTGGTCGGAACAACCGGTAGCCCTGCCCGTAATGAATGCCCAGGGTTCTGACTCTCCTGAGGGCATCATCGCTCTCGATAAACGTGGCCACGGTGACCTTGCCGGCGGCTTCTGCGATCCTGTGCAGGGCCTCGAGCATTACCTGCTGCACCGGATCTTCTTCCAGTTGCTGCACCATCCGCCGATCCAGCTTGATAATGTCCACCGGCAATTTTGCCGCCAGGCTGTAACTTTCCACCGACGCCCCGGCGCCGTCGAGGGCCACACGGCAGCCTGCCCGATGCAATGCATCGCACATGACAGCGACATCGTCCGGATACTGGGTCGCATGGGCTTCACGAATCTCCAGGCAAAAGCAGCCTGGGTCAAACGGCGATTCACTCAGGGCCCGGGCCATAAAGTCCGGGAAGGTGTCATCCAGCACGCTGGCCAGTGACAGGTTAAAACCGCAGTACTTTAATCGGGGTTCCAGCAAAGGCTGGTTGCTGAGCCAGGCCAGTGTTTGTTGGATCACCTGGCGGTCCAGGCGTTTGGCCAGATCAAAACGTTCGGCGATAGGCAGGAAGTCGTCAGGCTTGAGCACAGCTTCGCCATCCGGCGTTGTCGGGATCCGGCACAGGATCTCAATGTGATCGCCCCAGGTAGGGCTGGCAACCGGTTTCATGGCTTGATATTCGAGAATCAGGCGGTGGCCGTCCAGTGCCTCGCGGATCTGCTCAACCCGCTTGCTGGCGGTGGAGTCGTCGGCCTGATGGGCGATAGCTTTGGCCGTGTGGATGCGGTTGCGGCCAGACGTTTTCGCAGCGTGGCACAGATCCGCCGCCTGGCTGAGTAGCTGTTCCGGGTCACGGGGAATGTCACTGTCCATGATCAACAGACCGCCGGAGGCTGTGGTCTGCAGCTTTTGGCCCTGCCACTGGAAGACAAATTCACCGATCAGCTCGAGGGCTTGCTGGGCAATCTTCCGGGCCCGGGCCTCCGGGCAGTTCTCGATCAGCAGGGCGAAGGTGTCGCCAGCCAGGCGCGCCAGGGCATCGCGCTGGCGCACCCGTACACCGAGATTGCCGGCCAGCTCCCGCAGGTAGCGGTCACAGGTGCCGCTGCCGGCCAAATCATTGAAGCGCTCAAAGTCATCAAGGTCCAGATAAAGCAGGCTGTCAGAGGAGTTCCGGTGGGTTTTCTGTTCCAGAGTCCGGAGCACCCGGGCGATGAATTCCCTGCGGTTCATCAGGCCGGTGACCGGATCGTGCCGGATCCGATACTCGCCACTTGAGGCGTGGCTGATCCGGTTCCCAATGCGTCTTGCGACATGGACAGCACCGGTCACTTCACCCAGTTCGTTGGTCAGGCGCTGGTAGTGGAATTCATGCACCGGCAGCTCCCGGGACTGCTGGGCCATGGCCATCTCAACAACGAAGCTGTCCCGCTCAAAGGCCCGGTGCCATAGGCGTTCCATCAGCATACGTTCATTCGGAAATGCCTGCAGCAGTTCGCTCAGGTTGTCACCACGCGCGGGGTTCACGCCAAACGTTTCCGAAAACTGGCTGGCCCAGGCGTCATTGAAATGTTGCAGGTTGAACGACGCGTCCACCGCCACCACAAGATCAAGCGTGGCCCGGGTCATTGCTGCGAGCATCTGGTCCGCATGCTGACGGGCCCTGACGAGCGCCATTTCAGCGGTTCGGTCCACCATCGTGCCCCCGAGTCGCTGGATTCTTCCGCCCTGTTTCAGGGCACGACCGTTGAGGGTGATCCGGCGCTGACCCTGCCTGGAGGTAAGAATGTCTAGGTCGAGGGAAAAACCTTGCCCGGTCCGCATACAACGCCGGAACATGGCCCGGACCTTTGCCTGCCCGGTCTGGCAGTAGAACAGTGCCTGTTCAGGGGAGATCTCACTGCCGGGCCTCAGCTCAAGAAGCTGGAACATGCCCTCTGTCCAGGCCATTTCGTTGGTGCTGGTGTCGAGTTCCCAGATCCCGAAATGGGCGCTACCCTCCGCCGAACGCAGCAACCGCGAGTCCCTGGTGGAGCTGTCGCACAGTGTGATGGTGGCGCTGGCGGCCTTGTCGGAATCGCGCATATCGAGGCGCAGGCTCAGGCAGGCGGTGTAGAAGAAGCCTTCCTTATGCCGGAAGGTCACCAGAACGTTCTGGCCCCGTTCAATCCGGTGGCGGTTCGCAGGGGCAAAAGGGTCGTCCTCGCGCGATGCCAGAACCCGGTGTACCGGTTGGCCTTCCAGTTCACCGCTGTCGTAACCAAGGATTGATTCAGCTTGATGATCGGCAAACAGCACTGTGCCTTCATCGTCGATACGCACAACAGTATGCCGCTCCGGTGTCGGTGACTGCTCCGAGCGGTAGCGGCGAATGGTAAATTCTTTCACGACGGGTGAGCCTCGGATTTTCTATAACTTTTATTTTTTTGTCGGTTTTGCCACGATGCGTCCATCATACTCATACTGACCCTGAAAAGAACCTTTCCCCCCGGAGCCGCCTTGAGCACCCACGTTGCCCCGATTGCCCTTGATTTTCAGGAGGGTATAGACCGCAAGACTCTCCGTCGTCTGAGGGATCGGTTTCTTGTGGTCAACCAGCAGCGCTGGGACCGTGCCCACTCGGCACTGTCCTACCGCCAGCAAATGGTGCTGGAGGTTTTGCCGTTGGCGTTTCACCTCAATCATCCCGCCTTGCCGGGGTATCTGGATAGTGATTGCCCTTACGGTCTGAGTCACTACCAACCGTCGGACTCTACGATCAATGCGGCGAGGCGCTTGGCCCGCACCTTTTCGTTGAAGGATGAAGGCAAGCGCAAGCCGGATCTGGACGCCATGTTTCTGATGGGAAGTCCGGGCACTCTTGGGCATTCCGTGGCCAGTGATCTTGACGTCTGGCTCTGCCATCGCAATGATTTGCCGGACCGGGGCATTCACTGTCTTGAGCGCAAGGCGGAGAGGCTGGCCCGGTGGGCCGAATCCTTCGGCGTGGAGCTCCATGTGTTCGTGTTCTGTGCAGCGGACTGGCGGGCCGGGCGCCAGCGGGCAGAGGTGACGGGGGAAAATTGTGGCAGTGCCCAGCACTTCCTGTTGCTGGATGAGTTCTACCGGACCAGCATCCATCTGGGTGGTGCCTGGCCGATGTGGTGGTTGATACCAGCCGAGCAGGAAGCCCGCTATGACCAGTGCATGCGAAAGCTGGTGGATTGCCGGTTTATACGGGCCGATGAGTACATCGATTTCGGCCCGGTCCCTTCGATACCGGAAGCAGAATTTCTGGGCGCTGGGGTCTGGCAGCTGTACAAGGGCATCGATGCCCCCTGGAAATCCATTCTTAAGCTGCTGCTGATTGAATGTTATGCCCGGACGGCCGAGCAGGCATTGCTGTCCAGCGAGTTCAAGCAGGCGGTTTTCCAGGGTGAAACCGACGCCGACACTCTGGATCCTTATGTCATGCTTTACGACCGACTGGAGAGCTGGCTCTCCGGGCCGGAGGTGGCGTCGCGGCTTGACCTGGTTCGCCGCAGCCTGTACCTGAAAGCCGGCCTGCCACTGACCCGTTCTGAGGTATCCTCGGAGCAGTGGCGGGCCCGTCTTCTCAGGAAGCTGGTGGAATGCTGGGGCTGGCCAGAGAGCACGCTGGCAGAGCTGGATGCCCGCCAGCGCTGGCGGGCTGAGGATGTCGCCACCCTGCGTCGGACGATCGTGAATGAGCTTACCCACAGCTATCGCCTGCTTTCGAAAATGGCCAGAGAGCACGGGCAGCGGGCCGCCATCAGTGATAGTGATATCAACCTTTTGGGTCGCAAGCTGTACGCAGCGTTTCAGCGTAAAGCCGGCAAGATCGAACAAATCAATCCGGGCCTGGCCCCGTCGCTGGTGGAGGAGAATCTCGCCTTTCACCACCAGTCGGAGCAGGGTGGCGATGGGGAAGGCTGGTTGCTTTACCGGGACCTGGAAGACCCGGCTGATGCTTTCTGGCAGCCGGTTATCCGCCGCTCTGGCAATCTGGCCGAGCTGATGGTCTGGTGCTACTGCAACGGTCTACTGGCCCGTTCGACCCGGCTGAATGTCCGCTCGGGAACGAGCATTGCTTCGGTGAGCGAATTGCGGGAAATGCTGGATGCCCTGTCTGGGTTCCTGCCATTCCCGATTGCGCCTGCGCCACGGGAGAGCCTGTCACGGGGTGTCCGGTCCCTGAGAAATCTGTTGCTGGTCAATGTTGGCGTGGACCCTCAGGCTCATCTCACGGATAAGGGGCTTCACAAGCTCAGTGCCCGGCACGACTCCCTCGGCTTCAGTGGCGGGCGGGAAAACCTGGTAATCAGCATCGATCAAATCACCTTCAACAGCTGGCACGAAGTCAGCCTTCAGCACTACGCTGCGGGCGACACGCTCATCCAGTGCCTGAAAAACGTTCTGGCATCGGTGGCGGCCAGTCCATTTGAACTGCCCGGCATCCAGGTGCACTGCCATAACCGAGGGCACGGCTCTGCTATTGCCCGCCGGGTTCAGGAGTTGTTTACCGATGTTCTCAGGCCCTTTTTCGCCGGCGGTGCAGGGCCTCACCCTTTGCGCTACGTCATCGAAATGGATCGCCGTTATTTTCTGCTGCAGTTCAATGGCCTGGAGCCGGGTTTCGTCGCGCTGGAGAGCTTGGATGCCCTGATGGAGCACCTGGCGCTGCCCCAGGAGCGCTATCTGCCGGTGGTATTCGATCGGTATGCGCTGCAGGATGAGCCGGCCCTGCGGGCCGTTTGTCAGGCCAGTGAGCCGGATAATATCCAGGTTTTTTTCCGGGTTCTCGGAGATCGGGCACGGCTGTGGGTTGTTGATGAGCTAGGCTCGGTGTTCGGCTGGGAGCAGGCTGTAAACAGCCGTCGGCATCTGCTGGTGCCGGTGCTGCGGTTTCTGGATAACCTGGTCGAGCGGCGGCTGCTTCGCCATACAGATTCACCCGGCGTTGTTGCCGCAGTGCAGTGTTACGAGATTGTCCGGCGGGACGGTTCCTGGCGCGCCGAATACCGGCCGGAATCGGATTCGGGTGCCCCGTTGCCTGGGCTTGAGGTGCAGGCCGTCGGAATTCACGAAGGGGGCAGCCGGCTGCGTTTTGACATTTTCTGTGGTGAGCAGGAATTTACCGTGCAGGAATACGGCGACCAGCTGATTCCGGCCGTGGCCCACTACATCCGTTCTCTGCGTTTGAGCGGCGAGGTTTACCCTGTGTACCTGACCGATGTTCATCTGCCCCATGACATTGACCCCAGGGTCTATCAGCAGCATATCCAGACCAGCCAGTACCTGTATTACCGATCTGTGCTCGAGGATTCCTTGAACCGGCAGCTTGCCAGAGGGCGCTGACCTCGCCGCGCGGTGCGGGTCTCAGGTATACTTCGGCCATAGTGAACTCAGGGGTAGCAGGTATGCGTGCGTGGACTCTGCCGATCGTGGTGCTGATGCTGGCGATCGTAATGAGCGGATGCGGTCAAAAGGGGCCGTTGTACCGGGACAGCCAGGATATTTCGGCGCGGGCTGCGGCCGAGGTATCTGACGAAGATAAGCGTGACTAGCGCTCCGGCCTTTACGCCCCGCTAAACGAATCAGGAAACTCATGGATCATTTCAATTATCGCAACGGCGAACTTTACGCCGAAGATGTGCCTGTCTCTGCCATTGCCGAGCGCTTCGGCACACCTGCGTATGTTTATTCCCGGGCGACTCTCGAGCGCCACTATCGCGCCTACGACGAGGCCCTCAAAGGCCGTCCCCATCTGGTGTGCTATGCGGTCAAAGCCAACAGCAACCTGGCCGTGCTGAACGTTCTGGCCCGGCTGGGTGCCGGTTTTGATATTGTTTCGGCGGGCGAGCTGGAGCGGGTGCTCCGGGCAGGCGGCGACCCGGCGAGGGTGGTGTTTTCCGGCGTTGGCAAGCAGGAATGGGAAATGAAACGGGCACTTGAGGTGGGCGTGCGCTGTTTCAATGTTGAGTCCGATACCGAGCTGGACCGGCTGAATGCCGTGGCCGGCGAGCTTGGCGTCAAGGCGCCAGTCTCCCTGCGGGTGAACCCTGATGTTGACGCCGGCACCCATCCGTACATTTCCACGGGTCTGAAAGAGAACAAGTTCGGGATCGATATTGCTGAAGCGCCGGAGGTTTACAGCCGCGCTTCGGGTCTGCCGAACCTGGAGATCAGGGGTGTGGATTGCCACATTGGCTCCCAGCTCACCACCGTGTCTCCATTCCTGGATGCCCTGGACAGGGTGCTGGCACTGATCGACACCCTGGCCGCTCAGGGTATCCACATCCATCACCTGGATATGGGCGGCGGTCTTGGCGTCACCTACAATCAGGAGCAGCCGCCGCAGCCCTCGGATTATGTCCGGGCGCTGGCCGAGCGCCTAGGTGACCGGAAACTGGAGCTGATCCTCGAACCCGGCCGTTCGATTGCTGCCAATGCCGGCATTCTGGTTACCCGGGTCGAGTTCCTGAAATGCACGGAGCATCGGAACTTCGCCATCATCGATGCTGCCATGAATGATCTGATTCGCCCGGCTCTGTACAGTGCCTGGCAGGCAATTATCCCGGTCGCGCCGCATCAGGACGGTGAGGAAAAAGTCTGGGATCTGGTTGGGCCAGTCTGTGAAACCGGGGACTTCCTGGGTAAAGACCGTCGCCTTCGTCTTCAGGCTGGGGATCTGCTGGCGGTTCGTTCTGCAGGCGCCTATGGCTTTGTTATGAGCTCCAACTACAACACCCGCAATCGCCCCCCGGAATTGATGGTCGATGGCGAGCAGGTGCATGTGGTCCGTCGCCGCGAAACCCTTCAAGACCAGCTCGCGCCCGAGAGCTGCCTTCCGGAATGAGTGGGGGCGAGGAGATGAATCAGCAGCGCCGTAGCCAGGGCCCCTTACTCCGATTCACCAAGATGCACGGGCTCGGTAACGATTTCATGGTGGTGGACGCTATCAGCCAGCCGTTCCGCCTGCGCCCGGACATGATCCGGGAGCTGGCCAATCGCAACTTTGGGATCGGCTTTGACCAGTTGCTGGTGGTCGAGCCTCCGGGTTTGCCCGACGTCGACTTCCGCTACCGCATTTTTAATGCAGACGGTACCGAGGTGGAACAGTGTGGCAATGGTGCCCGCTGTTTCGCCCGGTTTGTCCGGGACCAGCGCCTGACCAACAAAAAGGTGATAAGGGTCCAAACCGCCAAAGGTGTGATTGAACTGCGCGTTGGCCGGGATGGCATGGTCATGGTCAATATGGGCGTGCCCGAGCTGAATCCGCCGGCCATTCCATTTGCCGCGGATCGCCGCAAGGACCTCTATACAGTGGATGTGGACGGCCAGACCGTGGAGCTCACCGCGGTTTCCATGGGCAATCCCCACGGCGTTCTGGTTGTCGATGATGTCGACACAGCACCGGTGGAAACCCTGGGGCCAAAGCTGGAGCGGCACCCCCGCTTCCCGGCCCGGGCCAACATCGGCTTTTTGCAGGTGCTGGATCGCAGCCACGCTCGCCTACGGGTGTTCGAGCGAGGCGCTGGCGAAACCCTGGCCTGCGGTAGCGGCGCCTGTGCCGCTGTTGTTGCTGGTTGTTTGCGTGGCCTGCTGGATCATCGGGTTGAAGTGGAGTTGCGCGGTGGCAAGCTAGTCATTGAATGGCAGGGTGAAGGGACCCCTGTTATGATGGAAGGGCCTGCAACCAGCGTTTTTGAAGGGCAGTTAAGGCTGCCGGGTGATTCTGGCAGTCGCCGCCGAAAGGGTAGTGGCCGCCCCCACAAACAACGATCCTGACAGCCAGGAGTACACCATGACAGAACAAACGGCCCGCCAGAAGGCCGGTGACCTCAGCCGGGAAGAGGTGGCGGAGTACTTGCGAGCCAACCCCGATTTTTTTGTCGACCAGGACGAACTGCTGCGCAGTCTGACCCTGCCTCACGACAGCGGTCGTGCCATTTCTCTGGTCGAACGTCAGGTGCACCTGTTCCGTGAACAGCGGGACACGCTGCGCAGGGAGCTGGTGGAGCTGGTGTCCATTGCCCGCCACAACGATCGCCTGTTTGAAAAGACCAAGCGGCTGTTGATGCAGGTGATTGAAGCCCGGACCCTCAACGATATGGCCTCGGCTATTGATGACAGCATCCGTGGCGATTTCGGACTCGACGCTGCCTCGGTGCTCCTGTTCACCGACTCCGAGTTACCGGAGGCCTCCCAGGGTGCCCTCCATGTGGTGAGTATGTCCGTGGCTCGTGAGCGACTGGGCAGCCTGCTTGAAGGCGATCGGGCGGTGTGTGGCCAGTTCCGCGAGAGCGAAAGGGAATTCCTGTTCCCGGATCGGGAAGAGGCGATTGCTTCTGTCGCCCTGATGCCTTTGCGTCATGATGAACTGGTGGGCGTATTTGCCGTTGGCAGTTGCCAGCCGGGTTATTTTGATCAGAGCATGGGCTCACTGTTTCTCAGCTACATTAGCGACACCCTGAGCCGGCTGCTGCCGCCCATGATTCAGCGCCATACAGCGACCGCCCCAGTTACCGAGATAGCCACGGAGTCCCGCTGAAGTGCCAGAAATTCCGGCGCCGTCGGAACTGCCCGATGATCTGTGCGGGCCACTAACCGATTTTATCCGGCACCTGGCGTCCGAGAAGCGTCATTCGCCCAGAACCTGCGACAGCTACCAGCGGGACCTCTTGCGTCTTGCCCGATGGCTGGCCGTTAGTGAGTTACTCTCCTGGCAACATGTTACCAACCATGATCTTCGCCGATATGTGGCCACCCTAAGCCGGGAGGGTCTCTCCGGTCGCAGTATTGCGCGACACCTTTCGGCAACCCGCCGCTTTTATCAGTTTCTGCTCAGGGAAAAGCTAGCGTCCGATAACCCGGCTCTGGACATCCGCGCGCCGAAGACTGGCCGGCGCCTGCCTCGGGTGGCTGACGTCGACCAGCTGAGTCATCTGCTGGACAGTCAGCCGGACGACCCCCTCGAAGTTCGTGACCTGTGCATGTTTGAGCTGATGTATTCTTCCGGGCTTCGGCTGGCGGAACTGGCGAGCCTGAACCTGGATACCGTTGACCTGCGAAGTGGCGAGGTCAGGGTAATGGGCAAAGGTGGTAAAGAGCGACTGTTGCCTGTCGGAAAAAAAGCGGTGGAAGCGATCGGGTCCTGGCTGCTTCAGAGGGTGGGGCTGGCCAATGAGAATGAAGCGGCCCTATTTGTCAGCCAACGCGGTGAGCGGCTCAGCCACCGGAGCATTCAGGCCCGGCTGAGTCGCTGGGGCATCACCAGGGGCGCTGACCAGAAGCTGCATCCCCACCTTTTGCGACACTCCTTTGCCAGTCACATGCTCGAATCCAGCGGCGACCTTCGGGCCGTACAGGAGCTGTTGGGTCACGCCGACATTGCCACGACTCAAGTCTATACTCACCTTGATTTTCAACATTTGGCCCGGGTTTATGACCAGAGTCATCCAAGGGCACGTCGGAATAAGTATCATGGCAGGAGCAAAGACGAAAATGCCTCAGGCCAGTAACCAGCAAGCGGGTCTTTTCCATTCAAAAGCCGGACAACAAGGGTAAACGGGAGCGATCAATGGCATCGGATCAGTCCTGGAAGGAGAAATACCTTCAGGAACTCGAATCTGCAGATAACCGGGAGAAACAGTGGAAGGCGGAGCGCAATACCCTTGAGCGTATGCTGGTGCGCACCAGCCTCGCATCCGAGGGTCAGGCTCCGGAGCTCGACCGGTTGCTGGTCCGTATCCGCAAGGACCTCCGGAAAAGCCGCGTGGATGTGGATGTCTGGAAGGAACTGCAGGACCAGGTTGACCGTCAGGTAGCGCTGCTGGATGAGCACCAGCTCTCCAGTGAAAAGAAGCGGTCATTTTTTTCACGCAAAGAGCGGGAGCCAGAGCCAAAAAACGGGTCGGAGCCGCAAACAGATCGCGAAATTGCCTCAGCACCAGCCAATACGCCGGGCAATGACCAAGATATTGAAGACAATGCCCAGCGGCTGCGTATTGCCCGCCGGGTTGGCCAACTGCTGGGCCAGATGCTCTCTCAGGTGTCCCTGGAACCGGCCGCCGAGGCACGGGCCAGGGGCCTTCAGCAATCCCTGTTGGCAAGTAACGATTGGGACGAGTTGCGGGAGGGTCTGAACCATGTCGCGGAACTGGTCATTGCCGCGGTTACCCGGAGCAAACGTGAGTTCGAGGCCTTTCTAAAGCGTCTGGATGAGCGACTCGAGCTCCTGCGGGAACATTTCTCGGCCCAGTCCTCGGCCCAGTCCGGTCGCCTGGACGCGTCAGAAAATCTCGACCGGGAGATCCGCGAGGAAATCGAGCGGGTCGGGCTGCATTTGGAGGCCAGTGACAACCTCGAGGACCTGAAGAACTCTGTCAGCCGGCATCTGGCATCCATAGGTCAGGCGGTTGGCCGGTTCCGTACCCAGGAGTCAGAGCGTGAACGGGTGCTGTCCGAGCAGCTTGAAGCGATGCAGGAGAAAGTGGCTGCCATGGAGGTCCATTCCGAGCAGATGCAGGAGCGGGTCCGCAAGGAGCGCCTGCGGGCCATGACCGATCTGCTCACGGAGCTGCCCAACCGGGAGGCCTGGCAAGAGCGGCTGGCATTCGAATACAACCGCTGGCAGCGCTACAATCACCCGCTGACCGTCGGCGTTCTCGATATTGACCTGTTCAAGCGGGTCAACGATTCGTACGGCCATAAGGCCGGGGATAGAGTGTTGCAGTTGGTCGCGAGGGAGTTCAGAGAGCGGTTGCGCACCACCGACTTTGTGGCCCGCTTCGGAGGCGAGGAGTTCGTGGTGTTGTTTCCGGAAACCGAGCCGACCGATGCCCGAACGGTTCTCGACAAACTTCGGGAGCATGTTGGCAAGTTGCCGTTTCATTTTCGGGGCGATCCGGTAACAGTTACTTTCTCGGCGGGGGTGGCAGGTTTTGTTCCGGGCGATACCGAAGAATCGGTATTTGACCGGGCAGACCGCGCCCTTTATCAGGCCAAGGGCGCAGGCCGGGATAGGGTCATCATCAGTGAGGAAAAGGTACCTTAGTGACGCATTTGCGCGTCCAGCTCATCAATGACCTCGGCCCAGTCACTGTCTTCTTCCAGTCCTTCTTCCAGGAAATGGGACTGGCTCTCCGACCAGAAGGGTGCGTCCTGGATCGCAACCTCGCTTGGAAGGGGGGAGTGCCTGGCCACAAACTCCTCGATGTCTTTGGCACCCGAAGGCAGGCCAAGTTGCTCGAACAGAGTGCTGAGGTTGTGTTTGCTGGTGTCCATGTACGGTCATCTCCTGTTGGCGGTTCGCCTGAATGAAATCGCGGGCGATTGCAGGTATTGTTCCCTGAAATGTAGCGGAACCCTTGAGGATATCCAGTGAAGGTTACCCTTCCCCTTCTATGCTGCCTGTTGGCATTGTTTCAATCCCCGGCTTGGGCAGACCCGCCTCAAACGTCGCCCGCGCCGGTGCTTGGCAAGCAGGAGCTGAACTGGCTGGCCGGACAAGAGCGCTTCCGTATAGGTCTTCGCAGTGATCAGGTTCCGCTGGTTTTTGATACCGGCGAAGGTGCCTTGGTGGGAATCTATGTCGACTATCTGGCCAGGTTATCGGAAAAGCTGGATGTAGCCATCGAACCCGTGATCCTTCCGTCGGAGAAGGACCGAGGCCCGGTTCAGCGCGAATCTGAGACCGATGCCATTCTTACCACACGGATGCCGGGCATGCCGGTGGTGCCGGGTAAACGGTTCACTGATCCGCTGATGTCCCTGACCTATGGCCTGTTTGTCAGTGCTGGTGATGCCGCCATTCGAACTCTGGCAGATCTGGAAGGTAGCCGGATTGCTGTTATCGACGGGGACCCGAACCAATACCCCATACTTGACCCGGTGGAGGTGTTCACACCGGTTCCGGTGGCTAGTGTCAGCGAGGCCGTGGCGCAGGTTCTTTCCGGTAAGGCCGATGCATTTCTGGCCCCGGTGCCGGTGGTCTCGGATTACCTGCAGTCGGCGATGGTGAATGGCATTGGTCTATCGGATTTGATTGATGACAAACCGGCGGATGTGGTGCTGCAGGTGGATGCCGGCAACGATCGCCTTTTTCAGGTTCTGAACAAGGCCATTGCAGCCATCAGCCACAATGAACACCGGGCGATTCGCCAGTCCTGGCTGCAGTCGGGGCAGTCTGCACTTCAGCAAACCGGCATTGAGCTATCCTTTTCCGATCTTGACTGGCTGAAGCGGCATCCCGATCTCAAGGTGGCCTTCCGTTCGGACTGGCCGCCGTTTGAGTTTGCTCAGGATGGCCGGCCGACCGGCCTGGTCCCGGATCTGCTGACCCGCATCGAGGAGCAGTTGAATGTCCGGTTCACCCGCACGGTGGCCGGGAGCCGGATGGCCGCCGAAGACCAGCTCCGATCCGGCGAGGTCGACATACTTCCAGGGTTGTCGCGGACACCGCGCACCGAAGGCGATTTCCTGTTTACCCGGGCCTACCTGACCGTGCCCATAGCCCTCGCCATCCGGGATGACGGGCGCTTTATCGGCGATCTCCGGGAGCTTCGCAGTGAACGGGTGGGAGTGGTGAACCGGCACGCGGCCCACGATTACCTGTTGATCAATCATCCGAACCTGAATCTTTACCCCGTGGCCAGTGTTGAGGAGGGGCTGCTGGCGCTCTCAAATGGGGATTTGGACGTGATGGTGACCCACATTCCGGCCGTCAGCTACACCGTTGCCCGGCTGGGGTTGTCCAACCTCAGAATCACCAGTATCACCCCGTACCAGTACGATCTCCGGCTGGCGGTGCGGAAAGACAATCCGGAGCTGCAACGGGTGCTCAACAAGGCCCTGGGCAGCCTTGAAGCAAGTGAGACCGAGTCCATCTATAACCGCTGGATTCACCTCGATATTGAACAGGCAGCCGACTACACCGTGGTGCGCCGGGTGGTGCTCATTGCCATCGTCGTCGTTCTGATTTTTTTGTACTGGAACCGGAAACTGTCCCGGGAAGTGGATGAACGGATCCGTTCCGAAAATGCCCTTCGCCGCAGTGAGGACGAGCTGCGGGCGGCCAAGCTTGAGGCTGAACGCCTCGCCCGGGAAGCGGAGGCCGCCAGCCTCGCCAAAAGTGAGTTCCTGGCAAATATGTCGCATGAGATACGGACACCGATGAACGCCGTGATCGGCTACAGCGATCTGCTCAGCAACAGCGTGACGGATCCTCAGCAGCGAAATTACCTGGATGCCATCCGGGCTGGTAGCCGCAGCCTGCTGATGCTGATTAATGACATCCTGGATCTGTCCCGCATTGAGGCGGGGAAAATGCGGCTGGACTATTCTGCCGTGTCGGTGCGGCGATTGCTCGACGATGTCCGCCATATTTTCGATCTCCGGGCCCGGGAACAGGGTATTACCCTGGAGGTAAGTGTTGATTCCAAGATGCCGGCGGCCATGATGCTGGATGAAACTCGCCTAAGGCAGGTTCTGTTCAATCTGGTGGGCAATGCCATCAAATTCACCCATGACGGGGGCGTGACTGTCCGCGCTACAGCGAAGCCCCTGAAGGCCCGGTCCAAGAGTGACAACCCGGGCACCGAGGCGCCGGAACGGCAGTTTTACAAGCTGGTGGTGACTGTTAAAGACACCGGCATCGGTATCGCGCAGGATCAGCTCGACCGGATTTTTGATGCCTTTGAGCAGCAGGAGGGGCAGAACACACGGCGCTATGGTGGTACCGGCCTCGGTCTGGCGATCAGCCGAAAGCTGGCCCGGATGATGGGCGGAGAACTGGAGGTTGAGAGTGAGTCAGGAGTCGGCTCCGTGTTCACCGTGACCTTGCCGCGGGTTGAGGCGACCGTGGAGCGGGCGGAGGATGAGGGCGCCCCGAAAGAATCGGATAGGCTCCTGGCCCAGACCTTGAGTATGCAGGAACGGGGTTGGCTGAGAGAGCAGTTGGCGGCGGATTTTGGTGACGAGTGGGAAACCGTCAGGGAAAGCGGCGACCCTGAACAGATGAAAGATTTTGCCCGGCGGGTGCTGGCTTGGGGCCAGCGATTCAGGTCCCGTTCGGTGACCGGTTATGGGGAAAAACTGCTGGCCGATGTGGAAGCGTTTAATCTCGACGCTGTCAACGGTGCACTTGAGGCGTTTCCAAAACTGCTGGGCCGCGACGATTGATCGACCCGGCGGGTTTGCTACAGACAGTCAAACTGCGAGCGGCGATCGAAGGCGACTGATACCATGTCGTAACCGGAATCCGACAGGTGCCGGATCAGCTCGCGGTCTTTCAGCAGAGTCATGCAGACTTTGTGGACACTGGCCTGGAGCTGTTCTGAGGCCTGCTGGCTGGAGGCCAGGCGAAAATCCACAATCAGGTATTTGCGCTCGATTGAGGCGCTGGCCGGGATGTCCTTCCGCTCGATGCTTTCGTAACCGATGTAGGTTGCCTGGGCTTGAGGGAAAACCTGGCTCATCAGTATGTCCAGGTTTTCTCCATGGGCAAGCGGTGCCGAGAACAGAAGTGTTGCGGCGGCCATGCGAAGTGAGTGTGTGATCGTCATTGGAGACCACTCCCTGGTGCTGTTCCGGTTAATGTGTAACCAAGTGTAACAATTGGTTACGGTGGATTATTGCAGAGTCTGTCGCAATTTGCGTGATATGTGACATTGATTTTTCAATTGTTTGCAGTCTGGACACACTGGCAGCCTGGTTCTCCGATTCTCGCTCCCGGAGCGCCGCGTGATCAACTATGATGTGAGAAAGACGGACGTTAAAGAGGAAGACGCATGTATCAGCTTGTCTTTAAAGGGGAATGCGTTCCCGGAACCGATCTGGAAGCTGCGCGTAGCAATGCCCGGACCCTGTTCAAGGCTTCGCTCGAACAGGTTGATCGTATGTTCAGCGGCCAGCCGGTGGTTATTCGCAACAAGTTGGAAGAGCTGCAGGCAGAAAAATACCGTGCTGTGCTGAAAAAACACGGCATGGTGGCTTACGTGCAGCCCATGGCCGATACCCGGCCCGCCGTGAGTCCACAGCCGAAGCCGGAGTCGCCGGCAGGGCGGGCGAGTCAGCAACCGGCTGCGCCGGCAACTCCTACTCCTGCCCCAGAACAGAAGGGTTCGGTTCTGAAAACGGAGCCTGGCGACCGTCTGCCGGTGGCGGGTGAAAAGGTAGATGACATTCTCTCTGGCTCTGGCCTGAGCCTGGACCCGGTTGGAGTCACCCTGGCAGAGCAATCGGAGGTAGAGCCACCGATGTTCCAGCATCTGGACGAATGGAGCCTGGCACCGGCCGGCAGCGATCTTGGCGTTCAGCGAGACCTGCCTCCGCCCGTGGTGCCGGATGTGTCTCATCTGTCGCTGGCAGACGACGATTCCTCTGACAGAAAATGATGCAGCTGTGAGTTTGCAGAACCTCGGGGCGCAGCTAATGACATGGCTGCTGACTGCCATCCTGGTGTTTCTGGCACCCGTGGCTCTGGCTGAAGAGCGGCCCCGCGTAGGTCTGGTTCTCAGTGGTGGAGGCGCCAAGGGCATGGCCCATGTTGGCGTTCTTCGGGTTCTGGAAGAAATGCGGATTCCCGTGGATCTGGTGGTTGGCACCAGTGCAGGTTCGGCTGTTGGCGCCCTCTACGCCAGCGGTATGCCGGTCGCCGAGATTGAACGTCGTTTTCTCCGGATGGACTGGCTCGCAAGCTTTCGGGACGACCCTGGCCGGTCCTACAAGCCGGTGCGCCGCAAACGCGATGATTGGCGGTTTCCGGTGGTTCCGGGTATCGGGGTCGGCTCTGATGGGCTGCAGGTCGGTGGCGGGCTTGTTGCAGGCCAGAATCTGGGCTTCATTCTCAACGAGCTGACCCGCAATGCGGCTCTGGTTGAAGACTTCGACCGTCTTCCGATTCCCTTTAGGGCCGTTGCCACGGATCTTGAGAGCGGTGAGCCGGTGATCATCGACAGCGGCAACCTGGCGGAAGCTATTCGTGCCAGCATGAGTATTCCGGGAGTTTACGCGCCCGTTGAATGGCAGGGCCGACTGTTGGTGGATGGTGGCGTCGCCAACAACCTGCCGGTCAGTGTCGCCCGGGATCTGGGCGCCGACATCGTTATTGCGGTTGATATTACCGACAGCCTCATGGAAACGGATGAGCTGCTGAATGCCTTCTCCGTTGTTGGCCAGCTCACCACCATCATGACCCGACGAAATACCGATCAGCAGCTGGAGTTGATAAAGGATCGCGATGTTTTGATACGCCCCGATCTGGAGGGTTATACGTCCGCGGATTTCTACGATGCACCAATCCTGTTTGAGCTCGGAGCCAGCACCGCCCGGGAGCACGCTGTGGAGCTTCGTCCGCTCTCGGTGTCCCAGGCAGACTGGACCATCTGGCGAGCACAAGTTGGCGCTCCTGCATCGGAGTCTGAGCCCATTGCCCGGATCGAGATCAAGAACAGTCAACGACTGGCCAGCGACTTTCTGAAAGAGCGAATCCGGCAGAAGCCCGGGGAGCCACTGGATACCGAGAAGCTTGAGGTGGATCTCAAGCGCATCTACGGTCTGGGCTACTACGAGATTGTCTCCTATTCCACGTCTCGGACCCAGGAGGGTACGATCCTGACCATACGGGTTCGGGAAAAGAGTTGGGGGCCGAATTACCTGTCGTTCGGTCTCAACTACGAAGACAATTTTGACGGCGACACACGCTTCAATATTGCGTCCTCGCTTCGCATGACCGAGCTTAACGCGCTGGGTGGTGAGTGGCAGACCGGCGTCCAGCTCGGTACCGAGCCGTGGGTCCGAAGCCAGTGGTATCAACCGCTGGATTACGGCTATGAGCGATTCCTGGTCCTGGGCGGCGAGTATTCCCGGGACACCATCAGCCTGTTTGATAACACGGGCACGCGCATTGCCGAGGTGGATGTGACCTTTCGCAAGGCGGACCTTGCCCTTGGTATGGAGATCGGAGGCAATGCGGAGGTCCGTCTGACTTATTCGCGGGGTTATGCGACGGTCGATGAACAGATCGGCCAGCCGGTGGCGCCGGAGGACTCCATACATCAGGGTGGCCTTGCCCTGCAGCTGGTTCATGACTCGCTGGATGACACGTTTTTCCCAAGCACCGGTGGTTTTGTCGGGCTTAGGGGTCGCTTCGAGCGGGATGGGCTGGGCTCCGACCGCCAGTTTGATTCGGTGACCGGTATGGCGCTGGGGACGGAGAGCTGGAGGGGGCTGACCCTGACCGGGTTGCTTTATGCCCACGCGGTCACCCGGGGCGCGCCGGGAATCGAAAATGCCGTCCGTCTGGGCGGCTTTCGGCGGTTGTCGGCCTTCGCGCCAGGTGAAATTACCGGCGACAACGCCTTGATGTCCGCCGTCTATGCCAGCCAGACCTTCGGTGGACCCCTAATGCCGTGGTTTGTTGGTATGGGGTTTGAGGCTGGGAATGCCTGGCCGTCGCTGGATTCGGCGAGCTGGGCCAGCTCGGTGAAATCCTCAAGCGTATTTGCCGGAGTGGATACCTTTCTGGGCCCAGTGCAAATCGCGGCGGCTTACAACAACAAGGATAACTGGACTGCCTATCTGAATATCGGCTTCTCGTTCACCCAGCTGTTCTACTGAAAACCCGTTATCCAGCCTTGCCGGCGGTATAGGCAATCGCGTCCAGAACCTGATGGCATTGCTGTAAGGCATAGCGATGCAGGATGTCCGCCAGGCGCTCCTCATCCCGGTCCTTGATAGCACTGATGGATTCCTGCATGTGGGCCAGGTTGTCTTCCAGAACCTGGTTGCCACCCTGCTGGAAGGCGACAAAAGCGCAGCGCTTCGCCGACGGCCAAAGGTCGTCAATGGCGGAGACTATAAAATAGTTGTCGGCATATGCGAGCGATGCCTTGGTGTACTCGATGCCCAGTTCCAGAAAGGCCATCAGATCATTCTTTTCAAAGCAGGCCTTCATCTGTTCGTACAGCGATTCGAGCCGGGCCATGTCATCCGGTTGCCAGTTGCGGACCAGCTTTCGACCGGTGTGGGTGAGGTAAAGCTCCAGAGTTTCATACAGGCTCCGAACGAAGTAGTCATCCAGTGGCGTGACAAAAGCGCCCTTGCGGGGAACATTGCGGACCAGGTGGCGCTTTTCCAGCAACAAAAGCCCCTCTCGAATCGAGCCATGGCTGACGTCCATCTCTTTGGCCATGGAGCCCTCGTAGATCCGCTCTCCGGATCGGAGTTGGCCGAAGGCAATGAGGTTTTCTATGTGGCGGGCGACCTGCTCGGTCAATGTTTCTCTGGGTTTGAACACGTTCATGATGATCTGTCGCTAATGCCTACTGGCTGATTCGTGCAGGCATGTTCGCACATTCCGGCATGATGGAGCCAGTAGGCACCACAGCTCAGAGCAGGGGCGCCAGCAGCCTGACCGCCCGGCAGCCCAGGCGGAACAGAATGGAGCGATCCTGGTAATCGCTCTCGGTCATCAGGCGTGAGCTGTCCAGGTCCTGCTCCAGCATGGATTCGACACTGCGGATAAAATGGTCTGCCGTGGTGATGGCGGTAATTTCGAAATTGAGCCGCATGGACCGGTTGTCCATATTGGCCGTTCCTACGGCCGCATACCGGTCATCGACCAGAATCACTTTCTGGTGCATGAATCCCGGCTGGTAGCGATAGATATCGATACCGGTCTTGCAGGCCTGAACCAGGTAGGAATAGGCCGCTATCCCGATCAGACGGCTGTCTGACTTTTCCGGGATCAGGATCCGGACATCCACGCCCCTCAGGGCTGCCAACTGCAGGGCATTCATGATCTGGAAATCGGGCACAAAATAGGGTGAGGCAATCCATAGCCGGGTGCGGGCATTGTTGATGCAGTTCAGAAAAAACAGGGTACAGGTTTCCCAGGTGTCCGCCGGCCCCGTCGGTAGCATCAGCACCTCATCGTTCCCGGGTCGGTTCTCCACCGGGGCCCAGTCCAGGTTCGGGAAATCGTTGCTGGCCCAGTTCCAGTCTTCCAGCCAGGCCAGCTGCAAGCCAGTGACCGCCGGGCCTTCAATGCGGCAGTGGGTGTCTCGCCAGGGCTCCTGGTCCATGGCAGTGCCAAGGTATTCATCCCCCAGATTTATGCCGCCGACAAACCCGATGCTGCCGTCGCAGACCAGTAACTTCCGGTGATTGCGAAAATTGATCTGGAATCGTCGCCTGCGAATATTGCCGTCGCCGAATGAGGCCACCCGGGCGCCGGCCGCTGCGAGTTGGTTGAGGTAGGTGCGTGGCAGCCAGACGCTGCCAATATCGTCGTACAGAAACCAGACCTCGACGCCTTGGGCCAGCTTGCGTTCCAGAATGGACTTGATCCGGCGGCCGACCCGGTCTGAGCGGATGATGTAAAATTCCAGGAGGATGTAGCGCGTGGCGTCCTCCATGGCTTCGAACAGAGCGTCGAAGGTGGCCTCTCCGTCCCGCAGCAGGGTACACCGGTTGCCATCGGTAAATGGCTGTCGGCCCAACCGGCACAGAACCTGAAGCTCGTCACCGAACCGGCCAGGGGCTGGCGACGGAATTGACGTTGTCTGTTGCTCAAACCGGTTCAGCAGGTTGGTCAGGGATTCATCGCCGAGCCGCCGTGCCTTGACGTAACCACCGAACCGGTATCGTCCGAAAAGCACAAACATGGGTACGGCAAGGTAGGGTAGGCCGAGTAGGCCAATGATCCAGGCGATAGCACCCTGGGTTGTGCGGTAGGTCAGCAGAATGCGGTAGATGCAGGCCAGTGCGCCCAGATAGATAAGGCCTACCGCAATGGCAACCAGTGACAGCTCGTCCATTATTGCTTCCTGTTGCCGGCAGCCGGCGGTTTTTCGTCTGTTTCAGGTGGGGCAAGATGCGTTGCCCGGTATTCAGCGGGGGATGTGCCTGTCCAGCGCTTGAACGCGCGGCTGAAAGCGCTGAGTTCGGAAAACCCCAGTAAAAAGGCAATTTCGCCAAGAGCGTAGTAGTTGGTGGAAACATAGCGCAGGGCCTTGTCCTGGCGAACCTGCTCCACCAGGCCATGGAAACTGAGGCCCTCCTTTTTCAGTTTCCGGTAAAGAGTCTGGCGGCTCATGTGGCACTGCCGGGCCAGAGTGTCGGCGTCGATTTTTTCGGTTGCCATCTGCTTTGAAATCAGACGTCGAATCTTGCGGCCGAAAGAGCGGCGGGTCTGAAGTCTGGCCAGCAGTGAGTTGACCTGTTTGAGCATGGCCGAATAGATATAGGGGTTTCGGCGCGGAATCGGATGCCCCAGATGTCTGCTGTTGAAAGCCAGGCGGGTTATGCCGCAGTCAAACCGGACAGGGCCTCCGAGAAGCTTCTCGTATTCGTCGGCGTAAGCAGGCGCCGGGTGGCCGATGTCCGCCCATTCGGCACGGATATCCGGATGGATGAAATGGCGGGTCCGTGTGATGGCGGCGGCGAGGGTTCGATCCATATCCTGCCGGCAATAGTGCTCGGCCAAGTCGGGTTGCCAGCACAGGATGGCCTGGTCTCCGGTCTGTTCAAAGCTCAGGAATACCGATTCATTGATCAGCCGGTGCAGGCGCACGTATTGAGTAACAGCTTCTCCCAGGGTGTCGCAATTGAAAAACACATGCCCCACCAACCCCATCCGCTCCGGATCCACCACCTGGCCGGCATGAAGTCCGACGCCGGGGTCGCCGGTTACATGTTCAGCATGCTCCCACAGGCGGTAATGAGCATCGGCCGGCACCCGCCGGTCCGGATCCGTGAGTTCCGTCATGGCCAGACCCGTGAGCTGTTCGACACGGGACAGGTTTAGCACGCCCTGGCGCTCAAGATAGTGAACCAGCGCGAGGGTGCTGGACGCAGCGACCAGTGGTTCGCTGGCGGTGTCTGGCTGAGCTGAAATCACGTTGTCCGGCCCGATAGTTAACAACCCGTCATGATTGCTGGTACAAAATGTCAAGTGTATGCAACCGCCTGTCAACGGTTACGCCTGTTCCTAACGATAGCATCAACGTATCAGGTTGAAGCAATGGAAAGGCAATCAGGAGGTTTTTTATGGAACAGCAGATCTTCGTACCCCATACCGAGGTTGAGCGCAAAAACGTGGTTGAGCTCGCCGAGTACCTGAACAGCATCTTTTACTGCTGATCGTTCAGGCGAAACGTCTATGACCTTGACGCCGGGCTTTGCCCGGCTTTTTTTCGTGTTCAGAAAATGGCCGCCAACACCGGCACTTGCTCGCGAGACTGTCAGTGGTAATGTATCCGCATTCATACCGTAGACCAATCCGGAGACTGATTGCCCATGAGTGTTGCGCTGAATCACCGCATTACCGGCGAAGGCTCGCCCCTGATCCTGTTGCACGGCTTGTTTGGATCCCTGGAAAACCTAGGTGGTATCGCCCGGCGCCTTGAGGACCAGTGGCAGATCCATGCGCTGGATGAGCGCAATCACGGCAGCTCTCCCCACACCGAAGCCATGGATTATCCGGCTATGGCTGCGGACGTGATTGCCTACATGGACGCCCAGGGGATAGAAAAGGCCAGCCTTCTGGGCCACTCAATGGGCGGTAAGGTCGCGATGCAGGTTGCCCTTCAGGCACCGGAACGGGTGGATAAACTGATCGTGGCCGATATCGCTCCGGTCAGTTACAAGCCCCACCATGATGCCATTCTGGAGGGGCTCACTGGCATTCACCTGACCGGTGTTCGCTCCCGCCAGGACGCCGACAAGTTAATGGCCGACTTTGTTGATACCCCCGGGGTGCGGCAATTCCTTTTGAAAAACCTGGAGCGTATCCCCCGGGAACAGCAGAAAGAGGGTGGGCCGATGTTTCGCTGGCGCCTGAACCTGCCGGTGATTGATGCCTGCTACGAGAATCTCGCCAAGGCCCCCGAGGGTAACGGGCCGTTCACCGGCCCGGTACTGTTTCTCAAGGGGGCAGATTCCGCCTACATCCAGGAAAAGCACCGGGACGACATTCAACGTCTGTTTCCCCAGGCGCAGCTGCGGGTTATCCAGGACACCGGCCACTGGCTGCATGCCGAAAAAGCAGACACCTTTGCCGCGTTGTGCCGTCGTTTCCTCAGCGCTGAAGACTGACTGGCACCGAAGCCCGGTATTTTCATGCCCAAGGGCCTGTCTGCTAAGGTTAGGCTATCGCTGATATACGGAATGTACATAACAACAGGCGGGCAGAGTGTATGAAATGGCTGATGGTGGGGTTGCTGGTTGTATTCCTGCTGCTTGGCAGTTTCCTGCTGACTCCCTCGCCCGTCGACAGCAAGGCCTGGAACCCCCCCGCTCCGCCGCCCCTGACCGGGCTTCTGGCGCCGAACGAGCGTTTACGGCTGGCGGATCTGTTGGCCCGGGGCCAGGTGTATGGCCCCGAAGACACCACGATGGGCCCTGATGGTGTGTTGTACACCGGTACCCAGGACGGTTTTATTGTTCGGGTGTTCCCGGATGGCCGGGTGGGAAACTGGCTGTCGACCGGTGGCCGGCCACTGGGCATGGTGTTTGATCGCCAGGGCAACCTGATCGTGGCGGATGCCTGGAAAGGGCTACTATCCATCAGTCCCGAGGGTGAGATTACAGTACTGGCCCGGGAAGCCGAGGGTACCCCGTTCCGGTTCACGGATGATGTCGATATTGCCGATGACGGCCGTATCTACTTCACCGATGCCAGTTCCCGCTTCGAGCAGCCGGACTATCGGCTGGATCTGCTTGAAATGCGGCCCCACGGTCGTCTGCTTCGTTATTCCCGGAAAACAGGCAAGGCCGAGGCTCTGCTCGGTAACCTGCACTTTGCCAATGGTGTTGCCGTATCTCCGGATGGCGATTCCGTGCTGGTTAATGAAACCTGGAAATACCGGATTCTGCGCTACTGGATCCGCGGCCCCAGGGCCGGGCAGGCGGAAGTGTTTGCCGACAACCTGCCGGGCTTCCCGGACAACCTGGCAGTGGATGACGAGGGCCGCTATTGGGTTGCGTTTCCGACCCTGCGCAATCCCCAGGTGGACGCCATGCACCGGCACCCGTGGCTCAAGGATCTGGTGGCCAAGCTGCCAGATAGCCTGAAGCCCGCACCCCAGGAGTATGGCCTGGTTATCGCCTTTGACCGAAACGGGGAGGTCGTCACCAGCCTCCACGACACCCAGGGCACACATCTGCAGGAGATCACCTCGGTGAATCCCCACGGCGATTACCTATACTTTGGTTCACTTCACAATGACCGTATTGGCCGGTTACCGTTTGAGGCCATTCCGGGTCTCGGAGGCAACCAGTAATGCCCCACTCTGACATCGTCTGGGATCTGCCGGATCCCTTCATCCTGGATATTTCTGTCCGCGAGGAGGATACCGACCGCCTCGGACACGCCAACAATGTGGTGTATGTGCGCTGGCTGGAAGATGTCAGCTGGGCGCATATTGAGAGTCTGGGAATGACCTGGGAGCTGCATGAGAAGACCGGCAAAGCCATGGCCATTACCCGTACGGAAATCGATTACCTTGGCTCGGCCAATGCTGGCGATCAGCTGTTGCTGGGTACCTGGCTGACGGGGTACGACGGCCGGTTCCGGTCGTCCCGGCAGTTTCAGCTGGTAAGGCCGTCTGATGGCAAAACCCTGGTGCGAGCTGTCTCCACCCACGCCTGTGTTGATATGAAAACCCAGCGGCCGTCCCGGGCACCAAACGAGTTTGCTGAGATTCTCGGAGCGGCTGTTGTTGCAGGCGGAAGGGGGCTGTAGGTTTCCTGGGCCCTTTTGTGCTTAACTTCTGCTAGTGTTTACCAATGTCAATCCCGTTTAATCTGTTGTCCGGAGATCCTCATGGAAACAACTGCTGATCAGAATGCTGAATCCAAGATGCGCCATGTGGTCTATGATCGCTTTGGTGAACGCGATGTGCTGCAGGTGATTCAATCTGACGTGCCGGTGCCTGCGGCGGGGCAGGTGCTGGTCAGGGTACATGGTGCGGGGCTTAACCCCATCGACTGGAAAACACGTAAGGGTCTGGGCTTCGCGGCCCGGCAGATCGAAAACTCCTTACCCTGGACACCGGGATACGATGTCGCTGGCGAGGTCGAGGCTATTGGCGATGATGTCACCACGCTGGCTCCCGGTGATCGTGTGATGGGTATGGTTGGCTTTCCCGCAGTCGGCGGAGGCTACTCGGAATACGCGCTGGCGGCGGCAGATGAATTGGCTATCGTGCCCGAGGAACTGGATCTGGTGTCTGCCGGTGCTCTGCCGCTGGCGGCGCTGACTGCCTGGCAAGCTCTGTTTGAAGTCGCCAAGCTGGAGTCTGGTCAGAAAATTCTGATCCACGCGGGTGCCGGGGGCGTGGGGCATTTTGCGGTGCAGTTTGCACTTGAACGTGGTGCTCACGTGATTGCCACGGCCTCTGCCGGAAACCGGGACTTTCTGGCAGAGCTTGGGGTCCATGAAGTGATTGATTACCACACCACGGATATTGGTGAGGAATGCTATGGCCTGGATGTGGTGCTGGACCTGGTTGGTGGCGACACCGGCAAGCGTTCACTGCATACTCTGGGGGAGCATGGCGTTTTGGTGACGATTCCGACTGTTACCGCCGACGAGATCATCAGCGCTGCTGAAGGGCTGGGCCTGCGAGCCCATGGTATGACCGTTCGCCCGGATGTTTTTCACCTGGATGAAATCGCCGAGCTGATCGAAGACGGCGATGTTAAGGTCCATATTGAAAAGGCCTTCCCACTGGAAGACGTCGCACAGGCCCATGAGCTTCTTGAGGGTGGGCACGTGCGCGGCAAGTTGGTGTTAGATTGTCGGTGAGGGCTTCCCGGCTGCTGAAGGTTCCTTACCGGCTTCTGCCCCGCCCTCTTTCTCTTTGCGCTCCTTTCGGGCCTGGGGTGGTACCAGGCTGATCAGCGTCCAGTCGTCTTCCGGTTTCAGGTCTTCCATACTGCAAACCGGGGCGACATGTTCCTTGCTGTCGAAGGTGAACAGCACCAAAGCCTGATTCTGGTATTTTTTAAGGAAGTCCTCGTAACTGAATTCCTCGCTAAGTTGGGTTGTTTTGATGGTGTAACCCTGGCTCACCAGGCTGGCCAGTTTCGCATAGCTGACGCCGTCAAAAAGTCCACGTGTCATCTGAATTTTTTCGGCGGTCTGATGTCTCGCTTTCTGATCCTGGTCGCCCTCGGCCAGGCTGTATACACACTTATCCCCGAACCAGTCCAGGAAGTGGTAGGTGGCCAGGGAATTCATGTGCTTATAGGGTGAAATTACCAGCAACTTGCCGATGCCCGTCAGGTCCAGGTGGGTAGAGGCGTGCTCTGATACCGGATTGCCGAAGTAAACCTGCAGGTTGTCCATGCGGGCCTGGCGTACGTTTTCCCAGTTGGTGTCGGCGAGAGTTACCGGTACCTCGTATTTCTTCAGCGCGCTACCGATCATCCGGGCCACCGGATTGGCACCGAGAATCAGAAAGCCGTATTCCGCCGGCTCAGCGACCTTCAGCAGTCGAGCCACCGGCCTTGCCGTAATGCTTTGCAGGGTGACAGTGGCAATAATCAACATGAATATCAGCGGCACCAAAGCGCCGGCGCTCTCATAGCCGAGTTTCTGAAGCTGGAAGGCGAACAGCGCCGAAACCGCTGCGGCAACAATGCCTCGGGGGGCGATCCAGCTGAGAAAAAGCTTCTCTCGCCAATTCAGGTTGGTGCCGATGGCGGAAAGAAAGATGCTCAGGGGGCGGGCGACGAGCATCAGGAGCGCCAGCACCACCACCAGGCCCCAGCCGAGCTCAGCGATGGCGGAAAACTCCACCCGGGCCGCCAAAATGATGAACAACGCCGAAATCAGCAGAACACTGAGGGATTCCTTGAATTCGAGGATGCTGTCAATCGGCACCTGTTTCATGTTGGCCATCCAGATGCCCATTACGGTTACGGTCAGTAGGCCGGACTCGTGGGCCAGTTCGTTGGAAATGGCGTACACGCCGAGCATGAAGGTCAGGGTGCCGGCATTGTGGAGATATTGGGGGATCCAGTGCTTGCGTAACACAATGCCATTCAGATAACCGGCAACGGCACCAATCAGGAAGCCTACCGCCAGGGTCTTGCCGAAAATGTACATCGAGTGCCCGAACACATTGCCCTGGCCCCAGGACACGATACCCTCGAACACCAGAACCGCGAGCAGGGCACCCAGGGGATCAATGATGATGCCTTCCCAGCGCAGGATGTTGGCCAGTTTTGAGTCCGGTCGCACGGAACGGAGCAAGGGTGCAATCACGGTAGGGCCGGTGACAATTGAAATGGCGCCAAAAAGCAGGGCAACGGCCCAGGAAACCTCCAGGACCCAACGTGCCGCCAGAGTACCGATAATGCAGGTAACAATGGAGCCCACGGGAATCAGGTTGCGGACCATCTTGCCGTGGCCGCGTATTTCCGCAAAGCGCAGGGTCAGGCTGCCTTCAAACAGAATAATGGCAACGGCCAGTGAAATAACCGGAAACAGCAGGTCGCCGAAAACAGCCTCGGGTGTCAGGAACCCCAGTACCGGCCCCGCAGCGATGCCACCCGCCAGAAGAAAAAGGATTGCCGGCATGCGGACCCGCCAGGCGAGCCACTGGCAGAACAGTGAGATAACGCCAATGCTGGCAAGGAGCAGGACAGTGCTGACAGGCATAGTGGTTTCAGGTCCTTTGAGTTATTGGTTGGCGCGCCGTGCAATGCGGTTCAGCAGCCGGGACGCCGCAAAGAACCCGAAGCTGGCGGTCACCGGGCTGGCGGCACCAAATCCCGAGGCGCAGTCGAGCCGCACCGGGCCATCAGTGGCCGGTTTCTGCAGGCAGACTTCTCCGTCTCCGGCAGGATACGTCAGCTGTTCAAGGGAGTATACGGCTTCAATACCAAAGCGACGCTTCGGGTTTCGGGAAAAACCGTATTCACGTCGCAGCAGATTACGCACCTTCGCCAGCAGCGGATCCTGGGTGGTTTTGCTGAGGTCAGCCACCTGAATCTGGGTCGGATCGATCTGCCCGCCGGCACCGCCGGCACAGACGAGTGGGATTTTCCGGCGCTGGCAGCGGGCAATCAGCGCCGCCTTGGGCTTGACGCTGTCGATGGCGTCGACCACGCCGGTCATGTCAGCCGTGATCAGTTCATCGATGTTTTTGGTGGTCAGGAACCCAAAGTGCACGCGGATGTCCGCCGCCGGATTGATGGCTCTGAGGCGATCGGCCATGGCATCCGTTTTGGTCCGCCCGAACTGGCCTTCGAGAGCGTGGAGCTGGCGGTTGGTGTTGGAGATACAGACATCGTCCATGTCGATCAGGGTGACGGTGCCAATGCCACTTCGGGCCAGAGCCTCTGCCGCCCAAGAGCCGACACCACCCAGTCCTATCACTGCAATATGGGCGTGGCGAAAGGCCTCCAGGCCCCGGCGCCCGTATAGTCGTTCAATGCCGCCAAAGCGGAAAGCGTAATCGTCGGCGTTCATGGTGTCCCCGCGTGGTCCGGTCAGAAGCCGGACGGAATCAAAGAGCGCAATTGTAACCCAGTGACCGCACAGACAAAAAAAGGGGTCATTAAAAAGCCGCGCAGGACGCGGCTCTCAAAATTTACCCGGCCCGACGGTTCATGCCACCCAATGGTCATCTGTGAACGCCATGAGGCTGTCCTTGCCACTCTGGACGTCGCTGAGCAACCAGTGCACCTCCGGCAGCAGTTTCTCGAAGTAGAAACGGGCGCAGACCACTTTGCTCTCCAGTAGCGGCTTGTTGCCTTCGCCGGACAGAAGCTGCTGGTTGGCCACGTTGGCCATCCGGGACCAGAGGTAGCCAATAACGGTAAGGGCCATCAGGCGCAGGTAGGGTGTTGCCGCCGCGCCGGCCTGCTCCGGGTCTTTCGGCGCATTGGTGGCCAGCCATAGGGTGGCGGTTTCCAGAGCTTTT
Source organism: Marinobacter sp. (assembly GCF_048269445.1). GTDB lineage: Bacteria > Pseudomonadota > Gammaproteobacteria > Pseudomonadales > Oleiphilaceae > Marinobacter. The sequence goes on along the minus strand of NZ_JBLXIQ010000001.1, from coordinate 59,711 downwards.
ATGGCGCCTTTCAGTTCTTCCCGGTGCGGGGCCTCGGGATTGTCCTTCAGGTATACGCTCAGGGTACCGAACAGGGTGCGCACCAGCTGACCACCTTTCAGGCTCAGTTTGCGACCCACCAGGTCCATGGCCTGAATGCCGTTGGTGCCCTCGTAGATCCGGGCAATCCGGCCGTCCCTTACCAGCTGTTCCAGCGGCCAGTCGGTGGTGAAGCCGGAGCCACCCAGAACCTGCAGGCCGGTGTTGGCGTTGTTGAAGCCTTCGTCCGTCAGGAAAGACTTCACCACCGGCGTCAGCAGCTGAACCAGGTCATCCGCGGATTCCCGTACCGCCGCATCCGGGTGGGCGACGGACAGATCCAGCTGGTGACCGGCAAACAGGGCCATGGCCCGCATGCCTTCATTCAGGACCTTCTGGCGCATCAGCATGCGCCGCACATCCGGATGCACGATGATCGGGTCAGCGGGGCCATCCGGGTTCTTCGGGCCGCTCAATGAACGGCTTTGCAGGCGCTCCCGGGCGAAGCCGAGGCTCTCCTGGTAGGCCATTTCGGCCAGCCCCAGGCCTTGCATGCCCACCATCAGGCGGGCTTCGTTCATCATGGTGAACATGGCGCGCATGCCATCGTTGGGTTCACCCACGAGCCAGCCTTTGGCGCCTTCGAAGTTCATCACGCAGGTGGCAGATCCCTTGATGCCCATCTTATGTTCGAGCCCGCCGCAGAAGGCCCGGTTGCGCGCGCCGGAATCCGGCAGGAACTTGGGAACCGCAAACAGGGAAATGCCCTTGGTGGTATCCGGTGCACCGGGCAGTTTGGCCAGTACCAGGTGGACGATGTTGTCTACCAGATCATGCTCGCCGCCAGTGATCCAGATTTTGGTCCCTTCAATGGCGTAACTGCCGTCGTCGTTCGGGTTGGCGCGGGTTCGGATCAGACCCAGGTCGGTGCCGCACTGGGGTTCGGTCAGGCACATGGTGCCGGTCCATTCGCCGGAGATCAGTTTCTCCAGGTAGGTCTTTTTCAGTTCGTCAGAGCCATGGATATGCAGGGCACTGATAGCTCCGTGAGTCAGACCCGGGTACATGCCCAGGGACAGGTTGGTGGAGCAGACCATCTCGTCGACCACGAATTTCAGGGTATGGGGCAGGCCCTGGCCGCCAAATTCCAATGGCGCATCCAGTGCGGTCCAGCCCCCCTCGACAAACTTCCTGTAGGCATCCTTGAAGCAGTCCGGCGTTTTCACGGCTCGGGTCTCAGGGTCATAAGTGCAGCCTTCCCGGTCGCCCGCCTGGTTGGTGGGCTGAATGACTTCGGCAGCCAGTTTGCCGGCTTCGTCGATAACCGCGGAAATCAGGTCGGGCGTTGCGTCGGCGTACTTTTCCAGCTCGTGGAGCCGGTCCACGCCCAATACATCAAACAACAAAAAGCGAAGGTCATTCGCCGGAGCCTGGTATTGCATGGATACTCTCCTCGATGGGCTTTTGTGTGGGTTGCCGGCTCTGAACGCGGCACTCCCGAGGTTTTGATTACCAGATTCATACGCCCGTTTGAATGTGGTGGTTCACCGCTGGATGCAGTCTGGACGATAGAATTTTCGTATCTCTTCCGTAATCAGGGAGGCAAGTGATGAAACGAATAGTGATAGCCGGTGTATCCGGAGCAATCGGCGGGGCTCTCGCCACCTCATTTATCGAGAGGGACCCGGACGCAACGGTGGTCGGGCTGTGCCGTAATCCGGAGCAGGCGCCGAAGGCCCTGCTTTTCCATACGAAGGGCGGGGTGCTGGCCTGGGATGCGGGGGACAGTGCATCGCCGGCCACTGTGGCAGAAGCGCTGGAACCGATAATGGCAAAAGGCGAGGGCATCGACACGTTCATTTATGCCGCCGGATTGCTTCACGGCTCCGGGATGTTTCCCGAAAAGCGTCTTGAGGACCTGAACTCTGACAGCATGGCGCGGGCTTTTGCGGTTAACTCAACCGGCTTCGGATTGCTGGTTCAGGCTCTGTTGCCCTGGTTACGTCACCGCGAGTTCAAGCGTATCGTTGCCATTTCCGCCAAGGTGGGTTCCATTGGCGACAACCGGTTTGGTGGCTGGTATGCCTACCGTAGCTCCAAGGCGGCTCTGAACATGCTGGTGCGCAATCTGTCGGTTGAGCTGCCCCGCCGCTGTAGACCGGTTGCCTGCCTGTCGCTGCATCCCGGCACAACCGAGTCGGCCCTGAGCGAACCCTTCAGTCAGTCACTGGCGAAATTGACGGTGCGCACACCGGCAGAGACCGCTGCCAATCTGATCACTGTCCTTGAGGGTGTGGACGAAGAGGACAATGGCCGCTTCCTGAACTGGGATGGCTCAGAGCTGCCCTGGTAGGAAGGGCTTTGGATCAGAGGCCGCCATGGTTGTAGTCCACAAAAAAGGGGCAATCGATGACCGCCCCTTTTTACTCTCCCGGATTCGCGGATCCCCGAATTGCTCCAGCCGATGCCTCAGCGGATAAACGGGTTGAGCATTCGGGTAAACGTGCCGGTCAGTTTAACCGGCGCACTCAGCACCGACAAAGTAATGCAGTCTTCACAGCCAACTGCTACCGGCTTGTGCTCATCTTGATCCGTCAGTACGACAAAGTCCCACTGATTGAAAACGCCTTTCTGATCCGCAAAGGCACCCTGCAGAACGATGGTGGTTTCCTCGCCGAGGTGGGTGTGGGCCGGTGCCTTGCCGCCAGCGGCCAGCTTTTGCAGGACAACCTGCTCGTTCTGCCCGGGGAACCGATCGGTAATATCCAGCACGCTGACATCGCCGAGTTGTCGCTTCCAGGGCAGGCTGTTGAGATCTTCGCCAAACAATTTCTGAAGGGCGCCGATCCTGGGGCCCGGTGGCATTGCCGGCTGGTCAGCGGGGGCGCTGTCTATCTTGGCGAGTATGCTGTCGAACATACTGTCCGAGACGCTTACCTTCGGCTGCTGCTCCATCATCACGGCGCCAAGACTGTCCAGGGTGTCGACACGGCTGCGGCAATGCGAGCATTTGTCCAGGTGGAGTCGGATGCAAAGGGCATGGGGCTCGCTCAGGTTACCTGCGCTGTACTCCATCAGGCTCAGGCTGTCGGGATGATGCCGTGTCATACGTTCTGGTCCTGCAAAATCACTTTGAGTTTGTTCAGTGCCAGGCGCACCCGGCTCTTTACGGTGCCCAGGGGAATGTTCAACTCATCGGCCACCATCTGGTGAGACTTGTTTTCCATATAGACCTTGGCAATCACCGTGGTCTGTTCTTCCGGCAGATGACTCAGCGATTCACGAATACGCCGCTCCGACATCAGGCGGTGCAGCGAGGTGACCGGCTCATTATCGTTTTCGCCCGGAATCTGCCAGAGGTCCTCGGTTTCAACCTGCATTTCAGCACTGGTACGTTGCATCTTCCGGAGCATATCAATGCGCTGATTCCGGGCAATGGTGAAAATCCAAGTGGACGCAGCCGCTTTGCGCCAGTCATAAAGGCAGGAACGCCTCCAGATGGACACAAATACTTCCTGGACCAGCTCTTCGGCGTGACTCGCCAGGCCGTTAGCCATGGCGTAGTACTTGATCTGCGGGCCAAAATGCTCGAACAACGCGTGGTATGCCTCGCGATCCTGGTTTTTGCCCACTTTCTGCAGCATCTGGCTCCAGGGATCTTTGCGCCCCTCGGAACTGGCTGGTTTCTGATCCAGTGTGGTCACCGGACGCTCCTTGACAGTCGCATGATTTGAGCTGGTTATCGTCATCATTCTATGCACTCGCCCCGGGTTTGTCAGTTGCTGTATTTACGGATCGGTTTGAGTGCTGGATCTTCAGATCCGGAAATAATCCCAAAGGCTTGCAGCAGCGCCGGTTCCGGGGCAGCGCGTAGGTGAACGCCGGACCTTTCCCACAACGAGGCGGGCCTGTACCGGTTTAACGTCGATGTGGTGGTGGCCTCGCTGATGGATGTGAATCTTCTGCTTTTCGGGAGCCGGCTTCTGGATGGCGGTCAATTACTCTTCCAGATAGGTATAGCCTTCCAGGCCGGCGGAGAGCTCCGCCATTAGTGCTGCCTGGGTTTCCGTTGTCAGCCTGGACGCTGTGAACTTTTGCCGGTACGCGTCCAGCAGGGCGTCCGGTTCAAAGTTCACGTAACGAAGGACCTTCGCGACGGTATCTCCGGTGATCGGCTCGCCGATATCATATCCGCCGTCGGTCGTCAGGCGGACATCCACGGAATGGGTGTCGCCGAACAGGTTGTGCATGTCGCCCAGGATTTCCTGGTAGGCGCCGGTCATGAAAAAGCCCATCAGCAGGGGGTCCCCAGGCTTGTCTTCCGGCAAGGGCAGGGTGGTCTCGGTGCCCTGGCCATCGACATAGCGGTCGATCCGGCCATCGGAATCACAGGTGATGTCCTGGATGACAGCGCGCCGGTTCAGGGGACGGTTCAGGCCATTAACCGGCATGACCGGGAAAATCTGGTCGATACCCCAGACATCGGGCAGTGACTGGAACAGGGAAAAGTTCACAAACAGCTTTTCCGCCAGCTTTTCGTTGAGCTCATCGATGATTTCCCGGTGGGCGCGGTTACTGCTGTCCAGCTGGTTTCGCAGCAGACGGCAGCAGCGGGTATAAAGTGTTTCCGCCTCGGCTCGCTCCTTCAGTGAAAGCAGGCCGTGGGCAAACTGGGCATGCACATCGGCCATGGCGTGCAGTACGTCGTGGTAGATCTCGGCCAATGAGCGTGGTGTGCCGGTATCCTGAAGACTGTCCAGATCCCGCCAGAGATCGTGCAGGGGAGCGGAAGCCTCGTTATCGGGCTGCCTGGGGTCGCGGTTTTCGGGCGCCTCGCGATCGATCACGTTGGTCACCAGCACGGAATGGTGGGCCGTGAGGGCCCGCCCGGATTCGCTGATCAGATCCGGGTGGGGAATGCCCCGGCGATCACACTCAGCCTGCAGGATATGCACCACGTTGTAAGCGTATTCGTAAACGCTGTAGTTCATGGAACAGCTGCTGCGGGAGCGGGTGCCCTCATAATCGACCCCCAGACCGCCGCCGATATCGACGGTGCCGATCGGGGCGCCCATCTGGCGCAGTTCGCTGTAAAACCGGGCACATTCCCTCAGGCCAGTCTGGATGTCCCGGATATTGGCAATTTGGGAGCCAAGATGGAAGTGCAGCAGTTGCAGGGTATCCAGCGCATCGGCCTCGTGCAGGGTGTGTACCACATCGAGCACCTGGCTGGCGGACAGCCCGAACTTGGATTTCTCACCGCCGGTATTCTGCCAGTTGCCCTTGCCAATGGTCGCCAACCGCGCCCGGACACCTATCAGCGGCGAAACACCCAGGCTTTTTGCCTCCTCCAGAATGAGTGGCAGCTCTGACTTTTTCTCCACCACAATGAATACCCGGTGGCCCAGGGTCTGGCCAATCAGGGCGAGGCGAATGTATTCCCGGTCCTTGTAGCCGTTGCAGACAATCACCGAGCCCGGTTGCCGGGACAGCGCAAGTACCGCCATCAGCTCGGGCTTGCTGCCCGCCTCAAGGCCGATCTGCCCCTTCGAGGCGGCGGGCTCCGCAGCCAGTAGTTCCTCAACCACCCGGCGCTGCTGGTTCACCTTGATCGGGTAGACCGCTGTGTAATGGCCGCGATACGCCTGCTCATCCGCGACCTTGTTAAAGGCATTGCACAGTTTGTTGACCCGGTCATGCAGGATATCGACAAAGCGGATCAGAACCGGAAGCTGGAGCCCGGACTCGGTCAGTGTTCGGGTCAGATCTGGCAGATTGATCTGAGCCGCGGTGTGGCCTCGGTCTGGTCGGATCATCACCTGGCCCTCGGCGTTAACGCCTATGTAGCCATCACTCCAGTGGGCAATGTTGTAAACCTTGTGGGCCGGGGTGGCGCTGGCTTCGCTCATGCTTGCTATCCTGTCAGGAAACCGGAGCCGGCGGTCGTTCGGTCAGGGGCCGGCCTATGGCCGCCATTGTATGGATTCCCATCCCCGGCTAAAAGAACCGGGTGTGGAAAATATGTGGCAGGTAACCACGATTATCGCTTTAGCTCACGGTGGGGCACCCCTACAATACGCCCTTTTAACACAGCCCATGGCCCACAGCGGGAGGCAAAACATGACAGCATTGAATGACGGTTGGTTTACCGAGGTATTCCAGGATCAGGGAACGGCATTCTCCCTGCAGGTGAAAAAGAAACTCCATGAAGAGCAGACACCGTTCCAGAAGCTGGAAATTTACGAGACCGAAACCTTCGGCAACCTTATGGTGCTGGATGGCTGCGTGATGCTGACCACCCGAGATAACTTCCTGTACCACGAGATGATGACCCACCCGGCCCTGTTTACCCATCGTGACCCCAAGAAAGTGGTGATTGTGGGTGGTGGCGATTGCGGCACACTTAAAGAAGTGCTCAAGCACCCGGGTGTGCAGGAAGCCTGGCAGGTGGAAATTGATGAGCGGGTCACCCGCATGTCAGAGAAATATTTCCCGGAGCTGTGCGAGGCCAATAGCGACCCTCGCGCCAATTTCTTCTTCGGTGACGGCATCCAGTGGATGCGTGACATAGAGCCGGCCAGTGTAGATCTCATCATTATCGACAGCACGGACCCGGTCGGCCCGGCAGAGGGCCTGTTTGCCCTGGATTTCTACCGCGACGCACTGCTGGCGCTGCGCGAGGGAGGAATCATTGTACAGCAGAGCGAGTCCCCTCTGCTGCACACCAATACCATCATCAAGAACATTCATGGTGACATGCGCAAGGCGGGCTTTGAACATGTCCAGACTCTGTCATTCCCGCAACCGGTGTACCCGACCGGTTGGTGGAGTTGCACCATGGCCAGCAAGGGGAATCCGGTAAAATATTTTCGAGAGGACGATGCTAATAATCGGCCGTTCGTGACCCGGTATTACAATGCTGGAGTACATCGTGGGGCGCTGGCGATGCCGCAGTTTATGGTTGACGCGCTGGAGGACGAAGTCCAGCCGGGAGAAGGTTGAGCCGATAGAAGAGAGGGGCGCCATCTGGCGCCCCTCTCTGGTGTTGCACTGGCTTTTCGTTATCAGCGTTTACTGCTTGCCGCTGACAAACTCCGGGTAGGCTTCCATGCCACACTCGGACAGATCCACACCCTCGTACTCGTCCTCTTCGCTCACCCGCAGGCCCATAACAGCCTTCAGGATGCCCCAGACAATCAGGCTGGCAACAAATACCCAGACGAAGATAGTGATCGCGCCGATGATCTGGCCGCTGAAGCTGACACCACTGTTGGTGATCGGTACCAGCAGCAGGCCCAGCAGGCCACAGACGCCGTGGACCGAGATGGCACCGACCGGATCGTCGATACGCAGTTTGTCCATGGTCACGATGCTCAGAACCACAAGGATGCCGCCGAACGCACCAAACAGAGTTGCAGTCAGGGCGCTCGGAGTGGACGGCTCAGCCGTAATCACTACCAGGCCTGCCAGCGCGCCGTTCAGCAACATGGTCAGGTCCGCCTTGCCGAACATCAGACGGGCGGTGATCAGCGCGGCAATTGCACCACCGGCTGCGGCGGTGTTGGTGTTCAGGAAGACCATGGCCACTGAGTTGGCGCTGGCAATATCACCGAGCTTCAGAACCGAGCCACCGTTGAAGCCGAACCATCCCATCCACAGGATGAAGGTACCGAGCGTGGCCAGCGGAAGGTTGGCGCCCGGGAAAGCGCGGATCTCGCCGTTCGGCCCGTACTTGCCCTTACGAGCGCCGAGCAGGATGACACCGGCCAATGCGGCTGCTGCACCCGCCATGTGAACAATACCGGAGCCGGCGAAGTCACTGAATCCCAGGTCGCCCAGAGTGTACAGGCCGAACACGGAAGCACCGCCCCAGGTCCAGGCACCTTCCATGGGATAGATGAAACCGGTCATGAAGACTGCAAAGACCAGGAAGGCCCAGAGTTTCATGCGCTCCGCCACCGCACCGGAGACGATGGACATGGCGGTTGCGACAAACACAACCTGAAAGAAGAAGTCGGAAGCGCCGGAGTAGATGGAACCACCCTCGAAGCCGCCTTCACGGCCGGCGAAGTCGCCCAGAACAGCGGCAGGATCGACGTCAGCGATGCCGGACAGGAAGATGTTGCCGCCGTACATGATGGCGTAGCCGCACACCAGGTACATGATGCAGGAGATGGCATACAGTGCCACGTTCTTGGTCAGTATTTCCGTGGTGTTCTTGGCGCGTACCAGACCGGATTCCAGCATGGCGAAGCCAGCTGCCATCCACATGACTAATGCACCACACACCAGAAAATAAAAGGTGTCTATAGCGTACTGCAGGTGAAAAATGTTGCTTTCCATATGAAGCCCTCCGCACGAGGCTTTTCAGGTTATAGATTTTTTTGCGTTGGCTGATCGAAAAATCAGAGCTGGGTCAGACCGCTTCTTCGCCGGTTTCGCCTGTCCGGATCCGGATGGCCTGTTCCAGTTCAGTCACGAAAATCTTGCCGTCACCGATCTTTCCGGTGTTGGCTGCCTTGGTAATGGATTCGATGACCTGGTCCAGCAGATTGTCGCCAATGGCAACTTCTACTTTGACCTTGGGCAGGAAATCCACTACGTATTCCGCGCCACGATACAGTTCTGTGTGGCCCTTTTGCCGCCCGAAGCCTTTGACTTCAGTGACGGTTACGCCTTGTACGCCAATTTCGGATAGTGCCTCACGGACATCATCCAATTTGAAAGGCTTGATGATCGCTGTCACAAGTTTCATTGCTTTCTCCTTGGTAAAGCCGTCCCAACAGTCAGAGCCCGTCGGCCAATTGTTGAGTTCGGGATGCTGCCACCTCGCACACCAATTGTGCGGATTGCGTACGAGGGCTTTAGCATCGGGTGTGCCAACGCAAAAAAATACTTTTAAAACAGTAATTTGCAATATCCGCGTACCAGAATGGCGCAAAGATGTGCACCAAAATAGAGCGGGTAGTCGGCCGGTGAGCCAAATTGGAGCGAACTCACTGGCCGTTCGCCCATTATTATAAGGCCGACCGGGCACAGTATGGCAGGGGCTGCGGTGTGATACACTCCCGCAAACCGGTGAGAGCCTCTCTCTTTTAGTCGGAACCGTACATTTCTGGAATCAGTGAGGTGATGTGTGAAAGGTCCCCAGGATATTTTTGCCCAGTTACAGGGCCAGTTTGGCCAGTTCGTTCCCGATATGGCCCGCGCCGCCCGAGAGGATTTCGAAACCCAGGCCCGGGCAACGGTGATGTCGGTTCTTTCCCGTCTGGAGCTGGTTACCCGTGAAGAATTCGACGCCCAACAGGCGGTGTTGCTAAAGACTCGAGAAAAGGTGGATGCGCTTGAAAAGCGGGTCGCCGAGCTGGAAAAATCCCTGCAGGAAAAATAAACTCCGAGTCAGCCCGGCAGGATGCCGGGCACGGTTTTCCGGTCACCATGGAAGGTTGTCATGCTTGCTATTGTTCATTCCCGCGCCATCGTTGGCGTGTCTGCACCCCCCGTCACCGTTGAAGTCCACCTCTCCGGAGGCTTGCCCGCACTCTCGATTGTCGGTCTCCCTGAAACCGGCGTCCGCGAGAGCAGGGAGCGGGTTAGAAGTGCTCTCCTTAATGCCGGGTTCGACTTCCCCGCCCGCCGTATTACCATCAACCTCGCGCCCGCTGACCTGCCCAAAGAGGGGGGGCGATTTGATCTGCCCATTGCCTTGGGAATTCTGGCAGCCTCGGGCCAGATTCCAGCGGAGAGCCTTACCGATTGCGAGTTTCTTGGTGAATTGTCCCTTGATGGTGCACTGAGACCTCTGAAGGGCGTTCTTCCGGCGGTGCTTGCCGCCCGGAAGCATCAGAGGGCCTTGCTGGTTCCCAATGGCAATGCCGGTGAGGCGGCGCTGGCTAGTCAGGGTGACGTGCTGGCTGCGGGCCACCTGTTGACCGTGTGTGAGCATCTCAGCGGCCGGGCCAGGCTGGTTCCCGTGCCGAAATCGCCATTGGAACGGCCGCGAGGCAACCACGATGAAAGTCCGGATCTGTCTGATGTCCGGGGCCAGCAGGTCCCCCGCCGGGCGCTGGAGGTCGCCGCTGCCGGTGGTCACAACTTGCTGTTCTTCGGCCCCCCCGGCACCGGCAAAAGTATGCTGGCCAGCCGCCTGCCCGGAATTCTTCCCGCGCTGACAGACGATGCGGCCATGGAAGTTGCCAGCGTTCACTCGGTTGCCGGACTTGCCATGAGAGAAGGCGGGTGGCAACAACCGCCGTTCCGGGCGCCCCATCACACGGCATCCGCAGTGGCTCTGGTCGGTGGCGGAAGCAGCCCACGGCCGGGAGAAATCTCCCTCGCCCATCGCGGCGTACTGTTTCTCGATGAATTGCCGGAATTTGAACGTCGGGTTTTGGAAGTGCTCCGGGAACCCATGGAAACCGGCCAAATTTCGATCAGTCGTGCCGCACGTCAGGTGAATTTTCCGGCTCGATTTCAGGTCGTCGGCGCAATGAACCCGTGCCCCTGCGGTTACAGTGGTCACCCTACCATTGAGTGTCAGTGCACACCGCAGCAAGTGATGCGTTATCGGTCGAAGATTTCCGGGCCTTTGCTGGACCGGTTTGATCTGCATGTGGAAGTTCCGGTGCAAGGCGGCGATGTACTGATGCAGCAGGGTGGGGATGGCGAAACCAGTGCCCGTGTCCGGGAGCGGGTTATTGCGGCCCGAGAGAAACAGTCTGAGCGGGGGCATGTGAATGCGGCCCTGGCAGGGCGTGAATTGCATGCTGCTTGCCGCCTGGACCGTCAGAGTGAGCAGTTACTCTCCGGCGCCATGGAGAAGCTGGGGCTATCGGCCCGGGCACTTCACCGGATATTGCGGGTGGCCCGCACTCTGGCGGACCTGGAGGGCTGCGATGGGCTTCGCCAGAGCCACCTGGTTGAAGCGCTCGGCTACCGACAACTGGACCGTCAACGGGGGCGCAACTCGGTGGTATCCGCCTGAACCTCGTCACTCTGGTAAACTGTACTCAAAGTCCGTTAAACAAGACCCGCTACCTGCGGTTAAGGATTGCAGATGACTGACCAGAAAAAGCCGCAAGATCCGAAAGACATGACCACGGAATCACCGGTAACGACCCGCCGTGGCGTGCGCAGCTTTGTTCTGCGCCAGGGCCGCATGACTGAAGGCCAGAAAAAGGCGTTTGAGCGTAGCTGGCCGAAATATGGCCTCACCCGGGAAGACGGAATGATTGATCCGCGCCAGGTGTTTGGCCGGGACGCCATGCTGAACCTGGAAATTGGTTTTGGCATGGGCAAGTCCCTGGCTGAGATGGCGGAAGCAGCCCCGGAGCAGGACTTTATCGGTGTCGAGGTTCACCAACCAGGTGTGGGTGCTCTGCTCAAGGAGATTGAGGATCGTGGCCTGGAAAATGTCCGGATCTACAGTATCGACGCCAATGACGTGATTGATCTGTGTCTGCCGGATGCCTGTCTGGATCGGGCGATGGTGTTCTTTCCGGATCCCTGGCACAAGAAAAGGCATCACAAGCGCCGGCTGATCCAGCACGAGTTCGTCCAGAGGGTTCGCCACAAACTCCGGGTGGGCGGTATTCTTCATCTGGCTACAGACTGGGAGAACTACGCTGAACACATGATGGAAGTGATGAACGAGTCGGAAGGGTTTGCTAACACCCAGGAATCCGGAGGGTATTCGCAACGACCGGAAGATCGTCCGATTACCAAGTTTGAAAAACGGGGCGAAAACCTCGGTCACGGCGTCTGGGATCTGTTGTTTTATCGAACCAACTAGTCCGTGAGACTGGGCGCGGATGTTCGGGGAGTGAACTTCAATGGTGTGCCAACGGATGGCGCCGAGAGGCCCGGAGAATGACCAGCCCCGCAATGCCTAGAGTCAGCGCGGTAAATTTGACCAAGGCGCAGAGGGTTGCTGACAGGCTCAGCGCATCGGTGGGCGGATTGAAATTGTTCAGCAGCAGGATATTCTCGGCGACATCACTAAGTCCGGCCGCCACGAATAGTGTCCGGACCCACCTGGCCACCATGCGCTCACGGACTCCGGGGCGATCCCGGGTGAAGTGATGGGTCAGTAGAATCAAGGTGATTATGTAGGCGGGAATAAACAGAAAGTCCACCCACAAGGAAACCTTGGCCCAGAGAACGCCTTCACTGCGCCAGCTACGAAAGATGGCGTGGGCCTGGTCTGCTGTGCCGGCCAGCTGGTAACTTACGATGCCCTGGGGCGCTGACGCAGACTGCAATGGCTGATTGATCAGCAACAGGGCAAACAGCAATACCGCCGCCAAGACCAGACTTATCTTAAGGCTTTTCGGATAGGCTGCCAATCCGTGTGCAGGGTCCATTACAGAAAACGCTCCAACAGGCTGTTCAGGTATCGCTGGCCAAGTGCTGTGGCCTGCAGCCGGCCTTCAACCAGCAGCTTTTCATCGCGTGCTGTTTTAAGTTTTACCCCAACTGACGACAGGGGTAAACCTGTTCGTTCGCAAAAAAGGTGTTCGTTTACCCCTTCTGAAAGCCGTAGGGCGTTCATCAGGAATTCCAGGGGCAGGTCTTCGGGGGCAATAATGTCAGTGCCTGCCGTCCGGCTGCCAATCCGATTCAGGTAGGCCTCGGGCTGGCGGGTTTTCCAGTATCGCCGAATGCTGCCATCGGCCAGGCTGATCTTGCCGTGGGCTCCGGCACCCAACGCCAGGTAATCGCCAAAGGTCCAGTAGTTCAGGTTATGGCGTGACTCCCTGCCGTCGCGACTCCAGGCCGAAACCTCGTAATCACTGAATCCCTGTTGATGCAGAAACTCGGAGCCCTGACGATAGATTTCCCAAAGGTGATCATCGTCCGGCAAATTCGGTGGCCGGCTGTAAAACTCGGTGTTTGGCTCCAGTGTTAGCTGGTACCAGGAAAGATGCGGAGGCTGGTAATCGAGAGCGGTTCTGAGATCTTCCAGCGCTTGTTCCGGTGTCTGGCCTGGTAACCCATGCATCAGGTCTATGTTGAAGTTTTCGAACCCCGCCTGACGGGCGGCACGGATGGCGCGGTGGGCGGCCTCGCTGTCGTGGATGCGCCCCAGCGCTTTCAGGTGGTCTGAGTTGAAACTCTGAACCCCGATGGACAGCCGGTTGATGCCGGCTTTCCGAAAGGCCTCGAAGCGGCCGGTTTCCAGTGTGCCCGGATTGGCTTCCAGAGTGATTTCGGCATCAGCTGCGATGTTGAGTTTTGCGTGCAAGTGGTCGAACAGACGGTTATAGAAATCACCACTCATCAGCGACGGTGTGCCGCCTCCGATAAAGATCGTTTCTATGGCGCGCCCGGCGCCGAAAACCAGGTCCTGATTGAGGTCTTCAACGAGGGCATCAAGGTAGGCGGATTCGGGAATTGCGTCTGTGGTGGCGTGTGAATTGAAATCGCAGTATGGGCATTTGCGCACACACCAGGGCACATGGATATAGAGGCTCAGGGGCGGGCGAACCGCTACTGGTTCGCCACTGTCGACCGGCTCACGGCTGTCCACCGGCTCAGGACTCCGCCCTGAGTTGTTCTGCCAGCAGTCTCAGGGCCCGGCCCCGATGGCTGATGCGACTTTTCTCGTCTCGGGACAGCTCTGCCGCGCTGCAACCCTGTTCCGGGGCCAGGAACACCGGATCATACCCAAAACCGCCGTCGCCTCTGGGTGCCCGTAGTATCGACCCGGGCCAGAGGCCATGGCAGATTACCGGGGTAGGGTCATCGGCGTGGCGAAGGTATACCAGCACACAGTGGAACTGGGCCCCTCGCTGCTCATCCGGAATGTCGGTCATGGCTTCGAGCAGCGCGTTCACGTTGTCCTGATCAGTGGCATTTTCGCCGGCAAATCGGGCAGAGCGAACGCCAGGCTGGCCTCCGAGGGCGTCAACGGCCAGCCCGCTGTCGTCGGCCAGGGCAGGTAGCCCGGTTTCCCTTGCCGCATGTCGGGCTTTGAGAATCGCGTTTTCAACAAAAGTAATGGCGGGTTCCTCGGCCTCAGCCACGCCAAGCTCTCCCTGAGCTATCGGCGCCATGCCGAGGGGTGCCAGCAACTCAGCCAGCTCGGCAATTTTGCCTTTGTTGTTACTGGCGATCACGAGTTTTTCGGTCATAACGGGCTCAGTCGCTGAACAGTGTGTGGGCAAATCGTAGCGCCAAGTCCTGCTGATGGCCGGTGGGGCGCGCGGTGATGTTGAAGGTCATCAGCTGACCGGATGAGTACTGATACTCGGCGATGAAATAAACAGCGTCCCCCTCCTGAATCCGGCGGAACGCCAGGAATCGCACCTGCTGGATATCGTTGGACACCTTGCCTTCCACCTGGCCGCTTACCGGAGACAGGGAGCCGTTCTCGTTTTCTTTCATGATGGCAATGTTGACGATGCCAATGCCCTTGCTGCGCTGCAGGTTGTTGGCTTCGGCAACCTCCGGGGCCAGGAAAGTGCTGGGCAAAACACTCCAGAGTACGGTGTAGTTACCGAAATCCTCAGAACCGGCGTGGGCCTGGAGGCTAAACAGGCCTGTGACCATGACAATCAGCAGGCTTCGGAATGTGGAAATGGCTTGTGTGATCATTGCTCTGTCTCCCGTGTAATTCGGTAAATGGCAATCTCGCCCAACAGATTAGGCCACAGGCGAGCCAGCCAGCTGTTCTGGTGCTGGCCGTCCACCACCCGCCGGCTTTTGATTCTGATGCCTTTCTGTCGGCACAGAGCTTCAAAATCCTTGAAGGTGCACAGCCGTATGTTGGGGGTGTTATACCATTTATACGGCAGCGCCTCGGATTCGGGCATACGTCCGCTGAGAGTCAGCCCCCAGCGCAGGCGCCAGTGGGCAAAGTTCGGGAAAGTAACGATGCCTTCATTGCCGACCCGCAGCATTTCATCCAGAACCTTGTCTGGCCGCCTTACTGCCTGCAGTGCCTGGGTCATCAAAACAACATCGAAACTTCCGTCATCAAAGTTTCCCAGCCCCTGTGTGTCCAGATTCTGTTCGATCACCGCCACGCCCCTGCCCATGCAGGTTGTGATGTGGTCCGGGTTGATCTCCAGGCCGAAGCCGCTGGCGCCACGTTCCCGGTGAAGGAAGTCGAGCAGGGTGCCATCACCACAGCCCAGATCAAGCACATGGTGTCCTGGCTGGACCCATTGCTGAATGATTTCGAGATCCGGTCTCATGCGCCGACCTCCCTTGCCACGCGGTCCATGTAGGCGTTGAAAATATCAGTATACCGTGGCGTGGGAATCAAAAAGGCGTCGTGCCCCCAGGGTGCATCCACTTCGGCGTAGCTGACTTTCCGCCGGGCCGCGATCATGGCGTTGACCATTTCTTCCGAGCGGGCCGGAGTGAAACGCCAGTCGGTACTGAAGGAAAGTACCAGGTATTCGCAGGTGGCAGCGGCGAGAGCCTTTGACAGATCGCCACCGAATTCATAGGCGGGATCAAAGTAATCCAGGGCGCGGGTCATCAACAGGTAGGTATTGGCGTCGAAGGTTTCGGAGAAGCGCTCGCCCTGGTAACGGAGATAGCTTTCTACCTGGAATTCGGCGTCGTAGCCGAACTTGTAAGCCTGGTCTCTAAGCTCCCGGCCAAACTTCTCGCCCATGGAGGCGTCGGAAAGGTAGGTGATGTGCCCGACCATGCGCGCCAGCATGAGGCCTCTACGGGGCAGGGTGTCAAAATCGTAATAACGGCCGTCGTGGAACTCCCGGTCCGAGGTGATGGCCTGGCGCGCCACCTCATTAAAGGCGATGTTCTGGGCCGTCAGCCGGGGTGTGGAGGCAATAGTCACTGCATGCCTCAGGCGGTCCGGATAATCCAGGCTCCATTGCAGTGCCTGCATTCCCCCCAGGGAACCGCCGACAACCGCGGCCCAGCAATCAATGCCGAGCCGGTCCGCCAGCAAAGCCTGGCTTTTTACCCAGTCGCCGACGGTAATGACCGGGAACTCGGGCCCGTACGGCTTGCCGGTCGAGGGGTTGTTGCTGCTTGGGCCGGTGCTGCCGTGGCACCCGCCGAGGTTGTTCAGGCTGACGACAAAAAAACGGTCGGTATCGATGGGCTTTCCCGGCCCGATGCAGCTATCCCACCAGCCCGGCTTGCGGTCTTCGGCGGAATGGTAGCCGGCGGCGTGGTGATGCCCGCTCAATGCGTGGCAGATCAGCACGGCGTTGCTCGCATCCGCGTTCAGTTTGCCGTAGGTCTCAACCACAAGGTCATAGTTTTCCAGGGCCTGGCCACAGGCCAGATCGATGGGAGCGTCGAAATGATAGGTCTGTGGGGTGACTAACCCAACAGAATCCGCGGGCAGGGAATCGGGCATCGGCGCGACAGGTTCCTGGTTCGATCCGTAAGTGGCTGAAACAGCAACGGCGGAGCCGTCGCCAGCCCAGCAGTTTAAAGCCGGGGCGTGATGGCTGCAACCGCCTGCATGGTCGCTTTAATGGGGCTTACACAGCCCCGGAGATGTTCACCACTTTCTGCTGGATCAGGGTAGGGGCCGGTTTGCGTATCTGGCGCTGCATGGCATCGGCCAGTTCCAGCTGCCGACGGAGATCTGAGAGGGTGTGATTCAGGCGCTGGCGCTGGGCCCGACTGTCCCGGTCATTTCGCACCATGTCGCGAAGGCGCCGGATCTGGTGCTCCAGTAACTGCTTCTGCTCCATTGAGAATTGCATGATGGGCAGCAGTGCTTCTGACGGCCAGCGCTCGACGTCGTGACGCACCCGGGCATGCAGGGTACGCGCTTCACCAACCATGACATTGAAGAAGCGACGAACCAGAACGGATTGCTCCGTAAGCAGGTTCTTCGGACTGATACGAAAACGGCGGGCCTTTTTTCGCAGTTCACGGATAGCGATTACGTGGCGGCCGGCCCGAAGAGGAATGGGCTCCAGGTGACGTGCACGGTTGTCTTCGTTGTACCGGCGGTAGATGGCGCCCACCATTTTCTCAGCCAGATGGCCCTCGCTCAGCAGGTTGGTCAGGTCGCCCTCAATCAGTTCAAAGAACTGATCCATGGCGCGGTTCATGCCGGCCGTGGTCCAGCTTTTCGACATGTTGTTGCGGACGCGCTCTGCGTGGCCTTCAAATCGCTCTTCACTAACCAGTTTCCTCAGCAGCTCGCCCTGGGAGTCCATCAGGCGCCTGCTGGAGCGCAGGGTGATCAGCTTCTTGTAATAGTAGTCGTAGTCTTTCTGGGCTCGCTCGGCCAGCCGGCCCAATGCCGCCTTGTCCATGGTTACGCCGGCACAGGCCTGGAGTTCCTCGTCCAGGGATTCCAGGCGATATTGCATGGCTGCCTGACTGTTCTGCAGCATGCCAAGAAGATCGTTGATCAGGCTCTGGGTGATCAGCTGCTCTTTGTGCATCAGGATCCGCTGTATGATCAGCTGTTCAAGCTGACCAATATTGGAGCGGTCGAACAATTCACTGTTCTTTCTGACTCTTGCCACCAGGCCCTGTTTGGCCGAAACAGGGATGACGTCGTGCTGGCGCATGCCGAGATGGTCTGCGGTGTAGCTGCGCACCCGATCAATGGCTTCCTGGGTGTGGCGTTCGCCCTGAAGGTCGTCCCAGAGCACATCGATTTTGTTCAGAACCGCAAAGCGTCCGGCGCGATGGTCGGCATGTTGGGTATCGATATGCTCTTTCCAGATGGTCATGTCACTGGCAGTGACACCGGTGTCGGCGCTGAGCACGAAGATAATGGCATGTGCCCGCGGCAGCATGCTGATGGTCAGTTCCGGCTCGGAGCCCAGGGCATTCAGCCCAGGCGTATCGAGAATGCGCAGGCCACGCTCAAACAGCGGGTGACGAATACTGATCTGGGCATTGCGCCATGCCGGCACCAGAACATTGCCCGGGTTGTTGCGGTCCTGCTCCAGCATGTCTTCGTCAAAGCCCAGGCCCCGCGCCTCTTCCGGCGGCACGCTCTTGACCCTGGCCACCTCGGCCAGGACTTCGCGCATGATTTCGGGGTCGCGCTCGTCCAACTCATGCTTGACCCAACGCTCTGGCTGCTTGCGCAACTGCTGAAGCGACAAGTCCCCATTGCGGGTCTCTATCGGCAGCAGGAGCAGGTAATTTTCGTTGGCGCTGCGATCGAAAAACAGCTCGGTGGGACACATGGTGGTGCGCCCGGCCTGGGACGGCAGCATGCGCTGACCGTATTCCGAGAAGAATAGAGCGTTAATGAGCTCGGTCTTGCCGCGGGAGTACTCTCCGACAAAGGCAATGGTCAGCTCGTCCTCTATAAGCAATTCGAGCCCGTGGCGAATACGGGTGCTGATATCGTCGGAAAACAGATTGTTGTCCTGTAGCCATAACCGGTATCGACCGATCTGGCGGATCAGCTCTTTTTTCCAGTTGTGGTAAGCCTCTACCTGCTGCGACAGAGTTCCCTGAGGGGTCATCGGATTTTCCTTCTGCGCGACTTCCGGGTATCCCGGGCAAAACGGGTGCTCACGGGTGACGGATTAATTGCCGGTAATACTAGCCTGTTCTGGTAATGTTTGCGGCTGGGCCGGGAAATCAATGCCGGGTAAGCTGGGGAGGGGTGTCAAAAAAAAGGCTGCAAAATCAGTATCCTGAAGCTGCAGCCTTGTAGGTATGGTTTTCGTGGTTAAGTGTTACAAAGTGTATATTTGAGACGAGGTTTACATACCGAGCCCGATGGCTCCCAGTCCTGCAGCCACTTTCATATGTTCAATGACCACCGAAATGACATTCAGAATCAGGAAGACAATGATCGGTGACAGATCCAGGCCGCCCATGGACGGCATGATGTTGCGTACCGGACGCATCACCGGCTCGGTGATCTGGGCCACCAGCTGAATTGCCGGATGGCCGCTGCCGGGCGCTATCCAACTGACAACCACCACCGCAATAACCGACCAGAAGTAGATCTTCACGATCAGGTCCAGCACGTTCAGTACCGCCCAGACCAACAGCGTGAGCGGGTTCATGGCGGGAATGCCGCCACTCAGGGCGATAAGTATCAGGAAGAAGGTGATGGCCTGAATGATGACCGCCAGAACCAGCGCGGCACCGTCAATCCCGCCCCACCCGGGAATAAAGCGCCGGAGTGGCCGTAGCAGGGGGTTGGTGGCCTTGACCACAAACTGGGTGATCGGGTTGTAGAAATCCGCCCTGGCCAGTTGAAGCAGGAACCGCAACAGGACAATGGTCAGATAAAACGTGGATGCGATCAGCAGGATGGTAATCAGAATGTCTGCCAGCATGAAGCCGTGTCTCCGTTATCGGTTACTGTTTGCCAGCCAGTTCTTTGGCCATGTCTTCGGAGCGCTTGAGCGCCGCGTTGTAGGCCTTGCGGACCAAATCCCGCATGCCACCCTCTTCAAACGTATTGATGGCTTGCTCCGTAGTGCCCCCGGGAGACATCACATTGCGCTTGAGCTGGCCGGGGTCCTGCTCACTTTGGGCGGCCATCTCGGCCGCACCTGCCATGGTCTGGATGGCGAGTTTCCGGGCGGTCCCAGCGGCGATGCCGGCTTCCGTAGCCACCTCCTCAAGTGCTTCGAGCATCAGGAAGAAATAGGCCGGACCGCTGCCCGAAAGGGCGGTAACGCCATGCAGAAGATTTTCATCCTCGACCCAGAGCGCAGAGCCGATGCTCTCGAATACCGATTCCACCATCTTCTTCTGATTGTCTTTCACTTCTTTGTTGGCAAACAGGCCCGCGGCCCCTTTTCCAACCAGAGACGGCGTGTTGGGCATGACTCTGACCAGGGGTAGTCCGCCACCAAGCCAGCCGTCCAGCGTATCGACAGTCAGGCCGGCGGCAATGGAGACCATTAACGGCCGGGTGTTCTGCACCACGGGAGCAATATCGCGACAGACATCGGCCATCACCTGGGGCTTGACCGCGAGGACCACCAGGTCAGCCTGTTGGGCGCAGTAGCGGTTGTCGGTGGTGACACTTACGCCGAAACGCTTGCGGATGGACTGCAGGTGCGCGTCATCCGGTGCGCTGACCCAGATGTCGCCGGCCTTATAGCCGTTGTCCAGCATACCGCCAATGATGGCGCTGGCCATGTTGCCAGCGCCAATAAAAGAAATGGTTGGTGATGTGCTCAAGGTTCACTCCCCGGTTGATCGGTTAAATGTTTGGTCCTGATGATAGCAGGAACCGGCCGATTCAGCTCTTCGCTGGCCGCTTGCCAAACACTGCAGTGCCCACCCTCACCCATGTGGCACCTTCAGCAATGGCCATTTCCAGATCGCCGGACATGCCCATGGACAGCGTGTCCAGAGGGCCGGCATCCGGGTAATCTGTCTTCAGTTGCTTCAGGGTGTTGGCGAGTTTCCGGAAGCTTGCCCTCAGGTCTGCCTCGGGTTGATCCGGATCCGGAATGGCCATCAGGCCTCTCAACTTCAGGTTCGGCAGCTCGCCAATGGCAGCCGTCAGCTCCGGAAGTTCGGTGATTCTGCGACCTGATTTGCTGTCTTCCTCATTAATATTGACCTGAAGGCAGATGTTCAATGGCGGCAGGCTTTGGTCCCGTTGCTCACTGAGCCGGCGGGCAATCTTGAGGCGATCGACACTGTGGACCCAGGAAAAGGCACAGGCAATTTGCCGGGTCTTGTTGGATTGTATAGGCCCGATGAAGTGCCACTCGATGCCATCGAGATCCCTCAGTGCTTCGATCTTCTCCAGCGCTTCCTGAAGGTAGTTTTCACCAAACGCCCGTTGCCCTGAGGCGAAGGCCTCTCGCAGATCCTCAGGGGGCCGCGTCTTGCTGACGGCAAGCAGATGAACAGCTCCTGGTTGGCGGCCGGCCAGCAATGTTGCTTTTTGTATGCGTCGGGTTACGCTCCCGATGTTGTCTGCTATGCTGCTCATAGTGTGAAATCGCCACGCTCGGTCCGTCACTGGTACGGTGACACGTTACCCGCAGGTCACTGAAATGCCAAGTGAACCTCGCCGGGCCCCCGCCGGGCGGAAGTAACCGGGATAAAAGAAAAAGCCTTCCGAGGATTCCTATGGATATTACTGAACTGCTTGCCTTTTCGGCCAAACAGGGTGCGTCTGACTTGCACCTGTCTGCGGGCCTGCCACCGATGATTCGTGTTGATGGAGACGTTCGCCGCATCAACCTGCCGCCCATGGAGCATAAAGAAGTTCACGGGCTGATCTACGACATCATGAACGACAAGCAGCGCAAGGACTACGAAGAATTCCTGGAAACCGACTTTTCCTTTGAAGTGCCGGGCGTCGCCCGTTTCCGCGTTAACGCTTTCAACCAGAACCGCGGTGCCGGTGCGGTGTTCCGGACTATTCCCTCCAAGGTTCTGACCATGGAAGATCTGGGTATGGGCCAGGTCTTCAAGGACGTGTCCTCGGTTCCCCGCGGGCTTGTGCTGGTGACCGGCCCGACCGGTTCCGGCAAATCGACCACGCTGGCGGCGATGATCGACTACATTAACGACACCCGTTACGAGCATGTCCTCACCATCGAGGATCCCATCGAATTCGTGCATGACTCCAAGAAGTGTCTGGTGAACCAGCGGGAAGTGCACAAGGACACTCTGGGCTTTAACGAAGCGTTGCGCTCGGCACTCCGGGAAGATCCAGACATTATCCTGGTGGGTGAGCTCCGGGACCTGGAAACCATTCGCCTGGCCCTCACCGCCGCTGAAACTGGTCACCTGGTGTTCGGCACCCTGCACACTACCTCAGCCGCCAAGACTATTGACCGAGTGGTCGATGTATTCCCGGCCGAGGAAAAGTCCATGGTGCGTTCGATGTTGTCCGAATCCCTGCAGGCGGTTGTTTCCCAGACCCTGATGAAAAAGATGGGGGGCGGCCGGATTGCGGCCCACGAAATCATGATCGGTACCTCGGCGATCCGGAACCTGATCCGTGAGGACAAAATCGCCCAGATGTATTCGTCAATCCAGACCGGTGGTTCCCTCGGTATGCAGACTCTCGATCAGTGTCTGGAGAAGTTGTTGCAGAAAGGGTTGATATCGCGCGAAGCAGCGCGGGCCAAGGCGAAAATGCCGGATAACTTCTAACTCTCTTGCTCTCTGGCCTCATTTTGGGTGCAGGGAGCAGGGCGGCTTGCCTTCCCGGGACACGCTGTGAATGCGTCCCTGTACGCTTGACTGCAGCATCCATGCTGCAGGCAGTCCCGGGAAGGCCACCCGCCCCGCTCCTCGGACCATGTTCGGGGAGTCTACGAAGCGTCGACAAAAGAGCATAGGTAGCAAAATGGAATTCGAAAAGCTGTTGCGGCTGATGGTTGAAAAGGGCGGTTCCGACCTGTTTATAACGGCAGGTGTGCCACCGAGCATGAAGGTGAACGGAAAAGTGTTACCGGTCACCAAGAACGCGCTGACACCGGAGCAGACCAGGGAATTTGTCTATGGCTCCATGAACGAAAAACAGAGCGCCGAGTTTGAAGAAACCCATGAGTGTAACTTTGCGATCAGTGCCCGGGGCATTGGCCGCTTCCGTGTCAGTGCTTTCTTCCAGCGTAACCTGTGCGGCATGGTGCTGCGCCGCATCGAGGTGAAGATTCCACAGATTGACGATCTCGCCCTGCCGGGGGTGATCAAGGATCTGGCCATGACCAAGCGGGGTCTGATCATGTTTGTGGGTGCTACCGGTACAGGTAAGTCTACCTCGCTGGCGGCCATGCTGGGGCACCGTAACCGCAATAGCCGTGGGCATATTATCTCGATCGAGGATCCGATCGAATTCGTACACCAACACCAGGGCTGTATCGTGACCCAGCGGGAAGTGGGTATCGATACCGTGAGCTTTGAAGTGGCCCTGAAAAACACCTTGCGTCAGGCACCGGATGTCATTCTGATCGGTGAGGTGCGTACCCGCCAGACCATGGAGTACTCGGTACAGTTCGCCGAAACCGGCCACCTGTGCCTGGCAACATTGCACGCGAACAACGCCAACCAGGCGCTGGACAGGATCATTCAGTTTTTCCCGCCGGAGCAGCATAACCAGATCTGGATGGATTTGTCCCTGAACCTCAGGGCCATTGTGGCCCAACAGCTCATTCCCACCCCCGATGGTAAAGGGCGTAAGGCGGTTATTGAGGTTTTGATCAATACTCCGCTGGTGGCCGACCTGATCCGTAAGGGTGAGGTGCATCGCCTGAAGGAGCTGATGGCCAAGTCCAACGAATCCGGCATGCAAACCTTCGATCAGGCGCTTTACCAGTTGTACTCCGAAGGCTCGATCACCTACGAAGACGCTTTGGCGCATGCAGATTCTGCCAACGATCTGCGCCTGATGATCAAGCTGGGTACCGATGCCCAAGGGGCGGACAAGTTGTCGTCTTCGGTGGACAAGCTCACGATCCAGGGCGATTAGAATTTGTTGGTTTGTTAGGCTTTCGTCGAAGATGGTTAGAGTCGAAAACCATTAGTAATGGCATTTGAGGCCAGAGATCGGTGCTGCGTATACTCCGCGCAAAATCAATAAGGAGATACCATGCACAAAAAATTCTCAAGGCCTGCACGAGCGGTTTACCTGATCACCCTTGTGGCCGTTGCCTTGCCAGCCAGTACCCTCGCAGGCGGTTTTTCCCTCAATGAGCAGAGCGCCAGCGCCATGGGGACCGCAAATGCTGGCGCTGCCGCTAACCCCGAGAATGCGACGACGGTTCTGTTTAATCCTGCCGGCATGAGCCAGTTATCTGGCACCAACATTTCATTTGGTGCGGCAGTTCTGGATATTGATGCAGAGGCCAAGCCCCGCACCATTCAAGCCAGTAACCAACTGGGCATGCCCGTCTCCGGCTCTGCGGGGGGCGATATCGCTGACCCGGCGGTGCTCCCCAACTTCTACCTGACGCACGAAGTCAGCGATACCATCGACGTCGGCTTCGGCATTCATGCGCCGTATGGTCTGGCTTCCGACTATAAAGACAACTTCAAAGGGCGCTACTTCGCAGATGAAACCGAACTGACAGCCATTTCATTCTCGCCCTCTATTGCCGTAAGTAATGGCAGCGGTCTAAGCATGGGCGCCGGGATCAACCTGATTTACGCCGAGGGTAAGCTGACCAAGTTTCAGGATAATTCAGGAACGAAAGCTTCCGCGACGGGGCCGGACCTTGCCCCTGAGCAGGGATACGCCAACATTGAAGGCGATGATGTCGGTGTGACCTTTCGGGTCGGTTTCCTGTATGAGTTTAATGGTAGTACCCAGGTAGGGCTTACCGCACAAACTGGCACCACGCTGGAGCTGGAAGGTGATGCCGCGTTCACTGGTTTGGCCGTCCTGACTCCCCCCGGGTCGCCGGTGGTTGGTGGTGGAGCTGCGGTAGGTATTGACTCCACTGAGCCTGCACGGGTACCACTGGCCATTCCGGAAAGCGCCACTCTTGGAATCAGACACGAAATAACAGATTCCGTTACGCTTCTGGTCGGGGCGACCTATGCCAAGTGGAGCCGATTTGAAGCGCTCAATGTGTACGGTACTGACTCAACGAAGCCGGTCACCGGCCGCACTTCTGGTTTGATTACCCACATCCCCGAGAAGTGGGACAACACCTGGCAATTCAATCTCGGTGGCGTCTGGCAGGCGACGCCAAAATGGGCATTTAAGGCGGGTTACGCTTGGGACGAATCGCCTGTGGATAAGTATGTTACGGCCCGGATCCCTTCCAGTGACCGCCATTGGTTGTCGCTGGGCACTCAGTGGTCAGATGCGTCGTCCGGCTGGACGGTCGATGCGGCTGTGGGCACCCTGCTGTTCACAGACGATGCCAAGGTGTCGGATCAACCTTATATCCTCACTGCGTCTGGCACACAGCCCAATCCGGCGGATCCAAACTCGGGTTACGAAGCGGAGTATGATTTGAGTGCCTGGAGTGCCGGCATCCAGGTTAGCAAGGCGTTTTAGGGCTTCTATGGAGTCCAGGTTGATCGGTTCCCCCGCCGATCAACCAACCACCTGGCCGCGGTAGATTACCTTTTTCTTCCGTGGCGGGAGGCTTTCTCCTTCGTTTTGATCATTGGCGGAGGCAGGTGGCGCGTCCGCGATCACCTGTCCCCGGTAGTTGCGCCTTGAGCCATCAACCTCCTCAGGTTCAATGTTCAGTTGCGGAACCTGTTCCTTCAGCGTTTCCCAGGTCCGGATTAGATGACTCGAGCGGGTCTTTCGGGCGTAATCCGCCAATTGCTGATCCAGATGCTCCTCTGTGAGATGCAGTTTAACGCCGAATTCCGAATGAATCAGGCGGCGGCACTGGTGAACCAGTTTCAGCACACTGGGGTCCAGCAGCCAGCTACGTTCAGATGCCAGAGAAGTCATGGTTTGAGCCTCGGAAAAGTGTGTCACAACATGGCGCTACCCCGGAGTTTCTGGTGCAGGCAAGGCGCCGACTTCAAGGCTCAAGCGAATTTCATGCCGTATCCGGGTGGGATCGGTGTCGGGAGGTGCCTGTCGCGCCTTGCCGGGAAACCATGACAGGAATAGGCGGCTTCTTATTCCGAATTTCTGGTGCATTTCAGGGCACGGGGGGTATCCGTGCCCTGTTTTGGGGTGGGTCAGTGGGCTTCGTCCCAGTTGTCGCCAGCTCCGGCTTCCACAAGCAGCGGCACATCCAGCTCTGCGGCTGCCGACATGCGTTTCACCAGTCCTTTCCGGATTTTCTCCAGGGCCGATTCCTTCACTTCCAGAATCAGTTCATCGTGAACCTGCATGGTCATCCGTGCTTCGTCGGCGTGCTCGGTAAGTAGCCAGTTCTCCACGTCTACCATGGCCCGCTTGATAATGTCCGCTGCGGTGCCCTGCATGGGCGCGTTGATGGCAGTACGTTCGGCAGCCTGTTGCAGTTGTTTGTTTCGGGCATTGATTTCAGGCAAATACAGGCGGCGTCCAAACAAGGTTTCCACAAAACCATCGTCGTGGGCCTGTTTACGGATGTTGTCCATGTATTTCAGTACCCCCGGGTACCGCTCGAAATAGCGGTCAATGTATTGCTGGGCCAGCTTGCGCTCAACATTCAGTTGCCGGGAGAGACCGAAGGCGGACATACCGTAGATCAAGCCAAAGTTGATAGCCTTTGCGCTTCGGCGCTGGTCCGACGATACCCCGTCCAGGCTTGTGCCGAATACCTCGGCGGCGGTTGCCTTGTGAATGTCCTCTCCGTGTTCAAAGGCATTGAGCAGCCCCTTATCGCCAGACAAATGCGCCATGATCCGCAGCTCGATCTGGGAGTAATCCGCTGCTACCAGTTTGTATCCCTCCTGAGCAATAAACGCCTGACGTATCCGTCGCCCCTGCTCGCTGCGGATAGGGATATTCTGCAGGTTGGGCTCGGAGGAGGATAGTCGGCCCGTTGCTGTGACGGCCTGATGGTAAGAGGTATGCACACGGCCCGTCCGGTGGTGAATAAGCTTCGGCAGCGTATCGGTGTAGGTCGATTTGAGCTTGCTCAGGCTCCGGTGTTCGAGGATCAGTCGTGGGAGTTCGTAATCATGCGCGAGTTCCTGCAACACCGGCTCAGCGGTTGACGGTGCGCCCTTGGGGGTCTTTTTGACGACTGGCAGGCCCATTTTCTCATAGAAAATCGCCTGGAGTTGCTGGGGGGAGCCCAGATTAAAGGTCTCGCCCGCGACGTCGTGGGCCTGTTTTTCCAGTTCGGCCAGACGTTCGGCCAGTTCCTGGCTGTGCTGGCGCAGTGTACTTGCGCTGATCAGGGTTCCGCGTTGTTCCATGCGGGAGAGCACCGGTACCAGGGGCAGGTCGATTTCCTCATAAACAGTCGCCAGCCGCCCGGTTTCCTTCAGCTTTGGCCAGAGCACGTTGTGCAGGCGCAGGGTAATATCCGCATCCTCGGCGGCATAGGGTGCGGCTTTTTCCAGCTCGATCTGGTTGAAAGTAAGCTGCTTGGCACCTTTGCCGGCGATCGACTCGAAGCTGATGGTCTTTTCGCCCAGGTAGTGCATGGCGAGGCTGTCCATGTCATGGCGGGTGCCCACGGAATTGAGCACGTAGGATTCCAGCATGGTGTCTTCTGCAATCCCCTCGAGGCTAATGCCGTGATTGGCGAGTACATTTTTGTCGTACTTGAGGTTCTGTCCGACCTTGGCCAGGCCCGGGTCTTCCAGTAGAGGTTTGAGCTGTTCGAGTACCGCTTCGCGGTCCAGTTGGTCCGGAGCGCCCATGTAGTCGTGCCCCAGGGGAACGTAAGCCGCTTCACCCGGTTTGATTGCGAAGGAGACGCCTACGATCTCGGCGTCCATGTAGCGAAGGCTCGTGGTTTCGGTGTCAAAGGCGAACAGGTCGGCGGCTCTCAGGCGCTGGAGCCATTGCTCCAGCTCGTTCTGATCGGTAATGACGCTGTAGTTTCTGCCGACCTCTGGTGCTGTGTTTTCGTCGGCAGGCGCTGTTGGCGAGCTTCCGTTATCTTCCAGTTCTGCTATCCAGCTGCGAAGCTCGTATTCGCGGAACAGTTCGAGCAGCTGCTTGTCATCCTGCTCGCGCAGCGTCAGGTCTTCCAGGCCAAAGTCCAGCTCCACATCGGTGCGGATGGTAGCCAGTTCACGGCTCAAGGGCAGGGTCTCGGTGGCCTCCCTGAGATACTCTCCGATCTTGCCCTTGATCTCGTCGGCGTGCTCAATCAGGTTATCCAGGTTTTTGTAGGTCTGCAGCCACTTCACAGCGGTTTTCGGTCCGCATTTGTTAACCCCGGGAATGTTATCCACCTTGTCGCCCACCAGGGCGAGGTAGTCAACGATCTGCTCGGGTGTGACGCCGAATTTTTCCACCACGCCGTCCCGGTCCATCCGGGTTTCGGTCATGGTGTTGATCAGCGTGACATGGTCGCTGACCAGCTGTGCCATGTCCTTGTCCCCGGTGGAGACCACTACATCAATGCCCTTACTGGTGGCCTCATCGGCCAGGGTGCCGATGACGTCGTCGGCTTCCACGCCGGTTACGATCAGAAGCGGCAGGCCCATGGCCTTCACCATTTCATGGATAGGCTCGATCTGGCAGGCCAGGTCCTCTGGCATCGGCGGGCGGTTGGCCTTGTACTCTTCATAAAGGTCATGCCGGAAGGTTTTACCCTTGGCATCGAAAACCACCACCATCTTTGATCCGGGGAAATCCTGTTCAAGGCGCCGGATCATGCTGATCACGCCCTTGATTGCCCCAGTGGGATGGTTCTTGCTGGTGGTCAGCGGTGGAAGTGCATGATAAGCACGGAAAAGATAGGACGATCCGTCCACTAGAACCACTGGTGGTGTGTTTTTGCTGGTCATGTCAAAACAGGTCCGGATTCTGATTGAAGCGTGGGTTGGCTTGTGCAACTCTGTACTGAAATCGATGGACGAAAGGGTATCACGAAAATGAAACGAATCGCCTTCCCGGCGTTGCTGCTCGCCTGTTTGCCACTGGCTGCTTTGGCTCAGGAAGAGGGTGCGCTGGACGAGATGCCGGTGGAGACACCAAAGGAGCCTGTCGTGGTCTCCGATTACCAGCCGGCAAGCGACGGCCCGCAAATTGTGATCCGACCGGGGGAGAAGGAAGTGTTCTACGAATACCGGGTCAATGGTCAACTTTTGGAAATCAAGGTGGTGCCTGACGTCGGGCCGGAATATTACCTGGTACCTGCCGATGGCGGGGGCTGGATCCGGGAAACCGAATCCGAGATGCTGGTGCCCAGCTGGGTGATTTTTCGTTGGTAATGGGCAAGGTCAGATCGAATCCGATATTTCCCGCTTTTAGTATGAACATTCTAATTTTTGGGCGTAGTTTGGATCCTGAGATTTAAGAAAGGCTTCTGCCACAGCAGTTTCGGCGGGGGCCTAGTAACTATCAGGAATCAAGGAGATTCGACATGGGTAAACTCAAGTCATACCAGCAACAGCTTCAGAGTATTGTGGATAAAGGCATCAATGCGGCGGAAGAGCAGCAGAAGAA
Source organism: Marinobacter sp. (assembly GCF_048269445.1). Taxonomy (GTDB): domain Bacteria; phylum Pseudomonadota; class Gammaproteobacteria; order Pseudomonadales; family Oleiphilaceae; genus Marinobacter. The sequence goes on along the minus strand of NZ_JBLXIQ010000001.1, from coordinate 30,751 downwards.
GCTGAGTGCCAAGCCATTCAATTACGCCGAAAAGCTTGAGAGTGAGTTGCGCGAATATAGCGTGAAGACTCTTCGCCAGCGTTACTATGGCTACAGTGATGAGGTCTTTGACCAGCTGCGCAGCCTGAACAGCCGCTTCAGCAACTTCGCCGGTGACCTGGTCGCCAAGCTCGAAAGAGAAGCTGCGGAAGGCGCGGCTGTGGTATCCGACGCTGCCGAGGATGTTTCAGAGGTCGCTCAGGACGCCAAGAAGTCCGTTGAGCCCAAGAAGCCGGCTGCTCGCAAAACCGCTGCGAACAAAGCCAGCTCTGCTGCCAAGAACAGCACTGCTTCTGCCTGAAAACGGTGAAGCATCTCGCTTGATCAGTAAGTGAAATGAAAGAAGGGCCCTCGATCAACCGAGGGCCCTTCTTGTTTATGGCTGGTTTTACGGCCGCCCACGATGTTCAGTCTGTTTCTTTGGTGGTTTCGAGTGGCAGTGTCCGGGCGTCGCCGGTGACTTCTTCGAGGCGTTCTATATCGGCTTCGAAGGCCCTCTGCAGTGCCTCAATTTCCAGGGTTTGCGAGGCAATCTCCCGTTCAATATCCCGAACCTGTGACTCCAGTCGCCGGATTTTCTCAAGAGTGGCTTCGGGAATGTCGCGTCCGGCCCGTTCCATATCCGCCGCGCGGCTCTGTTCACTGTCCAACTGACTGGATATTACCGAGATGTTGCCTCGCTTGAGCTGGATCAGGCCTTTGAGTTCCCGGATTTTTCGATGCATTGCTTTGACTGCCTGATCCGGGTGACTGAAGCGTTTCAGCAATTGCCTGTCTTGCTCACGTTGTTCGGCGAGCTCTTTCTGGCGTTGCTTTTCGGCTTCCCGGGCCGCAATTTCCTCTTCCGTGGGGGCGGGGGGGATGGTTTCGATCACGCGGCCATTGTTGCCCAGAATATCGTAGCCTCGTTTGGTGGCTTCCTGGGGAATGGTGCCGCTGATCACAACCTGACCGTTCTCATCCGTGTAACGGTACATGTTGGCTGCCGCGTGGGTGGCTATACCCAGCATGAGCGCACACGCAAAAGCTCTGGCTGAAAATGCGGTCAGACGGTTGGCCATTAGTCAGACTCCGTAACGATCCCGATAGCTGGCGACCTTCTCGGCGTGCCCGGCGAAGTCCGGGTTGGCCTTCAGATAGTCCAGAACCTGTTCAAGGCGAATGATGCTCACCACCGGGATGCCGAATTCCTTTTCCACTTCCTGAATGGCCGACAGTTCGCCATTGCCTTTTTCCTGGCGGTCCAGCGCTATAAGCACACCGGCCGGTTCGGCACCGGCTGCCCGGATAATGTCGATGGACTCACGGATCGCAGTGCCTGCAGTAATTACATCATCGACGATCAGCACTTTGCCCTGCAACGGTGCGCCTACGATATTGCCGCCCTCACCATGATCTTTCTTTTCCTTGCGGTTAAACGCAAAAGGTTTGCTGTTACCGTCTGTAGCCAGGGCCATTGCAGTTACGGTGGCCAACGGAATGCCCTTATAGGCAGGGCCGAAAATAATGTCATAATCCAGCCCGCTGCGTGCTATCGCGGCGGCATAGGCCTTGCTTAATTGAAGCAGGTCGTCCCCGGTATTGAACAAACCTGCGTTGAAGAAGTAGGGGCTGGTTCGACCCGACTTGAGCGTGAACTCACCAAAGCGCAGTACGTTCCGGCGGATGGCAAAATCAATAAATTTTTTCTGATAGTCGTGCATGACAAGGCTTCTGGCGGGTGTTGATCTTTAATTAACGCGTAAAAACGGTATCATACACACAAACCGAATCAGGGAACACGTATGCGGGTAGTATCAATCAGCGTCAATGGCCTCGCCCAGGCTGTTGAGAAGGGCTTTTTCGACTGGCTGGCGCAGCAGGATGCCGACGTCGTCTGTGTCCAGGACCATCGCATGCGGGCCTACGAGATTGAGGACTACAACCTGATTCCGGAAGGTTACGAGGCCTATTTCATTGATGGCGAGAATAATGAGGATGGGGGCGTGGGCATCTACACCCGCCATTTTCCAAAGGCCATCATGTACGGTTTCGCGAACGAGCAGGCGGATCGTGAGGGCCGGTTTATTCAGGCCGATTTTGACAAGGTTTCCGTGGCCTGTGTACTCGCTCCCTGTGCCCTTGGCCGGGAAGAAGAGCTGATCGGTGAAGATGACCTGACCGTGCTGGATCACAAGGACGAGTTCATGGAGTCCTTCGGTCTGCACATGCAGAAGACACTTCGCAAGCGCCGGCAATTTATTTTCTGCGCCAATCTCCAGACCGCCCACCACGTAACCGACGCCAGCCCGCTCTACCACAAGTTGGATTTTTCCGGCTTCCTGCCCCACGAGCGCGCCTGGCTTGATCGCTTGTTTGATGAAATGGGTTGTGTTGACGGGTTCCGTGAGGTGAACAAGCAGAGTAATCAGTTTACCTGGTGGCCGGAGCAGGCGGAGGGGTCCCGCAAGAATGCCGGTATCCGGGTTGATTATCAGTTGCTGACGCCGGGAATTCGCAAAACCATCGAGGATGGCTGGATTGATAGCTCAACCCGGTTCTCGGACCATGCGCCGGTGATTATGGATTACGATATAGAGATTGGGTTCTGAGCCTGCCGGTTGACTGACTTGTAGCGTGTCCCGGAAAGGTCTCCCCCTCCGGACACGTAGGCGACTGACTTACTTGGCCAGCGCCGCCTTCTGAATCTCAAACAACTGCTCAATACCCTGCTTCGCCAGTACCAGCATGCCGTCCAGTTCTTCCTGAACAAACGGCGCTCCCTCTGCTGTGCCCTGAATTTCGATAAAGCCACCCTGGTCAGTCATGATGACGTTCATGTCGGTTTCCGCGTCGGAGTCTTCCGGATAGTCCAGATCCACCACCGGCGTTCCTTTATAAACGCCAACGGAAAATGCAGCGATCATTTGTTTGAGTGGTGATTTTTTCAGGCGTTTTTCGGCGACGAGGTGGTTCAGGGCGTCGACCAGTGCCACGCAACCGCCGGTGATGGCCGCAGTACGGGTGCCCCCGTCGGCCTGGATGACGTCGCAGTCTACGGTGATGGTGTGCTCGCCGAGGGCGGAAAGATCGACGGCGGCACGCAGGGAGCGGCCGATCAGGCGCTGGATTTCGACGGTGCGTCCGCCCTGCTTGCCGCGGGCGGCTTCCCGGCCCATACGGCTGCCGGTGGAGCGGGGAAGCATGCCGTATTCGGCAGTAATCCAGCCTTTACCTTCGCCCCTCATAAACGGGGGAACCTTGTTTTCGACGGAGGCGGTGCAGATAACTTTGGTGTCCCCGAATTCCACCAGCACGGAGCCTTCGGCGTGGCGGGTATAGTTGCGGGTAATTCGAACATCTCTCGGTTGCTCGGGCGTTCTGCCGCTTGGACGCATAGTGTTTCCTGAAGTCAGTAATGAATGTCCGGGCGGATGGCCCGGTCGATCGGTTGTCGAAAAGGCAGAAGAGTATAACACGTTGGCCCGGGCCTTTTGTTCGGTTCGCCGTGGGTGTTAATAGCCTGTTAAACTCAACTTGTTTCTACCAACCACAAGCGGAGCCGACATGATCCGAAGTATGACCGCATTTGCCCGGAAGGATATCCAGGGAGACTGGGGTACGCTGACCTGCGAGATCCGGACGGTGAACCACCGATATCTGGAGCCTTCGTTCCGTCTGCCAGAAGCCTTCCGGGAGCTTGAGAGCCGGTTTCGCGAGGAGCTTCGGAAGCAGCTGAAGCGTGGCAAGGTGGATGTGTCCATGCGGCTTCAGTCAGCCGACAATGTAACCCAGAGCTTTGAGATCAGCGAAGAGATGGCTCAGGCGGTCAATGAGGCGGCGAATCACGTCAACCGGATGCTGGACAACCCCGCCCATATCAACGCCCTGGATATTCTTCGCTGGCCGGGCGTTCTCTCGGTGCCGGAGCAGGACTATGGTCCGGCGAAAGAGGCAGCGGCCCGCCTGTTTGAGCAGACCGTCGCAGAGCTGGCGTCAGTGCGGGAGCGTGAGGGAGAGAGGTTGCGTCCCTTGTTCGAGGACCGTCTGAAAACCATGGCTGAACTGGTCTCGGAAGTGCGCACCCGCATGCCGGCGTTGCTTGATGCTCAGGAGAAGACGCTTCGGGAACGGTTCGAGAAAGCGAAGGTGGAGCTGGATCCTGATCGGGTTGCCCAGGAAATGGTGATGCTGGCCCAGAAAAGCGACGTGGCTGAGGAGCTGGACCGGCTGGACGCCCATGTGGGAGAGGTGGCGGATACCCTCAAGATCGAGGACGCCATCGGTCGCCGGCTGGATTTCCTGATGCAGGAACTCAACCGCGAGGCCAATACGCTGAGCAGCAAAAGTATCGACGCCGGGGTAACCCGCATAGCCGTGGATCTGAAGGTGCTGATCGAGCAGATGCGGGAGCAGGTGCAGAATTTGGAGTAAGCTCGGCTCAAGGCTGTTTCAGGCTGTCCAGTTGGTCAGGCAGCCTGAAAGTGACCCGATGCTTGCTCAGCGGGCAGTCGAATTCCAGGTAGAATGCCAGTAGCTGCAAAGGAATCGGGGCGGGTCGTCCATAGAGGCGGTCGCCGACGATCGGGTGCCCCAGGCCGGCCAGGTGGCGGCGAATCTGGTGTTTTCGTCCGGTTTCAATGCTGACTTGTACCAGGGAGGTCTGGTCGGTCGCGCTGGTACTCAGTGTTGTCACCCGGCTGGTTGCCAGTTTGCCGTCCACCGGCGCGTCCACGAGTTGATTCTGGATGTTGGTCACTCCGGTCACTCTGGCTCGGTAATGTTTGGTCATGGTTCGGGCTGAAAAGCACTGGGAGAGGGCGCCCGCGGCTTTCGGGTCGTGGGCGATCAGCATCAGCCCGGCGGCGTCGGCGTCGAGGCGGTGGATAAGATGACATGGCCGGTCGAGGCGAATTTCTGCTAGCCTCAACAGGCTGCAGTGGTCACCCCACTGTGAGCCCTGGGCGAGCATGCCGTGGGGTTTGAACCAAACGGTGTAGCGTCCTTTGTCCTCCAGCAGAACCGGGTCGTCGGGCTTTCTCGCCAGTATCTTCTCATCATAGTGCAGCTGCAGGCGCACGCCGGCTCTGAGCTCTTTCGTCGCCCTTCGCAACCTCAACTGTTTGCCCTTGTGCGTCCACCAGCAGGCGCCCTTCGTCATCGCGTCCTTGATCTTTTGGCGAGAGAGCTCCGATGCCTCACTCAGTGCGTCAGCGGCTTTCCGGGGTTCCTGAAGAGTGATGTCTATGGTGGTTCGCATAGGATGTGTCAGTTGTTAAAAATAGAATGTGGCAGTTGATAAAAAGGGAAATCAGGCAAATGGTATCAGGCGGCGCGCTGTCGGGGTGCGGTGTTTTGCCAAAGTCCGTATAATTCCCGGTTTTATCGGCCGGAATATGCGGCCGCCGCGTCCAGATCTGGAGTTCTCGGGTTATGAGTCAGGCAGTCGAACAGGGTACTCTGTACGTAATTTCTGCGCCATCCGGTGCCGGCAAGACAAGCCTTGTGGCGGGCATGCTCCGCAATGACCACAAGCTTGGCGTCTCAGTGTCCCATACCACCCGTGCCATGCGCGACGGGGAGCGGAACGGCGTGAACTACCACTTTGTCAGCCGCGATGAGTTCGAGGCCATGATTGGGCGTGGTGATTTTCTGGAGCACGCGGATGTCTTTGGTAACTACTATGGCACCTCCCAGGTCTGGGTGCGAGAGATGCTGGCGAGGGGGCAGGATGTCATTTTGGAGATTGATTGGCAGGGTGCCAGTCAGGTGCGACGGCTGATTCCTGAGTGCGTCAGCATTTTCATTGTACCGCCGTCGCCGGAAGTGCTGCGCGAGCGACTGGTCGGCCGTGGTACCGATGCGCCCGAGGTCGTGGAGCGCCGGTTGGCAGAGGCCAAAGAAGAGTGCCGCCACGCGGTCGAGTTCGATTTTCTGGTGGTCAATGACGACTTTGATACCGCCCTGGCGGATCTGCTGGCCATTGTCCGGGCCCAGCGCCTGCGCATGGCAGTGCAGCAATCACGGCACCAGAAGCTTTTGTCGGGGTTGTCTGGCCTGGCCTGATGCGGGGTTTTCCTGTATACAAATTGAGCCGGGCACAGTAAACTACGCGGTCTGCTGAATCAGTCATTTTACTTGTCGGGGAATTTATGGCACGAGTTACCGTTGAAGATTGTCTGGACCACGTTGATAACCGCTTCCAGCTGGTCATGCTGGCCACCAAGCGTGCCCGCCAGCTCGCGACCAAAGGTGCGGAGCCGATGGTGCCGGAAGAAAATGATAAGCCGACGGTCATTGCTCTGCGTGAAATTGCCGAAGGTCTGATTTCTCGTGATCTGCTCAAGGAAGAAGACGACGAGTAAGTTAGTTGCGGAGATCGGGTGATAAGTACCTATCTGCAGGTGAGAAGCATTGAAATCTGTCCCCACGGATTTATAGTGTGGTGATAGAACGTTGCTGGAAGGACTAAGGAAGGACCCGAATGCGTGCATTCGGGTTTTTTTGTCCCTGAATTTCATGAAGTTGTGGAGGCGCGGTGTCTGCAGAGGCTACGGTTGAAGGGCTGACGAGAGAGCTCAGCTCCTATCTGGATACCAATCGCATCAACCAGGTGCGACGGGCCTACTATTATGCCGAGCAGGCCCATGAGGGCCAGATGCGCAAAAGCGGCGACCGGTATATCACCCATCCCCTTGCCGTTGCCCACATCCTCGCCGATCTCAGACTGGACCATCAGAGTCTGATGGCCGCGATGCTTCATGATGTTATTGAAGACACTGGTATCCCGAAGGATGCCCTGTCGGAGCAGTTCGGTGAGGATGTTGCCGAACTGGTGGACGGCGTCAGCAAGCTGACCCAGATTGAATTCCGTTCCCGGGCCGAGGCCCAGGCCGAGAATTTTCAGAAGATGACTCTGGCAATGGCCCGGGATATACGGGTCATCCTGGTCAAGCTGGCGGACCGACTGCACAACATGCGCACCCTTGGCCCCATGCCCTATGAGAAACGCCAGCGCATTGCTACAGAAACCCTCGATATCTATGCCCCGATCGCCAACCGGCTTGGCATGCACGCCATCTGCACCGAGCTTGAGGATCTGGGTTTCTCCTCCCTGTATCCAATGCGATCGAAGTACATCTCCAAAGCGGTGGATAAGCTTCGGGGCAGTCACCGGGAAATCATCGAGGACATCCGTGGCAAGTTGCAGGAAAAGCTGGAAGAGCGTGGCCTGCCCGGGCGGATTCTTGGCCGGGAAAAACACCTGAACAGCATCTACAACAAGATGAAGTTCAAACAGAAATCCTTCCATGAAATCATGGACGTGTACGCCTTCCGGATTATCACCGATACCGAGGATGACTGTTACCGCATCCTCGGTGCCGTGCATAGCCTGTACAAGCCCCTGCCGGGCCGGTTCAAGGACTACATCGCCATGCCCAAGGCCAATGGCTACCAGTCCATCCACACGACCCTGTTCGGCATGCACGTGAACATTGAAATCCAGATCCGCACCGAGGAAATGGAACACATCGCCAATAACGGTATTGCGGCCCACTGGATGTACAAAAGCGAGCCCACCAGCGTTAACAGCGCGAACCAGGCAAGGGTCGATCGCTGGGTGAAGGGTCTGATGGAAATGCGGGAGCGGGCAGATGATTCCATGGAATTCATTGAGCATGTGAAAGTCGACCTGTTCCCGGACGAGATTTACGTGTTCACGCCCAAGGGCCGCATCATGGAGCTGCCCAGCGGGGCGACACCGGTGGATTTTGCCTACGCGATCCACACCGATATCGGTAATGCCACCGTGGCCTGCCGGATCAACCGTAATCTTGGCTCCCTGAGCCAACCCCTGCAAAGCGGCCAGACCGTCGAAGTCATTACTGCACCCGGTGCCCGGCCCAACCCGGCCTGGCTCAGTTTCGTGGTTACCGGCAAGGCAAGAAGCAGCATCCGGCATGTTCTGAAGAGCCAGAAGCGGGCGGAATCACTGGATCTGGGGCGGGCCCTGTTGAAGAAGTCGCTGAAGGGCTTTGGTGCCAAGCTGGCGGAGATCAGCGATGCCCAGAAGCAGGCGGTGGTGAATCACAATCAGGTGAACAGTTTTGAAGACCTGATCAGTGACATCGGCCTTGGCAATCGGATGGCCTATCTGGTTGCCCGCCAGCTTGTAATTGGTGCCGAAGGGCCTGACACCGGTGAGGGGCCTCGGGATATCGAGGGTGGCAATCACAGCCCGGTGACCATTCGGGGTACCGAGGGGCTGCTGGTCCGGTTTGCCAGCTGTTGCAAGCCGATTCCCGGTGATCCGGTGGTGGGTGTTATGGATTCCGGCAAAGGTATGGTGATTCATTCCGATACCTGCTCTCGCTTGCCCGAAGACGACGAAGGCAGGGCCCGCCTGACCCATCTCAAGTGGGCCAAGGACATTACCGACGAATTTTCTGTGGAGCTGCGGGTAGAGCTTGAGCGTCAGCGCGGTGTGATTGCCGAGATGGCAAATGCCGTGGCCATGACTGATGGTAATATCGAGCGCATCAATGTGGAGGAGCAGAATGCCCGCTTTGGTGTCGTCAGCCTGGTGGTGCATGTCCACGGGCGCCGGCATCTGGCCCGGGTCATGCGGCGCATCCGCAACATTCGGGCAATTACCCACATTAGCCGAGTGCGGCACTGAGCCAGACCAAAGCCCGGTTGACAGTCGCGCCGCAGAGGGGCGACGATTAGCGTTTTGGAAGAGAGGAAACTAAGGGTCATGACCAACAAATCCGTAATTCAGACCGAGAAGGCCCCCCAGGCTATTGGTACCTACTCCCAGGCGGTGAAAGCCGGAGACACGGTATACCTGTCTGGCCAGATTCCACTGGTGCCGGAGACCATGGAAGTGGTCGCCGGGGATTTTGCCGCCAAGACCCGGCAGGTGTTTGATAACCTCAAGGCCGTCTGTGAAGCGGGTGGCGGTGAGCTCAAGGATATTGTGAAGCTCAATATCTATATGACCGACCTGGCAAACTTTGCCACGGTAAACGAGATCATGGCTACCTATTTCCAGGAGCCGTACCCCGCCCGGGCAGCCGTGGGCGTGGCCGCCCTGCCAAAGGGTGTGCCCATCGAAATGGAAGCGGTGATGGTGCTGAGCTGAAGTTCAGCGCAAACCGGACTTCTTCAGAAAGGGCGGCCTCGGCCGCCTTTTCCGGTTTTTAAAGAGTCAACTTTTGTTGATCATGGCCCGGTAGCCGGCACGGAAATCCGGGTACCGGAATCGGAATCCGGTGGCTAGCAGTCTTTCATTATTGCAGCGTTTACTGCCGGCCCGGCCGCCTTTGCGGGCATCCGGCACGGGATCGGCGCAGGGCGTCTGGCGTCGCACCCAGTCCACCACCTCATCAAGCTGGACCGGCTCGCAATCGCTGGCAATGTAGCAGCGCTCCAGGGGCGTTCCGGAAAGCGCAAGCTGAGCCAGATGAGCGGCAACTTCCACAGCATCTTCTTCATGGATCCGGTTGCTGAACGGTGCTGGTGCTTGCGGGTTCATACGGCCTTCCTGAACTTCCTCAAGAAAACGTCGCCTGGAAGGGCCATAAATACCACTGAACCGAATGATCGTAGCCGGATGACCACTGTCCAGCGCTGTTTGCTCACCCGCCAGAATCTGCTCGCCGCTGAATCGGGCCGGGTTCGCGGGGCTGGATTCGTCGACCCAGCCGTCGTCGTCCTGAGAATAAACGCTGGTGCTGCTGACAAAGAACAGGTGTTTCAGGGGGTGGTCGCCTAGCTCTCGGAGCAGGTTTTCGAGGCCGGTAACGTAAGCATCCCGGTAACCTTGCTGGTCGTAGCTTGAAGGAGTCAGGCAGTAGATGATGATGTCCAGGTTGTCCGGTAGCTTGCCCTTGAGGGTTTCTGGCCGGGTCAAGTCCGCTCCGATGCCGCGCACGCCTTCAGGTACCTGATCCGGGTTCCGGCGAAGCCCGAACAGGGTTGCCGAGTGTTTCAGTCGGTTGGCGATGGCGCCACCGAGTTTGCCACAGCCGGCAACCAGAATTACAGGCGGGGTAATGCTTTCAGTGATTGCCATAGACAATTTCAATCCTTATGCTTTACGTCATAAATAAGTGGAACATCGACCCGCAAAGATCTTACCGGAGCTCAACATGACTCTCACCGAGTTACGATACGTCGTTACGCTGGCCCGCGAAAGGCATTTTGGCCGGGCTGCGGAGCGTTGCCATGTAAGCCAGCCGACACTTAGTGTTGCTGTGAAAAAACTGGAAGATGAGCTCGGCATCCCGTTGTTCGAACGCAGCAAAAGCAGCATTCGTGTTACCGAAACCGGCCAGCGCATTATCGAGCAGGCCCAGCGTGTGCTGGACCAGGTAGGCGTGATCAAGGACATGGCTCAGGACGGCAAGAACCAGCTCAACTCGCCTCTGAAGGTTGGCGCCATCTACACCATCGGCCCCTACCTGTTCCCTCATTTTCTGCCGGAACTGCGCCGCGCAGCGCCAGACATGCCGCTGTATATCGAGGAGAATTACACCGCTAATTTGCGTCAGAAACTGCGACACTCTGAACTGGATGCCATCATCATCGCCTTGCCGTTTGAGGAGCCGGAAGTTGTGACGCTGCCGCTTTACGATGAGCCCTTTGTGGTGCTGCTGCCCGCCGGACATCCACTGGCTGAGAAGGAGCAGCTGACCGCTGATGAACTCGCCCAGGAACAGCTGTTGCTTCTGGGTCCCGGTCACTGTTTCCGGGATCAGGTGCTGGAATCCTGTCCGCCGCTGGTTGATGCGGTGACCCGGCGTGCAGACGCCGCTTCCCCCTCGCTGGTTACCGAGGGCAGTTCTCTGGAAACGATTCGCCACATGGTCGCATCCGGGCTGGGTATTACCGTGCTGCCACTCTCTGCGGCAACCGCAATGCAGTACCGTGAAGACATTCTTGCGGTGCGCCCATTCGCGCCGCCGGTGCCGTTCCGGACCGTTGCCCTGGCATGGCGGGTCACTTTTCCACGGCCCAAGGCCATTGATGTACTGTCGCTGGCGGCAAGCCAGTGCCGGGTTATCGAGAAGGCGAAAACTGACACCCCCGTCGTTGCCGAAAGCGCCTGAGACCTGCTATGACGTCACTGGATGACATTCCGGTCACCCAGCTCAAGGGCGTAGGGAGTGCCCTGGCAGAGAAGCTTGCCAAGCTGGGGATCGCCACCCTGCAAGACCTGTTGTTCCACCTCCCGCACCGCTACGAGGACCGGACCCGTATTGTGCCGATGGGTAACCTGAGAATCGGCGATGTGGCGGTGGTCGAAGGGCAGGTGATGAAAGCCGACCTGATTATGGGGCGCAGGCGAAGCCTGCAGGTAACCCTCCGGGACAGCAGCGGCTTTCTGGTCATGCGCTTCTTTCATTTCAATGCTGCCCAGAAAAACCAACTGAACGAAGGCGCGCGGGTTCGATGCTTTGGGGAGGTCCGGCCAGGACGGGCAGGCTATGAGTTTTATCACCCGGAGTACCAGGTCAATCCGGCCCCCATGCCGGCGGGAGGCGAGGCAACGCTGACTCCGGTTTATCCTCTGACTGAGGGGATTCAGCAGCCCCGGGTACGTTCCCTCTGCCAGCAGGCTCTAGGCTATCTGCAGCGGTTCCCGATTCGGGACTGGCTGCCGCACGGGCTCTTGACGGAATATCAGCTACCGAGTATTACCGAGGCCGTCCAACTAGTGCACTCTCCCCCTGCCAACGCGCCGGTGCACCTGTTGTTGGAAGGTCGCCATCCGGCGCAGCAGAGACTGGTGATGGAGGAATTGCTGGCACATCAGTTGAGTCTGCTTCAGGTGCGGGAGCAGATCCAGGCCCGGGAGGCATTGCCGCTTCTGCCAACGGGAGATCTTCCGGAACGTTTCACCGAATCCCTGCCGTTTTCACTCACTGACGCCCAGCGCCATGTGCTTGCCGATATCCGGCAGGATCTCAGTCAGCCCTTGCCGATGCTCAGGCTCGTCCAGGGTGACGTGGGATCCGGGAAAACCGTCGTGGCAGCGCTGGCGGCCCTGCAGGCCATTGGCGCTGGCACCCAGGTTGCCCTTATGGCCCCCACTGAAATCCTGGCGGAACAGCATTTCCAGAATTTCCGGGCATGGCTGGAGCCATTGGGCATCCGGCTTGCCTGGCTGTCCGGCAAAGTTAAAGGCAAGGCGCGACAGGAGGTGTTGGAAGCTGTCCGGTCTGGTCAGGCCGGGGTGGTGATCGGAACCCATGCCCTGTTCCAGAATGAGGTTGAGTTTCACCGGCTCGCCCTGGTGATCGTGGATGAGCAACACCGGTTTGGCGTTCACCAGCGGCTGGCGCTGCGCGAGAAAGGCGTGGGCGGGGCGTTGGCACCCCATCAGTTGATCATGACGGCAACCCCCATTCCCCGGACCCTGGCCATGAGCGCTTATGCGGATCTGGATACGTCGGTTATAGATGAGCTGCCGCCGGGGCGAAAACCGATTGAAACCATTGTGATTCCTGACAGTCGGCGCGAAGACGTAATTGAGCGAGTACAGGGTGCCTGCCGTGAAGGTCGCCAGGCGTACTGGGTGTGTACTCTGATCGAGGAGTCGGAGGCGTTGCAGTGCCAGGCTGCAGAAGTAACTGCACAGGAATTGGCCGAGCGACTCCCGGATCTCCGGGTGGGCCTGGTCCATGGCCGGCTCAAGGCCCAGGATAAGGCTTCGGTTATGGAGCAGTTCAAGGTCGATGAACTTGATTTGCTGGTGGCCACTACGGTGATTGAAGTTGGTGTCGACGTTCCCAATGCTTCTTTGATTATCATTGAAAACCCTGAGCGCCTGGGCCTGGCCCAGCTGCATCAGCTCCGCGGCCGCGTTGGTCGGGGCGAACAAGCCAGTTTTTGTGTGCTGATGTATCATCCGCCGCTGTCCGCTAATGGTAAGGCCAGGCTGCAGGCACTGCGGGACAGTCAGGATGGCTTTTTTATTGCTGAGAAAGATCTGGAGATTCGCGGCCCGGGCGAGGTGTTGGGTACGCGCCAGACCGGTATGATGCAGTTTCGCCTTGCGGATTTTGAGCGCGACAAAGGCTGGATCGAGCCGGTGCGGGAAATAGCGCCGGGCCTCATGGCCCATCCAGACATTGTTCAGGCGCTGGTTCGCCGGTGGCTTGGCGAGAAAATCCGCTTTGGCGACGTTTAGAGGCGTCCATTCCGTAGTCCAGGGCGTATGGAAGCATTCGGAAAATGGAGTTTAATCAACATCAGGGCAATCTCCTTGCCCTATACTAATTTAAAGGTCATTTTCGAACTCGGATTATCAGACGAAAGACAGCAACATTCGGGAGAACTTTATGGAATTACCTGTCGCGGTTCAGCAGGCCCTGGGCGATTCCGCTGCGGGGGTGTCCCTCAGGGACGTGGGCCAGGCCAGTCAGAAGGAACTGCTGCGTATGGTACTTCTCAGTGACGGCCAGGGAAACCTCCAGGTAATTTGCCGCAGGGACGATCTGATTGATCTGGAGCAGCTGAACAAGCAGCTTGGCCGTGATCTCCGATTGATGAAACGCCGGGAGCAGGTGCAGGTTCGGAAGCGGGCCGGGCTCAAGGCGCTGCCGGCACTGCCATCGCTAACCGGCTGGCCGACCATTGTCGACCCGCGCGTGGATGAGCTGTCGGCCGTGGCGCTGGAATTGGGCGAGCAGAGCCTGGCAATGGTGATGCCTGCGGAGGATTTCCGGGTGCTGACAGCCAAGGCGGAGCGTTGCTTTTTTGCGGTGGACCCGGAGTCCATATCCGTGAATCTTGATGACCATGGCAGGGACCGGGATCAGCTGCATTCCGCCATCAAGAAGTTTACCGGCCAGAGAATTCAGCAGCGCCTGGAAGATACTCTGGAACTGCCGCCGTTGCCGGAAACTGCCCAGCGGATTATCCATCTGAGGGTCAATCCCAATGCTGTGATGGGCGATCTGGTAGACATCGTTGAAAGTGATCCCAGTCTTGCCGCCCAGGTTGTCAGTTGGGCTTCCTCCTCATTCTATGCCGCTGCAGGGCAAGTGAAATCCGTTCACGATGCGGTTTCCCGGGTTCTCGGGTTTGATCTGGTGATGAACCTGGCCATGGGGCTTTCGCTCGGCCGGGCATTGAGGCAGCCTCAGGATCATCCGGACGGCTATGTGGATTACTGGCAGCAGGCGATCTGGCAGGCACAATCTGCGGGCATTCTGGCAAGTATGATGCCCCGGGGGGAGCGGCCGGTATTCGGGCTCGCCTATCTGGCGGGCTTGCTGCACAACTTCGGCCATCTGGTTCTGGCCCAGGTGTTTCCGCCACATTTCAAGCTAGTCTGTCGCTCCCTGGAAGTGAATCCGGATATTGATTCCTCGGTAACGGAGCATTACCTGCTGGGCATTACCCGGGAACAGATTGCGGCACAGCTTATGGAGAATTGGGGGATGCCGGACGAGGTCACCCTGGCAATCCGTTACCAGAAAAATCCGGCCTACGATGGCGCCCATAACATCTACGCCAGGTTGTTGTGGCTGGGGCGCCAGTTATTAACCGCCCGGGGCGTGGCACTGGGTGCCGGAGAGGCAATCAGTCAGTCGTTCTACGATGACCTGGGCCTTGACCGTGAACAGGTGGAGGGGCAGTTTGATGAGTTGGTCAACAGTAAAGACAGCGTAATGGCCATGGCTGGCATGATGAGCCAGTAACAGGTCGGCCTTCTCGGGAATTGCCCTCAAAAAAAGCCGGCCCTAAGGCCGGCAAGCTCACCTGCTTGTTGCAGTGTCGTCCAAACTTATCAGGAGTAAACAACGTGAGGCGGCTTCCTTCACAGATGTCCGCAAGATGATGGAGTCCGCCCTGCTTTCAATCTAGACCCTGTCGGAGAAAAGAAAAGTCAACGGTTTACGCTTTAAATCAATGGGCCCGCCGTCAGTTTTCGATGGTTTCATAAGAGATTGATTTAATGAGCTAAAATGTGGCGGCGTCCAGTGAGGCGTTTACAAAATGTAACAAAAATAAGGTCTGACCAGTTGTGGTCTTAAGAGTTTAAGGGGTGTCAGGCGAAAACCGATGATGTCTGAGAGCGGTTGCTGCCCGGCGTATTTCGTCGGCATGTTTTTGCTCGACTCCAAAGCGTTCCTTGTCCATCTTTGCGACAAACTTGGCCTCAGTGGCCTGCCGAGCTCGATGGGTGGGCATGTGCTGCAGCTGATCATGCACTTCCTGAAATACCCTGAACGGGGACCGCTCCAGCAGTTCTGGTGCAATATGGTCCAGTAGGCCCTTGAGCCGTAGGCAGGCCTCGGAATATTCGATCTGATCCTCTTCAACCGCCATCGCAATGACGTGAACACTGTGTATCATGTCTTTTCTGCGGTTTGCCTGAAACGCTTCGGTTTTGGCCCGTCGTTTGCGGTTTTCCGAAAGCAAGCCCACCTGCCTGCGGATGAACACCAGCATCAGAACGATAGCGATGCCGCCGGCGATGATCAGACTCCATTGCAGCCACTGGGGCATTATCAACTCCTTTTATGAATCAGGCCCGTTTTCTTTGTCGCTCGGGACGCCAGACTTTGACAGTAACGGACTGACCGTTCAATACGGATGTGCCAGAGAGTGGATCAATGTCACCGTCGCTGAGCACATCGTTAATACTCGCGCCGGCATGGGCTGTCGCCACTGACTGGCCGGTTCCTTCTCTGTCATGGCCCCAGCCGTGGGGGATTGAAACGACGCCGGGCATCACGTCTTCGGTGATTTCCACTGGCAACACAATCTGGCGGCCGTCGGCACTGATAGCGGCCGCGCCGGCGGCCTGCAGTCCCAAGCGGCTGGCATCCTTGGGATGAATCATCAGGGTGCAGCGGTCTTTACCTTTTACCAGCCGCCGGCTGTTGTGCATCCAGGAATTGTTGCTCCGGACATGACGCCTGCCAATCAGCTGCAGGTTACTGTCAGCGGGAGTTTTCAGAAGATCATGGAGTCGGCCCAGATCGTCCAGGTATCGCCTTGGCGCCAGATTGATCCGGCCATCAAGGGTAAAGAGTCGGTCTGGAAGCGAAGGCTGGAGCGGCCCGAGATCAACACCGTTGGGGGTTTCCTTCAGCGTATTCAGGGACAGGCCCTTGGGCAGCGCTTGCCAGAGGCGGTTCAGCGGACTGAGTTTTGCCAGCCCTCTGAGTGGATGGCGTTGCGGCAGGATATCCATGATCAGATCAACCGCGGGCTGCAGCAATCCGCGTGCTCTTCCCACGTCTGCGCCATAGGGCCCGGCACGGAGCAACAGATCCAGAATCGGATCCGGGCCGATCTGTTTGAGCGTGCGCCAGCCCAGTTCGGCACGCAAGGGAAGTCGTCCGCCTTTTTTTCGCTTTTCCAGGCGGTGAGCCAGTTCTAACATGATCTGCCAGTCATGGCGGGTATCGGGGCCAGCTTTAAACAATGGCTCGGAGTATTTGGCGACATTCCGCACGGCCAACATATTGAAAATCAGGTCGTAATGACTGCGCTCAAGGGCCGCAGTCGGGGGCAGAATGACGTCGGCGTGGCACGTGGTTTCGTTCAGGTAATAATCCACCGAGACCATGAAGTTCAGGCTGCCCAGAGCCTCGTCAAGGCGGCGCCCGTTCGGGCTCGAAAGCACCGGGTTGCCTGCGACAGTTACAAACGAGCGGATCTGCCCTTCACCCGGTGTGAGGATTTCTTCGGCCATGGTACTGGCGGGGTATTCTCCGGAAAATTCCGGTAATCCCTTCACGCGGCTGTGGCGTTTGCCAAAGTGGCCCTTCTGGCCGGCCAGGGCACCTAGCTCAACCAGATCGATGGCCGGATGGGTGAACAGAACACCCCCGGGCACATCCAGTTTGCCGGTAAGGATGTTGAGGCAATAGGCAAGCCAGGTGGCGACGCCGCCAAAGCGTTGCGTGCTGGTGCCCATGCGGGTGTACAGTGCAGCTTTCCGAGTCGTGGCCAGCTGTCGGGCGAGTGCCCGGGTATCCTCTGCGGCGATGCCGGTGTGGCTGCTCACCGCATCTGGTGTGAAGGCTAGGGAAGCCAATCGCAGCAGGTCAACATCCTTCACCAGTCGCTCGGCAGGTCCCGGGTCCACCAGGCGCTCTTCGAACAGTGTATGCACCATGGCCATCAGCAGCAGGGCATCGCTACCTGGCCGGATAAAATGAAATTCGTCCGCCAACTTCCCGGTTTCTGTTCGGCGGGGGTCCACCACAATCATTTTTCCACCCCGTTGTTTCAGGGCTTTGAGCCGGCCCCTGAAATCGGGCACGGTCATCAGGCTGCCGTTGGATGCCATCGGATTGGCGCCGATGCAGATAAACAGATCGGTGTGATCGATGTCCGGAATCGGAAACAAGACCTGGTGTCCGAACATCTCAAGGCTGGCCAGCATGTGGGGCAGCTGATCGTTGGACGTTGCCGAGAACCGGTTCTGGCTTCCGATCGCCCGTAAGAATGGCATGGTCGCCACGAGGGATCCGTGGTTGTGGACATTGGGGTTGCCAAGATATACGCCGATGCTGTTCCGGCCATGCTTCTGGCGGGTTTGATGCAGCTTGTCGGCCACCAGATCAAACGCCTCGTCCCAGTCCATCTCCTGCCAGCCAGTCGCAGTCTTTCGGATTGGCTTCCTCAGGCGGTCAGGGTCCTCGTGGAGATCTTTCAGTGCGATCGCCTTGGGGCAAATGTGCCCACGGCTGAGCGGGTCATCTTCATCACCCCTGATGGAGACAATACAACCGTCTTTCATTTCGATTGCGACACCGCACATGGCCTCGCATAAGTGGCAGGTGCGGTAGTGGGTGCCGTTTTCCATGAAAGCGCTCTCCTGGCAATTTGTTGTTGTGCTATTGAGGTTTCATTGTGCAACCAGATTAGCAGGAAATGATGGTCAGGGCGAAATAACGAACGGAGTCTGCAGGGAAAGAGGGCCAGCCTGCTGGCTGGCCCTTTGATTCGGCGACATCAGGTGATGTCTATTCCTCTGCAGGGATCTCCTTCACCGGGTTGGAAATGAAGTTGAGGTAGACCCCCTGTTCGGGGATTTGCAGGGGCAGATCCAACGTCATAATTTCACCACCGGGGACTCCCAGGGCCCGCGCTCGGACATTGATGTCGACCAGGTTCGAGTTGCGTTGCTCAATCTGCATCCGGCCGTCGTCGAAGAAGGTGATATTGCCCTCGAGTTCGAGCACGAATTCCCGTCCGTAGAGATCGTGGGAGCCGCCCAGCGGGATTTCCATATCGGGCGCATCGAGCATCAATTCGGCACGGGTCTTGAAAACGGGCTGTCCGTTGTCCCCCTTGGTAATAACACCGGGAATCAGGCCGGAACGGCTGCACGCCGGCCCCGAACAGGCCGGGTCATCTTTGGCGTAGCGCATACGAAGAATCTGGGTGTTGGTGATGGACTCCTCCTGCAGTGGGATGAAACCGAACACCCGAAGCTCTGTGAATACGCTTATCGATGTGGCTGCAAGTTGCGTTGGATACAGGTTCACCAGGATCCCTTCATCGCCCGTCGGCTTATAGATGCCGGGACCCAGCACCTCCGTATTAAGGGCATAGGTCTGATAGATGAATTTGTTTTTCGGGCACCGGTCGCTCGTCTCACAACCCACACGGGCATCAGCATTACTGGCCACGATGGCGGGCGGTGATGCAGACGCCAGGTTGTTTCGGACCCTCAGCTTGGTGGAGTTTGCCGAAGCCGCCCATCCATCATTATCACTACCCTCATGGGTGAAAGGCTCTAAACAGTCCGGGTTGGTGTTGGTGCTGCAGTCCACCAGGAAGTTGGCGTTGGTGTCGCGAACGGGCAGGTTCCGCAGAGGCGTGAAAACGCTCTCGAGTGGCACGGTTCCGGTGAAGTAAATCACCATATGGTCCGGCCCATTGTTGCTACCACCGTCATTCAATCCTTCAAGCAGGTCCGTTTTGAGGGCCAGGCCATCGGAATCGCAAATCGAGGTGTAGGCGCCGGTAGCGCAGGTACCGGCGTCTTCCGACGATTTCAGGGTGTAGCGATAGTGGGCGCCGGCCTCCCAGGGCTGATCCGGGAAGAAGCGGATCCGTTGGAGGCTTTTCTCAAGCCGACCGGGAACCTCGCTTTCCAGCACTGTGATGGAGCCGTTTGGGGCCTGGCTTACCTTTTCCACGGTGAAGGTGTCGCCGCTAATGATGGAATCCAGATCCATGGACTTTGAAAAGACCACAGTAATGGGCCGATCTGACGGCATCGTGCTGACCGGCAGTACATCACCGATACCCCCATCCGAATAGCACTGTCCCAGTATACCGGCAGAGAGGTCCAGAAGGCTGTGGTCTGTCTCACAGGGGAAGCCCGGGTAGGTTGTCAGCGCAAGGGCAGGGCGTCTGGTCACAGACGAGCCACCAATATCATCCAGAGAAAACTGGAGGGGAGCAGTGGCGGCGGGATTGCCGGCGAGGTCGGTCAGCCCGTCGATCACCACCTCGTATTCAACGCCATGGCGCAGGCCATCTTCCGGGTTCAGGATGACCGCCGTGCCGTCGAGTCGTGTTTCAAGGGCGTTCACAGAAACACCATCAGCGTACAGTGAAACGCCAGCTTTGACCGAATCGGAGGCCAGGGGCTCATCAAAGAACAGAATGACCGGGTCCCCGGGGCGCTGCATGGATTGGCGTGTGTTCGGCGTTGCGTTTTCGGGGCCTGGCATCCAGCTCACAAGGCTTGGCGCTTTACTGTCCAGCCGGCGAAGCATCTCAGCATCGAGTACTGAGTCGGCGTCGGTAGCCGCTTGAAGATGGAATGCGATGGTTGAGTCGGTGTACTCCTGCCCCAGAAGGTTCGGCTCCACCATGCCAATGGCATCAATGGTCAGAACCCCGTCCCGAACCAGGGCGATGCCTCGTAGTTCAACTCCCATCAGATCCTGTGACAGTGCCGCATTGGGCTGGGCATTTTCTGTGTTCATGGAAACATCCATAAACAGGGTGATGTGCCTGGGCGCGTTGAGGTTATCGGTATAGGGGTTCGGGCTCAGATAACCGGAGGCGTCTGACAGCATGGTGACCTTGATGTTGCCGGTAGTCTGGAGCTCGCCAGTGGCCGCATCCAGAACGGGAACCTTGCCGCCTACCAGAACCTCCAGGCTGGTGCTGTTCAGTACGCTGCCACGGGCTATGCGTAATGGCAGCGCTTCATCGGCTTTGAAAGCGGGAGCAAAAGCAAGCTCGGCAAACAGATCTCCGGTCTGTTGGGACGGCCCGGCCTCACCCTGAAGCACGGAATTGAGGGTGACCCCGTTGATGATCTGACCATTCAAAACTGATCGGGTTGCGTTTTCTTCCGTGGTTCCTGCGGTCAGGCCTGAATCAACGGCTGATTGCTGCAATACGACCGTGGGGCCCGTTTCGCGGGGAGAGAAGGTGATCTCTTCGCTGAATCGGCCGGCATCCATTTTCGTGAGGCTGGGCAGATTTTCAATCCGTAGGGTGTAGTTCTGGTTGGTGTCCAGAACGTCGTCCTTGCTGCCGCATTCCCGGGGCTCCTGGACCAGGCAGGGGTCTACTGTTATCCGGTTTCCTTTTACCAGGATAATCGCCGGGACCACCTCGTCGTTCCCATCCAGAAGTTGGATTGATCCACCGAGGGTTCTCCATTTCGGGTGGACGGGATTGGTCATGGCCAGGCGGAAGGTGGAAAAGTTCATGGTTTCGAACGGAGTGCCGTTTGCCGGAACCCGCCAGGCAATTCCAAAACTGTCAACAGAGTTGGCTGTGCCAGCCGCACCTGAGAAACTGCCTCGGGTTTCAAACTGGATTCCGGCATCGCCCACCGCATTGGGCGTGCCGATCTGCCGGCCGTCTTCGGCCGCCAACGGCTCGGTGAACGTGACGGTGTAGGTCCCGAGGTTCCCAAACTTCGAGGACGGAGACAGTTTCAGGCTTTTCCCGCCGTCAATCCGGGTGACCGAAAACGGCAGGGACTGGCCCTCCGATTCAAGCCGGATTTTGGTTTGAAGGTCTGCATCCTCGCCTGTCAGGGCATGGCTGAAACGCAGGACAATGTCAGCGTTGGGGCTGACGCCCATCTGCCCGTCTGCGGGGTAGGAATAGACCACCGCGCCAGGAGAGGCCTTTTCATTCATGGTCTGTTCGCTGCCACCACAGGCGGCCAGCAACAGGGCAGGAATTAATGCCAGTGTCTGGTTGTACTTCATGGCTGACCTCTCCTCAGAACTTCAGGGTTATGGAGCCGCTGATAACATGAACGTCGCCGTCGGCAGTTACGTCGGTTTCATTGCCGTCATGATCCACCAGCGTGAAATCCCGCTCCTGCAATTGCTGATATTGATAGCCAACATCCAGGCGTACCGGGTGAGCCAGAAGCCGAGTGCGGTTATAGGTGGCACTCAAGC
The DNA here is from genome assembly GCF_048269445.1 of Marinobacter sp. Lineage (GTDB taxonomy): Bacteria > Pseudomonadota > Gammaproteobacteria > Pseudomonadales > Oleiphilaceae > Marinobacter. Next base: position 9,308 of record NZ_JBLXIQ010000001.1, on the reverse strand, counting down.
CCAGGCCGACGACAATCTTGTCGGTGTCGAGGTAGTTGATCTCGGGGTTATGGGTGGATTTGAGTGGCGACTCTTCATAGGCAAGGCCGGCACGCAGGGAGAAGTTTTTGTTGAGCGCGTATTCGGCGCCGATCCGTGGAATCAGGATGTCGTCAAACTGGATTCGGCTGCCTGCCACCACGGAGCCCTGATTTTTAATGGTGTCGCCGGTGAACTCCTGTTCAAGTTCTGACCAGTTCTGCTGTTCGATACTACCGCCAGCGCGCCAGCGGTCGCCGCTATACTGGACGCCTAAGCCAAAGGTCTCCGGCTGGAAAGAGTCGATGGTGGAGACAGCAAGACTCAAGCCCGGGTCCGGGATGGTCTGAGTCACAATAATGTTTGAGTCCACGGTCGTTGAGGCGGAGGATTTGGTGCGGTACGTAACCGCTGTTTCCCAGTGCTGAAGGAAACAATCGCTCTCCGGACAGAAGGTGTTGCCCAAGTCAATGGTGGTTCCCAGGATGGTCTTCAGCGAAGGTTCAGCGCTGACGGAAAGTCGCTCGCGACTGGTTTCGCCGCCCAGAGTGGAGACAGCATCAAGATTCGCCGTGGCATCAAGTGTTACCCGGACCGATACGCCAGCTGAAATTCCCCTCCAGATCGGAGTTGCGCCACCGATGTTCAGGAACAACGGTTCCTTGCCATATTGAAGGAATTGGCCATTCTCAGTGGTCTGGGAATCGAACGCCAACATTTCCTTTCCGTATTTTTCGACACCGGCAATAAAACCGAGGTAAATCGGATGCTTGAACCGAGTGAGTGACCCCAGATTGGTCTTCATACCGATCAGCACATGCTGGCTTGGCGAGCTGGAGAGTACATCGCCATTGGCGTTGGGGTTGGCTGATCGCAGCTCCTGTTCGGCGTGCAGGATGCCGGCTGTCAGCTCGCCCCGCTCGTCTTTGGTGAGGTAGGCGGGGTTGTAGTAAGTTGCGGACACCTGATCGTTGAACATGGACAGTGACTGCGCCGTCGCTACGTCTACCGGCATGACGCCATAGGTGGTCCCGAGGTTGCCCATGCTGGCGTGGACTGAGAATGGGAGGCCCAAGGGGGCTGCTGCAATTGCGAGGGACACTGCCCTGGTGCGAAACCGGGAGGAAAAAGCCATTGATACGCTCCGTTACTTCGTTGTTTTTATACTCGTGCCGTGAGCTGGCATTTCTGACACGGCTGGTGTGTGGGTACGGGGCATAGTGTATGTGGCTTGTCTTTTCAGGACGTTGGCTTTTTTGACATCAAGCAACGTCTATAGAACCAGCATTGCAGGAGAGAAGGCGCAATCGCCTGTAATTGGGGGAAAGGTATTCAGCTTATATCGTGCTAAGTGGACCAGTCGCACCGGAGCTCAGACGAAGGGAGGGGACGGCTAAACGAACTATCAGGGAGCGTATTCAAAAGCAAAGGTCCCAATTGAGGGACCTTTGCTAAATGTAAGCCTTCAGGCGTCAATTAACTTGATATTGCGATATTTTTTGCCCGCCGCCTAAGCGCAACAAGCCCCATCAGACCAATGCCAAACAGCGCCAGAGTTGAAGGTTCAGATACATCCACTGGCTCACAATTCCGTTCGATGCAGTAAGCGGCATCGTGGGAAAAGGGAGCGAAGTCGGTGATCGCCGTCCTGTTGCCGTTAGTTTCGCCGTAAGTGTAGAGGTCAAAGTGAAGACCGTAACCCGCTGCCAGTGATGATGCGTCAATCTGAAATACCTGCTTGTACAACTCCTCTCCAGCAGGTCCAGCAGAGCCGTCCTGAGTATTGTATGAGGGAATTGTGGGCAAACCATTAAAACTGAAGGCCAGTTGATAATAGTAGGTATCGTAGATTCCGTGTGGACCAAGCTCTCCGCCATTAGAGACTGATTCGACGGGTGGGGTGCCATATTCGGAGTCGCCAAGCAGGGTGGAAAGCGCGATGCCATTTACGGTGACGTTGCCAAGGTTAGCCGGATCGCCGATATTTTGGGACTGGGGCAGAAGCGCGATCGAAAGGTAATAATCATTAGCAATATCTACTTCAGTTGTCTTACCCAAGGCCCATAGGTCAAATGATGAAGTCGTAGTCACAGTACTCTCTTCTGTGCCGCCGACATAGGTGCCGCCATCAATATCCAGTTGCAGTGTAGGTACGGCAAGCACAGAGCTCGCTCCTAACATCCCTGTAACCAAGGCCGCTAAAGTGTTCGTTTTCATAGCGACAATCCTCTCAAATTTTCACATGATGCATATGCCAACCAATTCATGGCAGGCGTTCAGTGAATAACATGCAAAAGCACGACCAGAAACCAGAAGTAAAGAAGTTTCAATGGGCTGGCCTTGGAGTGTGGTCTTTTGGTAGGCGCTGTGTGTAAAACTTTCCGACAGCAGTCATAGTTTTGATGACGAGTAACGATATTCGAAAATGGTGGGCCCAGCAGGACTCGAACCTGCGACCAAGGGATTATGAGAGCCTTGATGTAGAATATTCTACACCACAGAAAACCACAATAAACGGAAATTCAATAACCTACGAAAATCGAGGCCCACAGCAAGCCACACAAAGCCGCTCGCTAGTTGACACATCGTTGACACCGATTAGTCGTCTTCAGATCGTGACCAGTCACGCATGTTCTTGTACTTTTCGGCCATGCTCCCACCACGAAATGAGGGGCCGGAACTGGTAAATGGCTGACTACCTGGCTCTCCCGGCATCGGCCCTCTGTGGCGCTTTAACGCCTGGGTCCATCCTCTCTCAAACCAGTTATATTCTTTGGTGTTTGGTTCGAATGGATTGATGAGCTTTCCATCGTTTTCGTGGAACGACATCCTGCCTTGCTCAATAATCGTTCTTTCCTTGAAATCGTCCATCGACCTACTCCTTTGCTACCCCAGCTAAGCCTTGTATATCGTATCCCTGCGACCAACAGCAATGACCGTCACCACAACCACGCCATCATCGACATGGTAGACCAGTCGGTAACCAGCGGATCTAAGCTTGATCTTGTACAGGTCAGGATCACCGCGAAGGCTGTGCTTCGGGACTCTGGGGTTTTCCAGGCGTCGCTCCAGAACGTTAAGGAACTCCGCCTGGATAGAAGGGCTAAGTTTGTTCCACTCCTTGAGCGCTTTTTTCTTGAATTGCAGCTCGTAGCTCATTGATGCTCACCGGTATTGATTCGTCATCCATACGCTTGCGAGCCTCCTGCAGAAGCCGGTAATCCTCGAGCTGCTCTTGCATCTGTTCGAATGTCTCGACAGGCACCATATAGGCTCTGGGCTTGTTGTGACTCAGGATCACAATCGGTTCGCCATTAGCCTGGTTGAGCACCTCATTCGGATTAGCTTTCAGCTCCGAAATGGTGGCCGCAAGCCTCGCAAAAAGGCTTCTCATCGTTTCCTCTCCCCAGTCGTGCCGTTACTCATTCAGTCATAGCCCTCTCATCACCGGCCTTCACGCATATGGCCTCTCACCTAGGGCGTTTCTCATTCTTTAGGCACCTCTCGCAATTATAGTCCTCAATAAGGTCTAAAAAAAGATCTATTTTTAGACCTATGGAAAGAGGTTGGTTTTTGGTGTGCAGGGCAACGCTGTGAGTGATAAAAGCCGCTTGCTAAATACTGATTAATGGTCTTTGCTGGATGTGTACAAAAAATACGCAGGAGGCGTCTTATGGCAAATCGATACTATGTAAATAAAAACTCACAGGCGAATGGAGATCACGAGATTCACACTACTGGTTGTTCCTACATGCCTGCCGCTCATAACTGCCATTCTCTGGGCCTTTTCGACAACTGTCGCGGGGCCGTTCTGGAAGCAAAGAAGATCTATCCACGCTCTAACGGCTGTTACTACTGCTGTAAGGCTTGCCATACATCTTGATTAGGCACTGCCTTTTCTCGTATCCGTCGAGATTAGGCGATCTCGTACACGTTGTTGGGATTTCTGCTCTATACCCACTTACAGGGGCTGCCACAATAGAGCCTGAGTCAATCGGTTAGGACGACCAGGGCTCACCGCCGGCAAGGATGCCTCGCAAGCGCGACACCTGCATAGTGGTGTGACTGGTCAGGGAGAGGTCTGGCGCCAATTTCCGGAAATAAATCTGTCCCGGTTTCGGTTTCCGTGTGCTTCTATCTTGCTATTTTTTCAATTATATAGTTAGCGAATGCTGAGCATGTGATAAGCATAAACTTTGCATCTGACTCTGAGACTCTAGGCTCTTCTAAAATTGCATGTCTAATACCATTCTCATCACTCGTATATCCATAAAGTGACGATAGGCTACTTTTAAGTGCTTTATGTATAACCCCTTTTTTTTCAAGCTCTGTTAAAGCGTTGTTTATTCCTCCCTTTCTGTCTAAGGTTATTTCTCTGGTTATGCTTTCGATGGCGGATATTGACTCTTTTATAGAGTTTCTATAGTCGGGGCTTTTTCTGTCTGCATAGAGTTCCATTGCTCTTTTTATATGGGCAGAACAGCCAGAATATTTGTCTTGAGAGACCACTTTTTCAATTGACCCTATCTCTATTTCGTTGGTTATGGGAACTATTTTTTCATCTACTAACCTGTACCCAGATTTTTCTGATTTAAGAACACTATTAATCTGCTCAGAAAAAACGTCACTATGGTGGTGTGCGGCTATGAATTCTACTAGGTCGTATATTTCGTACCATGATAATTTATAGAACCGATCCTTCATGTCTAGGAATTCTATATCAAGTACTCCACTCATGTTGTCGATTGGTTCTTTGAAAAAATCTTTCCACAGAAAAACGTAAAACGATTTGACCAGATATTTTTCAGTTTGAGTTCTGTTTTTAAATTGATTCGGTCCAAGTACGTGAAGGTTTAAAATGTTCCATATGGAATTTTTTAACGCTCGGTCTATATTTTTTAATTGGAAGGTTTCCCTTGGCGTTGAAAAACCTTGGCGTTCGCTAAATTTCATACTATAAATCCTCTTCGACTCGTACGGCTTTCCCTATCACCTTGAGGCTTCAAGGGCTTCACTAGGAATCTCATGAAGAGGATACCCTTTCTTATCGCTGAAAAGCTGGCCCTATCATTCCAAATCTTCTGGATTCGCTTAACTATTAAGTGGTCTCCATTTCGAATGACACAAATGTTCCCTTTCCTCAACGTCTGATGACTCGTATCTACTATTACGGTCCCGTTGTCAGCGATCATTGGCTCCACACAATTCTCTCCCCCTTCCAACCCACCTTTTAATAGACAGTTTTAATCTTCGGCAGTCTTTAATGGTTTGAATTCGGAATCCATTTTCATTCTTTTCAGTATTTCAGTCTTGATTTCTCTGCATTTGGAGGTGTTCTTGAATAAACTACCTAAATAGGAGCTCGGGTGCAGGTCTTCTATGACTTCACCAAGTTCTACGAAAAATAATTCACATGCTTCGTTTATAACTTCTTTGTTTGGTACTTCTTTTTTTATTTCTTCATGAAGGTATTGCATTACGCAGTGAAGTAAAAATCTGTTTCCATGGGTGATCAGGAGTTCATCTCGAGCGCTTAACTCCGATCTATATTGTGAAATGAAGGTGTCTACTGACTTCAAAACTTCAACTTCTTTAAGGATGTCCATGGACTTTACTCCCCCATTAAATAATAGCTTATAAGGGGGTTTCTGGATGTCGTCCCATAGCTTACTTATTTCACGTTTTGCTTGAACGGCGTAATATATGTCGTTTTGAGAGCACGCCCTTGCGATTGTGGCTTGTGGTAAGTCAAAGCTGCTGGTGTTATCGCCGGAGGTTTCTCCCGCTTTGTAAACATAATTTATTTTGTTCAATGCAAGCTCATCGTGAATCCTTTTCTGCTCAGGATCCAACGATACGAAATCTCGCTTTTCGATTTTGTTCTGAGTGTTTGTACTCTGAGTTATCTTCTTAGAAACGCTGTCTTCTTCATTCTCATTGAAGGATTCAGGATCAATTTCTATTATTCTAATCCATACTCGGGTCTTTTCTAAATTTTCGTTTTTTCTGCTCTTAAGTGAGTAAAGCGTTCCTACCGTTTGTGCGCCGTTGACAATTCTTATATTGTCGCAGTTAAAATAGCCAACTTCTCTTGAATCGCCGCCAAGAGGTTTCTTTGTCACTTTCGAACATAGAGCTGTTATTCCGTTGTTGTAATACCAGAACATATCTGGAGATTCATTTACGGTTTCAGTTATGCCTTCGTTTACTTCTGTATTTCCTAGGTAGACGCGAATGTTAGGAGCAAAAAGGTGTGGGCCCGAACTATCGTACCAGCTTGCCAGATCGCTCCCTGCAATTTGTCCGTAGACAGAGCGAAGTGGTCCTTTGATGAAGGACCAGTTGTGAATTGCAGCCTCATGATCAATTGGTTTTGCTAACGCACCACTACTTACATATTTGTGGATATCTTTGAGATTTATTTCTGTGAAGTGGAACTGGTCAGCAATCTCATTGTTGCTGTCCAAGAATTCATTCACTATTTCTTCGCAATCCTTTGAAATTTTATCCTTTCCAGAGTGAACTATGATCAAGTGAAAACGATTCTGTGGATCCAGCAAGTTTTGAGTGATCTCTTCTTTTCTTTTCTGTATTTTTTCGTTGAAAGAAGAGAAATCTGGTTTTATAAGTTTTTTTACGCCTCCAATGAACTTTCTTGTATCGCCGGTGTCAATGCTGCCGTTGCCGTCAGTATTATATTTAGACTGTATTACGTATAGGCACTTTTCTTGCTCAGCATAATAAATTGCATCGAGTCCGTTATCTTTGAATCCATCGGTTACCGATACGCATGCATCTTTTATGGTGCTTTCGGACATCATGTTTACTGAGATAGCAGCTAATGATCGAGTTGTTTTCTTGTTTTTTAAATCTGGTTCGCTTTCCTTTTTTAAGTCGAGGTCACTGATGTCTATATTTGGAAAAAAATTTTCTTCCAAATAGTTCTCGATTTGTCTTAGCTGTAAGCTCATTGCTACCTCTTTTTTATTTAAAGAAAGGCTGGCTTTGATTTGCCAACTGTTCGGAAAGCTTTAATTCTTCGCCTGAAGCCCCCACCACATATTACGAGGGCTATCCCTGTTGTTTTTTTGATTCCCCTTGTCGGTCTCCATACCAGGAACTGGCGATTCTTGCCGCCAGGCTGAAACCTATCCTGTTTTCAGGCTGTTCTCTTTCCGTGCCTTTTCCATCTCTGGGCTGATCTGCCCAGCCTCCGGAATGGTTCTGCCGCTAACGATCCAGAGCGCGAATTGTGGGTAAACTTCACACACAGCCTCTATGTGTTCCTCGTTCGCTCTTTGTTTCCCACCTCTGATGTTCGACCACTTGTTTCGATCAATGCCAGTGGCCTTCTCCATGTCGCGTGAGGAGACCTCCAAAACATTAAAAAGCTCTATAAGCCTATCTCTGATCATAGGTAAAATATACTGGTAAATAGTACGACGTCTATTATGATGGTAAATAATACGACGGTATAAATACGTCGTACCCGTGTAAAACAGTGTAGCAGAGTGCAAAACAGTGGACGAGCAAAAGCAAATCATTCTGATCGCAACCCCTGTCATGACCCAGGACCGCTACGCCCAGCTCACGGGCTTAACAGAAGGGCAGGTAAGGGGCCAGATCGAAAAAGGACATCTGCCTTCACTCAAGATCGGCCGGGTGCGCATGGTCAACATCGCCGCCCTGTCTCAGCAGGCCTTGGACCAGGAGGACTGGCAATGACTTGGGATATTCACAACCATTTTCCCTGCCTGATCGCCCCGGACCTTCTCGAGCAGAAGTTCCAGGAAATCCGTGTGGTCGTGACAGGCGCTCTCGACTTCTACAAGAGCGGCCAATGGGAACTGTACTGCGATAGCGTCACCAAGCTCTTGGGCATGGCTGCCGCCTTCAGCGGCCTGGACGACGATCTTTATAACTACACCATGGACTGCGTCAACGCCCTGTCCCGCTTCACGCTGCAGCACACCGTGGTGGATTTCGAAGCCTGGGCAATAGGGCAGGCCTGCACCGCACTGAGGGCCGCCGCATGAGACACCACCGGCACGAGGCCAGCAAAGCCATCAACGCGGCCAGTTTCGCCTTCCAGGGCCCTCGTCCGTCCTCTGCGCTCACTGTCCAGGCTCTGGAAGGCCTTTTTGACAATCTCCTGCACCAGTTAAGCCACCTGCAGGACGTGCGGACCGACTACCCGTGCGACTACATGGCCCGCTGCAAAGCCGGCTTCACCGACGCCCTGATCCACGAACTGGAAGCCAGCGGCCATCACAGCCCGGCGTTCGATCGCCTTATCCGGCTGCGGGACGCCTGGGACTGTGGCCACCTGGATCTTCCCAACGTCACGGAGACCCAACCATGAGCACCATCCCCCCAAGGCAGGACCAGGTGGAAGACAAAGAACGCCGTTTCTACGTCTGCACTCCATCCTCCATCTACCTGCAACTCCAACAGGAAGCCATCCAACGCGGCACCGACCTGTGGACCCTCGGCGGTTCCGTCCTGCGCGCCTGGGTCGAGGCTGGCTGCCCGACCTTTGGCACTCAGGACCAACACCCTGAAAAGCCTTCGAGTCCGCCCCCGTCATCGTCACCACTCGCGCACGAAAAGGGGGCCGGGCAGTGATCGCTGCAAGGCTGGCGCGCAGCGCCAGGGCCGCAGGCCCCCTGGCCTTGTGGCGGGCTCTGGCTGGTCCACAGTGCGCACGAAGAGTGGTGAGGATGTCGGGGGAGGACGGCCGCCCCTTGATTCCGAACCATGAGCACAGGAGGCAAGCGGAGCGCGGCAGGCGACAGGGATCGTTACCCGTAAGGGTGGCCACCTTAGTGGCCAGGAGCGCAGCGAGTAGAGCCCGCCCCGAAGGGGTCGCAACACCCAATTCAAACCCTTTCCACCATCAATACCAGGAAAAGCAGTAACCGAAATCAGATTCGAAATTTAAACCCCGGCCCAGCCGGACAACCAGCAACAGTAACACCCGAAACCAAAACCAGAGGACACACGCAATGGAAAACTACCTGAACCTCATGATCATCGGCGCCACCCGCTACGACATCGACGGCAACCGGGGCGGTTCCCTGTGGGCCTACTCACCAGCAGAGGCTGATGACGACAACCGCGTCGGCAACGAAGTCATGAAAATCGCCTGCGACTGGAAGCACATCGACCAACTGCGCAACCACGCCGGCAATCTCCCGGCCATGTTCACCGTCAAGGCCCAGATGAAAGCCGGGCAGGGCGGCAAGATCACCTTCAAGGCCCTGGAGTTCAAACCCCAGGAACCCTTGAAG